>NZ_DAIUEE010000004.1:0-287835 GCF_036845285.1 Pseudoxanthomonas sp.
AAGCCGATCGTCGGCGACAACGGCAGCGGCATGCACGTGCACCAGTCGCTGGCCAAGGGCGGCCAGAACCTGTTCTCCGGCGACGGCTACGGTGGCCTGTCGCAGCTGGCGCTGTGGTACATCGGCGGCATCTTCAAGCATGCCAAGGCGATCAACGCGTTCGCCAACTCGGGCACCAACAGCTACAAGCGCCTGGTGCCTGGTTTTGAAGCGCCGGTGATGCTGGCCTACTCGGCGCGCAACCGTTCCGCCTCGTGCCGCATTCCGTGGGTGGCCAATCCGAAGGCGCGCCGCATCGAGATCCGCTTCCCCGATCCGCTGCAGTCCGGCTACCTGACCTTCACCGCGCTGATGATGGCCGGCCTGGACGGCATCAAGAACCAGATCGACCCCGGTGCTCCTTCCGACAAGGACCTGTACGACCTGCCGCCGGAAGAAGAGAAGAACATCCCGCAGGTCTGCTCCAGCCTCGACCAGGCGCTGGACGCGCTGGACAAGGACCGCGACTTCCTCAAGGCCGGCGGCGTGATGTCGGACGACTTCATCGATGCGTACATCGCGCTGAAGATGCAGGAAGTGACCAAGTTCCGCGCGGCCACGCACCCGCTGGAATACCAGCTGTATTACGCCAGCTGATGCCGGCGTACGCGCACATCGCCACGCACGCGGAGGGCCTTCCCGAGGTCCTCCGCACCGCAGCGGTCGCGCACTGAGTTATCGCGGCGATGGCGACGGATCTCCCCTCCCACCCGTCGCCATCGCCGCACCTTATCGAGGACATCGCCTCGCGATGCCTTCGACCGGTTGGGGAACCGGGGCACCACCCGTCTTCGATTCTCGGAGATCGCACCAACGCTGTACCAGGGGAACCACAGGAGAGGTGCATGAACCGCTACTCCCTCCCACGTCATCCGTTCCAGCCGCAGGTCATCGCGGCGGGCACGGCGGCGGGTCATGCATCGCTCCGCACCGATCACGTGCACGCGGCCAGGGGGTTGCGCGCACCGGTGACCTGAAACCGCCGGCCGGCTCCGGTCGGCCGGTTCCATCCACCATCGGGGTATGCGCATGAAACTGATCACCGCCATCATCCGGCCGTTCAAGCTCGACGAGGTCCGAGAGTCCTTGTCGCAAGCGGGCGTGTCCGGCATCACCGTGACCGAAGTGAAAGGCTTCGGCCGGCAGAAGGGCCACACCGAGCTGTACCGCGGCGCCGAGTACGTCGTCGATTTCCTGCCCAAGATCAAGATCGAGACCGTCGTGACCGACGAGCGACTGGACGCCGTCATCGAGGCCATCCAGCAGGCCGCCGGCACCGGCAAGATCGGCGACGGCAAGATCTTCGTCACCACCATCGACCAGGTCATCCGCATCCGCACCGGCGAAGTCGGCGCGGACGCGCTCTAACACTCGGAGCCCCCACACATGAAGACTCGACTGTTGTCCGGGTGGAAGACCCGTGCGCACGTACTTTGCCTGGCCGCGTTGTGCGGCGTGATGATGACCGGCGTGGCGGCGAACGCCTTCGCTGCCCAGGACCCGGCCGCACCTGCGGCGGAGGCGGTTGTCGAAACCGTCACCGAGACGGTGGCCGAAGCGCCCGCGCCCGAGGCCGCACCGGCCGAAGCGGCCGCCGCCGAACCCGTGGTGGAGAAGGGCGACGTGGCGTGGATGCTGACCTCCACGCTGCTGGTGCTGCTGATGGTGGTGCCGGGCCTGGCGCTGTTCTACGGCGGCATGGTGCGTTCGAAGAACGTGCTGTCCGTGCTGGTGCAGGTCATCACCGTGTTCTCGCTGCTGGTGGTGCTGTGGATCGTCTACGGCTACAGCCTGGCGTTCTCCGGTGCGGGGCCGTGGATCGGCAACCTGGACAAGCTGTTCCTGAAGGGCGTCTCCGTCGACACGCTGGCGGCCACCTTCACCGACGGCGTCAGCCTGCCGGAGTACGTGTTCATCGCGTTCCAGTCGACGTTCGCCGGCATCACCGGCGCGCTGATCGTCGGCGCGTTCGCCGAACGCATCAAGTTCGCGGCGGTCATCCTGTTCTCGGTGCTGTGGTTCACCTTCGGCTACCTGCCGATCGCGCACATCGTCTGGGCCGGCGGCGGCTTCCTGTTCGAGAAGGGCGCGCTGGATTTCGCCGGTGGCACCGTGGTGCACATCAACGCGGGCGTGGCCGGCCTGGTCGGCGCGTACTTCGTCGGCAAGCGCCTGGGCTATGGCCAGACGGCGCTGAAGCCGCACAACGTGACGCTGACCTACGTCGGTGCCTCGCTGCTGTGGGTGGGCTGGTTCGGCTTCAACGCCGGCTCCAACCTGGAAGCCAACGCGGGCGCCGCGCTGGCCTTCATCAACACGCTGGTCGCCACGGCGGCGGCCGTGCTTGCCTGGGCGCTGACCGAGAAGATCTTCAAGGGCAAGTCGTCCGCGCTGGGCGTGGCCTCGGGTGCGGTGGCCGGCTTGGTCGGCATCACCCCGGCTGCCGGCCTGGTGGGTCCGTTCGGCGCCGTGGCCATCGGCTTCATCGCCGGCGTGGTCTGCGTGTGGGGCGTCACCGGCCTGAAGCGCCTGCTGAAGGTCGACGACACCGCCGACGTGTTTGGCGTGCATGCGGTCGGCGGCATCGTCGGCGCCCTCCTGACCGGCGTGTTCTATGCGCCGTCGCTGGGCGGCCAGGGTGGCGAGGACTTCGACATGGCGTCGCAGGTCGCGACCCAGGCGCTGGGCGTGGGCCTGACCATCGTCTGGATCGGCGTGGTGTCGGTGATCGCCTTCCTCGTGGCCAAGCTGGTGTTCGGCCTGCGCGTGGCCGAAGACGCCGAGCGCGAGGGCTTGGACATCGCCTCGCACGGCGAATCGGCCTACGAGGCCTGATGGCATGCCGGGGATGGCTTTGCACTAAACTGGTGCAATGTCGTCCCCGGTCCCGTCCCTGATGCGTTTCGAACCCACCACCGACGCGCTGAGCACGCCGGTGGCCTGGGCGGATGCCAGTGGCCTGGTCCGCGGCGTCAATCCCGCCTTCGCCCGCTGGCTGGGCGTCAGTACCCGCCGCCTGATCGGGCAACCGCTGGCGGCCCTGGAGATCGAAGGCGACGCCATGGCGCGCTTCCTGGACAACACCGACCGCGACGTCCTGCGCCTGCACCGGCTGGCACTGGGCATGCCGGGCGAGTCGCCCTGCTTCGCCGAAGGCTGGCTGTCGCGGCTGGACGGCGGTGGCTGGCTGCTGGAAGCGCACCCGGTCGACGAATTCCCCGCGCTCGACCCCACCCAGGTGCTGCCGAACGCGCTGAGTGCCGCGCTGAAGGGGCTGGCGCACGAGCTGCGCAATCCGCTGGCGGGCCTGAAGGGTGCCGCGCAATTGCTGGCACGCCGGGCGGCCCACCGCAGCGACAACGACGATGAGCGCGAGCTGATCGAACTGATCGAATCCGAGATCAACCGCCTCAACACGCTGCTGGAACAATTGCTGTCGCCGTCGCCGCAGCGCCCGCATGCGCCGTTGAACATCCACACCGTGCTGGAACGCGTGCTGCGCCTGGCCGAGAACGAAGGCGGCTGGTCGGTGCGCCTGCAGCGCGACTACGACCCCAGCCTGCCGGAACTGTCCGGCGACGCCGACCGCCTGACCCAGGCGGTCTGGAACCTGGTCCGCAACGCCCTGCAGGCGGGTGCGGCCAACATCATCCTGCGCACCCGGGTCGAACACGGGTCGCGCATCCACGACCACCTGCACGCGATGGCGCTGCGGGTGGAGATCGTCGACGACGGCCGCGGCGTGCCCGAAGCACTCGCCGAGCACCTGTTCCTGCCGCTGGTCAGCGGCCGCGCCGAAGGCAGCGGCCTGGGCCTGGCGTTGTCGCAACAGGTGGCGCGCGAACACCGGGGGTCGCTGACCTACCGCTCGCGCCCCGGCCACACGGTCTTCACCCTGCTGCTGCCGCAGTCGCCGCACGACACCGACGAGGAACGTCATGTCCATTGATCGCCTGGCCGCCGCCCCTGGCGCCGACGCGCGCCGCATCTGGGTGGTCGATGACGACCGCTCGGTCCGCTTCGTACTGGCCACCGCATTGCGCGATGCCGGCTATGCGGTGGACGGCTTCGACAGCGCCGCCGCCGCGCTGAGCGCCCTCGGTGCGCGCGGTGCGCCCGACCTCCTGTTCACCGACGTGCGCATGCCGGGCGATGACGGCCTGGTGCTGCTCGACAAGCTGAAGGCCACGCATCCGCAGCTGCCGGTCATCGTGATGTCGGCCTACACCGACGTCGCCAGCACTGCCGGTGCCTTCCGCGGCGGAGCACACGAATTCCTGTCCAAGCCGTTCGATCTCGATGACGCGGTGGCGCTGGCTGCGCGCACGCTGCCGGATGCGGAAGAGGCGGCGGATGCCGTGCAGGAGAGCGACGCGGCGCCCACGCCGCAACTGATCGGCGATACGCCGGCGATGCGTGCGCTGTTCCGCGCCATCGGCCGCCTGGCGCAGGCGCCGCTGTCGGTGCTGATCACCGGCGAAACCGGCACCGGCAAGGAACTGGTCGCGCATGCGCTGCACCACGAATCGCCGCGCGCGCGCAAACCCTTTGTCGCGCTGAACACCGCCGCGATTCCGTCGGAGCTGCTGGAAAGCGAATTGTTCGGCCACGAAGCCGGCGCGTTCACTGGCGCGCAGAAGCGCCACATCGGCCGCTTCGAACAGGCCGATGGCGGCACGCTGTTCCTCGACGAGATCGGCGACATGCCGTTGCCGTTGCAGACGCGTTTGCTGCGCGTGCTGGCCGAAGGCGAGTTCTTCCGCGTCGGCGGCCGCGAACTGATCCGCGTGGACGTGCGCGTGATCGCCGCCACCCACCAGGACCTCGACGGGCTGGTGGGCGAAGGCCGTTTCCGCGCCGACCTGCTGCATCGCCTCAATGTGGTCCGGCTGCAGTTGCCGCCGCTGCGCGAGCGACGCGCGGACGTGCCGCAGCTGGCCGAGAACTTCCTCGCCATGGCCACGCGCAAGCTGGACATCGCGCCCAAGCGTTTCAGCAATCCGGCGCTGGACCTGCTGCAGGCCCACGACTGGCCCGGCAACGTACGTGAGCTGGAAAACGTCTGCTGGCGCCTGGCCGCGTTGGCGCCGGCCGACGTCATCAACACCACCGACCTGCAGGGCGCGCTGTCGCATGCGCCGATCGCCGGCGGCCGCGGCGAATGGGACCACGCGCTCGGCGAGTGGGCGCGCCGCCGCCTGCTGGAGGGTGCGGAATCGCTGCATGCCGAAGCGCGCGAGCGGCTCGACCGCACGCTGCTCGAGGTGGCACTGGAACTGACGCATGGACGCCGCGCCGAAGCCGCCGCGAAGCTCGGCGTGGGACGCAACACGGTGACCCGCAAGCTGGGACCGGGGCGCAAGCGCGGATGAGCGGACGCCATCGCTTTCATTGAACATGAAGGTATCGGCCGTTACGGTAGCGGGCCACACCCTGCACCCGGAGCTCCCCATGCGCATCACTTTGCTGGCCACCGCCTCCGCCCTCGCGCTCGCCGCCTGCGGCACCACGCCGTCTCCGTCCTCGCCGCCGTCCTCGGCGACGACCGCCGTTCCCACCACCAGCACCGCGAAGCAGGCGGTCGCCGTGCTGGCCTCGGCCTCCGGCAGTCGGGTCAGCGGCAGCGTGACCCTGACGCCGATGGGCAAGGGCCTGCACCTGACCGGTGAAGTCGGCGGCCTGCCGGCCAGCGGCACGCACGCGTTCCACATCCACGAGAAGGGCGATTGCAGCGCCGCAGACGCGAGCAGCGCCGGCCCGCACTTCAATCCATTCAACGCCGCGCACGGCAAGACCGGCAGTGGCGCGCACCACGCCGGCGACATGAACAACCTGACCGCCAACGCCGAGGGCGTGGCGAAGGTCGATGCGCATATCGAGGGCGTCACCCTGGGCGGCGGCGCGATCAACGACGTGGCCGGCCGCGCCCTGATCGTGCACGCCGCACCGGACGACTACGCCAGCCAGCCCGCCGGCAACGCCGGTGCACGCGTGGCGTGCGGCATCATCAAGGTCACCCAGTAACACCACCGATACGTAGCGTGCGCCATGCGCACGACCGCACGATGTGTAGTTCCCGTGGTCGTGCGCGCGGCGCACGCTACGACCGCAGGGCTTCCCTTTAATCGGTCTTGCCGGGAATGTCGTGCGCTTACAGCGTGCCGATGGTGCGCGCCGAGTCCGACGGCAACGCGCCGGTCCGCGTGGCCGGCATCATCTACGTAGCGTGCGCTATGCGCACGACCGCACGATGTGTGGTTCCCGTGGTCGTGCGCGCGGCGCACGCTACGACTGCAGGGTTTCCCGCGCGTCGGTCTTGCCCGGGCAATGCGCGAACGTCACCGGGATGCCATGCGCTTCCAGCACCGCGGCGATCTGCTGCTGGCGCGCCTGGAAATGCTGGTAGGCGCGTTCCAGCTGCTCGTCGGTGGCATCCTGCGGGGCGTAGCGCACACGCCAGGCGGCCGGTTCGAACAGTGCGATGTGCACTTCGCCGCCCGAGTAGCGCAGCAGCGGTTCCGGCGGCGCATCCAGCCATTGTTCCTCGGCCGGCGCCATCAGCGCGGTCTCGATCACCGGCCACAGCGCGCCCAGGCCGCCGTGCTCGTACTGCATCGCCGTCATCGCCGCCAGGTCGTGCAGCGTCATGTAGCGCGCATGCTCGATCTGCGCGCCGAATGCGGTCTGCGCGAGCAGCGCGGTATCGGCCTGGGCCATGCCGGTTTCGAGCAGGACGGTTTCCAGCCGTTCGCCGACCGCGTCGACCGTCGGGCCATCGCCGGTCAGCAGGAAGGGCACCACGCGCAGCAGGCCGCCCCGCAAACCTTCTTCGGCCTGCAGCGGCAACGGAACATCGCCGTTCTCGTCGGTGCCGAACGCGATCAGCCGCGCGCCTTCACCGCGTCCCGGCGCACGCTGGTGCAGCTCGCGCAGGCGCTGGTGCAGCGACCAGCCTGGCCGGAGCGCTTCGGCGGGATCGAAATGCGCCGCGGCGAGGACGAGATCCAGGTCGCGGACCTGCGGTGCATGCACCGCGAGGTCGCGCCCCAGCTTTTCCGCCAGCCCGCTGGCCTCGGCAGCGGACAGGGCCGCGCGCTGTGGCGCATGCCCTGCCGCCAGTTCGAGGGCGATCACGCCCATGACGACGGGGCCGGTTGGGGATCGAGTCATGTCAGCGGTTGGAGGCGATGGAGGGGCGCATTACACTCCCCCATTATGCCTGCCGTACGCAGGCGCATCTTCACCCACCCCATCATCGCCATCCGCACCGAGGTCTCCATGCCCGCTCCCCGCCCCGTCGCCATCCTCGGCGGCGTCCGTATTCCGTTCTGTCGCCAGAACACGGCCTACGCGGATGTGGGGAACCTGGGCATGTCGGTGCGCACGCTGGGCGCGCTGGTCGAGCGCTTCGGGCTGCACGGCCAGCAGCTGGGCGAAGTGGCGATGGGCGCGGTGATCAAGCATTCGTCGGATTGGAACCTGGGCCGCGAAGCCGCGCTGTCGTCCGGCCTGTCGCCGCTGACGCCGGGCATCACCCTGCAGCGCGCCTGCGGGACCAGCCTCGACACCATCATCCATATCGGCAACAAGATCGCGCTGGGCCAGATCGAGTCCGGCATCGGCGGCGGTTCGGACACCACCTCCGAAGTGCCGATCGTCTACGGCAAGAAGCTGCGCGCGCGCCTGCTGGCCGCCAACCGTGCCAAGACCACGCAGGACAAGCTGAAGGCGCTGGTCAGCGGCTTCAGGTTCGGCGAGCTGAAACCCGAGTTCCCCGGCGTGGCCGAGCCGCGCACCGGCAAGAGCATGGGCGAGCACTGCGAGGACATGGCGAAGGAGTGGAACATCTCGCGCGATTCGCAGGACCAGCTGGCCGTGGCCTCGCACAAGAAGCTGGCCGCCGCCTACGAGCGCGGCTTCTTCGAAGACCTGATCGCCCCGTTCCGCGGGCTTGAGCGCGACAACATCCTGCGTCCGGACACCTCGCTGGAGAAGCTGGCCACGCTGAAGCCGGCGTTCGACAAAACCTCCGGCCGCGGCACGCTGACCGCGGCCAATTCCACCCCGTTGACCGACGGTGCCGCCGCGGTACTGCTCGCCAGCGACGAGTGGGCGAAGGCGCACGGCCATGAGCCGCTCGCCTACATGAAGGACGCGCAGGTCTCTGCCGTCGACTTCGTCCACGGCGAAGGCCTGCTGATGGCGCCGACGGTGGCCGTGCCCGAGATGCTCAAGCGCCACGGGCTGACGCTGCAGGACTTCGACATCTACGAGATCCACGAAGCCTTCGCCGCACAGGTGCTGTGCACGCTGCGCGCATGGGAAAGCGAAGACTACTGCCGCAACCGCCTGGGCCTGGACGCGCCGCTTGGCAGGATCGATCCGGCGAAGATGAATCCGAATGGCTCCTCGCTGGCGACCGGCCATCCGTTCGCCGCGACCGGTGCGCGCATCGTCGCCACCGTGGCGAAGGAACTGAAGCAGCGCGGCGGCGGCCGCGCGCTGGTCTCCATCTGCACCGCCGGTGGCATGGGCGTGGTGGCGATCATCGAGCGTTAGGCAGCAATGGAAGCCGATCCCAACGACGTCATTTGCACGTACCTGGGAGCCGGGCCGAGCGGTGGATACGATCCCATCGGCTCTGGCGAGACACGTCTGATTGCAACCTACGGCCCTCGCGGAGAAGCGCTGGCAGCGACTATCGCAAAGTACCTGTCTACACCAGGTCATCCTCCAGCTGGGAGGGCAAGCAACGATCTTGCTGCCGAGCAAGCGCGCTACCAGGAAAGACTGCGTGCCAGGTTCCCGGAGTTGAGCGTTCGCGCGGCCAACGCCTTAGCGTGTTACTGGTCGTTTTCTTGGAGATGATCTCCTAGTCAACGCTCTCGTTGGTCCTGCACCTGCGCACTCCCCACGCCATGCCGGTGGCCCTCGCTCACTGCGGTCACCGTGCCATCGGCGTTGAACACCAGTGCGTTAGCCGCGCCGATTTCTTCCGCGCGCGCCGACCAGCGCTGTCCGCGCGCAACCAGCGCTTTCGCATCCGTGCTGTCGGAATAACCCGGCTCGATGTCCGTGATCGCGCCGTTGCGCTGCGACAGCCGCGGCGCATCGATGGCCTGGTCCATCGGCATGCCCAGGTCGATGTGGTTGACGATGGTCTGCAACACCGTCGTGATGATGGTGGACCCGCCCGGACTGCCGAGCGAGAACGCGGGCCTGCCGTCCTTCAGCGCGATCGTCGGCGTCATGCTGCTGCGCGGGCGCTTGCCGGCTTCCGGAATGTTCGGATGTGGTGGAGTGAAATCGAAATCGGTCAGTTCGTTGTTGAGCAGGAAGCCGTAGCCCGGCACGACCATGCCGCTGCCGCCCCAGTCCTCGATGGTGAAGGTGTAGGCGACGACGTTGCCGTCCTTGTCGGAAACGGTGAGGTGGGTGGTGTGCGTGCTTTCCGGTTGCAGTGCGCCTGACGCAGGCCTCAGCGGAAAGCTGGGATCCTGCTGGAACGGATAGGGGTCGCCCGCCGCGACAGGACCCGATGCGGCGCGCACCGCGTCGATAAGGGAACGGCGTTGTGCCGCGTAGTCCTTGCTCAGCAGCCCCGCCACCGGTGCATCGACGAACTCGGGATCGCTCAGGTACGCATCGCGGTCGGCGAACGCGAGCCGGCTCGCCTCCAGGTACACGTGCTCGACCTGCGTGCGCGGCATCGACGCCAGGTCGTAGCCTTCGAGAATGTTCAGGGCTTCGAACACGGTGATGCCGCCGCTGCTCGGCAACGGCATGCCGTAGAGGTCGTAACCGCGGTAGGTGGAATGCACCGGCAGGCGCAGGCGTGCTTCGTAGTTGGCCAGGTCCGCCAGCGACATGCGACCGCCGCGCACGGAGATGCCGGCGGTGGTCGGTGGCCGATTGACCGTGTCGACGATGGCGCGCGCCAATGGCCCGTCGTAGAACGCAGCGACCCCGCCGCTCGCCAGCAGCCGGTAGGTGCGCGCGAGATCGGGATTGCGCAACGGGGTGCCGGGCGGGATCGCCTTGCGGTTCCGCAGGTACAGCGCTGCCGTCGCCGGGAAGCGATTGAACTTGCGCTCGTTCTGTTCCACCAGGTGCGAGAAATTGGCATCGACGGTGAAGCCTTCGTCGGCGACCGAGATCGCCGGCGCGAGCACCTGCGCGAACGACATCGTGCCGTAACGCCGCAGTGCCTCGTCCCAGCCGCGCACGGTGCCGGGCACGCCGACGGACAGGCCGCTGGCGACGACGGTGTCGAAATCCATTTCCTTGCCGTCTTCGATGAAGAGCGTCGGCGTGGTGGTGGCGGGCGCCGTTTCGCGATGATCGATCGTGATCACGCGCTGTTCCTTCGCCAGGTACACGACCATGAAGCCGCCGCCGCCGATGCCGCAGCTGAAGGGATCGGTCACGCCGAGCGTGGCTGCCGCCGCCACCGCAGCATCTACGGCATTCCCGCCCTGGTCCAGGATCGTCATCGCGGACTGCGTGGCCTGCTCGCTGATCGTGGCGGCGGCCCCCCCGGTTCCCCTGGCGACCGGTGTCTTGGCCTGGGTGGCCGTGGCCACCAGCGCGACCAGAAGCAACGAGACGCGCAGAAGTCGGTTCATCGGACGTCACCGCATGACAGGCCGCCGGATTGTCACACGTGCGGCCGCTCGCCACGCGGGTGTCCGGGCATGGAATGATGTCCGCCAACCCCGGTGGATGGCGCCGGGCGTTGGACGTCTGACCGGCCTGTCGGCCACCACCCTGCTTGGAGCTTGCATGCGCACGCCAAGGATGTATCGCGTTGTCCCCATGTTGATCGTGTCCGTCCTGGCCATGTCGTGCAGCAAGCACGAGAGGGCGCCTGCCGAGGCCAGTGCGGATGCGGCGGTAGCGAGCGAAGCGGCCCCGGACGGCTTCGCCGCAGCGGCGGCTCCGCAGGATCTCGAAGTGCCCGCGCTGCAGGAACCCGGCGTTGCGGCTTCGCACCTCGCATCCGATGCCCTGGTGCAGACCGATCCGCAGCGCCGCTTCATCCGCACCGCGATGGCGGAGTTCCAGGTCAAGGATGTGTACCGAACGGCGCTGGCCATCGAGGACGAAGTCGCGAAACAGGGCGGCTTCGTCGTCGACAACGACATCCAGGCGCAGGTCCAGCGCGTGCAGAGCCGGCCGATCGGCCATGGCAAGCGGCTGGAGTTGTCCGAGTATCGCCTGCAGGGCACGTTGACCGTGCGCGTCTCCAGTGAGCGCACGCAGGTGTTCCTGCGCGCCATCGCGTCGCAGATGGAATTTCTGGACAGGCGGACCTTCAACGCGCGCGATGCGCAGTTCGATCTGTTGCGCCAGCAGCTTGCGCGTCAGCGTGCGCAGGATGCGCAGCAGGAACTCGGCGCGGCCGTGCAGGCGGGTGGCAAGCTCGGCGACAAGGCCGATGCGATCCAGGCGCGTGGCGAAGCTCGCACCAGTCGCGACGAGGCGTTGATCGCGCAGAAGGAGTTCGAGGATCGCGTGGCGTTCAGCACCATCACGCTGTCGCTGGGCCAGGACGCCCGGATACGCAGCAGCGAGCGTGTCGACGTGGAGGCGGTATTGCGCGACAACGGCCCCGGCTTCTTCAGCCGGCTGGGTGAATCGCTCGCGGTCGGGTGGCGCGGTGGCCTGGATATCCTGGTGGTGCTGGCTGCGGTGTGGCCGCTGTGGCTGGTCGCGCTGGCTGGCGTGCTCGCATGGCGCCGCTGGCGCAGGAAGCCGGCGGCAGGCTGAAGACGGCGCGACTGCTCAGCCCCTGAGCCGCGGCAGCCCGTGTTCGTCGCGCTCCTCCACGACGGCCGCGTCGTGGATTTCCTGGCGCATGTCGCGCACTGGCAGGCGGACGGAGGCTTCGCCGCGCGATGCCTTCAAGGCATTGGCATAACACTGCTGCGCCGTGCCGGCATCGCCGGCCTCGCTGAAACCGAGGCCCAGTTCTTCCCACGCTTCGGCACCTGCGCCCTGCGCGAGCGCGCGGTGCAGGAATTCCTGCGCCTGCGCCCATTGCCCCTGCAGGCGCGCGAGCCGGCCCAGCGTCACCAGCAGGCCGGGGCTGGCGGGCCGCGCCTGCAGCCAGTGCTGCGCGCTGGCGCGACGCGAGTCGAGTTTGCCGACGGGGAGGCGACCGTACAGTGACGCAAGGTCCTCGTTCCAGTGCGATTCCAGCGCCTGCTCGATGCTGCGTGTCGCGGCGTCTTCCCAGCGCAGCGCAGCCGCGCGTTCCGCGTAGGCAGCGACCACCGCCGGCTGGTGGCGCAGTGGTTTGGTGAGCGCTTCCCAGCGTTCGGCCAGGATGTTGGGGTCGTGGGCTTCGCGCAGCGATTGCGACGCCAGGCGGGTTTCCAGCGTATCGAACGTGGTCGGCGCCAATGCCTGCTGCTGCTTCAGCGCACCGAGCAGGCCATAGGCTTCGCCGGCGCGATGCGTGGCTGCCAGCGCCTGCGCGCGCAGCTCCAGGCCGCGAGGCGGCAGCGGCTGCACGTCGGCGGCATCGAGCGCCGCGAGGGCATCGAGCGGACGCGCCTCATCGAGTGCTATCTGCGCCGACGCCACGGCATGGGCGGAAGCGGAGCGTTCGCGCAGTGCGGCCAGATGCCGTTGCACGGCGGCGACGTCGCCACGCGACAGGGCCGCGCGCACCGCCGCGACGCGCGCGATGGCGCCGACCTCGTCGTCGTCCGCCGCGCGCTCCAGCAGTTTCTCGGCCTTCTGCCAGTGGCCGCCATGCAGGGCCTCCAGGCCGTCGATGAGGCGCGCCCGCGCCTGCTTGCGGCGATGGCGTCCCCAGGTACGGAACGGCAGCGTGACCAGTTGCCATGCGAGCCAGGCCAGCGCAGCGGCCAGCGCCAGCGCGAGCAGCGCGCGCGGCACGTTGGTGTGCAGGTCGTAACCGGCGAAGCGGACGAAGACCTCGCCCAGGTCGCGGTCGGTGCCCGCCATCCATTGCGCCGCCAGCACGCCGGCCAGGACCAGCAACAGCAGCATCACCACGGTGCGGAACGGCTTCATGGGGTCACCTCGGGCGTGATCGGCGCCAGCCGCACGCCGGCGTTGCGCAACACGCGCAGCTGTTGCAGCGTGCTGCCCAGTTCGGTCGGCCGCGCGGGTGCGGGCGTCGCCTGCAATGTGCGCAACTGCGCGTGAACCTGCCGTCGTTGGGATGAGTCCGGCCACAATTGCGGCAGCCATGCGTCCACGCGCGCGAGCGCCGCGCGGTAGGCGGCATCGTCGTCGCGCTCGACGGCGGCACGCGCCAGGCTGATTTCCACCTGCAGCGCGGCATTGGCGGCAGCGCGTTCGGTGGGCGCCACCAGGGTGGTGTCGCGTGTCGGGCGGATATCGACGAACGGCGCCAACCAGCGTTGCCAGGCCGGGCGCGAGGCCGCGGGTACGTCTGCGGCGGCGCCGACCGGCAGCCCGGCCAGCGCCACCGCCACGGCATCCAGGTGCGCGAGCGTGTCCGCTTGCGCACCCGCGCCCAGCGCGTCCAGTGCCGTGCGTTCCTGCGCCAGCGCCTGCTTCAGGTTGAGCAGCCGATGGTCGTCGATGCCATCGAGCGCGCCAGCCGCCAGCGCATAGGCGCGTCGTGCGCCGCCAAGGTCATGGGCGATGTCCAGCCGCTGCGCCGCCTGCGAGAGCAGCAGTTCCACTTCGTCCAGCCGCAGTGCCTGCGCGCCATGCCGGTTGGGATCGGTGAGCTTGGCAACGCTTTCTTCCAGCAGGGCACCGCGCTGGCCCAGCCCGAGGACTTCGTCGCGCAGTACGCGGTTGGTGGCAGCGGCGTCCAGCAACCGTTGCGCCTGCGCGCGCTGGTCGCGGCGCAATGCCTCGGTGCGCGACTCCAGCGCTTCGAGGCGCTGCTCCGCTGCGGTCTTCGCGATCTGCGCTTCCATGCCGCGCGCCAGCCACCACGCCCAGCCGCGCCAGGCGCCGACGCCGACGACCAGCACCAGCAGGGCCGCGACGACGAGCCGTCCGTTGACGCCGGCTGGGGATGAAGAAGGTGGATCGTCGTTCACAAGCATCCTGGACTACCGGCAGAACGTGATGGATGCCGCAGATGCTACCGGATGCCGGCGGGCCGGACCGTGCACGCCGCCTTCATCAACTGCGCGGGGCGCGGCCCGTCGGCCACGACGACGCGCGGAAATCCGGCACGCAGCGCGGCGCCGGCCAGGCGCTCGCTGGCGGCCACGACCGCAGCGGTCTTCAGGCGGGCGGCGAGGGCTGGCGACAGATGCGACAGCACCTCTTCCAGTGCGCCTCCACTGCTGAGCAGCAGCACGGCTGGCGCGTCCAGGCGCGCCAGCGCTTCCTGCGCGCGCGCCGGCAGGGCGATGGGGTCGCGATGGTAGACCTCGGCCCGGTGCAGCCGCGCGCCGCGCGCCGCCAGTGTCGGCGTCAGCAGGTTGCGGCCGTCGGGTGCGGTCACGAAGCCGAGGTCGGTATCGCGCACGGCGGCAAGTTCGGTCATGGCCAGCAGGCCTTCGCTGTCCATGCGGGTCGGGAATGCGACGCGGCCGATGCCGGCCCGGCGCAGCGCCCTCGCCGTGCCTTCGCCCACGGCGAGCCAGGCCTGTCCGGCGTGCGCCTGCAGCGGTTGCAGCGACCGTGCAGCAGCGACGGCCGCCGGACTGGTGAAGACGACGACCGGACAGGCCAATGCAGCGCGCAGTGCGTCACGCGTGGCGCCGTCGTCGTTGGTCCGGATGCGCCACGGCGACAGCGCCAGCAGGCCCGCGCCGTGCCGGGACGCGGCGCGGCGTAGCGCATCGTGGCCGCCCTGGGGCCGCAGCGAGATGACGTACCATGCCGGCGGCGTTGGATGTCCCATGCGCGGATTATGAGCGATGAGTCCGGAAGAAGCCCTGCAGGAACTGCGTGAATACTGCCTCGCCATGCCGCCGGTGGCGGCGATGCGGGTGAACGTCGACGGCCTCCATGGCGAGGCCTTGCGGCTGACCGCGCCGCTGTCGGCCAACGTCAACGACAAGGGCAATGCTTTCGGCGGCAGCCTGACGTCGCTGATGACCGTGGCGGGCTGGGGGCTGGTGACGCTGAAGCTGCGGCTGGCCGGGCTGAAGGCCGAGGTCTATGTCGCCGACAGCCAGATCCGCTATCTCGCGCCGCTGTATGGCGACCTGGTCGCCGACGCGACCTTCGCCGAGGGCCAGTCGCTGGAGACGTTCGTCGACACGCTGGTTCAGCGGGGCCGCGCGCGCATCCAGGTGGAGGCCTGTGTGCAGCTGCCTGAAGGCGGCATGGCGACCACGCTGAGTGGCCGCTTCGTCGCCATCGCGAAGCGGTAGCATGCGGACATCATCGGGGGAGTGGCCGTACATATGATCGGAAAGTGGCTGTTGGCGGCGGTACTGGCGCTGGTGCTCGCACCGGCATCCGCGCAGGGCCGGCTGCAGCGCAACAAGCTGCCGCCCCTGCAGGACGCCTACGCGGCGGCCGTCCGGTGGGGCGATTTCGAGAGCGCCTGGCAGTTCGTCGATCCCGCCTACAAGGCTGAGCACCCGATGACCGAGCTGGAGTTCGAGCGTTACCAGCAGGTGCAGATTTCCGGCTACCGCGACCTGTCGACCAGCGGCGGACCGGACGGCACCATCGAGCGTGCCATCGAACTGCGTGTCGTCAACAAGCACACCATGGCGGAACGGACGATGCGTTACCGCGAGCGCTGGCGCTGGGACCCTGAAGCCAAGCGCTGGTGGCTGGTGGTGGGCCTGCCGGACCTCTGGCACGGGGAATAGCCTCCGGCGCCCCGATGGCGTCCTGTGCGACAATCGCCGCCCGCTCGAAGATCGCCAACCCCGTGAATTTCGAAGAAATCCTGGCTTTTGCCACCCGTTCGCCCTTCAACCAGATGCTGTCGCTGGCCCTCGTCGGCCTGACGGTCGCCATCGTCTACACCGAGCTGTCGCGCCTGTTCCGCGGCTACAGGACGCTGCGCCCCGCCGAGCTGACCCAGCTGGTCAACAGCGAGAACGCACTGGTCGTGGACCTGTCGGCAAGCAACGATTTCGAGAAGGGCCACATCGCCGGCAGCCGCAATGTGCTGCCCAGCAACTTCGACCCCGACAGCAAGCTGCTGGCCGGGGCGAAAGCCCAGCCGGTCGTGCTGGTCTGCCGCACCGGACAGGCATCCGGTGGCGCCGCCAAGCGCCTGAAGAAGGCCGGCTTCGAAAAGGTCTACGTGCTGGACGGCGGTATCGCCGCCTGGCAGCAGGCCGACCTGCCGTTGATCAAGGGCCGCTGAGCCCCGGGTGGCCGCGGAACCGCCCTTGAACCGGGCGCCGCGTGTCGCCATGACATACTTTCCATTCACCGCTGCAATCCAGATTCCGGAGTCAACGAAATGTCCGACGAGACCACCAACGGCGCGGTTGCGCCTGCCGCCGAAGCCGCTGGCCCCGCTTTCACTGTCGAGAAGATCTACGTCAAGGACGTTTCCTTCGAGGCTCCCGGCGCGCCGGCCGTGTTCGCCGAGAACGTGCAGCCGGAACTGCAGCTCAACCTCAACCAGCGCGTGCAGCGCCTGGGCGAGAACGCCTTCGAAGTGGTGCTCGGCGTGACGCTGACCTGCAAGGCCGGCGACAAGACCGCGTACGTGGCGGAAGTGCAGCAGGCCGGCATCTTCGGCCTGATCGGTCTGGAACCGCAGGCCGTGGACGTGCTGCTCGGCACGCAGTGCCCGAACATCCTGTTCCCGTACGTGCGCCAGCTGGTCAGCGACCTGGTGCAGGCTGGCGGTTTCCCGCCGTTCTTCCTGCAGCCGATCAACTTCGAAGCGCTGTACGCCGAATCGCTGCGCCAGCGCACACAGGGCGGCGAAGCCAGCCTGGCCAACTCGGAACCGGCCGGCAACGCCTGACCGGCGATGCATGGTCCCGTCAGGGCGGCGACGCCGCACACAGGGGTGACGGATGTCTGACCCGAAGTCCGCCGATGTGCTGAAGATCGCGGTGCTGGGCGCCGGCTCGTGGGGTACCGCCCTGGCCGCGCTGATGGCGCGCCATGGCCACCAGGTGACGTTGTGGGGTCGCGACCCGGTGGTCGCGGCCGCCATCAACCGCCAGCACGAAAACACCCGCTATCTGCCCGGCATCCCGTTGCCGGACAGCCTGCGCGCCACCACCGACCTGGCCGCGTCGCTCGCCGATGCCGATCAGGTACTGGTGGTTGTCCCGTCGCACGCCTTCACCGAAACCCTCCGCACGCTCGCGCCATTGCGCCCGGCCAAGGCCGGCGTGGCGTGGGCGACCAAGGGGTTCGAAACCGGTTCGGGCCGTTTCCTGCACGAGGTGGCGGAGGAAGTACTGGGCCCCGACGTGCCGATCGCGGTCGTGACGGGGCCTTCGTTCGCCAAGGAAGTCGCACTCGGCCTGCCGACCGCCGTCACCGTGCACGGTGCCGATCCGGAATTCGCGCAGGCCGTCGCCGACGTGATGCACGGCCCCGCGTTCCGTGCCTACACCGGCGACGACATGGTCGGTGCGGAACTCGGTGGCGCGATGAAGAACGTGCTCGCCGTGGCGACCGGCGTATCCGACGGCATGCAACTGGGCCTCAATGCCCGTGCCGGCCTGATCACGCGCGGCCTCAACGAGATGCTGCGCCTGTCCGCCGCCATCGGTGCCAAGCCGGAAACCCTGATGGGTCTTGCCGGTCTCGGCGACCTCGTGCTGACCTGCACCGGAGACCTGTCGCGCAATCGTCGCCTGGGCCTGGCGCTCGGGCGCGGCCAGTCCCTGCAGGATGCGGTGCGCGAAATCGGCCAGGTGGTGGAATCGGTGCAGACGGCCGACGAAGTCATGCGCCAGGCGGATCGCCATGGCATCGACCTGCCGATATCCAGCGCGGTGCGTGCCGTCCTGCACGGCGATCTGACCCCGCGCGATGGCCTGCAACACCTGCTCGCGCGCGAGCAGAAGCCGGAGTATCCGGAGACGCTGTTCAAGTAAGGCGCATCACCGTGCGATGAAACAGGCCCGGCAACGCCGGGCTTTCTCTTGCATGGTTCCCACACAAAGAAAAGCCCGGCCGTGGGGGCCGGGCTTTGGGGTGCGACGCGGGGAGAGAGGACGCGTCGCGGGGGAACGTTGTCGCGGATTACCAGCTGAAGCGCGGACCCACGAACCACTGGGTGTCGCCGTCGATCAGCTTGACGTCGGCCGATGCGCTCCAGTTCGGGGTGAACTTCACCTGCGCACCCAGGCGGCCGTAGAACTCGCCGTCGTAGTCGCGGCCGCCGTCTTCATAGCCTGCCAGTGCATAGCCGTTGAGGCGGTTGGTCAGCGCGCTGTTGACGCCGACTTCAACGCTGTAGCCATCGGCGCTGAGGCTGGGGAAACGCACGTTGCCGGCAGTGAAGCTGTCCGTCTTCGCCTTTTCATAGGCCACGCGGGTCAGCAGGTCGACGCGCTGCGAGAGCTCGTGGTTGTAGCCCAAGCCAATACGCCACTGGTCGAAGTCGACATTGACGTCGTCCACTTCCTGTTTGGTGTAGTCGGCGAAGACGTGGAAATTCGGATGCACGGCCACGGAGCCTTTCAATGCCCAGCCATCGGCATCGGGACCATTGACGTTGGTCGCGGCGTAACCGCCTTCGACATAGTTGTAGGAAACGCCTTCCGCGGCCGAAGCGGCGAAGGGAGCGGCAGCCAGCAGGGTGAGGGCAAGCAAGGACTTCTTCATGGGGCGTACTTCTCTCTTGTTGTTGTGTGTCCGTCCTGGTGGAAGCGACGGTGGTCGAAGTATCCGCTTCGGCTCACAACATCTCCTGAATATAAAACTGACCAGTACATAAATTACCCGTCCGTCGCGGGAACTTCTTCTTGCGTCCTGCAGCGGCGCACGAATGCGATGCATGTCCGCTTCATCCGAAAAGACGCGAATTGAAAAGACGGGCGGAAGGATTCCGCAGCGCGGGGATATGCGCAGGTTTTTTTTTGAGCGTCGGGAGACACGCGATGATGGAAGAGCGCGGCTGGGAGCGGGGACTCGGGGACGGAGATGCGGAGATGGTCGATACGGCTGCCGCATTGCAACTGGATCAAGCGCGTTGGGACGCGATCGTGGCAATATTGCCGCCGCTCGTTCGCGCACGCGCGATGAACGGGGTGCGGACCCGCGCGTTCATGGAAGCGGTGCTGTGGATCGCGGTCACCCGCCAGCCATGGGGTCGATTGCCCTCGGCATGGGGTCCGTGGCACAGCATCTATGTGCGGTTTACCCGGTGGGCGCAGGACGGCATCTGGGATGAAGTGATCGCATCATTGCAATCGCATGCCGACATCGCCGACCCCCTGCGCCGGCTCGTCAGCGACTACCTGCTCTCGCACCATCCAGCGTCCGTCAACCGACGCGCCGGTCCACGCTTCACTCCATTCTGATTGCAGTCGGGTCTCCAGGTCCGGTGGCCTGATACCAAGACGTTGGCGCCATGCCTGCCGAGAACACCGTCGTGGTCATCGAGACCACCGGCCATCACATGCACATGGCCGACATCATGCTCATCGTCCACGGCGACGATGAGCACTCCACGCATCACACATCCACCAGATTTGCCTGGATGCGGTCCGGCGTGCGATCGATATCGATGCGGTGAGACTGCCCGATCGCACGCCGCGGATCGCCCGCAAGCTCGGTTGACCGAGGTACTCGTCAATCGGTGTCGGCGTCGCTATCGCGTGCATCGGGCGATTGCCTCGCAACGATGCTGGTGGCGGTCAGGTCACCGGTGACATTGCCGGTGGTCGCGAACACATCGGGAATGGTGTCGACGGCCAGCAGCAGGCCCAGCGGTTCGATCGGCAGACCCATCGACTGTGTCACGGGCATGACGGTCGCCATGAAGCTGACCTGCCCGGGCAGGCCGATCGACCCCAGGCTGATCACCACGGCGAGCGCCGCGCCGGCGGCAAGCGTCACCGCGTGCACGTCGATGCCGTAGGCCCATGCGACGAAGCACGCGGCGACGATGTACTGGATCGGGCTGGTGATGCGGAACAGCGTCACCGCCATCGGCAGCACCAGCGCGGCCACCGCTCGCGGGTGACCAAGGCGGAAACGCGCGCTTTCGACCATCGCGGGCAGCGACGCCAGCGACGACTGCGTGCTGGCCGCCACCACCTGTGCCGGCAGGATGGCCTTGGCGAAGGCGAGCGGCGACTGCCGTGCGAAGACGGCCACCAGCACGTAGCAGATCAGCGTAGCGCCAAGGTACATCCCGCATTGCAGGGCGATGTAGCCGGCCAGTGCACCGATCACGCCGATGCCGGCCTGTGCGCAGACGGCGAGCACCAGGGCGAAGACCCCGATCGGCGCCGCCAGCAGCATCCAGCGCACGATGACGATCATGGTGTCGGCGATGCCGTGGCAGAAGCCGATGATCTGCGCACGGCGATCTTCCTGCACGCGCGTGAGCGCGAAGCCGAAGAACAGCGCAAACACCACCACCGGCAGCATGGCGCCCTGCGCTGCAGCCATGATGGCGTTGCTGGGGACCACGGATCCGATCCAGTCGGAAAGTCCCGGCGCCGCAGTGCCGCCCGCCGGCGGCAGCGTGCCATGCAACGTCGCGGTGAGGTCCGCGCTGGGCGGCACCAGCGACAGCACCAGCGGGGCCACGATGGCGGCATAGGCGGCGAACAACGACAGCAGGGAGATGAATACCACCATCGCGCGCCGCGCCACGCGGCCCGACGCGGCGGCATCGCTGGCGGTCGCGACGCCGAGGATCACCAGTGACAGCACCAGTGGCACCACGGTCATCTGCAGGCCGCTGAGCCACAGTTTGCCGATCGGCTGGGCGATGGCCACGGCCGTGACGGCGGTGGCTGGCAGCCAGTGCGCCAGCGACAGGCCGACGATCGCGCCTGCGGTGAGGCCGAGGAGTACGCGCGCCGTGGCGCCTGGCCACCTCATCGGGCTGCCTCCGGCAACTGCCAGTCCCGGGAGAGGCGCGTGTACTCGGTACGCGGCAGCAGCACGAAGACAGGGCGCGCGTCAGGGCGCAGCCAGCCCAGCAGGCTGTCCATGGTCTCGCTGGCCATGGCCGTGCAACCGGCGGTGGCTTCTCCCGGCATGCGCCACAGGTGCGCGAAGATGCAGCTGCCGGCGCGGGGTATCGCGCCGGGGTTGTGGCCGATCACCAGGCCTTCGCGGTAGCGCGGATCGCCCTCGTTGCGCAGGTCGAGGCGCATGGGTTCGGTGGAACCTTCCGCAGCGGCTTCGCCTTCGTCGCGTGTATCGATGATGCGGTTGTACAGCGGCGAATCCGGAACGTCGATGCAGTAACTGGTCGCGTGCATTGGACGATACGGCATGGCGGTGCGGATGCTTTCCGCGTAGCCGAAGGCATCGCCCAGCGTGAACACGCCTGCCGGCGCGCGACCGTCGCCTTCCTGTTTCTGCGGTCCCTGCGCCTGCGCCGGATGCAGCCCAAGCCCCCACGCTGCACCGTTCCGTCCCACCGAGATCGGCGCCGGGTTCGACGCCGCCTGCCAGTGTCCGTCCCGCATTTCGAAGCGCTGCAGGGTGCCCGTGGTGGTGTTCCAGTCATCGGTGATGACAAGCACCAATTGGCGGGCATCGCGCCAGGCGTGCGGGGCCGCGACCACCGCCTCCGCCGCCTGAGCGTGCTGGGCGAACGAGGCCAACATGAGCGCGGCAAGCGCGATCGGGCGGAAAGGGCGAAACGGGAATGAGGTGGCGGGCATCAGGATTCCAGCAGGTGGTGGATGCGCTCGAGGTTGATGGCGAGCTGGCGGTTGCGATCCGGATTGGTCTGGCACAGCAGCACGAAGACGAAATCCAGCAGCGATTGCAGCGATGAGCGGTAAAGCAGCTGTTCCACGTGCGGCGCGGGATCGTGCGCCGAGATCACCAGCGCGGCGTCGGCGTGCGCGCGCAGTGGGTTGGCGGTATGCCGGGTGATCGAGATGACCTTGCCCTCGCAGGCCTGGAACTGGCGGCTGACCTGCGACAGTTCGGGCAGCTTGCCGAACTCGGAGAACATCAGCAGCACATCGCCGGGGCGGGCGGCCGACAGGTTGGCCATCATCAGGATGGGGTCCGCGTGGTGCACGGTCAGCAGCCCGAGCAGCGACAGCCGCATGGCGAACTCGCGCGCGAACAGGCCGTCATCGCCCAGGCCGCAGACGAACACCTTGCCCGCTTGGTCGATCAGTTCGACGATCGGCTCAATGTGCGTGCGCGGGTTGAGGCTGCGCGTCTCCTCTTCGGCGGCCATCTTGCTGCGGCGCAGGCCGTCCTGGAGTTGCTGGTAAGCGTCGGCCGTGTCGTGCTCCACCGAATCCGGCGGCTGCATCTGGCCGTTGCCATTGCGGGCGACCGCCTCACCGATGGTGTACTTGAGGTCGGGATAGCCCTTGAAGCCGAACTTCTGCGCGAACTTCACAACGCTCGACTGGCTGATGCCCAGCGCGCTGGCGAGTTGCTGCGACGAGTAGTCGCGCAGCAGGTGCGCGTTGTCGAGGATGAAGTCGGCGATGCGGCGCTCGATGGCCGACATCTGGTCGCGTTCGGAGCGGATCTTCACCAGGGACGTTGTCATGGGGTGAGTGTGATGGCGTGGAAGTGGGCTGACAACGGGCCATCGCCACCGGGCTCAGCCCGGCAGCAGCTCCAGGCCGCGGATCTCGCGGATGCCCAGGCCCGGCGCGTCGGTAATGGTGATTTCCGACTCGTTGAAGATCACCCCGCCCTCGACCGGATTGAACTGGCCCAGCGACGGGCCGTCCAGGTCCACCTTGGTGATGACGTTGGCTTTCGCCGCCGCCACGTGCACGGCAGCGGCCACGCTGATGCTGGTTTCGATCATGCAGCCGATCATGCACTCCACGCCGTACAGCGAGGCGATGTCGGCGATGCGGATGGCGTTGGAGATGCCGCCGGTCTTCATCAGCTTGATGTTGATGATGTCGGCGGCGCGCATCTTGATCAGGTCGATGACTTCGGTGGGGCCGAACACGCTTTCGTCCGCCATCACCGGCGTGTGCACGCGGTCGGTGACGTACTTCAGGCCGTCGAGGTCGCGCGCCTTCACCGGCTGCTCCAGCAGTTCCAGCACCACGCCGGCGTCCTCCAGGTGCTGCATGGCGAACACTGCCTGCTTGGCGGTCCAGCCCTGGTTGGCGTCCAGCCGCAGCAGCGCGCGGCCCTCCACGGCGGAATAGATGGCCTTCACCCGTTCGATGTCCAGGCCGATGTCCTTGCCGACCTTGATCTTCAGCGACTCGAAGCCACGTTCCACCGCGCTGATCGAGTCGGCGACCATTTTGTCGATGTAGTCCACGCTGATGGTGATGTCGGTGGTGATGACGGGATCGCCGCCGCCCAGCATCTTGTACAGCGGCGCGTCGTACAGCTGCGCCCACAGGTCGTAGACCGCGATTTCGACCGCCGCCTTGGCGCTGGTGTTGCGCTCCAGCGCAGTCTGCACCAGCTCGGTGATGTGGTTGAGGTTGGCGATGTCCTGGCCGATCAACCGTGGCCGGATGAACTTGCCGATGGCCTCGACGATCGAGCCGTGCGTGTCGCCGGTGATGACGGCAGTGGCGGGGGCTTCGCCATAGCCGACGTGGCCGGTGTCGGTCTTCACGATCACCACGATGTCCTCCACCGTGTCGACGGTGCGCAGCGCGGTCTTGAACGGTGTCTTCAGCGGCACGCGCAGCATGCCGAAGGTGATGTCGGTGATCTTCATGGAGCCCCTTGGGGACGGATGCGCTGGATGGCGGTGATGCGGTCGACGGTGGGCTGCTCGCTGTTGAACAGCAAGGGTTCCAGCGGGGTGACGGCCACCGAGTTGAGCGTGGTGCGAACGACCTTGCCGTCGGCGCCGCGGTACGTGATGCCGGTGGTGTCGTGGATGGTGTACGTGGTGCCGTTGTCGTGGCCGATCACCATCATCACGTGGCCCGGGATATAGACCAGGTCGCCGACCTGCAGCGTGCGCAGCACGGCGAGCCGCTTCTCGTGGCTGTCGCCCGGTTCGAATCCGATGCGTTCCAGCGCCGGGCTGACCGCCTGCGCGCTGGTGTTGCGCGGCAGCACGATGCCCATGCTGCGGTACACCTCGGAAACGAAACCGCTGCAGTCGCGGCTGTCGTAGCTGTGGCCCCAGCCGTAGCGCTCGCCGAGGAACTTGAAGCTCTGGCGCAGCAGGTTGGCGGAGGTATACGGCAGGTAGCTTGGCGCGACGTCGGCGGTGCGCTGCAACAACGCAGGCAACAGTTCCAGCGAACCGTCGTCACGGCGCACCGGCAGCTGGATGACATGCGAGGTATACGGATGCTGCCCGTTCACCGGCTTGTCGGCCGGCCAGTCGGACAGCACCGGGACCCGCACGCCCATGTCCAGTTGCAGCGCGGAGAGGCCGGGTTCCTCGGGGTTGTAGACCGTGCGGGCGGTGGCGCCGGTGACCACCAGGACCGGCGTGCCCGTGCCGTAGTCGAACACCGTGTCGCGGGAACCTTCGCCGACGAACCGCTTTTCGATCCATGCGGCGTACAGCGGACTCACCACGAAGTACCACTCGCCGTCGGCGCTGGTATGCGCGATCACCACCGGCGTGCCAGGGAACAGCGCACTTTCCTGGAAGCGGTCGATGTCGGTGTCGCCCTGGCTGCTGAAGACGCGCTGGCGGGTCGGGAAGGTGCGCAGGTCGGCGCGGTGCACGACCAGGCCGTAGCGCGCGGGGGCGGTTGCGGCGACGGTATCGACGGCGGCATTGTCGGCGATCGCCGAAAGGCGCGGCTTTGCGATCTCCTGGCCGCGGTCGTCGTACAGGGTGCGGGTCGGCGGGGCGGACAGTGGATCCAGCCAGCTGCGGACCTGCGCGCGCGTGAGTTCGGCGGGCAGGTCCCGCAACACATGGACATGCCGGTCGTGCTGCCACATGCGGGTGTTCTGCGCCGCCACGCCGGCGGGATCCAGCAGTACGCGATCCGGCCTGTCCAGCCGATGGATCCAGTCATCGGCCTGGAGATGCCGGTCCTGCACGCCGACGACGGCATTGGGGGGAACGGGCAAAGGTTCGCGAGCCTGTGCAGACAGGCCCGTGACCAGGGCGCCCAGCAGGAGAAGGGCATTCAATCGGCGGGCCAGGGCGGTACGTCCGGGCATCCCGGGCCGCGTGTCCGGCCGATACGGCATCGATGCGTTCATTCACTCCCCTCGGTCAGGCTCCGTCCCCCTGCCACCATGACGCCAGGCGGGCAGCGGATTCCACAAGAATATTTATTTCTTCTTGAAGAAAAATCAAGAATAAATTATTGACCCCCATGTTCACGCCGTGTTACACAGCCGTCACCGGTCGGCGTGGGGATGTGCGACGTGGATGCCAGCAGGAGCCAGCACGTGGTGACAGTACGCGGCAGGCGCGCCCGGCGCCGTCTGGCCGCGTGGCTGTCCCTGTGCGGGTGGCCGATGGTACTCCCGGTGCCGGGTCTGGCCGAGGCCGGCGATCCGCTGGCCGGCATCGTGGCGGACATCGACCAGGGCCGCTTCCAGCAGGCCGAAGCGGCCATCATGGCGGCGCTGGTGGGCGGGCATGCGGATGCCGACGATCTCCAGGCCCTGCAATTCCAGCGCGAGCGCATGCGTCGCATCCGCCTCGACTTCGCCCTCGATGCCACCACGGTGCGCGACCGCATCCGCGCGCAGATCCCCGATCTGGGCGAAGAGGAGTTCCAGCGCTGGGACAGCGCCGGCCTGATCGAGCGGCTGGATATCGACGGCGAACCGCGCTACTTCAACCGGTCCGCGTCCAATCTGTTCCGCCTGAGTCCCGAGGCCGCTGCGCGCCGTATGCCGCCGGTGCGGCCGTTCGCGCAGGGGCCTTACGAATCGTTGCACCGCCATCATCGTGACGTGACGCAGGTGGCGAAGGCGACCGGTGCTACCAGCGTGCTGCCGCGCCGCGTGCGCATCACCCACACCCTCAGCGTGAAGCCCGACGCCGTGCCGGCGGGCGACACCGTGCGCGCATGGCTGCCGTACCCACGCGCCATCGCAGGCCAGCAGGAAGCGATCGCGCTGGTGGACAGCCGACCTGCGCGTCCGCAGGTGGCACCGGAGCGCGCGCTGCAGCGCACCGCGTATCTCGAACAGGCGGCAGTGGCAGGCACGCCGACGACGTTCTCGGTGACGTACGAAGTCACCGTGCATGCGCGCCGGGTGGCGATCGATCCTGATCGCGTGGTGCCGCCCCCCGCGACGCCCGAACTCGCTTCCTATCTCGTCGAGCGCGCACCGCATGTCGTCTTCGGCGATGACCTGCGCCGATTCAGCGAACAGGTCGTGGGCGACGAGACGAATCCCTATCGCGTCGCGCAGAAACTGTTCGCCGCCGTGGACCGCATCCCCTGGGCCGGCGCGCGCGAATATTCCACGATCAGCAACCTCAGCGACTACGCGTTCCGCGCCGGCCATGCCGACTGCGGCCAGCAGACGCTGCTGCTGATCACGCTGCTGCGCATGAACGGCATTCCCGCGCGCTGGCAATCCGGCTGGGCCTTTTCCGAAGACGTCGAAGGCCACGACACCATGCACGACTGGGGCGCGCTGTACCTGGCGCCGTACGGGTGGGTGCCGATGGACGTGACCACCGGCCAGTTGGCCTCGGACGACCCGGCGCTGCGCTGGTTCTATCTCGGTGGACTGGATGCCTACCGTGTTGCCTTCAACGACGACTATTCGCGCGAGTTCATCCCCGCCAAACAGCATGTGCGGTCCGAAACCGTGGACTTGCAGCGCGGCGAAGTCGAATGGAAGGGCGGCAACCTGTACTTCGACCAATGGGATTACCAGTTCGAATGGACCGTGCTGCCCCGGGATGGGCGCGGCTGATTCCACCACCACACGATTCAACCAACCTCTTTAGCAGGAGAGAGCAGGGATGAAAGGCAGGGTTATCAAGAAGGCGGCACTGGGGATCGCGCTGGGCGCGTGTATCGCCACGATGGCACCGCTGGCGATGGCGCAGAGCGCCACCGGCGCGGTCGCGGGGCGTGCGAATGCGGGCGACCAGATCACCATCGTCAATACCGCGACAGGTGCGACGCGCACGGTCACCGTGGAAGGCAATGGCAGCTACCGACTGACCCAGCTGCCGATCGGCGACTACAGCCTGCAGGTCAAGCGCGATGGCGCCAACGTCGGCGACGCCGTCGGGGTCAATGTCTCGCTGGGCGGCACGACCACGGTGAACCTGGGCGCCGACGGTGGCGTGGTGAACCTCAACGCGGTGCAGGTAGTGGGGTCGCGCGTCGTCAATCGCGTGGACGTGCGCTCGACGGAGTCGGCGACCAACATCAATCGGGAAGAACTGGCCAAGCTGCCGGTCGATCAGAGCCTCAGCGCCGTCGCCCTCCTGGCTCCCGGCGTGGTCAATTCAGGCGCCACGTTCGGGGGGCTTTCGTTCGGCGGCTCCTCTGTCGCGGAGAACGCCGTCTACATCAACGGTCTCAACGTTACGGACCCTTACCGTCGGCAGGGCTTTTCGTCGGTTCCTTTCGCCTTCTACCAGGAGTTCCAGGTCAAGACGGGTGGCTATTCGGCCGAGTTCGGCCGTAGCACGGGTGGCGTCATCAACGCCGTGACGCGCTCGGGCAGCAATGAGTTCCACGCAGGCGCAGAAGTCACGCTGGAGCCGTCAGCCTGGGAATCCTCGAAGGAAGATCACTTCCACCGCGACGGAACTTTGGATGAGCGCAATCGCACCAGTCGCGACAAGAGTTCGTTCTATAAGGCGAATGTCTGGGCGTCGGGTGCCATCGTGCAGGACAAGCTGTTCTTCTTTGCCATGTACGAGAAGCGCGACAGCAACCCGCAGGATTTCGATACCAACGACGCTTTCCTCACGAAAAGCGACAACGATTTCTGGGGCGCAAAGCTCGACTGGCGAATCAACGACGACCATCTGTTGGAACTCCTGGCGTTCTCCGACAAGAGTGAATCGACGACCGGCATCTACAAGTACACCTGGGCCACTGGTTCAAAGGATCGATTGAAGGGCGACAGTGTGTCCGGTTCGGGGGGTGACAACTGGTCGCTGACCTACACCGGCCACTTCACCGACAATTTCACTGCCAAGGCAATGTACGGCGTCAACAAACGCAGTGCGGCAAATAGCAGCAATCAGGATCCCGACTGCAGCATTGTCACCCGATCGGGCAGCTACACGACCCGCTTCGGGCTTGAGGGAACGCCCGAGGGCTGCCATCCCACCGACACCAGCATCGGCCAGCGCGAGGACAAGCGTGAAGCTGCGCGCCTGGACTTTGAATGGTCACTCGGCAACCACCTGCTGCGCTTCGGCCTTGATCAGGAGATCATGGATTCCAACAGCGCGGTGCGTTACCCCAACGATGGAGTGAGCTATCAGGTGCAGGCCGCCAATGGGGGGGCCTCGCTAAACGGGACCATCATCCCGGCGGGTACCACCGCGATCGTCGACGCACGGCGCTATATCACCGGCACGCCCGTCACGACCGAGGCGCAAGCGGTCTACATCGAAGACAACTGGAGCGTGACGCCCAACCTGTTGCTCAACCTGGGGGTGCGCGCCGACAAGTTCCACAACAAGTACGCCTCCGGCGTGACGTTCGCAAAGGCGGACTTCTCCGACATGATCGCGCCACGCGTCGGTTTCAGCTGGGACATGAAGGGCGACGGCTCGACCAAGCTCTTCGGCAATGCGGGACGCTATTACTTGCCGTTGACCAACAAGCTTGCCGACTACTTCGCTGGCAGCACCGATGAGCATACGTACTACGTGCTCGATGGCTGGCGTCAACTGGAGCACCCGGTGGCTGGAACCTACCTGCTTCCCATCCTGGGGCAGCAAATCGGCCCGGTGAACACGTCGAACAATGTGCCGGCTCCCGAGGACTTCCGTACGGCGGTCGCGAAAGACCTGAAGATGGTCTTCCAGGACGAGTTCATCCTCGGTTTCCAGCAGGCGATCAACCCCGCCTGGTCGTATGGCGTCAACGCGACGTACCGTCGCATGACGCGCGCGGTGGAGGATGCGCGCATCAATCATGTCGAAGGATGCCCGTGGTACTCCGGCGACTGGCCGATCATCAACCCGGGTGAAACCACGACGTTGTGGTGCCCCACGACGGATGACTGGGTGACATTCGACTCGTCGAGAGACGGCTATATCGCCTCCGGCAGCGGCGCGATCATGGGTTACAAGAAGCCCAAGCGCACCTACAAGGCCGTCGAGTTCCAGCTGGACCGTGCCTGGGACGACAAATGGGCCTTCAATGCCAGCTACTTGTGGTCCAAATCCGAGGGCAACATCGAAGGGCCGGTGAATTCGGACACCGGTTATGCCGATACCAACCTGGTCCAGTACTACGATCATCCCGCCGTCAATGAGCGCTACGGCGTGCTGTTCAACGATTCGCGACATCAGATCAAGCTCAGGGGCAGCTACAAGTTCAACGAGCAATGGTCGTTCGGCAGTACGTTCTCCGCGCGCTCCGGCGGGCCGATCACGGCTTACGGCGTGGTGTGGCCGAACGACAATCGCGCTGCGGGCGGGCCTGGCGAGTTCAGTGGAGGTGGCTCTGGCTGGCTGTGCGTCGCCAACTGTTCCACCTGGGCAACGCGCCAGCTGGTCTATTCCGAACGTGGCGCGTTCGGTCGCATGCCGTGGGTCTACGACCTGGGTGCGAATGTCACGTGGACGTTGCCTGTGGACGGCATCGATCTCAAGGCGCGCCTCTCGGTCTACAACCTACTCAACCGGCAGACCGTCATCAATGTCCATTCCCGCTACGAAAGTACGCCCGGGACACCGATGCCGCACTTCGGCCAGGGTACCGTCTGGCAATCCCCGCGCTATACGCAACTCGTGGTGACCTGGAATTTCTGATTGCGCGGCGTATGCGGTCGGCGCGTTTTTTCTCCGGTGGCCTGCCGTTCGCGGCAGGCCTTTCTTTTCTCCCGCCATCGACGTTGCGTGAAGTCATCCGTGCTATTCCTGCGTGCGGCTGCTCCCCCGAGGTATCCATCATGACCAAGTCCGTTCCTTCCGCCTGCCGGTCGATGCTCCTTGCATCGCTGATCCTCATCCTTGGCGCTTGTGCGCACACTGCGCCCCGCAATCCACTCGCCACCTGGGTGCCATCGAAGAACTTCGATGAGCGGCGCCCGGTCGTCATCGTGTTGCATTACACCGAACAGGAGTCGGTGGAGCAGTCGCTGGACACGCTGCGCAGCCGCAACAGCGGGGGGCGCGTCAGTTCCCACTATCTCGTCGGCAAGGACGGCAAGGTCTACCAGCTGGTCAGCGATTCGCAGCGCGCATGGCATGCCGGCGCCGGACGTTGGGGCGCGATCACCGACGTCAACAACGCATCGATCGGCATCGAGATCGACAACAACGGCAAGAGTCCGTTTCCCGATGCGCAGGTGGACAGCCTGATCGTGTTGCTGCGCGACCTGACGCAGCGCCTGCGCATTCCGCCGTCGCAGATCATCGGCCATTCCGACCTGGCCCCGACGCGCAAGATCGATCCGGGTCCCCTGTTCCCCTGGAAGCGATTGGCCGAGGCCGGGTTCGGCATCTGGCCGGCCGGTGATGCGGTCGAGCCGCCGCCCGGCTTCGATCCGTGGCTGGCCCTTCAGGCGATCGGCTACTCCGTCGACAATCGCGCCGATACCGTCCGGGCGTTTCACCATCGCTTCCGTGGCATGGAAGGCACCGAGCTAGATGCGGAGGACCTGCGCATCCTTCACGCGCTGACAAGCCCAGCGGCCGTGACGCCGTGATGGGCAGGAATATTCAAGTCGATTTTTTTGCGGCGCAAGAATAATTTATTGACTGCGGTCAAGCTGCGTGCTACACCGCCATCACAGGGGTTTTACCGGCAGGGGTGCCGGTGTCGTCCGTTTCATCTGCAAGCTGTGGTGCGCATCCGGGATGGGATGCGCTGCAAGGCGCGAATGGGGAGCCATCCGGGCCGGGATCGAAGATCGATAGCGACGCCGCCGACCGGGGCGAATGCGTCGGACTCCCGGAACGGCGCGTCGGGCGCATCGCAGTCCACCACATCGATCGCGCGCACTGCGCGGTCCAGACATCCAGAGGAGATCCGCATGCCCGCTCGCCGTCGTTCGTTCAAGCCCACCCATCTCGCCACCGCCATCCTGTTGGGCTTGGCCATCCCGGGCGTCGTGCTCGCGCAGGAGGAAGCGTCACCGGCCAGTGGTGCGCGCACGCTGGACACCGTGACCGTCACCGGTTCGCGCATCAAGCGTACGGACGTGGAAGCGGCACTGCCGATCACGATCATCCAGAAAGCGGAGATCGAGGCGCAGGGCATCACGTCGGCGGAGCAGTTGCTGCAGTTCCTCAACATCGCCAGTAACGGTTCGGACAGCCTGGCCTCCAACGCCGGCATCGCGCCTGCCGACCTGCGCGGCAACAACGGCGTATCGGGCGCCAACCTGCGCGGCCAGGGCGCCGATGCAACGCTGGTGCTGTTGAACGGCCGCCGCGTCGCCACCCACGGCCTGCGCGGCCAGGCGGTGGACCTCAACTCCATTCCGTTCGCTGCCATCGACCGCGTCGAAGTCCTGCGCGACGGTGCCTCGGCGGTCTACGGTACCGATGCCATCGGTGGCGTCATCAACTTCATCACCCGCAGCGACTACCGGGGCATCACCGTCAATGCCGGCTTCGACATGACGCAGGAGGGGGGCGGCAACGTCTTCACCTACAGCATCCTGGGTGGTGCGGGCGACCTGGATGCGGATCGCTGGAACGTGTGGGGTACGTTGAACTACCGGGAGAATGAGATTCTCCTGGGTACCGACCGTGATTTCTCCAATACATTCCAGCTCGACCGTGGCCTTTCGCCGGATACGCGGGGCACGCCGTTCGCCACCGTGTCCAACATTGCCGGCGGCATGATCACTGGCACGCTGGTCAATCCTGCCGGCGGTCCCAACCAGGCCCTCGTGAACATCCTCAACCTGCCCGGCGGGCCGGGCTGCGAGGCCGGCGGCGACATGATGGGGCCGTACGCCTATCAGCTGTGGGGTGTCGCGAATTCCCGTTACGCCTGTGCATGGGACTATCCGGCTGCGCAGGTCATGCAGCAGCCGCAGGAGAGCCTCCAGGCGCTGGGTCGTGCCACCTTCAAGATCAGCGACAACCATCGCATCTACGCTGAAGTCATGGGGTCGCGGACGGAATCCAACCGTCAGTTCGAAGCGCAGCAGATCACGTCCAGCGCGACCGTCGCGGCCACGACCCTTGATCCGAGCACCTGGTATCCGCTGAACGACTACACGCGCGACACCTACAACATGGTCTACAACGCGCTGGCCAGTTATTTTGGCCCGGCGAATCTCGTATACGGCAATCGCATCGCGTACCGGTGGCGTTGCGAGGTGTGTGGACCGCGCCAGATCGAGACGACCACCAAGGCCTACCGCCTGCTGGCCGGCGTTGAAGGCAGCCTCGGCAGCTGGGACTACGATGTGGGTATTTCTCGTGCCTCCAGTGAATCGGAGTCGGTGCTCGGCAGCGGCTACTACTTCACTCCGGCCTTCAAGGCGGTCCTGGGGAGCGGCTTGTTGAACCCGTTCCTGATGCCGGGCCAGTCGCAGCGTCCCGAGGGCGTGGCCGCCCTGCAGGCCGCTTCGGCCGCTGGCGTCCGCCTCTACGGCGGCGAGTCCACGGTGACCACGCTGGACGCCGCGTTCTCCGGTGGGCTTGGTTTCAATCTCTGGGGCGGTGAGGTGATGGCGGCCGTCGGTATCGACCTGCGCCGCGAAGAGTTCGAGTTCGGCTCGGTACAAGACGGCATCATATTGGACAACAGATACATCTTCGGTGCGCCGTTCGATGCGGCCAACAACATGCCCAAGGTGCAGCGTGACGTGAAGGCCGTCTACACCGAGGCGTTCCTGCCGATCGTCGACAGCCTGGAACTCAGCCTTGCCGTCCGTCGCGATGATTACGATGGCTTCGGCGCGACCATCAATCCGAAGTACTCGTTCAAGTGGCAGCCGATCGACGCGCTGGCGTTCCGCGGTGCCTACAGCACGGGCTTCAAGGTGCCCGAGTTCACCAAGCTGTTCAGCGGCGTGACCGAGAGTCCCTATACCGGCTTCGACCTGGCTGACCCGGCGAGGTGTCCTGGCGGTGCCGCCAATCCGGCCGTGCCCGGTTGCGAGGCGATCCAGCCGGACATCCTGACCGGCGGCAAGGCGGATCTGAAGCCCGAAGAGTCCGAACAGAAGAGCTTCGGCCTGGTGTTTGCGCCGACCGATAACTTCAACGTCAGTCTGGACTGGTGGGAGATCGAGCGCACCAACACGATTCGCACGCCCAACCAGGCCACGTTGATCGCCAACTATGACCTGTTCACGGCCAACTGGATCCGCAATGGGGCTGGCGAAGTGATCGCGATCGACCGCCGCTTCATCAATTCCGGCGGCACGCTGATCAGTGGTGTGGAGATCGATGCCAACCTTCGCGGCGAGCTGGCCGGCGGCACCTGGCGCGTCAACCTCAATGGCAGCTACATCGACAGCTTCCAGGAAAAGGCGCTGGAAACGTCGCCTTATGGCAAAAACCTCGTAGGCAAGTACGTCCGTTACTACAGCCTGCCGCTGAAGTGGAAGCACACGCTTGGTTTCAGCTGGGCCAAGGGCGACTGGGCACACACGCTGACGCAGATCTACCGCGACGGCTACAAGGACGAACTGCCGGTCAGCGTTGCCAACGGCAGCTACATTCCGGAGAACTGGAACCCGGATGTCGACGAATACATCACCTATAACTACAGCGTCAGCTGGACGGGGCTGGAGAACGCCAAGTTCACCTTCGTCATGCGCAATGTGCTCAATGAGGATCCGCCGTTCACGGCGCACCAGAACGACTTCGCGTCCGGTGCGGCATGGGAGCCTCGCGTCGCCGATCCGCGCGGCCGTTCGTTCGCGCTGATGGTCGAGTACAAGTTCGACTGACCCGATCCGCCAGCGGATCGCCCGGGGTCAGGGCCGTCGCCGGTATTCGGCGGCGGCCCTCCTGCTTGCAGGCGCCCGCGCCTGCCGCCACGCAGCCCACCGAGGCATGCCATGAAGCGTCTTCTTGTCCTGCTTGCGTTGTCGTCGTCTGCTGCGCATGCAGCCCCCGATAGCGCCACGTTCGACGCGGCCGTACAGCAGGCGTTCGACCGGTATCGACTGCCCGGCATGGCGGTCGGGATCATCCGTGATGGCGAGGTGGTGTACACGCGCACGCTGGGTGAACTGGAAAGCGGCAGCGGCGAGAAGATCGACAACGACACGCTGTTCAAGATCGCCTCCAACAGCAAGGCGATGACGGCCGGCGTGCTCGCGCGCCTGGTCGATGCCGGCAAGCTGAAGTGGGACGACCCGGTCACGAAGTACCTGCCGCAGTTCCGCATGCACGACCCGTGGGTTACGCAGCAGATGCAGGTGCGCGACCTGCTGATCCACAACAGCGGCCTGGGCCTGGGCGCGGGAGACCTGATGCTGTGGCCGGAACCCAACCGGTTCACCCGCGACGACATCATCGCCGGCCTCCAGCACCTCAAGCCGACGCACAGCTTCCGCGCCACGTACGCCTACGACAACCTGCTGTACGTCGTGGCCGGCGAGGTCGCGGCAGCGGCGGGCGATGCATCGTACGAGGAACTGGTGAAGCGGCAGCTGTTCCAGCCGCTGGGCCTGTCGCGCTGCCAGGTAGGCGAGTGGAATCGTGCCGATGTCGGCAACGTGGCGCAGCCGCACATGCGCACGCCACAAGGCAACCGCGTCATCCGCGAAGACGAAGAGATCGTCCCCAACGTCACGTCCATGGCGGCCGGCGGCATCCGCTGCAGCCTCGACGACATGCTGACGTGGATGCGCATGTGGCTGTCGCCGGACGCGACGCCCGCATGGCTGTCGCCGGCGCAGCGCAAGGCGGTGTGGACGCCGCACATGCCGATGCCGGTCGGCGCACGCATGCGCACCTGGGACAACAGCCATTTCTCCGCCTACGGTTACGGCTGGCGGCTGTCGGACGTGGACGGGGCGTGGAAAGTCGCGCATACCGGCACGCTGGCCGGCATGTATTCGTCGGTCATCCTGTTGCCGGACCAGCGCACCGGCATCGTCATCCTGATCAATGGCGAAGGTGAAGCGGCGCGCACGGTGCTGGGCCAGGTGCTGACCAAGCACTTCACCGCGCCACAGTCCTCGCCCACCGTGGCGTACTACGCAGACCTGCTGGACCAGGAGCGCGCCGGTGAGCGCGCAGCCAGGCCCAAGCCGGATACCCGGCATCGCAAGACCGCCAGCGCGCGATCGCTGGCGGCATGGACCGGTCACTACCGCGATCCGTGGTTCGGCGATGTGACGCTGTGTCCGCAGGGCGATCGCGTGCGCTTCGTGGCCGTGCGCTCGCCGATGCTGGCGGGTACGGTCATGCGCGTCGATGAACGCTGGCTGGTGGACTGGGACGACGACAGCGTGGACGCGGAACCGTGGCTGCACTTCGCCATGGCGCCGGCAGGTGGCGACGCCGGACTTACACTGTCGCATGTCGATCCGGACGCCGACTTCAGCTACGACTATGCCGATCTCGATTTCCACCGCACGCAGGCGTGCCGCTGACATGCGCGGCGCGTGGCTGCTGCTGGCCTGTGCGTTGCCATGGCTGGGTGCCTGTGCCTCCTCGCCGGGCGTGAAGGTCTCGCCCGCGCAGGATGCGGCCGAGGTGGATCTGGTCGATGCGGCCGCGGTCGTTCCCGGCCTGCGGCAGGAGATCCGCTATGCCGGCGGCAACAACTTCGTCGGAACACCCGTCACCGGTTACGAAGCGCCCAGGTGCCTGCTGCTGGCGCCCGTCGCGCAGGCGCTCGCGCGCGTACAGCAGGATGTGCAGCGCGAAGGCCTGTCGCTGAAGGTGTTCGACTGCTATCGCCCGGTGCGCGCGGTGCAGCACTTCGTCCGCTGGGCGCACGACCCCGCCGACCGGCGCACCAAGTCCGCCTACTACCCGAACCTGGAGAAGGCGAGCCTGCTGGATGGTTACATCGCGGAAACCTCCGGGCACAGCCGTGGCGCGACGCTCGACCTGACGCTGGTGCGCTGCGACGGCGAAGCGTGCGTCGAACTCGACATGGGGACGCCGTTCGATTTCTTCGATCCGCGCGCCAACACGGCGCATCCGTCGATCACCGACGAACAGCGGCGCCATCGTGCGCAACTGGTGCAGGCCATGGCACGGCATGGCTTCCAGAACTATGCAATGGAATGGTGGCACTTCACCTTCCGTCCCGAACCTACCCCCCGTACCGCCTACGACGTCCCGATCCGATGAGTCCTTCCCCTTCTTCCCCCTCGCTGCATACGGCCGATGTCGCAGTGATCGGCAGCGGCATCGTCGGCCTGTCGACCGCACACCACCTGATGGATCGCGGGCTGTCCTGCCTCCTGATCGACGCCAAGGGTCCGGCGGGCGAAACCTCGTTCGGCAATGCGGGGTCCATTTCGGTCGGCAACGTGATGCCGCAGTCCACGCCCGGCATCGTCACCAAGGCGCTGCGCATGCTCGCCAACCCGCTGGCGCCGCTGAAGCTGGACTGGGGCGTCAGCCCGTCCTACGCGCGCTGGCTGCTGCAGTTCCTCAACCAGGGCCGGCTGCAGCACGTGTTGCCGATCATCGATGCGCTGGGCGCGATCAATACCGCCTCGCGTGGTGCGTGGCTGGACCTGGGCGAACGGATCGGTGCGAGCGAGCTGATCGCCCACACCGGCTACCTGCATGTCTACAGCGAAGACGCGACGTTCGCGAAGGGTGAGTGGGAGCGCGGTCTGATGCGCGAACGCGGCGTGGCATTCGACGTACTCGACGCCGTGCAGTTGCGCGAGCTGGAACCCGGCATCGGTGCAGGCTTCCAGCGCGCCGTGTTCCAGCGCGAATCGCTGGCGATGCGCGATCCGGGCGACTTCTGCCGGAGGTTGTTCGATGATCTCCGTGCGCGAGGCGCGACATCGCTGATCGCCAGCGCGTCGGGCATCGTGCGTCACGGCGAAGGCTACCGTGTCGATACCGACCACGGTCCCGTACATGCCGGCCGCGTGGTCGTGGCCGCCGGTGCGTGGAGCAATGCGCTACTGCGGCCGTTCGGCCTGAAGATCCCGGTGATCCCGGCGCGCGGCTACCACCTGATGTATCCGCAGACGCAGGCCGTGGTGCAGCGCCCGACGCTGTGGGCCGAGCGCTACATGGTGGTGTCGCCGATGCAGGCGGGCATCCGCATGACCAGCATCAAGGAACTCACCGCACTCGACCGCGATCCGCACTACGCGCTGATCCATCGGCTCGATCCGGAGGCGCGCAAGCTGTTTCCGGGCATCCGTGGCGAACCGGTCTCGGAGTGGGCCGGCAACCGCCCGTGCACACCGGACTCGCTGCCGATCATCGACCGCGTGCCGGGCGAGGGCATCTTCGTGGCGACGGGCCATGGGCATCTGGGGCTGACGCAGGGGCCGGTGACGGGGAAATTGATCGACCAGATGATGGCGGGCGACCGGCCGGAGATTCCGCTGGCGCCGTACGCATTGGCGCGGTTCGGTTAACCGGGTTCCAGCGTCTGTAGGAGCGACGTGAATCGCGACTTCGGATCGTCAGACCTACGGATCCAGATCGAAGGGATTGATGCCGGGGTTCGCCGGAGCGCTTTTGCCTGATGTGGGTGCATCGGCAGCCCACGCGTACGGTCGCGACTCACGTCGCTCCTACAGAACAGCAGAAGACTACGCGCCGCCGACGAATCCGGCCTGGCGCCACGCCTCGAACACCACCACGGCGACCGTGTTGGACAGGTTGAGGCTGCGGTTGTTCGGGCGCATCGGCAGGCGCAGGCGCTGGTCTTCGGGCACACCGTCCAGCACCTCCTGCGGAAGGCCGCGTGTTTCGGGGCCGAACAGGAAGGCATCGCCCGACTGGTAGGCGGGCTGGTCGTGGCGGACCGTGCCACGCGTGCTAAGGGCGAACAGGCGGGCGGGACGGATGCGCTGCAGGGCCGCATCGAGCGAGGCGTGGACCTGCAGCGTGGCGTATTCGTGGTAATCCAGGCCGGCGCGCTTGAGCTGCTTGTCTTCCAATGCGAACCCGAGCGGTTCGATCAGGTGCAGCCGCGCGCCGGTGTTCGCGCAGAGGCGGATGGCGTTGCCGGTATTCGGGGGAATTTCCGGCTGGTACAGCAGGACGTCGATGTCCAGGGTGTCGGTCATGGCGCGCATTCTACGCGGCGCTGCATGGCCTCACGGGTGGGTGTTGCGGTGGAACTCCGGCCGCAGCCGGCTTGCACGATGACGCAGGTGGAGCGTGTATCGCCTGCGACTCAGCGCGAAGCCAGCTGGCCGGCCAGCACGCCCGCCTGTACCGCGATCTGCTGCACATCCTCGGCCGACGGACGCACGGTGACCACCGGCATGTCGACGATGCGGACCGCCTGCTGGGCGACAAACTGGGCCAGGTCCTCGGCCGCCGGTGTCACGGTGATCGTGGCCAGGTCGACGATCTTGATGTCCTTGTAGGTGTGGTAGTGGGCCAGATCCGCGGCATCCGGGGTCACCGTGACGGTCGGCAGGTCGACGATGCGAGCGGCCTGGGCGACGCCGTTGTGATTGTTGTCGGCGTGGGTGGCGGAGACGACCATGGCGCCGGCGCACAGGGCGAACACGACGGCGGCGGTCAGGGGGAGGAGGTTCTTGGCGTTCATTGTCATGCCTCTGTAGTGATGTTGTTGGGTGGTGTGGTAGTAATGTAGTACACCTAGACGGAGCGATCAAGCAAAACGTTTCGTTTTGGTGGGATTGTTCAGGTTTCAGTCAGGTTCGTCTGGTGCTGCGCGTTCTTGTTCTTGGTGACGCAGAAACCATGCCAAACGTAAATCGTTGATCCATCAATGGTTCTTCTTGCTTCCTGCGTGTCCGCTGTCCGGGCCGAACGTCCGTCCCGGTGTCCGTCTGCCTGGATCAAGACGGCCGGTGATGTTCGTTGTGACGGCGAACACGCTGCTTCGCCCCACGTCCGGTCATTCCAGCGCGTACGTGTTTGGATGCGGTTCAACCCGGAAGCGTTGCGCGGACGGCGGATGGGCGCAGCCAGCGTTCAGTTTCACCAGGGCAGCGACCCGCCCTGCCAGTCGAGGAAGCGACCACTATCCCCGGGCGTGAGGTGGTCGATCACGTGCAGCAGTCCGGCGGCGGATTCCTCCACCGACAACGCGGCGTTCTCGCCGCCCATGTCGGTGCGCACCCAGCCGGGATGCAGCGCGACGACCTTGATGCCGCGTGGGGCCAAGGCCTGCGACAGCAGGGAGGTCGCCATGTTCTGCGCGGCCTTGCCGATGGCGTAGCTGGGCGTGCGGAACTCCTGCCGCAGCGCGATCGAACCGATCTCGGACGAGATGTTCGCCACCACCGCGCCGTCCGCCAGCTGCGGCGCGAGCGCCTGCGCCAGCAGGAACGGACCCGCGGCATGGGTATGGAAGCTGGCGTCCAGATCCTCGGCGGCGACGTGGCCGAAGCGTTCGCCGCCACGGAGCACGCCGGCGTTGTTGATGAGCAGGTGCAACGGTGCTTCATCGGCAACCAGGGGCAGTGCGTGCAGCAACGCATCGCGGCTGCGGGCATCGGCCACGTCCAGCGGCAGCACGTGCAGGCGGCCCGGGTGCTCGCCGGCCAGCCGGTTGAGTGCCGTCGCCTTGCCGGGGTGGCGGCAGGTCGCCACCACATGCCATTGGCGGGCCAGCAGCTGGAGGGCCAGTTGCAGTCCCAGGCCGCGATTGGCCCCGGTCACCAGGCAGTGCTTGCGGTCCATGTCGCCTCCAGGAGGATCGGCAGACCACGAGCCGTTGGCGCATAGGCCGTTGGTCATGGCTTGTGGCCTAGTGTAATGACCGCAGGTGGCGGCTAGGATCGGGGGTTCTGCAGGCCCATCCAGTATTAAGGAGTGTCCGATGTCCCTTTCCCGCCGGCCCCGTGCCGCCCTGCTCGCCATTGCCCTGTCCGCTGCCCTCGGCGGCGTGGCGTACGCACCGGCCCCGACGTATGCGAAGCCGGCCGCCGGTGCGGACATCGTCATCCCGTATGAGGAGTTCACCCTGCCGAACGGGCTGCGGGTCATCGTGCATACCGACCGCAAGGCGCCGATCGTGGCGGTCAACGTCTGGTACCACGTGGGCAGCAAGAATGAGACCCCGGGCCGCACCGGTTTTGCGCACCTGTTCGAACACCTGATGTTCCAGGGCAGCGAGAACCATGACGGCGAGTTCTTCACCCCGTTCGAACTGGTCGGCGCCACCGACCAGAACGGCACCACCAACCAGGACCGCACCAACTACTTCCAGAACGTGCCGACCACCGCGCTCGACATGGCGCTGTGGATGGAATCCGACCGCATGGGCCACCTGCTCGGTGCGATCGACCAGAAGGCGCTCGACGAGCAGCGCGGCGTGGTGCAGAACGAGAAGCGCCAGGGCGAGAACCAGCCCTACGGCCGCCGCATCAGCGCGCGCATGTTCGAGGCGCTGTATCCGGCCGGGCATCCGTACAGCTGGCAGACCATCGGTTCGATGGCCGACCTCGACGCCGCCACGCTGGACGACGTGAAGACCTGGTTCCGCAGCTGGTACGGCCCCAACAACGCGGTGCTGGTGCTGGCCGGCGACATCGACCTCGCCACCGCCAAGGAAAAGGTGACCCGCTACTTCGGCGACATCCCGGCCAGCGCCACGCTGGCGGACATGAAGACCAACATCCCGGTGCATGCCAAGGACACCCGCGAAACCATCCCCGACCGCGTGCCGCAGGTGCGCGTCTACCGCGCCTGGCCGGTGGCCGAGATGGGCTCGAAGGATGCGGTGTTGCTCGACCTGTTCGCGCAGGTGCTGGGCGGCAGCGCGGCCTCGCGCTTCGATACGCGGCTGGTGCACGGCGACAAGATCGCCGACCAGGCCAGCGCTTACCAGTGGAGCAGCGAGATCAGCGGCACCTTCTTCCTGATGTCCACCGTCAAGGAAGGCGTCGATCCGGCCAAGGTCGAGGCCGCGCTGGATGACGAACTCAAGCGCCTGGTCACACAGGGGCCGACGGCCGAGGAACTGGAGCGCGCGCGGGTGTCCGGCGTGGCCGCCTTCGTGCGCGGCATCGAGCGCATCGGCGGCTTCGGCGGCAAGTCCGACGTGCTGGCTTCCTGCGCCGTCTACCAGAGCAAGCCCGACTGCTACAAGGAAGACTTGGCCATCTACGCCAGCGCCACGCCGGCCGAGGTGCAGGCGGCGGCGAAGAAGTGGCTGAGCGGCGGATCGCACACCATCCTGGTGCAGCCGAGCGAGACCCCGGCTTCGGCATTGCCGGAGACCGTGTTCGCGGCGCCGGCCACCACGCCGGCGGCCACCCCGAAGGTGGATCCGAAGTTCAAGACCATCGCCAGCACGGTCGACCGCAGTGCCGGCGTGCCGAAGACCACCACGTTCCCCGACCTGAAGTTCCCCGCCGTGCATCGCGCCACGCTGTCCAACGGCATGCAGGTCGCGCTGGCCGAGCGCCACGAGACCCCGGTGGTGCAGATCAACGTCGAGTTCCCGGGCGGATATGCCGCCGACGTCGGCAAGAAGCTCGGCACCGCCAGCTTCGCGCTGCAGATGATGGACGAGGGCGCCGGCGAGTACGGCGCCCTCGATTTCGCCGCCCGCAAGGAAGCGCTGGGTGCGGAACTGACCACCGGTGCCGGTCTGGACTCGGCCTCGGTCGGGCTGTCGGCGCTGACCGACAAGCTGGCGCCCTCGCTGGACCTGCTGGCCGACGTGCTGCGCCGTCCGACCTTCGCTCCGGCGGAAGTGGAGCGCGTGCGCGCCACCTGGATCGCGGGCATCAAGCAGGAGAAGGCGCGTCCGCAGACCGCCGCGCTGCGCACCCTGCCGCCGCTGCTGTACGGCGCGGGCCATCCGTACGCGATCCCGTTCACCGGGTCGGGCACCGAAGCGTCGATCGCCTCGCTGACCCGCGACGATCTGGTCGCCTTCCACCGCGACTGGCTGCAGCCGGACCAGGCCCGTATCACCATCGTCGGCGACACCACGCTGGCCGAGATCGTGCCGCTGCTGGAAGCCCGCCTGGGCGACTGGAAAGCCGCACCGAACGCGCCGAAGCTGGCGGCCGTGCCCAAGGTCGCCAACGCCGCCAAGCCGCGCGTGTTCCTGATCGACCAGCCCGGCGCCATCCAGTCGAACGTCTATGCCGCGCAGCTGGTGCCGCCCACCGGCGACGCCGGCACGATCGACTTCGACTTCGCCAACGGCGTGCTGGGCGGGCAGTTCACCTCGCGCCTCAACTCCAACCTGCGTGAGGACAAGCACTGGGCCTACGGTTCCTACAGCGGTGCGCGCAACACCCTGGGCCAGCGTCCCTGGTGGGCCAGCGCCGCCGTGCAGAGCGACCGCACCGCCGATTCGATGAAGGAACTGCAGAAGGAGATCAGCCAGTTCGCCACCGGCCAGGCACCCGCCACGCCGGAGGAGATCACCAAGGTCCGCGCCTCCAACACCCTGGAACTGCCGGGCGCGTACGAAACCGCCTCGGCCGTGCTGAGCCAGATCGCCTCCAACCAGCGCTACGGCCGCCCGGACGACTACATCGTGCAGTACAAGGCCCGCAACGACGCCATTGGCGCCGCCGATGTCGCCAAGGCGGCCGCCACGCTGTCCCCGTCCTCACTGACATGGGTGGTGGTGGGCGACCTGTCCAAGGTCGGCGAACCGGTCCGCGCGCTGCAACTGGGCGAAGCGGTGGAGCTGGACGCCGACGGCAAGGTGCGCCCCACCAAGTGACCCGCTGTCATCGGCCCTGAGCGCGTCGCAACGCGCCAGGGCGATGACGCGACACGCCGCCGCCTCTCCGCCGAGGGGCGGCGCATGGCCCGCCTCGATTCATCCGGCATCGGCCAGAATGGCCCCGACTCACATTCCAAGGTGACCCCGATGCGTGTTGTCCTGCTTGCCGCCGCTTCCGCCGTGCTGCTGTCCGCCTGCACCTGGGTCCACCTGGCTCCGACCGCCCGCGACGTCCGCGTGGTGGCTGCCGGCGCCATGCCGTCGGGCTGCGAGAAGCGCGGCGAGGTCTCGGTGTCGGTCAAGGACAGCGTGGCCTTCTATGAGCGCAACGCCCTGCGTGTCCGGGACGAACTGGAAACCCTGGCCCGCAACGAGGCTCCCGGCCTGCAGGCCAATACGCTGCAGGCGCTGGGCGATCCGGCCAATGGCGAGCAGCGGTTCGCGGCCTACCGCTGCGGACGTTAATTGTGAACTGAGTCACAGTTTTCGGATCGATTCGCGGGGCGCGGCGCATCCGTAAAGATGCGGTGAAGGCGCGAAGTCGTTACCCTTGTCGGCCCCCTCGCCTGAGCCTTGGCGCTAACCTCGATGCTCTTCAAGAATGTCTCCATCGCGGGACTGGCGCATATCGATGCGCCGCACACGCTGACGTCCGACGAAATCAACGCGCGCCTGCAGCCCACGCTCGACCGCCTGGGCATCAAGACGGATGTGTTGAACGACGTCGCCGGCGTGCACGCCCGACGCCTGTGGGACGCAGACGTGCAGGCCTCCGACGCCGCCACGCTGGCGGCCAGGAAGGCGCTGCTCGACGCCGGCATCGGCGCCGACAAGATCGGACTGGTCGTCAACACCTCGGTCAGCCGCGACTACCTGGAGCCGTCCACGGCCAGCATCGTCTGCGGCAACCTGGGCGTAAGCGATCACTGCCAGACCTTCGACGTGGCCAACGCCTGCCTCGCCTTCATCAACGGCATGGACATCGCCGCCCGCATGCTGGAGCGCGACGAGATCGACTACGCCCTGGTCGTCGATGGGGAGACCGCCAACCTGGTCTATGAAAAGACCATCGAGCGCCTCAACGCCCCCGATGTCACCGAGCAGCAGTTCCGCGACGAACTCGCCGCCCTGACCCTGGGCTGCGGTGCCGTGGCGATGGTGCTGACGCGCCGCGCGCTGGCCCCGGAAGCGCCGCGCTACAAGGGCGGCGTGACCCGCTCGGCGACCGAGTGGAACAAGCTCTGCCGCGGCAACCTGGACCGCATGGTCACCGATACCCGCATGCTGCTGATCGAGGGCATGAAGCTGGCCACCAAGACGTTCGCCGCCGCCAAGGTCGCGCTGGGCTGGGCCGTCGACGAGCTGGACCAGTTCGTCATCCACCAGGTCAGCCGCCCGCACACGCAGGCGTTCGTGAAGTCCTTCGGCATCGACCCGAAGAAGGTCATGACCATCTTCACCGAGCACGGCAACATCGGCCCGGCCAGCGTGCCGATCGTGCTGAGCAAGCTGAAGGAACTGGGCAAGCTGAAGAAAGGCGACCGCATCGCCCTGCTCGGCATCGGCTCGGGCCTGAACTGCACGATGGCCGAGGTGGAGTGGTAAATCTCTCTGTATTGCGAGAATATCTTTTAAGTTAGAGCGGTTAACTTTCAAATAAGGCCGCTTAACTTTACAATCGGTCCATGGCACGCCCAGACCGCTCCCAAGAAATCGAGAAAGCTCTACTGAGCCTGGTCGACGATCATCCGCAGGATCTGGTGCGGGTGGCCGCCGAAGCATTGGGGCTGAGTCGCACCGCGGTGGCCTCGCGCGCGCGCGCATTGGCCGATCAGGGCTTCCTCGACAAGGAGGGAACGACACGTCCCACGTATCGGCGAGGTAGCAATTTCTACGTGGAGTTCCGGTATGCGCTGAACGGCCTTCAGGAAGACCAAGTCTGGTCGCGTGATGTGTCGCCGCTGCTGCGCCGCCTGGCAGGTAACGTACTGGACATATGCCACCACGCGATCACGGAGATGGTTAACAACGCGATAGATCATTCGGAAGGCAGTGACGTACACGTCGTGGTAGCCATGAAGAATGGTCAAGTCTGTCTATCTGTCATTGATGACGGTGTCGGGATCTTCCGCAAGATCACCAGGGCGTTGGCGCTGCCGGACGAGCGCCTCGCGCTACTTGAGCTATCCAAGGGCAAGCTCACGACAGATCCCCGGCGTCATTCCGGTGAAGGTGTCTTTTTTACTTCCCGCATGTTCGATCATTTCGAGATCGAGTCAGGGGAGTTGGTATTCGACCATGACGCTAATGAGCCGGATGACATTCTTCTGGACATCGACGAAACCGCCGACGTGGGGGGTACGGCGGTGCGCATGACGATCGCAATGGACTCGCCACGAACTGCACGAGAGGTTTTCGCCGAATTCTCCAGTGGTCCGGACGAATACGCATTCGCGAAGACGGTCGTGCCCGTCCGTCTGGCAAAGGTAGGGGACGAAAACCTGATATCCCGATCGCAAGCCAAGCGGCTGCTGCGACGGGTCGAACGATTCCGTTGCGTCATGCTGGACTTCGAAGGCGTCACGACCATCGGCCAGGCTTTTGCGGATGAAATCTTCCGCGTGTTTGCGAATGAGCACCCCGAAGTGGAACTGGTGGCGATCCATGCAGTCGCAGATGTCCAGCAGATGATTCGTCGTGCGGAGGTCCTTCGCGACGAGGGCGGCAATCAGCTTTCGTTGCTGTAAAGCCTCAAACGAAGAGATTAACGATGAACCTTCCCGGCTATCCCCCCCATCCCAAGCGCTTCGAGGTCCGTCCGGGCCTGTCGATGAACTACCTCGACGAAGGTCCGCGTGACGGCGAGGTGGTGATGATGCTGCACGGCAATCCGTCGTGGAGTTATTACTGGCGCACGCTGGTGGCCGGGCTATCGGACAAGTACCGCTGCATTGTGCCCGACCATATCGGCATGGGTCTGTCGGACAAACCGGACGACAGCCGCTACGAGTACACCCTGCAGTCGCGCGTGGACGACGTCGCCGCGCTGCTCAAGCACCTCGGCGTCACCGGCCCGGTGACGCTGGCCGTGCACGACTGGGGCGGCATGATCGGCTTCGGCTGGGCGCTCTCGCACGCGGCGCAGGTGAAGCGGCTGGTGGTCACCAACACCGCGGCGTTCCCGATACCAGCTGCGAAGGCGATGCCGTGGCAGATCGGGCTGGGCCGCGACTGGACCATCGGCGAGTGGGTCATCCGCGGCTTCAACGCGTTCTCCGCCGGCGCCTCGTGGATCGGCGTGGAGCGGCGCATGCCGGCCGACGTGCGCCGCGCGTACGTGTCCCCGTACGACACCTGGGCGAACCGCATCGCCACCATCCGCTTCATGCAGGACATCCCGCTGGGCCCGCAGGACAAGGCGTGGTCGCTGCTCGAGGCGGCAGGCAAGGCGCTGCCGTCGTTCGCGGATCGCCCGGTGTTCCTAGGTTGGGGCCTGAAGGACTTCGTGTTCGACAAGCACTTCCTCGACGGCTTCCGCGCTGCGCTGCCGAATGCCGAAGTGCATGCGTACGAAGACGCCGGCCACTACGTGCTGGAAGACAAGCACGAGATCCTGGTGCCGCTGATCCGGGACTTCCTGGATCGCCATCCGCTCGATTGAATCCTTGTCCCCACGGGGCGAGGCCTTCGCGGGGAGAAGGTGCCGAAGGCGGATGAGGGGCGCTCTTGTTGTTGCGTTGTTTGATGGGTGTCCGAGTGGCTCGCTGCGCTCGCCTCCCTTCATCCGACGCTGCGCGCCACCCCGTATCGAGTACGGGGCAGGCTCTTCTCCCACGAGGGGAGAAGGACTAAGTCTCCGGCAACGGATTTTTCTCCGCTTCCATCACGCCCACCCAGTCCGCTTCCACCAGCAACGGCAGGCCATGCGCCAGCCGTGCCTTGTCGCATTGCACGCTGCGTTCGCCGAACTCCAGCGACGCCGGCACCAGCGCGCATACCGACGGGCGCCGGTCGTGGATCGTGCAACGGCTGTAGCGGCCGATGTCGGCGTCCAGCGCCACGCACCACGGGCTTTTCCGCGAGGTGCCGCGCATCACGCGCTCGTGCACGCGCAGCGGCTCGGTCAGTCCGATCGGCACCACGCCGCCTTGGTCGGGGTCCGCCTCGCTCCAGTGGAAGCTGACGCGGAAGTGGGCGCAGCAGGCGCCGCAGGTCAGGCAGGGGTGCATCGGCGTGGGCTGGCGTCGGGGCGCGGGCGGGACGCGCATTCTGCCAACGCCGGCGGCTGACGCAAGTACCGTCCAGCGGCGACAATGGCCGCATGACCGATCCGTGCAACATCGCCGCCAGTCTTCCGCGACTGGCCCGCGAGCAGCCCGAACGCGTGGCCATGCGCTGTCCCGACCGCGCCGGCCGTTACACCCGCGAGCTGACCTACGCGCAGCTGGACGCGCGCAGCGACGCCATCGCCGCCGGGCTGGGCGCCTACGGCATCGGCCGTGGCACGCGCACCGTGGTGATGGTGCGGCCCACGCCGGAGTTCTTCCTGCTGATGTTCGCGCTGTTCAAGGCGGGCGCCGTGCCGGTGCTGGTCGATCCCGGCATTGATCGCCGCGCGCTGAAGCAGTGCCTGGACGAGGCCGAACCCGACGCCTTCATCGGCATCCCGCTGGCCCAGTTCGCTCGCTGCCTGCTGCGCTGGGCCAGGTCGGCGACGAAGATCGTCACCGTCGGCACGCGCTGGGGCTGGGGCGGCACCACACTGGCGAAGATCGAAGCGCGTGGCGCGGGCGCGGGTCCGCAGTTGGCGGACACCTCGCCCGATGACGTGGCCGGCATCCTGTTCACCAGCGGCTCCACCGGCGTGCCGAAGGGCGTGGTCTACCGCCACCGCCATTTCGTCGCGCAGATCGAGCTGCTGCGCAACGCCTTCGGCATGCAGCCCGGCGGTGTCGACCTGCCGACATTCCCGCCGTTCGCGCTGTTCGATCCCGCGCTCGGGCTGACCTCGGTGATCCCCGACATGGATCCCACGCGTCCCGCGAGTGCCGATCCGGAGAAGCTGCACGCGGCCATCGCGCGCTTCGGCGTGACCCAGCTGTTTGGTTCGCCGGCGCTGATGAAAGTGCTGGCCGACCATGGACAGCCACTTCCGGGCGTGCAGCGCGTGACCTCGGCCGGCGCGCCGGTGCCGCCGGATGTGGTCGCCAGGATCCGCACGCTGCTGCCGGACACGGGACAATTCTGGACGCCGTACGGCGCCACCGAATGCCTGCCGGTGGCCGTCATCGAAGGTCGTGAACTGGACGCCACGCGCGCCGCGACCGAAGCCGGCGCCGGCACCTGTGTCGGCCGCGCCGTGTCGCCGAACGAGGTCCGCATCATCCGCATCACCGATGACGCCATTGCCGACTGGGCCGGCGTCGAGGTGTTGCCCGATGGCGAAGTGGGCGAGATCACCGTCGCCGGCCCCACCGCCACCGACACCTACTTCCGCCGCGACGCCGCCACCCGCATCGCCAAGATCCGCGAAGCGCAGGCCGGCGGCCGCGAGCGCATCGTGCACCGCATGGGCGATGTCGGCTGGTTCGACGGTGAAGGCCGGTTGTGGTTCTGCGGCCGCAAGACGCAGCGCGTGGAAACCGTCGACGGTCCGCTCTACACCGAGCAGGTGGAGCCGGTCTTCAACACGCATCCGCAGGTACGTCGCACCGCGCTGGTCGGCATCGGCGAAGCAGGGCGCCAGCAGCCCGTGCTCTGCTACGAACTGCAGCCCGGCGTCAGCGCCGACCCGCTGCGCATCGAGGCCGACCTGCGCACCATCGCCACGCGTCATCCGCATACCGCACGCATCACGGCGTACGTGGCGCATCCCGGCTTCCCGGTCGACATCCGCCACAACGCCAAGATCGGCCGCGAGAAATTGGCCGTGTGGGCGACAACGCATCTGGAGCAGCACGCATGAAGATCCTCGTCACCGGCGGCGGCGGTTTCCTCGGCCAGGCGCTGTGCAGTGGCCTGGTGGAGCGCGGGCATGAGGTCATCAGCTTCAACCGGGGTAACTATCCGGCGCTGCGCGAACTTGGCGTGGGGCAGGTGCAGGGCGACCTGGCCGACGGCCATGCGGTGATGCATGCCGCCGCAGGCATGGATGCGATCTTCCACAACGCGGCCAAGGCCGGTGCGTGGGGGAGTTACAGGAGCTACCACGACGCCAACGTGGTCGGCACACAGAACGTGCTGGATGCCTGCCGCACGCATGGGATCGGTCGCCTCGTCTACACCTCCACGCCCAGCGTGACGCATCGCGCCACGCATCCGGTGGAAGGCAGCAGCGCGGCCGACGTGCCGTACGGCGAGGGCTTCAAGGCGCCGTACGCCACCACCAAGATGATCGCGGAGAAGGCGGTACTCGCCGCCAATGACGCCACGCTGGCGACGGTGGCACTGCGGCCGCGCCTGATCTGGGGTCCCGGCGACCACCAGATCCTGCCGCGGCTGGTGTCGCGCGCGCGCGCCGGTCGCCTGCGCATCGTCGGCAGTGGCGAGAACCATGTCGACACCACCTACATCGACAACGCCGCGCAGGCGCACTTCGATGCCTTCGAGCATCTCGCGCCCGGTGCCGCGTGCGCCGGCAAGGCCTATTTCATCTCCAATGGCGAGCCGTGGCCGATGCGCAAGCTGCTCAATGCGCTGCTGGACACCGCGGGTGCACCGCGTGCGGACAAGCACCTGTCGTTCAAGGCGGCGTACCGCATCGGCGCCGTGTGCGAGACGCTGTGGACCGTGCTGCCGCTGAAGGGCGAACCGCCGATGACGCGCTTCCTGGCCGAACAGCTCAGCACCGCGCACTGGTACGACATGGCGCCGGCGCGGCGCGACTTCGGCTACGTGCCGCGCGTGTCGATGGACGAAGGGTTCGAGCGCCTGCGCGCCTGGTTGCGTGACCATCCTGTGTAGGAGGGGCTCTAGCCCGCGCCCACGCGCATCATTCGCGTGCAGGCAGATGAGCGCGCCGCCGCGCGGCAGGGATAGTGAATGGTTCAATGGTGGCGAAAAGCGGTCGGAGCTAAAGCCCCTCCTACAACCGGCAACGGCCTTCACGCACGGATCACGACGCTGAAGTTTTTCCTTCCGGGCGCCGCGGGCAATCACGCGCCCGTGACTTCGCGCGCTCCAGCATGGCCCCACGCCACTACCGGCTGTACCACTGGCCACATGCCAAAGGGAGTTCCCATGCTGCGCTACGCCGTCATCTTCTTCGTCATCGCCCTCATCGCGGCCGTGCTTGGTTTCAGCGGCATCGCCGGCGCCGCCACCAACATCGCGTGGGTGCTGTTCGTCGTGTTCGTGATCCTGGCGATCATCTCGCTGCTGCGTGGCAAGCGCGTCTGACGTCGTCCCTGTTCGTCTCCGCCGGGACGGCAGGATGCCGTCGAGCCCGCCCCGAGCACTGCACGATGCAGGCAGACGGGCGGGCAGGGCGTCCGGGCTTTGCCGCTAGAATGGCGGCATGGACCTGTCTCCGTTCGATGCCCTCAAGCCACTCGCCGGCCGTGCGCTGGAAGCCGCGCTCAACCATGCGTTGACGCTGGATCCCGACACCGCCGCGGCACTGCGACCGCTCGAAGGTCGTCGCATCCAGTTGCAGGTCGATGGACCACCGCTGGCGATGGACATCATCGTTGGCGGCGGTCGCCTGCAGGTGGGGCCGGCCAGCGAAGTCCTCGAAGCCGATCTCGCCGTGCGCAGCACGCTCGGTGGCCTGCTCGGGCAGCTGCCGTTCCTCCGCCGTGACCACGCGACGCCGGTGGGCAAGGTCAAGGTGTCGGGCGATGCCGACTTGGCACGCCGCCTGCAAACGCTCGCCACGCGCTTCGATCCCGACTGGTCGCTGCCGTTCACCCGTGTGTTCGGCGACGTGATCGGCGTCCAGGTCGCCAGCGCGGTCCGCGGCGGTCTGCAGCAGATGCGCGCCACCGCCGGCAACCTGGCGGAATCCGCCGCCGACTACATCACCGAGGAGTCGCGCGACGTCGTCGGCCGCGACGAACTCAATGCCTTCCACGACGACGTCGACGCGATCCGCGACGACGTCGAGCGCTTGGCCGTGCGCGTCGGTCGCCTGGCCGCCCGCGTGGAGCAGCGCGCATGAAGTCGGTGCTGCGCGCCAGCCGCATCGGCCGGGTGCTGCTCCGCTACCGCCTCGACGACCTGCTTGATGGCACGCCGGTCGAGCGCTGGCTGAAACTCGGTCGCCCGTTCGTGCCACGCGCATCGGCCGAAATCGCCGCGCAGCCGCGAGGCGCGCGCCTGCGCCTGGCACTGCAGGAACTCGGTCCGATCTTCGTCAAGTTCGGGCAGATCCTGTCCACGCGGCGCGACCTGATCCCGCCCGACATCGCCGAAGAGCTGACGCTGCTGCAGGACCGGGTGGCGCCATTCGATGGCGACCGCGCGCGCGCGCTGGTCGAAGAAGAACTCGGTCGCCCGATCCACGAAGCGTTCGAACAGTTCGACACCACGCCGCTGGCATCAGCGTCCATCGCGCAGGTGCATGCGGCGACGCTGCCAGGCGGTCGCGAAGTGGTGGTCAAGGTGCTGCGCCCCGACATCCGCAAGCAGATCGCCGGCGACATCGCGCTGCTGGAAAGCGTGGCCGCCATCGTCGAGCGCGCGCATCCCAGCGCCGACAAGATCCGCCCGCGCGAGATCGTCGCCGAAATCGAGAACACGCTGGCGGCCGAACTCGACCTGCAGCGCGAGGCCGGCAACGCCAGCCTGCTGCGGCGCAACTGGTCGGAGTCGCCGGACCTGTACGTGCCTGAGGTGATCTGGTCGCATACCGCCGAACGCGCGATGACGATGGAGCGCGTGCGCGGCATCCCGTCCGACGACATCGCCGCCCTCGATGCCGCCGGCATCGACCGCCGGGCGCTCGCCGCCAAGGGCGTGCGCGTGTTCTACCAGCAGGTGTTCCGCGACAATTTCTTCCATGCCGACGCGCACGCCGGCAACATCTGGGTCGATCCGGAACGCAAGACCGATCCACGCTTCATCGCGCTCGACTTCGGCATCATGGGGCAGCTCTCGCGCGACGATCAGTATTGGCTCGCCGAGAATTTCATGGCGATCTTCAACCGCGACTACCGCCGCATCGCCGAACTGCACGTGCAGGCCGGCTGGATGCCGGCGCATATCCGCATCGATGAACTGGAAGCCGCTGCGCGCGCCGTGTGCGAACCCTACTTCACCCGCCCGCTCAGCGAGATCTCGCTGGCCGAGGTGTTGGCCAAGCTGTTCCGCACCGCGCAGCGCTACGAGCTGACGCTGCAGCCGCAGCTGATCCTGCTGCAGAAGACCCTGCTCAACATCGAGGGCGTCGGCCGCCAGCTGGACCCGCAGATCGACATCTGGGCGGTCGCCCGACCGGTGCTGGAGCGCATCCTGCTGGAGCGCTACAGCCCGCAGCGCGCCGCGCAGGAATTCCGCAAGCGCCTGCCGGAGATCATGACGCACGCGCCGGACATGCCGCGGCTGGTGCATGCGTGGCTCAGCCAGCAGGTGGACGGGCGGCATGAACTGGCGATGCGCTCGAAGGACCTTGCAGATCTCGCGCAGACGATGAAGGGCATGCAGCGCCGCGTCGTTGCCGCCATCCTCGGTGTCGGCCTGCTGATCGTCGCTGCGGTGCTGTACGGGCTGGAGGCCGGTGGTCCGAGCGTGTTCGACGTACCGGCCGCTGCGTGGATCGCCGGCATCGGCGGACTGTGGGCGCTGCTGGCGGCGTGGCCCAGGCGGTGAGGCAGGAACGAGTGAAGAGAAGTGAGGAGTGAGCGAAAGCCCACTCACTTCTTCGCGTTCGCTCCTCGCTTCATCACCAGCCACCAGCCCAGCCACACCTGCAGCGGCAACGTCAGCAGACAGCCGAGGGTGAACCAGCGCGGGAAGTCGTCCCACGCCATCACGGTCACGTACAGGTCCAGGCCCAGGTAGAGCACGAAGATCGCCCATGCATGCGCGGTCTTCGACACGGCTGCGACGCCCACCATCAACACACTGCCGACGACTCCGGCCAGGAAGACCCACAGCAGGTCGTAGGCCAGACGCGCATCGCCGCCGCGCGGCAGTACCAGTACGCCGGCCAGTTCGCCGCCCGCCAGATTGACGACGGGGATCGCGGCGATGGCGAGCACCAGTCCCAGCGCGCTGCGCAGCACGATGATCGTGCGGTTCGGCATGGGTGCGGCTCCATGAGCGGGGGCGCCATTGAATCATGCCGGCGATGGGTGTTGACGCGGCCGCAACGATTCTTTCGCGTGACGTGCGCATGGCGCACGCTACGGTAATGGTTCATTCGCACGGGAGTCTTCCCATGAGCCACTTGACCGGCAAACGCGTCGCCATCCTCGCCACCGACGGTTTCGAGCAATCCGAACTGATCGAGCCGATGCGTGCGCTGAAGGAGCACGACGCGCAGGTCGACGTCGTTTCGCTGGAAAGTGGACGCATCCAGGGCTTCGAGCACTTCGACAAGGGCGACGAAATCCCCGTCGACCGCGTGCTGTCCGACGTCAGCGCGCAGGACTACGATGCGCTGGTCATCCCGGGCGGTCTGTTCAACCCGGACGCGTTGCGCGTTGACGACAAGGCGCTCGCCTTTACGCGCGGCTTCTTCGAGGCGGGCAAGCCGGTCGGCGCGATCTGCCACGGGCCGTGGGTACTCGCCAACGCCGATGTGCTGAAAGGCCGCACGATCACCTCGGTGCCGAACATCCGCAAGGATCTCGAAAACGCCGGCGCGACCTGGAAGGACGATGAGGTCGTCGTCGACAAGGGCCTGGTCACCAGTCGCACGCCGAAAGATCTGCCGGCGTTCTGCGCGAAGCTGGTCGAAGAGATCGCCGAGGGCAAGCACGGCGCTCAGCGTCGCTCGGCATAAGCCGCACCCGCGATGCCGCGTACCTCAGCGTGGCCTCGTCGATGCGGGAGGCGCGTCTGGCGCGCAGCGCGGCAGCGGCAATGGCCCGAACACCTTCGTGGTGCCAGCGAAGCCACCCTGCTCCACCACGTAGACCGCACGTGCCTGCGCATCGACGTGCAGGAACTGCTGGTAGCCGTCGGCGATGTGGCCCATGTCCGACATCGGCGAACCCAGTGTGTTCAGCAGCTCGGGCGGCGGTGAAGCCATCACCGGCCACGCCTGCCGGATACCGTAGGGACTCATGAAGGGTTTCAGGCGTTGCACGACGCAGGCGGTCGTGTTGTCCGGGATCGAATGCGGCATGTCCGGATCGGGCGCAGACGCCAAGGCCAGCAGAAGGACGAGGGGCTGCATCATTCAGCGGATCCTGGCATCGTCGATCTGGATGCTGGCATAGCGCAGCTGCGCGCCACGGGTGACGCTGCAGCGGACGATGGCATCCTGGCCGTCCGCGCGCAGCTTGCCTTCAACGAACAGGGTGTTGCCGCGATCGACCTGCGACGACGTCCATTGGTAGGTCGGCATGCTGCGTGCGGCATAGCGCGCTTCGGCCTCGGCACGACACCAGCCCACCAGATCGTTGGCGCTGTTGATGGTGCGGTCCAGGTAGTACGGATCGTGGGCGCCGGCTTGTCCGGAGAAGGCGAACAGTGTGGCGATGAGCAACGACATGATGATCTCTCCCTGATGCGTGACGGTCGTGCGCGCGGCCTATACTGCGGCCGGTTCCCGTGGACGAGGCGCGCATGAAGAGGATCGCACGTGGCATCGCATGGCTGGCGCTGGTGGTGGCAGCCGGTTTCAGTACCGGTTTATCCGCGGCGGACGACACGCCGCTTTCCGTGATGAGCTTCAACATCCGCTTGCCCGCCGAGAGCGACGGCGTGGACTACTGGGAGACGCGCAAGCCGCTGGCGGTGCGCATGCTGCGCGAGCAGGCACCGGACGTGATCGGCCTGCAGGAACTGGTGAAGACGCAGGCCGACTATCTCGCGCGGGAGCTGCCGCAGTACGCCTGGTTCGGTCGCGGGCGGGAGGTCGATGGCGGTGGCGAGCACATGGGCGTGTTCTACAACAAGGACCGGTTGAAGGTGGTGGAGTCCGGCGACTTCTGGCTGTCCGACACGCCCGACGTACCCGGCAGCATCACCTGGCACCACCCGCATCCGCGACTGGTGACGTGGGCATTGTTCGAGCGCCTCGGCGACCACAAGCGCTTCTACCTGTTCAACACCCACCTGCCGTACCGCGAGCAGGACGAGGCCGCGCGGGTGAAGGGAGCGCAGGCCATCGCCGCGCGCCTGGCCACGTTGCCGGCCGGCGTGCCGGTGGTGCTGACCGGCGACTTCAACACCACGCCCGACAGTGAAGTGCATGCGGTGTTGGCACGCGCGCTGCAGGATGCGTGGACGATCGCCCCGCGCGTGGATGGCAGCGACGCTACGTTCCACGGGTTCACCGGCCAGGCCGACAAGCGCATCGACTGGATCTTCGTACGAGGCGTGCAGCTGGAATCGGTCGCCTCGGTGACGACGCGCTGGAACGGTCGCTATCCGTCCGATCACTTCCCGGTGATGGTGACGCTGCGGTTGCCGTAAGGCTCGAGGTCCGAGATCGGACCCGGAGCCCCCTTGATCGAGCTCCGAGCCTTGTGCACGGGGCGCAATGTGCGAGCGATGGGGCTCGTCTTGCCTTCCCCTCTCCCCTCTCCCCGTTGCACGGGGCGAGGGGGTGGGGTGACGCTCGACGCGTCATGATGATCAGGCGTGGCATGAGGTTCTTGTGGGAGCGACGTGAGTCGCGATGGGCTATCGGTAGCGCTTCATCGCGACTCACGTCGCGCCCACGGCAGCAAAGGTTTCCGGCGGCGCGGAGAACATCCGCACATGCGGCAAAAAAAATGGCCCCTCGCCGGGCCGTCGTCGATGCTGCGAACCGTCAGGCGCGTGCTTCGTCAGCGTTCCGAACGCTCGCGATGTTTCTCCGCCATGAACCACATCGCGCCACCCCAGACCAGGCCGCAGATGGGGAAGCCGATCAGCGCAGCCGTCAGTAGCGGCACGAACTCCCTGTCGGTGAACACCGTCATCAAGCCGCACCACAGCAGGGCGGTGGTGAGGCCCCAGCCCAGCATGCCGCGGAGCACGATGAAGCGCAGCGGCCCCAGCTCGCGGATCTTCTGCCAGCGGGCGAGGGCTGCTTCCCGCTTCGTGTCGGGGTACTCGCTCATGGGGTGGCCCTCGAAGCCGCTGCCGACGTGCTCGCCGCCTTGGCGAAATCACCGGCGACGAATACGCTCAGCGCCTCCGGCTTTAGGTGCTTGCGGATCGCGGCATTGACCTGCTCGCGGGTCAACGCCGCGTACTTCGCGTCCAGCTCGGTGGTGAACTGCATGGTGCGGCCGAAGTACAGCTGGTCGGTCAGCATGCCGGCGATGGTGCCGTCCTCGGCGCGGGCCTGCTGGCGTTCGGTCAGCGTGCCGGCAACGGCATCCTTCAGCTCGTCGGCGGTGACGCCGTCCTTCAGCAGCTTGTCCAGTTCCTCGCGCACCAGCGCTTCGACCTTGGCCATGTTCTCCGGCGCGGCGATGGCCTGCACGGTAAAGCTGCCGGCATCGTCCTGGCCGCCGCGGCTGTCGTCCGCGCGGATGCCGCTGGAGACGCCGTAGCTGAGGCCTTCCTGCTGGCGGATGCGGTCGCCCAGGCGCGACTTCAGCGCGCCACCGCCGAAGATGCGGTTGGCGACGATCATCGCGGGATAGTCGGGGTCGGTCACGCGCAACGACAGGTTCTGCCGCGCCAGCAGCACGGCGTTGGGCTTGTCCGGTGTTTCGAAGCGCTGCTGCCTGGCTGCGACGTTCGTGTAGCGCGTATCGATGGACGCATACGGCGTGCCCGCCTGCCAGCCGGCGAACAGCTGCTCCAGCTGCGCACGCACGGCGACCGGGTCGAAGTCGCCGACGATGGCGATCTCACCCTCGGACGTGCCGTAGAGGTCGCGATGGAATGCGCGCACGTCGTCGATCTTCAGCGCCTTCATCATTGCCAGAGACTCGTCCAGTGTGCGGTTGCGCAGCGGATGGCCGGCCGGCCACGGATCGAAGTACTGCGCCAGTGCGCGGCCGGCGATCGCGCCCGGTTCCTGGCGCGACGCTTCCATGCCGGTCAGCGCCTGCACGCGCAGCTGCTCGAACTCGTCCTGCGGGAACGCCGGGTTGCGCAACACATCGGCCGCCAGCGCCAGCGCATCGGCCAGGTATTCGCGCCGCGTCTGCAGGCCGATGGCCGCGCCCTGCAGGCTGCCGCTGATGTTGCCCTGCGTCTTCAGCTGCTCAAGGCGCTGGTCGATTTGCGTGCGCGTCATGGTCCTGCTGCCGCGCATCAGCATCGCCCCGGCCATGCCGGCGGCGCCTTCGCGGCCAGTCAATGCGGCTTCGTCGGCGAAACGGAAGTTGGCGTCGACGACCACCGTGCCGCCGCGGGTCTTCTTCGGTAGCAGCGACACGCGCAGCGCCTTCCCCAGGGTGAAGGTCTGCGTGCGCGCTTCGATGTTCTGCGGCGAAGGATCGAACTGTTCGCCGGCGGTGACCGCGGCACGGCCGGTGTAACCGTCCACCAGGGTGGCGACGGCGGGCGCGGCGGGAATCTCCACGCGGTCCGGCGTCTCGCTGGGGATGAAGCGGCCCAGCGTGCGGTTGCTCGATTTCAGATAGGTCGCGGCGACGCGGTTGACGTCGGCAGCGGTGACCTTCTCGATCGCGTCGCGGCTGGTGAACAGCAGGCGCCAGTCGCCGGCGGACTGGAATTCCGACAGGCCCATGCCGACTGCGTTGACGTCGGTGAAGTAGAGGTCGTAGGCATTGCCGATGCGCTGCTTGGCCTCGTCCACTTCCTGCTCGGTGACGGGGTGCGCGGCGATCTGTTCCACCTGCTTCAGCAGTTCGGCTTCGGTCTTCTTCGCATCGCCATCGTTCGGAATGACGGCGACGGCGGTGAGCAGGCCCGGGTCGCGCATCGACTCGGCGTTGGCGCCGCTGCCGGCCGCCAGCTTGCCTTCGACCAGCGCCTTGTGCAGGCGTCCGCCAGGCGTATGGCCCAGCACGTTCGCCAGCACGTTCAAGGGCGCGTTGTCGGCGTGCGCGACGGCCGGCACGTGGTAGGCGGCGGCGACCAGGCGCAGGTTGCCGACGCGGCGCACGGTGACCTCGCGCTCGCCGTCCTGCGCAGGTTCGACGGTGTAGAAGCGTGGCAGCGCACGCGCGGGTCTCTTTACCGGGCCGAAGTGGCGGGCGATGCGCGACAGCACGTCGGCGGTGTCGATGCGGCCCGCGACGATCAGGGTGGCGTTGTCCGGCTGGTACCACTGGCGGTAGAACGCCTGCAGCTTGTCGATCGGCACGCCCTCCACGTCGCTGCGCGCGCCGATGGTGGTGTTGCCATAGTTGTGCCACAGGAAGGCGGTGGAACGGATGCGCTGGAACAGCACGCCGCCGGGATTGTTCTCGCCGGCCTCCAGCTCGTTGCGGACCACGGTCATCTCGCTGTCGAGGTCCTTCTTCGCAACGTTCGAATGGACCATGCGGTCGGCTTCCATCTTCAACACCCACTCCAGGGTGTCGGTGTTGGCCGGGAACGAGGCGAAGTAGTTGGTGCGGTCCAGCCCGGTGGTGGCGTTGAAGTCGATGCCGCGCTTCTTCATCTCGCCGCTGATGTCGGATTGCGTGGGCGTGCCCTTGAACAGCAGGTGCTCCAGCAGGTGCGCCATGCCGGTCTCGCCGTAGTTCTCGTGCACCGAGCCGACGTTGTAGACCAGGTTCACCGTCACGGTGGGCTTGGTGGCATCAGGGAACAGCAGCACGCGCAGGCCATTGGCCAGCGTGTACTCGCTGATGCCCTCGATGCTGGGGCCGGCGACGACGCCCTTCGGCAAGGCGGTCTGCGCCTGCAGCGCGACGGGGTGGCCCACGGCCAGCGTAATGGCCAGTCCGAGTGCGACAATGAAACGGGGTGACTTCATCCACGATCCTCCAACGGTGCCGCGGGCGTCCATCGCGTGCGGCGAACCCCGAGTTTCGCAGATTTGCAGGAAAGGTTGATTCATGGATTACGGTGAGATCACGGCGGACAAGGGCGCATTGCCCGTGCTGTACGCCGATGCGCAGATCGCGGTGGTGAACAAGCCTGCGGGCGTGATGGCGCACGACAGCAAGCTGGCGCGCGGCGAGACCGATTTCGTCGCCGACCGCCTGCGCGCGCAGTTCGGCAAGCCGATCTTCCTGATCCACCGGCTGGACCGCGCGACCAGCGGCTGCCTGCTGGTGGCCTTCGACCGCGACAGCGCGTCCACGCTGGGCAAGGTGCTGATGTCGCGCGAGGTGGAGAAGGACTACCTGGCGGTCTGCCGTGGCTGGCCGGAGCCGGATTTCATCGTCGACCACCCCATCGATGGCGGCCCGGGCAAGCCGGAGAAGAAGCCGGCGCTCACGCGCTTCCTGCGACTGGCGACCGGTGAACTGCCAGTGCCGTCGGGCGGTTTCGAATCGTCACGCTACGCATTGCTGCGCTGCCAGCCGGAAACCGGCCGCTTCCGCCAGATCCGCCGGCATCTCAAGCACGCGTTCCATCACCTGATCGGCGACACCAGCCACGGCGATGGCCGCCACAACCGCCATTTCCGCATGCAGGGCGTGCACCGCATGCTGCTGCACGCGGTGCGGCTGTCGTTCCCGCATCCGGCCACCGGCGAACGCATCGAGGCGGTGGCACCGCTGGATGCGGAGTTCTTGAAGGCATATGCGCTGTTCGGCTGGGAAGCCGATCTGCGCTAGCCGTGCTTTCTGTAGGAGCGACGTAAGTCGCGACCGCAGAAGTGAAACGTCGGGATCGCCAGACCAGGAGCAGCCTGTCCGATGCATGCTCTTACCAAGCAGCGCTGAAGGCTGCCATGGCGTGCGGTCGCGACTTACGTCGCTCCTACAGTCGCTCCCACAGAGCGCCAGCGTCACGCCACCCGCATCGCCGCCAGCACCATCAGCGCCACGGCGCACAGCATGCCGACCAGCCAGCTGAAGCTGCGCAGCGCCTGCTTGTCGGCCAGATAGAACACGCCATGCAGCACTCGCGCGACCACGAAGGCGATGGCGAGCGGCGTGACCGTCTCCGCCGGCACGCCCGCCAGCTGCGCCATCAGCACGCCGGCGACAAAGGCGGGGAGCGCTTCGAAACCGTTGAGGTGCGCGGCGTTGGCGCGCTGCACCTTGTAGTTGCCGTCCTGCTTGGCCACCCACGCGCGCGGGTTGCGGTTGTTGTAGCGCTCGCCCGACCGCTTGGCGATGAAGACCCACAGGTACGGCAGCAGTGCGGTGACCAGGATGCACCAGTAAGCGATGGCCATGAGCGGTTTCCTCCGAGGATGGCGCAGGGTAGTGGGTGTGCGACTGTGCGTCCATGGGTGGATGTTCCCTTCACCCCGCGTGCGGGCAGAAGGTTCCCGGAGGGCGGATGAGGGGCGACCGCGATGTGAGGCTTTCCATCTCTGTGGGAGCGACGCCAATCGCGATGGGCCATCGATAGCGCTCCATCGCGACTGGCGTCGCTCCCACAAGAACGGGGCAAAAGAAAACGGCGCCTCGCGGCGCCGTCTTCCCATCGCATCACAGCCGTCGACTTACTTCTTCGCCGGCTCCGCCTTCATCATCTTGTCGCGTGCAGCCTTGAACGGGTTGCCGTCGTACCAGGTCGGCCAGGTGTCGGCGACGGCCAGGTCCTTGCCTACGCCATACAGGGCCTGCAGGTCCTGCACCACGCCATCCAGCTTCCAGCCGTCGTGCACTTCGTCGCTGGCCTGGTGGTAGCGCTTGGCGTACTCCTCGCTCGCCGCCTTGCCGGCCTCGACGCCGCCTTCCAGCAGGTCGTTGCCGCCCTTGGCGTACAGCGCCGGCACGCCGGCCTTGGCGAAGTTGAAGTGGTCGCTGCGGAAGTAGTAGCCGCCGGCCGGGTTGCCTTCTTCGGCGAGCACGCGGCCCTGCTGGTCGGCGTAGACCTTCAGCATGTCTTCCAACTGCGAGTTGCCCTTGCCGGTGACCACGAAGTCGCGCGACTTGCCGCCGACGCTCATCGCGTCGAGGTTGATCACGCCGGCGATCTTGTTGAGCGGGAAGGTCGGGTGGGCGACGTAGTACTTGGAGCCGAGCAGGCCGGATTCCTCAAGGGTGACGGCCACGAACACCACCGAGCGGTCGGGTTTCGGATCCTGGTGGGCGAACGCTTCGGCGATCTCGAGGATGCCGGCCACGCCGGTCGCGTTGTCGACGGCACCGTTGTAGATGTTGTCGCCTTCCTCGCCCTCGTGCTTGCCCAGGTGATCCCAGTGCGCCATGTACAGCACGGCCTCGTCGGGCTTGCTGGCGCCCGGCAGCACGCCGATGACGTTGCGCGAGGTCTTCTCGGTGATGCTGCTCTTCAGCGACGCGGATACCTGCGCCTTCAGCGCCACCGGCTTGAAGCCGCGCTTGCCGGCGTTCGCGTACGCTGCTTCCAGGTCCAGGCCGGCGTCGGCGAACAGCTGCTTGGCAGCGTCGGCGCTCAGCCAGCCCTGCAACGGAATGCGCTTTTCCGGATCGTCCTTGGCGGGCAGGTCGTACTGCGGGCCGGCCCAGGAATTCTTCACCACGTCCCAGCCATAGCTGGCGCCGGGCGTGTCGTGGATGATCAGGGCTGCGGCGGCGCCCTTGCGCGCGGCTTCTTCGAACTTGTACGTCCAGCGTCCGTAGTAGGTCATGCGATTGCCGCCGAACAGCGTCTCGTCCTTGCTGTGGAAGCCGGGATCGTTGACGAACATCACCACGGTCTTGCCGGTCCAGTCCTGGCCGGCGTAGTCGTTCCACTTCTGCTCCGGCGCATCGACGCCGTAGCCGACGAACACCAGGTCGCTGGCGTCCAGCTTGACGTCGGTCTGGCCGGTACGGGTGCCGATGACGTAGTCGGTGCCGAACTTCAGGTCGCGCTTGCCGGTCGAGGTGGTCAGCGACAGCGTGGTCGCGGCTTCGTCGGCGGTGGTCTCCACCATCGGCACGTTCTGGAAATAGCTGCCGTTGTTGCCTGGCTGCAGACCGATGCGCTTCATCTGCGCTTCGAGGTACGTGGCGGTCTTTTCTTCGCCGGCCGAGCCGGGCGCACGGCCTTCGAACTCGTCCGACGCCAGCGTGTTCACCATGTCGGCGAAGTCGCCTTCGGTGATGTCGGCGGTGAAGGTGTGGGCGGCGGGTGGCGGCGTGGCCGCGTCGGGCGCGGGTGCCGCGGTTTCCTGCTTGCACGCGGCCAAAACGGCCGCAGTGGCAAGTACCAGCATCAACTTGCGGGACATCGGGATTCCTCAACGAACGGAATCCCGATTCTAGCGGTAACCGGCGGGTCAGGCTTTGCGCGGACGGCGCCCCCACCCCAACCCTCCCCCGCGGGCGGGGGAGGGGGCGGAAGGCTTACTCGGTGGGCGCGGTGTCGGTGCTGAAGGGCTTGGCGGTGGCGCCGGTCACCGGGCCGATCTTGGCGCTGGTGTGGACGTACAGCACGACGGGGCGCTCGAACACCAGCGGGCCGTTCACTTCGGCATTCGGGCCGATCACGATGCGCGGCACCTTCTTGCTGTCGGTGTTGAAGAAGCCGGTGGACTTCTGCACGCGCAGGCCGCCACGCACCTTCGAGCCGACGCCCACGGTGACGTCGCCGCGGACGGTCTCGATGCTGCCGCCCACCTGCGTGGACACCAGGCCGATGGCGCCGTTGACGGTCTCCACGTCGCCGCCGACCACGCCGCCGCGATCAATGAAGATGCTGCCGTTGACGGTTTCGACATCCTTGCGGACGTTCACGTCCTTGCCGACGCGGATGGAGCCGTTGACGGTTTCCAGCGACTCCACCACGGCCTTGTCGCCGACGGTAATGCCGCCGTTGACGGTGCTGGCGTCTTCGGCGGTGGCGCCGTCGCCGATGCGGATGCTGCCGTTGACGGTGTCCAGGTCGCCATAGGCCTGGCCGGCATCGGCGGTGATGCTGCCGTTGACCTTGGAGATCTCCTGCTGGGCCAGCGCGGGGGTGGTGGCCAGGGCCAGGGTCAGCAGCAGGGCGGTACGGGGACGGATCATGGGGTTGCCTCTCGGGTGGTCTCGTATCGGTCTGATGCGCCGGTAGTCGCAAGGGTTTAAACGCCGGCGTGCGGGCAAGGATGGCACCATGCTTCGCTACAATCGTCATCTGCCTGAAGTCACTGGAATCCCGCCGTGTCCGCAACTGCCGCGTCCGTGAAGCGTCCCAAGCCCGTCGTGCTGCTGATCCTGGATGGATGGGGACACCGCGAAGACCCCACCGACAATGCGCTGGCGCAGGCCGAACTGCCGCACTGGCACCGCCTGCTGGCCACCGCGCCGCACACGCTCATCCACACCGAAGGCCGCCACGTCGGCCTGCCCGACGGACAGATGGGCAACTCGGAAGTGGGCCACATGAACCTGGGCGCGGGCCGCATCGTGTACCAGGACCTGACCCGCATCGATGCCGCCATCGAGGACGGCAGCTTCTTCGCCAACGCCGAACTGGTCGCTGCATGCGACGCTGCGAAAGCCGGCGGGAACACACTGCACGTGTTCGGCCTGCTGTCGCCGGGCGGCGTGCACAGCCATGAGCTGCACATCTTCGCGATGCTGGAACTGGCCAAGCGCCAGGGCGTGCCGCGCGTGGCGGTACATGCCTTCCTCGACGGCCGCGACACGCCGCCGAAATCGGCCGAACCCAGCCTGCGCGCGCTGCAGGACCTGTGCGCGAAACTCGGCAATGCGCACATCGCTTCGGTCAGCGGCCGCTATTACGCGATGGACCGCGACAAGCGCTGGGACCGCGTGCGGCTGGCATGGGATGCCATCGTCGAGGCGAAGAGCGAGTACCGCGCCGCGAATGGCGTGGCCGCGCTGGAAGGCGCGTATGCGCGCGGCGAGAACGACGAGTTCGTGCTGCCTACCGTCATCGACGGCGCCCGGCCGATGGCCGATGGCGATGCGGTGGTGTTCATGAATTTCCGCGCCGACCGCGCACGCCAGCTGACGGCGGCGTTCGTGTCGCCGGCCTTCGACGGCTTCGAACGCCGCGTGCCGGCGCTCGCGCGTTTCGTCTGCCTGACCGAGTACGACGCGAAGTTGCCGGCGCCGGTGGCGTTCGCGCCGGACGACCTGCGCGAGACCTTCGGCGAACTGCTGGCCGAGCATGGCCTGACCCAGCTGCGCATCGCGGAGACCGAGAAGTACGCGCACGTGACGTTCTTCTTCAGCGGCGGACGCGAGGACGTGTTCGCTGGCGAAGAGCGCATCCTGATCCCCAGCCCCAAGGTCGCCACCTACGACCTGCAGCCGGAGATGAGCTGCCCCGAACTGACCGAAAAGCTGGTCGATGCGATCGGCTCGGGCCGCTTCGACGCGATCGTCTGCAACATCGCCAATCCCGACATGGTCGGCCACAGCGGCGACCTGCAGGCGGCGATCCTGGCGGCGCAGGCGGTGGACAAGGCGATCGGCGCGGTCGATGCCGCCGTGCGCAAGGCGGGCGGCGCCATGATCATCGCCGCCGACCACGGCAACCTGGAGATGATGCGCGACCCCGCCACCGGTCAGCCGCATACCGCGCACACGGTCGGCCCGGTGCCGCTGGTGCTGGTCCAGCCGGAAGGCGCGCCGGTCGCCACGTTGCGCAGTGGCGGCGCGCTGCGCGACGTCGCCCCCACGCTGCTTGCGCTGCTCGGCCTGCCGCAGCCGGCCGACATGAGCGGCCGCAGCCTGATCGACGCCTGATGCCGCATCGCCTCCGGCTCGCATGCGCGGTGGTCCTGCTCGCAGGGCTGTCGCTGGTCGCCTCGGCGCAGAATCCGCGCGAGACCGAGCGCAAGCTGGAGCGCGTGCGCAGCGAGCTGAAATCGATCGCGCAGGAACGCCGCAAGCTGGAAGGCGAGCGCGGCAACGCATCGCGCCAGCTGCGCGATGCCGATGAGCAGGTCGGCCGCACCACGCGCTCGCTTTCGGAGACCGAAACCGCGTTGCGTCGCGAAGCGGCCGCGCTCGATGAGCTCCAGCGCAAGCGCGACACCATGCAGGCGCGGCAGGCGGCGCAGCGCACGCAACTGGCCGGGCTGGTGCGCGCGGCCTACCAGCGCGGCGACGACGCGCCGTTGAAGGTGCTGCTGTCGCAGGATCGCGTGGCCGATGCCAATCGCCTGCTGGCGTACCACCGCTACGTGCAACGCGACCAGGCGCGCCGCATCGAGGCCCTGAATGCCGAATTGGCGGCGCTGGACGACGTGGAACGCGAGATCGTCGCCCGTCGCACCGAGCTGGATGCGGCGCGCGCACGGCAACGCAGCCAGGTCGTGCAGTTGGAGAAGGACCGCAGGACGCGTGCCAGCCTGGTCGCGGACCTGGACAACCGCTACCAGGATCGCGCGGCGAAAGAGAAGGCGCTCGGCCAGGATGCGCGTTCGCTGGAGACGCTCCTGAAGAACCTGCGCGCTGCCGCTGCGCGCGCCGAAGCCGAACGTCGTGCGGCCGCACGGCGTGCCGCCGCCGATGCCGCAGCGAAGAAGCGCGAGGACACCGGCACCCGTCGCACCACGCGCGAAGCCGCGCCGGCGCGTCCTGCGGTGGCATCGGCGCCGCCGTTGAAGGTCGGCGGGCTGGGCTGGCCGGTCTCGGGCAACCTGCTGGCGCGCTACGGCGGCCGCCTGCCGGACGGGCGCGCCAGCACGGGCGTACTGATCGGTGCGCCGTCCGGGACCACCGTCACCGCCGTGGCGGATGGCACGGTGGTGTTCTCGGAATGGATGACGGGGTACGGCCTGATCCTGATCCTCGACCACGGCAACGGCTACATGAGCCTGTACGCGCACAACGACAGCCTGCTGAAGGATAGTGGCGACCGGGTGAAGCGCGGCGACGCGGTCGCGCGCGTCGGCACGTCGGGCGGCCAGGGCCAGGCGGCGCTGTACTTCGAACTGCGCCGCAATGGCCAACCTGTCGATCCCGCCTCGTGGCTGCAGCGGCGATGAACAGGCCGCCGGTTCCTAACCCGGCTTGAACAACCGGATCCGGAGGCTTCGCGCATAATCCGGCGAACGTCGCGCCCGTCGCGCGACCGCCCATCGAGCACTCCCCGGAGCATCCGCATGCCATCGCGTTTTCCCTTGGCCATCCTGACCGTCGCCTTGTTCGCCGCCTCGCCCGCGTGGGCGCAGCAGCAGGCGCCGTTGCCGGAGGCGCCGCCGGTGGTCGCGCCCAGCGACGATCCCGAGGCGGCGGAGAATGCGCCGTCGAAGGTGCCGCTCGAGGAGATCCGCCGCTACGTCGCCGTCTTCAACGCGGTCAAGGAGGCGTACGTCGAGCCGGTCGAGGACAAGAGGCTCATGCAGTCCGCGATCCGTGGCCTGCTGCTGGACCTGGATCCGCACAGCACCTATTTCGACAAGGCCGACTCCGAAGCCTTCGACGAACAGGCCAGCGGCGCCTACGAAGGCATCGGCGTGGAGCTGATGCAGCAGCCCGACCGCACGTTGCTGGTGGTGTCGCCGATCGACGATACGCCCGCCGCCAGGGCCGGCATCAAGTCCGGCGACCTGATCACCGCGATCGATGGCAAGCCGATTAGCGCCGACGACGGCATGGAGCCGCTGCGCGGTGCGCCGGGCAGCAGGATCGTGCTGACCATCACGCGCGACGGCGCGCCGAAACCGTTCGACATCGCCCTGGTGCGCGAGACCATCCGCGTGAACAGCGTGGCCAGCCGCATGCTGGAGCCGGGCTACGGCTATGTGCGGATCAAGGCGTTCCAGACCGACACCGCGGCCGAGTTCCAGAAGCAGGTCGACACGTTGCAGGCGCATGGAAAACTGCGCGGGCTGGTGCTGGACCTGCGCAGCAATCCCGGCGGGCTGCTGCTCGCCGCCGTGCAGGTGGCGGACGACCTGCTCGACAAGGGCAACATCGTCAGCACGCGCGGACGCATGTCGATCAGCGATTCCAAGTTCGACGCCACGCCGGGCGATCGTCTGAACGGCGCGCCGGTGGTGGTGCTGGTGGATGCGGGATCGGCCAGCGCGTCGGAAGTGCTGGCCGGTGCATTACGCGACAACAATCGTGCGCGCGTGGTCGGCAGCCGCACCTTCGGCAAGGGGTCCGTGCAGACCGTGCTGCCGCTGGACAACGGCGACTCGGTCAAGCTGACCACGGCGCGCTACTACACGCCCAGCGGCAAGTCGATCCAGGCCAGCGGCATCGTGCCAGACGTTGTAGTGAAACCGGAGACGGCCGCCAAGCCGGGTTCGGTGCCGGAGCAGGACGCCCAGCTCTACATCACCGAAGCGACGCTGCCTGGCCACCTGCGCGGGGATGAAGAAGGCGCCGCCGGCTACACGCCCGGCGACGTGCTGGATGGCGATGCGCCGATCACCGCCGCGCTGGTGGAACTGAAGAAGGTGGCCGCGACGGCGCGGGCGGCATCACCGGGACCGGCCGGCAAGCAACTGCGCTGAGCGTCGGGCGCGACCGGAAACGTCCGGATCGCGACCCACGTCGCGCCCGCGCAGAAGGCCGCTGCTTTGCCTAGCGCGGCTTGGCCGGCATCGGGAACGGCGTGACCACCTTTTCCCCGGTAGCCGCGTCGCGGATCGCCGACTGGCCTTTCCGCTCCACTTCCTCGATGCGGATGATGCTCTGCATCGGAAGATGCAGCACCTTGGTGCCGCCGAACTCGTCGCGCAGGCGTTCTTCGGTGGGATCCACGACCAGCCCTTCATGCACGTCGAACACCAGGTCGGCGACTTCGGTGAAGCCCCACAGCCCGCTGGCTGCGACGCTGCGTGCGTACAGCTCGTAGACCTTGGTGTGGTTGTGGAAGGTGATCTTGTAGAGCGTGTTCTTCATGCCGCGATTATAGATGCGGCGGCCTGCAGCGAATCAGTAGCCCTGCCGCTTGCGCATGCGCCGTGCGATCGCCGCGCGCACGAACAGCGCGAACACCACGCCGAACAGGAAGCCGGCGATGTGCGCCCACCACGCCACCGCGCCGAACGTGGGGCCGGTGTAGGCGAAGACGACCTGCAGCAGCGCCCAGATGCCGATCAGCAGCGACGCAGGCGCCTTCACGAACTCCAGGAACAGGCCCAGCGGCAGTACCACGCCCAGCTTGGCGGTGGGGAACAGCGCCAGATAGGCGCCGATGACGGCGGAGATCGCGCCGCTGGCGCCGATGATCACGCGGTCCGGCGTGCCGATGCTCAGCACCGCGGCGACGTTGGCCACCGCGCCGCCGACCAGGAACAGCAGCAGGAACCGCCACGGACCCATCGCCCGTTCCGCAGGCAGCCCGAAGATCAGCAGGAACACCAGGTTGCCGAGCAGATGCGCCCAGTCCGCATGCAGGAACAGCGCGGTGAACAACCGCAGCACCGTGCCGCTTTGCAGTGACGCCAGCCAGACCTCGGGCGCCACCATGCCCCCGGTCAGTGCGCCCCACCGCGTCAGCAGATGGCCCTGCGCCGCGTCCCCCAGCGTCATCGCCCAGCAGAAGGCGGCGGACAGCAGGACCAGCAGGGCCGGCGTGGCCCAGCGGACATGCGGTTTGCGGCGGGAAGGAAGCGAGACGAACATGCGGCCGCACTGTACCGGGTCATCGCCGGACTGCACATGGTGTGCCGTAACGAAACTGAACAGGGGCAATGACTTACAGCCGATTGTTAGAGTTTAGTTAGCAGGTATACTGCATACGGCGTCGTATGTCGGGAGGGGCTTCCGGCAGGTCGAAAGGTGGACACACACCGCGGCCTTGAGCGACGCAGATGACTCTTACCCACGTCTCCGGAGAGATACAGATGGAATTCACCAAGAACCTGACCCGCGTCACCGCGCTGGCGCTCGGCATCGCCGGCGTGCTCGCCTACGGCGATGTCCACGCCGCCGCCTTCCAGCTGAAGGAAAACAGCGTCAAGGCCCAGGGCCGCGCGATGGCCGGTTCGGCCTCCGCCAAGGGCGACGCTTCGGTGGTGGTCAACAACCCCGCCCTGATGTCGACCTTCACCGACAAGACCTTCCAGGCCGACGTCACCGCGATCGACCTGTCGTTCGAATTCACCGGCGGCGGCACCGCCGCGGCCGGCACCCCCCTGCAGCAGCCGCTGCGTGGTGGTGACGGCGGAGACGCCGGCGATATCGCCGCCGTGCCGGCCATGTCCTTCATCCTGCCGCTGAGCGGCCAGTTCGAGTACGTCACGCTGGGTGCCATGATCAGCGCGCCGTTCGGCCTGAAGACCGATTACGAGTCCGACTGGGTCGGTCGCTACCACGCGCTGGAATCGGACGTGAAGATCGTCGACCTGACGCTGGCCGCCTCGCTGGAACTGAGCGACCGCGCCTCCGTGGGCCTCGGCGTGATCTACGAACATGCCGACGTGACCCTGACCAACGCCGTGGACTTCGGTGCCGGTGTCTGCCGCGTCGCGGTTGCGCTGTGCGTCACCCCGAACCCGGTCGCCGCGCCTTTCGGCCCGCAGAAGAACGACGGCGTGGCCGGCATCTCCGGTACCGACAACAGCTTCGGCTGGCTGGCCGGCATCAGCCTGCGCCCGACCGACAAGCTGTCGCTGGGTTACTCCTACCGTTCGGAGATCGACCACGAACTGCGCGGCACGGCCACCTTCGAAGTGCCGGCCAACGTCCGCGGCGTGCTGGGCAGCGCGATCTACAAGCCCACCGACGGCGGCGGCGCCAAGCTGACCACCCCGGCCACGCACACCTTCAGCGCTACCTACCAGGCCACCGAGCGCTTCGCGATCATGGCCGAAGGCGTGCACACCGGCTGGGATTCGCTGAAGGAAATCCGCATCGAGTTCGACAACCCGCTGCAGGCCGACGCGGTGGAGAACTACGACTGGCACGACAGCTGGTTCTATTCGCTGGGCGGCGAGTTCGCGCTCAACGAGAAGTTCACGCTGCGCGCCGGTATTGCGCGCGATGAATCGCCGGTGGCGCGTGCGCACCGCACGCCGCGCATGCCCGACGAAGACCGCAACTGGTACTCGCTGGGCCTGAGCTGGAATGTCAGCGACAGCTTGGAACTCAACGCCAGCTACGTGCGCCTGGAACTGGTCGACAAGCCGGAGATCGACCTGCTGTCGTCCAGCGGTTCGCGCCTGGTCGGCTCGTACGACGGTGGCGCCAACCTGTTCGGCGTGTCGATGCAGTACAAGTTCTGATCGCATCACGTATAGGAACCACGAAAAACCCCGCCTCGGCGGGGTTTTTTTTGCCCGATCCGCGCGGGAAAGGGATCGGACGTAGCGTGCGCCATGCGCACGACGCAGGAACCCGTCATCGCGCGCCGTGCGCACGACGTACGCCACGCCAGCACCATCTCGGCAGGTGCCTTGAAGCCCTCTCCCCTCGGGAGAGGGGGGGGGTGAGGGCAGGTGACGCGGTGAAGTTTCGGCGGCACGCGCACCCTCATCCGGCGCCGCGCGCCACCTTCTCCCGACGGGAGAAGGATCGACACACGTAGCGTGCGCCATGCGCGCGACCTCGCGGTGACGGATTCATGCGTCGTGCGCATGGCGCACGCTACGCCAGCACCATCTCGGCAGGGCGCGCCTTTAAGCCCTCTCCCCTCGGGAGAGGGGATGGGGTGAGGGCAGGTGACGCGGTGAAGGTTCGGCGGCACGCGCACCCTCATCCGGCGCTGCGCGCCACCTTCTCCCGACGGGAGAAGGATCGAACACACGTAGCGTGCGCCATGCGCACGACGCGCGTTGACGAACGCCCGCAGCGCACGCGACGCCGTCAGTACGGCAGCCCCGCCACGTCCAGCGTGATCGACCACAGGCTGGCTGCGCCGGTGAGGAACAGCGTGCGCCGGTTTTCGCCACCGAACGCAGCGTTGGTGATGTTGGCATCCACGCGGATCGTCGCCAGCACGTCGCCTGCCGGCGAGAACACGCGCACGCGCCGTTCGCCGTGCTCGGTGACGTAGACGTTGCCCAGGCAGTCGATGGCCAGGCCATCGCCGCCGCTGATGCGCGCGAGGTCCCGACCCGGCCCCGGCACCCCGTCCTGAACGGCATACGCGCGCAACACGTCGCCGTCGCTTGTGCCGCCGGCCACGTACAGCGTCGCCCCGTCCGGCGACAACGCGATGCCGTTGGGATTGCGCAGGCGGTCGTCCACCACGGTCGTCTTGCCGTTGCGATGGCGGTACACGCGCGTGCTCGGCTGGCCACCGGGCGCGGCCTTGCGCTGGTAATCCGGATCAGTGAAGTAGAGCGTGCCGTCGGCGGCCATCACCAGGTCGTTCGGGGAGTTGAAGGGTTCGCCTTCGAACGTCGAGACCAGCGGCGTGCGCTTGCCATCGCTCAGGTCCACGCGCGCAACCTGCTTGCGGTCGTGGGTGGCGGCGATGAGGTTCCCGTCGAGGTCCAGTGCCAGGCCGTTGCTGCCACTGTCGTCGACCACGGTCTCCCAGCCGTCCGGTGGTGTGAATCGCCGGATGCGCGAAGGGAATGTCCCGGCGTGGACGAAGTCCGACAGGTACAGCGCGCCGTCTTTCCATACGGCACCTTCGTAGAGACGGTCCTGCTGGTCGTCGACCTTGGCCACCGCCACGCGCGTGGCGGTCAGGTCGCCGGAGGGCGCGTGGCCCGGATCGGCGGGACAGACGGAGCGGTACGCCGATGCGTGCGCGAGCGGGGCGGCGATGCACAGGAACGAGGCGAAGGCGAGACGGGTGGCGCGCGGCATGGCGATCTCGGGGTCAGGCGGGGTGCCAGCGTACCTCGATCCGGTTGCGGCCCTTGTGCTTGGCGGCATACAGCGCTTCGTCGGCCAGCCGCATCAGCGTTTCGTATGGCGCATGGCGGTCTGCGGTGAACGAGATGCCCAGGCTGACGGTGATGCGGATGTTGCGGCTGGCCGGCGCGAATTCCAGCGCCATCACCTGCTGGCGGATGCGTTCGGCCAGCGCATGCGCGGTATCGGCCTGGGTGTCGCGCAGCACCAGCATGAATTCCTCGCCGCCCAGGCGCGCGAACACGTCCTCGCTGCGGATGCAGCTGCGCACCACGTCGGAGAAGCGCTGCAGCACCAGGTCGCCGGTCTCGTGGCCATGGTCGTCGTTGACCGCCTTGAAGTGGTCCAGGTCCAGGACGATGACGGCCAGTCCGTGCTCCGCGGCGGAACGCGCACCGTGCGATTCCAGTTCGTTGTCCAGCCCGCGCCGGTTGAGGGCGCCGGTGAGCGGATCGAACAGCGCGCTGCGCCGCAGCGGTTCCGCCGCGCGGAAACTGGCGAGCATCAACATGCAGAAATTGAGCATGAACCAGATCGACAGGTCGAGGTTCACCCACATCGGATTGGGACCGTAACGGCCGGTCAGTGCCGCCAGCAGGTCGCCGCCGTACAGCCACAGCAGCGCCGCGCAGCCCAGCATCATCAGGCGTGCCGGCACGTAGTCGGGCGCACCGCGCAGCGCGAACAGGTGCCGCAGCATCACCAGCAGCACGATCACTTCGGTGGTGCTCATCGCCGCGCCCTGCGCATCCACGCCGCCGCCGACCATCACGCCGGCCAGCGAGAAGCCCAGGCACAGCGGCAGCAGCGCGCGTTCCCACAGCACCAACGGGCGCTGTTGCACGAACTGGATGATCGACCACGCCAGCCCGACCAGGCCCGCGCACGCCAGCAGGCCGCCCGCGCCGGCGATGCCGTCCGCCAGCGATTCGTTGCCTGCGCGCTCCAGCGTCTGCGCGGTGCCGTCCAGCATCGCCGCGCCCAGCGAGTAGAGGAAATGCGCGACGCCCCACGTCGCGATGCCGCGCACGCCGCGCGAGACCTTGCCCACGTAGAAGAACAGCGCCAGCAGCACGGCGGCGAGGGCACTGTCGCTGAGCAGCAGGTTGTAGAAGTCGGTGGTCATGCGCGTGGGCCTTGCTGGCCGTGTGGCTCCATGTCGTGGCTAGAACGCAGTATGGCCGCCAATCCGGCAGCGCGCGTCCACGGATGCTCGCGCAGCGGGAAGAACGGTTCAGCGACGGACTTCGCGGAATCGGCAGCATTGCGGCCCGCAAGCCCGGTGGTGAGTGCCGTGGGTCATGCACCAACGAAAAGCCCCGCCGGAGCGGGGCTTCGTTGCATCGTGCCGCGGGCGGCGGAACTCAGTCGCCCAGCGTCAGCAGCGAGGCGTTGCCGCCGGCCGCCGTGGTGTTGACGGTGACGGTCTTCTCGGTGGCGAAGCGCGGCAGGTAGTGCGGGCCGCCGGCCTTGGGGCCGGTGCCGGACAGGCCCTGCCCGCCGAACGGCTGCACGCCGACCACCGCGCCGATCTGGTTGCGGTTGACGTAGACGTTGCCGACCTTCACCCGCGCGGCGATGCGGTCGATGGTTTCGTCGATGCGCGAATGCACGCCCAGGGTCAGGCCATAGCCGGTGGCATTGATCTGGTCGATCACCGCGTCCAGCTGGTCCGCCTTCCAGCGCACCACGTGCAGCGCCGGCCCGAAGACTTCCTTGTGCAGCTGGTCGAGCGACTTCAGCTCCCACGCGCGCGGCGCGAAGAAGGTGCCGTGCGTGGTGTCGTCACCCGCGTTCGCCTGCTTGATCAGGCGCGCTTCGTTCGCCATGCGTGCGGCGTGATCGTCGAGGATCTTCAGGGCGTCGGCGTCGATGACCGGGCCGACGTCGGTCGACAGCAGGCCCGGGTCGCCGATCTTCAGTTCGTCCATCGCACCGGCGAGCATGGTCATCACCTTGTCGGCGATGTCGTCCTGCACGAACAGCACGCGCGCGGCCGAGCAGCGCTGGCCGGCGGAAGTGAAGGCCGAACCCATCGCATCCTTCACCAGTTGCTCGGGCAGCGCCGACGAGTCGGCGATGAAGGCGTTCTGGCCGCCGGTCTCGGCGATCAGCGTGGCGATCGGGCCGGCGTCGCGGCCGGCGAGTGCGCGGTTGATCGCGCGCGCGGTCTCGGTGGAGCCGGTAAAGGCCACGCCGGCGACGCGAGGATCCTTCGTCAGCGCGGCACCGACGGTGGCGCCGTCGCCGGGCAGGAACTGCAGCACGGCCTCGGGGATGCCGGCTTCGTGCAGCAGCTTCACCGCGGCATGGCCGATCAGGTTGGTCTGTTCGGCCGGCTTGGCGATCACGCTGTTGCCGGCGGCGAGCGCGGCGCCGACCTGGCCCAGGAAGATCGCCAGCGGGAAGTTCCACGGGCTGATGCAGACGAACACGCCACGGCCCTGCAGCTGCAGCTGGTTGGATTCGCCGGTCGGGCCGGGCAGGTGCTCGGGCGCGCCGAACTGCGCGCGCGCCTGCGCGGCGTAGTAGCGCAGGAAGTCGACCGCTTCGCGCACCTCGGCGACGCCGTCGGGAATGGTCTTGCCGGCTTCCTTCACGCACAGCGCGATGTAGTCGGGCATCCGCTGTTCCAGCAGATCGGCGGCGTGCTCCAGGATCGCGGCGCGGCTGGCGGCCGGCGTGCGGTCCCAGGCGGGCTGCACGGCAACGGCGTTCGCCAGCGCCTTCTCGACGGCGGCGCTGTCGGCCGGCTGCCATTCGCCGACGGTCTGGCGGCGGTCGGCGGGATTGGTCACCGGCACCGCCGCGCTGGCGACGACTGCGCCCGGCACCAGCGGCGCGGCGCGCCACGGCTTGACCGCCGCGTTGATGCGCTCGGCCAGCGCGCGCAGGTCGTTGTCGTTGGCGAGGTTGGCGCCCATGGAGTTGTTCCTGTCAGAAGAGGCGATGGGAGCCGGCTGGCTCCGGAAAAGATCGACCGGCAGCGGGATGCGCGGGTGCGGAATGCTGTCGAATTCCGACACCGTCTGCACCGGGTCGCGGACGAGGTCCTCGATGGCCACGTTCTCGTCGGTGATGCGGTTGACGAAGCTGCTGTTGGCGCCGTTCTCGAGCAAGCGCCGCACCAGGTACGGCAGCAGGTCCTCGTGCGAACCGACCGGCGCGTACACGCGGCACGGCGTGTCGAGGCGATGCTTCGGCACCACTTCGGCATACAGGTCGTCGCCCATGCCGTGCAGCTTCTGGTGTTCGTAAGGACGGCCGGCGGCGATGAAGCGGATGGCGGCGATGGTCTGCGCGTTGTGGGTGGCGAACATCGGGTACAGCGCGTCGCCGTGGTCGAGCATGCGGCGCGCATTGGCGAGGTAGGACACGTCGGTGTTCGGCTTGCGGGTGAACACCGGGTAGCCCGGGTGGCCATCGATCTGCGCACGCTTGATCTCGGCATCCCAGTACGCGCCCTTCACCAGGCGCACCGGCATGCGGCGGCCGGTGCGGCGGGCCAGGTCGGCGAGGAAGTCGAGCACGTAGGGTGTGCGCTTCTGGTACGCCTGCACGGCCAGGCCGTAGCCTTCCCAGCCGGCCAGCGAAGGATCGGAGAAGGTCGCTTCGATCAGGTCCAGCGACAGTTCCAGGCGGTCGGCTTCTTCGGCATCGATAGTGAAGCCGATGCCGTAGGACTTGGCCAGCTGCGCGAGTTCCAGGATGGCCGGGACCAGTTCCTTCATCACGCGGGCGCGCTTGGCGTGCTCGTAGCGTGGATGCAGCGCGGACAGCTTGATCGAGATGCTGGGGGCGGCGAGCACGTCAGCGAAGGGGCCGGTCCGGCCGATCGCGTGGATCGCCTGGCGGTAGGCCTCCAGGTAGCGGGCGGCGTCTTTGGTGGTCAGCGCGCCTTCGCCCAGCATGTCGAACGAGTAGCGGTAGTCGGCGTTCTCGCCCTTGCGGCTGCGCGCCAGTGCCTCGTCGATGGTGCGACCCATGACGAACTGGTGGCCCATGATGCGCATGGCCTGGCGCACGGCCAGGCGGATCACCGGTTCGCCGACGCGGCCGACCAGGCGCTTGAACGCGCCCGGCACGTCGGCACGGGTCAGGTCGTTCAGGTTGACCAGCTTGCCGGTCAGCATCAGGCCCCAGGTGGAGGCATTGACCAGCACGGAATCGCTCTGGCCCAGGTGGCGTTCCCAGTCGGCGTCGCCCAGCTTGTCGCGGATCAGCTTGTCGGCGGTTTCCTGGTCCGGAATGCGCAGCAGCGCCTCGGCCACGCACATCAGCAGCACGCCTTCCTCGCTGCCCAGGTCGTACTGGCGCATGAAGGCCTCGATGGCGCCCTGGTCCTGCGCGCGGGCGCGGACCCGCTTCACCAGGTCCACGGCCAGCTTCTGTGCCTGGACCTGCTCGGTGGCCGGCAGGCGGGCCTGCTCCAGCAACTCGCGGACATGCTCGGTCTCGTCGCACAGCCAGGCCGCCGTGATGGCGGCCCGGAGAGCCGGTGGCGGCGCGGGGAGTTCCGGGGAGACGATGCCGCCAGCCGGCGGAGCGGCGGGCGACGGGACGGGCGAAGGGGTCGACATGACGGTAGGGCAGTCCAAAGGCAGTCCATTAGTTTAGGGCCGTGCGGGCGGCCCGGATATGCCCGCCATGCCGCTTTGGCGTGTGCCCTGCGGGCGCCTTCGCCGGGCGGTGACGGGGGTCGCGGAATGCGCTCGCCAGGCCGTCCTGAGCAACGGCGGATGCGCCGTCGCGCCTTGTCCTCGATCAATGAAACTTGCCGCATCGTGTGCTCGGGAGCTACCATTTGACGGTTTTCCGCAGCCCGGATCGTGTGGCGGGCGACATGATCGAAGTGGTGCCGTCATCGTGGGACGGACACGGCGCGCAGCTCAGGCTGCGGCCGCCGCGGGCGCTGACGCGCCGCCAGTTCGTGATGTTGTTCGTGGCGCTGTCGGGTGCGATGTGGATCGTCGCCATGCTGGGCTGGTGGGGAGGCAATGCCTTCGCGCCAGCCTTTGCATTGCTCCATTCGGCCATCGTGGCCACGGCGCTGCGCGTGCTGTGGCGAAGTGGCGAACGGGGCGAGGAGATCCGCATCGGTCCCGATGCAGTGGAGGTGATCACCTCCGGGGCTGGGATGGTGTTCCGTGCGCACCCGTACTGGGTTCGCCTGGGCATCGAGCGGGGAAGCGAAAGGATTTCGCTGGCATCCAGCGGCAGGCAGGTCCGGGTAGGCGATTTCCTGGGACCGGCCGAGCGGCGGGCGCTGGCGGACACGTTGCAGGATTTACTGGCGGCCGCGAGTGGCCGCAACCGATGACGCATTGGGGTCTAGGCAATGACGCAAGTGAATGGGATGTGGAAGCGGTTGGCGACGGCGTGCACGCTGCTGGCGATGCCGGCGCTGGCCTGGGCGCAGTCGGCGGACCCGCACCGCTGGCAATTGAACATGGGCAAGGGCGTGACCTCGTCCTCGCAGCATGCCTACGACGCGCACATGATCGCGCTGTGGGTCTGCATCGTGATCGGCCTGATCGTGTTCGGCGCGATGGGCTATGCGATGTTCAAGTTCCGCCACTCCAAGGGCGCGGTGCCGGCGCAGTTCAGCCACAACACCACGGCCGAGATCATCTGGACCGTCATCCCGGTGCTGATCCTCGTGGTCATGGCCTGGCCGGCAACGACCAAGCTGATCGCCATGTACGACACCCGCGACGCCGAGATGACCGTCAAGGTCACCGGCTACCAGTGGATGTGGAAGTACGAGTACCTGGGCGAGGACGTGTCCTTCACCAGCCGCCTGGACCGCGAGTCCGACCGCATCCGCCAGAGCGGCGAGCGCCCTGACCTGGTCAAGAACCCGCACTATCTGCTGGACGTCGACAACCAGCTGGTGCTGCCGACCGACACCAAGATCCGCTTCGTGATCACCGCCGACGACGTCATCCATGCGTGGTGGGTGCCGGCGCTGGGCTGGAAGCAGGACGCGATCCCGGGCATCGTCAACGAGGCCTGGACCGACATCAAGGAACCCGGCATCTACCGTGGCCAGTGCGCCGAGCTGTGCGGCAAGGACCATGGCTTCATGCCGATCGTGGTGAAGGCGGTGCCGAAGGACGAGTTCGCGCAGTGGCTGGCCTCGAAGAAGCCCGCCCCGGCCGCCGAACCCGCGCCGGTCGCGCCTGCTGAAGAGGCCGCGCCGGCCCCGGCCGCTGCCGCCGCTCCCACCGCCGAGACCCCCGCGCCGTCGGCGCAGGGCTGATCGATCGCCCGCATTAGCTGCAAGAGAGTAAGCACATGGCCAACTCCAGCGTCGCCCACGATTCCCATCATGACGGGCACGACGATCATCACGGTCACCCGCAGGGTTTCATCGACCGGTGGTTCTTCTCCACGAACCACAAGGACATCGGTACCCTCTACCTGATCTTCAGCTTCATCATGTTCATCATCGGCGCGGGCATGTCGGTGATCATCCGTGCCGAGCTGATGGTGCCGGGCCTGCAGTTCGTCAGCCCCGAGTTCTTCAACCAGATGACCACGGTGCATGCGCTGGTCATGATCTTCGGCGGCGTGATGCCGGCGTTCGTCGGCCTGGCCAACTGGATGATCCCGCTGCAGGTCGGCGCGCCGGACATGGCGCTGCCACGCATGAACAACTGGTCCTTCTGGATCATGCCGTTCGCCTTCACCCTGCTGCTGATGTCGCTGTTCCTGCCGGGCGGCGCGCCTGCCGGCGGCTGGACGCTGTACCCGCCGCTGTCGCTGCAGGGCGGCTACAACGTCGCGTTCACCATCTTCGCGATCCACATGATGGGCGTCAGCTCGATCATGGGCGCCATCAACATCATCGCCACGGTGCTGAACATGCGCGCGCCGGGCATCGACCTGTTGAAGATGCCGATCTTCTGCTGGACCTGGCTGATCACCGCGTTCCTGCTGATCGCCGTGATGCCGGTGCTGGCGGGCGCGGTGACGATGCTGCTGACCGACAAGTTCTTCGGCACCAGCTTCTTCAACGCGGCCGGCGGCGGCGACCCGGTGATGTACCAGCACATCTTCTGGTTCTTCGGCCACCCCGAGGTCTACATCATGATCCTGCCGGCGTTCGGCGTGGTGTCGGAAATCATCCCGACCTTCAGCCGCAAGCCGCTGTTCGGTTACCAGGCCATGGTGTACGCGACCGCGTCGATCGCGTTCCTGTCGTTCATCGTGTGGGCGCACCACATGTTCACGGTGGGCATGCCGCTGGGCGGCGAGATCTACTTCATGTTCGCCACCATGCTGATCGCGATCCCGACCGGCGTGAAGGTGTTCAACTGGGTCAGCACGATGTGGCGCGGCTCGCTGTCCTTCGAGACGCCGATGCTGTGGGCCGTGGGCTTCGTGATCCTGTTCACCATTGGCGGCTTCTCCGGCCTGATGCTGGCGATCGTCCCCGCGGACTTCCAGTACCACGACACCTATTTCGTGGTGGCGCACTTCCACTACGTGCTGGTGACCGGCGCGCTGTTCTCCATCATCGCGGCGACGTACTACTGGTGGCCGAAGTGGACCGGCCGCATGTACAACGAGTTCTGGGGCAAGTTCCATTTCTGGTGGACGATCGTGTTCGTCAACCTGCTGTTCTTCCCGCAGCACTTCCTGGGCCTGGCCGGCATGCCGCGCCGCATCCCGGACTACAACCCGGTGTTCGCGGACTGGAACTTCGTCAGCTCGATCGGCGCGTTCGGCATGTTCGCCACGCCGTTCATCATGGCCGCGATCCTGTGGTCCTCGCTGCGCAACGGCAAGAAGGCCGAAGCGCGCGCCTGGGAAAACGCCAAGGGCCTGGAGTGGACCGTGCCGTCGCCGGCGCCGCACCACACCTTCGCCACGCCGCCGGTCATCAAGGATGGCGATCTGGCCCACGGCGACGTGACCCACTGAAGCGCCTGAGCCACGCCCCATGAATGCCCCGGCCCTCACGCCCGAAGAACTCGCTCGCCGCCGCAAGGCGGTGCTGCGGACCGCGTGGGTGATCGGCGGCATTGCGTTTGCGATCTTCGCGGCCTTCATCGGCCGCGCGGTGCTGAGCGCATGAGCGCGGCGAAGTCCAATTCGGCGGGGCTGTTCAAGCTGGTGGGCGTGGCAGTCGCCGTGTTCGTGCTGACGTTCTCGCTGGTGCCGCTGTACCGCATCGCCTGCGAGAAGGTGTTCGGCATCCGCCTGGAGCAGGGTCCCGGCCAGGCCGCGGCGGTCGCCGCCGCCAAGGCGAAGCGCACGGTCACCGTGCAGTTCGACGGCGGCGTGAACTCCAGGCTGCCTTGGGCGTTCAACCCGGAGCAGTTGACCATGCAGGTCGTGCCCGGTGAGCTGTACGAGGCCAAGTATTTCGCGCGCAACGACAGCGACAAGGCCGTCGTGGGCAGCGCGGTGCCGTCGGTGGCGCCGGCGCGCGCCTCCGGCTACTTCACCAAGACGGAGTGCTTCTGCTTCACCGCCCAGACCCTGCAGCCCGGCGAAAGCCGCGACATGCCGGTCCGCTTCATCGTGGATCAGGACCTGCCGGCGGAAGTGAAGACGATCACCCTGTCGTACACCTTCTTCAAGAACGACGCCCTGACCGCGCAGATCGGCACGGGCACGGCGTCGCCTTCGCCGCTCGCGGCACCCTGATCACGCCTTAGCAACCGGAAGCATCGCCATGGCAAATGCCCCATCGCCAGACGCCAACATCTACTTCGTGCCGCACAGCTCCAAGTGGCCGTTCGTAGGCTCCATCGCCATGTTCATCACCATGTTCGGCGTGGCCAGCTGGCTCAACGACCTTGCGTGGGGCATGTGGACGTTCTATGCCGGCGTCGCCGGCCTGTGCGCCACGCTGTTCATGTGGTTCGGCGACGTGATCCGCGAATCGGTGAGCGGCCAGTACAACCGCCAGGTGGACGTGTCGTTCCGCATGGGCATGGTGTGGTTCATCTTCTCGGAAGTGATGTTCTTCGCCGCCTTCTTCGGCGCGCTGTTCTACGCCCGCACGCTGTCGCTGCCGTGGCTCGGCGGCGAAGGCGATGGCGTGATGACCAACAGCCTGCTGTGGGAAGGCTTCTCGGCGGCATGGCCGAGCGCCGGTCCGGGCCAGGTGGGTGGTCACTTCCAGACCATCCCGGCGTGGGGCCTGCCGCTGCTCAACACGCTGATCCTGCTGACCTCCGGCGTGACCATCACCATCGCCCACCACGCACTGAAGGCGGGCAACCGCAGCCAGCTGCTGATCTGGCTGGGCGCCACCGTGCTGCTGGGTTGCGTGTTCCTGTTCTTCCAGGCCGAGGAATACATCCACGCCTACAAGGAACTGAACCTGACGCTTGGCTCGGGCATCTACGGCTCCACGTTCTTCATGCTGACCGGCTTCCACGGCCTGCACGTGACGCTGGGTACGATCATGCTGGCGATCATCTGGTTCCGCTGCGCCAAGGGCCACTTCACCAAGGACGACCACTTCGGCTTCGAGGCCGTGGCCTGGTACTGGCACTTCGTCGACGTGGTCTGGCTGGGCCTGTTCCTGTTCGTCTACGTGTTGTGATTTCGTGATTCGTGATGGGTGATTCGCTGACAGCGAAAGCACCACACACAGCGAGAGCGACGGAGAACCCGTCGCTCTTTGCTTTTACGAATCACGTATCACTCATTACGAATCACGGCTCTCAGCCCGGATTGATGCCGTGCGGCTGGATCCAGCCCATCTTGATGGCCAGCACCACCAGCAGGATCAGGCCGACGGACAGCGCGATGCGGCGGGTCAGCGCGTTCACCGTGCGCTTGCTCTCGCCCTTGTCCACCAGCATGTAGTACAGGCCCGCGCCCAGGTTCCACACGATGAGGATGAGGAAGGCGATGATCAGCAGGGTTTTCAGCGAATCGTTCATGGCGTCCTCGACGGGACCGGGGCGGTGAGGCGCGCATTATCGCGCCATCGGCGTAAGCCGGTGGTGGGTGCGACATTCGGACGCAGTCCGTGAGCCGGCACATGCCGCTGCCGGTCGGATGGACGCTGGCCGTGCTGGCCATGTCGCTGTTCGGCAGCCTGGGCGCCTGGCAGTGGGGTCGGGCCGAACAGAAGGGCGCCATGCTGGCGGAGACGGCCCGCGTGCTGGCCGAGCGCCGGCCGCAGCCGTTGGCGCTGGCCTCCGATGCGGACCGCGCGCAGGCCTACGACTGGGCGGCAGGCGAGGGCGAATTCGTACCCGGCCCGGCGATCCTCCTGGACAACCAGACCCGCGACCGCCAGCCGGGCGTACGGGCCTACCGCGCATTCCAGCCCGCCGATGGCGGTGTGCCGCTGCTGGTGGAACTGGGCTGGCTGCCGGTACCGGGCGACCGCACGATGCCGGCCGTACCGCCGCTGCCAGGACCGCAGCGCGTGGCCGGGCTGCTGGTGCCGCCGCCGTCGGAGGGGATCGCGCATGCGGCCCCGGCCATGCAGGCGGACGGCAGTCTGCTGGTGATCGCACTGCAGCGGGACGCACTGATGCGCGGACTGGCGTTGCCGGCGCTGGCGCCGCGCCTGCTGAAGCTGGATCCGGACTTGCCGCTGGGCTACGGCCGCGACCTGGACATCCTGCCCAACACGCTGCCGCCCGAGCGCCACATCGGCTATGCGGTGCAGTGGTTCGGCCTGGCCGGCGCGGTGTTCGTCACGGCGCTGGCGCTGACCTGGCGCAGCCGGCGCAGCGCACGAAAGGGGCAATGATCGCCCGGGCGTGAGAAAATGCGCCCATGGACTCAAAACCATTCGATCCCGCCCAGCGGCGTCGCGGGCGGTGGATGCTCGTCGCCCTGTTCGCCCTGTTCTTCGGCACCGTCTTCGGTGCCGGCCTGCTGCGCTTCTCCGGCTGGCAGCCGGCCGGGCACAAGAACCATGGCCTGATGTTGCAGCCCCCCGCCGACGCGCGCGACCTGGTGCCGTCGCTCGCCGAGGGCGGCACCTACGACTGGAAGCCCGCGGAGCGCCGCTGGCGCATCGTCGCCGCACCGGCGCCGGGCTGCGCGCAGGCCTGCACGAAGCTGGCCACCGACCTGGATACCGTGTGGCAACTGTTCGGCCACAACGCCACCGAGGTCGACATCCTCTGGATCGGCGACTACCCGGCCGACGCGCCGCGGCATTCGGCACTGCGCCTGGTGCGCGCGGACGATCCGCTGCGCACGCGCCTGCCGCAGGTGGACGACGCAGCCGGCACACCGGTCTACGTGATCGATCCCCACGGCTTCGTCATCCTGCGCTACGCCCCGGGCTTCGATCCCGGCGGCCTGCGCACCGATGTCGCCAAGCTGATCAAGCTCATCTGAGCCACCGCCAGAATTACAGATGATGAATGCCGTTGCGCGCCCCGTGATCTATCGACACTTCCACCGCATCGCCTGGCTGGCGGTCGCGCTGACGCTGTGCGTCGTCGTGTTCGGCGCGTTCGTGCGCCTGTCCGACGCCGGCCTCAGCTGTCCCGACTGGCCGACCTGCTATGGCCGCGCCGCATGGCCGAAGGCGGTGGACGAAGCCGCTTCGCACGTCGCCAGCGAGATCCGTCCGTTCGAGACGCACAAGGCGTGGCGCGAGCAGGTGCACCGCCACCTCGCCGCGTCGCTGGGCGTGCTGGTGCTGGTGCTGGCCCTGCTCGCCGCACGTCGCCGGCGCTGGGGCATCGCGCAGATCCTGGTCGCCGCCGGCCTGGTCGGTGCGGCGATTCCGCTGTACATGCACGGCGAGCACGTCGAAGCGTCGGTACTCGCGATCCTCGGCGAAGCGATCCTGCTGTTCGCGGCCTTGCGCTGGTCGAACATCGATCTCGCGCGCGCCGGTGCGCTGACGCTGGCGGTGATCATCTTCCAGGCGCTGCTCGGCATGTGGACGGTGACCTGGCTGTTGAAGCCGATCGTGGTGATGGGCCATCTGCTCGGTGGCCTGACCACGTTCTCGCTGCTGGTATGGATGGCGTGGCGCGCGACCGACCGTCCGATCACGCTGGCCGATGCGACCGTGCTGCGGCGCTGGCTGATCGGCGGTTTGGCGCTGCTTGGCATCCAGATCGCGCTGGGCGGCTGGGTCAGCGCGAACTACGCGGCGCTGGCCTGCGGCATGGATTTCCCGAAGTGCGTGGGCCAGTGGGTGCCGCCAACGGACTTCAGTGAAGCCTTCGTGCTGTGGCGCGGCATCGGCGTGGACTACGAAGGCGGCGTGCTCGATGGCGCGGCGCGCATCGCGATCCAGCTGAGCCATCGCATCATGGCGGTGGTCGTTGCGCTGTACGTGCTGGCGCTGGCGCTGCGCCTGTTCCGCACGCCCGGCATGCGCAGCTGGTCGCTGACGCTGGTCGTGCTGATCGTCGCGCAGGTCACGCTGGGCATCCTCAACGTCAAGCTCAACCTGCCGCTGCCGGTGGCCGTGGCGCACAACGCCGGCGCGGTGCTGCTGCTGTTCACGATGGTCTCGCTGACCGCACGCCTGCGCAGGCCCGACTGATGGCCTCGACGTTCCGACAGTACTGGGACCTGACCAAGCCACGCGTGGTGGCGCTGATCGTGTTCACCGCGATCGTCGGCATGTTCCTGGCCATCGACGGACTGCCCGACGGTGCGCAGTTGCTGCGTGGTGCGCTGGGCTTCCTCGGCATCTGGCTGGCCGCGTCCAGCGCGGCCGCGATCAACCAGCTGCTCGACGCACGCATCGACGCGAAGATGGCGCGCACCTCCTGGCGTCCACTGGTGCAGGGCCAGGTGAAACCGTGGCAGGCGCTGGTGTTCGCGCTGGTGCTGGCCGCGTTGTCGATGGCCATCCTGGTGCTGTGGGTCAATACGATCACGGCGATCCTGACGTTCGCCTCGCTGATCGGCTATGCGGTGATCTATACCGTGTTCCTGAAGCGCGCCACGCCGCAGAACATCGTCATCGGCGGCATCGCCGGCGCGGCGCCGCCGCTGCTGGGCTGGGCCACGATGACCGGCATGCAGGGCGAGTGGGACTGGCCGCATGCGCTGCTGCTGGTGCTGATCATCTTCGTGTGGACGCCGCCGCATTTCTGGGCGCTGGCGATCTTCCGTCGCGAGGACTACGCGCGTGCGCTGGTGCCGATGCTGCCGGTGACGCATGGCGTGACGTACACGCGCTGGCAGATCCTGTTCTACACGGTGCTGCTGGTCGAAGTGACGGTGCTGCCGGTGGTGTTCGGCATGAGCGGTTTCTTCTACCTGGGCGGCGCGCTGGTACTCGGCGCGGTGTTCCTCTGGTACGCGTGGCGCCTGCTGGATCCGCCGGATGAATTCTTTTCCATGCGCGTATTCAACTACTCCATCGTCTACCTGATGGCGCTGTTCGCGTTCCTGCTGGTGGACCACTGGGTGATGCCGCTGCTGCGGCCTGCGGCGGCGGTGGCCGGCATCGAGTTCGTGCCGGCTGGTTGACGCGGCGGTTGTAGGAGCGACGTCAGTCGCGACCGCACGCCACCGGCATGCACTGCGGTGGTGACGTGCATGGTTTCGTAGCGTCCGTCAGCAGGATCCCGGTTCCACGCAATTTTGTTCGGGCGGTCGCGACTGACGTCGCTCCTACAAGGGCTTGGCTGCGTTCGGCTTGCCCAACTGCTCCACCACCACCGGCTCCAGCGACTTCAATCCCGCCTTGCGGCCGAGCTCCAGCGCTTCCTCGCGCGGAACACCGTGTGCCGCCGCGTCCAGCGCCAGCAGCGCACCGACGCGATTGCCCGAGGCGCAATGCAGCAGCACGTCGCCGTCCTGCGCCCTCAGCAGGTCGCCCAGCGCTTTCGCATTCGCCGGCGTGATGTCGTCCTTGCCGGCGATCGGCAGCGCGATGTAAGCCATGCCGAGGCGCTGCGCTTCGGCGGCCTCGTCGTAGCCCCGGTCTTCCTGCGTGCCGCGCAGGTCGATCACCGTGCGCACGCCTGCCGACTGCAACTGCGCAAGATCTTCCTGCGACGGTTGGCCGCCGGTGTGCAGGCCGGGTTGCGGTTGCGCGAAGTCGGCGGCGGCAGCGGCGAACGGCGCGCCGAGCGCCAGCAGGAAGGAGAGCACGAGTGGGAAACGGGTCATCGCGGATTCCTCAGTGGCGGCCGATGCGGGCCTGCAGCAGGGTGCGCAGTTCGTACTTGTCGGTGTCGTCCAGGCCCATGCTGCGCTGCTTGGCCTGCAGTTCATCGAGCCGCTGCTGCAGCATCTGTCTTTCCAACTGCACGGCGGCGTCGAGGACTTCCTGGCGCCATGTGTCCTCGTCGCCCGGCAGCTCCTGCATCGCCAACTTCTGCAGGGCCACCGCCTCTTCGCGTTCGGCGAAGTGCTCAAGCAGCACGCCGGTGGTGATGTCGGGTCGCGCATGCACCAGCTCGACCAGTTCCAGTAGCAGGTCCATGCCGGCCAGGCGCAACGCGGAGAAGCCGTGCGTGGATTCGATGGCCAGCGCCAGCGCAGGCTTGTGCAGCAGCCGTACGATCAGGCTGCGGACCAGGCTGGGCTTCTGCCCCGGCGGCGACGTGGATGCACGACGCGCCGGCGCGGGCGGCGATGCGGGGCTTGAAGCCGTCGCGGCACCGACACCGGTGATCTCGGTCAGGCGCTGGCGCATCAGGTCGCCGAACGCACCGTCGGGAATCTGCGCGAGCAGCGGACGCGCACGTTCCGCCAGGCGCGCCTTGCCGTCGAGCGTGGACAGCTTGATGTCCTTGGCCAGTTCGTCGAAGAAGAACTGCGACAGCGGCGTCGCCTGCTGCAGGCGTGCGTCGAACCCGGCGGCGCCTTCCTGCCGCACGATGGTGTCGGGGTCTTCGCCATCGGGCAGGAACAGGAAGAACGTCTGCCGTCCATCCTTCATGCGCGGCAGCACCGATTCCAGCGCACGCCACGCGGCGCGCTGGCCGGCGGCGTCGCCGTCGAAGCAGAAGTAGACGTCCGGTGCGTTGCGGAACAGCAGCTCCGCATGTTCCGGCGTGGTCGCCGTGCCGAGCGTGGCGACGGCCTCCGTCACGCCGTACTGGAACAGCGACACCACGTCCATGTAGCCCTCGACCACCACCAGCCGCGCGATCTTCTGGTTGGCCTGCTTCACCTGCCACAGGCCGTACAGCTCGCGGCCCTTGTGGAACAGCGCGGTCTCGGGCGAGTTGAGGTACTTCGGGCCGTCGTCCTTCTGCAGCACGCGGCCGCCGAACGCGATCACCCGGCCGCGCCGGTCGTGGATCGGGAACATCACCCGGTCACGGAACTTGTCGTAGACGTGGCCGCGGTCGTTCTTCGAGAACAGGCCGGCGCGGTCCAGCAGCTTCATGCGCCGCTCGTCCGTGCCGAGCGCATCCTTCAGCGCGGAATAGCCGTCCGGCGCGTAGCCGATCATGAACTGGGTGCGGATCGCCGCGTCCACGCCGCGGCCATCGAGATAGGTCTTCGCCTTTTCGCTGCCGTCCAGGTTGCGCTGGAAGAAGCGCGCGGCCGCCTCCAGGGCATTGAACAGGTCTTTGGTGTCGTTGTTTTCGTTGCGCTGCTGCGTCTCGCGCGGCACTTCCATGCCGGTGCGGCGCGCCAGTTCCTCCACCGCGTCGAGGAACTCGAGGCGGTCGTAGTTCATCAGGAACGACAGCGCCGTGCCGTGGGCGCCGCAGCCGAAGCAGTGATAGAACTGCTTGGTCGGCGACACCGTGAACGACGGCGAGCGCTCATCGTGGAACGGACAGCAGGCCGAGTATTCCTTGCCCTGCCGCTTCAGCGGCACGCGTCCGCCCACCACCTCGACGATATCCGTCCGGGCGAGCAGTTCGTCGATGAAGGCGTCGGGGATGCGGGCCATGGGACGCATAGGATGCCACGGCGGGCCGCAGAGCCGCCGCGCTACCATGCGGCCATGTCCATTCATGTCCCTTCCGACGACGCCCTGCTGGCGAAGCTCCGCGAAGCCGTCGGCCGCTCGCATGTGCTGACCGGCGAGCGCGCCACGCGGCGCTACCGCAAGGGTTATCGCTTCGGCGACGGACCGGTGCTCGCGGTCGCCTGCCCGGGCACGCTGCTGGAGCTGTGGCGGGTGTTGCAGGCCACCGTGGCCGCGGGACGCATCGTGCTGATGCAGGCGGCGAATACCGGCCTGACCGGCGGTTCCACGCCGGATGGCAATGGCTACGATCGCAGCATCGTGCTGGTCAGCACGCGACGCCTGACCGGCGTGCAGCTGATCGACGAGGGACGCCAGGTCGTCTGCCTGCCGGGCGCGACGCTGGACGTGCTGGAGAAGCAGCTGGCGCCGCTGGGTCGCGAACCGCATTCGGTCATCGGTTCCTCCTGCATCGGCGCCTCCGTGCTCGGCGGCGTCTGCAACAACTCCGGCGGTGCGCTGGTGCGGCGTGGTCCGGCCTACACCGAACTTGCGCTGTACGCGCAGCTGGGCGAGGACGGCGTGCTGCGGCTGGTCAACCATCTCGGCATCGCGCTGGGCGACACGCCGGAACAGATCCTGTCACGCCTGCAGTCCGGCGACTACGGCGCGGATGCCATCGTCCACGATCCGGCGCAGGCGGCGTCGGATCCGTACTACGCCGACCACGTGCGCCAGATCGACGCGCCCACGCCCGCGCGCTACAACGCCGATCCCTCGCGCCTGCACGAGGCGTCGGGCTGCGCGGGACGGCTGGCGGTGTTCGCCGTGCGGCTGGATACGTTCGAGCAGGACGCGGCCTCCGTTTTCTACATCGGCAGCAACGATCCGGACGATCTCACCGAGGTGCGCCGCCATCTGCTGACCGCATTCGAGCGCCTGCCGATCGCCGGGGAATACCTGCATCGCGACGCCTTCGACATCGGCGACCGCTATGGCAAGGACACCTTCCTGCTGATCGACCGCTTCGGCACCGGCAAGGTGCCCGCGGTCTTCGCGATGAAGAGTCGCGTCGATGGCTGGTGCGAACGGTTCGGCGTGCCGGGCCTGGCGGACCGCGTGTTGCAGTCGTTGACCGCTTTGCTGCCGGACCATCTGGCGCCCCGGCTGCGCGCGTACCGCGACCGCTACGAACACCATCTGCTGCTGAAAGTCTCGACTCGCGATGCGGAGGCGACGCGGGCATTCCTCGATCGCTTCTTCGGTGAACGCGAGGGTGATTTCTTCGCCTGCGATGCGGACGAAGGTCGCAAGGCCTTCCTGCTGCGCTTCGCGGTCGCCGGGGCAGCCGTGCGCTATCGCGCCGTGCACGCCGCGCAGGTCGAAGACATCGTCGCGCTGGACATCGCCCTGCGCCGCGACGACCGTGCGTGGGTGGAGACGCTACCGGCCGAGGTCGCCACGACGATGGTGGCGCGGCTCTACTACGGCCATTTCTTCTGCCACGTGTTCCACCAGGACTACATCGTGAAAAAGGGCGTCGATCCGCTGGCGGTGGAACATCGCCTGTGGGACCTGCTCGATGCGCGCGGCGCCGAATACCCCGCCGAGCACAACGTCGGCCACCTCTATCGCGCCAAGCCGGCGCTGGCCGGGTTCTATCGCGCGCTGGATCCCACCAACAGCTTCAATCCGGGGATCGGCCAGACATCGAAATGTCGCCACTGGGCGGCGCCGGATGCGGTGCGGGGTCCGGATCGCCCGACGGCGTAGGCAGCAACGGGCGCCGCACGTGCAGGCGCTCATCGATCACCGCCGTGATCAGCGCGCCGACAAAGAACACCACGCTGGCGTAGTAGATCCAGACCAGCAACAGCACCAACGCACCCATCGAGCCGTAGGCGCTGCCGGGTGCGGCCTCCGCCAGATACAGGCCGATCAGGTAGCGGCCGGCGGCGAACAGCAGTGCCGTGATCGCACCGCCCAGGAAGGCCTGCTTCCACGCCACGCGCCGGTCCGGCAGGTAGTGGTAGAAGAAGGCGAATGCCAGCGCGTAGAGCAGCAGCGTGGTGGTGTAGCCGAGCGCGGGCAGGATCGACGGCAATCGCGCGAAGACCACCTGCAACGCCGTCGTGGCGACCATCGAGACGACCAGCAGGAAGCCGATCGCCAGCACCACGCCGAGCGAGAACACGCGCTTCTTCAGCCACGCCATCACGCCGTTGAGCCGCTGCGCGTCGGTGCGGAAGATCAGGTTGAGTGCGCCCTGCAGCTGCGCGAAGACGATGGTGGCGCCGACGAACAGCAGGGCGGTGCTCCACCATCCGGCCAGCGAGCCGACATCGGGGCGGTCGCTGGCGTTGCGGATGACCGTCTCGGCCACCGTCCCGGCGCTGGGGCCGGCGAGCTGCTGGATCTGGTCGAGCAGCGACTGCTGCGCAGGCGGATACAGCGACGCGGTCAGCCACAGCAGCAGGATCAGCAGCGGGGCCAGCGAGAGCAGCGCATAGAACGACAGCGATGCCGCCTGCGTCATCAGGTCGGTCTCGACGAAGCGACGCACCAGCGCTGCCGGGAGGCTGCGGTTGGCGCGTTCGCCTGCGATGCGCGCCCGTGCGCGCAGGGTGCTGAAGCGGGCTCGACGATCCATGCGTCGAGCGTGCCAAGCGCGGCGTCAGCAGTTCGTTATGGCGGCGTGGTCGCGATGTTCACGCATCGCCGCGCGCGAGCGCCTGCAAGGCGTCGCCGGTGACGCGCTGTACCGTCCATTCCTGCAGGCCGACCGCGCCCAGGCGCCGGTAGAAGCGGATGGCGGGTTCGTTCCAGTCCAGCACCGACCACTCGAAGCGGCCATAGCCGCGGGACACGGCCAGCTGCGCGAGATGCACCATCAATCGCTTGCCGAGACCGAGGCCGCGATGGTCGGGCAGGACGAACAGGTCTTCGAGGTACAGACCCGGCTGGCCGAGGAAGGTGGAGAAGGACACGAAGAACAGCGCGAAGCCCGCAGGCACGCCATCCACCTCGGCAACGACGACTTCGGCAGCGGGGTGCTCGCCGAACAGGTGCGTCTCGAGCAGGGCCGGCGTGGCGACGGCTTCGTGGGCGAGCTTTTCGTACTCGGCCAGGCCGCGGATGAAAGCGAGGATCTGCGGGATGTCGGCGCGGGTGGCCGGGCGCAGGGTGATGCCGGGGGTGTCCATGGCGCGAGGATGCCACGGATCAGGCGCGGCGCCGGAGCGTATCCGGCGCCGCGTGGCAGGCTCAGCCCGCGAGCTTCTTCTTGATCAGCGCGGAGACCTGGCCCATGTCGGCCTGGCCGGCGAGGCGCGGCTTCAGCACGCCCATCAGCTTGCCCATGTCGGCCGGGCTGGATGCGCCTGTTTCGGCGACGGCGGCCTCGATGGCGGCCAGGATTTCGGCCTCGCCCAGCTTGGCCGGCAGGTAGGTGTCGATCACCGCCAGCTCGGCGCGCTCGATGGCGGCCAGGTCTTCGCGGTTGGCGGCCTCGAACTGGCTCACCGAGTCCTTGCGCTGCTTGACCATCTTCTCCAGCACGGCCAGCACGGCGGCATCGTCCAGTTCGATGCGCTCGTCCACTTCGCGCTGCTTGATGGCGGCATTGATCAGGCGGATGACGCCCAGGCGGTGCTTTTCGCCCGCCTTCATGGCGGTCTTCATGTCATCGGTGAGCTGCTGTTTCAGGGACATGGTGGACTCCGGGGGAACAGGGGTGGGCGTGGCACGCGGTCGTGAGACGCCAAAAACACAAAAAGCCGGCGACGCTCGCGCGTGCCGGCTTCTTGCGAAGCGACGCGGCTCAGTACAGGCGCTGGCGCTTGGTGACGTCGCGCGAGCTGCGGCGCAGCTGACGCTTCACCGCAGCAGCGGCCTTGCGCTTGCGCTCCTGGGTCGGCTTCTCGTAGAACTCGCGCTTGCGGGTTTCGGCCAGGACGCCGGCCTTTTCGCAGGTGCGCTTGAAGCGACGCAGCGCAAACTCAAACGGCTCGTTTTCGCGGACTTTGACGCTGGGCATACGTAATCTCGGTGGTGTAAACGGTCCGGGCATGCCCGGTGAGCCGCGTATTATAGCGGCTGACTTCGGCGCTGCAACCCACCCCGGCTTGTCCCCGTCCACCAGGAACCCCAGATCCCGGCCATGAAAGTCCTCGGCATCGAAACCAGTTGCGACGAAACCGGCGTGGCCGTCTACGACACGGGTCTGCCCGGGGCCGCCGGCCTGCGCGCCCATGCGGTCTACAGCCAGATCGCCCTGCACGCCGAGTACGGCGGCGTGGTGCCGGAACTGGCCAGCCGCGACCACGTCCGCAAGCTGGTGCCGCTGGTCCGGCAGACCCTGGCCGAGGCCGGCCTGACCACCGCGGACCTGGACGGCGTGGCCTACACCGCCGGGCCGGGTCTGGTCGGTGCGCTGCTGGTCGGGGCCGGGGTGGCCCGTTCACTGGCGTGGGCGCTGGACGTCCCCGCCGTTGCCGTCCATCACATGGAAGGCCACCTGCTGGCCCCGCTGATGGAGGACGACCCGCCGGATGCGCCGTTCGTGGCCCTGCTGGTCTCCGGCGGACATACCCAACTGGTGGCGGTGGACGCCATCGGCCGCTATCGCCTGCTGGGCGAGACGCTGGACGACGCCGCCGGCGAGGCCTTCGACAAGACCGCCAAGATGATGGGCCTGCCGTACCCCGGCGGTCCGCAGCTGGCGGCACTGGCCGAGAAGGGCACGCCCGGCCGGTTCAAGTTCGCCCGCCCCATGACGGATCGGCCGGGGCTGGACTTCAGCTTCTCCGGCCTGAAGACCCAGGTGTTGCTGGCCTGGCGCGACAGCGACCAGTCGGAACAGACCCGGGCCGACATCGCGCGCGGCTTCGAGGACGCCGTGGTCGATACGCTGGCCATCAAGTGCGAGCGCGCGCTGGATGAAGCCGGCAGCGACGTCATCGTCATCGCCGGCGGTGTTGGCGCCAACAAGCGCCTGCGCGCGAAGTTGCAGGCCATGGCGGCGAAGCGCGGCGGCCGCGCCTGCTTCCCGCGGCCGTCGCTATGCACCGACAACGGCGCGATGATCGCCTTCGCCGGCGCGCTGCGGCTGGAAGCGGGCCAGCACGAGACGGCGGAAGTGAAGGTCACGCCGCGCTGGGACATGGCCACGCTGCCCGAGGTCGCCGTGGTCGGTTCACCGTAGCGAGCCGGCGAATTCCTTTCAGGTTCAAGGCGATGCGGGTAGGGTGTCCGCTCCGCCAACCGACGCGTCCTCCTGCGCAACGCAGGCTGCAGGGCGCGCATGAACCGCCTCAAGGGGTAACGGAATGATCGAACACCTGGACGCCCTGCGCGCGAGCCTCGCGCCGTATCCGTGGGCTTACACCATCGTGGTTGCCTGCGCGCTGATCCTGCTGGCCTGGCTGGCGAACTGGATCACCAAGCGTGTACTGCTGCGTGGACTGCGCCGATTGCTGGCCACGCTGCCGGTGGGACAGGGCGACCATCAGGTCCGCCTGCGGGTGATCCCGCGCCTGGCCAACGTGGTGCCCGCCGTGGTGCTGGCCACCGGCGTCGCCTTCGTGCCGGACCTGCCGGTGGTGTTGGTGGCGGTGGTCCGCAACGTGTGCTTCGCCTTCATCATCCTCACGGTCGCGCTGGCCATCGCGGCGGCGCTCGACCTGGCCAACGAGGTCTACCAGCGCCGGCCCGATGCGGCCGACAAGCCGATCAAGGGCTACCTGCAACTGCTGAAGATCATCGTGTTCGTCATCGCGGCGGTGCTGGTGGTCGCGGCGCTCATCGACCGTTCGCCGGTGATCCTGCTGTCTGGCCTGGGCGCGATGATGGCGGTGCTGATCCTGGTGTTCCAGGACACGCTGCTGTCGCTGGTGGCCAGCGTGACCATCAGTTCCAACGACATGGTGCGGGTGGGCGACTGGATCGAGATGCCGAGTCAGAACGCCGATGGAGACGTGGTGGACATCGCGCTGCACACGGTGAAGGTGCAGAACTGGGACAAGACCATCACCACCATCCCCACCAAGAAACTGATCAGCGACTCGTTCAAGAACTGGCGCAGCATGAGCGAGTCCGGCGGCCGGCGCATCAAGCGCGCGCTGCACCTGGACCAGAACAGCGTGCGCTTCCTGGACGAGGACGAGCAGGCGCGGCTGCGCCGGTTCCGGCTGCTGGGCGACTACCTGCAGCGCAAGGACGGCGAGCTGGACGCATGGAACGCGCGCCTGGCCGACCACGGGCGCGAACCGGTCAACCAGCGCCGCGCCACCAATCTCGGCACCTTCCGTGCCTATGTCGAGGCATACCTGCGCGCGCATGCCGACATCCACGACGGCATGACACTGCTGGTGCGCCAGTTGCCGCCGGGGCCGACCGGATTGCCGCTGGAGATCTACTGTTTCACGCGCACCGTGGCGTGGGGGCCGTACGAAGGCATCCAGTCCGACCTCTTCGACCATCTGCTCGCGATCCTGCCGGAGTTCGGGCTGCAGGTATTCCAGCAGCCAGGGGGTGCCGACGTGCGCCAGTGGCAGGGGCCGGCAGCGGCCGTGGCGGCATTGGGCTGAGAGTGGCTGCGGATTGCGCGTACCATTCCCGCTCCCGAATTCCGAGCCCGCCATGGACATCGTTTTCATCGAAGACCTGCGCATCGAGACCGTCATCGGCATCTACGACTGGGAGCGCGAGATCCGCCAGACCGTGGCGCTCGACGTGGAGATGGCGTTCGACAACCGCGTGCCGGCCGCGAGCGACGACATCGCGCATACGCTGGACTACAAGGCGGTGTCGAAGCGACTGATCGCCTTCGTGGAAGACGCGACCTTCGGCCTGGTGGAAACGCTGGCGGAGCAGTGCGCCGCCATCATCCGCGACGAATTCGGTGTGGCCTGGGTGCGCCTGAAGCTGAGCAAGCCCGGTGCGGTGACCGGTGCGCGCAACGTCGGCGTGCTGATCGAACGCGGCGTGCGCCCGGACTGAACCATGGGAACGGCGTATCTCAGCCTGGGCAGCAACGTCGAACCGGAACGTCATCTGCGCGCCGCGGTCGCCGCCTTGCGCGGGCGTTTCGGCGACGTGGTGGTGTCGCCGGTCTACCGCACCCGGTCGATCGGGTTCGACGGCACCGATTTCCTCAATGCCGCGGCGGTGGTCGACAGCGACCTCGATCCGTTCGCGTTGAACGATTGGCTGCATGCGCTGGAAGACGCGCATGGCCGCGACCGCAGCGGGCCGCGCTTCTCCGACCGCACGCTGGACATCGACATCGTGTTCTACGACGACCTGGTGCTGCAGGGCCCGGGCAACCTGCGCCTGCCGCGCGACGAGTTGAGGCACGCGTTCGTGTTGCTGCCGCTGGCCGACATCGCGCCCGGCATGGTCGATCCGCGCAGCGGTCGCACGCTGGCGGCGCTGTGGCGCGAACACCCCGACCATGCCACGCCGCCGCAAACGGTGCCGTTCCCGTAGCGTGCGCTGCGCGCACGACCTCATGATCCGCGACCGCATGAGCGCAATCCGGCGCGACAGTCGGCGTGCATCCGGCGGCTATCCTGCGGTCGTGCGCATGGCGCACGCTACGCATGCGGCGGTTGCCTGGCGCATTGCCTAGGGCGGTGCTGTTCCGTAGCGTGCGCTGCGCGCACGACCTCATGATCCTCGCCCGCGACCGCGTGATCGCGATTCGGTGCGAAGGTCGGCGTGCATGTGACGGCTTCCTGGGGTCGTGCGCATGGCGCACGCTACGCGACTGGGCGCTATGTCGTGTGCCGGCCGCCGTCCACGTGGATCACCTGGCCGGTGACATAGCCCGCCGCATCGCCCAGCAGCCATGCCACGGTGCCGGCAATATCGTCCGGATTGCCGACGCGCCCCAGCGGCGTCTGCGCCAGCAAGGCCGCCTGTACGTCCGCATCGATGCCGCCGTCGGGCCACAGGATGGCGCCGGGCGACACCGCATTCACGCGCACGTCCGGCGCCAGCGATACCGCCAGGCCGCGCGAGACCGCCAGCAGTGCGGCTTTCGACGCAGCATAGACCGCGAGGTCGGCGCGCGGCTTGTCCGCGTAGACGTCGGTGATATTGACGATGGCCCCGCGCGCGGCACGCAGGTGCGGTGCGGCTGCCTGCGACAGGAAGAACGGCGCGCGTGCGTTCACGGCGAACAGCTCATCCCACTGCGCCGGCGTGGCGCTGCCGGCCGGGGTGGGGTAGAACGCCGAGGCGTTGTTGACCAGGGCATCCAGGCGACCGTAACGACCGACTGTCTTCGCCACCAGTTCGGGCAGGCGGTCGAAGGCGGCCAGGTCGGCCTGCAGCACCTGCGTGCTGCCCGCGCGCACGGCTTCCAGCTCGTTCGCCAGCGACTGCATGTCGGCCAACGAGCTGCGGCAATGCAGTGCCAGGTCATGGCCTTCCGCATGCAGGCGACGCGCGATCGCCGCGCCGATGCGGCGGGCGGCGCCGGTGACGAGGACGACGCGGCGCGATGGGGACATGGCGGGCTCCGGGACGGGAACGGCCATTGTCCCTGCTTTGCACCGGAATGGCGCAACATGGCGCCGGAAGCGGGAGTCGAACCTCGCGCGTCGCCGATGCTTGACGGCGCGCACATCCACCGTGCATGTTGCGACGCATCACCCTCTGTCGGATGTGCCGGCGGGGGACAGCGGAAAGGGCGAATGGACTGGGCGAAGTACCGCACCACGACCTTTGACGAACTGATCCAGGCCGATGGACGGCCGCGACCGGCCGCGCGCCGGCTGGTCGAATACCTCGCCGGCCTGTCCGGCCGCGAACTCGCCGAGCGCCAGCTCGCCGCCGACGTGGTGGCCAGCGTGCAGGGCATCACCTTCACCGTGTACTCCGACGGTCGCAACGTCGACCGCACGCTGCCGTTCGACCTCATCCCGCGCATCATCCCGCTCAGCGAGTGGCAGCGCACCGAAGACGGACTGAAGCAGCGCATGCGCGCGCTGAACCTGTTCATCGGCGACATCTACGGCAGGCAGCAGATCGTCAAGGACAAGGTGTTCCCGGCGATGCTGCTGAAGGATTCGGTGAACTTCCGCGAGCAGTGCGTCGGCATCACGCCGCCGCTCGGCGTCTGGGCGCACATCTGCGGTTCGGACCTGGTGCGCGACGGCGACGGCACGCTGTATGCACTGGAAGACAACCTGCGCATTCCCAGCGGCGTCAGCTACATGCTGGAAAACCGCATGGTGGCCAAGCGCGTGTTCCCGGAACTGTTCGAGACCAGCTCCATCCTGCCGGTCGACGAATATCCCAGCCAGCTGTACGACACCCTGGCGGCATTGTCGCCGCGTCCCGGCAATACGCCGGTGATCGCGCTGCTGACACCGGGCGTGTTCAACAGCGCGTACTTCGAACATGCGTACCTCGCGCAGGCCATGGGCATCGAACTGGTCGAAGGCAACGACCTGTTCGTCGCCGACGACGACTGCACCTACATGCGCACCGTCTACGGCCCCAAGCGCGTGGACGTGATCTACCGCCGCGTGGACGACCTGTTCATCGATCCGGACGTGTTCCATCCGGATTCGGTGCTCGGTGCGCCCGGCCTGATCCGCAGCTGGCGCGCCGGCAAGGTGGCGCTGGCGAATGCGCCCGGCGCCGGCGTGGCCGACGACAAGGTGGTCTTCGCCTACGTGCCGAAGATGATCAAGTACTACCTGGGCGAGGATCCCATCCTGCCCAACGTGCCCAGCTACCTCTGCCACAACGCGAAGGAGCGCAAGTACGTGCTGGAGAACATCGAGAAGCTGGTGGTGAAGCCGGCCAACGAATCCGGCGGCTACGGCATGCTGATCGGCCCGCGCTCGACCAAGCGCCAGCGCGAGAAGTTCAAGGCGCTGATCGAGGCGAATCCGCGCAACTACATGGCGCAGCCCACGTTGGCGCTGTCCACCGCGCCCATCGTCACCAAGCTGGGTCCGTCGCCGCGCCACATCGACCTGCGCCCGTTCGTGCTGTCGCGCCAGGACACCTACGTCACCACGGGCGGCTTGACCCGCGTGGCGATGGTGAAGGGGTCGCTGGTGGTGAATTCCTCGCAGGGCGGCGGCGCCAAGGACACCTGGGTCGTCGACCTGTCCGACCATGACGAGGAGTCCGCCTGATGCTGTCGCGCGTGGCCGACAACCTGTACTGGTTCAGCCGTTACGTGCGCCGCGCGGAGAACACCGCGCGCCTGGTCGGCGTCGGCAGCCAGTTGCAACTCGACATGCCGCGTTCGGTGCGTTTCGCGTGGCGGCCGATGATCGAAACGGTCGGTGCCGGCAGCCGCTTCGAGGCGTGTTTTCCCGATGCCGGCGATGGCGTGGGCGACGTCGACGTCATCCGCTTCCTGCTGCTGGACGAACGCAACCCCTCGTCGCTGCGCACCTCGGTGGATTCGGCTCGGGAAATACTGCGCAGCATCCGCGACAGCCTGCCCCAGGATGTCTGGGAAGCCGTCAACGACCTGCACCTCCATATCGGCGCGCACGGCGAGCGCAGCCTGGGCCGGCGTTACCGGCATGAATTCCTGCAGCGCATCGTCGATGGCTGCCTGAAGGTCTCCGGCCTGCTGAGCGCGAACGTCAGCCGCGACATCGGCTACCAGTTCCTGCGCCTCGGCACCGGGCTGGAACAGGCCGACATGACCACGCGCATCATCGATGCCGGTGCCTCTGGCCTGGTCACGCCGCGCAACGAGGACGACCGCGAGGCGTTCCAGAACATGCAGTGGATGAGCGTGCTGCGCGCGCTGGCCGGTTACCAGATGTTCCGCCGCCACGTGCGCCAGCGCGTCACCGCCGAACTGGCGCTGCGCTTCCTGCTGCAGAACAACGAATTCCCGCGCAGCGTGCAGTTCTGCCTGTCGCGCGTGCAGAGCGTGCTGCCGACGATGCCGCCGCGCCCCGGCGTGGACCGCCATCTCAACCGCGTGATCGGCCTGACCCGCAATGCCGATCCCGCCGTGCTGGCGACACGCAATCCCGCGCAGTTCATGGACCAGATCCAGGTGCACCTGGGTGCGCTGCACGACGCGATCGCGGAAGGCTACTTCCACGGTTGAGGTGTGCTTATCTGTAGGAGCGACGTCAGTCGCGACCGCACGGTCGAAGCATGCATCCAGGTTCACGGCGAGCGCATGCTTGCGAGGGCTTACGTGTGGTCGCCGGCCACGGGTTGCCAGGGTGTGCGGTCGCGACTGACGTCGCTCCTACAGAAAGCCGAGCTTACTGCTGTCCTTGCGCGTCGCCGGGATCCTGCCGCGACGGCGCGCGACGCGGCGGCATCACCGGCAGCGGGCCGGACGACGGTTCGGTCTCGCGCTGAGGCTCCCACGGGAACCGCGGCAGGCTGTGCACGGCGGCTTCCAGCTTGCGCGACCAGGTGTCGTGGATTTCGGCGTACAGCGGCGTGTCCGCCTCCAGGCGCAGCTTCTGGCTGATCTTCAGGTCGCCGTTGCGCAACAGCGCCACGTCCACCGGCATGCCGACCGACAAATTGGAGCGGATGGTGGAGTCCAGCGACACCAGTGCGCAGCGCGCCGCGTCTGCCAGCGGCGTTTCCGGCCGGATGATGCGGTCGAGGATCGGCTTGCCGTACTTGGATTCCCCGATCTGCAGGTAAGGCGTTTCGGGCGAGGTGGCGATGCAGTTGCCGAGCGGGTAGACCATGTACAGGCCGGGCCGTTCGCCGGCGATCTGGCCGCCCAGGATTAGCGTGGACTGCACGTTCACGCCGCTCTGCTGTGCTTCGTCGCTCATCCTGACCTGGCTGGCCACCAGCATGTCGCCGACGTACTCGGCCACTTCGTACAGGTGCGAGAACGTCCGCAGGCTCTGCTTCGCGTGGGGATCGTCGGCATCGCGCTGCAGCCGCGAGATGGTCAGCTGCGTGGTGGCCAGGTTGCCTGCCGACATGATCACGAAGACGCGGTCGCCCGGCCATTCGAACACGTGCATCTTGCGGTAGACGCGCACGTCGTCGAAGGAGGCGCTGGTTCGCGTATCCGCGGCGAAGACCAGGCCTTCGTTGACTTCGATGCCGACGCAATAGGTCATGGCGTATCCGTTGCTGCTGTGCATCACGATTCTATGCGTGGCTCCCGGGGTTGGCTAGGGCTGGAGCCGCCGTGCGGAACGGCCCGTACAATGGCGCGGTATCCCGCTCCTGGTGCGCCATGCACGCCGACCTTCCCCTCCCCGATGACGCCGCGCAGGCGCACAGCGCGCAGCTCGCCGCACTGATCCGCGGCGAAATCGCCGCCGAGGGCGGCAGCCTGCCGTTCTCGCGGTTCATGGAGCGCAGCCTGTATGCGCCCGGGCTGGGCTATTACAGCGCGGGCAGCACCAAGTTCGGCGCAGCAGGGGATTTCACCACCGCGCCCGAACTGGGTCCGCTGTTCGCCAGCTGCGTGGCGCAGGCGGTGGCGCCGGTGCTGCAGCAGCTCGGTCCCGAGGCCGAGTTCGTCGAGATCGGCGGCGGCAGCGGCGCATTCGCCGAGATCATGCTCAAGCGCTTGCTGGAACTGGACGCGCTGCCGGCCCGCTACGCCATCCTCGAACCCAGCGCCGACCTGCGCGAGCGCCAGCGCGAACGGTTGGGACAGCGCCTGATTCCGCCGGTGTTCGATCTGGTCGAGTGGCTCGATGGCCCGCCATCGGATGCATGGAATGGCGTGCTGTTCGCCAACGAAGTGATCGATGCGCTGCCGACGCCACGCTTCACGCTGCGCGATGGCGAGGTGTTCGAGGAAGGCGTGGCGCTGGAGGGCGACGGGCGTTTCGTCCGCACCGACCGGCCGGCCGATGCCCTGCTCGCGGCGGCCGTGCGCCATGTCGAGCGCTACCGCGGGCAGCCGTTTCCCGATGGCTACCGTTCGGAGCTGCTGCCGCAACTGCCGTACTGGATACAGGCGGTGATGGGTGGGCTGGATCGCGGCGCCATGCTGTTCGTCGACTACGGCTACACGCGCCGGGAGTTCTACCAGGACGATCGCGACGAGGGCACGCTGCGCGCGTACTACCGTCACCGCGTGCACAACGATCCCTACCTGTGGCCCGGCCTGCAGGACATCACCGCGTCGGTGGATTTCACCGCACTCGCCGAGGCCGGCACGCAGGCCGGGTTCGATCTCGCCGGCTACACCACGCAGGCGAACTTCCTGCTCGGCAACGGGCTGCAGGAGCGATTGAACGAAGCCGAGGCGCGTGCCGACGAAACCACGTTGCTGCGGCTGCGCAACGAAGCCAAGCGGCTGACGCTGCCGAGCGAGATGGGCGAGCGCTTCCAGGTGATGGGCTTCTCCAGCGAGGTGGAGTTCGGCGCCGCCTTCCTGTTCAACGACCTGAGCTGGCGCCTGTGAGCGGCACCTTCGTGTTGAAGCCGTTCCGCTGGCCGCGCCTGTGGGTGGGGTTGTGGTGCCTGGCGATCGTGGCCGTGGTGGTCTTGTCGCTGGTCAACCTGAGTGGCTTGCCGCCCGTGCCGGAAGGCGGCGACAAGGTGGAGCATTTCATCGCGTACGCATTGCTGTCGGCATCGGCGATGCAGCTGTTCGCGACACGCCGTGGCTGCATCGCCGTGGCGCTGCTGCTGGTGGCGATGGGCATCGTGCTGGAGTTCGCGCAGGGCGAGTTCACCGCCACGCGCATGGCGGACGCGCATGACGCGCTGGCGAACGCGATGGGCGTGCTGGCCGGGTTCGCCACGCGGTTCACGCCGCTGAGCGGGGTGCTCCTGGCGATCGACAACCGCCTGCGTTCCGCCAGCCGCTGAAAGGAAGAGCCGGGACATGCCCGGCTCTTCCGTGTCGCATCGTCGCGTTGGCAATCAGCGCGGCTGCAACGTGATGCGGTCCAGTACCCACATCTGCGGTCGCGTGTCGCCGGTGAAGCGCACGCACAGGTCCTGCCTGCCGGTGGTGCCGGCCGGCAGTGCCGCCTCGAGGTCGAGGAAGCCATCGGCGTTCGGCGCGGCGGGCAGCGGCACCGTCGCCAGCATGTGTCCCTTGCAGCCCCCGCCCAGGATTTCCAACTCGCCCAGCGGCGACTTCGCCGGCTCGAAGTTGCGACTCGGTTCGTCGTGGGCCAGCTGGAAGTAGTACGGGATGCGGCCCGCACGCACCTTGATCGATGCGATGCCGTCCAGGTCGGCCTGGTTCCACTGCCAGCACGGATAGAAGATCGTCGCATTGAAGATCGCGCGCTCGCCCTCCAGCGGGCCATCGTCTTCCAGCCGCAGCAGCAGGCGCCCGGCATCCGGGCAGACGGCCATCGCCTCGTCGGTGCGCGTCAGCATCGACGCCGGTGTCAGCTCGAACGTCGATGCCGGTGCCAGCGCACGGCCATCGGCGAACGCAGCAGCACGCACGGTGGCCGGCAGCTTCACGTCCAGCGGCGCGGCGAACGTCGGCGAAGCCTGGGTCGGTTCGCTGCCATCGGTCGTGTAATGCACCGGATAGTCGAGCGGGTTGGACAGCGTGACCTTCGCGGTGCCGGCCTTGCGGTCGTCCTCGGTGGCGATCAGCGGCTCGAACGGCGTCTTCGCGTACCCCAGGCCGATGGCGTCGTAGCGCTTCAGCTGCGCCGGCAGTCGGGCGGTGAAGCTGGCGAAGTCCTTTTTCGCCGCCGGTGTCCAGCCGGTTTCCGCCACGGCCGCGAGGCGCGGGAACGCGTTGTGCTGCAGGCGTGCGAACGTGCGCGTGTGTTCCGTCCACAGGTTGGCCTGCAGGCCGAGGATGTGGTGGCGCTGGCTTTCTTCGAGATCCGGCGGCACCGGTTCGAAGCCGTAGACATCCTGCAGCGTGATCAGCGCCGGACGACCCGGCGGTTCGTTCGGCGACGCGGTCTGCAGGTAGTCGAGGTAGGTCTTGTTGGACGGCGACATCACCACGTCATGGCCCTGGCGCGCGGCCTGCAGGCCGCCTTCGATGCCGCGCCACGACATTACGGTGGCTTCCGGCGGCAGCTTGGCTTCCAGGATCTCGTCCCAGCCGATCAGGCGCTTGCCGTGCGTGGACAGGTACTTCTCCAGCCGTTCGACCAGATACCCCTGCAGGTCCATCTCGGTCTTGGCGCCCACCTGCCGCATCCGCGCCTGCTCGCGTGCGGAGGCTTCCCACTGGTCCTTGACCGCCTCGTCGCCGCCGATGTGTACATAGGTACCGGGGAACAGGGTGACGACTTCGCCCAGCACGTTCTCGAGGAAGGTGATGGTGGGTTCCTCGACGTTGACCAGGTTGGGGAACACGCCCCACTCGTTTGACGGCACCAGCGGCGTGTCGATCGAGCCGAGTTCCGGATACGCGGCGATCGCCGCGGTCGCGTGGCCCGGCACGTTGATCTCCGGCACCACGGTGATGTGGCGCTCGGCGGCGTACTTCACCACGTCGCGGATCTGGTCCTGCGTATAGAAGCCGCAATACGGGCGCGGCTCGCCCGTCGTCGGATCCTTGCCGCCGTCGCCGGCGGGGATGCGGCAGCCGCCGATCTCGGTGAGCTTCGGATACTGCTTGATCTCGATGCGCCAGCCCTGGTCGTCGGTCAGGTGCCAGTGCAAGGTGTTGAGCTTGTGCAGCGCCATCGCGTCGATGATCTTCTTGACCTCATCGACCTGCTGGAAATGGCGCGCCGGGTCCAGCATGAAGCCGCGCCAGGTGAAGCGCGGCGCATCCTCGATGTGCAGTGCGGGCAGCGTGACGCGCCCCTTGTCGCCCTGGGTGACGAGCTGCCACAGCGTTACCGCGCCGTAGAACAGGCCACGTTCGTCGCGCGCCTTCACCGTGACGCCATCGGGTGTGACGTCGAGCGTGTAGGCCTCGGGATTCGCCGCCTCCGCTCCGGATGTATCCAGCACGAAGCGGATCACGCCCTTGCCATCCTGCTGGGTGGTGGCCAGCGCCGGTGCGCCGGCGGATTGCAGGTAGGCCGAGAACTGCCGGGCGACGCGCGTCGCCGCCTCGCCGCTGGCGAACAGGCGCGTATCCGCGTTGACGGCGAAGCTGCCTTCGCCCGTCTGCAATGCCGCGGGTGCCGGGATCAGCGACGGCGTGATCGGCGTGGAGGCCGCGGCGGCACCGGCATCGTCACCTGTCTTGTCCGTGCAGCCGGCCAGGGCAAGCAGGGTGAAGGCCATTCCAGCCAGAGCGCGATGGGCGAAGGATCGTTTCATCGGAGTCCTCGGTAGCAGTGGGCACAGCATGCCCCAAAAAAAAGCGGGCCCGGACAAGTCCAGGCCCGTGAGGGAAAGCAATGCGGTACAGCGGGAGAGATCAGAACTGGAAGCGCAGCGATGCCATGTAGCGGCGACCGGTGCGGTAGGCACCACGCGTCAGGCGTTCGTCAGTGGCGTAGCTGTGGTAGACCTCGTCCAGCAGATTCATGCCTTCCAGGCTTAGCGTCATGTAGTCGGTGATCTTGAAGCCGACGGATGCATCCAGCGAGGCGTAGTCACGCGTCCACAAATCGTCGCCGCGGTCCACGTTGGTGAAGTACTTGGAACGCCAGGAGTAGGTGATGCGCGCGTTCCACCGGTCGTTCTCGAAGAACGGACTGATGTTGATCAGGTTCTCCGAGTTGTATGGCAGTGGGCGACCGGTGTCTGATTTGGCGTCGGCGTAGGTGTAGTTGGCGATCACGCCGAAGCCGTAGTCGAAGTTCTGCTGGTACGCCAGTGAAACGCCCTTGACCTTGGCCGAGCCGGCGTTGAACGGGCGGGCCACCTGGTACGTGGTATCTGCCTGCTGTGCCTGGTTGAAGTGCACTTCCGGACGCGTCGACACCAGGATGTAGCTGCCGATGTCCTTGTAGAACACCGAGCCGGAGAGAATCGCGTTCTCGGCGAAGTACCATTCGGCGGCCGCGTCTACGTTGGTGGATTCGTACGGATCCAGGTCCGGGTTGCCGCCACCGCCGGTGAGCGTCTGGTCTCCCAGCCACAGGTAGGTCGACATGTCGCCGTAGTTCGGACGCGAGATCACCTTGGCCGCCGACGCTCGCAGGATCAGCTCGTCGGTGGCCTCGAATGCCAAGTTCACGTTGGGAAGGAAGTCGTTGTATTTCTTCTTCGTACTGGCCCAGGCATACGAGGTAGCAGGGCACGGGCTGACGTTGACGGTGCACGCCCAGCTGCCGCTATCAGACTCGGTCTGCACGTAGCGCACGCCGACGTTGCCGCGCAGGCGGTCCCAGCTGAAATCCGCCTGGACGTAGGCCGCCTTGATGTCTTCCTCGATGGTCCAGGTGTTGGCGGCGAACGACGGGTCGTTGAATGTGCTCGGCGTCGGCATGGTCTGCCACGGCGCCAGCCAGTCACCGCTGAGGATGTAGTCAGCCAGTGCCCAACCGTCGATGGTGAAGCGATTGTTGAGATCACCCACGCCGCTGAAGCCGCTCAGGTAGTTGCTCGGCAGCGGACGTGGACTGAACTGCGAGGCCGAGGCATCGCCGTAGCCGGCGACCGCGGCCAGCGACACGCCACCCATCACCTGGGAGGTTTCATGACTGCGCTGCTTGTAGCCGAAGCGCACCTGGTAGATCGGCGAATCCAGCTTGATGCCGAAATCGACTTGACCATAGGTCTCCTCGTCCTTGGTCGGCTTGAACACGATGTTGCCGCCCCAGCCGGGGTTCCACGTCGCGGCGCTGTCCGGGTCCGCACCCCAGCCGCCATCCATGCGGAACGCGCTCGGATCAAGGAATGGGTTGGCGCCATGGAAGACAACGCTACCCGGACTGCCTGGAGCGCCGCTGATGTCGTAGGTATAGTCGGACCAGTTGAGGAACTCGCCGAACACCTGCTGGCCGGTGCCGCCCGTGGCTTCACTGGTGCCAAGTTCGGCGGAGGCGAACCAGCGCTCGCCGTTCCACTTCGCCTTGAGGTCGTAGGAGTCGGTCTCGACCGTCGCCTTGCGGTTTATCAGATCGTACACGACCAGCGCATTGTCGAACGTACCGCGGGTGATGACGCCGTCCTCGATAGTGACGTCGGTCAGGTTCATCAGTCCGTTCCACGCGTTACCCATGAAGGCAAACATGGAGTGGCTCATGTTGTCGTAGCCGGCTTCAACCTTCAGCGCGTTGAACTCGATGTCCAACTGTTCCGTGGGTTTGAACTGCAGGGCCAGCGAATACGTGTCGCGCTTGCGTTCCTGTTCGAAGTAGTGCGCGCTGAGCGAGTTCGGGCCGCGTGCGGTCAGGTTGTTCTGTAGCGTGGATTCGCACGCGCCCACGCAGACTTGCGGTTTCGGCGCGCCGACCGACCAGTCCATCGGACGGTTGTTGACCGAACCGCCACCGCCCTGGCCGTCGCGGTAGTCGAGCGCACTGACCGAGCCGTAGGACTCCACGCCGTCGCGGCGGATGTTCTCGGTGGAGGTCTGCGCGGACACCAGCACGCCGAAGGTACTGGCATCGTTCTTCCAGCTGTACATCAGAGACGCCTGCGGGTCGTCCTTCTTGACGCGGTCGTTCCACAGGTAGCTGACCTGGCCGGACACGCTGTTGGCTTCCAGGTCCAATGGCTTGCGGGTGGTAACGATCACCGTACCTCCGATCGAGCCTTCGTCGATGTGGGCCTCAGGCGACTTGTAGACCTCCACCTTGCCGACGATCTGCGGTGCCAGCAGCGAGTAGTTGAACGTGCGGCCTGGCTGGTCGGCGATGAACCAGTCGGCCGACGCGACCGTCTGGCCGTTGAGCAGTGTGCGGTTCAAGGCTGGATCGGTACCCAGGATGCTGACCTTCTCGCCCTGACCAAAGGCCTTGTCGATGGTCACGCCCGGGATGATCGTCATCGCTTCGGCAACGTTGGTCGCCGGGAACTTGCCGACGTCTTCGGCAGTGATTACGTCGATGATGGCGTCGGAGTTGCGTTTGGTATCCAGAGCCTGCTGCAGGCTGGCGCGGATACCGACGACCGTGACGCGGTCGAGTTCGGTGGCCTCGTCACTGGCGGGTGCGGCGGGTGCTGCCGCTTCCTGTGCCTGCACATGGGCCGCAAAGCCCAGACACGTCACGATGGCGGCGGATAGAACGGTCTTGCGATGCTTCATGATGTCTCTCCCATCATTGCTCGAAGAATGTGCGGCTCGCTGTGCGGCCGCTTGCGATGTGCCGGGTGGCGTCCCCACGCCCTGCCCGTATGCGACTGTTGCGGTGTTCCCCTGGTCTTTCTCCCTTGCCGGCGCGGGGGCGCCGGTGACACGGCGCGAAGCCGTGCGAGTCGCGGTGAAGCGCCAGTGGCAGGCGCGTACGCCTGCCGCTGGTGTTGCGTGCATCAGAACTTGAAGCGGAAGTTCAGGTAGTACTGGCGGCCGTTGCTATAGAAGGCATGCGGCAGGTAGCCGGGAACCGCATCGTTCTCGGTGTAGTACTTCAGCTTCGGATTGTTGAGGTTGAGGCCGTCCAGGCTGATCGTCAGCCAGTCGGTGGCCTTGAAGCCGAGCGAGGCCGACACCGTGGCGAAGTCATCCTGGTAGAAGTTGTCGGCGCGGCTGACGCCGGCATAGAACGAGCTGCGGTAGCTGTAGTTCACGCGGGCGTTGAAGCGTGCGTTCTCGTACCAGGCGGAGAAGTTGTAGGTATTCTCGGAAGTGCCATTGAGCGGCTTGCCGCCATCGGCCTTGCCATCCACATAGGTGTAGTTGGCGTTGATGCCGAAGTTCTCACCGATCGGCTGCTCGTAGGTCAACTCCACGCCCCTGGCCTTGCCGTTCGAGTTGACCGGGATCGATACCAGATAGTCGCTGTAGACGTCGGTGCCGGCAGCCTGGCTGGCTTGTTGGTCCTTGTACTGGACAAGGACGTTCGCGAAATCGACGTAGCCATCCATGTCCATCGAGAACACGCTGGCAGCGAGCAGTGCGCGCGGGGCAAAGTACCACTCGAGCGAGGCGTCGAAGTTGGTCGACACCAGCGGATCGAGGTTCGGGTTGCCGCCGCTGCCTTCATGCGTCAGGTCATTGAGCGTCAGCGAGCCGGCCAGCGCGGAGAAATCCGGGCGGGTCATGGTCTTGCTGCCCGAGACGCGTGCCACCAGGTTGTCGGTCAGCTCGAACTTGAAGTTCGCGCTGGGCAGCAACTCGTTGTAGTCGTTGTTCACCACGACCGGCAGATAGTCGCCGAAGGCCGAGCCCACGATCGCTCCAGGAATGCCGGAGTTGGGCAGAAGGCCCTGGTTGTAGTGCACGTCCGTCTGCGTGCGCACGTACCGCAGGCCGGCGTTGCCGCTCCAGCGGTCGCCGCGGAAGTTCAGCTGTGCATAGACGGCGTTGATGTCCTCGTTGACGCCGTACACGTCCGAGAAGTAGAAGCGCTCGGGATTGTTGCGGTTGGCGAAGCGGGCGTTGATCTCCGCCAGCTGGCCGGGCGTGTAGTACCAGATGCCCGACGGCACGTTGCCGCCCACGCCGAAGTCGCCGGGATAGGAGCCGGCCGCCCCCGGATAGGCGGTGATGTCCTGCCAGTTGCTGGCCCAGTTCGGCCCTTGCGCGAGCGAAAAGTCGTTGCTGCGCTCGTGGGTGGCGTAGCGGTAGCCGAAATCCAGCGACGACAGCGTATCGCCGTCGAAGAAGAACTGGCCATCGGCCTGGCCCCAGTCTTCCTTGTCCAGCACATCGATGCCCTGGGCGCCGAAGATCCAGCCACTCTGTGGCAGGTGGTTCGCCGCCGTGTTGGTGCCGCCCAGCGACCAGTCGATGGGATTGCTGACGCCGTTCATGCCCCAGCTGGCGCCGGCGTTGCCGGCGATGCCGGTTTCCAGGACGTCCTGGGTGGGGCTGCTGCCGTTGCCCTTGGTGGTGCCGAGCTGGAAGACGAACTTCAGTGCGTCGCTGGCATTCCATTCCGCGTCGAGCGCGATGTACTTCGACGTAGAGACCGCGCCGGGACGGGAGATCATGTCGTACACGCCGTAGGGAGTGACGGTGCTGCCGCCGGTCACCGGAGCGTAGACCGCGTTGGTCACCACACCGTTCTGGAGCGTATAGCTGCTGGGTGCCAGCCTGACGAACTGGCTGGCCCACATCATGTAGTTGCGATTGTAGTTGTCCGCTTCCAGCTTCGAGTAGAACGCATTGACGTTCAGGGTCAGGTTGTCGGTGACCTTGGCCTCGATGTTGGCCACGCCGCCCTTGCGCTTGCGTACCTGCTCGAACAGGGCCGCGCCGATCAGGTTGGGATAGAGTGCGCCCACCAGTTCGGGATTGCTTATGGAGACGGGCGTCGGAGTAACGCCATCCGCCTCGAACCTGGGGATCGCACCATAGCCACCGACCACTTCCTGGCCATCGCGGCGCAGGCTGCGCTCCTCGTTGAACACCTGTACCAGGAAGCCGGCCGTGCCTTCGTCGTTACGCCAGTTCAGCAGGGCGTCGAGCTGCGGCTTGGTGTCGCCCGGCAAGTCGGAGTGCACGGCGCCGATCGAGCCCTGGATGGTCAGCGGCTCGGCGAACTGCAGCGGACGGCGGGTGATGATGTTCACCGAACCGGCAGTGCCGCCTTCGACCAGCTTCGCTTCGGAGGTCTTGTGGACGACGACGCGGTCCACGATCTCGGACGGATACAGCGAGTAGCTCACGCTGCGGCCGACGTTGCCCACCTGGCTGAGCACGAACCAGTCGCCGGTGCCGATGGTGTGGCCGTTGACCAGGGTCTGGGTGAGGCTGGGGTTGGTGCCGCGCAGGCTGACGCGGTCGGCTTCGTCGAAGCCGCCTTCGCTGGCGCTGGAGGAGGCGATGTTGACGCCGGGCAGCTGGCGCAGGGTGTCGGCCACGTTCTTGGCCGGCAACTTGCCGACATCTTCGGCGGTGACGACTTCGACGTGCGTGGCCGCGTCGCGCTTCGCGTCGAGGGCCTTTTCGATGCTGCCACGGATGCCGGTGACCACCACGGTATCGAGGTCGGTCGCCTGCGTGTCGGCCGGTTGAGCGTCCTGCGCCAGTGCCTGCGTCGCTACACCCAGACAGGTCACGATGGCGGCCGAAAGGATGGATCTGCGGTACTTCATGGTGTCTCTCCGATCTGCTTGAGTTTCGGCAGCCATCGCTCGCGCTGTTCCGCCGTGCCTGGTGTTGCGTTGTTCCATCGACGGCGCGCCAGCCCTGGCGTCGCCGCTATCGCCTGCGCCTGTACCGGCGCCTTCATTCGCTACCGTCATCGCGGTCCAGGTACCACCGGGCCGCACCGATCACACCCAACTGCCCGTGTTCCACCAGCTTCACGGGAATGCGTTCCAGCGCCTCGCGCATCGATCCCTTGTTGAGGAATCGCGGCACGAAGCTGCTCTCGATCAGGACGTCGCGGATCTTCGGCAAGATGCCGCCGGCGAGATACACGCCGCCCTGCACGCCGTACAGCAACGCCATGTCGCCGACCACGCTGCCGAGCAGGCCGCAGAACACGTCCAGGCTTTCGCGCGCCAGCGCGTCTTCGCCCGACAGCGCGGCGGCGGTGATCTGGCCCGGGTGCGTGTAGGGCGACGCCGCCACGCCGTGCACGGCGCACAGCGCGGCGTGCAGGTTCATCAGGCCGGGGCCGGACAGCGCCTGTTCGACCGGCACGTGCGTTCGGGTCTTCAGCATTTCGGCCAGCAGTGCCATTTCCAGCGTGTTGCCGGCCGTCAATGCGGCCTGGCCCGCCTCGGTGGCGAGGACCACGGCGCGGTTGCCGGCGGGAATCCAGACGGCGGCGCCGAGACCCGTGCCGGGTCCGAGGACCAGCGTGGGACCATGTTTCGGCGCGATCGCCGGTCCGGTCAGCTGCAGGACTTCGCTGGCGTCCATCTGCGCGGCGGCGTGCGCCACGGCTTCGAAATCGTTGACCAGGCGCACGTCGTCGAAGCCCAGCTGCATGCGCAGCTCGGCCGTCGACAGTCGCCAGGGCAGGTTGTTGGTGATGACGGTGCCGTCTTCCAGCGCATAGCCGGCGCTGGCGATCACCGCGCGCGCCACCCGGGCGGGGCCGAGGCTGGCGAGGAAGTCCGCGACGATGTCGGCGAGGCCGGCATGGTCGGCGCAGGCGTACTTGCGGTATGCCAGCACGCTGACCGGCGCGCCGGGGTCGGCGTTGCCGCGCACCAGGCCGATGCGGACGTGCGTGCCACCGACGTCCGCCGCGATGAAGGCGTCGTGCGCCCCGCGGATGGCATTCGTCGGCAATGGATTCGCTATGGCGACCACACGTCTCCCCACATGTTCGCGGCCGGGACTCCCGCATCCCGATATGGCCCGAGTGTGGAAAGTGTTTGACAACGTTGTCAAGAGTCTGTCATCAAATAGGCCGTCGGTCGCGGGAAAGATGTCTTGAAACGGAAACAATCTCCGTATTCAGCATCACATTACGGCCAATAGTGGCGTTAATGATTGAATTCAAAGGGGGCAAGGGGAGGAAGTCCTGCGAGACTTATGTTGCAGTGCGGGACGTCATGGCACTCGCAGAAGACGCCGGAACCCAGCGGCAGCTCCCTCGTCCCGCCGCCCGTGTTCGGATACTTTGACAACGTTGTTTCCGATGCCTGGCGCCGGTCGCGCGGGTCATCGGCCTGCCCAAGGGGATTCCATGACCACCGCACCCGGCTCCAACCCACTGCGCTCGCTGGCCATCGTCGGCGTGCTGTTCTTCATCATCGGCTTCTTCACCTGGATCAACGGGCCGCTGATCACGTTCGTGCAGCTCGCCTTCGACCTGGACGAGGTGAATGCCTTCCTCGTGCTGATGGTGTTCTACCTGTCGTACTTCTTCCTTGCCCTGCCCGCGGCGGCGGCGCTCAAGCGCACGGGCATGAAGAAGGGCCTGGCGGCCAGCCTGTTCGTAATGGCGATAGGCGCCGCGATGTTCGGCGAGTTCTCCACACAGCGCTGGTATCCCGGCGCACTGTCCGGCCTGTTCGTGATCGGCGGTGGCCTGGCGTTGCTGCAGACGGCGGTGAACCCGTACGTCAGCATCCTCGGCCCCATCGAGAGCGCCGCGCAGCGCATCGCGCTGATGGGGATCTGCAACAAGGTCGCCGGCATGCTGGCACCGCTCGTGCTCGGCACGCTGGTGCTGCATGGCGTAGGCGACCTGGCCGCGCAGGTCGGGGCGGCGGATGCCGCCGGCAAGGCGGTGCTGCTCGATGCATTCGCGGCGAAGATCCACCTGCCGTACCTGGTGATGGCGGGCATCCTGGTGGTGGTCGCCATCGGCATCCTGTTCTCGCCGCTGCCGGAAGTGAAGCCGTCCGAAGCCAACGCCGCGGCCACGGCCGACGCGCCCGATGGCGTGCGCGGTCTGTCGCAGTTCCCGCACCTTTGGCTGGGCGTGCTGTGCCTGTTCCTCTACGTGGGCGTGGAGGTATTGGCGGGTGATGCGATCGGGACGTATGGAAGGGGCTTCGGACTGCCACTGGACCAGACCAAGCTGTTCACGACCTACACGCTGTTCGCGATGCTGGCGGGATACCTGGTCGGCCTGGCCGTGATCCCGCGCTTCGTGTCGCAGGAGCGCTACCTGGCCATCTCCGCCACGCTGGGCGTGCTGTTCGCGCTGGGCGCACTGTTGACCCACGGCTATGTCTCGGTCGGCTTCGTCGCCGCGCTCGGTTTCGCCAACGCGATGATGTGGCCGGCGATCTTCCCGCTGGCGATCAAGGGGCTGGGACGCCATACCGAAACCGGCTCGGCGCTGCTGATCATGGGCATCGCCGGCGGTGCCATCCTGCCGCAGGCCTTCGCCGTGCTGAAGCAGCACTACGACTTCCAGGCGGTCTTCGCCGCGCTGGCCATTCCCGGCTACCTGTACATCCTGTACTACGCCCTGGCCGGGCACCGGGTGGGGACTGCGCGTGGGCCGGCGACGGCCGTGCCGGAACGCGGCATCATGGCGGACTCGCCTCCATGACGGAAACATCCATGCGCCGACCCACCATCAAGGACGTCGCCGAACGCGCGAAGGTCTCGCTGAAGACCGTGTCCCGGGTCATCAACAACGAGCCGTCGGTGTTGCAGGGCACGCGCGCGCGGGTGCTGCACGCGATCGCCGAACTCGACTACGAACCGGACCAGTCCGCGCGCAACCTGCGCAGCGGCACGCCGTTCGTGATCGGGCTGGTGTACGACAACCCCAACCCGTACCACATCATCGGCGTGCAGAACGGCGTGCTGGCGGCGTGCAAGGAAACCGGCTTCGGCCTGCAGATCCATCCGGTCGATTCCACCTCGCCGTTGCTGGCGGAGGAACTGGTGGAGTTCGTGCAACGCTCGCGCCTCGCGGGCCTGGTGCTGACCGCGCCGATGTCCGAACGCGCCGACCTGGTCACGGCGCTGGCGGCACGCGGCGTGAAGCTGGTGCGCATCATCGCCGCCACCGAAGATCCGGAAGACGGCCTGCCCTGCGTCTACGTCGACGACCGCGACGCGGCCTACGAGATCACCGAGCACCTGATCCAGCTCGGCCACCAGCGCATCGGCTTCCTGTGGGGCGGCCTGGCGCACCGCTCCAGTACCGAGCGCTATGCCGGCTACGAAAAGGCGCTGAAGGATTACGGCATCACGCTCGACAAGCACCTCGTCGTGCCGGGCGACTACACCTTCGATGACGGCTTCCGCGGCGCGCGCCGCCTGCTCGCCCTGCGCGAACCGCCGACGGCGATCTTCGGCTCCAACGACGAAATCGCCGCCGGCGTACTGGCGGCGGCGAAATCCGCCGGCATGAACGTGCCCTACGACCTGTCCATCGCCGGCTTCGAGGACAGTCCGTTCTCCAAGCAGTCGTGGCCGCCGCTGACCACCGCCAAGCAGGCCACGCAGGACATCGCGAAGCAGGCCGCCCGCCTGTTGATCGCGGGCCTGCGCAGCGACGCCTACGACGACCATCCCTCCGCCGTGCATAACCAGGGCTTCGTGCCGCAACTGGTCGTGCGTGGCTCCACCGCGCCGGTCCGTCCGCGCGCCGACCGACCCGAACCCGCCCCGCCATGACGACCCCGCTGCCCGCTCCCGCCGACACCCTGATGCACCAGGAAGCCGCCCAGGCATCCACGATCATCGCCGACCAGTACGCGCGCAACGCCGATACGGTGAAGGCGCTGGCCGAGGATCTCCGCCGCAACCCGCCGCCGTTCGTCGTCACCTGCGCGCGCGGCAGCTCGGACCACGCCGCCACCTACGCGAAATACCTGTTCGAAACGCAGCTCGGCGTGGTGACCGCTTCGGCATCGCCGTCGGTGGGTTCGGTCTATGAAGCGACGCAGCGGCTAGACGGTGCGCTGTACCTGGTGATCTCGCAGTCGGGCAAGAGTCCCGACCTGCTGCGCAACGCGACTGCGGCGAAGGAGGCCGGTGCGCGCGTCGTCGCCATCGTCAACGTGGCCGATTCGCCGCTCGCGCAGCTAGCCGACACCGTGCTGCCGATGCACGCTGGGCCGGAGCGCAGCGTGGCCGCGACCAAGAGCTATCTCGGCTCGCTGGCCGCGATCCTGCAGCTGGCGGCCTACTGGAAGGACGAGGCCCCGCTGCACGACGCGACACTCGCCCTGCCTGGGGCGCTGCAGCGTGCGTGGCAGGCCGACTGGTCGCCGCTCACCGAAGGACTGGTGGGCGCACACAACCTGTTCGTCCTCGGACGTGGCCTCGGCCTCGCTGCGGCGCAGGAAGCCGCGCTGAAATTCAAGGAAACCTGCGGCCTGCATGCCGAAGCCTACAGTTCGGCCGAAGTGAAGCACGGGCCGATGGCGCTGGTCGGTCCGGGCTTCCCGGTGCTGTGCTTCGCGCAGCCTGACGAAACCGAGGCCGGCACGCTGGCGCTGGCGCAGGAGTTCCGCGGCCGCGGCGCGCAGGTCTGGGTGGCATCGCGCCAGGGCGATCTGCCGCTGGTCGCCGCGCCGCATCCGGCCTGTGCGCCGCTGCTGACCATCCAGAGCTTCTACCGCGCGATCAATGCGCTGGCGTTGCGCCGTGGCCACAATCCCGATGTGCCGCCGCACCTCAACAAGGTCACCGAAACGGTATGAACGTCCTGCATCCCGCCACCGCCCTCTGCAATGCACGCGTGCTGACGCCCGATGGCTTCGTCGAGGGCCTGGCGGTGCTGATGCATGACGGCCTGATCGTCGATCTCGTTGCCGATGCGGGACTGCCTGCCGATGCGGTCCGGCAGGATCTGAAGGGGGCGTCGCTCGTGCCCGGCTTCATCGATGCGCAGGTCAACGGCGGCGGTGGCGTGCTGTTCAACAACGACACCACGGTGGACGCCATCCGCACCATCGCGGAAGCGCATCGCCGCTTCGGCACGACCGGCCTGTTGCCGACCCTGATCAGCGACGATGCCGAGGTGATGGCGCGCGCGGTGGCGGCGATCCGCGCCGCCATCGAAGCGAAGGTGCCGGGCGTGCTCGGCATCCACCTGGAAGGCCCGTACATCGCGCCGGCACGCAAGGGGACGCACAACGCCACGAAGTTCCGCGTGCCGGATGACGGCGAAGTGGCGATGGCGACCTCGCTCGACAATGGCGTGACGCTGCTGACGCTGGCGCCGGAGCAGGTGCCGACAGACACGATCCGCGCGATGGTCGAACGTGGCGCGATCGTGGTGGCGGGCCACACGGCGGCGACCTACGAGCAGATCCGCGCCGGCATCGACGCCGGCGTGTCCGGCTTCACCCACCTGTACAACGCGATGTCGCCGTTGCTGGGGCGAGAACCGGGCGCGGTCGGTGCCGCGCTCGAAGATGATGGCAGCTGGTGCGGCGTGATCGTCGATGGCGTGCATGTGCATCCGGCCAGCCTGCGCGTGGCGCTCGCCGCCAAGCCGCGCGGCAAGGTGTTCCTGGTGACCGATGCGATGCCGATGGTCGGCTCGGACGATCCCGCTTTCGATCTCTATGGCGAGACCATCACCGCCGTGGATGGCGTGGTGCGCAATGCCGCGGGCTCGCTGGCCGGTTCCGCGCTGGACATGGCGAGCGCGGTGCGCAACAGCGTGCGCCTGCTCGGCCTGCCGCTGGAGGAAGCCGCGCGCATGGCCTCGACCTACCCGGCCGACTTCCTGGGGCTGGGCGAGTCGCATGGACGCATCGCCCCGGGCCGGCGCGCCGACCTGGTGGCGCTGGACACCGACTTGCACGTGGTCGGCACATGGATCGGCGGCGCGTGATCCACGCCGCATGAGCGCGTCGCCCGCCCGGTTCGCTTCGGTCGATGCCCTGCGCGGCCTGACCGTGGCGGCGATGCTGCTGGTCAACACGCCGGGCGACTGGTCGCATGTCTACGCGCCGCTGCTGCACGCGGCGTGGCATGGTGTCACGCCGACCGACCTGGTATTCCCGTTCTTCCTCTTCATCGTCGGCGTGTCGATCGCGCTGGGCGTCGTGCCGCGGCTGGAGGCCGGCGTGCCGCGTGCGTCGCTGCAGCGTGCGGTGCTGTGGCGCGCGGCGAAGATCGTCGCGCTCGGCCTGGCGCTGCATCTGCTGGCGTTCCTGCTGCTGGACAGGCCGTCGTTCCGTCCCTGGGGCGTGCTGCAGCGGATCGGGCTGTGCTTCGCCATCGCGGGGCTGATCGTGGTGTACGTGAAGCCGCGCATGCAGTGGGTGCTCATCGTGGCGCTGCTGCTCGGCTACTGGACGTTGATGGCGCCGTGGGGCTACGCGCCGTACACCAATCTCGCCGCTCGCATCGACACTGCGTTGTTCGCGCCATGGCTGTACCAGTGGGATGCGGCGCTGGGACGCGGGCAGGACCCGGAAGGTTTGCTCAGCACGCTGCCCGCCATCGCCACCACGCTGCTCGGCGTACGCGCGGGGGCGTGGTTGCGCGCGGGCGCGGTGCGCACGGTCGTCATGGGTGGCGTGGTATCGCTGCTGCTCGGGATGCTGTGGGCGGCCGTGCTGCCGTTGAACAAGGCGTTGTGGACGCCGTCCTACGTGCTGTTCGCCGCCGGCTGCGCGATGCTCGCCCTCGCCGCCGCGCACGTCCTGGTGGATCGCCATGGGTGGCCGGCGGTCGGCCGCCGGTTCGGCGTCAATGCCATCGCGGCCTACGTGGGGGCCGCGATCATGACCTATCTGGTACTCGCCGCAGGCTGGATGGGGCCGATCTACGAGGCGGGATTCGCTGGCTGGATGACGCCACGGGTCGGCCCGTACCTGCCGTCACTGGCCTTCGCGGTGGCCTTCGTTGCCCTGTGGTGGTGCGTCGTGTGGGGAATGGATCGCCGCCGCTGGTACCTGAAAGTCTGAAGCGTCGGCTTCATCACGCTTTTCTTCGTCGCGTGGGGTACAACGGCAGCCAGTCGCCCGCCGGATGCCGCCTGCCATGAAGATGCCGTTGCTGCTCGCCTGCTGCCTGTGCCTGTCCGCCTGCCAACGGGTGACGGTGGATGACCAGGGGGCCGCCGTCGTGATGGCGCGAGGCGACGCCACGGCGATGGCACCGGCGCCCGCCATCGTGCCGCCACGCGTCGCATCACCCGATGCAACGGCAGCGAGCACGGGCCGCGTCATGGCGGGCCTGTCGCGCGCGCGGCAGGTGCCCGACCCGCCGTTCACCAGCACGCCGGTCGCCACCTTCAACGAGCCTTGGGCGATGACCTTCCTGCCGGATGGCCGCCTGCTGGTGACGGAGAAGGCCGGCAAGCTGCGGCTGGCCAATGTCGCCACCCGCCAGGTGGGCGAGGTCATCGGCGTGCCCGCAGTGGCCTACGGCGGGCAGGGAGGCTTCGGCGACGTGCTGCTGCATCCGCGCTTCGCCGACAACCGGCTGGTCTACCTCAGCTATGCGGAAGCCGGCAGCGGCGGCACGCGCGGCGCGGCGGTGGCGCGCGCCACGCTGCAGCTCGATGCCAGCGGCAATGGCGGCTCCCTGTCGAACCTGCAGGTGATCTGGCGGCAGCTGCCCAAGGTCAACGGCGACGCCCACTACGGACATCGGCTGGCGTTCGGTGCGGACGGCAAGCTGTGGATCACCTCCAGCGACCGCCAGGCGTCCACCCCGGCGCAGGACCTGAACTCCTCGCTCGGCAAGCTGATCCGGCTCAACGACGACGGCAGCGTACCGGCCGACAATCCGTTCGCGGCGCAGGGCGGCATCGCCGCGCAGGTATGGACGCTGGGCCATCGCAACATGCTCGGCATCGCGTTCGACGGCGCGGGCCGCCTGTGGACGCACGAGATGGGACCGAAGGGCGGCGACGAACTCAACCTGATCGAACGTGGCAGCAACTACGGCTGGCCCGTGGTTTCGAACGGCGACAACTACGACGGCACGCCGATCCCCGACCATGCGACGCGTCCCGACTTCAACGCGCCGGAAGCCTGGTGGACACCGGTGATCGCGCCGGCCGGGTTCGTCATCTACTCCGGCGACCTGTTTCCGTGGTTCCGAGGCAGGGGTTTCATCGGTGGACTCGCTTCGCAGGCGCTGGTCGAGATCGAGTTCACCGGCACGCAGGCGCGCGAGGCGCGGCGCTATCCGATGGGCAAGCGCATCCGCGAGGTCGAACAGGGGCCGGACGGCGCCCTGTGGCTACTGGAGGATGGCAGCGGTGGCCGGCTGCTGAAGCTCACGCCGAACCCCAGTTGATCAGCGGACCGGATGCGCCGTGGTGTCGCCGGTGGCCGGCCGCTTTTCGTGGCCGTTGCGGATGTCCAGGTACAGGCTGTACGCCGCGGTGAACGCCGGCAGCAGGTTCTGCAGCACGCCGACGGCATCCTGCTTCGACGAGAACAGGAAGTAGCTGAGCGCCATCAGGCTGCCCGCCAGGCTCATGTACCAGAAGACGCGCGGGATCACCGGCCGCCGTGCGCGCCGCGAGGCGACGAACTGCACCAGCCAGCGTGCGCCGAACAGGCCGGCGCCGGTCAGGCCGATCAGCTTCCACGGCGTCATGTGCAGGCCGGTCCAGCCCAGCCAGACGAGTTCCTGGTCCATCACGCTCACGGCTTGCGCCCCGCGTTGAGTTCGCTGATGGGCGTGACATGGCTGCGCTGGATCAGCCACGACACGCCCATCAGGTCGCGGATGCCGACGAGCGCGCGGCCCAGGTTGGTGTACTTCGATTGCCCGGCGCCGCGCGGACGGTGCGACACCGGTACGCTGGCGGTCTTCCAGCCGGCGCGCTGCATCAGCGCCGGCAGGTAACGGTGCATGTGGTCGAAGTAGGGCAGTTCGAGGAAGGCGGCGCGGTCGAACAGCTTGATGCCGCAGCCGGTGTCCGGCGTGTCGTCATGCAGCAGGCGGCGGCGGATGCGGTTGGCCCAGCGCGACGCCCAGCGCTTGCTGGCGGTGTCCTTGCGGTTGACGCGCCAGCCGGCGAACAGCCGGGTCTTCGGATCGGCATCGGCCCGTGCGGCGAGCAGTTTCAGGATGTCGCCCGGGTCGTTCTGGCCGTCGCCGTCCAGCGTGGCGATCCACGGCGAAAGCGCATGCTTCACGCCGGTGCGGATCGCGGCGCTCTGGCCGCTGCGCTGGTGGTGCAGCAGCACCCGCAGTTCCGGCACTTCGGCCTTCAAGCCGACGAGCACGTCGCGGGTGTCGTCCTCGGAATGGTCGTCCACGCAGACGATGTCGAACGCGACGCGGCCGCGCAGGTGCCGGACCACCTCATGGACCAGCGGCCCGATGTTGTCGCGCTCGTTGAAGACGGGGATGACGACGGACAGGCTCGTCATGGCGGCGCTCGCAGGAAAGGACAGGTTCATCGTCCGCCCCGGCAGGTCAGGAAAATGTCGTGGTCGGGCCGGTACAGGGCCGTCTTCACATCGGTCAGGCCCAGCACGGTGTGGAACAGCTCGTCATGGCTGTGCGGCGCGCCTGTCTGCCGGCGCAGGCAGGCGTCATCCAGGCCCGTGGACGCGCGCCAGCCGCCGGAAAACCACGCCACCATCGGGACCTCCAGCTGTTCCCGTGGCGCGATCGCGTACGGCATGCCATGCAGGTACAGGCCCTTCTCGCCCAGGGACTCGCCGTGGTCGGAGACGTACAGCAGGGCGGTGTCGTAGTCCTTCAGGCCGGCCAGCTGGTCGATGGCGCCCGCCAGCACGTGGTCGGTATAGCGCAGCGCGTTGTCGTAGGCATTGACGATCTGCGCGCGGGTGCAGCGGCCGAGGTCGGAGGTCTCGCAGACCGGCTGGTAGACCTTGAACGCAGGCGGGTAGCGTTCGAAGTAGTTCGGCCCGTGGTTGCCCAGCATGTGCAGCACGATCACCTGGTCGCCCTGGTGGCGACGGATGGCCTCGTCCAGGCCCGCCAGCAGGATGCCGTCGTGGCAACGCTTGCCGTCGCACAGGCCGGCATCCGTGCGGGCATGCAGGTCCTCGACCGGCAGGCCGTCGCATACGCCCTTGCAGCCGGACTGGTTGTCGCGCCACAGCGTGGCCACGCCGGCGCGTTGCAGCACGTGCAGCAGCGACTGGTGGCTGCGGATCTCCTGCTCGTCGTAGTGCTCGCGTCCCTGTGGCGAGAACATGCACGGCAGCGACACTTCGGTGCTGCTGCCGCAGGCGGTGACATGGGGGAAGTCGAGCACGTCGCGCCTGGCCAGTTCCGGCGTGGTCTGGCGCCCGTAGCCGTTGAGTCCCCAGTTGGCGGCACGGGCGGTCTCGCCCACCACCAGCACCAGCACGCGTGGCCGCCGCATCGTGGCGGCCGGCGACTGCACGGCATCCTCGCTGATCGGCGACAGCACGCGCGCGCGGCCCGGCGGCTCTTCGCTGACGACCTTCGCCAGCGACACCAGCACGTTGGCCGGCGTGACCAGGTAGCGCACTTCGCGCTGGTTGCGCAGGAACGCGGTGAGCGGCTGGGTCGACGGCAGCACGCCGACCAGCCCGACGACGACCGTGCCGGCGAGGAAGCCCGCGCGCATCAGCAGCGTGCGCGGCCACGGTCGCGCACGCAGGCGCACGCGCCACACCACCACCAGCGCCGGTACGGCGGCCAGCAGCGGCAGCAGCGCATCGGCCCCGGCGAGGTCGGTGGCTTCGCGCCAGTCGGTGTGCAGCACGTTTCGGATCATGTCGGCATCGATGTAGATGCCGTAGCTGTCCATGTAGTGGCCGGCCAGCGCCGCCAGCACCACCAGCACCGACAGCACGACGCGCGCCGTGCGGCGCCATACCAGCAGCGACAGCCAGACGCCGTGTACCGCCGTGACCAGCAGGAACAGCGACAACGCCCAGACCGGCTGCGTCCACGGGCGCGGCGCGGCGGCCTGCCAGAACATCGCATTGGCGAACAGGCTGAAATACAGGCAGGCGGCGAGGATCAGCGTCTCCGTGCCGACCTCGGGACGGACGGCCAGCAGGGCAAGGGCGCGGCGCCAGCGGGACGGCGCGGACGCGCGGTCGAGGATGGATGCGCTCATGCATGCACCTCCGCGGCACGACGCGCGCCGACCGCTTCGATGGCGCAGGCGATGGTCCAGCAGACCGCCAGGCTGGCCACGTCATGGGAGAGGAAGTGCGCGCCGCGCAACTGCTGCGTCAGTCCGAACACCGCGCCCGCCAGCAGGCCGATGGCGAGTCCGGCGTGGCGCCATCGCGGCGCCGTGTGCAGGAAGAAGAAATACAGCGCGACCCAGGCGTAACCGCCCGCGGCGTGCGCCGCCGGAAAGCACGCAGCCGGTCCCAGCGAGGCCGGCCGCGTTTCGAACAGCCCGATGAAGGCACGATCGCCGCCCAGCCCCGCCAGGTCCCACGGGCAGTCCATCTGCGTGACGGCCTTGAGTGCTGCCACGCAGGCGACCGACGCGAACACCGACAACAGCAGGCGCGCCGCCGGCCGCGTCCACGCGCGCGATTCGGGCGAGCGCCAATGCAGCAGCGTGGCGACGAACACGCTGGCCCAGGCGGCCTGGCTCAGCAGCCGGCCGCCACGATGCAGGCCGTGCTCCAGCAGCAGGCTGCGCTTGAGCGACCACGCATCGCCTTCCCAGTGGAACAGCCAGCGGGCCACGCTCATGTCGAGGTGGTGCGTGGCGAACCACGCCAGCAGCAGCACGGGCAGCGACCAGGGCAGCAGGCGCGACGGTTGCCCGAGAGGGCGGGACAGGAGGCGGAACGGAGCGGACGACATGCGGCGCGACGATGACGGGGAGGTGCGCGCATGCTGTTGGCCGCCGCGTCGTAGCGCGGTCGGACTCGCGTCGGAACCGCGTTAATCCGCGCGCGAACGGCATGCGATCGCGCGCGTTGTTGCCGGTGATTCAGTCTTCGCTGACGTCCGCCGACCACCCGGCCGGTACGTCGCAACCCGCGATCCACGCGCGACCGGGCGCGAGGATCCAGTCCCGCCGGTTCGACGCACCGATGTCGATCACCTGCGCCGCATCCAGGCACGGCCCGATGGCGTCCTTGCGCAGGAACAGCCAGCGTTTTTCCGGCGCCGCCAGCAGCCACGCATGCGCGTGTTGCCACTGGTCCACCCACGGCTGCTTGAAGCCGAAGTCGGTGACCGGACGGTCGGCCTGCAGCAGGTGCTGTTCGCGCCAGCCGAGCATGGCCAGTTCGGCCTCGGGGCCGATCCGCTCGCCGACGCGTTGCATCAGCGACCTGGCCGAGCTGTCCGGGCTGATCGCCGGCATGAACCCCATGCCGTACGCCGTCCACAGCGCCGCCGTCACCGCGACCATCGCCACGACGATCCGCCGTCGCGCGGCGATCATCACCAGCAGCCCCACGACGGCGAAACCGAGCAGCCAGCGGCTGGCCTGCGCGACCGTGGCCAGGTCCATGCCGCGGCCATCGACCAGGGCGTGCACGCGCGCGGGCGGGGCCGCCATCAGCCACAGGCCCAGCGCGCCGGCCGCCAGCACCAGCACCGACAGGTAGGACCACAGCGTCGCGCGCACGCTGCGTCGCCGCAGCAGGCCTGCGAGCAGCGGCGACGCGGCCACCGCCAGCGCGGGCAACATGGGGAAGATGTAGACCTCGCGCTTGCCCGGGCTGGCGCTGAAAAACAGCAGCACCAGTGCCGCCCAGCCGAGCAGCAGGAGGTACCGCGCGTCCGCGCGGCGCAGGCGCCGCCACCAGGCCGGCAGCAGCCACGGCGCAAGCAGCACGCCGGGCAGCCACAGCGTCAGCATCGTCTGCAGGTAATACCAGGCCGGCTTCACGTGGTGCCATGCATTGGCGTAGCGGGTGCCGGTCTGCTTGAACAGCATCTCGCGTGCGTACGCATGCAGGGCGGGATCGCTCGACGACAGGGCGGTGGCCAGCATCGGCACCAGCCAGACGCCCACGCCCAGCAGGAAGCCCGCCACGCCCGCGAACGCATGCAGGCCGCGATGCGGCGGCAATGTCCGGGGCGACTTCCACCGCACCCACAGCCACGGCAGCAACACCAGCAGCGGCAGGAAGCCGACGCCCTTGGTCACCGTGCCCAGCCCGGCGGCGAACGCACCCAGGGCCAGCAGCCACGGGCGTGGTGTTTCCAGCAGGTAGCGCAGCAAGGCCCACAGCGACAGCGTGGTCATGCCCACCAGCACCATGTCGATCTGCGCACGCTTGGCCTGCAGGGCGAACTGCAGGCAGACGAACAGGCCGAATACCGCGAACGGCACGGCACGGCGTCCCCACAGCCGGCGCGCGAGATCGCCCGACAGCCACAGCGTCAGCAGCGCCGCGAGCAGCGAAGGCAGCAGGAACGCCAAGTGCCAGTCGCGGACGAGCAGATAACTGGCGGCCTGCAGCCACATGAACACCGGCGGCTTCTCGGCGTACAGCTCGATGCCGCGGTGCGGGAACAGCCATTGCCCCGTTTCGACCATGGTCTTCGCGGCCAGCACGAAGCGCGGTTCGTCGGCCGGCATCGGCTCGCGCAGGCCCAGCCCGGCCAGCAGCGCCCACACCATCAGGGCGACCAGCAGCGGCATCTGCCAGCGCGGTGCGTGCGGGGAGTACGTCGATCGCATCGGCGGTGTCGGCCAGTCTGCAGGCGGGCGCACGATGATGGATCATGCGGCGTAAGAGAATCGTCGGAACTCCGACGGCGCTTCGACGTCCGGCCTGCGATGCTGCCGGTCTCCTTCCCTTGCACAGGCCTTGCCGATGCGGCTGCTGGTCATCGAAGACAACCGGAACCTGGTGGCGAACCTGTTCGACTACTTCGAGGCGCGCGGCCATACGCTGGACGCGGCGCCCGATGGCGTGACCGGCCTGCACCTCGCCACCACGCAGGCGTACGACGCCATCGTGCTGGACTGGATGCTGCCGCGGCTGGAAGGGCCTGAAGTCCTGCGCTGGTTGCGCGAGGAGCACAACGCCGGCGTGCCGGTGATCATGCTCACCGCCCGCGACGAGTTGCCCGACAAGATCTCCGGCTTCCGTGCCGGCGCCGACGACTACCTGACCAAGCCCTTCGCCCTGCCGGAACTGGAAGTGCGGCTGGAAGCGCTGATGGCCCGCATGCACGGGCGGCAGCGCCGCAAGGTGCTGGAAGTGCACGACCTGAAACTGGACCTGGCGACGCTGGAGGTCACGCGCGCGGGCCAGCCCCTGCATCTGTATCCGGCCTGCCGCAAACTGCTGGAAACCCTGATGCAGGCCAGCCCCGCCGCCGTCACCCGCCAGCAGCTGGAGCACGCGCTGTGGGGCGACAACCCGCCGGACGGCGACATGCTGCGGTCGCATGTCTACGAGCTGCGGCGCAGCGTCGACGGCCCGTTCCCGGTCAAGCTGATCCAGACCCTGCCGCGTACCGGCTACCGGCTGGCGGTGCCGCACGAGGCGAAGGAGGCATGAGGTCCCGGCGCAGCCTGCGCGCGCAGATCAGCCGCCTGCTCGGGGGTTACGCGGTATTGCTGGGTGCCATCATCGTGCTGGTCTTCGCGGACGATTTCCTCGAGGACCGGGTGTGGAAGCTGCTGCTCCAGCGCGAGATCGTGCACCACCTGGAGCAGAAGGCCGCCGATCCGCGCCATGCATGGCAGGACACCGAGGCGTTGCAGCTCTACAGCATTCCGGGCCGCCCGCCGCCGCCAGGCCTTTCGATGCTGCCGCAGGGCGTGCATGACGATTTCTGGTTCGGGGGACACGAGAACGTGGTGCTGGTCCAGCGCGTGCGCGGCGTGGACTACTTCGTGGTGCGCGACATCACCGGCATCGAAACCATCGAGGACGCGCTGATCATCGGATCGCTGGGCCTGGCGCTCGTCGTCCTGGTGATCATCGGCGTGATGGTGGCCCGCGGCGTGCGGGAGGCGCTGCGTCCCCTGTCCGACCTGGCGGGCGACATCGGCGCGCTGTCCCCCGACCGCGCCGGCCAGCGCGTCGTCGTGACCCCGGGCGCCAGCTCCGAGCTGCATGTGATCACCATGGCCCTCAACGACTACCTGCGCCGGCAGGATGCCTTCGTCGAGCGCGAGCGCGTCTTCATCGACACCGCCAGCCACGAGCTGCGCACGCCCATCGCCATCATCGCCGGCGCCAGCGAGCTGGCCCTGGAACAGCCCGCGTTGCCGCCGCCCGCGCGCCAGCAGGTGCAGCGCATCCATCGCACCGCCCGCGACGTCGAACGGCTGATCGCCCTGTTGCTGGCGCTGGCGAAGGACCCCGCGCGCCTGTCGCGCAGCAACGAGCTGGTGCCCCTGCATGAACTGCTGCCCGACATCATCGAGGACCACCGCCACCTGATGGCGGGGAAGGACCTCGGCATCGTCGTGGACCAGCTGGCGCCGTGCAGCGTGTCCGCGCCGCTGCACATCGTGCAGTCGGCGATCGGCAATCTGCTGCGCAATGCCATCGAGAACAGCGACAGCGGCGAGATCCACGTCGGCCTGGACGCGGATGCGACCGTTACCGTGCAGGATCCCGGCCACGGCATGGCGCCGGAAGACATCAGCCGCCTGTATGCGCAGATGGCGCGCGGCGGCAGTCGCGACGGCGGCGGTATCGGCCTCGACCTGCTGGCGCGCCTGTGCGAGCACCTCGGCTGGACGCTGTCGATCCAGTCGGCGCCGGGGCGCGGCACGATCAGCCGGCTGCGCCTGTCGCGCTGAAGGCGGCCGTCACGCCCCCGCCGCTATCATGCGGACACATCCGCGCCGGAGTCCGTCGATGAAATCGTGCCTGCCCTGCATCGCACTCGTACTGCTCGCCGCGTGCAGCCCCGCACCCGCTCCGACCGCCACCGACCCGTCGGCGCCGGCGGATCCCGGCGTGGCCGCCGCCATGGCGGCCGTCGACCAGGCCGCCGCCGCCGCACCGCAGGCGAAGACGCCTTCATTCGATTGCGCCAACGCGGAGAGCCAGGCCGAGAAACTGGTCTGCGCGGATGCCACGCTCGCCGCCCTCGACCGCCAGCTCGCGGCCCGCCAGGCCGAAGCGAACGACCGCGATCCGGCCGTGCAGCGGGGCTGGGCCAAGGGACGCGATGAATGCTGGAAGGCGGAGGATGCACGCGTGTGCGTGCTCGAGGCTTACAAGACCCGGCTGGTCGAGCTGGCGATCGCGGCGCCCGGTGCCGCCGTGCCGAAGCAGGTGGGCTATCGCTGCAGCGACAACCGCCTGCCTTTCACGATGACCTACTACAACGACATCGACCCGCAGGCGGCCGTGATGGTGTGGGGCAACGACCAGGCCATCGTCTTCCCGCAACCGGCGGCGAGCGGTGCGAAGTACGGACGGACCGGCATCGAATACTGGGAGCACCAGGGCGAAGCCAGCGTCGACTTCTTCGGCAACAAGCTGACCTGCCGGCCACTTCCCTGACGCGCAGGCAGCGGGCGATCACGCCATGCGCTGATCAACCCGCAGTCCGACGGGCGCGATGCACCGCGGCGACGCGCGCGGCCTGCACGGCGGCGCCGATCTCCGGACCCGCCATGCCGTCGCGCACCACATCGCCCGCACTGACACCGCAGGCGGCCTCGTGCAGGCGCACCAGCTCGCGACCCTGCGGATAATCCGTCTCTTCGTGGCCGCCGCGGCCGCGCTTGTCCGCCTCGCACACCGTGGCCAGCGAGGGAATGCGCTCGGGACGCCGGAAGGCGTCGCAGCGCGTCAGCAGGTCGACCACCGTGGCGTCGCGCAGTTCCGCCAGCCGGTGCACGTTGAGGTGCTCGCGGCAGGCCATCACCGCGAGTTCGCGGTGGTCGGCGGGTACTTTCAGGCGTTCGCACAGCGCCAGCACCGGCTTCACCCCGGCATGCTCGTGGCCGATGTGTTTCGGCAAGACGTCGGCGGGCGTCAGCGCCTTGCCCAGGTCGTGCACCAGGGCGGCGAACCCGATCAGCGCATCGCCCGGCGCCAGCCGTGCCGCCATGTCGCTGACCATCTGCTGATGGATGCCGGTGTCGACTTCCGGGTGGTATTCCGCGCGCTGCGGCACCCCGTACAGCGCATCCACTTCCGGCAACACGACCGCCAGCGCGCCGCACGTGCGCAGCGTGGACAGGAAGGCCGACGGCGATGCCGACGCCAGCGCGCGACGCAGTTCCTGCCACACCCGTTCGGGTACCAGCGCATCGAGTTCGCCGCTGGCGACCATGTCGCGCATCAGCGCCATCGTGTCCGGCGCGATGGTGAAGCCGAGCGACGCGAACCGGGCCATGAAGCGCGCGGCACGCAGCACGCGCAGGGGATCCTCGACGAAGGCCGGCCCGACATGGCGCAGCACGCGCGCGTCGATGTCACGCACGCCGCCGCAGGGATCGATCAGGCGACCGTCGCCATCCTGTGCGATGGCGTTGAGGGTGAAGTCGCGCCGCTGCAGGTCCTCTTCCAGCGTCACCGACGGATCGGCATCGACCACGAAGCCGCGATAGCCGCGGCCGCTCTTGCGTTCGGTACGCGCCAGCGCATGCTCCTCGCCCGTATCCGGATGCAGGAACACCGGGAAATCGCGTCCGACGGCCTTGAACCCCCGCACTTCCATCTGCGCCTGCGTGGCGCCAACCACGACCCAGTCGCGGTCGCCGGGTGGCAGGCCCAGCAACCGGTCGCGTACCGCGCCGCCGACGAGATAGGTTTTCATGGCGACATGATGCCGGATCGGAGGCGCCGAGCGGCATTCCTGTAGGAGCGACGTGAGTCGCGACCGAGAGAGGTATAGGCCATGGACCTTGCGATCACGCGTGAAAGGTCCGCAGCAACGTGCCTTCCTGATGGTGGCCTGTTTGATCCGTTTCCGCGGTCGCGACTGACGTCGCTCCTACAGGAAACCCCACGGCCTCAGCTCTTCGGCATCTGCGCCGCCGGGCAGGTGAACGCCTTGCGCTTGGCCTGCACGCGCCCCATCAGGCGATCGCTGACCGGCAGCGCGGTGCCGTCCAGGCGCCAGTCGTAGATCACGCTGAAGGCGAGCACGCGCGCCACGTATTCGCGGGTTTCCTTGTAGCTGATCGTCTCGATCCAGATGTCCGGGTCGTACCCCGGGCGCTGCGACTGCCAGCGCGCGGTCGGTGCGGGGCCGGCGTTGTAGGCGGCGATGGCGACATACGGCACGCCGTACTTGTCTTCCATCTCGCGCAGGTAGGCGGTGCCGATGGCGATGTTGGTGTCGGAGTCATACAGGCTGGCCGCACCGGCGTAGGGAATGCCCAGCCGCTTGGCGACGCCGGCACCGGTGGTGGGCAGCACCTGCATCAGGCCCATCGCGTTGGCACCGGAGCGCGCCTTGGGATTGAAGACGCTCTCGGCGCGGATCTCGGCGGCGACCCACGCGGGGTCGATGCGGTGCTTCGTCGCTTCGCGCTTGATGGTGTCGTCGTGGTGCAGCGGGAAGCGCAGCTGGTACAGGCGCTGCTCGTCGGGCTGCTTGCCGAGCGAGAACACGGCACGGTCGAACCAGCCGTTGTCCTGTGCGACCTCCACCGCGATGCGGCGCTGGGTGTCGTCGAAGCGCGAGAGCGCGGCATTCCACTCCGCGGTCGCCCAGCCCGGGCGCTCCAGCTGCCACAGTTCCATCGCGCGCACGATGGCCGGGTCGCGCGCGATGGCCTGCTTCGCCGTCGCGGGATCGTTGGGGATCCACGCGCACAACGCATACGGTTGTTCCAGGCGGTCCGCCGCGAGGAAGCCGTGGAAGGTCGGGCTGCTCGCGGTTTCGCGGAACAGGCGCTGCGCGCCCGCGCGGTCGCCGGTCTTTTCGCTCATGCGTGCTTCGAAATAGCGCCAGCGCGCGTCGTTGCGTTGCGCCGTCGGCATCTTCCGCAACGCCGCCAGTGCCGCGGGCCAGTCGCCGCGTGCGAGCGCTTCGCGGACACGCCATTCGTGCAGGCGTTCGTCGTAGGCGGACTCCGGCACGTTGCCCAGCCGGCGCGCGGAATCCGGTCCGTACGAGGCGACCGTCCACAGCGCGATCTGGTACAGCACCTGGCCGCGTTCGCGCTCCCCCATGCCGAGCGCGTCGGCATACTGCGGCAGCAGGCGTTCGGCGGTATCGGGATCGTTCTGCGCAAGCTTCGCCAACCCTTGCGCCGCCATGCGGCGACTGCGGTCGGTCTTCGGCCAGTTCAATGCCCTGGGATGGACGGCGTCGATGAACGCGGCGTAGTCGTTGGCCAGCGCCGTTTCGTCGGCGGGCAGTCCGCGTGCCGCACTGCGCATGACCGCTGGCTGGCGTTCGCCTGCGGCGGCGTCGATGCGCTCCCAGCGCAGTGCGGGTGTCAGCGTTCCCTGGGCGGAGAGCAGGTTGAACACGGCATCGCAGCCGCCGGGCAGCGCCTTGGCCCCCTTGCGCCAGATTCCCTGCGCCTGTTCGGTCCAGGCCGCGTCGATGCGGCCCGTGGCTTGCCGCGCCTGCAGGTGCGCGCATTGCAGGGCGATACTGTCGGTCGGTGTCCACGCACCGAGGAACGTCGGCCAGTCCTGCCGGCGCGCAAGGGCCGCCAGCCAGAGCGGACGGAACTGGTCGGCCACCGCCTGGCCCTCGTACCGTTTCAGGAATGCCTGCGCCTGCGACGTGGAAACCGCATCGGGATCGCGGCGCAGCCCGGCGAATTCGATCCATCCATACAGCGGGTGGCGGGCGAGCGACGACGAGGCGGCATCGAAGCGCCCGGCCTCGGCGGCAGCGAGCGCATCGCGTACGGCAGGCCGCCGCGCATCGAGCGATTGCGCGTGCAGGACGGGCGCGGAACACAGGCTCGCGCAAGCAGCGAGTACGATAACGAGGGGAATGCGGATCATGCCGGGACTATACCCAAACCGCCTGAACCTCCCTGTAGACAGGCCCTGACGGCGAGGTGGCGAGTGGAAGGTGTGTGGATATTCCCGGTGCTCGGTGTGCTGGCCGGCATTCTCGCGGGGCTGCTCGGCATCGGTGGCGGCCTGGTGCTGGTCGCCGCACTCGCGTGGATACTGCCGATGCACGGCATTCCGAAAGAGGCTGCGATGCATGCGGCCCTGGCGAGTTCGCTGGCGAGCATCGTGCTGACCGCAACATCGTCGGCATACGCGCACCATCGACGCGGCAGCGTGCTGTGGCCGACGGTGGCGTGGATGGTGCCGGGCCTGTTGCTGGGTGGCTGGCTGGGCAGCGGCCTGGCGGTGCATCTGGACGACCAGGTGCTGCGCTGGATCGTGGCGGGCTACTGCTTCGTCGCCGGCGCACAGATGGCGTTCGGCGGCAACGCGCATCCGGAGGGGCGCGGCGTGCCCGCACCGCGCGGACCCGGCATGACCGTTGCGGGTTCGGTGATCGGCGCGGTGTCCGCGGTCGTCGGTATCGGCGGCGGCAGCATGACCGTGCCGCTGCTGGTGTCGCGCGGCGTGCAGCCGGTGCGTGCGGTCGGCACCTCGAGTGCCTGCGGCGTCGCCATCGGTCTCGCCAGCGCATTCGGCTATGCGTTGCACGCACCGTCGGGCGCGCTGCCGTCGCACGCGATCGGCTATATCTACCTGCCGGCCGCCATCGGCGTCGCGATCGCTTCGGTAATCGCCGCGCCCTATGGAACGAAGCTCGCGCACCGGATCGGCGGCAAGGCGTTGAAGCGGGTGTTCGCGGTGTTCATGGTGGTGATGGGCGTCGCGATCATCGCGAGTGGCTGACGCGGCCTACATGCATTTAGTTGTTAATGCTCGTGACGGTGGTGTGTAGAAACTCCGGGTATCCGTATTTACTCGCAGATAATCGCCGTTACCATTTTCAAAATGGTGACCTGTTTCCGTTGTGGGCGTTTTACGGATTCTTTACAAGGAAGGACAAGGCGCTTTAGGCGATTGCCGTGCGGCTTGCCCCTTTCCGGAGAGAGAATCCATGAACACGCGCCGCCACACCCTGGCTTCGGCCATTCGAATCGCCGTGCTCCTCGCCCTGCCCGCCACCGCCGTGGCACAGGAAGCCACCACGCTCGACACCCTCACCGTGACCGGCAGCCGCATCAAGCGCGCCGAAATGGAGGGGCGCGTCCCCGTGCAGGTGTTGTCGCGGCAGGAGATCGAACGCACCGGCCTGACCTCCATCGGCGACATCCTGCAGGAACTGACCGGCTCCGGCTCCGCACTCAATACCAAGTTCAACTCATCCGGCAACTTCGGGTTTTCGCCGAACGGCGACGGTGTCGGTGCGGGTTCCGCCCAGGTGGACCTGCGCAACCTCGGGCCGAAGCGCGTGCTGGTGCTGGTCGACGGCATGCGCTGGGTCAACGAGTCGTCCGCCTCCGGTGTCAGTGCGGCGGTCGATCTCAACACCATTCCGCTCGCGCTGGTCGAACGGATCGAGGTGCTGGAGGACGGCGCCTCGTCGCTGTACGGTTCCGACGCGATCGCCGGCGTGGTCAACATCATCACGCGCCGCAACTTCGATGGCGGGCAGGTCACGCTCCACTATGGCGAGTACGGCGAGGGGGATGGTGAACTGTCCGGCGCGGACCTGGCGTGGGGATTCAACAACGATCGCAGCAGCCTGTTCCTCAGCCTCAGCTACAACAATCAGGAAGAAGTGAGTTCGGCCGACAGGCCCATCTCGGCGATCCCCATCCAGGGCGGCAGCTCGCGTGTGCCCGGTGGCTTCTTCCGCTTCCTGGATCCGAACGGCGTGGAGTACCTGCTGACCGCGAATGCCGGCCAGACCAATCCCACGTACACGCCGAACCTGCCGGACTGTGCGTCGGGCGTGCCGCGCACCGATGGCTTCCACTGCCTCAACCTCGCCAACGAAGCGTACAACTACGCGCCCTTCAACATGGTGATCACGCCTTCCGAGCGCATGGGTGTGTTCGGCCAGTACCGGTTTGCCGTCACCGAGCAGCTGAATTTCTACGCGAAGGCGCTGTACAACCGACGCGAATCCACCAATCGCGCGGCCCCGGAACCGATCGACCTGGGGCCGGGCGCGGGCAGCACCTACACGGCCAATCTGGTGATTCCCGCCAACCACCCGTTCAATCCGTTCGGTTTCGCGCTCGACGGCAACACGGGCGGCAATCTGATCAGCTTCCGTCGCCGCCCGTACGAAGGCGGGCCGCGCATCTTCGAGCAGGAGGTCGATACGCAGTACATCGCCGCGGGCCTGGAAGGCTCGTTCGGCGGCGAGCGGCAGTTCTTCTGGGACATCAACGCCGCGTACGGGAAGAACGAAGCCGAGCAACTGAATCGCGGCAGCTACAACGCGCGCAACATCGCCATCGCACTGGGCGATCCGGCGGTGTGCGCCGCCACGGCCGGCTGCACGCCACTGGACATCTTCGGCTTCGACACCATCACGCCGGCGATGCTGGCCTACATCAGTCCGCTGTTTCGCGACCGCAGTGAGCAGAAACTGACCCAGGTCACCGCCAATCTGAGTGGTGCGCTGTTCCCGGGCTGGGCCGGCGACATCGAGTTCGCCGCCGGCTACGAGTACCGCAAGTACGAAGGCAGCTACAACCCGGATCCGCAGACCGTGGCCGGCGAGTACAACGGCGTGCCGTCGCTGCCGACGTCGGGCAAGTACGACGTCAACGAGGCCTACCTCGAACTCAACGTGCCGCTGTATGCACAGCAGAACGGCGCGGGCAAGATCGACCTGAGCGTAGCGGGCCGCTACTCGGACTACTCCACCTTCGGTGGCGAGTTCACGCCGAAGTACGGCCTGCGCTGGCAGGTCGCCGAAGACCTGCTGCTGCGCGCGACCTATGCGGAGGGCTTCCGTGCACCGTCGATCGGCGAGCTCTACGGCTCGCAGAGCCGCTTCGACGCGCTGCTGGTCGATCCCTGCCTGGTGCCGCCCAGTGCGCCGGCCGGGTCGCTCGCACCGGTCGCCTGCCCGGGGGTGCCGGCCGGGGCGCGGCAGAACGATCCGCAGATCCCGGTGCTGACCGGCGGCAATCCTGCGTTACAACCGGAAACCGCCCGCAGCTTCAGCGCCGGCCTGGTGTTCAGTCCATCGTTCGCGGAGGACGCGGCGTGGTCCGACAAGTTCGACATCGAAGTGACGTACTACCGGCATAACCTCGAAGGCGCCATCCAGGCCATCGACGCGCAAACCCAGTTGGACCTGTGCGCCACCACGCAGGACCCGCAGTACTGCACCGGCATCGACCGGCTGGCCTCCGGCGAGATCGACACGTTCGCCAACTTCCTGATCAACCTCGGTTCGATCAAGACCGATGGCTGGGATGCGGACGTGTTCTGGACGCTACCCGAGTCGAACCTTGGCCGTTTCAAGCTGAGCTGGCAGAACACCTTCGTCACGCGCTACGAGGCGCGCGGTGCCGGCGGCCAGGTGCAGCCGCAAGGGCCGGGCATCGTGGTGAACGACACGGCCATTCCCGAATGGACGTCCACCGCGACGCTGGACTGGAAGCTCGGCAACTGGAATGCCGCCTGGAGCGTCCGCCATCTGTCCGAGATGGAGGAAGCCTGCCTGGCTGCGGACCCGGCCGCGTTCTGCAGCACGGCCACCACCAACACGCTGGACGCGACGACGTACCACGACCTGCAACTGGGCTACGACTTCCAGTGGCTCAAGGGCTTTCAGCTGACCGGCGGCGTCAACAACCTGTTCGACGAGGATCCGCCGGTGTGCACCTCGTGCTCGCTCAACGGCTACGAGGCGTCGACCTACGACATCCCGGGTGGTCGCTTCTTCTACGTGCGGGCCAGCCTGCGGTTCTGACGCGGGGAAGGAAAAGAGGAAGGACGGGAAGCCGGCGCATGCCGGCTTCTTCGTATCCGGGTCGAGGGCGCGCGCATGGCGTGCAGGCGCGCGGAGCAGGGTGTCCGTCGGGAAGGGCGTGACGATCTGTCGCGGGTGCGAGGTGCCCCTGCGTCTTGAAAAACAAGAATCATTCGCATTTAATGGCGACCTGGTGGTGGCCGTCCTGTCCGACAGCGCGCGAGTCGCTCCGGGCCAGTCCACCGCCATCGGCCTTGCGTGCCGCCTTCCCTCCTCCGTCCTCCCCCAGGTCCCTCCATGCGTCGTCTGCGTTCGTCCGTTCCGCCCGCCGTGTCCGCCCGACATCGTTTCGCTCCCGGCCCATTGCAGGCTGCCATCGGCCTGGCATTGGCCTGCCTGTCCGGCATGGCGCTGGCGGCACCCCAGGAGGCCGCGCCAGCCGCCGGCGGGGCCGATGCCACGGATCTGGATACGGTGCTGGTGGTGGGCCAGCGTGCCAACCGCGTCAGCAATGGCGCAACCAACCTGGACCTGGCCATCAAGGACACGCCGCAGTCGATCAGCGTGGTCAGCAGCGAACAGATGGCGCAGTTCGGCGCCGACAGCCTCAACGAGGCGCTGCGCCTGGCCACCGGCATCCAGGTGGAGGAATGGGAAACCAACCGCACCAACTATCTGGCGCGCGGCTTCGAGATCAAGAGCACGCAGGTCGACGGCGTGGGCATGCCCAACGACTGGGGTATCGCCACCGGTGCGATGGACGCCTTCGGCTACGAGAAGCTCGAGGTCATCCGTGGCGCGAACGGCCTGCTCACCGGCGTCGGCAACTCGGCCGGCACCATCAACTACGTGCGCAAGCGCCCGACCAATGACGCGGAAGGCTCGGTGGGCGTGAAGGTCGGTTCGTGGGGCGAGCGCCGCGTCGAGTTCGATTATTCCCGGCCGTTCAACGACAACGGCACGTGGGCTGGTCGCGTGGTGTTCGCGCGCGAAGAGGGCGATTCCTACCTGCGCGACCTGGAGAACGAACGCACCTTCGGCTACGCGGTGATCGATGGCCAGGTGGGCGAGAACGGCACGCTGACGTTCGGTTACTCGTGGCAGCGGGCCGACACCACCGGCAACATGTGGGGTGCGCTGCCGTTCGTGAACATCGACGGCACGCAGCCGTCGTGGGACGTGGGCGCGTCGACGACGGTGGACTGGACCTACTGGGACACCAACACACAGGCCGCCTTCGTCGAATACACGCACCAGTTGGGCGACGACTGGCAGCTGAAGGCGACCTACAACCGCCGCAAGGGCGACAACGACGACGAGCTGTTCTTCGCCTATTCGTTCGCCGGCCTCGACCCGGTGACCGGGGTCGGCCTGCTGGGTTGGGCCTACAAGGGCCAGGACGAACTGACCTCGGATCTGGTGGACCTGAGCGTCAACGGCCGCTTCCAGCTGTTCGGCCGCGAGCATGAAGCGATGTTCGGCATCAGCCATGCGGAAAGCGAGCAGCGCTACTGGTTCAATCCGGCGCCGGGTGGCTCGCTGGCGTTCGGTCCGCTGCCTGCGTTCCCCTATGCGGGCAATGCGGTGCCGGAACCGGCATGGGAGGCGCAGGTGGCCTCGAGCGCATTCAACCAGCGGCTGAAGCGCGCCTTCGGTGCGACCCGCCTGTCGCTGACCGAAGACCTCAAGGCGATCGTCGGCGTGAACTACGCGGAGTACCACCGCGATGGCAACAACGATGGCGTGCCCTTCGCGGAAACCGAAAGCAACACCAGCCCGTATGCCGGCCTGACGTACGACTTCACCGACACCCTGCTGGGCTATGTCAGCTATTCGGACATCTACCAACCGCAGGACCAGCGTGATTTCGACGGCTTCTACCTGGCGCCGTCGAAAGGCGTGAACTACGAGGTCGGCGTGAAGGCGGAGTGGCTGGACAAGCGCCTGCTGACGACGCTGGCGTACTTCAACGCCGAGCAGGACGGGCTGGCGACGTTCGCCGGCTACAACACCGAGACCCTGCTGAACTACTACGTCCCGCTGGACGTGGAATCGAAGGGCTGGGAGTTCGAGGCGACCGGCAAGCTCAACGAGTACACCGACCTCGTGTTCGGGTACACGCACCTGAAGATGGAAGGCGAAGAAGGCGCGCTGACCTACGACTGGGTCCCGCGCCGAACCGCGAACCTGATGCTCAGCGCGCGCTTGCCGAGTTACGCAGCGTTGTCGTTCGGCATCGGCGGCCGCTGGCAGAGCGCCATCTCCAACGTCGAGAGCTACAGCGGCCAGACCGTACGGCAGGGAAGTTACGCCGTGCTCAATGCGTTCGCAGCATGGGATTTCCTGGAGAACGCGACCCTGCGGGCGAACGTCGGCAACCTGACCGACGAGAAGTACATCAACACGCTGTACCAGATCGGCTACTACGGTGCGCCGCGGCACTGGTCGCTGAGCCTCGAATACCGGTTCTGATCCCGTCCACGCCCTTGCTGCCACGGTCGCCGCCGCCCCCATGTCCACGATCATGAGTCCGGTGCCGCCCCGTTCGCGGCGCCTGCAGCTTGCGGTGCGCATCGCCACCGCCGTCTTCGGGGGTTATGCCTTTGCCTGGGGCATCGTGGCCGCGGGTGCCAGCCTGATGTTCGCGGCCGGCATGGATTTCCACGATGCCGAGTTCCTCGCCTGCCTGCTGGGCGTGTTGGCGTTCCTCGTGGTGTTCCTGTGGGCGTTCGTGGCGCGCGCGCCGTGGGTGGCGTGGGCGGTGCTGGCCGGTGGCGGCGCGTTGCTGGCCGCGACCGGTTCGTTCGTGCAATCGCTGCTGGTCTGAGCCGGAGGAGGTCGACATGATGCAGGGCTTCCGCCAGGCGATGGCCTGGGTGCACACCTGGTTCGGACTGGTCCTCGGCTTCGTGCTGATGGCCGCGTTCTTCTTCGGCGCGCTGTCGGTGTTCGACCGCGAAATCGATCGCTGGGCGATTCCGTCCACGCGCTTCGAACCGCAGCCCATGCCGTCGTACGAACAGGTCCTGCGGCCGGCCTTCGAGCGCATGCAGCCATTGCCCGCCGCCGTGGACGCGATGCGTCCCCGCGTGGACGGGCCGATGCCGGCGCGCTTCGACACGGTGGTCAGCTGGAGCGCGTACACCACCCATCGCGATCCGGTGCTGCAGCTGTTCGCCGGCTACGAAGTTCCCAACGCGAAGGATCCGGAGGAAGCCATCTGGGCCGACACCACCATCGATCCGCGCGATGGCACGCCGCTGCCCGACGACCGCCTGAAGGTCGGCAGCGGATTCTTCTATCCGATGCACTACGGGCTGACCCTGGACTGGAAGCAGCTCGGGATCTGGATCGTCGGTTTTTCCGCGCTGATGATGCTCGTCGCGCTGGTCACCGGCGTGGTGATGCACCGCAAGGTCTTCCGCGAGTTCTTCACCTTCCGGCCGGGCAAGGGCGGGCTGCGCAGCGTGCTGGACCTGCACAACCTGACCGGCGTGGTGGCGTTGCCGTTCCACTTCTTCTTCGCCTTCACCGGGCTGCTGATCTTCGCGTCGACCTACTACTTTCCGCTGGGCCACACGCAGTTGCACGAACTGCATGACCTGCATGCCGACGTGGAGGCGCGCGAGACCGGATTGCCGCACGAACGCGCGGGGGTGCCGGCGGGCCTGGCGAACGTCGACGCGATGGTCGCCGAGGCGCAGCGCCGCTGGCAGGCAAACGACAAGGCCGGCGACGTCGGATTCCTCGTCCTGCAGCATGTCGGCGATGCCAACGGGTACGTCAGCGTGTATCGCGCCGGCACCGACCGCATCGCGCTGGTCGGCGACGGTATCCACTTCAAGGCGTCGACGGGCGAGCTGATCCGCGAAGATCCCGCGCCCACGGCCGCGGGTCGCGTCGCCGAATTCCTCACCGGGCTGCACCTGCAGCACTTCCGTCACTGGTTGCTGCGCTGGATGTACGTGCTGGGCGGTCTTCTCGGTGCGGTGTGCATCGCCACCGGGTTCCTGTTCTTCGTCGAGAAGCGCAAGCGCCAGCACGCGCGGCAGGGACAGCAGGGTGCGCGCGTGGTCGATGCATTGGCGGTGACCATGGTGACCGGCATGGTGCTGGCGGCGCTCGGCATCCTGGTGGCCAACCGGCTGTTGCCCGATGACCTTCCCGCGCGCGGCGATTGGGAACGCTATGCGTTCTGGGGTACCTGGCTGTTGGCGTTGCTGCATGCCGCGTGGCGTAGCGCACCGGTGGCGCGCGGCCTGGCCAATCCGGCGTGGCGAGAGCAATGCGGCATGATCGCGTTGCTCGCCCCGACGACGGTGCTGCTGAACTGGATCACCACCGGCGACCACCTGCTGAAGACGATCGGCGCGGGCTACTGGCCGGTGGCGGGCGTGGACCTGGCGCTGTTGGCGGGTGGCGCGCTGGCGGCGTTGGCAGCACGCACGCTGAAGCGGCGCGCTGCATCCGCCCCGGCATCGCGCATCGCGGAACCGGAGACGACCCATGCATGAGTCGGCATCCGCCCTCCTGCTGCTGGCGGCGCTGGTCGCCAGCGTGGCCGGCATGGGATGGCTTGCGTTGTCGATGCCGGTGCACGCGCAGCAGGTGTGGAGTGCGCCGCTTGCCGCACCGGCGAGGCGCGCGCTGAAGGTTGCGGGCGCGGTCGCGCTGGCGGTGGCACTGGGGCTGTGCCTGGCGGTCGATCACGCCACCATGGCCAGCCTGGTCTGGGTGATGGGGCTGACGGCGGCCGCCGCCAGCGTGGCGATGACGCTCGCCTGGCGGCCGCGCTGGCTGCGATTGCTCGTGCCCTGGATGCGGAGCGGCCCGACGCGCCCCTGAGGATCGCCGCCGGTGCTCCCGCCCGCCAGGACGGTGCAGCGAATGCGCCGGCAAGCGCACCATGACTTCCGGTGCCGCAGGAGTACGATGCGGACAGAGGGGGGTGCTGATCGAATGGATGCGCCGGTCGACAATATGCGTGCCGTGGGGTGGCCGGCGAAGATGGATCGCCGTCGGCGCCGCCGCGCCTTCCATCTGTTGCTGGCCACGGGTTCCATCATGGCGCTGGTGGGCCTGGGATGGGGGGTGTTTTTCGCGTGGCGCGGCGAATGGCCGGTGGCGGCCATGGAACTGGCGATGGCATCGCTGGGCGTGGGGGTGATCGTGATGGCTCGCCTGCGGCGCCCGCGCGCGGCATCGTGGGTGGCGTTCCTCGGCCTGGCCGGCGTGCTGTGCTTCTTCTCCGCGTTCCTCGACGTGCCGACGGAGCAGGTACCCAGGACCAGCCATGTCTTCCTGCTGGTGCTCGCGCTGTGCGCCCACCACGTGTTCCGCGACGAGAAGCCCTGGCTGCGCTATGCGCTGGTCGGCGCCTTGATGGCGTTGTTCGTGGTGTTCGCGGCCGCGCCCTTGCAGGCGCCGTCGTCGCTTGCGATCGCCGACGAGGTGCGCCGCGTCGGCATCTGGATCAACCTGGCCACCGCGATGGCCAGCCTGCTGATCGTGCTGCGGCTGGCCGACACGGACATCGCCGAACATCGTGCGCTCCATCGCGCCCTGCGGGATGCGTTGTCGCAGCGCCGTTTCGTGCTGTTCTACCAGCCGCAGGTCGATGCGGCGGGGCGTATCGTCGGCGCCGAGGCCCTGCTGCGCTGGCAGGATGCGCGGCGTGGCCTGATCCGTCCGGTCGATTTCATGCAGGCGGCCGAAGATACCGGTTTCATCCTGCCGCTCGGCCAATGGGTACTGCAGGAAGCCTGCCGGCAGCTGGCGGCCTGGCAGGCGACGCCGGCGCTGCGCCACGTGCGGCTGTCGGTGAACATCAGTGCGCTGCAACTGCGGCAACCGGACTTCGTGCAGCAGGTGGAGGACGTGATGGCGCGCAGCGGCATCCAGGCCGGCGCATTGACGCTGGAGTTGACCGAGAGCGTGCTGGTGCACGACATGGACGATGCCGTGGGCAAGATGCGCGCGCTGCACGCGATGGGCGTGCGGTTGTCGCTGGACGACTTCGGTGCGGGCTATTCGTCGCTGTCGTACCTGCGCGACCTGCCGTTCTCCGAGATGAAGATCGACCGTGCCTTCACCCGTGGCGTCGTGCGCGATGCACATGCGGCCACGATCACGCGCAACCTGCTGCAGCTGGGCCGCGACCTGGGGATCGACGTGATCGCCGAAGGCATCGAGCAGGAGGACCAGTTCGCCTTGCTGGGCGAGCAGGGATGCCGCCTGTTCCAGGGTTACCTGTTCGGCCGTCCGATGGACGTGGCCGCCTTCAGCGAGCGCATCGCGACATCGCCTTGAACCATGCGGCGTGACGGATTCAGCGCAGCGCGCTGTCCGGTACGTCGATGTCCATCGCCAGCGCCAGGTGGTCCGAATTGGCGGCGGGCATCGCACGCGCGTTGTCGCCGCGCAGGCCTTCGCTGAGCAGGATGTGATCGATCGCGCGCTGCGGGCGCCAGCTCGGAAACGTGGGCACGCAGAACGCCGGCGGACGCAGGCGGGTGCGCTTGTAGAGCAGCTCCATCTCCGGCGTGTCCGGCACGCAGTTGAAATCGCCCATCAGCACCGCGTGCGGATGGTCCGACAGCAGTTCGCCGATGAAGGCCAGCTGCGAGCGGCGCGAGTTGGCGCCGAGCGAGAGATGGGCGACGGCGACGGTCAGGCCTTCGTCGCCTTCGCCGAAGCGGGCCATCAGCACGCCGCGGCCACCGATGCGGCCGGGCAGGCTGTGGTCGCTCACTTCCACCGGTTCCAGCTTGCTCAGCAATCCGTTCGCACTGCCGGCCACGCGCGCGACATTGCGGTTGGGCTGGTGGGTCCAGTAGTCGAACCCCGCGCGCTCGGCCAGGTAGTGCGTCTGGTTGGTGAAGCCCGAGCGCAAGCTGCCGGGATCGGCCTCCTGCAGGCCGACGATGTCGTGCGCGCCGGCCAGTTGCGCGATCGCATCCAGGCTGCCCCGCTTGTTGCCCGCCGGCAGCGCATGCGACCAGCTGCGGGTCACGTAGTCGCTGTAGCGGCGGGTACTGGAGCCGGCCTGGATATTGGCGCTGAGCAGGCTCAGCCGCCGCGTGGCGGGGGAGTCGAGCATGGAAGTGGGGGCTTCCGTGCCGCTCAGCGCTGCGCGCGTTCCATCGCGACCAGGTGATCGGCGATGCGCAGCACGTCGGCGTAGGTCTGGCCGCCGGTGACGCGGTACTTGCCGTTGACGATGATCGTCGGCGTGCCTTCCACGCCACTGTTCTTGGCGAACTGCATGCCGCGGGCGATCTGCGAATTGGTGCCGAAGCTGTTCATCAGCGACACGAATTCCTTCGCGTCCACACCGTACTTGGCATACCACTGCGCGATCTGCGCGGGATCCGCCGGCGGCTGGCCTTCGCCCGGCAGCGCGCGCTGCAGGTGGATGGCGCTGAACACGGCGTCATGGGTCTTGTCGACCAGGCCCTTCGCCTGCGCGGCGTAGAACGCCTTGCCGTACGGCGCCCACACGTTGCCGAAGACGACCGGCACGTACGACACGCGCACGTCGGCGGGCTGCTTCTTCTTCCACGCGGCGATCTCGGGTGCGAAGCGGGCGCAGGCCGGGCAGACGTAGCCGAACACTTCGACGACTTCGATCTGGCCGTTGAGCGGCGCGTACGGCTGGCCGTTGGGGATCTCGACGTAGTCCTTGCCCGCCACGGGTGCCGGGCCTTGCGGCGGCACGACCGGATTGGTGCTCGTGGCCGCGGCATCCGTGCCTTCGGCGGGGGCGGCTGCCGCAGCATCGGTGGGAACGGCGGATGCCTCCGCGGCGGGTGTGGCGGTGGCATCTTCCGTGGTGGCAGCGGTCGGCGCTTCGGCAGTCGGGGTGGTGTCGGTCGAGGGCTTCGGACCGCAGGCGGCCAGCAGGGGCAGCAGCAGGGACAGCATCAGGACGTGGCGGGATTTCATCGCGCGGACTCCAGGGTCATCAGGGGAAGAGGTGTCGGCTGAGCCGGGGACATCACATTCTGCATGGCGCCCGGGGTGGTCGCCATGACGGAATCATCACTTGCGCGTGCGCTCGCGGGCCACGAGGCGGTCGGCGATCTTCAGCATGTCGCTGTAGTTGCGGCCGCCGATCACGCGGTACTTGCCGTTGACGATGATCGTCGGCGTGCCTTCCACGCCGGCGGCGCCGACCCAGTCGCGCGCCTTGGCGAGCTGCGCATCGACCTCTGTCCCGCGCAGTGCGGCCATGAACTTGGCCCGGTCCACGCCCTGGCTGGCATAGAAGCCGGCGATCTCGTCGGCGGAAGCATTCTGGATCGGCAGCGTGCCGGCCGTGTGCAGGGCATCGAACACCGCCTGGTGGGTGCGCTCCTGCACGCCCAGCTGCTGCGCGGCGAAGAACGCGCGCGCATAGGGGATCCAGTAGCCGCCGAACGCGGCCGGGACGGGCGTCAGCTTCACGTCGCGCGGCAGGGTCTTCTTCCACGCCGCGAGGGTGGGTTCGAAGTGGGCGCAATGGATGCAGGTGTAGCCGAACACCTCGGCGACCTCGATCGTGCCCTTGGCCGGCGCGAACGGCTTGCCGTCCGGGATCACCGCGTAGTCCTGGCCTTCGACCAGCGGGCCGGGCGCCGGCGGTGCGGCGAGCGTGGTGGCCGGCAGCAGGGCCAGCAGGGTGATCAGCACGGGCAGCAGACGCGACACCATCGGGATTTTTCCTCTGCGTGCGGTGCCCGGTGGTCGGGCGCCGCGAAAAAAGAAACGCCGGCCATGGTGGGGCCGGCGCTATGAACAGGAGCTTGAACTTCCGGCCGCGCGAGGCGGCGGATGTCCGGGATTACTTGCCGCCGGCCTTGGCGGCCGCCACGTCGTCGGCACGCGCGTGCAGACCTTGCAGGTAGCTGGCGAGCGCCTGGATTTCCTGCTCGGTCAACGGGCCGGCGACCTGCGCCATGATGTTGAAGTGGGCGGCATCCTTGAGCGTGGTGGTGCCGGCCTTGTACTCGGTCAGGCGGCGCACGGTGTAGTCCTGCATCTGGCCGCCGATGTGCGGGTAGGCCGGGCCGGGGTTGCCGGCGCCGGTCGGGCCGTGGCACGCCTGGCAGGCCGGCACGCCGCGCTTGGCGTCGCCATTGCGGTACAGCTGCTGGCCCACTTCGTAGAACTTCATGTCCTTGTACGGACCGCCGGCGACGACGCTGTCGTCGGCCAGGCCGGCGCCCGACTTCTGGGTGGCGAAGTACGCACCCACGTCGCGCATGTCCTGCGCATTGAGGGTCTGGGCGAACGGGGCCATCACCATCGCCATGCCGGTGTTGCGCTCACCCGAGGCGAACAGCGCCAGCTGCTGGGCGACGTAGCGCTCGCTCTGGCCGGCGATGCGCGGGTACTGCGGATCGCTGGGGTTGCCGTCGGCGCCGTGGCAGGCCGCGCAGGCGGCTGCCTTGGTCTGGCCGGCCTTGGCGTCGCCCCAGGTGGTCTTGGCGAGATTGATGTCCAGCGGGGCGGTCTCGACCGGCACGTTGTCCGGCACGGGAACGACCGTGGTCTGTGCAAAAGCGACTGCGCCCACGGCCAGTACGGCCAATCCGGCAAGTCCCATAACGCGAGCGTGGCGCATGCTAAAGCTCCGAAACCTTTGACTGATGGCGGTGCCCGAAGGGTCCGCGAAACCCGCGAATTATCGTCGCGGCGGTCGCTTGCGGTCAATTCAGGCGGTATCCGGCCCGCCCCCGTGCGATCCTATCGCCATGTCGAACCCCCTGAATTCCGCCAGTTACCTGCTCTCCGCCCACACGCCGCGCCAGTTGCCGGAGGATGGCGGCCTGGAAGTGGCCTTCGCCGGACGCTCCAACGCCGGCAAGTCCAGCGCCCTCAATGCGCTGGTCAACCACAACCGGCTGGCGCGGGTGTCCAAGACCCCCGGCCGCACCCAGCAGCTGGTGTTCTTCCAGGTCCAGCCCGAGCGCTACCTGGTCGACCTGCCCGGCTATGGCTACGCCAAGGTGCCGCAGGACCTGCAGGCCCACTGGCAGGCCTTCATCGACCGCTACTTCCGCACCCGCGAAGCACTCCGTGGGCTGGTGGTGGTGATGGACATTCGCCATCCGCTGAGGGACTACGACCGCCAGATGCTGGGCTACGCCGTCCAGCGCGGGCTGCCGGCCCATGCGCTGCTGACCAAGGCCGACAAGCTGGGCCGCGGCCAGCAGGGCAACGCGCTGCAGGCGGTGAAGAAGGACCTGTTCTCGTCTTTCGGCGATACCGTCAGCGTGCAGACGTTCTCGGCCGAATCGAAGCAGGGCGTGGACGAGGCACGGATGGTCGTGGGCGACTGGCTGGCGCTGGGCTGACCTAGACGTTGACGTGGAACAGGCGGCCGACTGCCGCCGCGGCGGCCATCGCCATCGCACCCCAGAAGCCGACCCGCCAGGCGCCGCGCAGCACCGGCGCGCCGCCGACCCAGGCCGCCAGGCCACCCGAGGCCAGCAGGCCGACCAGCGTGGCGACGGTGGTGACCAGCGCCACGCGATCCGGCGGCGCCAGCAGGGTGGTGGCGATCGGCAGCAGTGCGCCGACCGTGAACGCGGCGGCGGAGGCGAAGGCCGCCTGCACCGGGCGGGCACGCATCGCCTCGGAAAAGCCCAGTTCGTCGCGCATGTGTGCTTCGAGCGCATCGTGCGCGGTCAGTTGATCGGCCACCTGCTGCGCGAGTTCGGGCGTCAGGCCGCGATGCACGTAGATCTGCGCCAGTTCGTCCCGCTCGGCATCCGGCACGGCCTGCAGCGCTCGCTTCTCGATGGCCAGGTCGGCAGCCTCAGCGTCGGCCTGCGACTGCACCGAGACGTACTCTCCAGCGGCCATCGACATGGCGCCCGCCACCAGTCCCGCGATGCCGGTCATCAGGATCGTGGAGGGGTTGGCGCCGGCGACGGCGACGCCCACCACCAGTCCGGAGATGGACACGATGCCGTCGTTCGCGCCCAGCACGGCCGCACGCAACCAGCCCACGCGTGCGGAGCGGTGCGCTTCGTGATGCGGGCTGGTCGGGAACGGCGGGCGGGTGTCCATGCAGGCAGCGTAACGGCCTGTGGTCGATGCGTCGATGCGACCGTCCATGGGACGCTGGGTCGCCGGCGTGGGCCTGCTGGCGTGCGGGTCGCCACGCTATAGTGCCGCCCTTGCCGCGCCGCCCACCGGCGGTGCGCCTTCCCCCACGCGAGTCACCGCCCTTGTCCAGCCCCAGCCACGTCGCCGACACGCTGATCTCCGACCGTACGCAACTGGTCGACTACATCGCTTCCGGCGAGAAGCCCGCGCAGGACTGGCGCATCGGCACCGAGCACGAGAAGTTCGGTTTCCGCCTGGACGACCTGCGTCCGCCGACCTTCGATGGCGATCGTGGCATCGAGGCCTTGCTGAAGGGCCTGACGCGCTTCGGCTGGGAAGCGATCGAGGAACGTATTGGCGAAGGGCCGGGCCGCGTCATCGCGCTGTCGAAGGACGGCGCTTCGGTCACGCTGGAACCGGCGGGCCAACTGGAACTGTCCGGCGCGGCGGTGGAAACGCTCCACCAGACCTGCACCGAAGTGGGTTCGCACCTGAGGGAAGTGAAACAGGTCGCCGACGAACTGCAGCTCGGTTTCCTCGGCATGGGCTTCCAGCCCAAGTGGCGCCGCGACGAGATGCCGTGGATGCCGAAGGGCCGCTACCAGATCATGAAGTCGTACATGCCCAGGGTCGGCCAGCTAGGCCTGGACATGATGACGCGCACCTGCACCGTGCAGGTCAACCTCGATTACGCCAGCGAAGCGGACATGGTGAAGAAGTTCCGCGTGTCGCTGGCGCTGCAGCCCGTCGCCACCGCGCTGTTCGCCGATTCGCCGTTCACCGAAGGCAAGCCGAACGGGTTCCAGAGCTATCGTTCGCACATCTGGACCGATACCGACGCCGACCGCACCGGCATGCTGGATTTCGTGTTCGAGGACGGCTTCGGCTACGAGCGCTACGTCGACTACATCCTCGACGTGCCGATGTACTTCTCCTACCGCGACGGCATCTACCACGATGCCAGCGGCAAGTCGTTCCGCGATTTCATGCAGGGCAGGCTGGACGTGCTGCCCGGCGCGCTGCCGACGCTGCGCGACTGGTCCGACCACCTGACCACCGCCTTCCCCGAAGTGCGGATGAAGAAGTTCCTGGAAATGCGCGGTGCCGATTCGGGTCCCTGGAACCGCATCTGCGCCCTGCCCGCGTTCTGGGTCGGCCTGCTGTACGACGATGCCGCGCTCGATGCGGCGTGGGACCTGGTGAAGGATTTCTCGCTGCAGGAACGCCACGCGCTGCGCGACGGTGTGCCGAAGCAGGCGCTGAAGCTGCCGTTCCGTGGCGGCAGCGTGCGCGACCTCGCCCGCGAGGCGGTGAAGATCGCCATCGGCGGCCTGCAGCGCCGCGCACGCCTCAACAGCAAGGGCGTAGACGAAAGCGGCTTCCTCGATGCACTGGTCGAGATCGTCGAAGCGAACGAAACCCCTGCCGAACGCAAGCTCGCGCTGTTCCATGGCGAGTGGAACGGCGACATCGACCGCGTGTTCCGCGAGTTCGCGTACTGACCCGCGCTCAGTAGCGCGAGGCGGTCAGCGGCGCGTCGGCCCACTGCCATGCCGCGGCCTGCCGGCGCGAGGTGTCGCGCGCGGCGTCCGCCAGCCCGAGGCGTTCCTGCGCCTGCGCCAGTCCGAACAGCGACCAGCCGTTGTGCGGATAGGTCTTCAGGTCCTGCGCGAAGGCCTCCGCCGCGCCTTTCGCATCGCCCTCCTCCAGCAGTGCGGCGCCCAGATAGTGACGGACCGGCAGCGGCCAGTCGGCCGGTTCGTTGTAGGCCAGCGCATCTTCGGCGGTCACCGCGTCGCGCAGCGCGACGATGCCTTGCGCGGGCTTGCCCTGCGCACGCAGCAGCTCGCCGCGCAGCAGGGCGTCGGCAACACGCAGGACGCTGTCGGCACGGTTGAGGTCGAAGAAGCTCAGCTCCGCCATGGCCGGATCCCGCGCGATCGCCTGCAGCGCATCCGCCTCGCGAGCGGCCTCGGCCAACGTGCCCTTCCGCAGCTGCGCCATGCCGCGGGCGAAGTGGCGGATGGCGGCGGGATAGGGCAGTTCCGGCGGCGTCGCGTCGTCGGCAAGGATCGCGTCCCAGTCGCCGAAGCGGACGCGGGTGAGCGTGGGCGCGACCACGAACTGCTGCATGAACTGCATCGGTGCCTCGCCCATCGCGGCACGGTCCGCTCGCTGGGCCGTCTGCATCGCGGCCTGCAGGGCCAGGGTGCGCGAACCGGTCAGGCTGGTCGTCATCGTGGCGAAGTGCCAGTTGTGCGGCACGTAGCCGAGCGGATAGACGCCGTTGCTGCCGCGGCACACCGCCAGGAAATCCTTGTCCGCGGTGGTCGCGGCGAAGTTGCTCAGGGTGGCGTCGTGGTAGCGGCCGATGCGGATGTAGGTGTGCGCGGGCATGTGCACCAGATGGCCCGACCCCGGCGCCAGTGCGGCCAGCGCATCGGCATAGGGTTCGGCGCGTCCGGGATCGGGCGAGGCTTCGGTGGCGTGGATGTAGTAGTGCATCGCGCCGATGTGGCGCGGGTTGCGCGCAAGGACGCGCTCCAGCTCGCCGAGCAGGCGCGGCGTGTGTTCGGCCGGTGCGCCATCGGGTTTCCAGTACGCCCAGGGAGACAGATCCATCAGCGCTTCGGCATACAGCGTCGCGGCATCGTCGTCGTCGGGAAACTGCGCGACGACGCGCGCCATCGCGTCGGCATAGGCGCGGTCCAGCGGTGCACGGTCCTCGGGCGCAGGGTCGGCATAGCGCGCCTGCAGCGCCTGGATCAGCGCGCGGTCGGCCTCGCGTGCCGATCCGGCAAGCCGGGCAGCACGCGTCGCGAGCACGGTGGCGTCCTTGGCGAGCGCCGGATCCATCGGCAGGTTGATGTTCGGTCCCAATACGAGTGCCTGGCCCCACACGCACATGGCACAGGCCGGATCCAGGCGCTCGGCTTCGGCGAAGGCGCGCGCCGCCGCTTCGTGGTTGAAGCCGTAGGCCATGCGCAGGCCCTGGTCGAAATAGCGTTGCGCCGCGGGCACCCGGCTGCCGATGTCGCGGTGCAGGTCGCCGAACGTCTCGAACAGGGGCGGCGCCGTGGCGGCGGCATCCGCGGCGGGTGGCGCTGTCGGCGCACGGTCGCAGGCGACCAGCAGGACGGCAAGCAGCGGCAGGAACAAGGATCGACGCGTCATCGCACTCTCCCGTGAAGGCCCTGTCCGACCGTAACGTCGCCGGCAGCGCGTGGACGGCCACGGAATCCGGTGCGATCCGACGGACGGAGGTCGGTGGCGGGAGTCGGCTGCCCGCCGGACTGTCCTCGCAGCGGGGGATCCGACGTTGTTCCAAGGGCGGCGTGGCGGCATGCGGTGGCATGCGACACTCCGCGCAGGGGGCCGGGGCGGAAGGATCGCCGCGGCGCGTTTTGGCGCTCGCGAGCGACGCATGGATCAGGTTCCGGTCACCCAGTTGCTGAAACGCGCGCGCGAGGGCGACGTGCGCGCCGCCGATGCCGTGTTCGCCAGCCTGTACGACGAACTCAAGCGTGCCGCCCACCTGCAGTTGCGCCGGCACCACGACAATCTCGATACCACCGTGCTGGTGCACGAGACCTACCTGAAGATGGCCACCGGCGAGCGCCTGGCCGCCAACGACCGCGCGCACCTGCTGGCGATGTCGGCGCGGGCGATGCGACAGGTGCTGGTGGACCATGCGCGCGTCGCACAGGCGCAGAAGCGCGGCGGCGGCGTGGATGCGCTGACGTTGACGGCCCGGCTGGGGGGCGACGAGCGCGCCGTGGTGGAAGTGCTGGCGCTGGACGAACTGCTCGATGCCCTGCACCAGGCCGATGCACGCGCCGCGCAGATCGTCGAGTTGCGCTACTTCGGCGGTTACGAGGAAGCCGAGATCGCGCAGATGCTGGGCGTCAGCGAGCGCACCGTGCGCCGCGACTGGCGCGCGGCGCGGGCCTTCCTGCTGGCGGAACTGAACAAATGAGCGACGGCGACCTCGAACGCAGGCGGCGGGCACTGGGTCTGTTCCGCGAGGCGGTCGAGATCGCCCCGCCCGAGCGCGATCCGTGGCTGCGTCACGCGTGCGCCGGCGACGATGCGCTGCGCGCGGCGGTCGATGCCCTGCTGGCGGCGGACGCGAGCAGCACCGAGCCGTTCGCCGGCGACGCGCTGGCATGGGGACGGGCGTTCCGCGACGAACATGGCGAGGTCGCGCGCGATGCGCTGGTCGGCCGCAGCATCGGCGCCTGGCGCATCACCGGCATCCTCGGCCACGGCGGCATGGGGGCGGTGTACCGGGTCGAGCGCGATGACGGCGCGTATGCGCAGCATGCCGCGCTGAAGCTGATCCGTGCGGGCACCGACTCGCAGGCCGCACGCGACCGCTTCCTGCGCGAACGGCAGATCCTGGCCCGCCTGCGGCATCCGAACATCGCCACGCTGCTGGATGGCGGCATCAGCGGCGACGGCGATCCCTGGTTCGTGATGGAACTCGTGGACGGCCAGCCGATCGACCGCTGGTGCGATGCGCGGCAGCTCGGCCTGCGCGAGCGCATCGTGCTGTTCCTGCAGGTGGTCGATGCCGTGCGCCACGCGCATCGCAACCTGGTGGTGCATCGCGACCTCAAGCCGTCCAACCTGCTGGTGGATGCCGAGGGTCGCGTGAAGCTGCTGGATTTCGGCATCGCCAAGGAACTCGCGGATACGCGCGCGGTGACCGTCGACCGCGCGCTGACGTTCGAGTACGCCTCGCCCGAACAACTGCTCGATGCGCCGATCACCACGGCCACCGACCTGTGGCAGCTGGGCGTGGTATTGCACCGGCTGTTGTCGGGCGCGCATCCGTTCGGCGTGACGCACGAGACGCCGGTGGCGCACCAGCTGCAGCAACTCGAGCGCGATCCGGAGCCGCTGACGCGCGCCGCGTCGCAATCCAGCAGCGAGCAGGCGGCGCAACGCGGCGGGCACAGTCCGGCATCGCTGGCGCGCGCGTTGCGCGGCAGCCTCGCGCAGATCGTGCAGGCCTGCCTGCGCCGCGACCCGGAAGCGCGTTACGCCTCGGCCGACGTGCTGGCGAACGATCTGCGCGCGTGGCTCGACGACCGGCCGATCAGCGCGGTGCCGCTGTCGCGGACCGACCGTGCGCGCCTGTGGCTGCGGCGCAACCGCGGACTCGCCAGTGCGGCCGGTATCGTCGCGGTCGCGTTGCTGGCCGGCACCGGCGTGGCCCTGTGGCAGGCGCGCGAGGCCCGCGCGCAGGCGCGCATCGCGGAACGCGAATCCGAGAACGCACGCGCCACGCTGACGTTCCTCGCCGACACCCTGGCCGCCGCGGCGCCCGAGCAGGCGATGAGCACGGAGGTCAGCGTGCGCCAACTGCTGGACCAGGCACGCGCCAAGCTCGACCAGCGCGCACTCGGGCCGCAGGTGAGGCAGCCGGTGCAGCGGATGCTGGGGCGGCTCTATCGTTCGCTGGGCGACGACCAGCAGGCGGTGGAGCTGTTCTCCGCGGGCCTGAAGGACGTGGCACCACAGACGCGCGAAGAAGCATTGGCATTGGCGGACGATCTGGTGGCCTATTCCGACGAATTGGGGGACCTGGAGCGCAATGCCGAGTCCCTGGCCGCGGCGGACCAGGCCGTCGCGCTGCGCCAGCGCTTCGCGCCGGACGATCCCGAACAACAACTGCGCGCGATGGCGCACCTGACGCTGGGGCACGTGGAGAAATACGGCCTGGAGTGGTGCCGCAAGCGGGCCGAAGCCTCGCTGGCCTTCGCCAAGCGCATGCCGTCTCCGCCGGCCGACGTGGTGCTGGACATCTATTCGGACATCGGCACTGCCGCGAACTTCCAGAATGACCGTCGCCGCCTGTTGTCGGTGAGCCGGGAGGGCCTGGCGTACGCGGATGCACACGGCATCGCCAGCGACTCGCCGGTACGGCGCACGCTGGTCAGGAGCCTGGTGTCCGGACTGCTCCTGGAGGGCAAGGCGACCGAGGCGGAACAGGTGGTCCGGCGGGCCATCGCCGATGCCGAGAAGACCGGCGGCTACGGCGGTACCAGTGCGACCGTGTGGTACCAGACGCTGGCGGAGACCCTGCTGGGGCAGGGGCGCTATCGCGAGTCGCGGGAGGCGGCGGAAAAAAGCTATGCCCTGTCCAGCCGGCAGGGCGAGGGTCCTCGCAACCTGGCGATGGCGTTGGCCAATCTCGCCACCATCAGCCTCATGTACGGCGACTATGCCGTCGCCCTGGCGCGTTCCACGCAAGGCATCGCACGACTGGACGATGCAGGTGTTTCTTCCGAGGACAGCTTCCGCCGCACCATCGAGCGCGTGCATGCGCGCGCACTGGTGGCCAACGGAAAGTTCGACGACGCGGAGGCGCGACTGGAAGATCTTCGGGCGCGCTCGCAGCGCCTGGACGGCGATGCATCGGACGAGTACGCGCAGGTGCTGGGCGACCAGTTGAACCTCTATCTGCGCACGCGCGATACCGCACGCGGCGGTCCCCTGCTGGCCGAGTTGCGTACGCGCATGACGCAGCGAGGCGTGCCCGACACGCATGAGCAGTTCGGCTACTTCTCCGCCATGCAAGCCACGCTGGAGCGCCTGCGCGGCGACGCGGCATCCGCCGAGCGGCACCAGCGTGACGCGGTCCGGCGGTTGCTGGCCAGTGCCAGTGCCGTCGACGTGGCGGTCGCGCGCGCCACGCTGGCCGGCGATGTGGCGGCGCGAGGCGACCGCAAGGAAGCGCGCCGCCTGCTGGACGAGGCATTGCCGGTGATGCGGGAAATGCTGTTGCCCGGCGAACGCAACCGCGTCGATGCGGAGACGCTGTCTTCGCGCCTGTGACGGCACGGCCGTGCGCGCGGACCGCAAAGCGGTTGGCGTCGGTACCGTGGGAGAGGGGACACCCGCAACACAAGGTTGCGTGATCGTCGCGCCATCCGATACGCCACGCGAGGATCACCGCGATCGTTGCGCGGCGCGTCCGATGCGGTGCGCATCGTCATGGTCCTGACGCCGGTGGAGGGACGTTCCCCGCGAAGCACACGCCGCCCTGCACGGGCGGCATCACTCTTCGCAGGGTTCGATCCGCGCCATCGTGATGCTGGGGCCTGTGCCGCCGCAGGCTCTGGCGCCGGGACCCATCGCGCAGCCGGTGAGCGTGGTATGCAGGTAGCCCACCTCTTCTCCTTCTTCCACGGTGTAGGTGCCGTTGAAGTCCGCACGGATCACGTCGATGCGCGTGCTCCAGTCCATCTTGCCGCCGCCCGCGCCCGACGGTGTGAACGCCATGCGGCTGACCGCACCGCCGGCGCATCCACGCCCCTCGATGGCGAACGGCTTGGCGAGATCGCAGACGTCCTTGCCGCTGACGCCGGAGCAGCCGGGGAACACGGTGATGCGGTAGGCGTGCTGTTCCTTGGTATCGAATTCCAGCGTTGCGCGTCCCACGCCGCGCTTGCTGCGCGCTTCGAACGTGATCGTGGCGGCTTCGTCCTTCTTCGCGGGTCCCGTGTACGCGTACTTCGCATCGGCCGGCACCTTGCCGCTCGCCGGCTGCAGGCTGGAGCCGCCGCTGAGCGTTGCGGTCACGGTGCCGCCGGCCGGCGCGCCGTCGGACTTCGCGCGCGGCGCGGCTTCCACTTCGTAGTGGGTGGAGGGCTTGGCGCCTTTGCGCTTGGTGGGGGTGCTGGTGGGTTTCAGCTCCACGCACCGGCCAGTTTCCCAGGGCGCCTGCTTGCCTGAGCCGCGCAGCATCATCTCGGCGAACAGGGTCTGGATCAGCTGCGCGCCCTGCATCAGTTGCTGGGTGCGTTGCACCTCTTCGGGCCGGAAGATGCTGAAGCCCTTCTCCATCCGGTTCTCGAAGATCTCGCCACCCCCGCGCTTCCAGCCGGCACTGATGTCGACGTGTTGCGACGCGTAGTTCTCATAGCCGCCCATCTTCAGATCCATGCGTGAAGACGATCCATCGGACCCCTGCATCAGCTGGGCGTCGTCGTCGAGCCAGCGCTCGTAGACGAAGCGTGAGTGAACGTAGCCGCCCGTACCTTCCTTGCCCGTGACGCGCACGGACGAGTCGATGTCGGACACCACGGAGATCTTTCCCTGTGCGTCCGGGCAGGCGTCCGTCTTCATCTTCATCTTGATCTTGCCGGTCAGGCCGTCGGCGATCTTGCCTTCGTAGGTGTACTCCTGGCTGAGGCTGCCGTCCGAACCGATGGTGACCTGTGCACCGCCTTCCTTGCCGCCGAAGTTGATCGGTCCTTCCTTTGCCAGTTCGGCCAGCTTGTCGTCGGAAGCGCCGGCGATCATGCCGGACAGCAGGCCACCCGTCATGAATCCTCCGAAGGTGCCCATGCCCAGGCCCAGCAGGCCACTCGACATGCCTTCGCCGGTGAAGGCGGCGGGAATCATTTTCGGCACCTGTGCCTGCGTGCCGCGGGCCTGCCGTTCGTAGTCTTCCGCCAGCGCCTTGAGCGCTGCCACCGCCTGCGCCTCGCCGCCCAGTGCGGCTTCTACGCCGGTCGCCTGCATCAGCCGGTAGTGCAGCCAGTAGTCGAGCGGGCGCAACGACTGCAGGGAAGGCTCCGGCCCTTCGGCCACGAACTTGTCGAGCTGCGCCTGTGTCGGCGTCCTGCTTTCAGCGAGCGCTGTCGTGGCCTGGTCTCCGTCGCCCTGCGTGCACGACGCGAGCGACAGGAGCAGCCCGGCAAGCGCGGGGAGTGCGAACCAGCGAAAAGGTGTCGAGTGCGTCACGTGCGAGTCTCCGGTGAAGTCGATGTGCGGCCGCCGTCCGACGCGATCAGGGCTGTGCGGCCAGCAGCGGCGCTGGCACGTCTGCGGTGAGTTTCAACAGCGCCGCCCAGTCCTGCCGATTGAGGTTGCATTGCGCGGGCGCATCGGGGCTGCATGGCGTGTCTACCGCACTGCGCGTGGGCAGGTCGGCAAAGCGGCCGGCGTCGTCCAGCCTCAGCATCCGCAGGGCGACGGTCTGCTGCACGTTGCCGCCGACCAGCCACGCGATGCCGTCCTGCGTGGCCACCACGATGTCGCAATGCATCGGCAGGCCATCGCCGCCATCGAGGATGTCGAGCAGACCCTGGTAACCCACCGCGCGCGACTGTCCGCGCACGTAGCAGAGCAGGTCGCCGGGCGCAGGCGCCGCCTCGTGCGGTGCAACCAACCGGTAAGGCGCGGCCGGCAGCGCGCGGTGTGCCGCACGTACGTAGTCGACATGGCGGGACGATGCACCGAAGCCCGGCACGCGCGCCTGCCGCATCACCCACGACACGAACGCGGCCGACCACGGCGTGTCCACGACGAAACTGCGGCAGGCCGCACCCACCGCGCCGCATCCGCCCGCCAGCCCGCTGCCGTTCCAGTACGCCGCCACCTTGCGCCACGCCTGCGCACCGTCGGCCAGCGCATCGTTCTCCGCTTCGTACACCGCCTGGCCACCGACCCGGCCATCCGCGTCGATGAAAGGACGGAACCAGGCATGGTTCTCCTGGCAGGCGATGGCTGCGATGCGCGTGGCGACATCGGTCGACGCCCGTTGCGTGCGCAGCTGCGGACACGGATCGGCGGCCCGGGCGGGCAACGTGCCCCACAGGGTGGCGAGGGCGAACAGCAGCAGCAACGTGGATTTCATGGGTGTCGTCCATGGCGGGAAAGGGCGGGCGCGCGGCCCGCCCTCGACGGGGTTCAGAAGTTCCTGAGCAGGCCGCGCAACAGCTTCTTGGCGCCGCCTTCTTCCTTCTTGTCGGGGGCCTGCTTGCCGTCGTTGTCGCCTTCGTCGGCGGGCATGTCGCCGAGTCCACCCAGGTCCATGCCGAGCATGGCGCTGGTGGTGGACTTGGTGCGCACGCGGACGTTCCACTCGGGGTCCCACGGCTGCTTCGGATCGGCAGGTTTCGGCGGCCACACCAGATTGGTTTCCGGCCCGTATGCGATCAGGTTGAGCGAGGCCAGTCCGCCGTGTTCGCCCTTGCCGGTGGAAGTGAAGATGCCCTTCGGAATGGCGCAGTCGGTGGTGCCGGGCGCAAGCAGCACCTTCTGCTTCAGCCACTTGTCGATGTACGAGCCGGTCAGGTAGTTCATCAGTTCATGGCCGGCGCCGGCCACCTCCGCGCTGCTCCACATGACGAAGTTGCGCTCGTCCTGCATCGCCATGGCGTCGATGAAGTACGCCTTGGCGCGGTCCACCGGTTGCCACGTCAGCGCGACGCTGTCGGTCAGTTCGCCGCGCGTCTGCAGCGCGATCTTCGGCATGAAGTCCGCGCTCTGGCCCAGCTCGAACTGCAGCGAGGCCGGTATGCCGTCGCCGGTGATGCGGTGCTGGCCCACCATCGACGAACGCTCGCCGAGGCGCTTGCTGTTCTTGAGGTTGGGCCACAGCGCATAGCCTGGATTGACGTCGATGTCGCGGTCGGGGACGAACAGGCCGGGCGCCAGCGAGCCGTTCTGCTGGAACTGCCCGTTCCTGACCCTCAGCGTGATCACCTTCGGCTGTCCCGGGCGCACGGTCGCACTGCAGCCCCAGTACTGCCGGATGGTCACTTCGATGTCGTGCATCTCGTGCTCTTTCGGCTCATCCACGCTCTTGCCCGGCGGTGGCGGCAGCAACGACAGCGATTTGCCGACGCCGAGTGCCGCCGGCACGGCCTGTTCGGCGGGCATGCCCGGCTTGAGCCGGTTGTACAGGGCGATGTCCAGCAACCGGCCCGGGCTGCCGGGGATGTTGCGCGCCTGCGGATACCCCTGCGGTCCCTGCTGCCCGCCCATCATCTTGCCGGCCAGTCCGCCCAGCATGCCGAGGTCGGGCATGCCGGCCATGGAATGCGTGGCGACATCGATCCAGACCTGCGTTTCCGGCCCCGCAGGCGGCGCGCTGCTGGCGGGTAGCGCCACGATCAGCGCGGTGGCGAGGGCGAGTTTCATCGGCGGACGACGCATGGCGGCAGGCTCCTGGTATAGGCGATGGGGTGGTATGCGAAGAAACGCATCCACAGGGGACACGCGCCGGACCGCCGGTGTCGGCCGCGGCCGGGCCATCCCGTCGATGGGTGTCGGATGAACGGAAGGCGCGTGCGTTTCGGCCCGTTGGACCGGGACGCCGGGACGAGGTGGCGGCAGGCAACAGTGGCCTGTCCGGCGGCGTTGGCCGGTGGCCGCGGCAGGCCTTTCAACGACGGTCGGGTTGCCGGGCCATCAGGGCCGCGGCGGCGGAAGCGGACAGCGGACAGCGGCCAACGCCGCTGGCGTCAGGCCGCGATGGCGTGCCGTCGCGCGAGCAGGCGCGCGTAGAGTGCGGCGCCGTAGTGGGGTTCGTGCAGCGGCGTGCGCAGTTCGAACCGCGGCGAGGCTTCGTGCAGTGCCTCCGCGAACGGGTGCATCAACAGGTCGCCGGCGCTGAAGGCGCCGCCGGAGTACGACACGACGACGTTCTCGTCGTGGTCGAACGCCAGCCGGTCGTGGATCGCGACGACGATGCCGGCAAGCTCATGCCCGGCATTGGTGTAGATCTTCCCTGCGGCGGCATCGCCCTGCCGTGCCGCTTCGGCCACGATGCGCGAGATCTGCGCGATCTCGCCGCGGGTTCCCACGCCAGGCCCATAGATGCGCGCGCACAGGTCCAGGTCGGTGGCCAGTGCAAGGCGGTCGTTGATCAACGCATGCAACGGGCCCTTCGGCAGGCGCCCGTCGCTCATCCGCGAATACGCATTCAACCCCTGCACGGCGATCCAGTAGGCCGAACCTTCGTCGGAGAAGGCTTCGCCCCAGCCGCCGCCGCGCGCCTCCACGCCCTGGCGCTGGCCGTAGCCGATCGAGCCGGTGCCGGCGACGATGTTGATGCCGTCGCCGCAGGCCAGCGAGCCGGCCCAGCCGCACACCATGTCGTTGTCGCAGCGGTAGCGGCCGTGCCCGAGCACCTGCGCCGGTATCGCGTCCAGGCATGCGGTGGCCTGCGTGTCTTCGCCGTGTGCCGGCAGGCCGAAGAACGCGTACGCCAGCGCATGCGTATCGCGCACGCCGGCATCCGCGAGCACGGAGGCGATGCCGTCCGCCAGTATCCGCTGCACGCCATCCAGACCCACTTCCGGGTGATAGGTCGTGCCTGTCTGCGCGTGCGCGATCAGCTGCCCGTCGTCGTCCATCAGCGCGAACCGGGTCTTGGTTCCGCCGCCGTCGACGCCCAGGTAGACGCGCTGCGTCATGACGCCGTATGCAGGCGGACACCCTGCACGACGCGGTTCACCGTGCCCTGCTTGTTCGGGTTGTCCGGCGACAGGCCGAGCGCACGGGAGACGTGGAAGGCGAACATCTGGGCGACGGTGACATACGGCCACAGCAGGTCGACGTCGTCGGCACCGGCGAGGAACGGCACCGCGACGGTATCGGTCGCCGCGTCGGCACGCGGTTGCGCGCTGACTTCGATCACGCGCCCGGCCACGCGGTCCTGGCGCAGCTCGTCGATCAGGTCGTGGTCGTACTTGCGCGTCAGCGGATCGTTGGAGACGAAGACGACGACCAGCGTGCGCGCCTGCAGGAAGGTCTTGGGTCCGTGGCGGAAGCCGAGCGGCGAGTCGTAGCAGGTCGCGACGGCGCCATTGCTGAGTTCGCCCAGCTTCAGCGCGGCCTCGCGCGCCAGGCCCTGCATCACGCCGCTGCCCAGGTAGACCACGCGCTCGTACCCCGTCAGCGCGAGCGCATGGGTGGTGGGACCGGCGTGGTCGATGGTCTGCGCGGTGGCATCGCGGATCGCCGGGATGCGCGGGGCCAGGCGGGGGGTGCCGACGAAGGCCGCCAGGGTGGCGTACATCATGCAGCTGAAGCTGGACGTCATCGCGAAGCTGGCGTCGTGGGTTTCCTCGGGCAACTGCAGGGTCAGCAGGTGGCGCGCCGGCGCGCGTCCCAGCGCGCCCTCGGGATTGCAGGTGACCACCAGGTGGCGCACGTCGGCGACGATCGATTCGACCAGCGCGACGGTGGCCAGGCTTTCCGGGCTGTTGCCGGAGCGGCCGAACGACACCAGCAGCAGCGGTTGTGCGGGATCGAGGTACAGGTGCGGCGCGCTGACGATGTCGGTGGTCGGCACGGCGTCGACGCGGGCCGGCAGGTGGCGATCCAGCAGCGGCGCCAGGCACTGGCCGATGTAGGACGACGTGCCGGCGCCGGTGAGGATCACGCGCGCGTTCGGGTCCTGCGCGATGGGGCCGATGAACGCGTCGATCTGCGCCTGCAGGTCGGCCAGCAGCGCGTGGGTGCGTTCCAGCATCGCCGGTTGCTGCTCGATTTCGCGCGCGGTCCACAGCGCGCCGCCGGCCTGGAGGTCGGATACGGGGACGCCGAGGTGGTCAGGGGATTTCATGGGGATGGCAGGCATGATGGTAGTCGTCCAGGACGGCACTGATATGCGCCATCGCCAGCGACTGCGGATCAAAGGTCGCGCGGTCGTGGCGGAGGGCGTGCAATGCATGGGGGAGGTATTGGCTGATCAGCGGGAGCGGCGGCGAGGTATCGCGCAGGTTGGCGAACAGGCGCGCGCGCGCCGCTTCGATCACCGGGTCGGGCCAGTAATAGCGGATGCGGTCGCTCAGGCTGTACTGCAGGTCGATGGTCAGCGGCTGGCCCTCGCCGTGGTAGTAGCGGCGCCAGTGCTGCGGCTGGTCGCGCATGCGTTGCATCGCCACGTCGCGCAGGTTGGCGCGGTGCTCGGGCGCGATCCAGTCGCGTTCGATCGCATCCAGCGCCCACAGCGCCTCGCGCAGCGCGAAGGTCAGGCCGGGACCGACCTTGAGGATGGCGAAATGGTCGCGCACCAGTGCCTGCAGGGCCTCGCGTGTCTGGTAGTCGGTGGAGTGCGCTTCGTACACCATGCCCTGCAGCGGCACGATGGCCTCGCTCAGCGCACGTGCCTTCTCCGGCGCGTAGTCGATGACGTCGTGGTGGTCGAACTCGACGCCCGGCTGCACGACCGACGCGATGACGCGTTCCCATGCCCGCGCGAGTCCGGCGGCATGGAAGGCCTCGCGGTGCGCGTCGATGGTGGCGCGCGCGGCGGCCGGCGTGGTGGTTTCCAGTCCCGCGATGGCTTCGGTGGCGCCGCCCGGCACCGGCACTTCGGTACCGATCACGTACACGGGCGCTTCGCCGCCGGCCTGTCCGTACGCGTCCTCGGCGGCGCGGCACAGGCGCACGGCACGACGGACGATCTCGCTTTCCGGCAGCGGCGTCGGATCATCCGCGCAGGCCATCGAGCAGTCGAGGTGGATCTTGCGGAAGCCGGCCGCGACATAGGCCGCCACCATCACCTCGGCCTTGTCCATCGCCGCGCCGGCGTCGAGCGCGGTCCATGGATTCGGCCCCAGGTGGTCGCCGCCTAGCGCGATGCGCGCGGTGTCGAAGCCGGTGCGTCCGGCGATGCCGTGCACGAAGGCGACGAAATCCGCCGGCGTCATGCCAGTGTAGCCGCCGTCCTGGTTCACCTGGTTGCACGTCGCCTCGAACAGCACCAGCGGCGAGGCGTGCTCCGCCGCGTGCCGCAGCGTCGCCTCGATGACGATCGGATGCGCGGAACAGATGGAGGTCACGCCGACGGCCTGGCCGAGCTTGTGGCGTGAGATGAGGTCGAGCAGGGCGTGCATGTACAGGTTCGTCCGGTCAGGTGTTGTGCGGGGCGGGGCGTTCGGGTTCCAGCACCAGCAGCAGCGAGGCCACCAGCGCCAGGGCGAGTCCGACCATCTTCAGCGGGCCGGGCACCACGCTGGCGAACACCAGCGACAGCACCGCGGTCACCAGCGGCGCGCCCGCATTGGTCAGCGGCGCGACGACGATCGCCTTGCCGTAGCGGAACGCGTAGACCAGCATCAGCGCGCCGACCGCGTTCAACACCTGGATCGCCGCGGTCATCCATGGGCCGTCCAGGCCGGTGTTGATCGGCTGCGTCCAGTCGGTCATCGCCCAGGCCACCGGCGCCAGCAGCAGCGCGCCGACCATCATGTAGAAGAAGATGCTTTCGGCGCTGACCGTGTGGTTGGCCAGTTTCATGAAATAGGCCTGGATGCCCCACGCGGCCATGATGAGCAGCGCGAGCGCGAACCAGCCGAGGCCTTGCGTGCCACCGCCGAACGACAGATCGAGCAGCGGCAACGCGACCAGCGCCAGCACGATGCCCAGCGCGCCCATCCAGCCGGTGCGCTCCCGCAGCAGCGCGAACGACAGCACGATGGTGATCACCGGCGACAGCGAGATGATCGGGAAGATGAAATACGCCGGCCCGATGGTCAGCGCCTTGAACAGCAGCATCTGGCCGCCCGCGCCGAGCAGGCCGATCGCCAGGCCGTAGGCGACGGCGCGCGGCGAGCGGTCGAGCGTCCAGCCCGTGCGCCACAGGATGAACAGCGCGGGCGGCACCATCGTCAGTGCCCACACGCAGTACACCAGCGTGTCGGGGAAGCCGCGCTGCGCCGACAGGCCGGCCAGCGCACCCCACACGCCCCACAGCGCGACCGTGGTCAGTGCGTAGGCCAGCCAGCGGCGGCGCGGTGCGGTCTCCACGGCGCTCATGCGGTCGCCTCCGGCGTGGCCTGCAGCAGCAGGAAGCGCTCGAAGCCGGTACGCAGCGTGTTCGCCTTTGCGTCGACCGTGCCGAACTCGGTGCCGTTGAACAGGTCGCGCACGCGGTAGCGGCCTTCACCGAGTCCGCGCAGTTCCAGCGTGCCGTTCCAGTCCTTCGCGTAGAAGGCGTAGTACATCGCCCCGTCCTTGGCGATGGCGTGCGTCTCCGGCGCGTCGAAGCCGATGTCGTACAACTCGCCGCGGTAGTCGCCCAGCGGGAGCATGTGGTCGCGGTACAGCGCGACCCACTTCTTCCACAGCACTGCTTTTTCCGGCGTCAGCAGGTAGCCGCCCTCGGGCAGCGGGGCCGTCGGGTTGTCGGTGTCGCGCGGCCAGGTGAACTTCGACGAGATCACCGCGCCGATGCCGACGCTGGAGGCGAAATCGTCGCGGCCATCGGCCAGTTCCACATGGTCGCCGGCGTAGCTGCTGCCGCGCCCCATCAGCGCCTTGACGCTCTTGCCCTTGCTGCGTACCTGCCAGGACGACAGCGGATCGGATGACGGGAACTGGTCGGTCGCTGGCAGGTTGTGGAAGGCGAACGCGGTGCCGCAAGGGCACAGTTCGACCACCGCATCCGGATTCGCGTCGTGCGCGGCCTTGTGGATCGCGTTCCAGAATTCCGGCAGCTTCTCGCAGGAATCGGTCGGGCTGGCGTGCTTGTGCGCGGGGTTGTAGCAGGGCGCGACCGCGTTGAGGTGCTGGCCATCCAGCTTGATGCCCTCGAAGCCCCAGTCGCCGATGGCCTTCTTCACCAGCGCGACGTAGTAATCGATGGTGGGCTGGTAGGCGGGGCACTGGGTCAGCGCATTCCACCAGCTGACCTTCTGGAAGGAACCGTATTCGTCCAGCAGCAGCATGTCGCTGTGCTTGTAGAGGATTTCGCTGCCGGGATCGGCCGCCAGCGGCGCCAGCCACAGGCGCGGGCGCAGGCCTTCGGCGCGCACGGCCTTCACGAAGTCGCGCATGTCGGCATCGCCGCGCGGAAACTTCCTGCGGTCGATCTGCCAGTCGCCTTCGTTGGTCTGCCAGCCGTCGTCCAGCACGGCCCACTGGAAGCCGACCTCGCGCACCTTCGGCAGCGTGGCCAGGATCTGCGCGACGGTGAAGTCGCGTTCGTAGCCCCACGCGCACCAGGTCGGCTCGAAGGCCGACGCCGGCGCCTGCGGCGCGGCGATGCCTTCGGCCTTCATGAAGTCGCGGTAGAGGGCGAGCGGAGCGAAGTGGTCGCCGGTATGCGCGCACAGGAAGGTGCGTTCGGTCGATAGCGCCTGGCCCGGCGCCAGCGTCACCGCCTGCGCGCCCTCCACGGCGATGCTTGCGCCCTTGCGCGTCCTGCGGACGGGCAGGTCGAGCGTGCGCGGCACGGGTTCGACATGGCCGACGGCCAGGCCGACGTCGCGCCGCCACACGTTGGCGACCGGTGTGCCGCCGCCGTAGTCGGACGCGTCCATGCCGAGTGAGTTGCGCTGGTCGAAATCCGCACCCAGCGGTTGCACCCAGTCGCGGCGGTCTTCATGCGTGGTGCCGGAGAAACTCCAGAAACCGCCCGGCGCGTCGGCCAGTTCGTGCGCGGCGGAGCGCCAGCCCGCCACGTCGACCGGCTGCGCGCCGGCATTGCGGTAGCGCACCTGCATCAATGCCAGGCCGGGGGCGCTTTCGAAGAAGGTCACGGCCACCTGCTTCTCGATGCCTTGTTTCGAGACGCCATTGAACACATGGCGCAGGCCGGCGCCGTGGCGTGCATCGGTGACCGGCTGCCGCTCCTCGCTGCCGAAGGCAAAGGTGTCGATGGCGGTACCGTCCTTCAGCAGCAACACTTCGCTGGCCTGGAAGGGCGTCAAGGTCTTGCCCCGGTAAACCACGCGGGTGCGCAGGGCGCGATCGAACTGCAGCGACAGCAGGGCATCCTGTGCCGTGAGGGCGGCATGGCCGGCGGCGAGCGCTCGGCCTGGCGTCCAGGGCAGGGCTGCCAGTGCGGCGCTGCCGACGGCAAGCTTCAAGACGGTGCGGCGTCCAATGGGTGGCATGGGCGGCATTCCGGTTGAGGTGCGGCCGATTGTGCGCGAACGGGGCGGGTTGATGCAACACTTTTGTTGCGATATGTTTGCTTTTAAGTTTCGTTACATTACAGGTGCACCAATGAAAGCAGCATGGAAACGAGCCTGCGTCAGTGTCGTGCTCGCCTGCGGAGTCATGGGCGGCCAGGCCCTGGCGCATGGATCGGCCGCAGGTCCGTACGCGATGGCCGACTTCGCGCGCGTGGCCAAGTTCGACGCCCACGTGCATGCCAACGTGGACCATCCCGCCTTCCTGGAGCAGGCGCGAGCGGATGGCTTCGAGTTGATGTCCATCAACGTGGACTATCCGGACTTTCCGAGCATCGCGGACCAGCATGCCGCCGCCACCGCGCTGGCGAAGGCGGATCCCGCGCGGCTGCACTGGGCGGCGACGTTCTCGATGGACGGGTTCGGACAGCCTGGCTGGTCCGATCGCGTCAACGCGGGCCTTGCGACGGCGAAGGGCGAAGGCGCGCGGGCGGCGAAGATATGGAAGAACGTCGGCATGATCGAGAAGGACGCCGACGGACGATTGATCATGCTGGACCATCCCGGCCTGTCGCCGGTGGCCGAGCAGGTGCGTTCGCTGGGCCTCGTGCTGATCGGCCACCAGGGCGAGCCGCACAATTGCTGGTTGCCGCTGGAGCAGATGACCACCGACAACGATCGCGAGTACTTCCGCAACCATCCGGAGTACCACATGTACCTGCATCCGGATCAGCCCAGCTACGACGACCAGATCGCGACGCGCGACCGCTTCGTGGCGGCGCATCCGGGGCTGCGCTTCGTTGGTGCGCACATGGGTAGCCTGGAGTACGACGTCGATCGCCTCGGCGCCTTCCTCGACCGCTTCCCGCAGGCGAGCGTCGATCTCGCGGCACGCATGAGCCAGGTGCAGTACCAGTCCGTCCGCGATCGCGAGAAGGTGCGCAGGTTCTTCATCCGCTACCAGGACCGGCTGCTGTACGGCACCGACCTCACCGTCAATCCCGATACCGATCCCGCCGAGTTCCGGCGCTCGGCGCACGCGGTCTGGACGTCGGATTGGCGCTATCTGGCGACCGGCGAGACGCAGCGGGTGGACATGCTCGATGCCGACGTGCCCGGCCTGGCGTTGCCGCGCGATGTGATCGACAAGATCTACTACCGCAACGCGGTACGGGTGTTCGGCACCGCGTCGCGGGACTAGGCGAGGATGAGTTCGAGGCCGAGCTGCTCGGCGGCCTGCACGATCTCGTTCGGCGCGCCGCGGTCGGTGATCAGCACGTTGAGGTCGCTTACCGGCACGATGCGGTGCAGGCAGATCTTGCCGAACTTCGAGCTGTCGGTGATCGCCACGACCACGCGCGCCGCTTCGACCATCTTGCGGTTGAGCATGGCTTCCGGCTCGTAGTGCGTGGTGATGCCGCGCTCCAGGTCCAGGCCGTCGACGCCGAGGAACAGCATGTCCACGTGCAGGGCATCCAGCGCCTCGACCGTCAGGCCGCCGTAGAACGCCATGTTCTTGCGGCGCAGTTCGCCGCCGAGCATCACGATGTTGATGTTGTGCTTCGGCGCGAGCGCGCCGAGCACGCCGAAGTCGTTGGTGACCACGGTCACCTCGATGTTCGGCAGCGACTCGGCCAACTGGATGGCGGTGGTGCCGGAATCGATCGCGATGGTGTCGCCGGCCTTGACCAGGGCGGCGGCACGCTGGCCGATGCGGCGCTTCTCGTCCAGATGGGAGGTGCGCTTGGCTTCGTAGTGCGGTTCGGCGGCGGCACCGGTGCCGACCACGCTGCTGTCGATCGCGCCGCCGTAGGCGCGGGCCATCACGCCGCGCTCGGTCAGGTAGCGCAAATCCTTGCGTACCGTCTGCATGCTGACCCCGAACCGGCGCGCAAGCGTGGCCACCTGGACGCTGCCGTGCTGGCGCACGAGTTCGCTGATCTGCAGGCGGCGTTGGCTGGTATCACGGGTAACGGACATGGGACCTCCTTGTAGCGCCAACAGTATGGATTATTTCGTTACATTTCGCTATTGATACAAAACGAAACATGTTATAGGCTCGGTTTCGTTTGGTTGCGTCACCAACCTGCCACCGTCTGAGGAGAGACCCATGAAGAACGCGCGGCTGCACCGGAACTTGCTCTTTTGTAGTGTGGCCCTGGCTCTGAACGCGCCGATCGGCGTGCTGGCCCAGCAGGCGGAGGCCGACACCGCGGCCACGGCGCCGGCGGGACAGGAGAGCCAGGGCGATCCCGCCACCCTCGATACCGTGGTGGTCACCGGCGTGCGCGGCAGTCTGGCGCGCGCCATCGAACTGAAGCGCGAGTCCGGTACGGTGCAGGATTCGATCAGTGCGCTGGAACTGGGCAAGTTTCCCGACGACAACGTCGCCGACTCCCTGAGCCACATCACCGGCGTGTCCATCTCGCGCACCGCCGGCGGCGAAGGCCAGAAGGTCAGCGTCCGTGGCCTCGGCCCCGAATACACCCTCACCACCTTCAATGGCCGCATCCTCGCCACCGACGGTGCGGGCCGCGATTTCGCCTACGACGTACTGCCGGCCGACGTGATCAGCGGCGCCGATGTCGTCAAGGGCGCGCAGGCGTCGTTGTCGGAAGGCGCCATCGGCGGCCTGATCAACCTGCGTTCGGCCAGTCCGTTCGATCAGGACGGGCAGCAGGGCGTCATCCGCCTGGAAGGCGACCGCAACCAGATGTCCGAACTCAACGGGCACAAGTTCTCCGCGACCTACAGCAACCTGTTCGCCGACAACACGCTGGGCGTGCTGCTCGGTGTGGTGTACGGCAAGCGCAAGGACCGTACCGACATCGCCGGCAACGACGGCGGCTGGAGCCGCAACGCGGACCCGAACGACGAGAGCTGGCTGTGGGGCAACACCTGGGGCGGTGCCATCGATCCGAACGGCAACGGCATCCTGGATGAAGACGAATACGGGCTGATCGCACCGGGCCAGTTCCGTGTCGGCTCGATCCTGGAAGAGAAGAAGCGTCGCGCGCTGTCGGCGAAGGTCGAATGGCGGCCGAGCAACAGCTTCAAGCTGACGCTGGACGGGCTGAAGACGCGCCTGGACTCGCCGCAGGTCGGCTACCAGCAGTCGTACTACCCGCTGTTCGCACCCGGCCGCTGGTCCGACATGACGATCCGGAACGGCATCGTCACCGGCTTCACGATGGACAATCCCGATCCGGAAATGCGTCTCAACCCGGAACTGCTCAACATGACCGAGCACCGGGTGGTCGACACCGACCTGTACGGCGCCAATGCCGAGTGGAAGGTCAGCGACGACCTGACCCTGACCGGCGACGTCTACCGCTCGACCTCCAAGCGCTACTCGGGCGGCCAGGACACCTACGTGGTGCTGCGCATGAACCAGCCCAACGTCGCCCGCATCGAACTCAGCGGCGGCGCCGTCCCCAACGTCACTGCCCTCTTCGACGATGGACGCCAGCTGGCGAACGGCCTGGCCAACGGGCAGTTCGGCGGGTCGGATTTCAACACGCATTACATGGAGCTGCGCGGCGACAACATCGTCGACGAGATCACCGGCGGCACCGTGGGAGGCAAGTGGTTCGTGGGCCGGTTCGCCATGGACGACCTGCACTTCGGCGTCACCGCGACCGACCGCAAGAAGACCCGCGACCTGATCAACAACACGCTCAACGGCGGCGCCGACTACTACTCTGGCGACAACGCGATCAACGTCGGTGCGCTGGGCGGCAACGTGCTGTCGCACTCGTTCACCCTGCCGAACTTCATGCGCGGCGTGAACGCAGACTTCCCGCGCACCTTCCTCGCGTTCGACGTGCCGAACTACCTCAACCAGCTGGCGGCGTACAACGGCAATGCGCGTCCGGGCGGCGGCACCTACGACTTCTCCAACGCAGCCCCGCAATGGAACCCGCTGGAAAGCTACCGCGTCAGCGAAGACACCAAGGCCGCTTACGTGCAGGCCGACTTCTCCGGTGAACGCTGGAGCGCCGACGTCGGCGTGCGCTTCGTCAAGACGCGCACCACGTCGGAAGCCTGGGACGCACCGATCCTCGGCATCACCGAGAACGGTGCGTTCAACTACACCGCCAACTACGCCGAGCCGACCGCGATCCGCCAGGACGGCGATTACACCTACCTGCTGCCGTCGGGCAACTTCACCTGGCGCTTCACCGACGACCTGCAGCTGCGCGTGGGCGCCGCCAAGACGATGGCGCGTCCGCCGGTGGACAAGCTGGCGCCGACCAACACCACCGCCAGCGTGTCGTGGGGCGAGTTCACCCAGATCTACGGCGGCAACGTCGACCTGAAGCCGTACGAAGCCAAGCAGGGCGACGTGTCGCTGGAGTGGTACTTCAGCGAGAACTCGATCTTCAACGTCGCGGTGTTCTACAAGCGCATCGAGAACCAGCTGACCACCAGCTGGGAGCCGGGCCAGGACATCGGCGTCGGACCCATCCTGCGACCGGACGGCACGCCGATCGGCACCGACCCGACCCTGTTCAACGTGATGCGCCCGATCAACGGCGACTACGCCAAGGTGCGCGGTATCGAAGCCGGTTTGCAGCATTTCTGGGACAACGGCTTCGGCTTCCGCGCGCAGTACACGCGCAACTGGTCGAAGAGTTTCGTCGGCGACCAGGAGCGTCCGCTGGAAGGCATCGCGCCGTCGGTCTACTCGCTGGGCCTGATGTACGAGAAGGGTCCGTGGTCGCTGGGCGCCACCGCCGACCGCACCGATGGCTTCGTCACCGCCATCAACGTGCTGGGCGAGGGCTACAACGAGCAGGCCGATGCGATCACCTGGCTGACCGCGCACGTGTCCTACCAGTTCAACGACCGCTTCAGCGTCTCGCTGGAGGGCCGCAACCTGCTGGACGAGGCGCAGACCTACAGCATCAACGGCAATCCGCTGCTGTCGCAGGGCTACTACCGCTACGGCCGCTCGGTGAACCTGGGCTTGAGCTACCGGTTCTGATCTTCGCCTGGTGCGGTACGCAGAAGGGCTCCCGCAAGGGAGCCCTTCTCGTTTCCGCTCGCCGATGCTCCACGCCACGCACGCGGATCCGCGCCGGTCATCGGGCGCCGGCAGGCCGGGATTCGTTGTCCGAAAGCAGGCGCCGCCATTCGATCACTTCGTCCTCTTCGGGATGGCCCAGTCCGTCGAGGGCCGACACGGCCGCGGCGAGCATCGGCCGGCCCTCCCGCACGCGTCCGGACTGCATCAGGATCTGGCCACGCAGCGCCTGCAGGCGATGCTCCCAGCCGGGCGTGGAATCCCCTGCCGTGAGGGCGGGCACGCTCAGGCCATCGACCATGTCCAGTGCTTCGGCGTAGCGGCCTGCCGTGGCGAGGTGCCTGGCGAGCGCGTAGCGAAAGCTGTGCGCGGCGACGTTGTCCTGCCCGAAGTGGCGCCGCAGCCCGCTTTCGGCCTGCTGCAGGTAGGCGAGCCCCGCGTCGCGTTCGCCGCAGTCGTATTCCTTGAAGCCGAGGTTGCCGGTTTCGATCAGCGTGGCCTGGCGCGTTTCGCCATAGCGCTTCGCCATGCGCTCCCGCACCGTGCGTGCGATCGGCAGGGCCTGCGCGCAGTCGCCGGCCTGGTCGTGGATGCTGGCCACCAGCGACATCTGCACCAGGGTGGTGTAGTCGTCCGGCCCCAGGATGCGCTCGGTCGCGGCGGCCGCACCCTGCGCGATCGGCAACGCCTCCGCATAGCGGCCCAGGTTGCGCAATGCGCGCGCCAGCATCACGCGATACCCGGCGACGGTGGACTCGCCGATGCGGCGTGGATCGAGCAGCGGATCGGCGAGCAGTTGCTGCAACAGGGGAATGGCCTCTTCGGCCTTGTCGGAGCGCAGCAGGCCATCGGCGATGTTCGAGCGGATCAATGCGGCCATCGACGCATCGTCCGGACGCAACGCCCGTTGCAGGGCATCCGCGCGCCGGTGCGCCCGCAGGGACGGTTCGATCTGCAATTGCTGGAAGTGCAGCTGGCCGCGCGCGATCGCGGCATGCAACGCCACCAGGTTCTGGCCATCGAGGCGTGTGGTGCCGGCCAGCCGATCGGCCTCCTGCAACTGGCGGGCGCCCTCGGCGAAGGAGGCCGGCGTGCCCGCGTAGGCCAGCGTGCGCACCAGCCCATAGCGGGTGACCAGGGTCTGCTCGTCGTCGACGCCGAACGCGCGCCCGTAGTCCTGCACGGCCTGGCGCAGGTGGTCCGCCGCGCGTTCGCGGTCGCCCAGCGTGCGCCAGGCATCGCCGAGCGCCGCATGGATGCCACCGCGTACGGCGAGGTCCTTGTCGAAGCGCGCGGCCAATGGCGCGCCGGCCTGTTCCAGCATCTGCCGCACGGTCGGGTCGCGCTCGAAGCCGGCACCGCCCGGGCTCAATGCGCCGATCAGGTCGTCACTGAGGAAGCGCACGACGGCTTCCGCGCGCATGGCCTGCACGGCCGCACTTTTACGCTGCTGTTCGCTGCGCCACCACAGGCCCGAACTGGCCAGCAGCCCCGCGCTCAGCATGACGATGGTGGCGATGACCCAAGGCCTGCGCGTACGGGCGTGCTCGAGGGCGCGCTGCACCTGCAGGGCGCCGGCCGCCGCCAGGCGCTGCTCTTCCGCCTCGGCGTGGCGTTCGGCCAACGAGGCCAGTCGATCGACCAGTTCCGCCACGCTGCCGAGGCGCTGCGCGGGGTCGCCATCGGTGGCGCGGCGGAGGTCCTCCACCAGCAGCGGATCGTCGATGTCGCGTTCCCAGCCCGGCGCCATCGGGCGACGCAGGTCGCCGACCAGCCACTGGTACAGCAGCACGCCCAGCGCATAGACATCGCTGCGCACCGTGGCCGGTTGCCCGGCGATCAGTTCCGGTGCGAGGTACAGCGGCGTGCCCGAACTGTCGCCGCTGCCGGCGGTGGTCACCGTCATGCCCATGCCGGTGATGCCCAGCTCGGCCAGCCGCTCGGGCTGCAGCAGGCGACTGTTGCCGAAATCCGTGAGGCACGGTTGCCAGTGATCGTCCGGGCGCGCCCGCACCAGCACGTTGGCCGGCTTGATGTCCTTGTGCAGCACGCCCACGCCGTGCGCGGCATCGACGGCGGCGGCGATCCGCAGGAAGAACGCCAGCTTGCGCGCGCGGTCCCAGCCGACGAGCGCCTCGTGTTCGTCCGCCCAGTCCGGCAACGCCTGCCCGCCGTACTCGCATTCCAGGAAGAACGGCTCGTTCTCGAAGTTCCAGTCGAGTACGCGCACGAAGTCGTCGCGCTCGCCCAGCGTGTCGCGCAGTACGCGCATCAGCGTGGCTTCGCGCTTGATGGCGGCCAGCCGCTCGCCGCCCAGGCTGAACTTGAACACGCGCGCATCGCGGGTCCGCGGCTGTCGTGCCAGCCACACTTCACTGCCCAGCGTGCGGCCGAGGGGTCGTTCGAGGAAAAAATGCTCGCGGCCGGGCACCGGCTGCCCTGCGGCGAAGCTCAGCGTGGCCTCCAGCCGCTGCCCCTGGGCGACGCGCTCGATGGGGCCATCCAGGCGGTAGCCCACGCGCGGAACGGTGACGATGCGGTCTTCGCCAGCCGCATCCAAGGCCTTGCGCAACTTGCCGATCGCGGTGGCCAGCACATGGTCGACGGTGATCCGGCCCGTCCAGACCTGGTCGAACAATTCCTCCTTCGTCACCACTTCGCCCACGTGGCGAAGCAGCACCGACAGCACCTGCAGGGGTTTGTGCTCGATGTCGACCGCCAGCCCGGCCACGCGCAGTTCATGGCGGGCTTCGTCGAACTCGACGGCACCGAAGCGCCATCGGTAGAGCCGGGCATCGGACGGGGAAGGGGGTGGCATGTGGTCGATGATAGCGCCCGCCACCGCCGCGCCGGCGGGCCGGAGACGCCCATGTGGACGCGCTTGAAGGTTTCTTGAAGTCCGCATGAGGACGCAGGCCCGCCCCCTTCGCCAGCATCGTCGTCACGGCCGGAGAGGGGCCGGCACGCAGGCGGACCGGAGAACAGGCATGGACATGGGGAGCGGGAGGCGGAGGGGCGCGGCGCTGCGGCGATGGCTCGCGGCGGCGTCGCTCCTGCTGGTCACCGGCGCAGCGGCGCCGGCCGGTGCGCAGTCGACGCCGGCGCGCAGCGTCCTCGGTCCGTGGGTGGGTACCTATGTCTGTGCGCAGGGCCTGACCGGCCTGACCTTGAGCATCACCGACGCCACGCCCACCAACGCCCGCGCGTTGTTCCACTTCTACGCCGATCCGCGCAACCCGCGCGTGCCGACCGGCTGCTTCTCGATGACCGGCACGTACGACCCCGGCTCCGGTCGCCTGCAACTGAAAGGCAAGGACTGGCTGCTCAGGCCGGGCGGCTATCGCGTCGTGCATTTCGATGGACAGGTGGACGCCGAGGGTCGCCGCTTCAGCGGTACCGTCAGCGGTGCGCCGGCCTGCAAGCAGTTCGACCTGGGCCGCAGTGCCGCACCCGCAACCCCGCCGGCCGCCTGCGCCGTCGCCATGCCTGCGGCACGCGACGGCCTGCAGGACGCCGGTGAAATCGGCGATGCGCTTGCCGGCGCGGGGCGCATCGACCTCGACATCCTGTTCGACTTCGCCCGCGCGACGATCCGCCCGGACAGCCTGCCGCAGTTGGACGAACTGGGGCGCGTGCTGCTGGCGCCGCAACTGGCCACGCGGCGCATCGGCATCCACGGGCACACGGACGCCGTCGGCACCGACGAGGCCAATCTGCTGCTGTCGCGACAGCGTGCCGCGGCAGTGGCCGAGTACCTCGTGCGCACGTTCGGCATCGCGTCGTCGCGTCTGGACGTGCAGGGCCATGGCGAGCGCCGGCTCAAGCATCCGGCCGCACCGGAGGCGGAGGCCAATCGCCGCGTCGAAGTCGTGTTGCTGGACTAACCCTCGTGCCACGGCGCGCTCCAGGCGCGGTGGCGCGGTCAAACCCGGAGAACGAAATGATCCTGAAGAACGCCGCACCGATGTTCGCGCTGTCGCTGTTGTTGCTGTCCGCCTGCGGCGGCAAGGAACTGGCCGATGGCCAGGAAGAAGGGGGCGTGCCGCTGGACGAACTGGAGGAGGCGGCCATGGCCGCACCCGAGGGAAGTGCGCCGCTGCGCTGCCCGGCCAGGGTGCGCAAGGAACTGAAAGGACCCGACATCACCGGCCTGCGCCTCGGCATGACGCGCGAGGAAGCGCTGTCCACCGTGCGCTGCAGCCTGGGCGAGGACGCGGTGGTCAGCGAGGAGAACCGCTGGCTCGATCGCCTGGATACCCATGGCGTGGCGCTGGGCACGCAGTTCTTCACGGTGGAAAAGGGCAGCTACCGCCCATGCAACTTCGCGCGCGAGTGGCAGGAGTGCCGCGGCAAGTTCAAGTGGGAGCACACCGACGAGATCGTCAGCGTCGCCACCCCGGGTGTGCCGGGGAAGGAAACCGCGATGGTCGTGTGGCGCACGCAGAAGTTCCGCGATGGCCAGATGCCGTCGGTGGACGCCACGCTCGAAGCGCTGACGGCCAAGTACGGACAGCCGCAAGTGCGCGAGGACAGCAATGCGCCGCGCGGCTACTCCGCCGGCACGCGCGACCTGCAATGGATCTACGACCGCGCGGGCAATCCGTTGTCGGAAGCCAACCCGCTGTTCGGCCGCTGCCGCAACGGCGTCTATGGAGGTGGCGAGAACACGGGGGCCAGCTGGACCGAAGGCTGCGGCCTGAACATCAGCGCACGCGTCGTGCTGAGCGGCAAGAATCCCGGTCTTGCCATGGAGTTGCATACCGCCATGCTCCAGCAGAGCGACACCTACGCGCATGTCGCCGGCATGCAGGCGGAACTGCAACGCATCGGCCAGACGCGGCGCGATGCCGAAGTGAAGGAGGCCAGCGATGTCCGCCTCTGATGCGTACAAGGCGGCTTGCGTGGCCCTCGTGCTCACGGCGGCTCTGGCCGCCTGCGAAAGCGGGCAGCGCGAGGCGGGTGGACCGTCGTCGGCGCCATCGACGGTCGACGCGTCCCCCGCACCATCGCCCGCGCATGCACCGTCCGCGGCCGCTGCGTCCAGCACACCCTCGCCGCCGCAGTTCGGCGAACGCCAGCTCGATCATCCCGACGACCTGCAGATCCTGATGTTGGCCTATCGCCTGGAAGGACGTACGCCACCCATCGACGCATGGGCGGCCGCGCAGTCGCGCGTCGTGCATGCGGACGAATTCAAGCGTCCGTCGCTGTTGAAGGAAGAGCAGGAACGCCTGCAGGCCATCTACGATGGCACGGCTGATGTCGGTCGCTTGCGGCTCAACGTCAATGCGCACTTCGGCGAGTACGACACGGCACGGGGTGGCTACTACCTGGATGCCTTCATGCCGGGCAGCGTTTTCAGTTTCAGTGCGCAGCCATCGCCATCCATGCAGAGGCAGCAGGTTCGCCTGCAGGTGGACAATCCGGAGGAGCTGAATTTCTGGCCGCTGGATCCGGCCGCCGCCCAGGACGTACTGGCGCGCAACAGTGGTGTGCGCAGCGTGGTGCTGGACAGCCGGTTCCTCGTCACGGGCATCAGCCAGCGCAGCGAAGGCGTGGTGATCACGGCACGCCTGTCGGGATACACGATCGGCAGCGATCGCTACAACCGCCCGGCGACATTCGGCGAGTTGACGTTCGATGGCGGAAGGGGACGTTGACATGACCTTGCGGGCCAAGGCGATGGCGGTTTCTGCGGCGCTGCTGCTGTGCGCGTGCGGAAGCGGGTTGACGGGCACCTATGAAGACGCGATGGGCTTGACGCAGTTGCGTTTCGAACGCGGTGGCGTGGTGGTGCAGTCGTCCGGACTGGGGGGCGTGGAGCGCCAGCTGCGCTACGAGGTGGAAGGCGACCGCATCCGCATGCGGCATCCCGATGTCGAGGGAGCGGCCCTGGTACTGACCCGCGTGGATGCGGACACGCTGTCCGGCCCGCTGGGCGTGACCTATACGCGCGTCGCCGACTGAGTGGCGCGGAACACCGTGCAGCGCGAACGGCGCGGCACGTCATGGACTACAACGAGGAGGAAGCGACATGCGGGACTGGCTCTACTTCGATGCGATGGTGACGCCGAAGATCATCACGTTCATCTACTGGATCTTGCTGGCCGGCGCGGCCGTCTCCGGCCTGGTCCTGATGGTGAAGGGCTTCGGCATGATGCGGTACTCCGGTTTCGCCGGCTTCGGCATGATCGTCGCCGCGCCCATCCTGGCCACGCTGTTCGCGCTGCTGGCGCGCATCTACTGCGAAATCATGATCGTGCTGTTCAAGATCAACGAAGCCCTGCAGGACATCCGGCGCAAGTAGCGCACGCAGGAAGCTGGCGGCGGAGGCTGCGCGTCCGTCGTCGTGTCATCACCCACCCGGAGAATCGACGATGGCGGCAACCGCTCCCATTCGCAGTATCGGGCCATGGACCTCAGCGCCGTGGCGATCCTGTGCCGTGTTGTTCATCGCGGCCGTGCTGTCGCCGTCGCTGCACGCGGTGGATCGCGGCAAGCAGGTCGTCGTCAGCAAGGCCGACGATGCCGCGCGGCTGATGGACGCGGTGGAGAACGCGATCTGGGCCGCCGATGGCCAACCCGCCACCAAGGTGGTCTACGTGGTGTACAGCACGGAGTGCGCATGGAGCCGGCGCCTGTTCGACGATACCCGTGGGCTGGTCGGCAAGGTGCAGCTCCGCTGGATTCCGGTCGCCGGCGGGACAGCGGCGTCGGTACTTGCCGCACGCGATGCCACGGCCGTCGCGAACGCGTTCGCCGGCCGGGCACCCGGTGTCGTCGATGCCCGCGCGCAGCGTGGGCTGGCGTACAACCAGGGCGTCATGGACAGCATCAACTACCAGTTGCGTCCCTACGATCGTTCCTCGACGTTCGCTTTCCCCACGCTGGTCTATCGCAGCGGTAAGCGCGTGAACGTGGTGGCCGGGAATCCCCGCGACCTCGCGGACCTGTCCGCCCAGGTGCTGGATGAGCCACGCGCCGCGGGCATCGTGCCGGCCGGCATCGCGCTATCCGCACAGCCCCCCACGTTGTTGCGCAGCCGCAACCTGCCGAAGTGGAGCCACCTTGCGGCATCGCCGGTGGTCTTTCGCGCGGCGCCCTCGCCGCAGGCACCGCCGATCGACGACCTGGCCAGGGATTTCCTGGTGCCGGTCAGCGGCATCGTGGGGACGACCGGCTGGATCGAAGTCGCGCCGTGGGGTCCGGACAAGCGCAAGGCCTATGTGCACGATCCCGTGATGGCGCGGATGGCGATGCTGGAGTTCCGCGTCAAGCCGCAGGGAGGGCAATGGCAGGCGCAAGGAACGGTGCAGGTGCGCGAGTTTCCGGATGCGGAAGCGCCGGTGCTGGAGACACTGAAGCCTGGAGAGCGCTACCTGCGTCGCGGCATTGTCGAACGCGACGGCGACGTGTGGGAGCAGATCGTGCTTTACGCGGACGGCACGCCCGGCTACGCGAAACGATGATCGCCATCGCCCGTCGGGCCATCCCCGTCCTGGAAAGGGGGTGCCTGGCGCGGCACTACCAAGCAGACAGCGCCTGCTCAGTGCAGCTCAAGCTGCGCTGAGCACGGTTTGCTGTGCTCAACGGTCACGGCAGCTTCCGACCGAGGCTGTGTAAAAACTCGTCGGCAAGGGACTAGCGACGTTGGCGTGAGCAGTTCGAGCGGCCGGTGATACAGCGAAAAGCGTGATGACTAGGCCGCGATGGCCCTCACCATGCCATCGGTGCCCATGATCTTGATCATCCGCTTCATGTTGTAGGCCAGAACCGCCAAGCTGATCTCCGTTCTGACCTTCGGAAGGGTCTTGGTCAGCAACGGCGTCGTGCCGAGCCACGATTTCAGCGTGCCGAAGACATGCTCCACCGTCTGTCGTCGTGCTACGGCAGCTTCCGGCCTCGCATCCAGCAGCATCTGCATTCGTTCGAGCACATGTTCGTGCTCCCAGCGGGTGATTCGTCTGTAGCTAGCGGTCGTGCATTGCGCCCGCATCGGGCAGCGGGGGCAGGCTGAGGACCAATACTTATGCAGGGTCAGGCCCTTTTCTTCGGCCGTGAAGCGATGAATTGCTCTTTCGCCTGCCGGACACTCGTACTCATCCGCGGCTTCGTCATAAGCAAAGTCCCGCTTGTCGAACCGGCCTTCGGCCTTGCTGTTCGACGTGAGCGGCTTGGGCACCAACGGAATGACGCCTGTCTCCTCGCATGCCAGGATCTCTGGCGCATTGAAGTAGCCTCGATCTGCCAGTGCCGTCATGCGTTCGGTGCCAAGGGCTTCCCTTGCCTTCGTTGCCATGCGCGAGAACTGGGCACGATCATGACCATCATTGATGACATCGTGGGCGACGATCAGGTGGTGCTCAGCATCAACAGCCGCCTGGACGTTGTAGCCCACCACACCCGTTCCACGGCCGCTCGTGGCCATCGAGCGTGCATCCGGATCCGTCAGTGATATCTGGCGATCTGGAGTGGCCTCAAGCTGCTTTTCGATGGCGTCGAGCTTCTCCATCTGCGCGCGCAGCTTGGCCAGCTTGTCCTTCAAGTGAGGAACGCGACCCTCTGGCAACAAGCTTGGATCACGATCCGCGCGGTCCATCTCGGCCAGATAGCGCGCAACGCTCTCCTCCAGTTGCTGCCGGCGCCCCTTGATCTTGCCAGCGGTGAAGTTGCGGTCCCGGCTGTTCACCGCCTTGAGCTTGCTGCCATCGATCGCGACGATTGCGTGCGAGAAGACCTTCATGCTCCGGCAGAGGCTGACGAACTGGCTGCACGCCGCGGTGATCGCGCTGCCGTTGTCCTTGCGGAAGTCGGCAATGGTTTTGAAGTCCGGTGCCAGCCGGCCAGTCAACCAGATCAGCTCCAGGTTCCGTTGTGCCTCCCGCTCCAGGCGGCGGCTGGACTGGATGCGGTTGAGGTAACCGTAGATATAGATCTTGAGCAGTGCCGCGGGGTGATACGCAGGACGACCGCCAGCCACGCGATTGGCAGCCTCGAAGCCCAGTCCGCTCAGATCAAGTGCGTCCACGAAGGCATCAACCACCCGTACCGGGTTGTCATCGTGGACGAAGTCTTCCAGTCGATCAGGGAGCAGAAGCCCTTGGGAACGATCAACGCCATCCACGAATCGCTTCATGCAGAGCACCCATCGGCCAGTGCTCAGATCATGCCAGTGGAGGCGGGGTTTTCACACAGCCTCGACCCGAAGCGGACCTCGAAGCAGGACCCTAGCAGTTTGGTTGGACGTGTTGAGCAGCTGCGGGGAGGGACTGTTGCCTGACCTGAGTCATCAGGCCGCTGTTTCAGCCGTCGGAAACACACGCGCGGCAAGGAAATCGACCAGCGCCCTAACCTTCGGTGATGGATGCCTGCTGGCTGGCCACAGTACGTGGAAGTCGCCTGTGCGTTCGATGTATTGGGCCAGCACCGGCTGTAGCCTGCCGTCGGCCAGCGGCTCACGGATAGCGAAGTCGGGGAGGCAAGCTATGCCACGGCCCTGTAGTGCGAAACACACGCGCGTCTCGATGTTGTTGCAGATCATCGTGGTCGGCAGTGGCAGTTCCGGTTCGTCCGGGGCGCGGTGCAATGGCCAGGCTTCCAGCTTGCCACTGTTCGGATAGCGGTAATGCAGGCAGGCGTGTCCGAGCAGGTCCCCCGGCGTTCGTGGCACGCCGCGTTGCGCCAGGTAGTCGGGCGAGGCGACCAGCAGCGAGCGAAACGCACCCAGCCGGCGTGCCGTGAGGCGCGAGTCGGCCGGGCTACCCGTCCTGACGACGGCGTCGAAGCCTTCCTCGATCACGTCGACCATACGGTCGGTGAAATCCAGGTCCAGTTCGATCTCGGGGTAGGCGGCTATGAAGTCGCCAAGCACCGGCAGCACCAGCGAACTGACCAGCGGCAGGCTGACGCGCAACCTGCCGCGCGGCGTGGCGGAGGCCTGTGACAGTTCCTGCTCGGCCGCCTCGATCTCGGTCAGGATGCGGCGGCTGCGTTCTAGAAATAGCGTGCCCTCGGCCGTCAGTATGACGCTGCGCGTGCTGCGGTGGAACAGGCGCACGCCGAGCTTTTCTTCGAGCCGGGCCACCCTCTTGCCGACAGCCGAAGCCGATACGCCCAGCCGCCGCCCGGCGGCGACGAAACTGCGTGTCTCGGCTACCTGCACGAAGACGGTGAAGCCGCTCAGGCTTTCCATACGAGATCTCGATTACGGACGCTGATGTCCGTTCAGCAAGGAACTCTAGCCCACTTTTTCTGCAGTCGAACGGTTCCTATCGTGGCGGCCGGTCACGTCTGGAAGAATCGCCTTGTCCGTTTCGATATCCGCAACCGCGAAGCCCGCGCTGGCGCTAACCGCAGTCGCTATTGTCCTGAACGTCTACACCCGCGGAGCGGCGCGATGACGGCGCCGACGACACATGAGGCCGGTGGCGGCCGCGCCCTGTTCTTCATCGCGCTGGGCCTGTTCGGGCTGTATGCGGTCGAATTCGGCGTGGTCGGGATCCTGCCGTCGATCATTGAGCGCTATGACATCACGGTCGCCGAGGCCGGCTGGCTGGTCGGACTGTTCGCACTGATCGTTGCGGTCTGCGGACCGGTGATGGTGCTGTGGCTGTCGCGTTTCGATCGCCGCAAGGTGTTGGGCGGCGCGCTGCTGGCGTTCGCGCTGTGCAGTGTGCTGTCGGCCTGGGCACCTGACTTCCGCCTGCTGATGGCGCTGCGCGTGCCCTCGGCGCTGCTGCATCCGGTGTTCTTCTCGGTGGCCTTCGCCGCAGCGGTGTCTCTGTATCCGCGCGAGCGTGCCACGCATGCCACGGCGATGGCCTTCGTCGGCACCAGCATGGGGCTGGTGCTGGGCGTGCCGCTGACGGCTTGGATCGGGACACGGGTCTCCTATGAGGCCTCGTTCTACTTCTGCGCGATCGTCAATCTGGTGGCCGCGGTCGGTGTGTGGATTGTGCTGCCGCCACGGAGCGGCACGGTGGCAGGCAGCCAAGGACAATCGTTCGCGGTTCTGCGCAAGCCGGCGCTGTGGCTGTCGATTGGCATGACGGTCTGTGTGTTTGGCGCGATGTTTTCGGTGTACAGCTATGCTGCCGAGTACCTAGCGCGCGAAACCGGCCTCAGCGGCGAGGCAATCAGCGTGCTGCTGGTGGTCTTCGGCGTCGGCGGTGTACTCGGCAACCCGCTGGCCGGCCGGTGGCTCGGTCGCAGCCTAGTCGGCACCGTGCTCGGCTATCCCATCGTGCTGGCCGTCGCCTACGCGGTGCTGCAGGTGTTCGGCTCTCCGTCGTTCGTGGTGATGCTGCCGGTTTGCCTGTTGTGGGGCGCCGCCCATACCTGCGGCCTGATCGTGAGCCAGGTGTGGATGGCCTCGGCGGCTCCGGAGGTGCCGGAGTTCGTCACTAGCCTCTACATCTCCGCAGCCAACCTCGGTGTGGTGTTCGGCTCGGCCGTCGGCGGTGGCCTCATCACGTGGATCGGCATGCCTGGCGCGATCTGGAGCGGATGGATGTTCGCCTCGCTTGCGGTGGTGTTCATCGTTGTGCGGCGAGGTAAATGGGTTCAGTAGGATGGGGTGTCGTTACCCGCCTCTGCAATGGCTCAGCCTATGGGAAGAGCTTCAAAGAAGGCGGGTAGTGCGTCCTCCGGCCACGGGACATACGATAAGTTTGCAACGTAAGGGCGCGCGTTAGCTTCTTTATGTGTTCGATGGTGGTAAAGGCTGTCAATTCTCGGCAGCTATGCTGAAAAAATGGCCGCAAGTGATGTTCATCTAGGGCAGGGACGGCATCTTCCGGTTGCGCTCGATGAGGCGCCGTGGCGAGGCTATCGAGAGTCTTGCAGCTTGAGGCGCTAAGTCTGCTTCTGGCCGAGGCTGTGTGAAAACCTCAACACCACTGGCAAGATTCAAGCACTCCTCGGTCGGTGCTGATCATGAAGCGATTCGTCGATGGCGTGGATCGGACCCAGGCGCTCCTGCTGCCTGACCGGCTCAAGGATTACGTCCATCAGGACAATCCTGTTCGTCTCATCGACGCCTTCGTGGATGCGCTGGATCTCGGGTCACTGGGTTTCGAGGCCGCCAGCCGCGCCGCCGGTGGCCGACCTGCTTACCACCCAGCCGCGCTGCTCAAGATCTACATCTAGGGCTATCTCAACCGGGTGCAGTCCAGCCGTCGGCTGGAGCGCGAGGCGCAGCGCAACCTGGAACTGATCTGGTTAACCGGACGACTGGCGCCTGACTTCAAGACGATTGCCGACTTCCGCAAGGACAACGGCACCGCGATCGTGGCGGTCTGCAGTCGCTTCACTGCGCTGTGCCGCCGGATGAAGGTGTTCTCGCACGCCGTGGTCGCGATCGATGGCAGCAAGTTCAAGGCGGTCAACAGCCGCGATCGCAACTTCACCGTCGGCAAGATCAAGGCGCGGCGTAGCCAGCTGGACGAGAGCGTGGCCCGTTATCTGGCCGAACTGGATCGTGCCGATCGCGACCCGGCGCTGCTGCCCGAGGCACGTATCCCGTAGCTACGCGACAAGCTGGCCAAGGTGCGAGAGCAGATGGCGGCGCTGGATCGCATCGAACAGGAACTGCAAGATGCGCCCGATAGCCAGATCTCACTGACCGACCCGGATGCACGATCGATGACCTCGACAGGACGTGCCACCGGCACGGTGGGCTACAACCTGCAGGCTGCGGTCGATGCGGAGCATCACCTGATCGTGGCCCACGAAGTCACCAACGTTGGACACGATCGGACGCAGCTTGCGCCCATGGCGCTCAAAGCCAAGACCGCTCTAGGCACCGACCACCTGACCGCGTTGGCCGATCGCGGCTACTACAACGCTCAACAGATCCTGACCTGCGAGCAGAGCGGCATCATCCCACTGGTGCTCAAGCCGCTGACCTCGAACAGCAAGGCCCAGGGGCGCTTCGACAAGCGGGACTTCATCTACGAGCCGACGCTGGATGCCTATCGTTGTCCTGCGGGCGAGCACGCCACGCATCGCTTTACCAGCGAAGAGGACGGCCTGACGCTGCGCAAGTATTGGTCATCCGCCTGTCCAGACTGCTCGATGCGCGACCAATGCACAACGGCGCGTTACCGGCGGATCAGCCGCTGGGAACACGAACACGTGCTCGACGCGATGCAACTGCGGCTCGACGCCAGGCCGCAGGTCGCCGTTGCGCGAAGGCAGACGGTCGAGCACGTCTTCGGCACCCTCAAGGCGTGGTTGGGCACCACGCCACTTCTAACAAAGACGTTGCCGAAGGTCAGAGCAGAGATCAGCCTGGCCGTGCTGGCCTACAACATGAAGCGGATGATCAAGATCATCGGTATGCCTGGCATGTTGAAGGCGATCGCGGCATGAGAATTGCGATGCCATCAACCAGACAAACGTAGGTCGAGCATCGGCAAACCGCCAGCGATCTGCCGTCAGACGTTTTTACACAGACTCGGCCGATCGCTGTCACGAGGGTCGCTACTTGCCGTATCGGCTCTACGGCGCGTCCCGCCAACGGCTGTGGACCATGGTGTGGTCTTCCCGGATTGACCGCTGTCGGATTCTTCGGTCGCAACCATGGTCTTCCGTTCACACAGGTATCCAGGGCGCACGATCGGGGAGAGCGGTATATACTCCCCCCCACTATTCGAGTGGGGCCGTGATGCCGCATTCTCCCGCCGACAAGAAGAAAGCGCTGGCGCGCGTGCGCCGTATCCGTGGCCAGCTGGACGCGCTCGAGCGTGCGCTGGAAGCGGGTGCGGACTGCGCGCCGGTGCTGCAGCAGCTGGCCGCCGTGCGGGGTGCGGTCAACGGGCTGATGTCGGAAATCCTCGAAAGCCACCTGCGCGAGGAATTCGCGCATTCCGCCTCGACCCGGAAGCAGCGTGAGGCCGGCATCGACGCCGCGGTCGCGCTGGTCCGTTCGTACCTGAAGTAGTCCCAACTCAAGCAAGCAGGAGTGCCCCGATGAAATCCCGTGCCGCCGTCGCCTTCGCCGCAGGCGAACCGCTGAAGATCGTCGAGATCGACGTCGCCCCGCCGCAGAAAGGCGAGGTGCTGGTGAAGATCACCCACACCGGCGTCTGCCACACCGACGCGTTCACGCTGTCGGGCGACGATCCGGAAGGCCTGTTCCCGGTCGTGCTGGGCCATGAAGGCGCCGGCATCGTGGTCGAGGTCGGCGAAGGCGTGACCAGCGTGAAGCCGGGCGACCACGTGATTCCGCTGTACACCGCCGAGTGCGGCGAGTGCCTGTTCTGCAAGAGCGGCAAGACCAACCTGTGTACCTCCGTGCGCGCGACGCAGGGCAAGGGCGTGATGCCGGACGGCACCTCGCGCTTCTCCTACGAAGGCCAGCCGCTGTACCACTACATGGGCTGCTCGACCTTCAGCGAGTACACCGTCGTCGCCGACGTTTCGCTGGCGAAGATCAATCCCGATGCGAATCCGGAGCATGTCTGCCTGCTGGGCTGCGGCGTCACCACCGGCATCGGCGCCGTACACAACACCGCCAAGGTGCAGGCAGGCGATTCGGTCGCCGTGTTCGGTCTCGGCGGCATTGGCCTGGCGGTGATCCAGGGTGCGCGCCAGGCCAAGGCGGGGCGCATCATCGCCATCGACACCAATCCCTCGAAGTTCGAGATGGCCCGGCAGTTCGGCGCCACCGATTGCGTCAACCCCAAGGACTTCGACACGCCGATCCAGCAGGTCATCGTCGAGATGACCGGCTGGGGCGTGGATCATTCGTTCGAATGCATCGGCAACGTCAACGTCATGCGCGCGGCGCTGGAATGCGCGCACCGCGGCTGGGGCCAGAGCGTGATCATCGGTGTGGCCGGCGCGGGCCAGGAGATCTCCACGCGCCCGTTCCAACTGGTGACCGGCCGCAAGTGGATGGGTACCGCATTTGGCGGCGTGAAGGGTCGCTCGCAGCTGCCGGGCATGGTCGAGGATGCGATGAAGGGCGATATCGAACTCGCCCCGTTCGTGACCCACACCATGCCGCTGGACGGCATCAACGAAGCCTTCGACCTGATGCATGAGGGCAAGTCGATCCGCAGCGTGGTGCATTTCTGACGCTTGCGCCCCTCTCCCGCCGGGAGAGGGGTTGGGGTGAGGGTGCGGCGACATCCCGATCATCGGACGCCGCGCTGCCTGCAGCGTCCGCCGCTGTTCACCCGCCACGTTCCATCCAACCCTCATCCGGCGCTTCGCGCCACCTTCTCCCGGCGGGAGAAGGGAAACGGGAATCACCATGACACTACAACGCATCGAACACCGTGCCATGCACGGCGGTTGGCAGGACGTCTACGAACATGCATCGAGCAGCCTGGGCTGCACGATGCGGTTCGCCGTCTATCTGCCTCCTCAAGCCGGAACGCAGAAGCTGCCGGTGCTGTACTGGCTGTCCGGCCTGACCTGCACCGAACAGAATTTCATCACCAAGGCGGGTGCGCAGCGGTATGCGGCCGAGCATGGCGTGATCCTGGTCGCGCCCGACACCAGTCCGCGCGGTGACGACGTGGCCGATGCCGATGGCTACGACCTGGGCAAGGGCGCCGGGTTCTACGTCAACGCCACGCAGGCGCCTTGGGCGGCGCACTACCGGATGTACGACTACCTCGTCGACGAGCTGCCGGCGCTGATCGAAGCGAACCTCCCGGTGACCGACGCGCGCTCCATCAGCGGACATTCGATGGGCGGGCACGGCGCGCTGGTGATCGCGCTGAAGAATCCCGGTCGCTACCGCAGCGTGTCGGCGTTCTCGCCGATCGTCGCGCCTTCACAGGTGCCGTGGGGCGAGAAGGCGTTCGGCGCCTATCTCGGCGAAGACCGCGATGCGTGGAAGCAGTACGACGCCGTCGAACTGATCGCGCAGGTGAAGGAACGGCTGCCGCTGCTGGTCGACCAGGGCGATGGGGACGAATTCCTCCAGACCCAGTTGAAGCCGGAGTTGCTACAGGCAGCAGCCGATGCCGCGGGGCACCCGCTGACGCTGCGCCTGCAGCCCGGCTACGACCACAGCTACTACTTCATCGCCAGCTTCATCGGCGAGCACATCGCGCACCACGCAAAAGCCCTGGCGCTGTAGCGTGCGCTATGCGCACGACCGCAAGGATGCCAACATCGCGTAAGGTGCACGATTGCAGGATGCCCGCACCGAGCTACGTGCGCACAGCGCACGCTACGTACGTCATCGGCGACCACATCGCCCACCGCGCGAAGGCGCTGCAACCGTAGGGCAGGCCTCGGCCCGCCGCGCAAGGTGGGTCGCAAGAGCGAGGGTGGGCCAAGGCCCACCCTACAAGGCTGCGGACCACCGGGAACCCGTAGCGTGCGCCACGCGCACGACCGCAAGGATGCCAATACCGCGCTACGTGCGCACAGCGCACGCTACGTACGTCATCGGCGACCACATCGCGCACCACGCGAAGGCGCTGCAACCGTAGGGCAGGCCTCGGCCCGCCGCGCAAGGTGGGTCGTAAGAGCGATGGTGGGCCAAGGCCCACCCTACGAGGCTGCAGACCACCCGTAGCGTGCGCCACGCGCACGACCACAAGGATGCCAACATCGTGCCCACATGCGCACATGCGCACATGCGCACAGCGCACAGCGCACAGCGCACAGCGCACAGCGCACAGCGCACAGCGCACGCTACGTGTAGTCGGTAAAGGCGAAGCGCCCGTCACGCAGTTCGGTATCGCCCTGCACCAGCACGAGCGGCGCATCGAACATCGGGCCTGCCGATACGCAGGTGTGGAATTCGCCGTTCTCGCCGCAGGGATCGACGTCCACGGGCAGGTCGCGCAGCAGCGCTTCGTCGAAGACGCGGCCGGCGAACGCCGCATCGAGCTGCTGCGTATCCACGCAGCACAGGTGGGCACGCAGTCCGCCGGCCAGCATCTCCCGCGCAAGCGCAGCGGTGTCCGCGCCGAACAGCGGCGTCACGATCTGCCAGCCGATCTTGGCCAGGTTCTGCACCCGGTAGGCGCGGATGTCGTCCAGGAACAGATCGCCGAAGGCCGTCGTGCGCAGCGTCGGCCAGCGCTGCGCCGCACGCGCGAGTGCGTCCGTCATCGCGCGCTCGTAGTCGTCGTTCGTGCAGCGGGCGGGAATCATCGCCTCGATCAGCGGCAAGCCGGTCGCGCGCGCCTGCGCATGCAGCACGCTGCGGCGGATGCCCTGCATCGACACGCGCTGGTCGTCCTCGGTCACCGTGGTCAGCAGGCCGACGACCTCGACGTCATTGCGCTGGCGCAGCGCGTGCAGCGTCCACGCCGCGTCCTTGCCGCCGCTCCAGGCGAGCAGGACGGGGGTACGCTCCGTCATCGGCCGGTCGATACGTTCCGCGCGCGCCACACGCTACGCGGCGGACACATCGCGCAGTTCCCAGGCGTGTCCCGCCAGCAGGCGCAGGCGATGCTTCAGCACCTGGCCGGGAATCGAGGACGTGGCCACCAGCAGGATGCTGAGGTCGTCCTGTCGTCCGTTCACCGACGCATCGCCGTCGACCACGCCGAGGCCGGGATCGACTTCATCGGGTTCTTCCTGGCGCGCGCGCCAGCGATCGAACAGGCTGCTGGTGCGCAGCGCATGCTGCAATTGGGCGGCGAATTCGTCCGCACCGTGCGCATCGAAACTGAAAGCCGGATCGCCGCCGCGTGCGCGGCCGGGATCCGGCAGGCTGATGTAGTAACGGACGGCCATGGCACCCCCGGTTGAACGCTGGGGCATAGCGTTATCCACGGCGCGTTAGCCCGCCGTTATGCCGCCTTGAACGGGGCCGGCGGGGCGGCGAACGCGGCAACGACCGCGCCCTTGCCCACGTTGACCATGCCGGTCAGGCTCATCACGCTCTCGAACACCTCGACCTGGTTGTTCTCGCAGATGTCGCGCAGGCGCTGGTAGCCGGGCAGGGCACGCAGTTCCGACAGTTCGCCGCCGTAGCTCAGGCACACGGTGGGCGTCATCAGGCCGGCCATCACCCGGTTGCCGGTGAACTTGAACATCTGTTCCACGGCATTGTCGAAGCCCTTGATCTTGGCCACCGGCTCGGTGTTGCCGGCATGGCCGTACAGCACCGGCTTGATGTCCAGCGCGCTGCCGAGCGCGGCGCTGAGCAGGCCGACGCTGCGGTCGCCCTTGGTGCGCGCGCGGTTGCGCAGGTAGTACAGGTCGCGCGGGATCATGTAGCCGTGCGTGTTCTGCGCCAGTTCCTCCAGGCGCACGCGGATCTGCTGCACGCTGGCGCCGGCCTCGCGCATGCGCACGGCTTCAACCGCGGTGATGCCCTGCGCGGCGAACAGGTTCTGCGTGTCGATCACGCGCAGTGCGAACGGCGAGTTGTGGCCCGCGGCCTGCCGCACCGGCTTGTAGTCGTTGAGGATGGCGAAGCTGGCCTGCATCGCGTTCTCGTGGATCGGCGAACGCGTCTTGGTGATCGTCATGCAGAAGACGTGGTCGTAGTCGATCACCAGCCGGCCCAGGAACAGGTCGCGGATCTGGTTGACGGTGAACGGCGTGGTCTCGGCCTCGTGGCCGCGCTCGGCCACGTGCGCGTGCAGGAAGCTCAGCGTGGCCTGCTCGTCCCGATGGTCGGCCAGGACGGCTTCGCCGATGCGGACCGTGATCGGCAGGATGACGATATTGTGCTGTTCGAGGTATTCCAGCGGCAGGTCGCACGCCGAATCCACGACTATCCCTATGCGCATCTAGCCCCTCCCGGCATCGTCGCATCTGTATCTATCTTCGGGAAACTAGCCGAGAACGTCAGGCAAGTCGCTTGATAAACGCATGAAGTGTGATTCGTGTCACTTTTTGCAATGCGCGTCACCGGCCAAAACGCGTCCCCCGTCAGGTGTGCGATGGGGTGTGTTCCGCAGCTGTTGTGTGAGTAGCGTCACAAAAATGGCGCGATCGGTCTTGTTCCGCTTCACCCCGCACATGACACTCCCGCGAAGGGGAAGGAGCAACATGACGCAGCGGTGGTGGTTATGGCTGCTGTTGGCCCTGCTGCCGGCGGCCGCGCATGGGGAGAACATCGCGCGCATCGACCGCCTCCAGCCATTGGGGCTGGAGCAGCAGGCCGGACAGCGCGCTGGACTGTTTTCGGAACGTCGCTTCGAAGGCGGCGCCGCTGGCGCGCGCGTGATCGGCAATGGCGACTGGCTAGTGCAGCCCGCGCCCGGCGTCACCGAACCGCTGCTGGTGTTCTACCACCCGTATACCGCCAGCGTGACCGTGCGCGAGCGGCCCGGCGGTGCAGCGCGGCGGCAGGACATCTTCAGTGCCGATCTCGATCCACAGTACAGCCGGCGCGGACTGGTGTTTCCCCTGCGGGACGATGAACCGGTCTACGTGACGGTGGAGGATGCCCGGTATCCGTTGCGCGTCGCGGTGGAATCCGGGCCGGCCTACGCGGCCGCCGACCTGTGGCATATCCGCATGCTGTTGCCTGCGGTCGGCGTGGTGCTGGGCGTGTCGTTGGCCGTGCTGCTGTTCTGGGCGGTCCTGCGCGACCGCGTCTACCTGCTGTATGCGGGCGCGATGCTGTTCCAGCTGCTGTACGCGCTGTGCTCGTACGGCGAAGCCTATGCGTGGCCGGGCCTGTCGGTACTGGCGCGCTTCGGTGCGCAGGGGATCTGGATCACCGGCACGCTGGCCACCATCCTGCTGGTCTTCCTGTGGATGGACTATGCCGGCCTGCGCAAGGTCACGCCGCGCCTCGCCCAGGCCATGCGTGCCGTCGGCGCCTACGGCTGCGGCCTGACCCTCGTGCTGCTGCTGTCGCCGTGGCCTGCGGACAAGGCCTGGTTTCCCGACGTCGCCAATGCGCTGTTCCTGCTGACCAACGCCATCGCGCTGATCACGCTGGTCGTGGCCTGGCATCGCGGGCAACGCCACGCCACCTACGTCCTGATCGCCTGGGTCCCGCTGCTGGTCCTCACCATGACGCGTGCGTTGCGCTTCAGTGCGGGCGAACGCGCCGAGCCCTGGCTGGAATACGGCCTGCCGTGGGTGCTCGCCTTCACCGCCGTGGTGCTGGCGCTGGGCCTGGCCGACCGCATGCTGACCTTCCGCCGCGAACGCGACCGTGCCCAGGCCCATGCCGAGCGCGACGGACTGACCGGCGTGCTCAATCGCGGCGGCATCGAGCACCGCCTCGACTGGGCGCTGATCGAACGCCAGCGCGAACACATCCCGGTTTCCCTGCTCTTCATCGATCTCGACGCCTTCAAGCAGGTCAACGACCGCTACGGCCATGCCCTGGGCGACGCCTGCCTGCGTGCGGTGGCGCGCGCGGTCAGCGAGCAGTTCCAGTACGGCGACCAGCTCGGCCGGCTCGGCGGCGAGGAATTCGTCCTGGTGCTGTCCGGCGCCGGCTTGGTATCGGCCACCCGCATCGGCGAACAGGTGGTCGCGCGCATCCGCCACGAGTGCGCCGTGGTGGAAGGCATCGACGTCGCCCTGACCGCCAGCCTGGGCGTCGCGCAGGCGCGCGATGGCGATACGGTGGCGTCGCTGATCGCGCGCGCGGACCATGCCATGTACGCCGCGAAACGCGCCGGCGGCGATCGCGTGATGGACGAACGTGCCGTCGCACAGCCCCTGCACACCATGAAGGCGCCCGCAGGCGCCTCCGTGGACTGATACCGCCGCGCGACTACTTCGAATACGCGCGCGGCAGCGGACCGGCCTGTTGCAGGTAGCGGTCGCGCAGTTCGGTCTGGCGCGAGCGCATCGGGATCGCCCGGCCGCCCAGCCACACCTGTTCCGCCGTATGGGCCACGTCCAGCGGATCACCGCTCCACAGCACCAGGTCGGCCAGCTTGCCCGGCGCGATGCTGCCGACGCGGTCGCCCACGCCAAAGGTTTCCGCCGGCACGCGGGTCAGGCCGGCCAGGCCGTCTTCCCACGGCAAGCCGTTGGCCACCGCGTTGCCGGCCAACTGGCGGTTCTTGCGCGCGTTGTGCGATTCGCCGGCCTGCGAAAAGCCCACCGGCACGCCCGCGCTGTCCAGCCGCGCGGCGTTCTCCAGCGATGCACCGATCTGGTCGAAGTCTGCCGGAAGGTCGGCCAGCGCATCCACGAACACAGGCACCTTCGCCTGCGCGAGTTGCGGCGCCAGCTTCCACGCCTCCGCACCACCGGCGATGGCGATGCGCACGTGCTCGCGCTGCGCCCAGCGGAGCAGCTGGCGGATGTCGGCCGCGCGGTTCACCTGCACCACGATGCGGCCGTTGCCGGCCAGGTAGCGCGCCAGCGTCGCGCGCCCCGCCGGCGTCAGCAGCGCATGCGGCGAATCCACCGGCACGCGGCCGCGCGCTTCGGCCACCATCTGGTCCAGCAGCATCCATTGCGCCGCGCGCGACTTGCCGCTCAGGTCGGCGGCACTGCCGCCACCGAGTCGCACGAACAGCGCACGCGGGCCGAGCGGATCGGCACTGCCGTCCAGCCGCATCACGCCGCCCTGGCCGGCGATGAACGAGCCGCCGGTCGTCGCCGCCAGCAGGGTGAAGCCGATGCCTTCCACGCGCGTCACCGGAATGACGACCGATGCCGGGTTGTAGGCCAGCGTCACGTCGAACTCGGGCCGCATCGGCTGGTCTTCCAGCGTCACCGACGAATCCGCGGTCGACGATTCGCCCGACACTTCCTCGATGCCGATCTCGGTGATGCCGCCGAACAGTGCCGGCGTCAGTGGACGGCCGTTGGCTTCCACCACCGTCGCGCCGGGTGCGGCCAGGCCGCTGCCGACCGCCTGCACCACGCCGTTGCGTACCAGTACATCGGCGTTCTTCAGCGTGCCCTGCGCACCGGCGGTATGCACGGTGGCGTTGCGGATCAGGATGTCCTGGGCGAACGCCGCGAACGAGGAAGACGCCAGTGCAATCGCCACTACCAGCGTTTTCACCGTCATCCCGGCGAACGCCGGGACCCAGTGCCTCTTGCGGTCGGTATCGCGGAGCCTATCGAACGTCGCTGGGTCCCGGCCTTCGCCGGGATGACGGAATGAAGCATTCCTGATGCGCCTCATGGCATCACCTCCTGGCCCAGCATGAAGTCCGACACCGGTTGCCGGCTCCGATCGCCGCGGTCATAGATGCGCGCGCCATCGATGTAGACCTGCTCGGCCCTGGCGTACACGCTGAAAGGATTCTGGTTCCACACCACCACGTCGGCCATCTTGCCGGCCTCCAGCGTGCCGGTGCGTTCGGCGATGCCCAGCGACTTCGCGGCGTTGCTGGTCATCCAGCGGATCGCGCGTTCCGGTGCGATCTCGCCCATGCCGGCGCGGCGCGCGCTCGCCATCACCTTGGCCGCTTCCTGGTTGAGGCGCTGGATGCCTTCGTCAGAATCCGAATGCACGATCGCGCAGCTGTTTGCGGGACGGTCGACCAGCGCGATGTTCTCCTGGATGCCGTCGAAGGCCTCCATCTTGAAGCCCCACCAGTCGGCCCACAGCGCACCGCACACGCCGTCCTGCGCCAGCCGGTCGGCCAGCTTGTACGCCTCCACGCCGTGGTGGAACGCGGCGATCTTGAAGCCGAACTCCTTGGCCAGGTCCAGCATCGTGGTCATTTCATCGGCGCGATAGCAGTGGATGTGCACCAGGATCTCGCCGTTGATCGCGCCGGCCAGCGTGTCCAGCTTGAGGTCGCGCTTGCCGCCGCTGTCGCCGGAACTGTCCGCCTTGTCGTCGCCGCTGGCGCGCTCCCACCAGCGCTTCTTCTTCGGCTGCTGCGGCTTGGGCGCGTTCTTCTTCAGGTACTCGCTGGCGTCGATGAACGCCGCGCGGTAGCCGGCCACGTTGCCCATGCGGGTCGCAGGACCGGCCTTGCCGCCGTACACGCGCTTGGGGTTCTCGCCGCAGGCCATCTTCAGGCCCCACGGCGCACCCGGGAACTTCATGCCCTGGTAGCTGGTGGACGGCACGTTCTTCAGCGTCACGCCGCGGCCGCCGACCAGGTTGGCCGAGCCGGGCAGGATCTGCAGCGAGGTGATGCCACCGGCCAGCGCGGTATGGAAGCCCGGGTCCTGCGCCCAGATCGAATGCTCGGCCCACACGTTCGCCGTCACTGGCGCCGTGGCCTCGTTGCCGTCGCTGTGCGCCTTCACGCCCGGGCTGGGGTACACGCCCAGGTGCGAGTGCACGTCGATCAGCCCCGGCGTCACCCACTTGCCGGTCGCGTCCACGCGCGTGGCGCCCTCGGGCGCGGACAGGCCCCGGCCCACGGCGACTACCTTGCCGTCGGCCAGCAACACGTCGGCGCCTTCCAGGCGTTCGCCGGTGCCGGTCAGCACGGTGGCATTGGCCAGCAACACCGGTCCGGCCGCAAGGGCGCGGTAGGTGCTGGGGTAAGGGTCCTGCGTGAAACGGGACGCGGGTGTGGCGGCATGCGCGCCGCCGCCCAGCGCAGCCAGGACCAGCCCGGCCAACAAGGTCATTCGCATCGTGTATCCCCCGGAACAGACCCGAAACCTAACCGGCCGCGGCGCGCCTTGCCAAGTGCGCGCGTCGCAGTCGTGCCAGAATCCCCGCACAACAACAAGAAAAAGAGGCTTCCATGAAGGACAAGAACGAAATCGTCGACAACTGGCTGCCGCGCTACACCGGCGTGCCGCTGGACCAGTTCGGCGAGCATGTGCTGCTGACCAATTTCGGCGGCTACCTCAACGTGTTTTCGCAACTGACCGGTGCGCCCATCGTCGGCCTGGACCGGCCGATGGCCAGCGCCACCGCCGACGGCATCACCATGATCAACTTCGGCATGGGTAGCCCCAACGCCGCCACGATGATGGACCTGCTGTCGGCCATCATGCCGAAGGCGGTGCTGTTCCTCGGCAAGTGCGGCGGGCTGAAGCGCAAGAACGAATTGGGCGACCTGGTACTGCCGATCGCGGCCATCCGCGGCGAAGGTACCAGCAACGACTACCTGCTGCCGGAAGTGCCGGCACTGCCCGCCTTCGCCCTGCAGCGCGCGGTGTCCACGATGATCCGCGACCTGGGCCACGACTACTGGACCGGCACGGTGTACACCACCAACCGCCGCGTGTGGGAACACGACGTCGCGTTCAAGGAGCGCCTGCGTGCGATGCGTTGCATGGCCATCGACATGGAAACCGCCACCGTCTTCGCCGCCGGCTTCGCCAACCGCATCCCCGTAGGCGCGCTGCTGCTGGTCAGCGACCAGCCGATGATCCCGGAAGGCGTGAAGACCGAAGCCAGCGACGCCAGGGTCAGCTCCTCGTTCGTGGAGAACCACATCACCGTGGGGATCGAGGCGTTGAAGCTGATCCGCCGCAATGGGAAGTCGGTGCGGCATCTGCGGTTCGACGAGTAGCGGCATGGTCGCGGCGATGCGCGTGCGACCGGCGCTGCGAACGATGATGTTCGCCAGTGCCATGGTGTTCGCAGGGTGCGCATCGCTGCGGCACGATGACACGGTGCCGCCCGACATCGAGATAAGCGCCATCGCGGTCGATGCGGTGGCCGGTAGCGGAACCGTGGTCGTCACCAACCATTCCCGCAGGAGGGTGTTGATACGCACCAATGACCTGGTATGGCAGGAAGACGCTACCACCCGACGCGTGCCGCGGCCGAACCTCGATTTCGGCGACAACGCCATCGTGCTGACGCACGATGCGCGCTTGGGTGCAGGGGAGTCGCGCGAATACATGATCGCGCCCGCGATGGGCGCTTCACGACGAGACTATCCTGCCATCCATGTGTGCTGGGACAACCGGGACTGGACCTGCGATCAGTACTGGCTTATTTCCTCTAAGCTTCGATGGGAAGCTATGGTGGGAGCGCAATGAACGCGCTCATCGGCATAATTTTCTTGATTGCCCTGCTGGGGGTTGTGTTCGTCTATCCGATGCATTTCATCGCGTTGTCCGTCTTCGGCAAGGCCAGACGTTGGTCCAGGTCTCTCGACACGTTCACAGGACACATTGCATGAACCTTGAAACGATCGAGATGAAGGCCTTCGTTCCTGCGCGGGATCTGGCCGAGTCCATCGCCTTCTACGAAGCGCTGGGCTTCGAGGCAACGATGGAGTCGGACGACCTGGCCTATCTTTGCCACGGCAGGACGGCATTCCTGCTTTCGCAGTTCTACAATCGAGAGCATGCGGAGAATTTCGTCATGCACCTGCTGGTCGAGAATGCGGACGACTGGCACCGGAACGTCGAAGACTCGGGTGTCGTGGACAGGTTCTCCGTTCGCCTCAGTACACCGGATGACCGACCATGGGGCCTCCGCGACTTCACCCTGATCGACCCGACCGGCGTGCTGTGGCGCATCGGGCATGTCATTTCTGGGTGAGGCCTGATCCTTCGTCCGAACAAGAGGCAGCCCATGAACGAATCCAACGATGTCATCACCTTCTGGAAGAATGCGGGCTACGACAAGTGGTTCGCCAACGACGATGCGTTCGACGCCGACTTCGACCAGCGGTTCCGCGGGCTGCACTTCCGCGCGGCGCGGCGCGAGCTGGAGGGCTGGATGGGCGATGCCGACGGCGCGCTCGCATTGATCCTTCTGCTCGACCAGTTCCCGCGCAACTGCTTCCGGCAGAGCGCGCACTCCTACGCCACCGACGGCCTGGCGCGGCACTACGCCGACCGTGCCATCGAGGCCGGCTTCGACGCGCAGGTCGATCCGGCACTGAAGATCTTCTTCTACATGCCGTACGAGCACTCGGAGGCGCTGGATGACCAGCAGCGCGCGCTGGACCTGTTCCGCGCCGTCGGCAATGAGGAGTACATGAAGTACGCGCAGCTGCATTACGACCTGATTGCCCGCTTCGGGCGCTTCCCGCACCGCAACGAGGCGATGGGGCGCATCTCCACGCAGGAGGAGCGCGACTACCTGGCGGCGGGCGGATTCAGCGGCTGACGTAGGGTGGGCCTTGGCCCACCATTGCCATGCGTCATGGCCGCGGTCTTTGACGAAAACCCGGGAGTCCAGGCGCTGAAAGTCCGCGATGGCGGGCCAAGGCCCACCCTACGAGGCGGACGCCATACGTGGACAAAAAGAAAGCGGGCCGAAGCCCGCTTTCCCGTGTGCCGCATGAACCCGCCGGCTCAGTATTTGCTGATGGTGCCGTCCACGTCGTCCGCCCAGGCGTTGATGCCGCCGGTGATGTTGTAGACGTTCGAGAAGCCGAGCGCGCGGAATTCCTCTGCCGCCTGCTGGCTGCGGCCGCCGCTGCGGCACAGGAAGGCCAGCGCGGTGTCCTTCGGCAGCGCTTCCAGCTCGGTGCGGCCGGCGCCGTCGAAGGTCTTGACGGGCAGCTTCACCGAGGCGACGGCGCGCTCGTCGGCCGGGCGCACGTCGACGATCAACACCTCGCCGGCGCGGGCTTTCGCGTCCGCATCGATCGGCGACAGCGCCTGCACCGGCTTCGGCGCGTTGGGGTTGTCGATGGCCAGGCCCTTGCCGCGGATGTCGTCCACCCAGTCGATGGTGATGCCGTCGGCGCGGCGCGCGCTGGCCAGGTCGAACTGCACGCGCACGCCGTTGGATTCGCTGGCGATCGCGTTGGCGTCGAACTGCGCCAGCTGGAAGTTGGGCTGGAACTGCGCGTTGATCGACAGCGCCAGCGCCGCGCCCGGGCCGGCGTCGGCCACGGCGTTCTGCAGCATTTCGACGGCGGCCGGGGTGATGGTGATCGCCGGCGGCGTGCGGTCGGGTGCCTGCAGGCCCAGCACGGTGGCGAGTTCGCCGGAGTTGGTCATCTGCTCGATGATGTCGCTGCCGCCGACGAGTTCGCCGTCGATGTACAGCTGCGGGATGGTCGGCCAGTCGCCGTAGGCCTTGATGCCTTCGCGGATTTCCTGGTCGGCCAGCACGTTGACGTGCGCGTAGTCCACGCCCAGCGCAGACAGTGCGCCCACCGCCTTCGCCGAGAAGCCGCACTGCGGCATGGTCGGCTGGCCCTTCATGAAGAGCACCACGCGGTTGGACTGCAGGAGGGATTCGATGCGCGAACGCAGGGCGGGATCGAGGGACATGAACGGCTACCGGTAAGCGGGAAGGGGATTTTACGCCCCGTGGCATCATGGGGCATGAGCACGACAGGAACACTGCATCGTCCGCCGCGCCGTCCCGGCCTGATATTGGGCCTGCTGGCGCTGTCGCAAGTGGGCGTGGCCTGGCTGTGGTGGCGCTACGGCTGGGCGGTCGGGCTGTCGGCGATGATGGCCACCCATCTGCTGGTGGTCTGGGCGACGCTGTATCCGCGCGCCGCCCTGTTCTGCCCCGCGCTGTCGCGGCTGCCGACCGGCGAACGCGTGGTGTGGTTGACCATCGACGATGGTCCCTCGGCCGATACCGCCGCGATGCTGGACCTGCTGGACCGGCATGGCGCCAAGGCGACCTTCTTCCTCGTCGGCGAGCGGGCGCTGGCGCAGCCCCAACTGGTGCAGGCCATCCGCGACCGCGGCCATGGCATCGGCAACCACAGTGCCAGCCATCCGGACACGCGCTTCTGGCGGCTGGGGCCGGGGGCGCTGGAAGACGAGATCGGCCGCAACCAGTCCATCCTGACCGCCATCACCGGCGACACCCCGCGCTGGTACCGCAGCGTGGTGGGCATGACCAATCCCTTCGTCGGCCTGTCGCTGAAGCGGCATGCGCTGGCACGCGTGGCGTGGAGCGCGCGCGGCTTCGACGGCGTCGATTGCCAGCCGGACGAGGTGTTGGCCCGCATCACCCGCGACATCGCGCCCGGCGCCATCGTGCTGCTGCATGAGGGCGCGACGCACGGACACAACGTGGCGATCCTGGCCCAGTTGCTGGCATGGCTGGACGCGCAGGGCTATCGCACGGTGGTGCCGGAATCGGACGCGGCGCCGGTGACCGCCATCGCCGCCGCGTAGCGCGCGCCATGCGCCTGTCACCACGCGTCGTGCGCATGGCGCACGCTACGTCCGGGTGGCGCGCAGCGGCGGATGCGGGTGTGGCGGCGCCGGGGTGGTTCACTGCCGATGATGCCGCCGGACCCTCACCCCAACCCCTCTCCCGGCGGGAGGGACTCCGGCCAGGTAGCGTGCGCTGCGCGCGCGACGCATTGATCTGTCATCGCGCCATCGTGCGGGGTGGCGCGGTGCCGGATGGGGTGCGGCAACGTCAGGACGGTTCACCGCCGATGATGCTGCCGGACCCTCACCCCAACCCCTCTCCCGGCGGGAGAGGGGCTTGAGGGCGCGATGCCGATGTAGCGTGCGCTATGCGCACGACATGGGTCCTGTCACCGCGCGTCGTGCGCACGGCGCACGCTACGAAAGCAGGTGATGCGCGATCGGGAATGCCAGTCGCGTCCACTCGGTGTACATCGCGGCAGAGGGATGCAGGCCGTCGTCGGCGAGCATCTCCGCTTCGCCGCCGCGCGCACGACTGACAGCGGTGATGTCGACGAAGGCGACGCCGCGCTGTGCGCAGACTTCGCGTGCAGCGAGGTTGTAGGCATCCAGCTCGCGCGCAATCTGTGTGGTGTCGCGGCCGGACTGCGCGGCGAACGGGGTGACGCCCCAGTCGGGGATCGACAGCACCAGCACGCGGTCCGGGCGGTTGCAGGCGAAGCCGATCGCGCGCCACAGCAGCGCGGCGAACTGCGTGCGGTATTCCTCCACGTCGCGGCCGCGGTACTGGTTGTTCACGCCGATCAGCAGGGTGACGAAGTCATGCTCGCCCAGTGGTTCGGAGGCGGTGATGGCGGCGTCGAGTTCGTCGGTGGTCCAGCCGGTGGTCGCGATGATGCGCGGATCGCCGAGCAGCACGCCTTCCATGCGCAGCAGGCGCGCCAGCTGCATCGGCCAGCGGCCTGCTTCGTCCACCGCTTCGCCGATGGTGTAGGAATCGCCGAGCGCCAGGTAGCGCAGCTCGGTGGTAAGGGCGGTGGTGTGCGGGCGGATGGTGGTCGTCATGGCGACATCATGCGCCCTTCCCGTCTTCTGTAGGAGCGACGTGAGTCGCGACCGCGAACCAACACAGCCAAGACGATGTCGGTCCTTTGGAACACTGCCGACGGAGTCGCGTTTCCGCTCGATCAAACATTGAGCGATGCGTCACGGCGTGCGGTCGCGACTCACGTCGCTCCTACAGGGGGACAGCGGCGTCTGTTACGCCGCCGCCGGCCGCGGCTTGCCCTTGATCGGCACCACCTTGGTGGCCGCTTCGGCGCGGCGCGAGAGGGCGCGGTCGATGCGGGCGAAGACTTCGCGCATCGTGTCGGCTTCCGGCAGCAGGGTGACGCGGAAGTGGTGGCGGTAGGGCACGTTGAAGCTGGAGCCGGGCACGACCAGCACGCCTTCGGTTTCCATCAGTTCCAGCGCAAACGCGTGGTCGTCGAAGTGCTTCGCCGCGTCGCCGACCACCGCCGGGAACGCGTACAGCGCGCCGGCCGGGTTCACCAGGTCCAGGTGCGCGCTGGCTTCGCAGGCCTCGATCACCGCGCGGCGGGTTTCATACAGGCGGCCACCCGGTGCGCACAGCGGGCTGATGGTGTCGGGACCATTCACCGCGGCCTCGATGGCGTACTGGCCAGGCACGTTGGCGCACAGGCGCAGTGCGCTGAGCAGGTCCATCGCATGCAGGAAGTCGCGCACCACGTCGCCGTGGCCGGATACCACGCCCCAGCCCACGCGCCAGCCGCAGGCGCGGTGCACCTTGCTGAGGCCGCTGAAGGTGATGCACGGCACGTCGCCGGCCAGCGGTGCGACCGGCACGAACGTGGCGCCGTCGTACAGCACCTGGTCGTAGATCTCGTCGACCATCAGCAGCAGGCGGTGCTTGGCGGCGATGGCGACGATGCGCTCCAGCAGCTCGCGCGGATAGGTCGCGCCGGTCGGGTTGTTCGGATTGATCAGCACGATGGCGCGGGTGCGCGAGCTGATCAGCTGCTCGATCTCGCCGGGATCGGGCAGGAAGTCGTTGTCCGGATCGCAGCGGTAGTACACCGGGCGACCGTCGTTGAGGATGGTCGCGGCCGACCACAGCGGGTAGTCCGGCGACGGCACCAGCACTTCGTCGCCGGGATTGAGCAGGGCGCGCAGCGACAGGTCGATCAGTTCCGACACGCCGTTGCCGACGAACACGCGGTCCGGGTGCGCGTCGGGTGCCCCGCGCTTGGCGTACGCCGCCGCGATGGCCTCGCGCGCCGTGGGCAGGCCCTGCTGGTGCGTGTACGGATCGGTGCGGCCCATGTCGTCGGCGATCGCGCGCTGCAGGTGCTCCGGCGCACGGAAACCGAACGCGCCCGGGTTGCCGATGTTGAGCTTGATCAGCTTCTGTCCCTGCGCTTCCAGCTCCCGCGCTCGCCGTGCCAGTTCGCCCCGGATCTCGTAGCGGACTTCGGACAGGCGTTCGCGCGTGGCGAGCGGTTTGACGGGCGGAGTGGACATGGCGGCGACCGCGAGAGGGCGGAACAGGAAGGGGCGGCCAGCTTAGCGGATATTCGCCGGCCCGGCCCCGCCAGACCCGGCCCCCGTCTAGAATGCGCGCCATGCCCGAAACCCCCGTCCCCAGCGTGTCCGACATCACCCTGCTGCGCGCCATCGGCTGGCCGTACACGGGCGAGCCGACGGACCCCGTATGGCGGGACGCCATGGCCGCGCATCCGGCGGCCACCCCGGCGCGGGTGAGCGAGCAGCACCGCTCGGGCTACGTGGTGGCCGATGCGCCCGGCGTGGGGGTGAAGGCCGAATCGCTGCCGGAATGGCAGCGTCCGCGGTTTCCCGCCCACGAGCGCCCCGCGGTCGGCGACTGGGTGCTGCTGGAAGACGCGGCCTCCAAGCGCCCGCGCATCGTCGCGCTGCTGCCGCGCCATACCGGCATCAAGCGCGGCGCGGCCGGCGAGCATTACCACCAGCAGGTGATCGCGGCGAACATCGATACGGTATTCATCGTCTGCGGCCTGGATGCCGACTTCAATCCGCGCCGCATCGAGCGCTACCTGCTGCTGGTCGGCGGCGGTGGCGCGCAGCCGGTGGTGGTGCTGACCAAGGCCGACCGCACCGAGTACGCCGACGACGCGGTCGAGGTGCTGGCCGATCTCACCGCGCAGGGCGTGCCGGTGTTCACCGTCAATGCGAAGGACCCCGACAGCGTGGCGCAGCTGGCGCCCTGGCTGGACCCGGGCCATACCGTGGTGCTGGTCGGCTCGTCGGGTGCGGGCAAGTCGACGCTGACCAATACGCTGCTCGGCGACGAGCGCATGAAGACCGGCGAAGTGCGCGAGAGCGATTCGCGTGGTCGCCACACCACCACGTTCCGCGCATTGATCCCGTTGCCGGCGGGCGCCTGCCTGATCGACACGCCCGGCATGCGCGAACTGAAGCCGACCGGCGAGGAAGACCTGGCCGACGGCGGTTTCGCCGATATCGAGGCCTTGGCCGAGCAGTGCAAGTTCCGCGACTGCTCGCACGACCGCGAGCCCGGCTGCGCGGTGCGCGCGGCGATCGAGCGCGAGGAGCTGGACGAAGGCCGCTTCCTCAACTACCTCAAGCTGCGTGACGAAGTCGCCGCCGCCGCCGACAAGCTCGCCTCGCGGCTGGCAGACAAGTCCAATGCCAAGGTGCAGAACAAGGCGTTGAACAAGCGGCTGTCGGACAAGTACGGCCGCCGCTGAAGGCGCGCGTCAACCCCGCGATTCGCGCAAGACCTGCGAGAAAAGGGTGATGAACTGGCTGGCCGCCTTCGAGGGCGGGCGGTCGTCCAGGTGAACGCACTGGATGGTGTAGCGGATGGGCGGCGAGAACGGCCGGTACAGCACGTTCGCGTCCATGCCCGCGCTTGCGCGTGCGGTGAATTCATCCACCACCGCCATGCCGGCGCCATAACGGGTCAGCGCCGCGGCCACGTAGAACGTCTGGTTGGATACGACTTCGCGCACCTGCACGTCATGGTGCCGCAGTTCGTGGTTGAACAGGTCACCGACCGGGCCGCCCACGGTCAGGCCGATCATGTCCTGGCCCTGGAGCCGGGTCAGGGGAATGCGTTCGCCAACACCGGGCAGGCTGGCCTGGCGGAAGATCAACATCAGCTCCGCGGTATCCAGCTCGCGCCGCTTGAGGCGCGGGTGCGGCGGCGGGTCGTAGGCGATGGCGATATCGCAGGTGCGCTCGTGCAGGGCTTCGAACAGCTCGTCGTGGTGCAGGGTCTTCACCACGAACGTCGTGTCCGGATGGCGCTCGCGGAAGCGCGCGATCGCCAGCGGTGCGATGTGCAGGCCCAGCGATGGCACCACCGCCAGCCGGATGCGCCCATCGGCCTGGTCACGCAGGTTGTCGGCGGTCTTCTGCAGCGAGGTCAGTCGCTTGAAGACCTCCGAGGCCTCGACGAACAGTGCGTGCGCCTCGTCGGTGGCGACCAGCCGGCCCCGCACCAGCCGGAACAGCGCCAGGCCCAGTTGCTGTTCGGTGTGGTGCAGCACCTTGCTCACGGAGGGCTGGGAGACGTGCAGCACGCGGGCGGCGGCGCTGATGGATCCGGTGGTGTAGACCGCGTGGAAGACTTCGATCTGGCGGAAACGCATGGGGCTCGATCATGGATGGCGACCCACCAAAAAAAGCGGGCCTCGACGCCGCGACTATAGCCGTTCGGCGACGGCGCGAAGCCCGCGCCGGAAGCGCCGTGGGTCTCGCCGGGTTGCGGTGGGCGTGTCGTCGTGGTCGTTCCTCCGTCCCCGGATTGGTGACAAATGAAAGTGTTCGCACGAAGGCCGTGCCGCGTGCATGACGTCTGGGATGTCGTTTCCCCTCATATTCGTTCTGCGAGTACCAACTGCAGGTTATGGGCTGCGCGTTCGGTGCGTGGCCAGCCGGCGTGCGGGCGTGTGCCGCCCGGTGGTGTCGCGGAGGTCGGGGCACACGAGATAAGCAGCAGATTCGATGGGTTTTCCGCACGGAGGAGGATGCCTTCCGCCCTCGCATGGCGTGCGCCGGCGATGGTGCGGAAGTGCGGTTTCGCGGGGTGGGAACACGCCTCTGCCGGCGCGTTGACGTTCTCGAAGACGCCATGCTAAACAGCTGGAAAACGACGGCGGCACATGCGATGCGATCCGAGGGGAAACCGGATCGACAGGAGTTCAAGACAGCAACACGGAGCGTGGGGATGCACGCCCGCCCACCGCTCCGGCTTCGCAAGCCAACGCCACTTTCCAACCGTCTTGATTCTTTCGTCCGGGAGCCGCTATGCGAATCCGGCACTACCGCCGATCGGCCCGCCCTCACGCGCGGGTTTGGAGCGCTGCGGGACGCTATGGCAGGCCTCCGGCATGAGGCGCTTCCTCGTCCTCCTCGTTCTGTGTGCGACCCCTTGCCTGGTGCAGGCCGCTGGCGCGCCAAGCGTGCCTGCCCTGTCCGCGGTACAGCAGGCCGAGATCGGCCGCCTGATGCATCCCTACGACGGCGACGTCCCCGGCGCGTCGTTGCTCGTGCTGAAGGACGGCCAAGCCGTGGTGAGGCAGGGCTACGGGCGGTCCGACCTGGAGCGGCAGGTCGAGGCCGGGCCGTCGACCAACTATCGGCTCGCGTCGGTGACCAAGCAGTTCACCTCCGCCGCGGTCCTGCTGCTCGTGCAGGATGGCCGGCTGGCGATCGATGATCCCGTGCGCACGTGGCTGCCTTCGCTGCCGGCATCGGACGATGCCATCACCGTGCGTCACCTGCTTACCCACACCTCCGGCCTGCTCGACTACGAAGACCTGATGGCCAAGCCCTATGAGGGCCAGATCAGCGACGCCGGGGTGCTCGCGCTGCTGGCCGCACAGGACCGGTTGTACTTCACGCCCGGCAGCACCTACCGCTACAGCAACAGCGGTTACGCGTTGCTTGCATTGGTGGTCGAGCGCGCTTCGGGCATGAGTTTCGCCGAGTTCCTGCATGCCCGCATCTTCGCGCCGCTCGGCATGCGCGATTCGCTGGCGCGCGTCGACGGAGGCCCCGAGGTGCCGCACCGTGCCTGGGGATACAGCGCGACCGGCGAGGGGTGGGAGCGCACCGACCAGAATGCGTACAGTGCCGTGCTCGGCGACGGCGGGATCTATTCCAGCATCGACGACCTTGCACGCTGGGATGCGGCCCTCGACGACGATCGTCTGCTCAGTGCGGCCACCCGCGCGCAGGCCTTCGGCAAACAGGTGAAGGTCGCCGACGGTCCCGAAGCGACCTACTACGGCTACGGCTGGCGGATCAACGAAGACGGCAGCCGGCAGTGGCACAGCGGCGAGAGCATCGGCTTCCGCAACACCCTGGTGCGTTGGCCGAAGCAGCGCCTGACCGTGATCCTGCTGAGCAACCGCAACGACCCGACGCCATACGACACCGCAATGGCGATCGGCGCGCTGTTCCTGGACGGCGAACCGCCCGAACCGCATTGACCGGGGCGTGCGCCGTGCTGTCCGCATCCCGCCCTCGGCGATGCCGCCCGACCTGTGTATCGATCCTGTCCCTCCATCGCCCAGCCCACCCCGAAGGTAACGCCATGCAAACGCACCAAGTCCTCCGCTTGAACCTCCTTAGTACGGCCCTGCTGGCCGCGATGGCCGTGCCCGCGATGGCGCAGGACGGCGGACAGGCGCCGGCGACGACCACACTGGACAGGGTTTCCGTCACCGGCTCGCGCATCAAGCGCACCGACGTGGAGGCGGCACTGCCGATCACCATCGTGCAGAAGGCGGAGATCGATGCGCAGGGCATCACCTCGGCGGAACAGTTGCTGCAGTTCCTCAACATCGCCGGCAATGGCGCCGACGGCCTGACCTCGGCGGCTGTCGACATGGACCTGGGCGAACTGCGCGGTACGGCGGGCGTGTCCGGCGCCAACCTGCGAGGGCAGGGTTCGGATGCCACGTTGGTGCTGCTCAACGGGCGCCGGGTCGCCACGCACGGCCTGCGCGGCCAGGCCGTGGACCTGAACTCGATCCCGTTCGCGGCCATCGACCGCGTCGAAGTGCTGCGCGATGGCGCCTCGGCGGTGTACGGCACGGACGCCATCGGTGGCGTCATCAACTTCATCACCCGCACCGACTACCGCGGCGTCACCGTCAATGCGGGCTTCGACGTGCCGCAGGACGGCGGTGGCGAAATCTATACGTACAGCGTGCTGGGCGGCATGGGCGACCTGGATGCGGACGGCTGGAACGCCTGGGGTACGGTCACCTACCGGCAGGCGGAGATCCTGCGCAGCTACCAGCGGGATTTCGCCAACAGCTTCCAGCCCGACCGCGGCGTATCGCCGGACACGCGCGGCACGCCGTTCGCCACGGTGACCAATGCGACCGGCGGCATCATCAATGGATCGTTGGCCGATCCGGCCGGCGGCGGCTCCCAGCGCTTCATCAACATCCTCAACCTGCCCGGCGGGGCCGGCTGCGAGAATGGCGGCCCCGCGATGGGGCCTTACGACTACCGCCTGTGGGACAGCGCCAGCTCCAAGTACGCCTGCGCCTGGGACTACCCGGCGGCGCAGGCCTTGCAGCAACCGCAGGAGAGCCTGCAGGTCCTGGGGCGAGCGACGTTCAGGATCGGTGAGAACCACCGTGTCTATGCCGAGGCGATGGGGTCGAGGGTGGAGTCCCGGCGCGAGTACGAGCCGCTGCAGCTCACGTCCAGCGCATCGGCCACCTCCGTGCTCAACCCGAGCACGTGGTATCCGCTGAACGACAGCACGCGCAGCACCTACAACACCATCTTCAACGCCCTGGCCGGCTATTTCGGTTCGGCCAACCTGGTGTACGGCAACCGCATTCCCTACCGCTGGCGCTGCATGGCCTGTGGTCCACGCCAGATCGAGACCACCACCAAGGCCTATCGCCTGCTTGCCGGGGTGGAAGGCAGTTTCGGCGACTGGGACTACGACGTCGGCCTGTCGCGCGCGTCCAGCAACGCGGAATCGATGCTGATGGGCGGGTACTACTTCTCCAGCGGACTGCAGCAGGCGCTCGGCAGCGGACTGCTCAACCCGTTCCTGATGCCGGGCCAGCAGCAGAGCCCCGAAGGCATGGCCGCACTGCAGGCGGCGTCGGCCACCGGCGTGAGCCTCTACGGCGGCGAGTCCGTCGTCACCACCGTCGACGCCAGCGCCAGCGGCGGCCTGGGCTTCAACCTGTGGGGAGGCGAGGTGCAGCTGGCGACCGGCGTCGAGGCTCGCCGTGAAGAGTTCAAGTTCGGCGGGGTCCAGGAGTTGAACGGACTGCCGCTCAACTACAACACCATCTACCAGGCGCCGTTCGACGAAACCAGCGAACTGCCGCAGGTGCGCCGCGACGTCAAGGCGATCTATGCCGAGGTCTACCTGCCGGTGGTGAAAGCGCTGGACCTGACCTTGGCGGTGCGCCGCGATGACTACGACACCTTCGGTGGCACCACCAATCCCAAGATGTCGTTCAAATGGCAGCCGATCGAATCGCTGGCCTTCCGGGGTGCGTACAGCACCGGGTTCAAGGTGCCCGAGTTCACCAAGCTGTTCGCCGGCGTCAACCAGGTGGACTACTTCGGCCGCGATCTGGCCGATCCGGCCACGTGCCCGAGCGGCGTCGCCAACTCGGCGGTGCCGGGGTGCGAGCTGATCCAGCCGACCATCATCACCGGCGGCAAGGTCGACCTGCAGCCGGAAGAATCCAAGCAGAAGAGCCTGGGCCTGGTCTTCGCGCCCACCAGCAACTTCAACGTCAGCCTGGACTGGTGGCAGATCGAGCGCACCAACACCATTCGTTCGCCCAGCCTGGATACGCTGATCGAGAACTACGACCTGTTCTCCGCCAACTGGATCCGCAACGGCAGCGGCGCGGTGACCGCGATCGACCGCCGGTTCATCAACTCCGGCGGCACCCTGATGACCGGCGTGGAACTGGACGCCAACCTGAGCGGCGAACTGGCCGGCGGCCGCTGGTACGCCAACCTCAACGGCAGCTACATCGACAGTTTCAAGGAGAAGGCGCTCTCCAACGAGCCGTACGGCAAGAACAAGGTGGGCGACTACGTCCAGTTCTACAACCTGCCGCTGGAGTGGAAGCACACCTTGACCTTCGGTTGGGCCAAGGGCGCCTGGGCGCATACGCTGACCCAGGTCTACCGCGCCGGCTACAAGGACGAACTGCCGGTCAGCGTGGCCGGGGGCACCTACACGCCGCCGAACTGGAACCCTGATGTCGACGACTACATCACCTACAACTACAGCCTGAGCTGGGCCGGCCTGGAGAACACGAAGTTCACCTTCGTGGTGCGCAATCTGCTGAACGAGGACCCGCCGTTCACCGCGCACCAGGTGGACTTCGCTTCCGGCGCGGCCTGGGAGCCGCGCGTGGCCGATCCGCGCGGCCGCTCGTTCGCGCTGTCGGTGGAGTACCGGTTCGAATGAGGCGGCGCCCCGTCCAGGCGGCGCCGGTGGGAGGCCGCCATGGCGGATAAGCGCCCCGTGGCCTCCTTCGGCCGCCGCAGTTTCATCGCGGCGGTGATGGGAACGACCGTGGCCGCCGCACTCGATGCGCACGCAGCGCCTTTGCTTGGCATGCCGGGAAAGCGGCGCGCCGTCGCGGCCAATGCGTGGATCGAAGTCGATCCGGTGGTGTTCGAGCACAACCTGGGCCTGGTGCAGGCGGCGTTGGCGGGTGGCGCGCGGCTGTGCGCCATCGTGAAGGCCGATGCGTACGGCATCGGCATCGACATGGTGATGCCCAGCCTCATCAAGGCGCGCGTGCCGTACGTGGGTATCGCCAGCAACGAGGAGGCCCGCATGGTGCGGGCCTGCGGCTTCAAGGGGGCGGTGATGCGCGTGCGCGCCGGCACCCCGGACGAAGTGGAGGCCGCACGTCCCTACCGGGTCGAGGAACTCGTGGGCAACCTCAACGTGGCGCTCGCGATGGGCGCGCGTGCCCGCAAGCGCGGCCACGCGTTGCGCGTGCACTTGGCGCTGAACGCCGGCGGCATGAGCCGCAACGGCCTGGACATGGTCACCGAGCGTGACCGGCAGGACGCGCGCGAACTGGTGGAAACACCGGGCCTGCGCGTCGTCGGCATGATGACGCACTTTCCGGTGGAGGAACGCGCGGACGTGCTGAAGGTGCTCGACGCGTTCGGGCAGGAAACCGCCTGGTTGTTCGCGAACACCGCGCTGCGGCGCGAAGAGGTGCTGCTGCACACCGCCAATTCGTTCGCCACACTCCACGTGCCCGAGGCGCATCTGGACATGACCCGTACCGGCGGCGCGCTGTACGGCTACGGGGGCACCGACAAGCCCCCGTTCGCGCACGTGGCGGCATTCAAGTCGCGGGTGGCGTCGGTCAACGCCTATCGCGCCGGCGAAACCGTCAGTTACGACCGTACCTTCGTGTTGCAGCGGGACTCGCTGCTGGCGAACCTGCCGGTGGGCTACTCGGACGGCTACCGCCGCGCCTATTCCAACAAGGGTAGCGTGCTGGTGCGCGGGCGGCGCGCCCCGGTGGTCGGCCGCGTCACCATGAACACCACGATGGTGGACGTGACCGACATCCCGGGCGTCGAAGCCGGCGATGAAGCGGTGTTGTTCGGCAGGCAGGGCGATGACCAGATCACGCAGGCCGAGATCGAGGCGCTGACCGGCGTCATCCTTGCCGACCAGTACACGGTCTGGGGCGCCACGAATCCCAAGCGGCTGCGCCGCTGAACGTGCCGCGGCGATACGGCGCGCTTAATCCCAGAGGTTGATGAAGCCGGTGATGATCAGCGCGTTGGTGAAGTCGATGAAGAACGCGCCGACCAGCGGGGCGACGAGGAAGGCGCGCGGCGCCATGCCGTAGCGTTCGACCAGCGTGCGCATCACCGCCATCGCGTTCGCGGTGGTGCCGAGCATGAAGCCGATGAAGCCGCCGCCCATCACCGCCGCGTCGTAGTCGCGGCCCATCACGCGGAACACCACCCCGCAGAACAGTGCGACCAGCACCACCTGCAGCGCGAGGTTGACCAGCAGCGGCGCGGCCAGGCCGGCCAGTTCCCACAGCTTGAGGTTCATCAGCGCCACCGCCAGGAACAGCGCCAGGCAGACGTTGCCGATCAGGTCCGTCGTCGCCACCGGCAGGCCGATCCAGCCGGTGCGGTCGTCGAGGTAGCGGATCAGCGCACCGACCATCATCGCGCCGACGTAGGCGGGCAGGGTGAGGCCGGCGGCGGCCAGGCCCTGGCTGACGCCGGCGCCCAGCCACATCGCCACCAGGATCACCACGATGCTTTTCAGCGCGGCGGACTCGCGCGTGGCGAAATCGGGCGTGTCGCGTGCGCCGGTCGGCTCGGCGGCGGATTCGTCCGGTGCGCCCAGGCGCACGCCGCCGTACAGCTTGTGCCGGCGTATCAGCACGGTGGCCACCGGTCCGCCGATCAGGCCGCCGCAGAGGATGCCGGCCATCGCCGCGGCCACCGCGATCGTGGCGGCGCCTTCCACGCCGGCCTGTTCGAACAGCGGCGCGAACGCCAGGCCCGTCGCCGGGCCGCCGGTCAGCGTGGTGGAGCCGGCCAGCACGCCGAACAGCGGATGCAGACCGAAGCCCATCGCCACTGCCATGCCAAGCAGGTTCTGCACGATGGCGAAGCCGCTGGCCAGCAGCAGGAAGATCACCACCTGGCGTCCGCTGAGCTTCAGCAGCGCCACGCTGGCGTTGACGCCGATGGTGGTGAAGAACGCGATCATCAGCGGCGTCTGCAGGCTGGTGTCCAGCGTGAACAGCGTCACCTCGTAGCGGCGCGCGATCAGCACCGCCACGGCCACCACCAGGCCGCCGATCACCGGCGCCGGCAGGTTGTACTTCGAGAACAGCGGGACCACGCGGCACAGCGCATAGCCGAGGAAGAGCGCCAGGCCGGCGAAGGCCAGGGTCTGCACCGCATCAAGCTCCAGCATGCTGCCCCCGCAACTGTTGGACGAGACCCGAGCATAGTCGAGTGACGGGCGCCGTGGGCTACAGTGACGCCCGGAGGATCCCATGCAGCCCGACATCGCCCATCACGCCGCGCTCGATGCGCGCCTGGTCAAGGCCGTGCGCGGCATCAAGCTGCTGAGCCTGGCCAGCTGGCCTGCCGAGGTGCAGGCGCCGTTCCTGGAAGGCTTCGAGCGTGGCCAGCCCGTGTTGCCGGTCATCGACTATCCGCGACTCGATTTCGGTGACGCGCGACGCGAACTCGCCGGCATCGCCGCTGCCGCAGACCCGTCGCATCCGTTGGGCTGCTACCTCCGCGAGTCGGTGCACAGCTGGGACATCGCCGCGCAATTGCTGGAATCGCTGGGTACGCCGGCGGTGACCACGCATTCGATCGCGCTGTTCGGCACGCCGGAGGCCTGCCTGCCGGGCGATGGCCCGACCACGCGCGATGCCGCCGGCCACTTCATCGCCATTGCCAACGAGCTGGATCACGAACTGCTGTCGCCCGAGGAGCAGGTGCCCGTGTCCGCCACTGCGTTGCAGCTGCAGCTGCAGGCGGACCTGGACGATTTCTTCGATGGCCGCGTCATCACCGTGGAACTGGATCGCCAGCTGATCGCCAAGGCCGCCGCCGGCGCCACCCGCATCCGGCTGCGGCATGGCGCCGCCTTCAGCGACTACGACCGCCGCCAGCTGCTGCAGCACGAGGCGCTGGTGCATTCGCTGACCGCGTTGAACGGGCGCGAGCAGGCGGTGCTGCCGAGCCTGGCGCTGGCCTCGCCGCGCGTCACCGCCACCCAGGAAGGGTTGGCGACGTTCGCCGAGCAGATCACCGGCAGCATCGACATCGAGCGGATGAAGCGCATCAGCCTGCGCATCGAGGCGGTCGCGATGGCGCTGGCAGGCGCCGACTTCATCGAGGTGTTCCGCTACTTCACCGATGCGGGACAGAACGCGGCGGAAAGCTTCTCGTCGGCGCAGCGCGTGTTCCGTGGCGTGCCGACGTCCGGTGGCGCGGCGTTCACCAAGGACACCGTGTACCTGCGCGGCCTGATCGGCGTGCACACCTTCTTCCGCCGCTCGCTGCAGCAGGACCGGCTGCGCCTGTGCCGCCGCCTGTTCGCCGGCAAGATGACGCTGGAGGACGTGACCGCGTTCGAGCCGATGTTCGATGCCGGCGTGCTGGTGCCGCCGCGCTGGCTGCCGAGTTGGGTCAGCCGCGCCAACGGCCTGGCGGGCATGCTGGCGTTCTCGCTGTTCGCCAACCGGATCCGCCTGGACAAGCTGGGCCCGGCGGCCTAGCCACAAAGTGCTACGCGCCCCGTCCGCCGCCGATGGCACACTGGGCGCATGAGTTCGCCCGCCATCCTCGTCGCCGACGACCATCCGCTGTTCCGCACCGCCGTGATCCACGCGCTGCGAGGCGCGTTGCCCGGTGCCGGCGTGACCGAGGCCGCCAGCGCGGCCAGCCTGGGGCAGGCGCTGGATGCGCGGCCGGATACCGACCTGGTACTGCTGGACCTGAGCATGCCGGGCGCGCACGGATTCTCCGCACTGCTCCACGTGCGTGGCGAGCATCCCGAGGTGCCGGTCGTGGTGATCTCGTCGAACGAACATCCGCGGGTGATCCGGCGCGCGCAGCAGTTCGGTGCGGCCGGTTTCATTCCCAAGTCGTCGCCGGCCGAGACCATCGGCGAGGCGGTGGCGGCGGTGCTGGACGGGGGCGCGTGGTTTCCGCCACTGACCGTCGAGCGCTCCGAGCAGGATGCGGCGCTCGCGGCGCGCCTGGCGCAGCTGACGCCGCAGCAGTTCCGCGTGCTGCTGTGCCTGGCCGACGGCCTGCTCAACAAGCAGATCGCGCACGAACTTGGCCTTGCCGAGAACACGGTGAAGGTGCACGTCACCGCGATCCTGAAGAAGCTGGAATGCCATAGCCGCACGCAGGCGGCGGTGCTGGTGAAGTCGCTGGAACCGGAAGGCCCGCCGGTCGAGTGAGTCAGCCGAGCCAGGCCGGCAGCTGCATCGCCAGCGGCACCGTCGCGGCGGCGAGCAGCGTCTGACACGTCACCAGCGAGGCCATCAGCGGCGCATCGCCACCCATCTGCCGCGCCATGATGTAGGCGTTCGATGCGGTCGGCAGCGCCGCGTAGAAGCACGCCGCGACCGTCACCGGCGTGCTGGCGTCCAGCCACCGGCACACCAGCACGGCGAGCAGCGGCAGCGCGAGCAGTTTCAATGCGGAGGTCGCGCCGAGCAGCGCGGGCCGCACGTGGTCGCGCCGGAACTGCAGTCCGCCGCCGACGCACAGCAGCCCCAGCGCCAGTGCCGCATCGGCGAGGATGTCCAGCGCCGCGGCCAGCGGCACGGGCAGCGGCAGACCGCTGAGGTTGTACAGCAGGCCGGCCAGCGTCGACAGGATGATGGGATTGCGCGCCAGCGCCAGCGCGATGCCACGCGCGCTGGCATCGCCGCTGCCCCACACCGCCAGCGCGACGACGGCGATGACATTGACCACCGGCAGGCAGATCGCCAGCGCCAGCATCACCATCGCGGTGGTCTCCGGCGGGAACAGCAGCGCCGCCACCGCCAGCCCGAAGTAGCTGCTGGGCCGCACCGCGCCCTGCACGACGGATGAGCGGCTGGGGCCGGGCAGGCGTGGCGCCAGCCGCAGCGCCAGCAGCACCACGCCGGTCAGCACCAGCGTCGGCAGCAGCGCGGCCAGCGCCAGGTCCAGCGCATCGTTGGCCGACAGTTTCAGCCGTGCGGCGCCGACGAACAGCAGCGCAGGGAACGCCACGTGGAAGGAAAACCACTCCATCGCCGGGAACAGGCCGTCGGGGACGCGCCGCACCCGACGCAGCGCGGCGCCGAGCAGCACGATGGCGAGGACGGGAATGACGTAGGTCAGCATTGGCACGGCATCGGGTCGATCCTCAGCGTGCGCGGCGCACGTGGAGTTGGGTCATCAGTGCGCGCAGCGCGGCCGGCTTCACCGGCTTGGCGAGGAACCCCCAGCCGTGTTCCAGCGCCAGCGCGCGCAGCGCCTCGTCGCGCTCGGCGGTGACCAGGATCACCGGTGGCGCACTGCCCCAGCGCTCGCACAGGCGTACGTACAGCGAGGGTCCGTCGGTGTCGCCCAGCCGCACGTCGAGCAACAGCAGGTCCGGCGCCTGGCCGGGCACCCCCGCCGCCATCGCATCGGCCGGACCGGCGGCCAGGCCGACGTGGCACTCCCAGCGTTCGAGCAGTGCGCGGGTGGCGTCGCAGACGCGCGGATCGTCGTCCACGCACCACACGTGGCGGCCACGCAGCGGCGACCCGTCGTCGACGTCGGCCTGCGCCGGTGGTGCGTCGATGGCCGCAATGCCGGCGGTGCCACGCGGCAGTTCCACCCAGAACACGCTGCCGCGGCCGAGCTGCGAGCGCAGGCCGATGCGGTGGCCGAGCAGGCGACCGATGCGCTCCACGATGGCCAGGCCCAGGCCGGCGCCGCGGTCGTTGGCGACGCCGTCGTTGAGGCGGCGGAACTCTTCGAAGATCTCCGCCTGCAGGCTGTCCGGAATGCCCGGTCCCTGGTCGTGCACCTCGATGCGCACGCGATCGCCGCGCCGGCGCACGCCCAGCAGCACGCGCCCGCGCGGCGTGTAGCGGAGCGCGTTCGACAGGAAGTTCTGCAGGATGCGGCGCAGCAAGGCTTCATCGCTGCGCACGATGGCGCGGGTCGCGACGCCGTCCAGTACCAGGCCGCGGCCTTCGGCGAGCATGCCGAACTCGCGCAGCAGGGTTTCCAGCAGCGGCGCCAGCGCGAAGTCGCGCACCTGCGTCGGCAGCGTGCCGGATTCCAGCCGGGCGATGTCGAGCAGGCTGTTGAGGATGGCGTCCTGCGCGGCCAGCGCATTGTCGACGTGGTCGGCGAGGCGATGCGCCTCGTCGTCGTGCAGCCGGCCGCGCAGCGCCGACACGAACATGCGCGCGGCGTTCAGCGGTTGCAGCAGGTCGTGCACGGCGGAGGCGACGAAGCGCGTCTTGTAGCGGTTGGCGTTCTCCGCCGCCTGCGTGGCCTCGGCGAGCGCGCGAGTGCGCTCTTCGACACGGTGTTCCAGCGCATCGGCCAGCGAGCGCAGGTCGCGTGCGGCGTGCTTGTAGCTGGTGATGTCGGCGTAGCTGGTGACGAAGCCGCCGTCCGGCAGCGGATTGCCGCGGATCTCCAGCACCACGCCGTCGTCCTTCTCGCTTTCGCGCATGTGCGGCTTGCCGCTGCGCAGGTGGTCCAGCCGGCGCTGGATCGCCTCTTCCACCGGGCCGGGTCCCAGCAGGCCACGACGCGCGTTGTGGCGGAATACGTCCTCGATCGGTCGGCCGACGTGGATCAGCTCGGGCGGGAAGCGGAACAGGTCCATGTAGCGCGAGTTCCACGCCACCAGGCGCAGGTCGGCATCGATGATGACCACGCCCTGCGGCAGGTGCTCCAGGCTGCGGCTCAGGCCGGCATCGGCCGAGCGCGCGGCCTCGACGATGCCGTCGCGGGCGGTGCGCAGTTCCTGCGCGTGCTGCTGCAATACGGTTTCCAGTTCCTCGCGGCTGCGCCGCTGCAGCAGTGCGATCCGGCGGCGCTGCTGCATGAACAGCACGAGGAACGACAGCGCCAGCCAGGCGCCGCCGGCGGCCAGGGCGGCGGTGCGCCCCGCCGCGGTGATCGCCGACGCGTCGTGCAGCAGATGCAGTTGCCAGCCTTCTTCCGGCAGCGCCATCGACGGCCACAGCACCGTGCCGGGAAGCGCGGGATCGCGCAGCTGCACGCGGCGTGCGCCATCGCCCGGCGCGGACAGGTCCTGCCATTGCAGCGGCGTGAGCGTCTGCCGTGCGTACTGGCGGGTGGCGGCCAGCTCGCGGCGATCGGCATCGGTCAGCGTCCGCAGCGTGCGATAGCGCCAGGCATCCTGGCTGGCGAGGAAGATCACGCCGTGCGCGTCGCTGACCAGCACGATGTCCGGCGTCTGCAGCCATTCCTGTTCCAGCGCGTCCAGTTCGATCTTGATGACGATCAGCCCGATGACGTCGCCGCCATCGCCGGTGATTGCCTGCGACAGGAAATAGCCCGGCTCGCCGGTGGTCAGGCCGATGCCGTAGAACTGCCCCTGCCCGTCGCGCAGCGCCTGCTTCACGTAGGGACGGAAGCTGTAGTCCTCGCCGACGTTGCTGGTCGGCGCGCGCCAGTTGCTGGCTGCCAGCGCGATGCCGTGGCGGTCGATCAGCGTCAGCGTGGACGAGCGGGTGACGCTGTTGGCGTCCTCCAGGCGCTGGTTGAGCGCGTTGCGGCGCGCGTCGTCCACCGGCGCCAGCAACGCCGCGCGCAGGTCGGGGTCCTGCGCCAGCACCTGCGGCAGCGTGCGGTAGCGGTCGATGCGCTGCTGCAGCGCCTGCGCATGCAGGTCCAGCTGCCGCTCCAGCTGCGCCGTTTCCGCACGTTGCGCGCGCGTGCCGGCCGCATGGTAGGCCAGCGCCATCACCAGCGCAGCGCCGCCGAGGATCGACAGCAGGACCAGCAGGATCTGGCGGTGGCGGCGGGCACGCAGCATGGGCCGCAGTCTAAAAGGTGCGGCGCAGCATCGGGGCGGGCTAGTACCAATAGGTTATCGGCGCGGCGGCGATGCGGGGGTACAACATGCCGGCCGCCGATCCGGGTGGCGTCGCCATCCACGGAGTGTCCCCCATGCACCTGGCCGATACCCCCTACGTGCCGCCGCCGAAGGTGCCGCTGTACAGGCAGCTGTACTTCCAGGTGATCGTGGCCATCGTGCTGGGCGCGACGCTGGGGCATTTCGAGCCGGCGCTGGCCGAATCGATGAAGCCGCTGGGCGATGCCTTCATCAAGCTGGTGAAGATGATCATCGCGCCGGTGATCTTCCTGACCATCGTCACCGGCATCGCCGGCATGACCCAGCTGCGTACGGTCGGCCGCGTGTTCGCCAAGGCGATGGCGTACTTCCTGTTCTTCTCCACGCTGGCGCTGGTGGTCGGCCTGATCGTGGCGCACGTGGTGCAGCCCGGCGCCGGCATGAACATCAATCCGGCCGACCTGGACCAGTCCGCGGTGCAGGACTACGTGCAGAAATCGCACGAGCTGTCGCTGGTCGGCTTCCTGATGGACATCATCCCGAAGACGCTGGTCAGCCCGCTGGTGGGCGACAACATCCTGCAGGTGCTGTTCGTGGCGGTGCTGTTCGGCCTGTCGCTGGCGCTGGTCGGCGAGAAGGGCCGCCCGGTGCTGACCGTGCTGGAAGCGCTGACCACGCCGGTCTTCCGGCTGGTACACATCCTGATGCGCGCCGCACCGATCGGTGCGTTCGGCGCCATCGCCTTCACCATCGGCAAGTACGGCGTCGGCATGCTGGTCAACCTGGCGTGGCTGGTCGGTTCGTTCTACCTGACCTCGCTGCTGTTCGTGGTCGTCATCCTCGGCCTGGTGTCGTGGTGGTGTGGCTTCTCGATCTTCCGCCTGATCCGCTATCTGAAGGCGGAACTGCTGCTGGTGCTGGGCACGTCGTCGTCCGAGTCCGCGCTGCCGTCGCTGATGGAGAAGATGGAGCGCGCCGGCGCATCGAAGTCCGTGGTCGGCCTGGTCGTGCCGACCGGCTACTCGTTCAACCTGGACGGCACCAACATCTACATGACGCTGGCCGCGCTGTTCATCGCGCAGGCCACCAATACCGAACTGAGCCTGGGCCACCAGATCATGCTGCTGCTGGTGGCGATGCTGAGTTCGAAGGGCGCCGCAGGCGTCACCGGCGCCGGTTTCATCACGCTGGCCGCGACGCTGGCGGTGGTGCCGGAAGTGCCGGTCGCCGGCATGGCGCTGATCCTCGGCATCGACCGCTTCATGAGCGAATGCCGCTCGCTGACCAACTTCACCGGCAACGCGGTGGCCACGCTGGTGGTCGCGCGCTGGGAGAACGCGCTCGACCGCGATGCGCTGGCGCGCGCGCTGGGCGGACCGTCCGCCCCGATCGCCGCCGCACCCGATCCGGCCGCAGGCCCGGGCGATCCGACACGACTCACGGCCGACTGACGCTGGCCGCACCACGTCTTCAGAGGAGGGACTGAACGATGCATGCCTTGAACCCACGCCGCACCCCGTTGCGCAGCAGTCTGACCCTGGCCTTGCTGGCGGTGATCCATGCCGCCGCCGCCCAGGACACCACGCCACCGGCCGCGCCGGCACCGCAGTCGGCGCCCGCGGAGGAACCGGCCACCACGCTGGACAAGGTCACCGTGGTCGGCTCGCATATCCAGGGCGCGGCCACCACCGATGCGCTGCCGGTGCTGGTGGTCGGCGCGGACCAGATCGATGCCTCCGGCGCGATCTCCGGCGACGAGTTGATGCGCACCATTCCGCAGATGGGCGACGTGCTGTTCGACGCGTCCAACAATCCGCAGACCAGCAACGCCGCGCGCGGCGACGTCAATTCGGTCAACCTGCGCTCGCTCGGCGTCGGCAACACGCTGGTGCTGCTCAACGGTCGTCGGCTGGTGCAGCACCCGACCAGCCAGGGCACGTCCGACACCGGCACGGTGCCGGTGCAGAGCTTCAATTCCAACGCGATCCCGGTCTCCGGCCTGGACCGCATGGAGATCCTGCTCGACGGCGCGGCGGCCATCTACGGCGCCGATGCGGTGGCCGGCGTGGTCAACACCGTGCTGCAGACCGACTTCGACGGCGTCAGCGCCAGCACGCGCTACGGCGGTGCGGAAGGCACGGGCATGAACGAGTTCGAGGTGAACCTGTTCGCCGGCCACAACGTCGACCGCGGCAACGTCTCGCTGTTCCTGAACTACACCGACCGCTCCGAACTGATGGCATCGGACCAGGACTTCACCGCGACCGACGACCTGCGCGCGCTGTTCGCGGACTATCCGGACTTCGCCGGGCTGGCCGCGCTCGACGGCCGTTCGTCGCATACGCCGTGGGCGCGCCTGACCGTCGGGCCGCGCGCGGTGATCCGGTCCAATGGCGTGGCGGTGACGAACACCGCCGGCGCGTTCCGCGTCCAGCCGTCGAGCTTCGGTTGCGGCGTCAGCCTCGGCAACGACCTGTGCCTGGCCAGCGGCAACCACAACTTCAACACCACCAATCGCGAGATGCGCTACGACACGCGCCATGGCACCAGCGTGCGGCCGTCGGTGGAGCGCATCAACCTGTTCCTGACCGGCCACTACGACGTGGGCGACAACGTCGAGGCGTTCGGCGAAGTCGGCTTCTACCACGCGGTCAGCGAAGCGACGCAGCCGCCGGTGGTCAACCTCAACAGCCTGTGGATCCCGGCTACCAATTACTGGAATCCGTTCGGTGCCGCCACGCTGCCCGATGGTTCGCCGAACCCGAACCGCCTGCCCGGCCTGACCGGCGTGCCCGCCGCCGGCCTGCCCGTGCAGATGAGCAACTACCGCTACGTCGACGCCGGCTTCCAGCGCGTGCGCGTGGAGAACTACCAGGCGCGCTTCCTCGCCGGCCTGCGCGGCGAGTGGAACGGCTGGAACTGGGAAACGGCGCTGCTGTACTCCGAAGCCGAGGCCGAGGACCGTTCGCCCAACATCAACATGACCAAGCTGCAGCAGCAGCTGGCGCTGGCGACGCCGGACGCCTACAACCCGTTCAGCGGCGGCTGCGTGTCCACGCCGAGCTACGGCGACTGCTCGCCGAGTTCGCAGGCGGCGATTGACGGCATCGTGTTCGACCTGGTGCGCGAGTCGCGCACCACGCTGACGATGGCCGACTTCAAGATGAGCCGCGGCGACCTGTTCGCGCTGCCGGCCGGCAGTGTCGGCATGGCGTTCGGTGCGGAAGCGCGCCGCGAGACGCAGCGCGACGATCGCGATGCCAACCTCGATGGCACCTACACCTTCACGGACATGGTCACCGGCGCCACCAACCTCAGCAATGTCGCGGCGGTCAGCCCGAACCCCGATACGCGCGGCTCGCGCAACGTCGGTTCGGCCTATGTCGAATTCGCGGTGCCGCTGGTGTCGGAAGACATGGGCATCCCGCTGGTGCATCGCCTCGACATGCAGCTGGCTGGCCGCTACGAGCACTATTCCGACTTCGGCTCCGTCGCCAAGCCCAAGGTGGCGCTGGCGTGGGACCTGGTGGAGGGCCTGCGCCTGCGTGGTTCCTACTCCGAAGGCTTCCGCGCGCCGAACCTGGAGCAGACCAACGCCACCCAGTACGCACGCCTGGCCAGTGGCGTGGACCACATCCGCTGCGAGGCCGACCTGCGTGCCGGCCGCATCGCCTCGTTCAGCGCCTGCGGACAGAGCACCTCGGGCGCGTCGCTGCTGGTGGCCGGCAACCCGGACCTGGAACCGGAAGAGAGCACCAACACCTCGTTCGGCGTGGTGTTCCAGCCGACCTTCATCCCTGAGCGCTTCGGCCGCTTCACCTTCACCGTCGACCGCTGGAAGATCGAGCAGGAGAAGATCGTCGGCCTGCTGGGCGCGCAGACCGCGCTGACAGTGGACTACCTGGCGCGCGTCGGCGGCGGCAGCAACCCGCTGGTGGTGCGCGAGGCGCCGACGCAGGAGGACATCGACGCGTTCGCCGGCACCGGCATCGATCCCGTGGGCCGCGTCACCGCCATCAACGACCGCTTCATCAACCTGCAGCCGCAGACCGCCGGTGGCCTGGACTTCGGCCTGGACTGGTCGCTGCGCCGCACGCGCTTCGGTTCGTTCTCGGTCAACCTCAACGCGACCCGCCTGCTGGAGTTCACCCGCGATCCGGGCGACATCGTCAACGCGCTGTATGCGGCGCGTGCGGCGGGCACCATCGATCCGCTGACGCCGCTGCCCGACCCGAGCCAGCTGATCGGCCAGAACGGCCGCCCGGAATGGCGTGCCAGCGGTTCGCTGACCTGGAACAAGGCGGCATGGCGCGTGGGCTATTCGGCGCAGTACATGAGTTCGTTCGAACAGCCGCAGCTGCTGGGTCTCTCGGGCGACCCGTGGGTGGTCGACCAGCGCCTGACCCACAACCTGTACGGCCAGTACCGCTTCCCCGATGGCACCGCCGTGCGCCTGGGCGTGCGCGACCTGACCGACGAAGGCCCGTCGCTGGCCGATGGCGGTTACCGCGGTTCGCTGCACAATCCGTGGGGTCGCTACTGGTACGTCAACATCGCCCGTTCGTTCTGAGGAGGACGCAGGCACGATGCGAAGCATGAGCCGTCGCTGGATCGCCACCGTGCTTGCCGTGCTGGGCACGGTCGCCCTGCCTGCCGGGGCGGCCGATGCCGACGGCAAGGCGACGTTCGCTCCGGTCGCCTGTCCCGCCTCGGTCGGCACACAGGTCGACTGCCACGAGGCCCGCGATGCGAACGGGGCATGGCTGCTGGTGGCGATGCCGAAGACGTGGAACCGCCGGCTCATCGTGCACGCGCACGGCGGGCCGCGGCTGGGTGCGCCTAAAGCGGGCGATTCTGCGGAAGACCTGGACCGCTTCGCGGTGATGGTGCGCAGCGGTTATGCGTGGATCGGCAGCACCTACCGCCGCGGTGGCTATGGCGTACGCATGGCGGCCGCCGACGTGGACGTCAGCCGTCGCGTGTTCTGGTCGCGCTGGGGCCGCCCGGAGCGCACGCTGCTGCACGGCCAGTCGTGGGGTGGCAACGTGGCGGCGAAGGTGGCCGAGCTGTATGCGCTCGACATCGACGGACGCGCCAACTACGACGGCGTGCTGACCACCAACGGGCTGCTGTCCGGCGGCACGCGCGGCTACGGCTTCCGCGCCGACCTGCGCGCGGTCTACCAGTACTACTGCCGCAACCATCCGGCGGCCGATGAAGCACAGTACCCGCTGTGGCAAGGGCTGCCGGCCGGCGCGAAGATGACGCGCGACGACCTGCGCACGCGCGTGGACGCGTGCACCGGTGTCGACCAGTCGGCGTCGAAGCGCACGCCGGCGCAGGCGGCGAACCTGCGCGACATCCTCGCCGTCACCGGCGTGGCCGAGAAACAGCTGGTCGCGCACCTCGCCTGGGGCACGTTCCATTTCCAGGACGTCGTGCAGAAGCGGCTCGGCGGCCGCAACCCGTTCGACAACCACAAGACGGTGTATCGCGGATCGCGCGACGACCGCGCGCTCAATGCCGGCGTCGAGCGTTTCAGCGCCGATCCCGCGGCCGTCGCCATGCTCGCCTACGACGCCGACCTGTCTGGCCTGATCGTGCGGCCGACCGTCACCGTGCACGCGCGCCACGATCCGACCGTGTCGTACGAGGCCGAGGCGATCTATGCCGCCACCGTGGAAGCGGCCGGACGCAGCGACCTGCTGCTGCAGGCCCTCACCGACGAAAGCGACCACAGCCGGCTGCAGGATGCGACATACGCCAGCGCATTGCAGGTGCTCGAACAGTGGCTGGACAGCGGCAAACGGCCCGCCGCCACCGCATTCGCGGATACCTGCGGCCGTGTGTCGCAGGCACGCGATGCCTGCCGCTTCATCGCCCCTTGAGCGAAGGCTGCATGACCGTGGCGTGACGCAGCACCGTAACCGGCCGGGTCCGGCCCCGGCGGGGAAGGGGTAGAATCGCTGCTCCCCCGCCTTCACCACAGGCACCGTTTCCGCAATGACGAACGACGATTTCAAGCAGGCCGCGCTGGAATACCACCGCCTGTCTCCGCCGGGCAAGATCAAGGTCGCCCCCACCAAGCCGATGCTGACGCAGCGTGACCTGGCGCTGGCGTATTCGCCGGGCGTGGCCTATGCCTGCGAGGCGATCGTCGAGGACCCGAAGACCGCCAGCGAACTGACCGCGCGCGGCAACCTGGTGGCCGTGGTCACCAACGGCACCGCCGTGCTCGGCCTGGGCAACATCGGCGCGCTGGCCGGCAAGCCGGTGATGGAAGGCAAGGGCGTGCTGTTCCAGAAGTTCGCCGGCATCGACGTGTTCGACATCGAGATCGACGAGACCGACCCCGACAAGCTGGTCGACATCATCGCCTCGCTGGAGCCGACCTTCGGCGGCATCAACCTGGAAGACATCAAGGCGCCGGAGTGCTTCATCGTCGAGCGCAAGCTGCGCGAGCGGATGAAGATCCCGGTCTTCCACGACGACCAGCACGGCACGGCGATCATCGTCGGTGCGGCGGTGGTCAACGCGCTGGAAGTGATCGGCAAGAAGATCGGCGACGTGAAGCTGGCCACCAGCGGCGCCGGCGCGGCGGGCATCGCCTGCCTCGACATGCTGGTCGCGCTGGGCCTGAAGCCGGAGAACATCCTGGCCTTCGACCGCGACGGCGTCATCTACACCGGTCGTCCGAACCTGGACCCCGACAAGGCGCGTTACGCACGCGACACCGCCAAGCGCACGCTGGCGGAGATCGTCGAAGGTGCGGACATCTTCCTGGGCCTGTCGGCCGGCGGCATCCTCAAGCCGGAGATGGTCGCCACGATGGCGGACAAGCCGGTCATCCTGGCGCTGGCCAACCCGAACCCCGAAATCTCCCCGGCGGACGCCAAGGCCGTGCGCCCGGACGTCATCATCGGTACCGGCCGCAGCGACTACCCGAACCAGGTCAACAACGCGCTCTGCTTCCCGTACATCTTCCGTGGCGCGCTGGATGTCGGCGCCACGGTGATCAACGAAGAAATGAAGGTCGCCTGCGTGCACGCCATCGCCAAGCTGGCGCGGCGCGAGGCGTCCGACCTCGGCAGCGCCTACGGCGACGACGTGCCGTGCTTCGGCCCCGAATACCTCATCCCGCGTCCGTTCGACCCGCGCCTGCTGGTGGAAGTGGCCGCCGCGGTCGCGCAGGCGGCGATGGACTCCGGCGTGGCGCTGCGCCCGATCCCCGACATGTGGGCGTACCGCGAGAAGCTGGGCCAGTTCGTCTATCGCACCAGCCTGATGATGAAGCCGGTCTACGACCGTGCGCGCGCCGACAAGAAGCGCGTGGTCTATGCCGAAGGCGAGGAAGAGACCGTGCTGCGCGCCGTGCAGACCGTGATCGATGAAGGCCTGGCGTTCCCGATCCTGATCGGCCGCCCGGACGTGATCGAGGCGCGCATCCAGCGGCTGAGCCTGCGCATGCGTGCCGGCGTCGACTTCGAGATCACCAACCAGGACGACGATCCGCGCTTCAACGACTACTGGCAGCACTACCACGCGCTGACTTCGCGCCGTGGCGTCACGCCGTCGGCCGCGAAGAACCTGATGCGCTCGCGGCCCACGCTGATCGCGGCGGTGATGGTGGCGCGCGGCGAAGCCGATGCGATGATCACCGGCATCGTCGGCCGCTTCCACAAGAAGCTGGGCTACGTGCGCAGCATGATCCCGCTGGATCCGGGCGTGCAGTCGACCTCGGCGATGACTGGCGTGATCAATAACCAGGGCGCGTACTTCTTCCTCGACACCCACGTGCAGGACGACCCCACCGCCGAGCAGATCGCCGAAGCGACGCTGCAGGCCGCGTACCGCCTGAAGCTGTTCGGCATCGAGCCGCGCATCGCGCTGCTGTCGCACTCCAACTTCGGCAGCCACGAGACGCCGGGTTCGATCAAGATGCGCAAGGTCCGCGAGCTGTTGCTGAAGCGCAAGCCCGACCTCAACGTCGATGGCGAGATGCAGGGCGACACCGCGTGGGACGAGGTGCTGCGCAGCCGGATGATGCCGGGCAGCACGCTGTCGGGCCGCGCGAACCTGTTCGTCATGCCCAACCTGGATGCGGCCAACATCACCTACAACATGGTGCGCGTGGTGACCGACGGCGTGGCCATCGGGCCGATCCTGATGGGTATCTCCAAGCCGGTGCACATCCTGACCACCAGTGCCACGCCGCGCCGCGTGATCAACATGACCGCCATCGCCGCGGTCGATGCGCAGATCCGCCTGCAGCGCGAAGCGGAACGTACCGGCCCGGGCTGATCCCGACGGCGTCCGTCACTCCGTGACGGACGCATCCGGTGCGGCGCCGGCGCCGGGTGCGACACCCGCATCCAGCTCCGACGTGGCCCGTGACACCGCGGTCCGGTCCAGCGTGGACACCTTGCAGGACCGCTTCAGGAACAGGTCGGTCACGTGTTCGCGGCGACCATGCAGCTGTGCGTGCTGCGCCATCGTCGCCATGCTGTCCTGCTGCGCCTTCATGGTCTTGTCCATCGCGTCGTACATGGCGTCGGTATTGGGACGCCCGCCGAGCGAGGACAGCGCGCCGGCGGCCATGCCGGCGCCCGGCACCAGCCCGAGCAGCGCACTGCCGAAGCTGCGCGCGCGCTGGCCGCCCATCATCTTCTTCTGTGCCTGGCGCATGTCCTCGGTAGCCTGGCGCGACAGCACCATCGGATCGGCCGCCTGCGGCAGGGCGGCGATGCGCGTGCCCAGCCATTCGGCTTCAGCGTAGAGCTGTTCGCAGGTCGCATCGGAATCGCTGAGGCGCGCGACGTTCGCGGCCTGCGCGAACACGGACGGGTCGGGCATCTGCGCCAGCGCGGGTTGAACCGCGGATGCGACGAACGCGCTGCCGGCCAGGAGGAGGGTGCAGGGGAAGCGGGGCATCGCGATGTCGCCTGGGAAGTCGAGGGCCTCCGACTGTAGGCAGCACGGCGACCTCGCACGACGTCATGAAGTCCTCCGGACCAACGCGTGTCGCTGAAGGTCACCATGACATCCGGCAGGGGTCAGGCGATGCGGACGATCAGCTTGCCGAGGTTGTCGCCGCGCGCGAGCAGCGCCAGCGCGCGCGGCGCCTGCTCCAGTCCGTCGAGGACCTGTTCGTGCCAGTGCACCTGGCCGTTGCGCAACAGCGCGCCCATGTCGCTGAGGAACGCGGGGTCCACCAGGTGCTGCGGATGCAGGCGGGTGATGTCGCGGTGGGTGAACGAGCGTACGACGAGCCGCCGCATCAGCACGGCGTTGAAGAAGGCCGGCAGCCGGTCCGCCGACATCGACGGCCACAGTTCGCCTTCCATGATGCCGCACAGCGGCAGGCGCGCACCGTCGTTGAGCAGCGGCATCACCGCATCGATGCAGTGGCCGTGCACGCCTTCCAGGAAAATGTCGATGCCGTCGGGGCAGGCGGCCTGCAGTTGGTCGGCGAAGTCCGGTGCGTGGCGGTCCAGCGCCACCTCGAAGCCGTACTGCTCGCGCACATGCCTGCACTTCTCGTCGCTGCTGGTCACCGCGACGACGCGTGCGCCGTGCTGCTGCGCGAGTTGCCCGGCGGTGGCGCCGATCGGTCCGCTGGCGGCGGCCAGCACCATGGTGTCGCCCGGGCGTGGCACGCAGACTTCGCGCACCGCCGACCAGGCGATGAAGCCATACAGGCCGTAGACGCCGAGGGCGGCGCCGACGGGCGCCACGGCGGCATACAGCTTGCGCCGGATCTCGGCGCCATCGACCAGGTCGTGGCTCTGCCAGCCGCTGTGCGCGAGCACGCAGTCGCCTTCCTTGAAGCCGACATGGCGCGATGCCAGCACGCGCGACACGGTGCTGCAGGGCATGACGCCCCCCATCGCCAGGATGTCGCCGTCCGGTGCGTTCTCGTGCATGCGGCCGGCCGCGCAGATGTCGATCGAAATCTGTTCCGTCTTCAGCAGCACCTGGCCATCGCGCAGCGCGGGCAGCGGGACGTGCTCGATGCGGAAGCACTCGGCGATGTCGCGGTCGACCGGGCGATGCGCCAGCACGAGGCGGGTGTTGAGGGGGGCCGCATCGCGCGCGGCATCGAAGGAGTCAGCGGGGGCAGGCGTGCGTACGCCCAGGCATGTCGTCGGTGTCACCGGATCCTGGTCCAAGCAAAAGCCCCTGTAGAGCAGGGGAACGCGGAACACGTGGCGCGCAGGCCACGCGCGGCTCCGCAGGGAGCACGGTCGGTGAGGATGGACGGTGGCGCGAGGTCAGGCGCTGCACGCGGGCGTGCACTTCGCCGACATAGTGGAAGCAGCAGATGGGCATGGGGGTTGCCGTGGGAAAGGCGGGTATCGCGTGCGCGATACCCGCCGGGAGGCTCAGAACTCGTAGCTGGCACTCAGGGTGATCCGGCGCGGATCGACGAAGCTGCGCGGGTGCTTGTAGTCGTACGCCTTCGCACCGCCGCCCGCGTCCCACACCTCGACCACGCGGTAGTAGTCCTGGCTGTCGAACACGTTCTGCAGCATCAGGCCGAGCGTCAGGCCCTTCGCCCACGTCGGCTGGTAGTCCACGCGCAGGTCCATCGTGGTCGCCCATGGCACGCGGCCCGAGGTGCCGCGCGGACGCAGGCTGTCGTCGATGGAGTACGGCGACTGCACGCCTTCGCCGCAGTAGAACGACGCGGCCCCGTACTGCACCGCCTCGCCGTCAGGGCCATCGGCAGGATAGATGCCGAAGCAGTTCACCGGCCGTCCGCTCTGCGCGATCAGGTTCGCGCCCACGCGCCACTGCTCGTTGATCTGGTAGGCGCCGAACACCTTCAGGCTGTGGCGACGGTCGTTCGGCAAGTCGCCGTAGGCGCCGTCCATCAGGCCGGGAAAGTCGAAGTCCTGGGTGATGCCGGCGTCTTCCTGGGCGATGTCCGACTTCACGTAGCCTTCGGTATTGCCGCGGCTCTTGGCCCACGTGTACGAGGCCTGCATGAACCAGCGGTCATCCCACGCGCGTTCGACCATGAACTCCAGCGCGTGGTACTTGCGCTTGGCGGCCGGCAGGCCGAGGGCGCTCGCCGGGATGTCCACCACCGTCAGCTGGCCGGTGCCGTCCAGGTCGACATTCGCCGACATGTCCTTGCCGGGATTGGTCAGGAAGCAGTGCGACAGCGCGTCGGCGATGGCGTCGGCGTGCGCGGCGGAATAGCCGTTGGCCAGCGCCCAGTCGTGCGCGCCGCTGCCGGCGCACATGTCGTCCATGCCGGATTTCAGTTCGCGGTAGACGCCGCGCATGCCCAGCGTCCAGTTAGGCGCGAACTGCCACTGCCAGCCGGCGATGAATTCGTCCTGGTACATCGGCTCCAGGTTGTTGTCGACGACCGTACGCGGATCCTTGATCTCCCCGTCGCTGGTGTAATTGCGCGGCCCCACCTGCGGACCCACCACCGGGACGCCGGTCACCGGGTCGATGCCGGTGAACGTATACCACTCGTTGTAGTCCAGTTCGGCGCCGGCCAGGCGGACGTTGGTGTTCGCGTAGACCGGGATGTAGTAGCGGCCCATGTTGCCGAACACCTTCAGGCTGGAGTCGCCGCGCACGTCCCACGAGAAGCCCAGGCGCGGCGACCACGTGTCCTGGATGTCGATGAAGGAGCCGCCTTCCGCGTTGAGGTTTTCGAAGCCCTCGTTGCGGATGCCGAGCGAGGCCATGAACCGGTCGCTGACCTGCCAGGTGTCCTCCAGGTACCACGCGGTGTTGCGGGTGGTGAACGTGCCACCGTTCTGCAGCACGCGCCGGCGGACCATTTCGGTGACGCCCACCGGCACCACCACGCCCGGCGCCACGGTCGAGCCCGGCGTGGTGTTGTAGTAGCGCCAGTACTCGCCACCGGAATAGGCGCTGCCATCGACGGTGATGAACTCCTCGTTGTCCAGGCCGAAGCGCAGCGTGTGGTCGCCGAGCGCCCATTCGCCATCGAAGCGCCACGCCTTGCGCGTGTCGCCCGCGCCACCGATGCCCGGCAGCGCGTCGATGTAGCAGCCGGCCACGCCGATGGGCGGGAGGCCGGTGCTGCGTCCGTCGTAGATGTACGGGCAGTTCTCGGCGTTGGAGTTCTCGTTGCCGCGCGAATACTTGCCGTAGCCGTACAGCGCGGACAGGGTGAGGTCGTCGGTGATGTAGCCGGTCCACTTGGCGATGTAGTTGTCGCCGCCGGTGGTGCGGCGGAACGTGCCGATGGGATCGCCGCCACCGACCGACAGGTCGCCCGCCGGCCGCTGGTGGGTGACGCCGTCCTCGACCGCCTTGTCGCGGAACGCCGTCAGTTCCAGGCGGTGGTCGTCGTTGATGTACCAGTCGAGTTTCACCAGGCCCTGCGGCGAGTCGATGGTGGAGCGCTCGTGGCCGTTCTCGTAGTCCAGCACCTCCTTGTCCTGCTGGCCCTGGAACAGGCCGAAGAAGAACAGCCTGTCCTTCACCAGCGGGCCACCGCCGTAGACGTTGTAGACGGTGGAGTCGATCTTCGAGCCGCTCTCGACGATGCGGTAGTCGCCGTCGCGGTCGGGATCGTGCGCGAGCGCGCGGCCGCTGGACAGCGAATCCGGACTCCAGAAGACATTGGCGCCGCCTTTCCATTCATTGGTGCCACGCTTGGTGGTGACGTTGAGCACGCCACCGAGCGAGCGCCCGAATTCCGCGCCGTAGCCGCCGGTCTTGATCTGCTGCTCGGCGATGGCCTCGAACGGCACCTGGTTGAAGGCCAGGCCGGTGACGATGTTGGTGACGTTGAAGCCGTTGACGTAGTAGACGTTCTCCGCCGCCGAGCTGCCGCCGAACGAAGCGACATTGCCGAAGCGCGGATCGCCCTTGACCGTGCCGGGCGCCAGCAACGCCACGTTGGTGATGTCGCGCGACACCGGCAGGCGGTCGATCTGCGCCTCGGTGAAGATGGTCACGGACTCCACCGACGACACGTCGATCGGATTGACCGCCGACGTGCCGCGTACCGTGATCGCGTCCAGCGTGGCGGCGTCGCGGGCGACGAAGGAGACGTTGCTGCCCGAGCCGGTGGTGACGACGATGTCGCGGGTGGTGACCTGGCCGTCCGCATCGGTGCGGGTGACGCGGTATTGGCCCGGCGGCAGCGCGCCGATGCGGAAGTCGCCACCGTTGCCGACGCTGACCGACCGCTCCAGGCCCGTGCCGACGTGGGTGACGGTGATGCGGTCGCCATCGGCCGCCTGGCCGAACACGGAACCGGTGGTGTTGGACTGCGCCTGTACGCCGCCGGCGAAACAGGTGGCCAGCGCGAGGCTGAGCGTGGTGATGCGGAACTGCGTGCGGATGCGACCTCTGTTCATCGTTCCTTTCCAATGGCAATCGACGGGACTGGCGCGCCGGGTGGTGGCCAGAGGTCGCGACGTTAGGCAGCGCGATGCGCCCCCGCGAATGCGTGTGGTCAGGATGAAAAAGCGCGGTCGCCGGAGGTCATCGTGACTTCCGGCAGGGCATGGTGAACGGCGGCCCCGATGGGTTGACCGGTCCGGACCTGCAAAGCAGAACGCCCCGCATGCGGGGCGTTTTGCTTCGGTGGGTCATGCTTGTTGTAGGAGCGACGTCAGTCGCAACCGCATGAATCCAGCGTCCAGAGTGTCTGACAGTGTGCGGTCGCGACTGACGTCGCTCCTACAACAGCCGTTAGCCCTCTTCCTCGCCATCCAGGATTCGCCGCTGCAACGCATCCAGGTAGGCGTCGGCGTCGGCGCTGGATTCGAAGATCTCGTCCATCGGCACGGCCTGCACGATCTCGATGACCTTGCGGATCTGCTCCTGCGGATGCACCACCAGCAGGCGGCCTTCGTGCGGCGCCAGCGCCTTGCGTGCCTTGAGGATGCTGCGCACGCCGGCGCTGCTGATGTAGTCCAGGTGCGCCAGGTCCAGCACCAGCGCCTGCGGGCGTGCGGCCAGCATAGGCGCCAGGGCCTCGTCGAGCTGCACGTGGCTCACGGTGTCCAGCCGGCCGCCGAGCAGCACGTACTGGTTGCCGTTGACCGGTGGGTAGACCTCAATCTCCAGTGTCATCAGGCATCTCGGTGTCGCGGATATGCCGGGTGGGATAGCCCGGGGAGGCGGAGGCGTGACGCTGGATCGTAAAACAAATGCGAGGCGATGGTGCGGCCGGTGCAATGCGCCTCAATCGTCGTCCTCGCCTGCATCCAGGATCTTCCGCTGCATCACGTCCAGGTAGGCATCCGCTTCGGCCGTGGACGAGAAGATCTCGTTCAACGGCACCGCCTTGACCATGTCCAGCACCTTCTGGATCTGCGGCTGCGGGTTGACCAGCAGCACCTTGCCGCCGTGCGGTGCCAGCGCCTTGCGTGCCTTGAAGAGGGAGCGGATGCCGGCGCTGCTGATGTAGTCCAGCCCCGACAGGTCCAGCACCAGCGAATGCAGGTGCCGCGTGAGCAGCGGCGCCAGGGCTTCGTCGAGGTCTTCGTAGGTATGGGTGTCCAGGCGGCCACGCACCTCGGCGCGCTGGCTGCCCTTGCCCGGGGGGTGGAGTTCGATGGTCAGGCTCATGCGGGATTCTCCTCGGTCGGTATGCGCAGGGACAGGCGCAGGACGTTGTAGTTACCCATTCGCTGATAGACGGCCATTTCGGCCACCTGGCGCACCAGGTGGAGGCCCAGGCCGCCGGTCGGCCGGTCGAGGATGTCGGCATCCAGGTCCGGGGAGGGCTGCTCGAGCGGGTTGAACGGTACGCCGCTTTCGCGGAATTCCAGCGTCAGCAGGTGGTCGCGGATGGCGATGTCCACGCACAGCTCGTGTTCTTCGGCATCGACGCGCGCCACGTCGCCATGTTCGATGGCATTGCTGGCCAGTTCCTCGACGATCAGCCGGACGTCGCCCTGGATGGCGCGGCTGACGCCGTTGTTGGCCAGCACGGCTTCCAGCGAGGCGTTGAGGTCGTCCACGCGGGCGTGCTCACGCGGGATGAACAGTCGCATCTGCATGTGCGGTCTCCTGTGTCGGCGAAGCTTCGGGGGAAAGCGGGGCACCGTCCAGCCGGCGGCGGATGGCGAGTGCGGTGATGTCATCCGACTGGGGCGCGGGGTCGGTAAATGCGTGAACCCTGGCGATCAGCGCTTCGCATTGCGCGCGCGCGGTCGCCCCGGGCAGCAGGGCCTCGGGGATGCGCTCCGGACCGAATGCGCGGTTGTCGCCGTCGAACGCCTCGGTGATGCCGTCGGTCCAGGCCAGCAGTGTCGCGCCCGCGGGCAGCTGCCCCGACCACAGCGGGAATGCATCGCCCACTTCGAAGCCCAACGGCGGGCCGGGCGGCACGGACAGCATTTCGTGGCGCCCGTCGGCATGCAGCAGCAGCGGCGCGTCGTGGCCGGCGCTGGCGAGCACGCAGGCACCGCTGCGCACGTCCACGCGCCCGCACAGCACGGTGGCGAACATGCAGGCATCGTTGCCCTGCACCAGCCGCTTCGAAGCTTCGGCCAGCACCCGTTCCGGCGAGGGATGCGTGCTGGCCGCGACCTCCAGCACGGTGACGGTGCGCGCCATGAACAGCGCCGCCGGCACGCCCTTGTCGGACACATCGCCGATGGCGAACCACAGACAGTCCGGATCGGTCTGGATGAAGCAGTAGAAGTCGCCACCGACGGCCTTCGCCGGTTCCAGCCGTGCGTAGGCTTCCAGGTGGGCGTGCTCGCGGTCGATCACGAGGCCGGGCGGCAGCATCGCCTGCTGGATCTCGCGTGCGATCGACAGCTCGCTCTCCAGCTTCTGCCGCGCGGCGGTCATGTCCTCGATCTCGCGCAGTTGTTGCCGGATCGAGCCGCGTGCGTGCTCCAGCGTGCGTGCCATCTGGCCGACTTCGTCGGGCCGGTGCACGTGCGGCACCGGCACGTCGTAATCGCCGCACGCCAGCCGCGCGGCGGCCGACGACAGGCCTTCCACCGGCTGGCTGATGTGCTGCGCCAGGCGGCGGACCACCAGCATGCAGACCAGCGCCAGCAGCGCGCCGATCGCGACCAGCAGCCACAGCGCCTGCGCCAGGCGGTCGGTGACCAGGTCGTACGACTGCGCGACCAGCAAGCTCCAGCCGCTGTCGCCGATCGGCTCGACCACGGTGTAGCGGCGTTCGCCGCTCACGGCGTCCGCGTGCGCGTACTGCAGCGGCTGGCGAAGGCGCACGGCCTGCGCGGCCTGGCGCAAGTCGCTGCGGCCGGCGCGGGCGATGTAGTCGTCCAGGGTTTCCCGCCGTTCGATGCCGACCTCCGGATCCAGCGCCAGCGTGCCGGCGGGCGCCACCAGCGACACCCGCCAGCCGGGCAGGTGTGCCAGCGAGTCCACCGGGTCGGTCAGGTTGGCCAGCGGCAGGTCCAGGCTGACCATGCCGCGCGTACGTGCGCCGCGGCCGGGTTCGCGCAGCGGCATGTTGTACGTGACCATCCACACGCCGCCGGCGGTCTGGTTGATGTAGGGCTCGGACCACCAGCCACCGGGCGAGGCCACCGTGCGCTGGTACCAGCCCTGGTCGCGGAACGGATAGCCGTCGGCGATGAAGTCGCGGTCGTTGCCGGCCGCGGCGACATAGCGCGCGAACGGCATGTCGCCCCGCTCGCGCGGCTCCAGCACCAGCAGGCCGCCGGCGCAGCCGGGCGTGGCCTTCACCATCGCGCGCAGCGTGGCGATCAGTTCGTCGGGCGACAGCTGCGCGCTGCCGACAAGATCGGATATGCCGTGCGTGGTGATCGTCACCACGTGCAGCGCACCGTCGAGCCGTTGCGCGGCTTCCTGTGCGGTCGCGTGGGTATCGCGGCGCGCATCGTCCAGGATCATCCGGCGCGCGAACCACGCCGTCGCCAGCACCAGCAGCACCAGCAGCACCACGTTGATCAGCCCGGCCCACAGCGCGATGCGCGTGCGCAGGCTGCTGCGCCAGTGCGCGGCACCGGCGGCATCCTGTCCTGGCACGACACTGCTGGGCACTGCGTTGCGCATGCCGACCCTATCGTCGCCTTCCCCCCGGACGCCGATCATAAGCCGACTTCATGTGCTGCATCGCAATAATCCAAAGGTCTGATTTTGGTGTTGCCACTGTCCCGGGACAGGCACGCAACGTCCTTTCCATACGCCTGCGTAGCCAAGTGCCGCGCGGGGTGCGTGCGTTACACTTCAACGCTCTACAAGAACGGCACCGCCGTGCCCCACGCGCGGCGCAACAGGAGTGGGAATGAACTGGTTGAACGAGATGTTGCAGAGCGATCCGGATCCGCAGGAATCCCGTGAATGGATCGATTCCATGCAGGCCGTGATCGAGAAGAACGGCGCCCTGCGTGCTCACCAGTTGCTCGAAGGCATGGTCGAAGTCACCCGCCGCGCCGGCGCCTACCTGCCGTTCTCGCCGACCACCGAATACGTCAACACCATCTCGCCGCAGAACGAGGCCAAGAGCCCCGGTGATGCCGCGCTGGAATGGCGCATCCGTTCGATCATCCGCTGGAACGCGATGGCCACCGTCGTGCGCGCCAACCGCAAGCCCGGCGACCTCGGCGGCCACATCGCCAGCTTCGCCTCCGGCGCGACGCTGTACGACGTCGGCTTCAACCATTTCTGGCGCGCGCCCAGCGACAGCCATCCGGGCGACCTGCTGTTCATCCAGGGCCACAGCGCACCGGGCATCTACGCGCGTTCGTTCCTGGAAGGCCGCATCAGCGAGCAGCAGCTCGACAACTTCCGCATGGAAGTCGATGGCCAGGGCATTTCGTCGTACCCGCACCCGTGGCTGATGCCGGACTACTGGCAGACCCCGACCGTGTCGATGGGCCTCGGCCCGCTGGCGGCGATCTACCAGGCGCAGTTCATGAAGTACCTGGAGCACCGCGGCCTGATCGAGAAGTCCGACCGCAAGGTGTGGTGCTTCATCGGCGACGGCGAGAGCGACGAGCCGGAAACCCTCGGCGCCATCGCGCTGGCCGGCCGCGAAGGCCTGGACAACCTCATCTTCGTGGTCAACTGCAACCTGCAGCGCCTGGACGGTCCGGTGCGCGGCAACGGCAAGATCATCCAGGAACTGGAAGGCGTGTTCCGCGGCGGCGGCTGGAACGTCATCAAGTTGCTGTGGGGCAGCTACTGGGATCCGCTCATCGCGCGCGACACCAGCGGCGTGCTGAAGAAGCTGATGATGGAAACCGTCGACGGCGAGTACCAGAACTGCAAGGCGTTCGGCGGCAAGTACACGCGCGACAACTTCTTCGGCAAGTACCCGGAGACGGCGGCGATGGTCGCCAACCTGTCCGACGACGACATCTGGCGCCTCAACCGCGGCGGCCATGATCCGCACAAGGTCTACGCGGCCTACCACGAGGCGGTGAACACCAAGGGCATGCCCACGGTGATCCTGGCCAAGACGGTGAAGGGCTACGGCATGGGGTCGGCGGGCGAATCGCTCAACCCGACCCACCAGACCAAGAAGCTGGACGACGAAGCCATCCGCACGTTCCGCGACCGCTTCAACATCCCGGTCAGCGACAAGCAGCTGGAAGAATCGGCGCAGGTGCCGTTCTACCACCCGGGCGAAGACTCGCCGGAGATCCAGTACCTGAAGTCGCGCCGCGCCGCGCTCGGCGGCTACCTGCCGCAGCGTCGCCGCAAGGCCAGCGAGTCGTTCGAGACGCCGAAGCTGGAAGCCTTCGAGCGCCTGCTCAAGAGCACCGGCGAGCGCGAGATCTCCACCACCATGGCGTTCGTGCAGGGCCTGAACATCGCGCTGCGCGACAAGCAGGTCGGCCCGCGCCTGGTGCCGATCGTCGCCGACGAGGCGCGCACGTTCGGCATGGAAGGCATGTTCCGCCAGATCGGCATCTACGCGCCGTTCGGCCAGAAGTACAAGCCGGTCGACGCCGACCAGCTGATGTACTACCGCGAGGACCAGTCGGGCCAGGTGCTGCAGCAGGGCATCAGCGAGCCAGGCGCGATGTCGTCGTGGATGGCGGCGGGCACCAGCTATTCGGTCAGCAACGTGCCGATGCTGCCGTTCTACATCTACTACTCGATGTTCGGCTTCCAGCGCATCGGCGACATCGCGTGGCAGGCAGCGGACATGCGCACGCGCGGCTTCCTGCTCGGCGGCACCGCAGGCCGCACCACGCTCAACGGTGAAGGCCTGCAGCACGAGGACGGCTTCAGCCACGTCATCGCCGGCAGCATCCCCAACGTGCGCAGCTACGACCCGACCTTCGGTTTCGAGGTCGCGGTGGTCCTGCAGCACGGCATGCAGAAGATGCTGCAGGAGCAGGTGGACGAGTACTACTACGTCACCCTGATGAACGAGAACTACACCCACCCGGACATGCCGGAAGGTGCTGCCGACGGCATCATCAAGGGCATGTACCTGCTGACTGATGCCGGCAAGCCGAAGAAGGGCGAGCTGCGCGTGCAGCTGCTCGGCAGCGGCACCATCCTGCGCGAGGCGATCGCGGCGGCGGAGCTGCTGGACAAGGATTTCGGCGTCACCGCCGACATCTGGTCGTGCCCCAGCTTCAACGAGCTGCGTCGCGACGGTTTCGACGCCGAGCGCTGGAACCGCCTGAACCCGGAAGCGAAGACGCCGCGCAAGGCGTACGTGACGGAACTGCTGGAAGGCCGCCAGGGTCCGGTGATCGCCGCGACCGACTACGTGCGCGCCTACAGCGACCAGATCCGCGCGTTCGTTCCGGCGGCGTACACGGCGCTTGGCACGGATGGCTTCGGCCGCAGCGATACCCGTGCCAACCTGCGCCGCCACTTCGAAGTCGACCGCTACTACATCGCCCACGCCGCCATCGCCGCCCTGGCGAAGGAAGGCAAGATGACCGGCAAGGACGTCGCCCGCGCGATCAAGCAGTACAAGATCGACGTGGACAAGGCGAACCCGGTCACCGTGTGATGCACGTCGTTCCTCTCCGCACGCGGAGAGGATGACTGGACGAAGAAGCGGCCCATGGCCGCTTTTTTGTTGCCGGATCGATTGACAGTCCGTGAACCGTGGTTCACAGTTCAAGCCGAATGGACGTCAAGGATGACGCGGCATGATCGAGATCCGGAAGACGCGGATATTCGAGGACTGGTTCGTTTCGCTGCGCGACCGGCAGGCGAGGATGCGCATACAGGCACGGATCGATCGTCTTGCAGTCGGCAACCCCGGACAGCACCGCGTGCTGGCCGGTGGGCTGTGCGAGATGAAGATCGATTGCGGTCCGGGTTACCGCGTCTATTTCGTGCGGCAGGGCAATGCATGGCTCGTGCTGTTGTGCGGCGGCGACAAGGCATCGCAACGTGCGGACATCAAGGTGGCATTGGCGCTCGCGAACGCGTTGGAGAACCGACATGGCACTGAAGACCACGCCCTGGGATTCGGCGGAGTACCTGAAAACCGAGGCGGACATCACCGCCTATCTCGACGCGTGCTTCAAGGAGGCCGGCGACGATCCGGCCTTCCTCGTGCATGCACTGGGTGTGGCGGCGCGGGCGCGCAACATGAGCCAGCTGGCGCGCGACACCGGTTTGACGCGCGAGGGCCTGTACAAGGCGCTGTCCACCAACGGCAACCCCAGCTTCGGCACGGTGTTGAAAGTGGCCGACGCGATGGGCTACCGGTTTGCGCTGGTCAGCAAGCGGGCCAAGCCGGGTCGCAGGGTAGGCAAGCAGGCCGTGGCACCGGACGCGCCCACCTGTGCGGGCAAGCGGCGTGTCGCGCAGGCCAAGCAGGGATGAGTGCCAACACCGTCCGGCAGCGTGCGCCTTGGGCATGACACTCACCCTCGACCACCTGCGCCGCTATGCCGTCGCCCGCAGTCTGTTCAAACCGACCACGCTGGCGCGTGCGATCCAGCGGCTGGGCTTCGTGCAGGCGGACCCGATCCGGGCGCCGGCACGCGCGCAGGACCTGACCCTGCGCCACCGCGTCGCCGGCTATCGCGCCGGCGACCTCGAGCGGCGGTATCCACGCCTGCCGCTGGAAGAAGACTTCTTCGTCAACTACGGTTTCCTGCCACGCGCGCATCACCAGCTGATGCATCCGCGCACGGCCCGCGAGGCGTGGACGCCCGCGCGCTGGAAGCAGGCGCGCGCGGTGCTCGATTTCGTCAGTGAGCGTGGCACCGCGCATCCTCGCGACGTGGACGCGCATTTCGGGCATGGCAAGACGACCAACTGGTTCGGCGGCTCGTCCAACGCGAGCACGCAGTTGCTGGACGGCATGCATTACCGCGGGCTGCTGCGGGTCGCGCGTCGCGAGGGTGGCACGCGTGTCTACGCGCCGCGCATCGGCGATGCGACGCCGGTCGCGGTGTCCGATGCGGAGGCGCGGCTGGATGCGTTGCTAGACATCATCGTCAACAAGTACGCACCGTTGCCGGCGGCCAGCCTGGGCCAGTTGCTGGCTTACCTGCGCCGTGGGGTGCCGCAATGGGAGGGATTGCGCTCGACGACACTGAAGCGTGCGCGCCAGCGCCTGGGGACGGCGCGGGTCGACGGGGTGGACTGGTACTGGCCGGCGGATGAGGATCCGCGCTCGCGGCGCTGGAAGCCGGACGACCACGTGCGCCTGCTGACGCCGTTCGATCCGGTGGTGTGGGATCGGCGCCGCTTCGAGATGTTCTGGGGCTGGACGTACCGCTTCGAGGCGTACACACCGGCACCGAAGCGGAAGCTGGGGTATTACGCGCTACCGGTGCTGTGGGGCGACCGGGTAGTTGGGTGGGCAAATCTTGGCGTTGTCGATGGGGAGTTGCGGTCGACGTTTGGGTATGTGGAGGGGCGTGGGCCGAGGGATGTCGCTTTTCGTGTTGCGCTTGAGGAGGAGCTGGAGCGCGTCCGGACATTCCTAGGACCCAGCATTACGTAAGCTTGGTTGGTTTCATTAACCCGGCGTCTTCGCATTGAAGCCAGGTCATGCCGGGTTGATGAAGCTAGCGCAACCTAAGGACTGGAAACAGGTTAAGGGTCGAAAGTGAGCGTTGGCTATGCGCAGCCCTAGCAAGTGCAGCGTATCCGTTGCTCTTCGGCCAATCGGGGAGAATCTTGGAGCTACGTAAAGCTCCCGGCGCGGTCGTCGATCTACGCTGGCTTCAGCTTACAAGCTGTTTAGCTAGATGTGTGGAATCCCTAGCAGTCGCAAGTAGTCGTATGTGCCATCGTAGTAGCCGGCGGCCCGAGTTGGGTCATTGGCGCTGCCCTCCGGGATGACGATCACCATACCTTGCCGGGCGCGCGTCAAGAGAACGCGATAAGCATTCTTCAAGTACGCACGCCGCTCTTGCTTATTGATGCGATTCCAGCGAGTCCCTTTGAATTCGTGGTGTGACCACGCATCGCCTACGTGTCGCAGGTCCCCATCCCAGACTACGCAGGTCCAATCAAGCTCTAGGCCCTGCACCTGAAATTCAGTAGATACGTCCTCTAGGTAGTAGGAGGAACGCACGTCTTCCTTGCCATCGAGAAACCAGCGAACAGGATCGGTCTTTACTCGAACGTCGATGGCATGCGGCTTCAGGCGTTGTGCCTGTGATGAAACAACAATGCCGTAGCGCTCGGTCCCGCGCGCCTGATCGCATAGCCATTGCTTGGCACGGGGAAGGTTGCGCGTAATCCGAATGGGATAGCGTGACTGCAGCTCGAGTAATGTGGCGCGAGCTGCTTCGATCTCAAGGTCAAGAACCTCCCTGACAAACTTACTCAGAGACTCTGCTCGGAACGAGCGCATGGAGGTAGCGAGATGGAGGGCTGGATTTGGATAAGTGTCAGGACGGGTAAGCACCTGTTCCAACACGTCACGGCTGCCATATTCGGATTCGTTGAGCTGTGGTGGTAAGTGCACATCCCATGCAGTGAAGTGCGTCAGTATCGCTTCCAACCACTCCCGAATGCCCGCTTCACCGGTATTGATCTCCTGTCCGCCGCCTACCAGACAAATTACGACAGCCCAATCTTGATGGCGGTCTAGGCAAGAAATAAGGAAGGCAGGTTCGGATTTATCAAAGTTTGGAAGACCTTTCTTTCGCGCCATGAACGAAGCAGTCTTTTCCAACGTCCAGGCCCGCTGTGCCTCGTCGAACAGAACTACATGCTCCGGTGGCGCTGCTGAATCCTTTAGACAGTCATCCCTGAAGTGATGAACGTTCTGAATGAATGCCGATACTTCCTGCCTAGCTTTGCCTTTGAGCAAGGTCTCGCCCGATGTGGCGGCGCGTTCGACGCTGTCTCTTGCCAGCGCCTCCCGTAGTACAGCGACCAATGGTCCATTGCCAGACAGGAATACGCTGTAAGTCGCATCGTCCTTATCCATATGCCGGGTGGCGACATCTAGGCCCACAAGCGTCTTTCCTGCGCCGGGGACGCCCGTGACAAAGCAGATGGCCTTTCGACCCTGTTTGCGGGCCTGCTCGATAACTTGGTCAACTGCGCGCGACGTCACGGCCAAGTTCTGAGCGCCGGCATCGCTGCGCGAGATGCTATCGACCGAATGGCCTGCATAGAGCGCTCGGGCGGCTTCGATGATCGATGGCGTGGGTAAATATCGGCCATGCTCCCAAGCTTGTGCATCAATATCAGGAGCGTCAAAGAAAGACAGGCATTGGTCGATCGCGGCGGATAGGTTGCTGCCGCTGGTACACACTGGCCGTACAAGGCCATCGTCATGCAGGGTTGCTTGGACTTCGATGGGTTGCTGGGGTGCTTCGGTCGCCACCACCAGCGGCGCGATGCTGAGTCCGTGGCTGGCTTCGTGGAAATGCTTGAGGTCCAGTGCGTAATCCCAGGCTTGATCCAAGGCCGAGGAAGTGAAGTGCCGCTCGCCGATTTTGAACTCGATGACAAACAGAGCATGCCCCACGATAAGGATCACATCAACGCGTCGGCCCAAGCGGGGAATGGTGTACTCAAAGTAGAGTTTTGCTGTGTCAGCAAGATGGGCTGGCAATTCCAGAATCTTGAGCAGCCGAATCTGTTCTAACCAAGCATTCGTCTGGTTGTGATCAACGTCGGCGCCGGTATACCGAACCAGTTCACCGAGGATGTGGTCTGGATCGGTATCGAGGAACTGGCGAAACCCGGCACCGTACAGCCAGCGGCGTGGCGGGATAGGCAGAGTCGTTGCGCTCGAGTGGTCCATGCTGTTTGGTTGCGTTTGGATTTGCGCAGGGTATCAGCTCAAGGGCTATGAACAGAATGTCCCGTCAATGACTTCTATCTGTCTGCCATGAACGCTGTCGACAGTCGCAACTTTTAAGACATCCCCAGGGCAGCCTGCAAGAAACTGACGACAGGAAGCAATCATGGTGCAAGATGGCGATTTCTCCGTATTTGAATACGTATATCGAGATGCTGGAAACTGGAAGACCTATGGAATTGTGCTGCTGACTGGATTTGATCAATCGGCGGAAGCAAGAATTCTAGAGTCCTTAGGTTCGGGAAAGACATTTGTCGCTGAGCAGGTATCGATTCCCGCGCTTTGCCAGAAGCATTGGAAGGATTGTGGCGATGGGCCAAGCGACATGGATCATGCATTCCATGAATTTGTTTGTCTGCGCTTGGCCACAATTGAAGATCGGGAATCCTTTCGGGTTGAAACGACTCTTGCGAGTCTGCTAGAAAGATTTTCTTCCGCGGCTGGTCGCTGGGACGTTCGCCTGTCTCCGAACTGCTTCTTATGATCCTGCGTTATTGCCGTCCTACATCTGCCCCTGTGAAATAGTTGCAGCGTGGACGGGCCCGCTGAGGTCTTGGAGACGAGTACACCGCATCTCACAGGCTCAAGCCCGCCACACTTCATTCAGTAGCCAATGCGATTCGCAGGGCGGCAATGGCGGGCCAAGGCCCACCCTACGTATTTTCGGTTTGAAGCGCTAAAGTCCGCACGCCAGCGAGCGCCGCAGCCGCCATCGCATCCGGCATCCCCTCACTGGAGTTCCTGCATGTCCATCCCCCTTGCGCCCGCCGGGCGCCTGTTCGCTGTAGCTGCTTTCCTGGAGGGCTTCACCTGGGCCGGTCTGCTGATCGGCATGTGGCTCAAGTACGGGCCGGTGGGCAACGAACTGGGGGTGAAGATCTTCGGGCCGCTGCATGGCGGCGCGTTCCTGTTCTACGTCGTCGTCACGGTGCTGTCCGCGCTGCGGCTGCGCTGGCCGTGGTGGGCCACGCTGCTGGCGGTGATCGCTGCCGTGCCGCCGCTGGTGACCGTGCCGCTGGAGATGTGGTTCCGCCGGATCGGGTTGCTCAGCGCGCGCGTCTGACATCCGGAGGCGGTGGGCCAAGGCCCACCCTACGACGGACGGGCGCGGCCTTCGCATAGACTGCGTCGCCTCCCCATTGTTCGTCCGCCCATGAGCACGCCGTCCCGCCTGACCGAGTTGCGCCTGCTGCTGGGTATCGAGCGCAACACCACCCGCCACGGTGAGAAGTGGATCTCCGGCATCGGTGCACTGCTCGGCATCGTGGCGGTGTACTGGCTGACCCGCTGGACGTTCCCCGAGCACGCGGCCGGTGCCGTCGGTGGCGCGCTGATGGTCACCTCGATGGGCGCCTCCGCCGTGCTGCTCTTCGCCGTGCCGCAGGGCGCGCTGTCGCAGCCGTGGGCGGTGGTGGGTGGCCACCTGCTGTCCGCCTTCATCGGCGTGAGCTGCCAGAAACTGTTTCCCGGCCACGCCTGGACCGCCGCCATCGCCGTGGGCCTGGCGGTGCTGGCGATGTACTACCTGCGCTGCATCCACCCGCCCGGTGGTGCCACCGCGCTGGCGGCGGTGATCGGAGGCACGCAGGTGCATGCGCTGGACTACGGCTACCTGCTGATGCCGGTGCTGATCAACGTGGCCGCAATCCTGTCCATGGCCATCGCCTTCAACGCGCTGTTCCCGTGGCGCCGCTACCCGGCGCACCTGCACAAACGCCGCCAGCCGATTCCCGCCACGCGTCCGGCCGCGCGCCAGTTCGAACTGACGCAGGAAGATTTCTCCGCGGCGATGGAGCAGCTCAACTCCTACGTCGACATCACCACCGAAAACCTCACCGAACTGCTGGAGCTGGCCAAGCAGCACGCCGAGCGCAACATCACGCATCCGGACGCCATCGTCCGCGGCCGTTTCTACAGCAATGGCAAACTCGGCCGCCTGTGGAGCGTGCGCCATGTGCTGGAAGGCGAGGCTCCTGCGCTGCGGTACCGCGTCATTGCGGGCGAGCAGACCGGCAGCTCGGGGTCGGCCAGCCCCGACGAGTTCCGGCAGTGGGCGCGCTTCGAAGTCGTGCTGCAGGACAACGGACGGTGGATGAAGGCGGACGAGGCCACTGCGCGTCCGTAGCGCGGCAGGTGTTCTAGGGTTCGATGCCAGGCGTTGCCAGCGCGATCCGTATCCGCGATCGCGCCTGTTGCAACTTGCACGCGACTTCGCCGTCGGACGTTCCGAACAGGGCGATGCGGCATTCGATGGCGGCCAGCAACGCCTGCCGTTGCGTGGCCGGCAGCGTGGCGGCAAAGGCGATGGGATCGCCCCGGAAGCCGCGCAGGTCGCACAGCTTGCGATAGAGGTTGGCGGTATAGGGCGGACAGAGCAGGCACTCGGTCGCCAGCGACGCCACCTGGCGACCGCTCAGGCCCAGGCGTCGGCGCTGCGCGACGACCGTACCCACCAGCGCGAGGCTCACCAGCAGCCACGCCACCAGGCACGCCAGCAGCCAGGTCGGCGGCGCCGCCCACAACAGCAGCGCGGGGAGCGCGATCAGCACGATCATGCCGGCCACGACGCAGCCCGCGCGGATCGGCCACAGGGAGCGGGCGAAGGTCGCCAAGCTTTCCTGCGTGTCGGTATCGCCCTGATCGGCAGGCGCCAGCCAGCTCGCACGCAAGGCCGTGCGTGCGGGCAGCAGTGGAGACGGTATCCAGAGGAAGCGGCCGCGCATCTCGACAGCCGCTTCGACCGCGACCCGCCATTGCCGTCCGCCCGCTACCACCACCTCGTCGAAGTAGGCCAGGCGCGCGGCATCGTGGACGTAGAACGCCAGGATGCCGGCGACCAGCAGCCACTCGCTGGTGAAACTCACCGGACCGTCTTGTCCTGCTGCTTGCGCTTGAACAGGCCGCGTACCGCGGCGACCACGCCGAAGAAGCCGATCAACAGCAGTTTCCACAGTTTGGCCAGCATGACACCGGCTGCGGCCAGCCAGCCCTTCTTCGAGGCCACCACGGCGGCACCACCGGTGATCAGCGCCGCCAGGCCGACTTCCGCGACATGGTCGCCGGCGCGGAACTCGCTGTATTTTTCACCCGCCGCGAAGCTGTAACCCGGCATCAGCCGCTTGAAGTCGGCGATGGCCGGCTGCAGCGTTTCCGGATCGGCCACCACGATCACTTCCATCACGCCGCGACGGCCGAGGACGCGGGTGTTGTAGTTGACGATCTTGCTCTTGCTCGTCCCGGTCTCGGCGAGGATGGCCCACTCCAGCGCTTTCAGCTGTTCGTCGTACTGCGGCTTGAACGACCAGCCGAGGATACGCATCGTCTCCCAGCCGCGCTTGCGTCGCTCTTCATTGCCCTGCTCGGTGCCCTTGCGGACGCTTTCGAGCACGTCATCGGCATCCACCTTCTCGTCGTCCTTGACGTAGCCCATCTCCCGGAACGAGAAGAAGCCGATCCACGACAGGTCGTGCGGCGCCAGCGTGTAGGTGTCGCTGCCGTCCGGGGGATTCTCCAGCAACTGGTTGAGCCGGCGCGTGCCGTCGACGTCCAGGAAGGCGTAGCCCTCGGGCACGTCGATCGTGGCGCGGGCGCCGATCTTGCCGGTCGCGGGGCCGACCTGCCAGGGCAGTTCCCCGATCGGATTCGGCGCGGCATCTTCCTGTGCACGTGCGGTGCCGGAAAACAGGAGCAGCATGAAGACCGCGGCCAGCAGCGCCGCGCAGTAAGTACGCATCGGTGGTTCCCTCCCCATTGGCGTGCCGGACTCCCCAGCCCTGCCGCATCGGCCGGCCGTATCGCTGGCCGGCGACAGCGGTACGGATGCAAGCGTAGCAGGCCGCCTGGGGGCGAAAGCGGCCATCCTCTTCTCAGGTTTTCGGCGCGCGTGGCGCGCACCGCATCACCAGGTCGCGATCAGGTCCTTGAACGGTCGCGTCGTGCGCAGACCCTGATCGTCGAAGTCGGTCACCGCCTTGCCATCCACCGTCACCCGCGACGGTTTGGTGCGGTTCGGCCAACTGACCTTCAACGCGGTGTCCTTGCGCAGGCCCGCGCCCAGCGTGATGCGCAGGGTCTGGCCTTCCTGCTTTGCGGCCATCGCCAGCGTGCCGTAGGCGGTCGGCAGGCCGTCAACGTGCAGGCCGTCGCCCGCGACCCATGCCGGTGGTGTGCCGGGCAGCAGCGACAACGCGTCGTCGCCTTCGTGCATCAGCATGCCGAAGATCGCGCGTGCGTATTCCGAGCCGATCCACGTATGCGGCATGTCGCCGAGATAGATCGCGTGGCGCGGATCGGAGTACACCACTTCCGCCAGTACCTGCCACGGCGCGGGGCGGCGGTCGCCGAGGAAGCGCATCAGCAGTTCGTGCGCTTCCTGCGGCCGGTTGAGGTGCACGTAGGTCAGCACGTTGCGGATCTCGTACGGCGTGTACGCGTACAGCGCATCGGGCGCATCGCGCTTGCGCACCTCGTCGAGGTAGCGGTCGAACGTGGTCTTCAGCGCATCGGCCGGCATCACGTCCTGTTGGCCGGCCGGATCCAGGCCGATGGACAGGCTGGTCGGATCGCTGCCACCCATGTCGGCATCGGCCGGAATGGTGTCGATGCCTTTCCACGTCATCGTCGCCGATATCGAGGCCGACAGGGACGCACGCAAGGCGGCGTACTGCTGGCGCGCCCAGGCGGCGGTCTTCGCATCGCCCCACTGTTCGGCCAGCCACGCGCCGTCGTGCCAGCCCTTCAGCGCCCAGTAGTCGTCCCAGTAGCTGTGCGTGGGAACGGGATAGCCTTCGTGGCTGATCGAGGGCGCCAGGATGCCGTGGAAACGCTCGGGCGACGGCTGGTCGGCCAGGTAGCCCGGCACCATCGTGCGCTCGCGCAGTTCCTGCATGAACTTCATCGCGCGCGTCACCTTGTCCTGGTACGCACGCACGCTGGCCGCGCCGCCGTCGAGCCGCGCGATCTCGGCGACCAGCCAGATCAGCTGGCCCTGGCTGTCGTATTCGATGTCGGACCCGAAGCCGGTGTTGACCGAGCCGTCGTCGTTGAGGATCGGCGAGACCAGGCCGTTCTCGTGCACGGCATGCCCGGCGTACCACTGCAGGTAGTCGCGCGCGGTCTTCGGCATGCCCATCCGTACCAGCGTGGCGGCAGTGGCAGCACCGTCGCGGATGAAGGACCGGTTGTAGTTGCGCGGACCGGGCTGCATGGCGTGGCCGCTCTGGTTGATCAGCATGTACGCGGCCTGCGCGCGCAGCATATCGACCAGCGAGGCATCCGGCAGCGACAGGCCGATACGTCCGAGGCGTGCCTGCCACTGTTTCGCGACCTGGTCGCCCAGTCTGTCGAAGGCGTCGTCGCCGATCAGCGGCGCGAGGTCGATCGCGGGCGCGGCCGGTAATGGCTTGGCCGGATCGAGACGCGCATCGCCGAGCGCGAACGCGATGACGATGTCCTGTGTGGCACCTGCGGCCAGTGCCACGTCGTAACCGACCTGCCCGGCGGCGAGACCGCTGTCTTCGTGCGCCTGGCGACTGTCCGGCAGCGTGCCGGCGACCAGCAACCTGGTGATCTCGCCTTCACCATGCGCGCCGAAGGCGGACGCCGACACGTGCTGCACAGGCACCAGCGACTGGAACAGCGTGCGGCCGTTGACCTTCACCGCGGTGTTGCCGGCCGCTGTGTCGATGGCGATGTCGCGGATCGGCGACGGCCCGCCGTTCTGCCACGGCGGACTGACCTGCATGGGGCGCGTCAGCAGGTTGAGCGTGCCGGCCACCGGCGTGCTGCCGGTGTTGTGCAGGCGGTAACGCACCAGCGTCACCGGTGCGCCGCGCTGTTCGATGGCGATCGCCGAGGTGGTCAGTTCGAGTCCCGGTTGCGGCGACCACTGCACCGACGGCATCGGCATCCAGCCGTCGCGCAGGGTGTGCGTGATCGCGGTCTGCGTGTTGGCGGCGCTGGCGCGGCCTGACGCATCTCGCCAGATCGGCTGCACCAGCGGCGCGCCCTTGAAGGCTTCGACGTGGCCGAACTCGTCGAGCACCGACTTCTGCCGGCCTGCGGGAATGCCGATCGCCGTCCAGTACACCTGCTGCTGGTGCAGCGACGACGGGAACAGGTCTGCGTACTCGCGCGAGGCCGCCAGTTCGTAGCGTTTCATCGCCGTCATCACGCGCTTGGGTCCGATCAGCCGCAAGCGCTGCAGCGTGGGCGCGCGCGCATCGGTGGCCTGCACGCTCAACCGCAGCGCGGACAGCGTGCGCGCCTGGGTATCGGCGAGGAACGCGCTGTCGCCGTAGGCGCGCGGATCTTCGGCCAGCGTGATCCAGTGGTCGGAGCCGGCTTCGCGGCCCTCGAGGCGCGCGCTGCCCGGCGTGTCCTTCCAGAACACCTCCAGTCCGGCCAGCGACAGCGGGCGCGGCAGGTCGATCTCCACCTGGCGTGTGCCGTCCTTCGCCGGAGCGCCCTGCATCGCCTGCACACCGTCGCCCGTCCACAGGGTCGCCGCCTTGCTGCCGGCGCCGCGGATCCGCGGCGCGTCGCCCGCTGCATAAGGCTGGAATTCGAAGACGGACACGCCCCAGTCGGCCGTGCGGTCCGGCGCGGCCAGCCGCAGGTAGCGCGCCTGCACGCTAGGGAAGACGTCGTAGCTGATGCCGCCGACGCCGTCGCGCGTCCGGAACGCGGTGCGCCAGTGCTCGCCGTCGTCGGAGGCCTCAATCGTGTACGTGCGCGCGCCGCCCCATTCCCAGTGCAGTTCCAGCGCGCCGACGGCCGTGCGCTTGCCGAGATCGACCTGGTACCAGTGGCCCTGCGAGAACGCACCGCCCCACTTGGTGGCGGGATCGCCATCGATCGCCTTCGCCGGTGCCATCTCCACCGTGGTGCTGGCCGAGCTGCTGGCGACCCAGGTCGAACGGGGCGGCAGCCCGTCCGCAGCGCGGGCGGCATCGGCGGTCAGCACGCCCAGGACGAGCGCGAGGACGTGAAGGGAAACGGGCAGCGCGCGAGGCGACGGCGTGGGGTTCATGCGGCGGTTCCTGGCAGGCGTGGGGCGACCCGGGAGCGCCGGACACTAGCCATGAAAACGGTTACATGCGAGCTGCGCTGCACCATCTCCGTGGCCGGACGCGACGATGGACGAACCGTTTTTTCCGCGATCGGTGACGCGCGGTCCGCGCCGGATCAGGGCGTCTTGCGCAGCCCGTGCGCCGCGTTCTCGCAGACCACCAGGGCGCCGTCGTCGGTGACGGTGCCGGTCGCCTGCACGCGGTCGCCGGCTTTCAGCGACTGCACGTCGTCCGGCGGCGGCGCCTTGCACAGGTTCCAGCGGGCAGGCAGGTGCACGTCGACCTGGCCGTTGTCCGCGGCGATCTTCACGATCGCGCTGCCGTCGTAGGTCCACGGCGTGGTGTCCACGCTGACGATCGTGCCGTCGACGGTGGCCTGCTGGCCGGCCGCCAGGGTGGCGCTGGGCGTGGCGGTCGGCGTGGTCGTGCAGGCGCCGAGCAGCAGCGCCGTGACGACGGCCAGCCCGGCAAGCAAGGGAGTGCGGTGACGCAGGATCATCGGGGCGATTCCGTGTCGGAGGTCGGGGCGGCGCCGGCAGGAGCGGCCGATTCCGCGGGGCACCTTGGCACACCGGATCCGACGACACAGTGAATGCAGCATTCCGCCTTTTCCGGCGATTCGCTGCCCGGCGCTTCCTGTGCGGGCGGCAGGTAGCCTTGCAGCTTCGCCAACTGCTCCGGCGACTTCAGCCGCAGGATCGCCGCCCAGTCCTGGCGATTCATGTTGCACGCGGCCTCGTTGTCCGGCGCGCACAGCGTGCCGTCGCCGATGCGCAGCGGCAGGCCGCCCCAGAACTCGCCATTGCGGTTGAGCGGCAGCATCCGCATGGTCACGCTCTGCTGCACGTTGCCGCCGATGGCGTACGCGGTGTTGTCGTTGTTCGGGTTGACCGCCACCACGATGTCGCAATGCATGTCGAGCGAGCTGCCGCTGCGCAGCAGCGGCACCAGTCCCTCGTAGCCGAACAGGCGGCCGGACTGGCGCACATAGCAGATCAGGTCGCCGACCACCGGCTTGGCCTTCGCCACATCGATGACGTCGAAGGCGTTGGTCGACGGGTTCTGGTAGGCCGCCTGCACGTAGGTGAAGTGGCGGCCGGAACCGCGGAAGCCCGGCACCCTGGCTTCGCGCATCACCCACGAGATGAAGGCGGCCGACCACGGCGTGTCCACCACGAAGCCGCGGCAGGCTTCGGCCTGCGGGCCGGTCGCGGAGGCGTACAGGCAGTCGGTCGCGCCGCGGCGGTGGCCGATCGCCGCGAGCAGGCCGCTGTCGCGCCAGTAGCGCGCGACGCGCTGCCAGGCGCGGTCGTCGCCCAGCGACAGCAGCGACGACTCGGCTTCCATCACCGGCGCGTTCGCCAGCCGGCCGTTGCGGTCGATGAAGGGGCGGTACCACAGCACATGTTCGCGGCAGGCGACCGCGGCGATGCGCGTGGCGACGTCCGACGGTGTCTGTTGCGACAACTGCGGGCAGGCATCGGCCGCGAACGCGGCACCGGAGGTCAGCAGCAGGAGGGGCAGCAACAGCCATGCACGCATCAGAGGGTCCTTGGGGGTCGGTGATCCTTGTTACGCATCATGCCGCATCGGCAGGACACCACGTCATCACGCGGCATGAAGGTATGGAAAAGGTCTGGCGCGAGGGCCGTGCAGGCTTGACCTCAATCGCGGTTGAGGGTGCACCGTCGGCGTAACGTCACTCTTGGAGCCGTCATGCCCTCCTCTCTCACCGACACGGCGCGGTACCTGCAACGGCTCGGCTACGACCGGCCCCCGCCGGCGACGCTGGACACCCTGCGTGCGCTGCAGCTCCGGCACACGGCGGCATTCCCCTTCGAAACGTTGTCGACGCTGCTGCGCCAGCCGGTGCCGATGGAGCTGCACGCCATCGAGCACAAGCTGCTGCATGAAGGGCGGGGTGGCTACTGCTACGAACTCAACCGCGTGTTCCTGGCATTGCTGTCGACGCTGGGGTACGACGCGCGCGGCATCACTGGTCGCGTGATGATGGGCGAGGCGGAGGGTACCGTCACGGCGCGCACCCACCTGCTGTCGCTGGTGACCATCGGCGGCGTGCGCTACACCGTCGATGTCGGCTTCGGCGGCATGGTCCCGACCGCACCGCTGCGACTGGATCGCGACGATGCGCAGTCCACGCCGCACGAGCCGTATCGCTTCGCCCGCCACGGCGACCAGTACACCTTGCAGGCGCAGGTGGCCGGCGCATGGCGCGCGCTGTACGTGTTCGACCTGCAGCCGCAGGCCGAGATCGACTACGTCGTCGGCAACTGGTTCGTCAGCACGCATCCGGACTCCCCGTTCCTTGGCCAGCTGCGCGTGGCGCGCACCGGTCCGGGCTGGCGCAGGACGCTGGGCAACGGGAGCGTCGCGCTGCACCGCATCGGCCAGGCCAGCGAGCGGACGCGGCTGGTGGATGTCGACGCAGTGATCACGCAGCTACGGGAGGGCTTCGGCCTTCGCGTGCCCGACCATCCCGCGCTGGAGCCGGCGATCGCACGATGGCTGCAGGCGCATGCGCACACCGATACATGAGCGATCCCGTGCGGCACGGTGGTCGCGCGACGGCGGCGACAGGTAAGCTCGCCCCTCCCTCACCCACCCCGGATCGCGGATGCGCTTTCTCCTGAGCGTCATCGTGTTGTCGCTGGCCGCCCTGGCGGCGCATGCCGCCGAGCCTGATCGCCGCATCGCCATCACCATCGACGACCTGCCATGGCAACGCGTGGACAAGACGCCGACGGCGGAACTGGCCTCGCGCCACGCGCAGCTGATGGCGCAGCTGAAGCAGGCCGGCGTGCCGGTGGTGGGCTTCGTCAACGAAGGCAAGCTGGAGGTCGATGGCCAGGTGCAGCCGGCGCGCGTGGCGATGCTGCGCGACTGGCTCGACGCGGGCCATGAACTCGGCAACCACACGCACGGGCATCTCGATCTGCATGCGGTGGGGCTGCCGGCCTTCCAGCAGGACATCCTGGACGGCGAGCGCGTGCTGCGGCCGCTGCTCGCCGAGCGCGGACAGGTACCGCGCTGGTTCCGCCATCCCTACCTGCGCGCCGGCCGCACGCCGGAGGATCGCGCGGTGCTGTCGGCCTTTCTCCGCGAACACGGTTACCGCATCGCGCCCGTCACCGTCGACAACGGCGAGTGGGTATGGGCGTTCGCCTACGCCAACGTGCTCGACGGCCAGCCCGACACGCCCGAGCGCGCCGCCACCCTGGAGCGGCTGCGCCGCGGCTACCTCCCGTACATGCTCAACAAGGTCGATTACTACGAAGCGCAATCGCAGGCCTTGCTGGGCCATGCGCTGCCGCAGGTATGGCTGCTGCATGCCAACGAATTGAACGCCGTCGCCTACGCGGACCTGGTGGCCGGCGTGCAGCGTCGCGGCTACCGCGTGGTGACGCTGGACGAAGCGATGCGCGATCCGGCATACGCGCGTGGCGAGGACGGATACAACGGCCGCTACGGCCCCAGCTGGTTGCATCGCTGGGCCATGGCCGAGAAGAAGCCCAAGGACTTCTATGCCGGCGAGCCGGTGGTGCCGGGCTGGGTGCTGGCGCTGGCGGGCGTGGAATCGGAATAACGCCGCGTCAGTCGTCGCGCCGCAGCGTGGCGAGCTTCAGGAACGCCTCGTGCTGGTAGCGGCTCATGCGCAGTTGTTGTCCAGTGTCCATCGTCACCACGTGGTAGCCGTTGAACCACGGATGGATGTCCTTGACCCGGCGGATGTTGATGATGGCCGACCGGTGCACGCGGGCGAAGCGGCGCGGGTCGAGGCGCGCGGCCAGCGCGGCCATGGTCTCGCGCAGTTCATGTACGCGGTCGGCCAGGTGCAGCCGCACCGTGTTGCCGCTGGCCTTGATCCAGACGATGTCGTCCACGTCGACCAGCACCACGCGCTCGTCCTCGCGCACCGGGATCCGTTCCACGTAGGCATCGCGCTGCTGCAGCGAGGCCAGCGCCTGCATGATGCGCGACGTCGTGTCGGCATCCGCGCCGCGCGCGGTGGCCAGCCGCTGCTTCGCCCGGCGCAGCGTTTCGGCGAAGCGGTCGCGGCTGAACGGCTTCACCAGATAATCCACCGCGTTCGCTTCGAACGCGCGCACGGCGAACTGCTCATAGGCGGTGACGAAGATGGTCGCCGGCATGCGCGCCACGCCGATCGTCGCCACCACGTCCAGGCCGGTGATGGCCGGCATCTGGATATCCAGGAACACCAGGTCGGGCGACAGCTCGCGGATCGCCGCCACGGCCGACACGCCATCGCCGCATTCGCCGGCCACCTGGATGTCCGGATCCTCGCGCAGCAGCCGCACCACCGCATGGCGCGCGATCGGTTCGTCGTCGATCACCAGCGCGGTGAGGCTCATGCCGGCACGTGCTCCGTCAGTGCGTCGTCTTCCAGTTCGTGGAACGGGAGGCGCAACCGGCAGGCGACGCCGCGCGGCACGATCAGGTCCAGCCGCAGGCTGGCCTCGCCGCCATAGAGTTCGCGCATGCGCATCCGCGTGTTCGACAGGCCGATGCCGTGACCGCCGGCGTGGCCGCCTTCGTCGAGGGTGCTGTTGAAGTTGCGGACGTCGATGCACAGCACGCCGCCTTCGCGCCGGCAGTCGATCTCGACGCAGTCGTCGCCGACGTGCTGGCCGATCCCGTAGCGGATCGCGTTCTCCACGATCGGTTGCAGCACCAGGCTGGGGACGGCGGCATCCAGTACATCCGGTGCGACATGGATGCGCGTGGTCAGCCGGTCCTTGAAGCGATGCCGCTGGATGCCGAGGTACAGCTCGAGCAGTTCCAGTTCGCGCCGCAGCGGGATTTCCTGGCCGTCGTAGTCCTCCAGGAACGCGCGCAGCAGTTCGCTCAGGCGCAGCAGCATGTCTTCGGCGGACACCTTGTCCTCGTCGAGCAGGGTGACGATGGCATGCAGCGTGTTGAACAGAAAGTGCGGTTGCAACTGGGTCTTCAGTACCTGCAGCCGCGACTGCGCCAGTTCGGTCGCCAGCTGGCTGGCTTCCAGTTCGCGCCGCGCCTTCTCGGCGTGGAACTGGATGGCCTGCTGGATGGCGAACAGCAGCCAGTAGGTCAGCAGGCCGATGGCGAAATGCTGCTCCAGGAAGTAGCCGAGCTGTTCGAAGAAACCGCTGGGTTCGAACAGCGTGGAGACCAGCGCGCCGATCATCATGGCAATGAAGGTCGTGCACAGGCTGGCCACGAGTTGCTTGCCCAGCCCACGCAAGCGCAGCGGGCTGCTCACCGGGTAGCGCTCGGCCAGGCGGAATACGAGGGGAGCCAGCGCCGCCCACGTGTACCACTGGATAAGCGACCAGCGGATCAGGTCCCACAGCGGCCAGGTGGGACGATGCAGGCCATTGTTGAGTTTCGTCTGCAGGGTGAACAGCAGCGCGACCGCCGTCCACAGGGCCAGGTAACGGAACAGGCCGATCTCGGTATTGCCCAGACGGATTTTCATGCGGCCCTCCCAATCGGCGTCCGCATCGTAGGGCCACGCGCGAGGGACGGGAAGCCACCGATGGCGCCGACTACGATTCATCCCGGCGGCACGACGATTCGACACGAATCCGTTGCCGGCCTGGCCGGATGGGCGCGAGATGCGGTCGCCCCGTACGCAATCCCGCGTCACCGGTGGCGCCTTCACTACCGGAGATCACGCCATGCCCCGTCTGTCCGTCATCGCCCTGCTCATCGCCGCCAGTCCGATCGCCAACGTCCAGGCAGGCGAACGTACCCACTACCTGTACCTCGTGAACCGCGCGCACGATCGCGTGGTCTCGGTCGCCACGACGCCGGTCGGTGGCTCGGCGTGGCGCGAACTGCTCCATGGCGACACCATCACCGGCGGTGGCGACGCGGTGACCGTGCAACTCGCCAGCGACCAGTGCGTGCACGACGTGGAGGTGGAGTTCGTCAATGGTCGCCGCGCGGTGTATCCCGCCATTGACCTGTGCCGCCATCATGGGCTGCGCATCCAGCCGCTGCGTGCGCAGGCAACGAAGGCGATGGTTGCCGTGCAACAGGATGCGGCGCGTGCCGCACGGCACACCGGCGAGTGACGGGGCGCAAACGAGCGTCACGGACACTGTGCGGTGGCCGACCCACGCGGTACCGTCTGCGACACGGTCCCGTCCGTGCGGGACCATCGAAGGGATCTCCATGCCCGCCGGGAAGTCTGCCGCTTCGCCCGGCGTCGACACCTCCCTGCACCAGGCCGCGCACGTGATGGATGCCACGATCCGTGCGCTGTGCGCAGCGATCCTGGCAACGGATGCGCGCATCGGCGAAGCCATCAAGTGGAATGCACCCAGTTTCCATGTCGAGGGAAAGCACTTGGCGACGATGCAGCCGCGACGCGCCGACCGCGTGCTGCGGGTGATGCGCCCGGGTGCCGGCAAGCGGACGCTGCTGGCCGCGCTGCCGTGCGCGAGATGGAATCCATCGCGCGGTATTCCGGTGACCAGCCCATCACCTGCGAGCGCATCATCATTGCGCGCAGCGTGTTCTCGCTCGGCCGGTTGCTGGACGATTCCTGCAGGTCGATTTCAGCGGCGTCGAGCGGTTCCCGATCCCGGTGGTGATGTTCATGGGCGGCACGACTACACCACGCCGTCCGAACCGACCGCGGCCTGGCGGGCGCGCGTGCAGGCGCCCTACAGGCAGGGCGTCTGGTTCGAGCATTCCGCGCACATGATGCCGTGGGAGGAGCCGGGCAAGACCCTGGTCAGCCTGCTGGAGTACATACGGCCGCGCGCGGTCGACGCAACGGCGGAATAAGCCGCCTCAGCGCACCACGGCCAGCCGGCGCGGCGAGGGTTCGTCGCGCTGGAACAGCACGCGCTCCGGGCGGTGCAGGGCGTAGCCCTGGCCGTAGTCCACGCCGAGCGACCGCAGGGCATCGCAGATCTTCGGGCTGGCGACCCATTCGGCCACGACCTTGAGGCCGCGCTGGTGGCCGATCTGCGCGATGGCGCTGACGATGGTGCGGCTCATCGGGTCGGTCTCGAGGTCGCGGATGAAGCTGCCGTCGATCTTGATCAGGTCCGCCGGCAGGTTCTTGAGATAACCGAAGGACGACATGCCGGCGCCGAAGTCGTCCAGCGCGATGCGGCAGCCGACGCGGCGCAGGCGCTCGATCACGCCCACCACCTTCAGCAGGCTGCGCACGGCGACCGTTTCGGTGATCTCGAAGCACAGCGCGTGCGGCGGCACCGCGTATTCGGTGATGCGCGCGAGGATGAAATCCGCCAGCCCTTCGTCCTCGATGCTGGCGCCGGACAGATTGATCGCGCAGGTACCCAGGCGCATGCCCGAGTGGTGCAGCTGGCCGAAGTGGGCGAGTGCGTTGCGGATCACCCAGCGGTCGATCGCCGGCATCAGCCCGTAGCGTTCGGCCGCAGGCAGGAAGGCGCCCGGCAGCACGATGCCGCCCTCCTCGTCGCGCAGCCGCAGCAGCAGTTCGATGCTGGTCGCGGTGTCGCGCCCGTCGAGCGGCACGATCTGCTGGTAGTCCAGCAGGAACCGGTCCTGTTCCAACGCCCAGCGCAGGCGGTTGGCCCATTCCATCTCGCCGTGGCGGCGCGTGGTCTCGTTGTCCTCGCGGTACATGTGCACGCGGTTGCGGCCGTTCTCCTTCGCCAGGTAGCACGCGGTATCCGCCCAGGCCAGCAGGTCCTTCAACGTCGGCTCCTGCTGGTCGACTACCACCACGCCGATGCTGGCGCTGACCGTGTAGGTGCGGTCCTGCCAGACGAACATTAGCGCCTCGATGCGTTCGCGCAGCCGCTCGGCCAAGGCGCGTGCGCCCTCGGCATCCACGTGGAAGGCCATCAGGCCGAACTCATCGCCACCGAGGCGCGCGAGCACGTCGCCGCCGCGCAACTGCTGGCGCATCGCCAGTGCGAGCTGGGCGAGCAACTGGTCGCCGGCCATGTGGCCGGACACGTCGTTGATCAGCTTGAACTGATCCAGGTCGATGTACAGCAGCGCGCACGGATCGCACACCGTTCGGCCCTTGCGTTCGGCCAGCGCTTCATCGATGCGGCGCTCGAACTCGCGGCGGTTGCACAGCTCGGTCAGCGCATCGTGCGTGGCCTGGTAACTCAGGCGCTCGGTGAGTTCGCGCTGTTCGGAGATGTCGGTCGCCACCATCAGCAGGTGCGGTGCGCCATCCATGTCGACCTGTGCGATCGAGGCGCTCGCCCAGAACGCGCCGCCGCCCGGGCTCAGCAGCACTGCTTCCAGGTTGCCCCAGTTGTTGCCGATGGCGGCGGTGTCGCGCGCGCGCGCCTGCAGCTGCGGATCGGAGAACAGCGCGGACAGCGGCAGGCCGGTGGGGTCGCCCAGATGGAGTCGGGCCGCCTGGTTGGCGTAGACGATCCTGCCGTCGTCGGCATCGGCCAGCAGCACCAGTGCGGGCAGCAGTTCGTTGAGTGCGCGGAACCGCAGTTCGCTCTCGCGGTAGCGCCGGCTCATCTGTTCGCCCAGCGCCATCGCGCGCCGGCTGGTGGTGGTCAGCGACCAGGTCAGGGCGGCCAGCAGCAGGCTGATCACGCCACCGCCGGCCAGGATGGCCTGCAGCCGCCCGGCGTCCAGCGGTTGCGGGCGTGGCTGCATCTCGATGCGCCATTGGCGGCCACCGAAGTCCAGCCGGCGTTGCTGCATCGGCAGGCCGGCCTCGACCGGCGTTGCGGAGTCGTAGAACGGGTGGGCGTCCGCCGTCGCGTCGTACAGGCGCACGCGGAAGCCGTCCAGCACCTTGCCGCTCATGGCCGTCTCCACCAGCGGTTGCAGGCGGATGCCGATGGCCAGTGCACCGAGTTCGCGGGCACGCCGCTGGTTCGGCGTGGTCGGGGACGGGCCGCCGGAATACACCGGCAGCCGCATGGTCACGCCCAGCGGGTTCTGGCCGGCGGGCGTGCTCTGGCGCAGGGCGAACGGTGCCGAAATCACCACGGTGTCGGTGTCGCGGGCGCGCAGCAGGGCCGCCAGGTTCGCCTTCTGCCCGACCATGTCGAAGCCGACCAGCGACGCGTTCGCCTGGTAGGGCGAGACGAATTCGTAGCGGTACGACACCTGGTCGGCCAGCGGCTGGTCCACGGGCAGGCGGCGCGCAAAGGCCACGGAGGTGTAGGCGCCCGGTGCGAGCGGGCTGCGCAGGCTGGCGTGGTACTGGCTGAAGCGGGCCTGGTCCATCCGGTCGTTGGCCAGGTACACCGTCTGCATCGCGCGCAGCATCGATGCGGCCTGTTCCAGCGGCACGCGCAGCTGGGCGGCGCCGGTATCGGCCAAGGTATGGCGGGCGTCCTCCCCGCGCTGGTGCAGGTCGTGCCATTCGCGGAAGGCCACGATCGAGGTGCAGGCCACGCCCAGCAGCAGGACAGCCGCCGACCATGCCAGCGGCGGCAGGCCGGCGCGACGGGAGGGCGGGGCCGACGGCGCCAGGGCGTCGTCGGAACGTGGAGGGGTGGAATCCACCTGCGGGCCTTGATCCTGCGTAATGGGGGGCGGTTGGCACGGGCCGTTCCATGGAGGGAAGCAGGCTTCGTGCCAAACCGGCGGCATGCCGGAACACCGGATCCACGGCCTTCCGGGGGCGTGCGGACTCCTGCACGCGGTCCGGAAGGACCGTATGGGTCACTATCGGCCCGGATGGGGTGTTCTTGACGCACCCGCCCTGGCGCGTTGGGCGGTACGAACGCGCCTAGCCCAGCGGCCGCAGCTGCACGGGTTTCGCCTTGCGGTGTCGCGCAGGCGGCCGCGCGGCAGGCGCCTCGGCCCGTTCCAGGGCGTCGAGCGCCTGCCGCAGCAGGGCGAGGTCCTGCAGGACGCCGAGTTCGTCCACCAGCCTGGCGACATGGCGCAGGCTGGGGGTGACGTCGTGTCCACCCGCACGGGCACTCACCCGCAGTTTGCGCAGCGCGGACAGCTGCATGCGCAGCCGGCGCGACCGGCGGCGCCAGTCATGCAGGTCATCGGCGCGTCCGGAGGCCAGGGCCACCGCCTGCGCATCCGCCTGGCGCCGCCGCGAGCGCGCCAGTGCCTGGTTCAGGTCGTCGCCATGCACGCGGTGCCAGGGAAGCCGCTGCAGCTGTTCCGCGAGGCGATGCGCCAGCGCCTGCCGGCGGATGAAACCCGGGTCTTCGCGCAGCGCATCGGCGAGCCGCTGGTGCTGGTGCTGCGCGAGCAAGGGCAGCAGGGCGTCCCAGCTGGACGTCTCATCGGCATCGTCGGCATCGTCGGCATCGCGCGCGAGCCGTCGTGCCGTGTCCTGGACCACCTGCCCGTCGCGCAGCGCGGAGAGGCCCCTGGCCAATGCGCGAAGCTCGTGGTCGATCGCATCGACGCGTTCCCTGCCGAGCGCGCGGCGACCGAGCGCCAGCAGCGAGCGCAATCGACGCACGCATTTGCGCGCCTCATGCACGCCGGCCGCATCGACAGGTGCGACCACCAGCGCAGCGGCCAGTCCGCCAGCGTCGTCGGCGGCAAGCGCGGCGGCGCGTTCGCCGGCGCGGGAAGGGGCGGCGCGGGGGCTCATGGGGCGACCACCGTGGCGGAAAAGCGACAGTCTAGGGTCAGTCGTGGCAGGCCTGCGGTCCGTTCCGGCTGAACATGCGCCGCTCGTCGGCCCGACCCCTCTTGGCGGACGCCGGGCGAAAAGGTATAAATCGTTTATACGATTTAGGGGGTGCCATGCCGAAGTCACGGAAAGTGCGCCCTCCGGCCGTCGCGGCGGCCGACGGTGCGGCCGCCGCATCCACGCTGGTCCGCGACAGTTTCACCATGCCGGCCGACGATTTCGCCCTGGTCGATGTGCTGAAGGGCCGTGCGCTGCAGGTGCAGCGTCCGGCGAAGAAGAGCGAACTGCTGCGCGCCGGCCTGCATGCGCTGTCCGGCCTGTCGCCGCAGGCGCTTGCCAAGGCGCTGGATGCGTTGGCGCCGGTCAAGGCCGGCCGCCCGAAGAAGACGTAGAGGCCGCGCCCGCGCGGCAGCCGTGTTGTCCTGTCCATGCGCTGCCGGGCGCGTGGGATTCCACTGTCGCGGATGTGTTGCCGATGAACGTTGCCACCTTGCTCCGCCGCCATCGCGTGGTGGTCCTGCTGTCCCTGCTGTTGCTGGCGCCGATGCTGGTGGCGTCGTCGCACGTGCCTGTGCGCAGCGATGCCGGCATCGGGATGCAGGCGGGCTACCGCGTGCAGGACCTGGACTGGGTGGATCCCGCACGCGGCCGCGCCGTGCCGGTGAAGCTGTTCTGGCCGGATGCGGCGCGCACCGGCAAGGTGCCGCTGGTGGTGTTCTCGCACGGCATCGGCAGCGCGCGCGATGGTTATACGTACCTGGGCCAGTACTGGGCGAAGCACGGCATCGCCAGCCTCCACGTGCAGCACGTCGGCAGCGACCGCGCGCTGTGGCAGGGCAACCCGTTCGGATTGGTGTCGCGCTTCCGGCACGCTGCCAGCGAAGCCGAGGCAGTGGCGCGCGTGCGCGACCAGCGGTTCGCGCTGGACCAGCTGCTGGCGGGCGAATGGGGCGTACACGTCGACCGCACACGCATTGTCGCCGCCGGACATTCCTACGGCGCCAACACCACGCTGATGTCGGCCGGCGCGCGCGTGGTGCGCGACGGCAAGGTGATCGACCTGCACGATCCGCGCTTCAGCGCCGCCATCGTCATTTCCGCGCCGCCGTTCTACGGCGACGACGACTTCCGCCCGATCCTGGCCGGTATCGCCATTCCCACGCTGCATGTGACCACCGCCGACGACATCATCCGCATCCCCGGTTTCGGTTCGGGCGTCGACGACCGCCTGAAGGTGTTCGATGCCATCGGTGGCGCGCACAAGGTGCTGGCGGTCTATCGGCACGGCACCCACAACGTGTTCACCGACCACCGCTACTTCGACTCGCGCGAGGTCAGCGAACAGGTCAAGCAGGCGACCGAGTCGTTGTCGCTGGCCTTCATCGACACCGCCTACGGCGGCTCGTCCGCCGAACTCGCGCAGTGGCGCTCACGCCACCGTGCGTTGCTCACGCGTTACGACGCGCGCTGAGTCACGTCGTCGACCAGACCGCGAGTTCGTAGCCATCGGGATCGGCGAACTGGAAGCGGCGACCGCCGGGGAACGCGAAGATCGGGGCAGTGATGCGTCCGCCGGCGTTCTGCACGTTCGCCAGGCTGTCTTCCAGCGCAGTCGAATACAGCACCACCAGCGCGCCGCCCGGCCGCGGCGTGCCATGCGCGAAGCCGCCGGTCAGGCGGCCGTCGCGGAATTCGCAGTAATCCGGACCGTAGTCCTGGAACGTCCAGCCGAACGCCTCGCCGTAGAAGGCTTTCGACGCGGCGATGGAAGCGACGGTGAACTCGATGTAATCGATGCGGTGGTGCTGTTCGGCGGTGCTCATGGCGGGTGTCCGTGGAGGAGGCCGCCAGTCTGTCCGAGTCCGCGCGCCCTGTCTTGGCGAAATCGGACAGTCAGTCCGCGACCTGTGCGAGCAGTTGGGTGGACGTTAGGCCGGTGAGCCGGCGCGCGTCGCCGGCCAGCTGCGCGGCATCGTAGTAGCCGGCATCGAGTGCGGCCTCCAGCAGGGTTGCGTGAGGGTGCCGCCGCCGCAGGAAGCGTTGCAGCCGCAGGATGCGCGCCAGCAGCTTCGGTCCGTAGCCGAACGCCTCGTCGCACCTCCGCAACAGCGTGCGTTCGGTCATGCCGAGATCGCGCGCGAGCCGCGCGACCGAGTCGGGCTGCGTGCGCGCGAGGCGCACATGCACGGCCTGCATTGCGCAGTCGCGTGGCGGCGTGTCGGCCAGGATCCGGTCGGATAGCCAGGCCATCGCGTCGTCGCATTCCGCCATGCGGTCCCCCAGCGCGGCCAGGTGCGGCATGCCGAGATCGCTGAGGCGCACGCGCTGGTTGGCGAGCGCGTGCAGCGGAACACCCAGCCAGCGCGCGGCGGCGGCCGGCGCGAATCGCAGGCCCTGCAGCCGGTGGCCCGGCGCGATGTGCGCGTACTGTGCCTGCGTATCCGGTCCGGCGATGCTCAGGCACGTGCCGTCCCACAACAGGTCCACGCAGGCATCCGGCAGCACCAGTGCAGGCGCGGCCTGCGCTCCCTGCACGTAATCCCAGCGGCACAGCAGGGACTGGCCGGGCGCAAGGTCGTGTTGTCGGTAACGGCCGCTCATGCAGGCAGCGAGTCAACGTTCGGAATGCCCGCTCTCATCGTAGTCGCGGCGCTCGAACAGGTGGGGCTGGATCAGTTCGATGAAGGCGCGCGCCTGCGGCGACAGGAACTTGCCCTTGCGCACCACCACGCCGTAGCTGCGCGACGGGAACCACTGCGCCAGCGAGCGCGCCGCGAGCCGGTCGCGGTCGCTGTCGGTCAGGCAGATCGAGGCGATGACCGAGATGCCCATGCCCATGCTGACGTACTGCTTGATGACCTCCCAGCCGCCGACTTCCAGCGCGACGGTGTAGGGCACGCGCGCCTGCTGGAACACCAGGTCGACCAGCCGGTAGGTGACCAAGCGCTTCGGCGGCAGGATCAGGCCATGCGGCGACAGATCCTCCAGGCGCAGGTCGCGCTTCTTCGCCAGCGGATGGTCCGGCGGCGTGATCAGCATCGGTTCGAAGCGGTAGACCGGCGCGTAGCTGAGGTCGGCCGGCACGTCGAGCACCGATCCCACCGCCAGGTCCACCGCGTCCGAGCGCAGCAGGTCGGTACCGTCGGCGGACGCCGCGTTGTGCAGGGTCAGCTTCACGTCGGGGTGCTGCCGGCGGAAGTGCTCCACGATCTTCGGCAGCAGGTAGAGGATGGTCGAACTGTTGGCCGCCACGTTCAACTCGCCGGCCTCCAGCCCGCTGACCTTCTCGCGGAAGGTTGCGTCCAGCCCGTCCAGGCCGGCCACCAGCGGCTGCGCCAGTTCGTACAGCACCTGGCCCTCGCGGCTCGGGGTCAGCCGGCGCCCGCTGCGCTCGAACAGGGTGACCCCCAGGTCCCGTTCCAGCGCCTGCAACTGCAGGGTGATGGCCGGCTGGCTGACGAAAAGCGCCTCCGCTGCCCGCGATACCGACCCCAGCCGCACTGTCTGGCAGAAGGCGCGGAGCGGCTTCAGGCGGTCTGATTTGTAAGGGAATCGCGGGGTTGGCGCTTCTTTAGAGCTCACGGTCTAGTCAATTATAAGCAGAGCTTATTTAGTGCATTGACAAAACTGTTTTGTCAAATAATTCGGACAGGGAGCACTGTGCGTCTCCAGCAAGCCGCCAAGAGACCCCCATGTCCGCCACCGCTTTCGCCCTGCCGCCGCGCGATGTACGCGCCGACCGTCCTACCCCCGGCATCGCCCTGACCGCCAACGTGGCGGGCCAGGACGACCTGCTGCCCCCCGGCGCCCTGGCCCTGCTGGTCTCGCTGCACCGTGCGATCGAGCCGGAGCGCCAGGCGCGTCTGCTGGCCCGCCGCGAGCGCCAGGCCTTCTTCGATGCCGGCGGCCTGCCGGACTTCCGCGACGACACCGGCGCCATCCGCGACGGCGACTGGACCGTGGCGCCGGTGCCGAATGCGCTGCAGGACCGCCGCGTGGAGATCACCGGTCCGGTCGATCCGAAGATGGTCATCAACGCGCTGAACTCTGGTGCGAAGGTGTTCATGGCGGACTTCGAGGATTCCACCTCGCCGACCTGGCAGAACCTGCTGACCGGCCAGCGCGCGCTGATCGGCGCAGTGGCCGGGGACCTGACCTTCACGGGCGACACCGGCAAGCATTACGCGCTGAAGCCGCAGGACGAGCAGGCCGTGCTGCTGGTGCGCCCGCGCGGCTGGCACCTGGACGAGAAGCACGTGCTGATCGATGGCGCGCCGATCGCCGGCGGCCTGTTCGACGTCGCCGTGTTCGCCTGGCACAACGCCCGCGCGCTGCAGGCGAAGGACCGCGGCCCGTACTTCTACCTGCCCAAGTTGCAGAGCATGGAAGAGGCGGCGCTGTGGGAAACCGCGCTGTCGCACATCGAGGCAGCGCTGGGCCTGCCGCACGGGCAGATGAAGGTCACCGTGCTGATCGAGACGCTGCCGGCCGTGTTCGAGATGCACGAGATCCTGTACGCGCTGCGTGAGCGCATCGTCGGCCTGAACTGCGGCCGCTGGGACTACATCTTTTCCTACCTGAAGACCTTCCGGCGCCACGCCGATAAGGTGCTGCCGGAGCGCGGCCAGGTGACGATGACGCAGCCGTTCCTGAAGGCGTATTCGGAACTGCTGATCCAGACCTGCCACCGCCGCGGCGCGCATGCGATGGGCGGCATGGCCGCGCAGATCCCCATCAACAACGACGAAGCGGCGAACGAGCAGGCGCTGGCCCGCGTGCGCGCCGACAAGCTGCGCGAAGTCACCGCCGGCCACGACGGCACCTGGGTCGCGCATCCGGCGCTGATCCCGGTGGCGAAGGCGATCTTCGACGAGCACATGCCGCAGACCAACCAGCGTGGCGTGCTGCGCGAGGACGTGGCGGTCACGCGCGATGACCTGATCCGCCCGTCCACCGGCACCATCACGCGCGCCGGCTTCGAAGGCAACGTCGAAGTCTGCGTGCGCTACCTGGCCGCGTGGCTGGATGGCAACGGCTGCGTGCCGATCCACTGGCTGATGGAAGACGCCGCCACCGCCGAGATCTCGCGCACGCAGATCTGGCAATGGCTGCATACGCCGGACGTGCACCTGTGCGACGGCACCCAGATCGACTACGCGCTGCTGCAGCGCACGCTGGCCGCATTGCCCGCGAAGCTGGGCGACCACTCGCGCCTGCCCGGCGGCGAACGCATCTCCGAAGCCATCGCCCTGCTCGACCACCTGAGCCGTGCCGACGAGCTGGTCGACTTCCTGACCCTGCCCGCATACGACCGCATCGACTGACCCATCGATTGATCACCCCCACCACGACGCCCCACGACGAAAGAGAGCCCGCCATGAGCACCAAGCAACAGCAGATCGATGCCATCCAGAACGACTGGGACAACAACCCGCGCTGGACCGGCGTGAAGCGCGACTACGCCGCCGCGGACGTCGTCCGCCTGCGCGGCAGCCTGCAGCCGGAGCACACCCTGGCCAAGCGCGGCGCGGAGAAGCTGTGGAAGCTCGTCAACGGCGAGGCGAAGAAGGGCTACGTCAACGCGTTCGGCGCGATCAGCGCCGGCCAGGCGATGCAGCAGGCCAAGGCCGGCCTGGAAGCCGTCTACCTGTCCGGCTGGCAGGTCGCCGCCGACGGCAACACCTCCGAGACCATGTACCCGGACCAGTCGCTGTACGCCTACGACTCGGTGCCGACCATGGTCCGCCGCATCAACAACACCTTCCAGCGCGCCGACGAGATCCAGTGGAAGAACCTCTGCGACGGCAAGGCCGACGAGAAGGATGCGATCGACTTCTTCCTGCCGATCGTCGCCGACGGCGAGGCCGGCTTCGGCGGCGTGCTGAACGCCTACGAGCTGATGAAGAACATGATCATCGCCGGTGCCGCCGGCGTGCACTTCGAAGACCAGCTGGCCGCCGTGAAGAAGTGCGGCCACATGGGCGGCAAGGTGCTGGTGCCGACGCAGGAAGCCGTGCAGAAGCTGCAGGCCGCGCGCCTGGCCGCCGACGTGCTGGGCGTGCCGACCATCGTGCTGGCGCGCACCGATGCCGAAGCCGCCAACCTGCTGACCTCGGACTTCGATGCCAACGACCAGCCCTTCGTCACCGGCCAGCGCACGCCGGAAGGCTTCTACCGCGTGAAGAACGGCCTGGAGCAGGCGATCAGCCGCGGCATCGCCTACGCGCCGTATGCCGATCTGGTGTGGTGCGAGACCGGCACGCCGGACATCGGCTTCGCCCGCGAGTTCGCCCAGGCCGTGCATGCGAAGCACCCGGGCAAGCTGCTGTCGTACAACTGCTCGCCCAGCTTCAACTGGAAGAAGAACCTGGACGATGCGCAGATCGCCCGCTTCCAGGACGAGCTGTCGGCACTGGGCTACAAGTACCAGTTCATCACCCTGGCCGGCATCCACATCAACTGGTTCAACACCTTCAAGTTCGCCCACGACTACGCCCGCGGCGAAGGCATGAAGCACTACGTCGAGCAGGTGCAGGAAGCCGAATTCGCCGCGCGCGAGAAGGGCTACACCTTCGTCTCGCATCAGCAGGAAGTGGGCGCCGGCTACTTCGACGACGTCACCACCGTCATCCAGGGCGGCAGCTCCAGCGTCACTGCGCTGAAGGGCTCGACCGAGGAAGAGCAGTTCTACGAGAAGGAAAAGGCGGCCTGACCGCCGCTTGCAGGAATGCGCGAAGAGAAACGCCGGCTTGCGCCGGCGTTTCTCTTTCTGGCATTGCGGGAAGAAAGAACCGGCTTACTTCTTCACTTCCTGCGTGTGCCCCTTCAATGCATCGGCCAGGCCCGGCACGTCGGCGGCACCGGTCGGCACGCTGATGCTGGAGCCGGCGAAGTCCTTGCCGATCGGTTCTGCGCGGCCACCCAGGCACTGGGCGAGGAAGCCTTCGGCCACCGCGTTGAACGCCTTGCTGTTTTCCGGACGCGCGAAGCCATGGCCTTCGTCGGGGAACAGCACGTAGGTCACCGGAATCTTCTTCGCCGTCATCGCCTTGACGATCTGGTCGCTCTCGTCCTGCTTCACGCGTGGGTCGTTGGCACCCTGGCCGATCAGCAGCGGCTTCTTGATCTGGTCCGCGCGGGTCAGCGGCGAGCGCTCGGTCAGCCAGGCCTTGCCGGCATCGGTGCGCGGATCGCCCATGCGCTTGGCCAGCTGTTCGAAGAAGCTGGCCCAGTACGGTGGCACCGTGCTGAGCAGGGTGTTGAGGTTGGACGGACCGACGATATCGACGCCACACGCGAAGGCGTCGGGCGTGAACGTCAGACCAGCCAGCGTGGCGTAACCGCCGTAGCTGCCGCCCATGATGGCGACCTGGTCCTGCGTGGTGACGCCTTGCTCGACCGCCCACTGCACGGCGTCGACCAGGTCGTCGTGCATCTTGCCGGCCCATTCGCCGTTGCCGGCGTTGGTGAAGTCCTTGCCGAAACCGGTGGAGCCGCGGAAGTTGACCGACAGCACCGCGTAGCCGCGGTTGGCCAGCCACTGGTTGTAGCCGCCATAGCCATAGGAGTCGCGCGCCCACGGACCGCCATGCACCAGCAGCACCATCGGCACCGGCGCATCGGCCTTGCCGTCGTTGTTCGCATCGGCGCTGCGCGGCAGGGTCAGGTAGCTGACCAGCGTCTTGTCGTCGCGAGAAGCGATTTCCACCGGCCACTGCGGCACCAGTGGCTTGCCTTCGAGTTTCGGTCGCGCGGAGAACAGCTTGGTCAGCGTGCCCGCCGGACGGTCGTAGCGGTAGTAGACCAGCGGCGCTTCGGCGGCCGAGTACGCGACGATCCAGGTCTTGTCGTCCAGCGTGCGCGTATTGACCGACACGTCGCCCGGGCCGATCGCCTCCAGCTTTTCCAGGTCGGCGCGGATCGCCGGATCGACGACCTTCCATTCGTCGCGCAGGTAATCCACCGACACCGCCTGCACCTTGCCGGTGGCGGGATCCGCCAGTGTGCCGCCGACGTCGGCGCGCGTATCCTCCATCACCAGCGTGCGCTTGCCGCTGGCCACGTCCACCGCGAACAGCGCGGCGGTGTTGCGGCCCCGCGAATCGGTGAAATACAACGTCTTGCCGTCCAGCGTCAGGCCACCGGGGCTGGTGGTCAGGCCATCCTCGAACGGGATGTCCTCGACCTTCTCCCAGCCGCCGGCCGCGCCGCGCTTCAGCACGTCGGTGCCGCCGTCGGGGCGCGAGCGCGTGGCGTAGCGCAACTGGTAGTCGGCATCGGCGATGTAGCCGCCGATGCCGGATTCGTTCTTCTCCAGCAGCGTGCGCTTGCCGCTGGCCAGGTCGACCTTGTAGATGTCGTGCCACTTGGTGTCGCGGTCGTTCATGCCGATCAGGATCGTGCCGGGCTGCGTCGGGCTGACACCGGCCACCTGGGCGGTGGTTTTCGGGAACGGCGTCAGGTCTTTCGCCTGCCCGGTCTTCAGGTCCACCGCATACAGGTGGAAATCCTCGTCGCCGCCGCTGTCGCGCAGGTACAGCAGCGTGTCGGGCTGGTAGGACCAGAAATAGCTGCGGATGCCGCGTGCCTTGTCCTGCGTGACGGCCTTCGCCTGCGACGGATTGTCGGCCGGCGCGACCCAGACGTTGAGTACGCCGTCGACGGCGGCCACCCAGCTGAGGTACTTGCCGTCGGGGCTGATCTGCACGTTCGCCCGCTCGGGATTGCCGAACAGCGCATCACGCGCGATCAGCTCGGTGCCGGCAATGCGGTCGGCGGCGGTGGGGGCAGCGTGGGCGGCGAGGCTTGTGGCTAGCGCCGTCGACAGCAGCAGGGATGCGGGAAACGAGAAACTACGCATGGGCGTCTCCTTGGGCGGATTGGGACGAGCGCGGACGAGGGCCATCGCGGCGTCGGTACAGCATACAGAGGGCTGAGCGTGGCCCGCAGGGTTCGGGCACTGGACCCGTCATCGATCACGCGCTAACGTCACCTGACCGTGGGAGGGGAGCAGGTATGCGGAGACACCTTATCATCGGCTTGGTCGTGAGCCTGCTGGCTGCCGCACCGGCGTTTTCCAACACCCAGCATGCGAACACTGATGCGCATGCGATCCGGAAGCAGCAGGAGCAGATCCGCGTGGAAGCCGAGTTGCGATCGGGGCGCTACAAGGACCTGAGCGAAGCGCGTCGCTCTGAACTGCGGCAGAGGCAAGCGGTGGTGATGCGGCTGACCGAGGGCGTGGCGCAGACGACCGAGTTGAAGGAGGAGCAGCAGATCGAGCTGTTCAATGCGTTGGAGTCGATCGAGGCGATCGTCAACGCAGCCGAAGACGAGCGGATGGTGTGCGAGCGGCACCGACCGATCGGCAGCAACCGACCCCAGACCATCTGCAAGACGGTGGCAGAGCGTCGTGCCGAGCGCGAGGACGTCCGCGTGCAGATGGGCAAGCGCAATCTGGAGTGCAGCCGTTCTCCCTTGGGACCCGGCAGCTGCAACTGATTGCCCGGCGTGCTGCCGTCAGGCGGAACGCTCAGGACTCCGGTAACCCAGCGCTTCGGTCAGGTGCGCTGTGCTGATGATGTCGTTGCTGGCCAGATCCGCAATAGTCCGCGCCACGCGAAGAATGCGATGCAGGCTGCGCGCGGAGAGTTGCAGGCGCTCGACCGCGCGTTCGAGCAACGCCTGGTCGCGTGCCGACAGGCGGCAATGCGCCATCGTCTCGGCCTGTCCCATGCGTGCGTTGGGGCGGCCGCACCTGGCGTGCTGCCGCATACGCGCTGCAATCACGCGGGCCTGTATCGCGGCCGTGCATTCGCCGTCCGGTGCATCGGGGCGCAATTCATGCGGAGGCAGGCGCGGTACGTGCACGTGCAGGTCGATGCGGTCCAGCAATGGTCCCGAGAGGCGGCTGCGATAGCGACGCACCACGTCGGGGCCGCAGCGGCAGCGCCCGCTGGCATCGCCGGCCCAGCCGCAGGGGCATGGGTTCATCGCGGCGACAAGTTGGAAGCGTGCGGGGAACTCGGCGGTCCGCGCGGCGCGCGAGACGGTGACGGTGCCTGATTCCAGCGGCTCGCGCAGCACTTCCAGTGCGGCCCGCGACCATTCGGGCAGTTCGTCCATGAAGAGCACGCCATTGTGTGCCAGCGAGATTTCGCCGGGCCGTGGTTGCGCGCCACCACCGACCAGTGCCACCGCGCTGGCGGTGTGATGGGGCGCGCGGTAGGGCCGTTGTCGCCAGCGTGCCGGATCCAGTCCACGGCCACTGACCGAGGCGATGGCGGCGCTCTCCATCGCCTCGGTGTCGTCGGGCTCTGGCAGCAGGCCCGGCAGGCGCGATGCCAGAAGCGTCTTCCCGCATCCCGGAGAACCGATCAGCAGCAGATGATGGCCACCGGCAGCGGCCACCTCCAGTGCGCGGCGCGCCATTACCTGCCCCCGCACGTCCATCATGTCGGGGATGGAGGATGGCATCGGTGGTGGTGCGACGGCGGAAGGCAAAACCTTGCGGCCCTCCAGCAGGGCGCACACCTCCAGCAGCGTGCGTCCAGTGAAGGCCCGGCCCTGTTGCGCCAGCGCCGCCTCGGCACCGCTGGGTTCCGGCACGACGAGCGTCCGCCCACACGCGGCGACAGCCAGCGCCGCCGGCAGCACGCCATCCACGGCGCGCAGTTCGCCGGTCAGGCTCAGCTCGCCGAGGAATTCGTACTCCGCCAGCGCCTCACGACGGATCTGTCCGCTGGCGGCGAGGATGCCAAGCGCAATCGGCAAGTCGAAACGTCCACCATCCTTGGGGAGGTCCGCCGGCGCGAGGTTGACGGTGATGCGGCGTGTCGGGAACTCGAACTGCGCGCACAGGATCGCGGCGCGCACACGGTCACGCGCTTCGCGCACCGCGGCCTCGGGCAGGCCGACGATCTGCGTGGACGGCAGGCCACCGGACAGGTGCACTTCCACCCGGACCGGGGGCGCGGACACGCCCGCCCGTGCCCGGCTGTTCACCAGGGCCAGACTCATGGCGGCGGGGTCAGGACTGGGCGGGCTTGTCGGCCAGCTGGGCTTCCAGCGTGGCGACGGTGCGTTCGAGCGTTTCCAGCTTCTCGCGCGTGCGCAGCAGCACGGCCTGTTGCACGTCGAACTCCTCGCGCGTCACCAGGTCCAGCTTCGCCAAGCCTGCCTGCAGCGCAGACTTGAAAGTCTGCTGCAGTTCTTCCTGCGAGTCGCGCAGGCTGGGCGGCACCAGCTGGCTGAGGCGGCGGGCGAGGTCGTCGATGTGGTTGAGGTCGATCATGTCTGTTCTCCGGCAGTGCATCGAGCTTGCGAGGCCGACGCCGTGCCGGCCATCGGGATTCGCTGCGCAGCGCTGTCGGGAAAATCCGGCGGCGAGGCGGCCATTGAACCGCGATACGGCCCGCAGCCGCAACCGCACGCCGTCGCGTCGCGCTATCCTGCGGGCAGCATCGATGGGAGCACCTTGCATGAAAATGGTCATGGCGATCATCAAACCGTTCAAGCTGGACGACGTGCGCGAAGCGCTGGCGGAATCCGGCGTCGCCGGCATTACCGTCACCGAAGTGAAAGGCTTCGGCCGGCAGAAGGGCCACACCGAGCTGTATCGCGGCGCCGAGTACGTGGTGGATTTCCTGCCGAAGGTGAAGCTGGAGGTCGCGGTCACCAACGACCAAGCGGAGCAGGTGGTCGAAGCCATCGTGAAGGCGGCGGGTACCGGCAAGATCGGCGACGGCAAGGTGTTCGTCTATGACCTGGAGCGGGTAGTGCGCATCCGGACGGGTGAACTGGATGCTGACGCGCTGTGAGCAAGCGGACTAAAGGAACGACCGAGTTCGTTCGCTGGATGGGGCCGTTGCTTGACTGTCTTCGCTCGGTCGGTGGGTCCGCCAAGCCGAAAGAAGTGTCGAGTTGGATTGCAAAGACGTTGGACTTGCCGCCGGAAATCACGGATCTGACGATCAAGTCCGGGGCAAACAGATTCCATAATCAGGTTCAATGGGCCAGACAGTACTTGGTCTGGCAGGGACTGATAGATGACTCGCGCAGGGGAGTTTGGACGCTGACACCGCTGGGATGGAAAACTCATCTTGACGACGCTTCCAGTCGAGCGATTTTTCTGTCCACGGTGAAGCAATACCAAGAGACACGCCGCCTCCCGGCAGAGGCAGAGAGCACGATTGCACTGCCTGTGGATGAGCTTCCTTTAGATGAGCAGCAAGAACAGTCGTTACTTGAGGTGCTCCAGTCCTTGCCGCCTTATGGCTTTGAGCTCGTGTGCGAGCGCCTGCTGCGTGAACATGGCTTTGAGTCGGTGTCTGTTACGCAAAAATCCAGGGATGGCGGGATTGATGGCTATGGTGTTCTGAGATTAAGTGCGTTCGTCAGTCTCAAGGTGGCATTTCAGGCTAAGCGCTATAAGGATGTTGTGGGTAGGGCTGCTGTCGGAGAATTCCGCAACGCTTTGCTGGGACGTGCGGAGAAAGGCGTGTTCATAACTACAGGGCGTTTCACGTCTGACGCGGAGATGGAGGCTGCCCGTGATGGCGTCATTCCCATAGAGCTTGTGGACGGAGATCGACTGGTATCTCTTTTCGAGGATGTCGGGCTGGGTGTGCGGCCCAAGCAGATTATCGAGATCGACTATGCCTTCTTCGAGCAGTTCAGATCACAGCGACAATGAAGCGTTTTGGCGCCGCAGAATGAATCGAGACAAAAAAGCCCCGCATTGCGGGGCTTTTTTGGTACGCGCGTCTTGGTGCCTACTCGCCCAGCGCCTTCGCCACGAACGGCGGCGCGACCAGCACGCCCGTGTGCAGGTGCGCGGTGTAATACAGCGTGTCGAACGGCTTGGCCGCGGCGTCCGCCTGGCGGAACGCGAAGTCGGCGCCGGCCGCCTTGCTGGCGATGGTCACGCTCCACCAGCCGGTCGGGTAGCACGGCTGCGGGAACGGCAGCGTCTTGAACGACTGGAAACCGGCCTTGCCCATCTCGGCGCGCATGTCCTTGATCAGGTCCAGCAGCGCCAGCGGCGACTCCGACTGCTGCACCAGCAGGCCGTCCGGCTTGAGCGCGCGATGGCAGCTCTCGAAGAACGCCTTGTTGAACAGGCCTTCCGCCGGGCCGACGGGGTCGGTCGAATCGACGATGACCACGTCGACGCTGCCGGGTTCGCAGTTGGCCATGTACGCCACGCCGTCGTCGAACAGCAGTTCGGCGCGCGGATCGTTGTTCGACTCGCACAGCTCGGGGAAATACTTCTCGGCCATGCGCGTGACCTGCTCGTCGATGTCGCACTGCGTGGCCTTCTCCACGCCCGGGTGCTTCAACACTTCGCGCAACGTGCCGCAGTCGCCACCGCCGATGATCACCACGCGCTTCGGTGCGGCGTGGGTGAACAGCACCGGGTGGCTGATCATCTCGTGGTAGAAGAAGTTGTCGCGCGTGGTCAGCATCATCGCGCCGTCGATCACCATCAACTTGCCCCAGTCGGTGCTGTCGTAGATCTCGATCTTCTGGAACGGCGACTGCACCTCGTCCAGCTTGCCGGTGGTGCGGAAACCGATGGCCGAGCCGGTGTGCGAGAAGTGTTCGATGAACCAGGTGTCGTTGGCGGTCATGGGGAGATTCCTCGGATGAAGGGGACGGCTCCTTCCCCCGCATGCGGGGGAAGGTTGGGATGGGGGCGAACGGATCGCATGGCCTTACGCACGCTGCATCGACAGGCGCGACGTGCTTCGATTGCCCCCACCCCGACCCTCCCCCGCAAGCGGAGGAGGGGGCGGATGACGGGCGCGCATTGTAACGGACCCATGTGACCGCAGCCTGTAGAATGCGCCTCCGCGCCGCAGTGGACTCCCCGCTACGGTATCGACGAACGCGTCGCCACGCGCCAGCCCAGCGAATAGCCATGACTTCCAGCCCCATCTGGTCCACCGACCACGCCCGCAAGACCTACTCCGTCCCGCACTGGGCCGAAGGGTATTTCGACGTGGACGCCGCCGGCCGCATCGTGGTGTCGCCGAAGGGCGCGCAGGGTCCGCTGATCCCGCTGCCGGAGGTGGTCGACGCCGCGCGCGCGCAGGGCGCGCAGCTGCCGCTGCTGGTGCGCTTCCCCGACATCCTCGGCGACCGCCTCGGCAAGCTGCAGGCCGCGTTCGCGCAGGCGCAGGCCGACTGGGAGTACAAGGGCGGCTACACCGCGGTCTATCCGATCAAGGTCAACCAGCATCGCGGCGTCGCGGGCACGCTGGCCTCGCATGCGGGTGAGGGTTTCGGCCTGGAGGCCGGCAGCAAGCCCGAACTGATGGCCGTGCTGGCGCTGTCGCGCCCCGGCGGGCTGATCGTCTGCAACGGCTACAAGGACCGCGAATACATCCGCCTGGCGCTGATCGGCCGCAAGCTGGGCCTGCAGACCTTCATCGTCATCGAGAAGCCGTCCGAGCTGGCGCTGGTCATCGAAGAGTCGCGCGCGCTGGGCGTGAAGCCGGGCCTGGGCGTGCGCATGCGGCTGGCCACGCTGGGCGCCGGCAAATGGCAGAACAGTGGCGGCGACAAGGCGAAGTTCGGCCTGTCGCCGCGCCAGGTGCTGGACCTGTGGAAGCAACTGCGCGAGGCGGGCCTGCAGGACACGCTGGGCCTGCTGCATTTCCACATGGGGTCGCAGATCAGCAACGTGCGCGACATCGCCAACGGCATGCGCGAGGCGACGCGGTACTTCGTCGAGCTGTCGAAACTGGGCGCCACCATCAGCCATGTCGACGTCGGTGGCGGCCTCGGCATCGATTACGAAGGTACCCGTTCGCGCAGTTACTGCTCGATCAACTACGGCATCGGCCAGTACGCCAGCAACATCGTGCAGCCGCTGGCCGAAGCCTGCGAGCAGCATGGCCTGACGCCGCCGCGCATCGTCACCGAGTGCGGTCGCGCCATGACCGCGCACCACGCCGTGCTGGTGGTCAACGTGTCGGAAGTCGAGCAGGCGCCGGAAGGCCGCGTGCCGCCGTCGCATGACGACGAACCGGCGGTGATCCGCCACCTGCGCGAAATCCATGGCGAGCTGGATACGCGCCCGGCCGTCGAACTGTTCCACGAAGCGCAGCACCACCACAGCGAAGGCCTGTCGCTGTATGCGCTGGGCCAGATCGACCTGGTCCACCGTGCGCGCATCGACGACCTGTTCTACGCCATCGCACACGCCGTGCGTGCGCGCTTGAGCAGTGACGAGCGCAGCCATCGCGACCTGCTGGACGAACTCAACGAGCGTCTGGTCGACAAGTACTTCGTCAACTTCAGCGTGTTCGAATCGATCCCCGATGTCTGGGCGATCGACCAGGTGTTCCCGATCGTACCGATCGAGCGCCTGGACGAAGCGCCGGCGCGGCGCGGCATCATCGCCGACATGACTTGCGATTCGGACGGCATGGTCAAGACCTACGTCGAGAACGAGGGCCTGGACTCCTCGCTGCCGTTGCACGCGATGAAGCCGGGCGAGAGCTATCGCCTCGGCATCTTCCTGGTCGGCGCCTACCAGGAAATTCTTGGCGACATCCACAACCTGTTCGGCGATACCGATGCGGTCGAAGTCAGTGCCGATGCCGGCAATGGTTATCTGATCGCCCAACAGCGTCGCGGCGACACCACCGACGTGATGCTCGACTACGTCGGCTACCAGCTCGCCGATCTGCGCGCCGTCTATCGCCAGCGCGTGGAAGAAGCCGGATTGCCGGCGGCGGAATCGCAACGGCTGGCGGATGCGCTGGAAGCGGGCCTCACCGGCTACACCTACTTGTCGGACGAACCGCTGTCGTAGCGTGCGCTGCGCGCACGACTTCAGGATGCCCGATACCCCGTGACGTGCGCATGGCGCACGCTACGTGGCGCCCGTCTTCACGGCGGGCGATCAGACCTATCACCGATGGGCTGCAAGCCGGTTCGGGTGGTTAAATCTGGCCCCTGGCGTAGCGTGCGCTGCGCGCACGACCTCAGGATGCCCGATGCCGCGTGACGTGCGCATGGCGCACGCCACGAACTTCAGTCGCGCGCCACCTGGAATCCCGCGAACGACTGCGTCACCGGCATGATTTCCAGCCGGTTGATGTTGAGGTGCGGCGGCAGGGTGGCGACGTAGAAGATCGACTCGGCGATGTCCTCGGCGGTCATCGGATTCGCACCGGTGTAGAGCTTTTCCGACGCGGCCTGGTCGCCGTGCGTGCGCACCAGGGTGAATTCGGTTTCGGCCATGCCGGGTTCGATCGTCGTCACGCGCACGCCGGTGCCGTGCAGGTCGCTGCGCAGGCCGAGCGAGAACTGGCTGACGAAGGCCTTGCTGCCGCCATAGGCATTGCCGCCCGGATACGGATACACGCCGGCGACCGAGCTGATGTTGATGATGGCGCCCTTGCGTTCGACCAGCTGCGGCAGCAGGCGGTGCGTCAGCACGACCAGCGCAGTGACGTTGGTGTCGATCATGGTGCGCCAGTCCGACAGCAGGGCGTGCTGCGCGGGCAGCGTGCCCTGCGCGAGGCCGGCGTTGTTGACCAGCAGGTCGATGTCGCGGAAGCCTTCCGGCAGCGCGGCGAGGGCGGCGTCCATCGCCGCTTCATCGCGGATGTCGAAGGCGGCGGCATGCACCTTGTCGGCGCCGATTTCGTCCACCAGTGCCTGCAGGCGCTCGGTGCGTCGCCCCGTCGCGACCACGCGCCAGCCCGCGGCGGCGAAGCGACGGACGGCGGCGGCGCCGAAGCCGGAGGTGGCGCCGGTGATGAGGGCGATGCGGGTCATGCGGATTCCTTGGGGGAAGCGAACAGGGGATCGTGGTCAGCGTCGCGCCGTCTGCCGCGTGTACCACAGGGTGCCCAGCCAGGTGCCGGACGCGGCCGCCGCCACGGACAGCGTCGCGCTCAGCGCGTTCGTCCGCAGCAGGTAACCGAGCGGGTAGGCGATGTCCGAGGCCGAGCCGGCGATGCCGGCCAGCACCGACAGTGTCGCGATCCACACGGCCAGCGTCAGGCCGACGGCGACGATCAGGAAGCGATGGCCGGCCAGTGCGCCGCCCAACCCCATGCAGGCGGCTGTGACGAGGTAGCTGGCCGGCGTGAGGAATCCCCAGCGGGTCTGCACCACCTCCTGCCATGCGGAGGGCAGCACGCGCCCGACCAGCCACGAGGCGACGAGCAGCGAGACCATCGCCGCGGCCGTGGCCAGCATCAGGCGCTGCCATGTCGGCCGCGCGACGCTCACTGCGCTTTCACCGCCATCGCCGGCAGGCCACCGCTGGCGAGCTTCTGTTTCGCTTCGGCCAGTTCGCTGGCGGTGCCGTACGGCCCCATGCGCACGCGGTACACCGTCTTGCCATTGATCTGCGCCGATTCCACGCGGGCGCTGAGGCCGAGCATGGCGATCTTGGCCTTGGTGGCTTCGGCATCGCCGGAGGCACCGAAGGCGCCGGCCTGCAGGATGTAGCGCGCGCCGGCATCGGTGCTGGCCACGGTCGCCGCCGGCCTGGGCGTTGCCGCGACGTCCGCAGCGCGCGGTGCTTCGGTGGTGCGCGCGGGTTCGGTTTCGTTGATCGGCGTCGGCTGGGCCGGCGCGGTGCCGGTGGTCGGCGCCGCGGCGACGGGCGTCGTGGCCTGGCCGTTCAACGCCGCGCGCGCCTTGCGGGCGTCTTCTTCGCGTGCGCTGGCCGCCAGTTCCGCGTCGGACATCTGCACTTCCTTGCCGGGCAGCAGGGTGTAGAAGTCGTACTGCGTTTCCTTGGGTGCGGATTCGCCGGGCGTCGTGGCGGTGGCCGGGGTGTCGCCGGAGGGTGCGTCGGGCACGACCGATTCCACGTCGGCGCTGTCGATCGGTGCCGGCTGCGCATCGGGATTGGGTTGCGGACGGAAGAAGCCGTCGCCGTCCTTCTTGCCGAGGCCGGGCACGATGAAATACACCGCCAGGCCGATCAGCAGGCCGAGGACCAGCCACACCCATGGCGGGGTGGCATGGCCGGAGTTACGGGTGGCCTGGTTCTTGCCGCGCCTTGCTGCCATCTACTGCTCTCCGCTCACATCTTCTCGGGCGCGCTGACGCCCAACAGGTCCAGTCCGTTCGCCAGCGCCTGGCGTACCGCCAAGGCCAGCGCCAGTCGCGCATCGCGCGCGGCCGCGTCGTCGATCAGCACCGGCGTGCCGGCGTACCACGTGTGGAAAGCATAGGCCAACTCGCGCAGGTATTGCGCCACGACGTGCGGCTCCAGCGATTCGCCGGCGGCCTCCACCACTTCCGGATAGCGCGACAGTTCCACCATCAACTGCAGCGAGGTCTCGTCATCGAGCAGGGCCAGGTGGGCCAAGCCGTTCGCCTGGTCGTACGTGTAGCCCTTCTCGCCGGCCTGTCGCAGCAGGCTGCAGACGCGGGCGTGCGCGTACTGCACGTAGAACACCGGATTGTCGTTGCTTTGCTGGCGGGCCAGGTCGATGTCGAACGTCAGCTGCGAATCCGGCTTGCGCGCGATCAGGAACCAGCGCGTCGCATCGGCGCTGGTTTCCTCGACCAGGTCGCGCAGGGTGAAGTAGCTGCCGGCACGCTTGGACAGCTTCACTTCCTCGCCGCCGCGCATCACCGTGACCATCTGGTGCAGCACGTATTCCGGATAACCCTGCGGAATGCCCTCGCCCAGCGCCTGCAGGCCGGCCTTCACGCGGGCCAGCGACCCATGGTGGTCGGCACCCAGTTCGGTGATGGCGCGCTCGTAGCCGCGCTGCCACTTGCTGAGGTGGTAGGCCACGTCCGGCACGAAGTAGGTGTAGCTGCCGTCGGACTTGCGCATCACGCGGTCCTTGTCGTCGCCGAAGTCGGTGGACTTCAGCCACAGCGCGCCGCCTTCCTCGTAGGTATGGCCGGAGGCGACCAGCTTGCGCACGGTTTCCTCGACCTTCTGGTCGGCGTACAGCGAACTCTCCAGGAAGTAGCGGTCGAACGACACGCCGAACGCGGCCAGGTCCAGGTTCTGTTCGCGACGCAGGTAGGCGACGGCGAAGCGGCGGATCGCGTCGAGGTCCTGTGGATCCTTTTCGCCAGTGACCACGTGGCCCTCGACCTCGACCGAATCGCCATCGAGGTAGGCCTGCGCCACGTCGGCGATGTAGTCGCCGCGGTAGCCATCTTCCGGCCAGCCCTCGCTGTCCGGCGTCTTGCCGAGCGCGCGGGCCTGGGTGGAGCGGGCGAGGTTGTCGATCTGCACGCCGGCATCGTTGTAGTAGAACTCGCGCTTCGCATCCCAGCCGTTGGCGGCCAGCACGCGCGCGATGCAGTCGCCGATGGCGCCGGCGCGACCATGGCCGACATGCAGCGGACCGGTCGGATTGGCCGAGACGTACTCGACGCCCACGGTGCGGCCCTGCCCGCTGTCGTTGCGGCCATAGGCGGCGCCCTGCGCCAGCGCCGTCGCCACTTCGCGCTGGTAGGCGCCGGGGCCGAGGTGGAAATTGATGAAGCCGGGGCCGGCGATCTCGACCTTCGCCACGTCGTCGCTGGCCGGCAGGGCCGCGACCAGCGCCGTGGCGATCGCGCGCGGGTTGCTGCGGGCGGCCTTGGCCAGCAGCATCGCGGCATTGGTGGCGAAGTCGCCGTGTTCGCGGGTCTTGGGCCGCTCGACCACGAAATCCGGCGTGGCGGTGTCGGCCGGCAGGGTGCCGGCGGCGCGCAGGGCATCGATGCCCTGGGCGATCAAGGCGCGGAGGGAAGCTTTCACGGAAGACCGTCGTGTTGCGTGGGAACCGCCTATTCTAGGTTTTCCCGGTCCCTGCGTGGGATCGGCCGGTTCAGCGATGCCCGTGTCAGACCCAGCCGCGCGCGGCCATCGACTGCGGCGGCCCGTCGCCGACGACGAAATGGTCCAGCAGGCGCACGTCCACCAGGGCCAGTGCCTGCTTCAGCCGCTGGGTCACCGCCCGGTCCGCGGCCGAGGGTTCCGCGCAGCCTGACGGGTGGTTGTGGCCCACGATCAGCGCCGTGGCGTTCAGCGCCAGCGCGCGCCGGGCCACTTCGCGGGGATGCACCTCCGCGCTGTCCACGGAACCCTGGAACAGTTCTTCGAAGGCCAGCACGCGATGGCGGGTATCGAGGAACAGGGCGGCGAACACCTCGTGCGGGCGGCCGCGCAGCCGGTGCGCGAAGTAGCGGCCGGCTGCCTCCGGGTCGCCGATGGCGTCGCCGCGGGCCAGCGAGGCGTGCAGCAGGCGGGTGCCGAGTTCCAGCGCGGCGCCGATGGCGCAGGCCCGGGCCGGCCCAAGGCCTGGCAGGGCGGTCAGTTCGGCCGGCGGGCGCTCCAGCAGGGCGCGCAGCGGACCATGCTGGGCCAGCAGCTCGCGGGCGGTGGCGACGGCGTCGCGTCCGCGCAGGCCCGAGCCGAGGAAGATGGCCAGCAGTTCCGCGTCGCTGAGGCTGGCGGGGCCGCGGGCGAGCAGCTTCTCGCGGGGACGTTCGTCGTGGGGCCAGTCGCGGATGTGCATGGCTGCAGCATCGTCCGCCCGCATGTCCGCACGCATCGGGCGTCACGGGGCGTTCGGGTAAGCTAATCGCCTGTATCGACGTAGGAATGGGCCGACGTGAGTGGATCGGACAAGACGCGGGGTCTGGCGGGGCAACGGCTGCTGCTGTGCGTGGGCGGCGGGATCGCCGCCTACAAGGCGCTGGAACTGGTGCGCCGGCTGCGCGATGCGGGCGCGGAGGTGCAGGTCGCGATGACCGCAGGCGCCCAGCAGTTCGTCACGCCCCTGAGCTTCCAGGCCCTGTCCGGGCAGCCCACGCGCACCACGCTGTGGGACAGCGCCGCCGAGCAGGCGATGGGACATATCGAACTGGCACGCTGGGCCGACCGGGTCATCGTCGCGCCTGCGACCGCCGACCTGATGGCGCGCCTGGCGCACGGTCTGGCCGATGACCTGGTGACCACGCTGTGCCTGGCGACCACCGCGCCCGTCACGATCGCGCCCGCGATGAACCACCGCATGTGGCAGCACCCGGCCACGCAAGCCAACCTGGCCACGCTGCGCAGCCGCGACGTGCAGGTGGTGGGTCCGAACGACGGCCCGCTCGCCGAGGGCGAGTCCGGTCCCGGCCGGCTGGCCGAACCGGACCAGATCGTCGCCGCCCTGGTCGGCCAGGGCGCCGCCGCACCGGCGGAACCGCAGGACCTGGCCGGGCTGAAGGTCGTGGTCAGCGCTGGCCCGACCTATGAAGACCTGGACCCCGTGCGCTACCTGGGCAACCGCAGCAGCGGCAAGATGGGCTTCGCCGTCGCCGCCAGCGCCGCCAAGCGCGGCGCCCGCGTCACCCTGGTCGCCGGGCCGGTGCATCTGGCCACGCCGGCCGGGGTCAACCGCGTGGACGTGCGCTCGGCCGCGCAGATGCACGATGCCGTGTTCGCCGCCCTGCCGGCCGACATCTACATCGGTGCCGCCGCCGTGGCGGACTACACCCCGCGCGAGCCGGCCGCCAACAAGATCAAGAAGTCCAGCGAGTCGCTGGCGCTGGACCTGGTACGCACGCCCGACATCCTGGCCGAGGTCGCCGCGCAGACGCAGGCGCTGAAACTGGTGGTCGGCTTCGCCGCCGAAACCAACAACGTGGCCGAGTACGCACGGAAGAAGCTGGACGCCAAGCGGCTGGACATGATCGTGGCCAATCGCGTGGGCATCGCCGACGGCGGTTTCGAAAGCGACCAGAATGCGATGACCGCCTACTGGAAGGACGGCGAGCGCAGCTTCGCCTCCGCGCCCAAGACCCGGCTGGCGGACGAACTGATCGACCTGATCGTGGAGCGATTGAACGCATGAGCGCAGCGCGCGCGGTGGAAGTGAAACTGCTGGATCCCCGCTTCGGCGACGAGTGGCCGATGCCGGCCTACGCCACCGAGGCCAGCGCGGGCATGGACCTGCGCGCGGCGCTCGATGCGCCGCTGGTGCTGGAGCCGGGCGATGCGGCGCTGGTGCCCAGCGGCATCGCCCTGCACCTGGGCGACCCGCACCTGTGCGCGGTGGTGCTGCCGCGTTCCGGCCTGGGCCACCGCCACGGCATCGTGCTCGGCAACGGCACCGGCCTGATCGATGCCGATTACCAGGGGCCGCTGCTGATCAGCGTGTGGAACCGGGGGCACGAGAGCTTCACCATCCAGCCCGGCGACCGCATCGCCCAGGTGATGGTGCTGCCGGTCGTGCGCGTGAGCCTGCAAGTGGTGGATACTTTCGCCGACAGCGCACGGGGGACGGGTGGCTTCGGCCACACCGGCGTGCGGTGACAGGGGACAAACCGATGAATACGACGAACGAGAACCGCGTGCGGATTCCCGTGGGCGACCTGCGCAGCGCGTTGCCGAAACTGGCGGTGCTGCTCGCCCTGCTGGCTGTCCTGCTGGCCTGGAGCGGTGTCCGCCAGTGGCGAGATGCCGGCCTGCTGGAAGACACGGAGCGCGCGCGCGACCGGGCGGTCGAGGTCGTGCAGGCCAGTCATGCGGCACAGGTCAAACAGCTGCAACAGCGGCTGGCGTCCGCGCCGGTCAAGGCGGCGCTGGCGGCGAACGATACGGCGGCCGCCGTCGCCGCCATCCGCGAGGGGTGGGCCGACGCAGAGCAGGTCGAGATCCTGGATGGCGCGCTGTTGGCCGCGTATGGCGATGCCGCGACCTTCGGTTTCAGCAAGCTGGCATTGCTGGAAGCGGGCATGCAGGGCAACGCCGTGGCGGCCCGTGTGGTGAAGGACGGCAAGCAGACCGCGTTCGGCATGGCCGCGGCGGTCCCGCAGGGCGTGCTGTACGTGCGCGTGCCGCTGGCCCGCCTGACCGAGGGCTTTGATGGCGTGGCGATGCCGGCCGGCGGCTACCTGGCGCTGCGCCAGGGCGCCTACTCGATCCAGCAGCGCGGCGACACGCGCCTGGAAGACGGCGCCGAGCGCATGGCCCACGCGGTGGGCAAGACCGGCTTGCGCGTGGCGACGGCGGCGCCCGACAGCGATTCCGGCCCGCTCGGCCTTGGCGCGATTCCGGCACTCGTGGTGGCGGCGTTGCTGGCCGGCCTGGCGATCGTGGCCGCACTGGTCGCACGCGGCGGTATGCGTGTGGGACGTTTTGGCGTGAAAGGGACCGAGATGCACGACATGGATGAGCCGACCCTGGGTGAAGCGCTGCTGCGCGATCCCGTCCCCGCCGCCGGGCGCACCATCGTGGTCGCCGAGGAGGGCGGTGACGGGGCCTATCGACAGGCCGAAGGCAAGGCGGTCGAGGTGGATCCCGGCATCTTCCGTGCCTACGACATCCGCGGCATCGTCGGCAAATCGCTGAGTGTCGAGGTGGCCGAGCTGATCGGCCTGGCCATCGGCTCGGTGATGCGCGACGAAGACCTGCCCGACATCGTCGTCGGCCGTGACGGCCGCCTGTCCGGCCCGGACCTGGTCGGTGGCCTGATCGAGGGTCTGCGCAAGGCGGGCCGCAACGTCATCGACATCGGCCTGGCGCCGACGCCGGTGGCGTACTTCGGCGCCTACCACCTGCGTGCGGGCAGCTGCGTGGCCGTCACCGGCAGCCACAATCCGCCGGACTACAACGGCTTCAAGATCGTCGTCGGCGGACAGACCCTGTCGGGCGACGCCATCACCGACCTGTACGAACGCATCCGCGACAACCGCCTGTACATCGCGGGCGTGCCAGGCGACCTGCAGCAGCGCGACATCGCCGCCGACTACATCCAGCGCATCGCCGACGACGTGCAGCTGGAGCGTCCGCTGAAGGTTGTGGTGGACGCCGGCAACGGCGTCGCCGGCGACATCGCGCCGCAGTTGCTGGAAGCGATCGGCGCGGACGTGATTCCGCTGTATTGCGAAGTCGACGGCACCTTCCCCAACCACCATCCCGACCCCAGCGAGCCGCACAACCTGGAAGACCTTATCCAGACGGTGAAGCGGTTCGATGCCGACATCGGCCTGGCCTTCGATGGCGATGGCGACCGCCTGGGCGTGGTGACGAAGGAAGGGGACATCATCTTCCCCGACCGCCTGCTGATGCTGTTCGCCGCCGACGTGCTGGAACGCAATCCGGGCGCGCTCATCATCTACGACGTGAAGTGCACCGGGAAGCTGCAGGGCTGGGTGCTGCGCCATGGCGGCACGCCGATGATGTGGAAGACCGGCCACTCGCTGATCAAGGCCAAGATGCGCGAGAGCGGCGCGGAACTGGCGGGCGAGATGAGCGGCCACTTCTTCTTCCAGGAGCGCTGGTACGGCTTCGACGACGGCCTGTACTCGGCCGCGCGCCTGCTGGAGATCCTGGCCAACCGGACGGAGACACCATCCGAAGTGCTGGCCGACCTGCCGGACGGCGTATCCACGCCGGAGATCAAGGTCGACGTGGTGGACGGCACGCCGCACGCCATCGTCGAGCGCTTCGTCGACGGTGCCGAGTTCGAAGGCGCGCGCCTGTCCACCATCGACGGCCTGCGCGCGGACTGGGACGACGGCTGGGGCCTGGTGCGCGCATCCAATACCACGCCGATCCTGGTGCTGCGTTTCGAAGCGGACAACACCGCCGCGCTGGAGCGCATCAAGACGGAATTCCGCACGCGCCTGCAGGCGCTGGCACCGGAGTTGAAGATGACGTTCTGATCGTCATCGCGACAGGCCATCACGACAGCGCCGGGCATTGCCCGGCGCTGTCGTTTCCAGGGTGGCGCGGCCGGCTTACCTGCGGACGGGCGCGGCAGGTTGCGGCGCGGCGGAGTCCAGCGCGGCCTCTTCCGCCTGTTCCGGCGTGATGCCCTTCATCGAACGGAAGCGCTGCAGGATATCGGCGATCTCCACGTCCAGTTCCGCGCGCTGCTTCTCGAAGCTCTGCTGCAGGCGGCGGGTGCGGACGAGTTCGGCGTGGCGCTGGTGGATGGAGGCGACCATTTCCTTGGGAACGGGGCGCCCCGCCAGTTCGTTGTCGCCTGCGGTCTGCAGCAGGCTGATCAGGCCGTCGCGCAGGCTGATGGTGTTGTAGCGGGCGGTACGGACATTGTTGTCGACGATGGCCGTGCGCTCGTTGAAGACCCGGCGCAGTTCTTCCTCGCTGCGGTACGACAGCAGCATCGCGGCGTCGGTGCGCCGGCGCATGTCCGCGGCGGCGGCGTCGATGAGCTGCTGCTGCGCCGCGACGGCGGCCTGCGCGCGTTCCTCGTCGGTCATGGCACGGTCCACGCCACCGGTGCGGAGTCCACTGGCCGCACTGATCTCGTCGCGCGCGATGTTGACGGCATCGGCCGGCAGCGCGTCGCTGCAGACGCGCTGGCCCTTCTCTTCCCAGCAGAAGAGTTTCTTGTTGGCCGGCGCGGCAGCGCCCTTGTTGCCCTGGGCGTGCGCCAACGGCGCGGCCACCAGCAGCGCAGCCAGCAGATAGGAGGTGGTACGGACGGTCATGGCAGTCCCCACTGCGGTCAGTCCTGGGCCGCGCTGCCGTAGCGGGCCCGATAGGCCAGCAGGTCGTCGCGGTGGTGGACAAGGTCGGCGCTTTCGCCGGCAAAAGCAAGCAGGTCGTGCAGGCTGGCGACGGCGATCACCGGCACGCCGGTTTCCTCGGCCACCGATTGCGCGGCGGAGCGGCGTGCGCCGTCGGTACCGGGTTCGCCCAGCACTTCCTGCCGGTCGAGTGCGACGACGATCCCGGCCGGCGTACCGCCGCCGGCGCGGATCAGGCCCAGCGCCTCGCGGATCGCGGTGCCGGCGGTGATCACGTCGTCCACGATCAGCACGCGGCGGTCTTCCATCGGTGCGCCGATGAGCAGGCCGCCTTCGCCATGGTCCTTGGCTTCCTTGCGGTTGAACGCCACCGGCAGGTCGCGGCCGCGGCGCGAGAATTCGCAGGCCACGGCGGTCGCCAGCGGAATGCCCTTGTAGGCCGGCCCGAACAGCAGGTCGAACTGCACGCCCGACGCATCCACCGCATCGGCATAACAGGCGGCCAGGCCGGCCAGCCGTGCGCCGCTGTCGAAGCGTCCCGCGTTGAAGAAATAGGGACTCTGCCGCCCCGATTTCAGCGTGAACTGGCCGAAGCGCAGGGCCTGCGCGTGCAGTGCGAGCTGGAGGAAGCGGGCGCGGTGATCGGTCATGGGCGGCGGCGGGACTGAACAGGTGAGGTGACAGGATAACCGCCCCTCGGTCGAGGCCGCGCGTCGAATGCGCCGGTTCGGGTACGCTTGCCCGGTTTCCGACGAACGACCTGCACATGCGCATCATCAGCTTCAACGCCAACGGCCTGCGCTCGGCCGCCACCAAGGGTTTTTTCGACTGGTTCACCGAGCAGAACGCCGATGTGCTGTGCGTGCAGGAGACCAAGGCCCAGGAACACCAGCTGGCCGGGCCGGAATTCCTGCCGGCCGGCTACACGGCCTGGTTCCGCGACGCGACCACCAAGAAGGGCTACAGCGGCGTGGCGATCTACGCGAAACGCGAACCCGATGAGGTCCGCACGGCGCTGGGCTGGCCGGACTTCGACGAGGAAGGCCGCTACCTCGAGGCGCGCTTCGGCGACCTGAGCGTGGTGTCGTTCTACATTCCGTCCGGTTCGTCGGGCGACGAACGCCAGGGCTTCAAGTTCAAGGTCATGGACTGGCTGGCGCCGGTGTTGGACGAATGGCGCCGCAGCGGCCGGCACTACGTGCTGTGCGGCGACTGGAACATCGTGCGCAGCCGGCTGGACATCAAGAACTGGACCAGCAACCAGAAGAACTCCGGCTGCCTGCCGCCCGAACGCGACTGGTTGAACGGCATGTGCGTGGACGACGGCGGCTGGGTCGACGCGTACCGCGCACTGCATCCGGAAGGGCAGGACTACACCTGGTGGAGCAACCGCGGCGCCGCGCGCGCCAACAACGTGGGGTGGCGGATCGACTACCAGTTCGTCACGCCGTCGTTGCGCGACCGCCTCACCGCCTGCTCGATCTACCGTGAGCAGCGCTTCTCCGACCATGCCCCCTTCACGGTGGACTACACCTGATGACGACTCCCGCCAGCGAACGCCCGGCCAAGCCCTCCGTGTGGCGGGCCTTCGCGCAGCCGTCGGCGTGGACGATGTTCTTCTTCGGCTTCGCCTCGGGCATGCCGTTCCTGCTGGTGGCCGGCACCCTGGCCTACTGGCTGACCGAGAACGGACTGGAGCTGAAGAACATCACCCTCATCGCCAGCGCCGGCCTGGCGTACACGCTGAAGTTCCTGTGGGCGCCGGTGGTCGACCGCTGGCGGCTGCCGCTGCTCGGGCGGCTGGGGCAGCGTCGCGGCTGGTTGCTGCTGGCGCTCGCGATCGTCATCGTCGGCCTGCTGCTGATGGCGCACCTGACGCCCGGGAAACTGGCGCCCTTCATCTGGGTCACCCTGATGACGGCGTTCGCCGGCGCCACGCTGGACATCGCCGTGGATGCGTACCGCATCGAGATCGCGCCGCAGGAATCGCAGGGTGCGCTGCTCGCCACGTATTCGCTGGGTTACCGCATCGCACTGATCATCACCGGCATGCTGGCGCTCGTGCTGGCCGACCACGTGCCGTGGCCGCAGGTGTACCTCGCCATGGCGGTCTTCATGCTGATCCCGGTGGTCGCGGTGCTGGTCGCAGCGGAGCCGGGCGTGGTGCGGGTCAGGATGACCACGTGGGCGGAAGGCCTGCAGGAAGGCGTGGTGGAGCCGTTCCTCGATTTCTTCCGCCGTTTTGGCCCGGCGCTGGCGCTGGCGCTGCTGGCCTTCATCCTGCTGGCGAAGATTTCCGACCAGTCGCTGGGCGGCGGCATCATGGCGCCGTTCTATCTCGGCCAGGGCTTCACCAAGACCGAGATCGCCACGGTCACCAAGTTCTACGGCATCTGGGTGGGCCTGGGCGGCGTGTTCCTGGCCGGCATCGCGATCGCGCGCTGGGGCGTCAAATGGCCGCTGCTGGCCGGCATCGTGCTGGGCGCGGTCAGCAACCTGCTGTATGTCTGGCTGATCGGGGCCGACGGTGATGTGTGGAAGCTGACGCTGGTGATTTCCGGCGAAAACCTGGCGCAGGGGTTCCAGGGCACCACGCTGGTGGCGTTCCTGTCCGCGCTGGTCAACCAGCGCTTCACCGCCACCCAGTACGCCCTGTTCTCGTCGCTGGTGATGCTGCCGGGCAAGCTGCTCAGTGCGATCTCCGGGGGCATCGTCGAGCAGACCGGCTACGGCGTGTATTTCTGGATCACCGCGCTGGTCGCGGTGCCGGCCGTCGTACTGTTCTTCTGGCTGGCGCCGCGCATCCGGTTCGGCAACGGACATGAAGCCGCCACGGGCGTCGATGCGCCGGATACGCAGGCTTGACCGGCTGCGCTACAGTTTCCGGCAGGGGCAGGCGGGGGAAGGCGGAATGACCGACATCGTGCTGAAGGACGTGGACCCGATCCTGGCCGAGCGCATCCGGCGCGTCTCGCACGCCCGCGGCTGGCCGATCCACGACACCATCTTCAATTTGCTGGAACAGGGCTTGTTCGCGTGCGAAGCGGAAGTGCGTCGCGGCTTCGATGATCGTGAGGTCAACGCACTGGCCGAGGCCATCAGCGCCCTGAAGGACGTGCCTTCCGGCAAGGGCTTCTAGGCCGGATACACCGTGCCGAGCACGCGGCGCCCCGATGCACCGGTGACGGCGGGCAGGTTGCCGGGCCGCCCGGCCAGCGTCTCTCGCGCCAGCCATGCGAAACCCATCGCTTCCACGTAGTCAGGGTCCAGGCCGTGCGAGGCCGTCGATTCCACGACGGCCTGCGGCAGGGAAGCGGCGAGACGCGCCATCAGCACGTGATTGCGCACGCCGCCGCCGCACACCAGCACGCGCCGCGTGTCCGGCTGCGTCATCTGCAGGGCGTCCGCCACGGTACGCGCGGTGAGTTCGAGCAGCGTGGCCTGCACGTCGGCAGGCGCGACGCCGGCGTCGTCCATGCGGGCCTGCAGCCAGTCCAGGTGGAAATGTTCGCGCCCCGTGCTCTTCGGTGGCGGCAGCGCGAACCACGGGTCGGCCAGCAGGCGGGCCAGCAGGGGCGCGATGACCTGTCCGCTGGCGGCGAAGGCGCCGTCGGCATCGTAGGCGCGGCCGGTATGGCGCTCGCACCAGGCGTCCATCAGCGCGTTCGCCGGACCGGTATCGAAGCCGCGGACATCGCCGGCGACCGGCAATAGCGTGAAGTTGGCGATGCCGCCGAGATTGAGTACCGCGCGGTCCTCGTGCGGAGAACCCAGCAGCTCGGCGTGGAAGGCCGGCATCAGCGGCGCGCCCTGGCCGCCTGCCGCCACGTCGCGGCGACGGAAGTCGGCCACCGTGGCGATCCCGCAGCGCTCGGCGATGACATTGCCGTCGCCGAGTTGCCAGGTGAACGGTGGTTCCGCATGCGGGCGATGACGGATGGTCTGTCCGTGCGAGCCGATCGCGTGGACGTGGCCGCGCGGTACGCCGGCCTCCTGCAGCAGCGCGAGCGCGGCCTCCGCGAACGCCTGCGCGATGCGCCCGTCCAGCGTACCCAGGGTGTCCAGCGACACCGTGTCCGCGCCCTGGCCGAGCGCGACGAGGTGCGCGCGCAGGGCCGCGTCCCACCCGAAGGTGCGGGCATGCACCAGTTCGCAGCGCAGGGTGCGGCCCTCACCGTCGAAGCGCACCAGCGCGGCATCGATGCCGTCGGCGCTGGTGCCGGACATCAGGCCCAGGTAGAGCGCGACGGGGATGGCATCGGCGGCGTGGGTCATGCGAAACCGTCAGGCGAAGAAAAAGGCGGGACAGTGTCCCGCCTTTTCAGTCATCCCGCCACGCGGACGGCGATCAGCCCTTGCCGCCCTTGCCGGTTGCCGCCTTCGCAGCAGCCACGGTCGCCGGCTTCTTGGCGTCGTCCGTCGGGCCGATATCGGCGTAGATGATGTCTTCCACGGTGCGGATGCGGGCCAGCGCATTGGCGGTGTAGGTGCGGTACGACGCGAGCTGCGCGCCCGCCAGCGGCTCCGGCGGCGGCATGGTCACCGACAGCGGATTGCGGTGCACGCCGTTGATGCGGAATTCGTAATGCAGGTGCGGGCCGGTCGACAGGCCGGTGGTGCCGACGTAGCCGATCACCGTACCCTGCGCCACGCGCTGGCCCTGCTTGATGTTGCCCATGCGCGACATGTGCGCGTACAGCGTGGTGTGGCCGCGGCCATGATCGAGGATCACCGTGCGTCCGTAGCCGCCCTGCCAGCCGGCGAACTGCACGCGGCCATCGCCGGCGGCCATGATCGGCGTGCCCGTCGACGCGGCGTAGTCCACGCCCTTGTGCATGCGCATGGTGCCCAGCACCGGATGGCGGCGCGCGCCGAACTTCGAACTCATGCGCGCATACGCGATCGGCATGCGGATGAAGTTCTTCTTCAGCGGCCGGCCGGCGGCGGTGAAGTACTCCGGCTTGCCGCCCGGACGGGTGAAGCGGAAGCCGGAATGCAGCTTGCCGTCGACGGTGAACGTGGCGGCCTGGACCGGACCCGTGCTGATCAGTTCGCCCTCGCGCCAGGTCTGTTCGACCACCACGCTGAAACGGTCTTCCGGACCCAGGTCGGAGTTGAAGTCGATGTCGTACTTGAAGATCTCGTCCGTCATCGAATTGATGTTGGCCGAGGTCAGGCCCGCCTTGCGCGCCGAGCGGTTCAAGGAGCGCCCCACCTTGCCGCTCAGCACGACGGTGCGGGTGGTGGTCTCGCGCGCGATCACGCGCTCGGTGACCTTGTCGTTACCGACCAGCAATTCGATGCGATGGCTGGGGTCGCGGTCGTAACGCAGCGTGCGCAGGCCGCCGGTGACGGGCAGGTCGAAGGCGATCTCGGTACCCGGCTTCAGTCGCGTCAGCGCTTTCTTGGCGTCGGCATTGTCCAGGATGCGGTGCAGGGTGGCGGCCGGAATGCCCAGTTCCTCGAAGATCGCCCCCATCGTCTGGCCCGGCTTCACCCGTACGACCTGCCAGCTGTCGCCGGCAGTGCCGGCCTGGCGCGCCGCGGACAATTCCGGCAGATCGAGCAGCAGCGTATTGCGTGGTTCCGAGATCGGTGCCTGGATCGCGCTGGAGAAGCCCGGCACGATGGTCGCCATCAACACGCCGATGGTGGTGAACAGGCTGGCGTGGATCCAGTGGCGGCGCGTCCAGCGCCCTTCCGGCAAATGCCGCTTCATGGCGGTATCGCGCAGCACCCCAAGGCGGTCCCGGAATTGTTGCTTGCGGCTGTTGCCGCCCCCATGAGTTTGCATCAAGGTTGCATCCCGGGGCCAAGGCAAAGCCCCAATCCGCGTACCATAGACACGCGAAGACTTCGCGTCAAACCATTGAGTCAAATAGCTTTTTTGATTGGTATCACTGTTTACTTCGTTTTAACGGTAGCTTCACGTCACTGACTTGGCCTTCACGTGGCCCCTATTGGAACCGTCCTCCCGTGTCCTCTGCAGAAGCGTTTGCCCTGATCGGCCGTGGTGCCGACGAAATCCTCAAGTCCGAAGACCTGGAGGCCCGCCTGAAGCGGGGCCGGCCGCTGCGCGTTAAGGCGGGCTTCGACCCCACCGCGCCGGACCTGCATCTGGGCCACACCGTGCTGCTGAACAAGATGCGGCAGTTCCAGGACCTCGGGCACCAGGTCGTCTTCCTGATCGGCGACTTCACCGGGATGATCGGCGATCCCTCCGGCAAGAACGTCACCCGCAAGCCGCTGACCCGCGAGGACGTGCTGGCCAACGCCCGGACCTACGAGGACCAGGTGTTCAAGGTGCTGGACCGGGAGAAGACCGAGGTCCGCTTCAACTCCGAATGGTTCGGCAAGATGGGTGCGGCAGACATGATCCGCCTCGCCGGCCAGCACACCGTCGCCCGCATGCTGGAGCGCGACGACTTCGCCAAGCGCTACGCCGCCCAGCAGTCGATCGCCATCCATGAGTTCCTGTATCCGCTGGTGCAGGGCTACGATTCCGTGGCGCTGCAGGCGGACGTCGAACTCGGCGGCACCGACCAGAAGTTCAACCTGCTGATGGGGCGCGGCCTGCAGGAGCATCACGGCCAGGCGCCGCAGATCGTCCTGACCATGCCGCTGCTGGAGGGCCTGGACGGCGTCAACAAGATGTCCAAGTCGCTGGGCAATTACATAGGCGTCAGCGAACCGGCCATCGACATCGTCACCAAGACCATGAAGATCGGCGACGACCTGATGTGGCGCTGGATCGAACTGCTGAGCTTCGAGATCGGCGTGGCAGACGCCGCCTCGCTGAAGTCTTCCGTCGCTGGCGGCGCATTGAACCCGCGCGACGTGAAGCTGCGGCTGGCACGCGAACTCGCGACTCGCTTCCATGATGCGGGCGAGGCCGAGAAGGCCATCGCGGGCTGGCATGCCGTCGTGACCGGCCAGGGCGATACCTCCTTGCTGGAGCTGAAGGATGTCGTCGTCCCGCAGGAGGGCATCCGCATCGCGGCACTCCTGACGGCCGCCGGCATCACGCCCAGCAACTCGGAAGCCAACCGCAAGCTCAAGGAGCGCGCGGTCAGGGTCGGCGGCGAGATCGTCGAGGATGCGGCCCTCCAGTTGCCCCCGGGCTTTGAGGGCGTGCTGCAGGTCGGCAAACGCAACTTCGCCCGGGTCAGGCTGGTTGCCGGCTGAGGCGTGCCTGAGTGGCGGTGGACGCCACGTGAAAATTTCCCGTCCGCCCCCTTCCAAAAACCGAAGGAACCGGCCATACTTTCCCTCCCCCGACGCACAGGGCCTTGCCGAACCGGCTGGGCGCCAAGCGGAGGGAAACGAATCGCCAACAACTTCGAAAAAAGGTGTTGACGAAACAGGAAAACCCGCCATAATAGGCGGCTCACCACGGCGGAAACGCTGCGGTTACGAAGGG
>NZ_DAIUEE010000005.1:0-281676 GCF_036845285.1 Pseudoxanthomonas sp.
TGCTTCATGACCAAATCCTCGAAGATTTGGTCCGGTTTGGCTAGGAATTACCATTTTTTTCAGGCTAATTCCAAAGGTTGCTGCGTGCGCTAACTGACCACGGCCTCGCAATCCATATGACTGTGATTTCAAGCGTATTTTCGATGCGCTGCGTTGACAAAGTTGAGATAGGTTTTATCCAAGTGTTTCCATTGCTGAAAGAAACGCTTGTATGCAGATCCAGTCCATCGCCGCTCAACTAGCACCGCCCGGCCGACACTTCGAAGTGCGTGGACGCACCTTCCGGATGAAGGTGGGCCGGGCGATGGTGGAGATTGATTTGGATCTTAGCCAGGCAGAGATCCACAACGCCAAAGAGTTCATCGGTGTGGTCATCGACAAGAACCGTCGGCCTAGCCGGTCGGTCGTATCCCCGCTACCGCAGGCTCGGCGCTCTGACGTGCCTTCCCCGAAGCTGTCTGAGGCGACCAAGTTCTATCTGAAGAAAATGCGTGATCGTAAGCGCGGAAAAAGCATTCTCACCAACACCCAGGGAACTCTCCACATCCTGATGGCGGTGGCCGGCGATGTGCCGATTTCACAGATTGGATACAAAGTCATCGAGGAATTCTTCAATCACCTCAGGTGGTGGCCGCGCAGGGCCAATAGCAGAGTGGACCTGCGTGGACTGACGCCGCGTCAGAAGCTGGATGTTGGCATTGCGGAGGGCCAGGAGGTCCCAGTGGCAGAAGGGACCCGTAGGTCGCATTTGGCGGTGCTCAACGCCTTCTTTGAGATGTTCTTGAAAGTGGGGGAAGTGCCAAGCAATCCCATGGAGATTTTCAAGGCCGAGAACCCCTCCACAAAGGCCAAGAAAACGCGTTTCCCGTTGGATCCAGCAACCCTGGCAAAGATATTCAATCCAGACACGTTCGAGCCGTGGGCACGGAAATTCCCTCACCGCTGGTGGATACCTTCCATTGCCTTGCACACCGGGGCAAGGGTGGAAGAAATCGCGCAGCTGCGGGCTGCTGATATCGGCATGGATCAAGGTGTGATGTGCTTCTTCTTCAAGCCCTTGGGCGAAGACGCTGAGCACACGGTGGTGGGCATGCGTGAGAAGAGCTTCAAGAACGACTCATCATCCCGGGTGGTGCCCGTGGCACAAGCGCTGCTCGATGCGGGGTTGATGCAATATGTAGAAGAAGTTCGTCAGGCAGGGTTGCTGCGCTTGTTCCCCCAGTTGAAGGCGGGCACTTGCAGGAAGACCGGCGAACTCAATGGTGCTGGTTACAGTGTGGGGCACGTGATGCAGTTTGCGGCCTATCTGCGTAAGACCACCGGCTTAAAGTCCGGTATCGGGTCTCACGCCTTTCGGCATACCTTGGTCACCGCGCTCCGAACGGCGGGGCAGTCCAAGGATGTGGTGGCTAGCATCACTGGCCATTCCGAAGGCGAGTACGAAGGCGACGACGCGCGCGAGGGGAAGTATCGCAATCTCGATCGCTACACCGCGTGCGAGTCCTCCGAAAGCTTGCGGCCTAAGCAGGTGCAGGCGCTTGCAAGCTTCAAGCCGGGGGTGGTGCTACCGATCTACAGTCCAGGTCAGTTTGACCACCGGTTGGGCCCTAATGCGAAGAAGTATCCATGAGTTCAGTGGCAGCGCGAGCGATAGGCCCTGTCAAACTCGCTCATTAACTGCTGATCGTCGAGTTCACCTTCTATGTAGCGTGCCAGAAGCTCGCCTACGACCAGAGGTATACAGCCACGCCGCTTGGTTAGCTCAATCATGTCATTGATGATGTTTTGTCGGATGACGCGCTCTTCCTCATCCATCCAATCGCGAGGCTCGGCGACGTGTCGGGTGTAAGTGCGGGGCTGGCTCATCTTCGTTACATAGCCGATTCGGCGATGTCGTCAAGCACCCAAGCCGATCTGGCGGTACGGATCAACGCACCTTGCGCTTGCTGAGGGCTCGGAGCAAAGTTGTCCATAGAGCCGTCCATCTTGATCTGACCGAGATCAACCATTTTGGCGCCATGGACAGCGGCGATATGTGCACCGTTGAAGTCAAGTCAACTTGATTGGATCGATCGCTCCCGATTTCCCGGTGATACCCGGTGACGCCGCCCTCGATTTCCAAGTGGATGGTGGCCAGCTACAGTTAGCGGTTCTGAGTAGCTTCACCGGGATAGGGCATCGAGGCCGACTAGCCCCCACACGCCTGGAAGTCAATCTTGGTCAGTAACCTGCAGTTGCCATGCAGACCGGAAAGATCTGAATCAATTGAAACCTATGCGCCTGCGGGCACAGCTGCCTTTCTCTTCCGAGGGGCAGAGACGCGCTTCTTGACTGTGGCGTTCTTCGTTTTACTCGCCGCCATTCCAGCCCTCAAATACTTACGAATCAACTCGTTCTTGCTTACGCCGTTCGCAAACGCCTCATGCTTCAGTTGCTCGTCTACACTTGGGCTGATGTAGAAGGATCGCAGGACAAAGCCATTGTCGCTCATAGTAGTTCACTCCATTGCTTTATTGCGTATGTATATATACGCATATGCGTCGTGAGTGTCAAGGATCCCAATAGCCCATCAGTACTCGCTGAGCCATGCCTCCCAATGACATCAGGCTTCCAAAGCCTGGCCCTTGGAGGTCCGCAAGTCCGGGAACATGAATGTTAGGCAACCCAAGCGCAGGATCGCTGATCTGCAAGCTGGCATCCACCCGTTCTGCGATCCATTTCCTCAGGTCGCGCGGCGTTCCCTCTGGGAAATTGTTTGGCTCGAGCAAGCGCGAGAACCATGTTGCATCAAATCCGGACGCATCAATAACCATGCCTGGCTGAAGATGGAACTTCATTTTGTCTTTCGCAGTCGGTTCCACGAGGACTTTAATGGTATTTCCAAAGGATACCGATTTCGCCATGCCCTCCACGAACCTCAGGCCGGTCGCTTCTTCAAGCTGACTCATTACTGATTGCCAGACTACACCTCGGTTGAGTCGGGTGGTGAATGCAATACGCGTTTCATTAGAGAGATCACCCCATGCAGTGTCGTCATTAAACAGGCTGTTCTCAAAAACACTGTCTCCTCGCGTGAAGAACGCGGGCTGATCTGCAACGAGGCGAATGATTCGGTCTTGTTGTCCGTTCCTGATCAGCCAAGCTAAGATCGCAGCCGCCGTACCTCCAGCGCCAATGATCGCGATCTCCGCCTCGGTGTCTTTTGCCAACTGCTTTAAACAACGTCGGACCTCGCCAAGTCGCGACCAAAAATCCTGACCGGTGAAAAAGTTTCTTGGAGAACCAGTCCTAGTGATGCGATTAGCTGGTCCTGGACCGGTGATCACCAGCCCATCGAACTCTTCGCGGTAGAACCGTCCGCGCGAGTCTTCTTTGCCCTGAATCTTGATTCGCCACTTTCCTTCATGGGCCTTGCATCCTTTTACCTCTGCTATGACTACATCGCACTCTGACGCTGTAGTTGCCCATTTCAGATATCGGGAGAAAAGGCTGTGACGTGGTGGCTTCCGCCCTTCATCTATCCATCTCTGATAGGTTTTCTCACTTTGGCGAAAAGAATGCCATGAGAAGTGCTTGAGCATTAGCTCATCGAGCTTTGGATGCTTGGATGTATACGGAAACCCCAAGTCTCGCTCAATCGCGGTGCATAGTCGCTGAGCTCCATCGGTATATCCGGCTGCTCCCGTCCATCCTGATCCGATTGCTCTTTGCTCAAATATCGTAATCTCTGGCGCGGGCGGAATACTCTTCGAACCCTTCTCCTTCCGGGCGAGCTCAATGCAGTGGCTCCGTGCGGCGATGGCTGCTGCTTTGGCCCCGCCGCCAATGATTGCAATCTTAACTGGCATACCTACACGTCCTTTGTAGTTGTTGGTCTGTCGCTACGAACGACTAAAGCCGCTTCCAGTCGGAGGATGTAGCGTCTCTGCAATTGTAGAGGGATGAAAGTGATGCTGTCAGAACGCAATGACTACGTCGCCATTTGGTGTGCGGTATTGAGAAGGAGGATCTCTTGGAATCCGTTCCTGCACTCTTCCGTAACCTCAACAATGTGCCCATGCGTGGCTTGGATATGTGTCAGCACAGTAAACCGCGGGTGCCCGTAGGTGTTCTTGGAGCCATAGGAGATGACCGAAGCAACGCCCGCCGTGTGGTTTAGCTTGGCGTTGTAGTAACGAGGGCCACCGCTTGGCGCGGCGCCATGGTGAGGCACTACATAGGTGCTGACGTTGGGTAGCTCGACAAGATAGTGTGCTTGGAAATCGTCCCATACCTCCGGCTCGCCCAATGGCGCATCACCGGTCCCCAGCCAGCCTGTCAAAGCACGGGTTTCGTAAGGCCACCAATCATGTGCGTAGATGTTGGTGATGTGATATCGAGATCGATAGAGGGGCTTGCTAGCGTAGAAAGCGGGTCCGGAATACATCGCCAAAGACAACAGATTGGCGATGCCCTTTTGCGTGGCCTCATGCCCCCAGGCAGGCTTATAGGACGCAATCGCTTTTCGATACGCGGCCACGGTGTTGTCGCGATTCACTCCGCTTCTTAGCCATTTGGCTGCAGCGGCGGCGCCGGCGGGGTCTTGCAGATCGGCCCTTGGGAAGCCGCAGGCATCCAGCTTTCGCTTGATTTCATCGAGCAGACCTTGATCTGCTTCCCGGTTCCAGAACTTGAACTTCCATATGTGGCTGATGGAGCCAAACTCAGTCAAGACAGTGTCCACATCCGCCATCTCCGTGGCGGGACGCTGGCCGGTTGAGCCGAGCACCAGGTCGGCCAATGGTGGGATCTGGCTTTCGTCGTCCGGGTGGCGAGGCTCGCCGGGCTCGTCGGGCTCGTAGATCTCACGTCGTGGCGGAGTATCGTCGCCGGAGCGCACCATGGTCACAGGAGTGTCCCAAAGGGTTCCTTCGCCGTGAGCGAGCTGATGCAGTGCGCGGATGTGGCTGTCCGTGATTCTCTCAGCCAGGCTTGCTACGACCAGAGACAGCATGTCCGGACGCAGATAGGGAACAAAGATCCGGCGCACAGTGAATTTGCTGCAAAGCAGTTGAGCCCCATTGAGGTGGTCAGAGTCGAAATGGGACAGGACGAGCATGTCCAGGACACCTGGCCCGGAAGATCCCTTGCGCTGTTCCAGCCCGAGCCGGTTTATCGCCTTCTCAAGCGCCTTGGACGGGTTGGGGCCGGCCATCGCCCCGCAGTCGTAGACATAGTCGAAGCGGTAGCGAGGACCGGCGGCACCTGGACTTGTTTCAACGCTGGCCGAGTGGAATGAGCCTTGGCCGACGCCGTGCTGGATCCGTGAGTGGACGATACCCATTGCTGCCCCTTTCCATGTGCAGGAAGAATGGCGGCATCGTCACATTCCCCTGTCCGATAGCCAAGTAGTCCGACCTCACCACTAGCAAGGTAGTGGAGGCCAGGTAGCAAAAGGCCCGCCCCTGTTGAGAGGCGGGCCTATGGTTGATCGAGTTCGCTTACCGAACGATGGGTATCACTTGGGCGGGTAGTGGCCGCCGAAGTGCTTCACGGGCGACCACTCGGGCAGGGTAGGCGGCCGCTTCGGGGCGGGCTCGGCGTAGTTCTGTGCGCCGTAGACCACGCGACCATCGACCACGGTAAGCAGGGACGAGATGGTCTTGATCTGCTCTTCCGGAATGGTGACGTAGTCCTTGTCCAAGAGCGCGAAGTCGGCAAGCTGGCCCGGCACGATCTTCCCCATCTCATTCTCCTGCTGGACAAACCAGGCAGGTCCGACCGTGAACAGCGGTCCTGATCAGCTCGGCGATCCTGTCGCTGGCCCTCGTCCCGGTGGTCTACGAATTCGTCGAGGACGCGGAGCTGTGGCTGCTGCCGAAGCTGGGCAGGCTGGTCGCGCACAACCATCGCGAGAGCGAGGATCGGGACAACGCTGCGGAAACGCCTGGCGGCTGATGCGCTCTAAATTTGCTGCATCGCAAGATTCTCAGGCTAGGACCCAGAGTGAGGCGCCGTTGCCGATCATCAGGGCAGCCCGACGGCACCCGTTTTGCGGCGCGCGTTGCAGGATCCTTGTGGAAAAGCGCCTATCAGATGAGTTGGCAGCGATTTGGCTGCCCGATGGTGGGCGAGCGGGGTTGCATGAGGCTTGCCGCAGGATTTGTAGATGAGGCGATCAGGTCTTCCTGGACGCAAAAATCATTCCAATAGAAGCGGCCGCGTCCAGGATAAGGGCCGGCGTCGGCCAAGAATGGAAAGTATTTACGTTTACGTCGTCTCCCGACTGTTTTAAATGAGCTTCTAGGAGTAGGTTCGCCGACATGGGGTGTCCCACCGGGGTGGTGGACGCATGGACTCCAGTCTGCAATGGCTGGAATGGAGCGGAGTAATGAAGTCAGGACATGACATTGCGCACTTCGGTGAGGTGTGTGGGGAACGCTGTGCATCTGTTGGGGGCACGCAGCGCCTAATGGCCACAACGCAGCCGCTTCCGAACCCATTCCGCTCTAGAACCCTCCTCGGCTTCGGCTTCGCATGCTGGTCGCTGATGTTCTTCTTGCTTCTGATGTTCAGTATTGACGAAGCGCATGCTGGCATGGAGAGGATATGTCGCTCCGGCAGTACGAGCACGCCTACATCGACGCGGCCGGTGGTTGTGTGTTGGTTGGAGTTCACGAGAAATATACGTCCTGGCATTGGTCACTCGGCGCCTGGATCGGGAGCGCCTCAGATCGGCAACCGAAATACTCTCGATCAAACAAAGAATCCAGGAATCAACGACAAGACATGTAGGGGTAATCCGATTATCCCGTCCACCGGTAACAAGATAGAAATCGAGAGCGATTTCTCTACTTCTGGTGAGATGCCGTTAGAGCTAGTTAGGACCTATAACCACTACTGGACAGGTGTTGGACTGTTCGGGAAGCATTGGGTAAGTAGCTTTGACTACAAGCTCACATTCGGAACCGTAGCCCTCAATACTTGTTACCCGCGTCCTGGCGGAGGGGCATGTGGCATAGGGGCGAACACTGTCATTTACGCGTGGCGGCCAGATGGTCGGACCATAAAGTTCATCAGAAATGGGACAAGTAATACGTTCTTTGAGGACAAGCCGTCACCGCTCGCAAGTATCGAAGTGCAGCCGAACGGGAAATTCCATGTCCGTACGGAGGATGCAGGGTTTGAGATCTATTCGTCTGCTGGATACGTGGAGTGGGTGCGCAATCACACCAATGTAAGTTGGACGTTCACCTACACGAACGGAACTTATCCGCATCGCATTACACATACATCAGGTAGGTATGTCGAATTTACCTGGTCGGCGGGCCAGCTGACCGCAGTTCGCGATCCCGCTGGAAACTACTATGGCTACGCCTACACTGCCAACAAGTTTGGCACGGGATTGCATCGACTTGCTTCTAGTGCAAAGCCGGGCGTACCAGCTCAGACCACTACCTATCACTACGAAATTACAGATCAAACGGCGCTAACCGGAAAGAGCTTCAATGGTGTCCGTTACTCAAAATTCACGTACAACGCGACCGGATACGCGACCAGCACTGAGCACAACGGTCTTGACAAGTACACTTTCAGCTACACGCCGGGAGCGAATGGGCTACTGACTGTCCTGGAGACTAACCCGCTGGGAAAACAAACGACATATGCATTCAAGGACGGAAACCTAACAACAACTACAGGGCATGCCAGCACGTACTGTCCATCTTCCCTAGCGCTGATTGAGTACGATGCCAATGGCTACCCGCAGATGGTTTCCGACTTCAACAATAACAAGACGGCCTATTCTTATAGTGCGGCTGGTCTTTTGCTTCAGAAGATTGAGGCGTACGGCACGTCACTTGCGCGCACCACGAACTATGAGTGGTGGGGGCCCAATCAAAGTTATCGGCTAATGAGTGAGACTGTAGTTGGGCTGAGTCGCACAGTCTACAACTACAACCCTGTTGGTCGTATCACTGACATAGCGGTTACCAATCTCTCACCTATCGGTGTAGCAAATCAGACTCAAACGACTACATTCAGCTATACCGATTATGGTTCTATGTCTGGCGGCGTCATCTCGCCAGGGATGATCGCTACGATCAGGATCGATTGGCCTGTCGCCGGCTCGCAGGATGCAACGACCACCGCATATGATTCTTTTGGCAACCTGACATCAACATACAACACACTCGGCCACCAAACGGTTTTCACAAATCACAACGGACTTGGTTTGCCTGGGCGTGTTACTGGAGTCAACGGGGATATTGTTGACTACCTCTATGATGCTCAAGGTCGCATTACACGCATTCGCCACTATCCCGACGGCACCACGCCCGCAGACACGAGCTATGTGTATGGAGGTAATGGGACATTGAGTTCCATGACATCTCCGGATGGTGTAACAACCTCGTACACTTACGATGCGAGGCTTGCTCTGGCGATGAGTGCGCGAAATGTGCCTGGTGTTCTCTTCGGTGGAAGTGCACAAGAGCAGCAGAGCTATGGACGAGATCTCGCGGGAAACCAGATTTCGACTATCAATTGGGTGGTTGAGCAGACAACGAGCTGGGTGTTCGAATGCCATGGCCCCTTAGGGGCTCCACCAGAGCAGTGCTATGAACCATTCTGGTACGAGCAGTCGACAGATTCTCCTGTAGCAAAGCAATCAGCATTCGTCGACTACGACGAGTTGGGTCGGCCTCGTGCTTCTCGTGGAAACTATGGAAGGAACACCCGCTATACGTATGACCTCAGTGGAAACATAAAAACTATTAAAGACTCTCAAGGGCGAGTTACGACGCTGAACTACGATGCGCTGGATAGGGTTGTGTCCTCTGTCGATCCGCTGAACCAGGCGACCTATTTTGAGTATGATGCGGGCGATCGAATTACGAAGGTTACTGATCCTCGAGGAAAGGTCAGTACTTTTTCGCATGATGGTTTCGGACAAACGTGGGCGCAATTCAGTCCGGACACGGGCTCAACCACCTATCAGCACAATGCCTCGGGTCAGCTGACATATATGCAGCGCAATGATGGCAGTGCGCTGGGCTACTCCTATGATGGCCTTGGGCGCCTCCATTGGACCGGGACGGGGTCGGATGCGCGCTGGTTTACATACGATTGGTGTAACGCAGGCAAGTCTCGTCTGTGCGGCATATCGACCTCAACGCCTACGCAGGAGCTGAACTCCCGGATCTTCGGTTACCTGCCTGATGGAAGACTGGCTGTCCAGCGCGATATCAATACCGTGGGCGGTCCAGAGCACTGGACGGGCTACTACTACGACACGGTGGGTAGGTTGAACTCTATGTCATACCCAAACGGTGTGGCAGTAGGCTATGGATACGCGGCCGGAAAGTCGATGACGATGTCCGTCAACATCGGGGGAAACATCTCGCTTATCGTGTCCGACCGAAAGTACATGCCGTTCGGGCCTGCGGCGCAAACTACCCTCGGTAACGGGTTGATAAGAAATCAGCCGCGGGATATGGACGGGCGAATGACGTCAAATATTGTTGCGAACGGCTCCTCTGCGTTGCAGGGTTTGACGTACGGATACGATGTTGATAGTCAGATCACGCAGCTTACAAACGCGGTGAATTCAAGTCTTAGCCAGACTTACGGCTACGATGCCGCCTTCAGACTAACAAGTGTGACATCGCCATCCGGGAACGCTTCGATCACCTATGACGCGAACGGAAATCGTACGCAGTACAACGCGGAGGCGTACACCGTTTCCGGCGCGAACAATTCGACCAGTCAGGCAGGTCCGGTTAGCTACGCTTTCGACGCGCGTGGGAACATCGGTCAGGCTCACTATCCGGGTCAATACGCGACGAACTACTTGTATGGGGCATTCAACGAGCTTTCCAGAACCGAGAAATGGCAGGGATCAGGCTTCGTGGCTGATGCCTCATACGGCTACAACAGTTTCAACGAGCGCGTATGGAAGTCCGCGCCTAGCCATGGCCACTATCGATACATATATGGCCCGAGCAGTCGCTTGCTGAGCGAGCACCGCGATGAGAGTGGGTTGTGGACCAACTACCTTTGGTTTGGAGGCGAGTTGGTCGGTATCACGCGTGGATCCCAAGTTTATTGGATTCACAACGATCACCTCGGCCGTCCTGAAGTGGCCACGAACAGTGCAAACGCGGTGGTGTGGCGCGCCAGCAATTACGCATTTGATCGTGCAGTAACGCTGGACACTATTGGCGGTTTGAATGTCGGTTTCCCTGGGCAGTATTTCGATCAGGAGACCGGGCTTTGGTACAACGTCAATCGCTACTACGACGCGCGCCTTGGGCGGTATACGCAATCTGATCCGATCGGATTGGCTGGTGGACTAAATACCTATGGCTACGTCGGTGGAAATCCCGTGTCGGCGATTGATCCTTTAGGTCTGGTCGCGTATTGGTGCAGGAACGGCAACGTTATCGGCGTCGGAATTCCTGTGCATTTTTCGGGTCCTGAGGCCAACCCGGAGAGCATTGCCGCGATCGTGAGTTCAATAGAGACATTTTGGAGGCGGCAGGTTGGGCGATTCACATTGCGTGTGCACGTGATAGTGTCGTCTGGCGCGTTCGCATCCGCACCGCCTGGTCAGGCTATCGGGAACAACGTAAGGATTGTGCCTGGTCCAGTGCGATCGAACGAGTGGGACTTCTCATACCCGCCGCAGCGCGGTGAGACTTACGCGCATGAAGGGGGGCATTTAATGGGGCTTGGTCACTATCCACTTACAACGATGGATGAGTATGTGGAGAACTCAGGTGTTACCGAGCAGATGATCCTGGACATGATGCAATCCAATGAAAACTTCAAAGCTAAAGGCTGCAATTGTGAGTAGCGTTCGGTTTGGTAGGCTCGTTGCGAGCATGGCATGTCTTTCCATGCTCGCAGTTGGCTGCACCGATGGTGAGATCGCTGTAATTAGCAAGGACTATGGACTCTGCGCCGAAGTGCCGAAGGGTGCCGAGGTCAGCTTTTCTGTGAACGAAGATCATGAGGGGACCTTTGTTCGACAAGGAGCGTCTGTGATAAAAATTGGAATCTCGTCTCGACCGACCGCCCCTGCGATGCTTATCGCTCAGTACCATCCGGTGATCAGAAACGGTGAAAAAGTGAGCGATGAGGTCGCCACAAGACTTGTTGATATTTATCAGCAAGATAAAGTGCAGGCGTTAGCGGTGATCGGTACCGATGTCGTTGGCCGCATATTGTATGTGGAGGCGTTCTCTGATTCATCAAACAGCGCTGCGGCGTCGAAGATTATTGGTACCGTGCGTAAGTGCCAGAGATGAGGGGTCGACTGTCGCCGATGGCTCGCCAGCGCGCCCGGATTTCGGTCTAACGACTAACTCAGATCAAGTGCGCTCGGCTGTCGTGCTGAGCTGCAGGGGGAATATTCGCTAGAGTTGCCTTCATATAGAACTTTGGCGACGGTGTTTATGACTCGGTCAGCGTCATGTTTCTCGCGGCGAACTCGACGAGCCCGCTCGCTAGTTTCTCAATGCTTTGGGCACTGACACACCCAGCGCTTTCTCAGCGCAGGGCAAGTCACATTCATCCATCGCGCTCTGCGCGCTGATAACCCTGGCGGCTTTCGGATCGACGACGCGATAGTCCACTATGGGGCATGAGCGCCCGTCGCAATGCATGGCGAGCAGCAACATTTGCCCCTTGCCGGTGCTCAGACAGTGCAGTTCGTTGCGATCCTGTAAGAAGATGCCCGAGTTGCCGTGAGCTTCGGGGCCGATAGTCAGTGTGGTGGCTCCCATGATCTTGATGCTCCCTTGCGGACCGATAAAGGTGCGGGCTTGGGAACTGGATTCCAGCCCCGAGACGCGAACCGCCGAGCCGCCGCAGGCTCCCGACGCAGAGCTAGCTGATGAGGTCTGGTGATCGAGCACGACACCGGGACGGGCGGCGGGCGGGGCGGCCGTGGCCCAGACGCTGATAATGAGCAAGGCGAGGAGCAAGGATGCGCGCATGGTCGGCTCGTGATCAGTGCGAAGGAAGGTCATGGCGTCGGATCTGTTTGTTGCTTCGCATCAATAGCCAGATTGACAGGGCCAAGGGCGCGGCTGCCACGGGCAGGAGCAGCGGGGATGTGATCGCGGCGCCGAGGGTAAGCAGGGCAGAGGGAATCAGCAAAAGCAGCACGATCCACACACGCACACCCTTGTGGAACCCATGCGGGTCTTTGCCGTGCCAATGGATAAATCCGGAAAGCACGGCGAACAGGATGCCAAACAGCATCAATGCCAGCCCCAGGCCGCCCCAAGGCAGATAGGCCAGGAAACCCAGTGCGGGCACACCCCAACGGACAAGTTCGGTCGACTTCATGGCTCCCCCTTTGATGCCGTCCCGGGCTGGTCCGGCTTGCTATACTACGTTGAACGTAGTACCACCGTAACGCCGTTGAAGGCATCCTGAACGGACCCGTTGTCTGTTCCCGGTATGCCCAAGCTTCGTGCCCGCGCTGTGTTCGCTGCCCGCCTCAAAGCGGTGCGCACGGCTATGGGCATTTCACAGGCAGAGCTAGGTCTGCGCAGTGGCTTGCCACCTGAGGTGGCGTCCACGCGTATCAACCGATACGAACGGGGAATTCACTTGCCCGACATCGAAACTGCAGAGAAATTGGCGCAGGCGCTCGGCGTGCCCTTGGCCTACTTGCTCGCCCAAGATGAGCGGCTGGCCGAAGCTATTCTGAAATTCGATCGCCTTCCCGTGGCAGCGCAGAACAAGGCTCTGGCCGAGCTGGATGCGTTGGGAAAGGCGACAAAGGAAGGCAAGTAGCTTTCTTAGGCCCACCGGTCAGTTCGCTGGGCCTCGGCCCTTGCCGCGGCGGCTATCAAGTTGTGAGGCAAATCGTGCCTTGGCCGCGCGAACCAAGATGGCCTGATCGCCATCGGTGTCCTTTGCCTGGACTTGGATTTCCATCGCGTAGCCGTCCCCGGCGCCGGGATTGTTCGAGGCGTCGCACAGCAGCAACGCATCGGCAAAGAGCAGCGCTCGCTGGGCATTGATCATGGGATTGCTGATCGAGGCCTCCAGGTCTCGAAGGATCAATCCTGCGTAGATGGGCAAAGCGATGGCGATGCGTGCGTTCATGTGCGACTCCTGCTGGATGGGGCGCGCATGCAAGCAGAATCCGTTTGGGGCGCAAGGGCCAGGTGACAAAAAAATGGCGAATCAAATACTACGTTCATCGTAGTGTTGGTGCCATCACAGTCACGAGGCGATCTCGCACACAGTAACTCTTTAGCGCATATGGCAACTGCGGTTCGCGACGCTTCGGAAAATGGACAACGCAAGAGCGCACTTATGGATTTCATTACCATGAATTCCGTGCGGCCTGCGGCACTTTACAAGCGAAAAACAAGCCTTTTATTGAGCTTTCCGAAACAGGAGAGCTCATGGCGATCTACCATGCATCTGTAAAATCCTTCAGTCGTGGCAAGGGCGAATCCTCAGTTGCCGCGGCCGCATATCGCGCGGGTATCGATCTGGTTTGCACCACTTCGCACACCCTGCATCGCTACTCGCATCGTCATGGTGTTGCGTCGTATCAGATGCTTGCACCGAAGGGCGCGCTCGATTGGTGTCTGGATGCGCATGTGTTCTGGGATCTGAATGAGGCGCACGAGCGTCGCACCAATTCCCGCCTGGCGCGTGAGCTTGAAGTCAGCTTGCCCAATGAACTGGATGAGCGGGCGCGCGAAGCGCTGGCCGTGGCACTGGGTCGTATGCTGGTGAAGCGCTACCAGGTGGCCGTGCTTGTCGCCATCCACGAACCGGGAAAAGACGGGGATCAGCGCAACTTCCACACGCATTTACTGATGTCTGCGCGACAGGTTGGCCCTGAGGGTCTGGGCAAGCGCGCGGGGGAAGCATTCGATGCGCGCGGCGGAAAAGGCGCGGAGGAAATTCGCGAGGTCCGGGCGATTGTTGCCAGGATGCTCAATGAGCATCTGGCCGCGGCTGGGATTGAAGCCACGGTGGATCATCGCAGCCTGCACGATCAGGCGAATGCGGCGCGTGCCCGGGGTGATCACAAGGCGGCCGAGGAATTGTCGCGACCGCCCACCAAGCATCTGGGCCAGGCGATCACGGCCATGCTGCGTCGAGGTGTGCTGGATCCTCTGGAAAAGCGGGCGGGCTCAGACACCGAGGCCATGGATGACGCGATCGCCAAGGCCATCCGTGAAGGCAGGTATGTCGAGACGTCGATTGGCCATAGCCGCGAGTCCGCTTTCCTGGATCGCATTGGCGAGTTGGAGAAGACGCAGCATCAACCTGAGAAATCGGCAGAAGCGCCCGCTGCGAGACCAGCGACGACAACACTGGCTCGCGGGCGACCTGTTCCGGTCTGGTCGCCCAGTGCGACGGCGCGACATCTGAGTCGGCTGGGGCGGCTTGGCAGAATGCGGGGTGTGGGCGCAGAATTCCTCAACGCGGAAGCGGAGTTGATCGAGGAGTGGTTAGCTTCGCAGCAGGAAGCAGCCAGGGCGGCTCTGGATAGCCTGCAGGAGTGTGGCATTCATATGCAGAAACCCTTGCTCGATGCCGCGGCCTCTCTCAATCGTCCGCGTGTTTCCGTCTATGGAACCCACGACTTCTTCTTCGAAGATACGGAAGAGCTCACCGCAGCGATCGTCGAATTTGCGGCAGCGCTATGTGAGCCGGCACAGATGCGCGATCGCGCCCACAAGGCGCGGGTATTCCTGTCCGGGCTGGAAGCCAGCGGTGCCGGGCAGCGAAGTGCCGAGATGGTGAGTGCGCGAAGGGCGCTGACTCGTGCCCAGGCCAATATCAGTTCGCCGGCGCGCCGGTCGAGCGATCTGCGGATCCGGGAGGCCCAGAAGAACATGGATGAGCTGCGCGAGCGGTTCGAAGATCGCTTCTATGTCAGTTCGTATGGCGCGACCTATCAATCCTCGAATCCACCGTTTACGGAGGTGGCTCGGGAGCAGGGTGGGGGAGAGCGTAAGAGCGATTCTAATAGGCAGGAATTGAAGCCCAGGGCAAGGCCACGGGTGTAGGGCGAAAGGACTGCAATGGCCGGCGCGGCCTAGACAGGCCAACTAGAGCCGCGCGCTTTGGCCGGTTCCCTGCGCCTGCAGCGTTGCGCTTTTTACCTAGGGAGAAAATGGGGAATATCTATGCGTTTGCATGGAGGGCATGTGCCAGCAGCCTTGATGATGTCCTTGTTTCTCGGCGCTGCCTCTTTGGAGGTCAGCGCCCAATCCACCAATGAAGAAGAGATCAAAAGGCTTCAGGACGAGCTGGCTTTCCAGAAGGCTAAGAACGAACTATTCGCTGCCAACTACCCAAAGTTCGAGGGGGGTAAAACCGGGGCGGTTGAGGGTGCCGACAAGCTCGCAGGAATGGCTTATCAGCACTTGCCGAGGGCAACAAACATTGTAGGAAGTAGCATCGCGAAAGCCCTTGCAGAACACAAGGACTGCTCCAATGGCACGGTTGTCATAAGCGGGCAGGCGATTAGCGAAAAGATGGCTACGGCAATTTCGTTCGCGAAGCAAATCGAGATCCTTGAAAGGGAAGTAAGTGACGCGCGACCCCGAGGGCCAGGGTTATCAGGCACGGCTACCATTGTGGCAGCGGCCGGTGCGCTGATTTCCTACGCGAGCATGTTCAAGACGGATTACAAGATCTCGAATGCGGAGATGGAGGTCGACATGGATTGGCTAATATCCTCAATCGTCATGGGTGGATCTAACTTCGAGTCGGAGCGATTTCCGAATCGCAGCAATGTTGATCTGTATATCGCCAAACTTGACTTCCTAAAAGAGAACGCCCAAGGCATTCCAGATGTAAGCAAGAAGAAGAAAGATCTTCTCAAGAGAATTGAAGAACTACGAGTCGCAATGCTCAAGCCAGACGCGAGCGGCATTCTCCCGATCGTTACAACTGCATTGCTATCCCCGGTGGCCATAGCATCGGCCGAGCCAACGCATAGGAAGTGCGTCGCATTTGTTTCGAACACCAATGCGTCGCCAATGCTATTGACGAAAGACAATCTATTCAGCAAGGGCGGCAGGGCATTTCTTCATCTGCCCGTTCAAGCATCGGTCATTCAGTTGAGCAGTGACGGGGTTCCGCGTCGAAGGATATGCAAGCTGGCTACGGTTTCAGCGCCTATAAAGCTGTCTGTTCTAACGAAGACAAGAGGAGCGCCTATTCCTTGGGCATCGGGGGTGGCAGGAAGCCCTATTACGGAAGACTGCGGAACACTTCCGGAAGTAGTTCCGTCCAACGCCATAGGTCAAACGAAATCAGGTTGAGAGAGCGCTGAGAGGCTTCAGTCGTGCCTTCCGCCCGCGTAAAGGCTTGGCGCCAAGAGAACGGTCTATTCAACTTCCATTTTTATGAGGGTGGATCATGAAATCGATACTCGTTGTCCTCATCGTGGCCATCTCGCCTTGGGGTAATGTTGCAGCCCAAGTGTCAGCGCCTATTGCAGTGGACGGCGCTGCTCAGATGGATGCAACTGCGGCGCCAGTCCTGGGGTTCAAGGCTCAACTTCCCGATAAATGTCCACGAAGCGACGATGAAGCGAAGGCCATGTATGTGGGGCCTTACAAAGGAGAAGACAGCAGATTGGGGCCGGATGACATGGCGCTCGATATTTACTGCGCGAATGCGTATCGACAAAGCCGGTATCCAAATGGGTATGTCACCATCTATGGAAGCTCCAAGATCACGGAGAGCGATCTGCTCATGAGTAGGTTTGCCCTCACGAGTAGCTACGGGGTTGGGTATGCGGCAGAAGTTGAGGCGTATAAGAAGACTTACGACATCGTTAGGGATTTCGCGAGACTTTGGACGAAGGAACATGGAAGTGAGTTCCCGATCATGACGGGGGCTGGCCCTGGGCTTATGGAGGCGGGTAGTCGTGGGGCGATGGAAGCGGGTGGTCCGAGCATCGGTTACACCACATACTACGAACCGGCACCGGCTGGGTCGCTTTTACCGAAGACGGGAAATGCTGCGGCAGCATTTGCCAAGTATCCTGAGAAGGGCCAGAACCAGATAGACATCATCACCGAAGGGCTAATTTTCTCGAGCGTGTCGATTCGCGAGACTTCAATGATTCTTCATTCAGCGGCCATCGTCATCGCTCCAGGTGGCACAGGCACCGAGTGGGAGATCTTCCAGATCATTGAGATGATGAAGAGTGATCAGTTGAAAGATGTTCCTATTTACATCATCGGCGATAAGGAAAGGCACTGGAAATCTTTCGAAGCGCGACTTGATGACATGATCTGTCGAAAGACGTTTAGGTCTGAGCAGGTTTATCCGTTGATTGAATTCATCGCTTCTCCCGAGGAGCTCGTTTCCAAGCTTGGTGAGCGATTGAAGCCAGGTGTGGTCTGGAAGCCAGGGGCAAACAAGGAGGTTAAGTGTTCGATGTAAGGGGTGCACGCCCCAGCAGAGCATCCGGCATGAACTGGTTGATGCATGGCATTTGAAAAGCCGCCGCCAACCGGCTGACTTTTCGCGTGTCTATCCGTGATACGGACCGAGCGTGATCTGCCGATAGACTCGCTCGCCCGGATGGGTCTAACTGTTTACTGCATGGTCCCCCGACCGCCAAGCTGCCGTGCTGGACTTGTTCCACCGGCACCTGGCGGGGGAAGGGTTGGCGCCCTCGCTGATGGAAATCACTCAGGTTACCAATCGATAGGGACCAGCTTGGTGCCTCTCCACTCTTCCACAAGGGTGATGCCAGGCAGATCACCCCACACCTCGCTGTGGGCGTGGTCAAGGACGATGATCTGCAGTCTGCCATCTGTGGCAACAACCTGTTCTCCCATAACTTTGAAAACACGGCGAACTGCTTGGATATCCTCTTGGTCGGTGAGCTTGAAGTCTGCGGTTCCTTTGCTTTGCTCGACTGAAAGCTTGGGAAAATAAACTTGGCTTGGTTGGTCGTAGACAAGCAGGCTAGGCACCGGGCTGGGCGGGTGCTTCAAGAAATAGACTTGTAGGGCAAGGGTGATAGCCACGTGGTAGGCCAACCAGTTGGCTCCGCTGCCTATTTCCCAAAGATAGTCCTTCCTGCCTTCACGTGAGACCTGCACGGTCAGTTCTTTTGTGTTGAGGCGGACAGGGCTATCTCCCCATTCGGCATTCAGTGTTGGGACGATAGTTCCCGTGATCTGCTGAATCTCGTCCAGAATGCTGTCGAGCCTCTTTTGGATGCTCGTCTCCTGTATCTCGGCTTGGATTCTGTTGATGCGCTTCTGTAGCTCATCAATTTGAGTGCTCAGCTCGCCGGATTCATCAGACTTCTCATACTGGATCAATATTTGTTGGAGTCCTCCCAGAAATCTATCAATTGAAGCAATGCGACGGATTTCCTGCTGGGCCAGTTCCGAGGTTGCCTCGTAGGCGCGAATTTCTTGGCGAATGGATACGAGTGCTGCCAGAACCTCTTCCGTTTTCTGGCGTTGTCGTTGCATCTCTGCATCGAGCGTTGTTGTGGCCAAAGGATGGGCCTGGAGTTTTCCTTCAAGCTCACTCAGCGCATCACATAGCTGATCAAGAGACTGCGAAGTCTTTCCAGGGAAAAGAAGGTTGGTGTCCTGGCGATTCTCGATCTCGCTCCTCATCCATGTTGAAAGAGACAACCGCTCTCGCTGCAGGCGTAGCGCCCCGGCATACTGCCCACTGCCTTCCTGAAGCCTTCTTAGCTCCATCAGGCGCTGACGATGAGTGGAAGCCTCCGATACCAACTTTCCTTCTTCCCTTCGCAATCTGCCCAATGTTTCGAGTGTCTGATCAATTCCAGAAATTGTGGTTGTCTTGGTAGAGGTCTCTTGCTCCGATATCATCTGCAATGCAGCAACGATCTCTGGCCATTGATCGGGAGTGGGTGCGTCCGAAGCGATGCCCAGCTCGCGTGCCTGGTTGAGCCAAGTTCTTCCCTCTGAAATTCGCCTGGCGGAGACTTGAAGTCTTTCTTTCAGATCTGATTCTAGTCTTCTGAGCTTCCTGTTTAACTGGTCTGCCTCGTGCTTCAGTGCCATGACCTTGGGAGTTACAGCATTCAAAACGTAGGGCATTACCGTCTTGAGTTTTTCCCTATGCTCGGTGGTGTCTGCTTTGTAGAACAGGACGCCTGGGTTTGCGACGATGTTCTGAGGCTGGAACATGAATGCCGCAAGATCCCGGAACGATGGTCTCAGTTTGTAGCCATACTCTGGATTCACTTCGAAATCGAGTTGAGTCAATCCTGCGAGGCGATCAAGCATGCCGCGGACGATCTCGTCACTGGAATTCTTCTCGGTGATCAATGGCGGAATTTCGACTTCCACAGACTCGACTATGAACATGTCGCCAGTAGACTGTTGTGCGCCAGGCTCCCTACGGGCGAGAAGCTTTTGTCCTTCAACGGTGTCGACCACGATGCCGAACCAGGCACACTTTTCGCGGATGACGCCAACGGGAATGAAGCAGTGTTTGGAGGCCAGGCAATAGTCAATTATTGGAATGACGGCGGACTTTCCGGTCTTTGATGAGCCGCTAATGACATTGACCATTCCCGGCGCAAACTCAACAATTCGCGGTGGCTGGTCGCTTTTTGCCCAAAGAACGATCTTAAGTATTTGAAAGTGCATTAGAACTCGATCCTCAGGACGGATCCAACTTGCTCGGGAGGGAGGCGCGCAAACCAAGTGCCGAATTTCTCGCAAAGGGCGCCGAGCTTTTGAATGCTCTCCGATGGCTTGGGAAGCTTGTTGGCCTCGAGGGGAAGAACTTTCGCAGCTCCGGGATCGATCGCCATAAGCCTTGTCGCGCAGGCCAGGGATATGGACGCGAGGGATAGTTCCCGCAAGGCGAGTGCGCGCTGATGGACTGCGAGCAGGTCTTCTTGGTGTTCCCCAAGTTTTGCGGCGAACATCGTTAATCCGGATGGCTTATTTGTGCTGATTCCGATCTTTCTGCTTTGCCAGTGAAGGGCTAAGGGGAGCACGAGATATGCCAAGGGGATGGGCATGCCTTCGCTGACTTCCGAAAAGTAGCCTCGGTCGGCGCACCACAAGAGATAGGCGCCGAGGGAAGGGTTGTAGACCAAGTCAAGCTCTGAAAGTTGACCCCGACCAGGCTCTTGGTCCTTCGATTTCTTTATCCCCATAAGACGCCCTACTTGTCGAGCAAAGTTGCGTAGTCAGGATGCCAGCCGAGCTCTCGACGATCTGCGAGATCATTCAGGCATCCGTGGGTGAAGTGGTCAGGCACCGATTTTGCTTCGAGGCTGAGATTGAGCTTCCTGCACTCTGCGTAGATCGCAGTTCCGAGTTTGGTTGGGTCCAAATGGGCGTGAAGTGTTGAGATGCTGTCATGGACTGCCTTGTGTCGACGAACCAAGGTGTCGTCCCAGTCATCAAGGGAATGTGGCAAGAGGATTCCCTCTACGCCCCAGTGTGTCTTGTCAGACGCGGACCTCAGAAAGTCGCTTACAGCCAGGAGTTGCTGCTCCGTGTCGGCACCAATTAGTTCAAGCTGCCGAACAAATACTGGGCGGCACGAGAAGGTAGAGCTGACGAGCGCGGGAATTGGCGGCGCTGGATCAAATGAAAATAGCGCCGGCAAATTTGTGCGCTGAACATAGTTCCTGATTTGTTCCTGGAACGGACCTGCGACAATGCCAGCGGGCTTTCCGGCGAGGAGAAGAATGTCGGACTGGCGTTTTGCTTCCCCAATTGCGTAGGAAGCAATTTGATTGAGCAACTGCTCCGCAACTGCCGGCCGATACAGGTTGCGGATGCTGTCAAGTGGGTCGTCTTCGCAGATCAACTGAAATCGAGTCGTAAGTCCCGCCTGCTCTTCGGTTGTTCCTTCGAGGTAGCGTTTTGCGAACTTATAGGCCTCAGTCTTTTTCTTGGCAGAGGTGATTTCCGATTTCACCTTGGCCACGAACGCTTCAACTTCAGGAGCGGTCTTGGCAGCTGACAATGCCGAAACGAATGAGCCGCTTTGAGTTGGCGTTACATAGAGCCTGAAGGAGATCTGCTGATCGGCTGCTGTGATGGGCGCACTATCTTCAAGCCAGTTGTGAAGACACTTCCATAGATCTCTTGCCCAATCTGCCGCTGGGTTTTGCTTCTGGGCGCTCTTGGTTTGCTCCAGAAGCTTTGTGCCATCAGCGTAGTGCACCGAGACATCGTCATCGTGTTCGATGAAAACTGTGGCAGTGGGCGGCTCAGACAGTAGTCGGGCGCAGAGCCGAACTGTCTGAAGGCCGAAGCCCAGATATGGTCCGGCGGCGCTGTGCTTGGTTTTTGGCGTCGACATTCCCTTTGCCGAAAATCCCCATTCAGCCAATCATAGCCCCGGATTCCAGGTCGCACCTACTGCGACACCCAATTGATAGGCCTGAACTAATTCCAGCCTAAGAGGCATTCAAGAGCTCCGCTGTTCAAAACCAAGTAATCCCTTAGCCTCTTTCCAACTTCGGTCGATGCACGTCACGAGTTCGCGAACCTGGACAAGACTGCCGATGGCTTCGGCCAAATGCAGGCACGAAGGCAGGCGCGAGTGTGGACAACTTCAGAGGGCGGAATGGCGCTCCCGTGTAGCTCTGAATATGCTGTAGAAGAAAAGTAGGTAAAAACGCCAGTAATTTGGCTATTCCTATTGGCACGCCACTAATGCTTCATCAGGGGCGTGTGTTCCGACTTGTCTTTGCTCACGAGGCCAGCGGGGAGGGGGAGGCAAAAGGGCGTTGATTGTAGCGGCGGCAAGCGGCATCCGTGGACCGCACCGGCATGTTCGCGACGTGTCCGGCGCACCTCGCATCGACGACGACGGGTGGGCAACGAAATGGGGTGCGATCGGGGTTTCGCACGATCGTTCGTAAAATCAGTCGCTTATCCGTGCCAAAGTCCGGTGCGGCGTATCGACGCAGTGCAGAATGCCGCGTTGTGAAGCGGATGTTAGTTTCGCGTTGACGCAAGGGGAGTTGCGTTCGTCATCGGCGGCCTTGCCGCACGCCACACCGGGAACCACACAGGCACCAACCGCCAGAACATGACCCTTGGGAGGGGACAACATGGTCAATGCATCGCCCAGGCACAAAGCGCTTTCGCTTGCCGTCTTCACCGCGCTCTGCGCCAGCTCGCATGCCTATGCGCAACAGGCGGCCGCACCGGCCGGCGAGGACGAGCCCACCACGCTGGGGACCATGACGGTCACCGCGCAGAAGCGCGAGGAAGTGCTGCAGGACGTGCCGATCACGGTCGCCGTGATCTCCGAGGAACTGCTGCGGGATACCGGCGTCCGCGACATCAAGGACCTGCAGGTCCTGGTGCCGGGCCTGACCGTGACCAGCACGCAGAATGAAGCCATCACCACGGCGCGCATCCGCGGCATCGGCACGGTGGGCGACAACGTCGGCCTGGAGTCGTCGGTGGGCGTGGTGATCGATGGCGTGTACCGCCCGCGCAACAGCGTCGGATTCGGCGACCTCGGCCAGCTCGAGCGCATCGAGGTGCTGAAGGGGCCGCAGGGCACCGTGTTCGGCAAGAACACCTCGGCCGGCGTGATCAACGTGGTCACCCGCCGTCCCAGCTACACGCAGAGCGCAGAAGGCGAGATCACGGTCGGCAACTACGGTGCCATCGGCGTGTCCGGCAGCTACAACGACGCACTGTCCGACAACGCGGCTTTCAGCATCTTCGCGGCCAAGCGCAAGCGCGACGGCTGGATGGACGTGCGCACCGGCAACGGGCCGCGCCAGGAAACCGACGACTACGACCAGAACTTCCACACCCTGCGCGCCAAGCTGCTGCTGGAGCCGACCGAAAACCTGGAAATCCTGCTGTCGGGCGACTTCACCAGCCGTGACGAAAACTGCTGCACGGCCGTGCAGACCACGGTCGGCGGTACCGCAGCGATTCTCAACGCGCTGGCGGGTGGCCGCGCCGTGGCGGCACCGGGCGACGATCCGTTCGACCGCGTGGCCTACAGCAACCGCCCCACCACGCAGGACATCATGGACAGGGGCCTGTCCGCCGAGATCAACTGGGACACGCCCTGGTTCGGCGGCGCCACGCTGACCTCGATCACCGCCTCGCGGCAGTGGGAAGCCATCAACGGCCTCGACTACGACTTCAGCACCGCCGACCTGCTCTACCGCAACGCCGACAAGGACGAATCGTTCACCGGCTTCGATACCTTCAGCCAGGAATTCCGCCTGACCGGCTCCACCGAACGCGTCGACTGGATGGTGGGCGCGTTCTATTCGGACGAGGAACTGACCCGCAACGAGACCTACCGCATCGGTCCGCATTACGAACCGTACGTGTCTACGCTGGTCTACCAGCTGGTCGGTCAGAGCCTCGGCGCGGCGGGCGTACCGCTGAACAATCCAAACAACATCTCGCCGGCCGCGTTCCTCGCGCAGGTAGGTGGGCGCCCGTTCGGTACCGGCTTCGTCGGCTTGGGTTCGCTGGACCGTTACAAGCAGGACGCCAAGAGCCTGGCGCTGTTCACCAACAACACCTGGCACGCGACGGACGCATTGGACCTGACCCTGGGCCTGCGCTACACCCGCGAGAAGAAGGACCTGACCTCGTCCTACAGCAACCCCAACGGCAGCCTCGCCTGTACCGGCACGCTGACCGACCAGAATGCCGCCAATCCGAACCGCTTCGCGCTGCTGCGCGCCGCGCTGGCATCGCGCAGTTCGGTGTTCGCGTCGCTGCCGGCCGCCAACCAGAACGCCATCCTGGCCTCCGTGGGGCCGACCATCGCCGGCTACATGTGCCTGCCGTGGGCCAACGCGCTGCACAACGGCCGCAACACCTTCCAGGAAATGGAAGACAAGGAGTGGTCGGGCACGGTGAAGGCGGCCTACCGCTGGAACGAGAACGTGATGACCTACGCGTCCTTCGCACGCGGTTACAAGGGCGGCGGCTTCAACCTGGATCGCGTGCAGTCGGCCGATGGCCTGTCGAGCAGCGGGCAGGGCATCCGGCCGGTGAACGACACCTCGTTCGGTGGTGAGTTCGTCGACAGCTTCGAGCTGGGTACCAAGACCACGTGGGCGGACGGCACGCTGCTGTTGAACGCCACCCTGTTCCATCAGGAGTACGAGGACTTCCAGCTCAACAGCTTCCTGGGCACCAGCTTCGTGGTCCGTTCGATCCCCAAGGTGACGTCCTCGGGCCTGGATGCGGAGATCCTGTGGCAGCCGCGCGCGGTGCAGGGCCTGATGCTGCAGGGCGGCCTGATGTACGCCAAGACCGAGTTCGGCAAGGACATCCCGGGTGGCGACTTCGTCGAGCGCACTCCGCTCAGCACCTCGGGTGCGCTGTACAAGCTGCCGGGCGCGACGATGCCGTTCGCACCGGAGTGGTCGGGTTCGCTGTCGGCCACCTACGAGTGGGACTTCGGCGCCGACCACATCGGCCGCTTCAACATCGGCGGCAAGTACATGGGCGACTACAACACCGGCTCGGACCTGGACGTCGAGAAGCACCAGAGTTCCTACACGGTATTCAACGCACGCGTCGGCTTCGGCCGCAGCGATGGCCGCTGGATGCTGGAACTGTGGGGCACCAACCTCACCGACGAGAACTACGTGCAGGTCGGCTTCGATGGTCCGCTGCAGGGCCTGTTCCCGGATCCGAACAACCCGCTCAACACCTTCAACGCGTTCCTCGGCGCGCCGCGCATGTACGGCATGACCCTGCGCGTCCGCTACTGATCTCCTTCGCTTGAACTGCCCACGGCCCGCCTTTCGAGGCGGGCCGTTTCCTTTCCGGCATTCGGCGGGCGACAGCGAGGGTCAAATCGGCTACAACACGCATGCCCTCCCGTTGGAACCCATGATGTCCGCACCGAACGATGAAACGCTGCTGGCCTTGGCCCAGCACGTTGGCGAACGCCTGCGCCAGGCGCGGGACCATCTGGTGACCGCCGAGAGCTGCACCGGCGGCTGGATCGCGAAGTGCGTCACCGATATCGCCGGTTCGTCTGACTGGTTCGATTGCGGGATGGCCGCCTACAGTTACGAGGCCAAGCAGGCATTGCTGGGCGTGCGCCCGCAGACACTGGAAACCCATGGTGCCGTCAGCCGCGAGACGGTGATCGAAATGGTGTCGGGTGCGCTGGTGAACTCCGGTGCCAGCATCGCCGTGGCGGTGACCGGCATCGCCGGCCCCGGTGGCGGCAGCGCCGACAAGCCGGTCGGAACCGTGTGGATCGGCTGGAAACGACGTGGTGGCTACGCGCGGGCGGAGGTCTTCCAGTTCGAGGGAGACCGCGAGGCCGTGCGCCGGCAGACGGTCGAAACCGCCCTGAGAGGGCTTGAACACCTCTGATGCCCTTGTCGGGTGCAGAGACTTGTTGAGCAGGTAGTTGTCAGTCGCTTCGGTTAGTAGTATTACTACTAACCATGGACCTGACCGATACCCAGCACGCCATCCTCGCCCTGATCGCCGAGCGGCTCGAAGCCGAAGGCATGCCGCCGTCGCAGGCGGAGATCGCCAAGGCCTTCGGATTCAAGGGTGTACGCGCCGCGCAGTACCACCTGGAGGCGCTGGAACAGGCGGGCGCCATCGAACGCGTGCCCGGGCGCGCGCGCGGCATCCGCCTTCTGAAGGCGCCGCCGTCCACGCAACCGGACCTGGCGTTCCCGTCCGCCAACGATGACGGCCTGCGCATCCCGGTGCTGGGGCAGGTGGCCGCCGGCGCTCCCATCGGCGCCGATGCGGGTCACCACGACTACGTCCTCTTGGACCGCGCGTTTTTCGCACCTGCGCCCGACTACCTGCTGAAGGTCAAAGGCGATTCGATGCGCGACGAGGGCATCTTCGATGGTGACCTGATCGGGGTGCACCGCACGCCGGATGCGCGGTCTGGCCAGATCGTGGTGGCGCGCATCGATGACGCGATCACCGTCAAGCTGCTGAAGATCGGCAAGGACCGCATCCGCCTGCTGCCGCGGAATCCCGACTATGCGCCCATCGAAGTGTCGCCGGACCAGGATTTCGCCATTGAGGGCCTGTACTGCGGGCTGGTGAGGCCGAACCGGTGATGGCGACCGGGGTTCCGACGTCACCGGATGGCGTTTCCCGATGCCAGCGTGCGCCGCGCCCCGATGCCGGCCAGCCCGTGTCGACGACTAATTTCACTCCTGCCCGTAGCGTCGCAGCCTGTGCGATGGGCTCCCTCCACACTGACCGCACCTGACCACATTGACTAGGACCACGACGATGGACGAGAACAAGAAGCGCGCCCTTTCCGCGGCACTGACCCAGATCGAGCGCCAGTTCGGCAAGGGATCGGTGATGCGCATGGGCGACCGGGTCATCGAACCCGTCGAGATCATTCCCACCGGCTCGCTGATGCTGGATATCGCCCTGGGGATTGGCGGCCTGCCGCGCGGTCGCGTCGTGGAAATCTACGGTCCGGAATCCTCGGGCAAGACCACGCTCACCCTGCAGGCGATCGCCCAGTGCCAGAAACAGGGTGGCACGGCCGCCTTCATCGACGCAGAGCATGCGCTGGACCCGATCTACGCCGCCAAGTTGGGCGTGAACGTGGACGACCTGCTGCTGTCGCAGCCGGATACAGGCGAGCAGGCACTGGAAATCGCCGACATGCTGGTGCGCTCCGGGTCCATCGATATCGTGGTGATCGACTCCGTGGCGGCGCTGACGCCGAAGGCGGAAATCGAAGGCGAGATGGGCGACCAGCTGCCGGGCCTGCAGGCCCGCCTGATGAGCCAGGCACTGCGCAAGCTGACCGGCAACATCAAGCGCTCCAACACCACCGTCATCTTCATCAATCAGCTGCGCATGAAGATCGGCGTGATGATGCCGGGCCAGAGTCCGGAAGTGACCACCGGTGGCAACGCATTGAAGTTCTATGCCTCGGTGCGCCTGGACATTCGCCGCATCGGCGCGATCAAGAAGGGCGACGAGATCATCGGCAACCAGACCAAGATCAAGGTGGTCAAGAACAAGCTGGCGCCCCCGTTCAAGCAGGTCGTCACCGAAATCCTGTATGGCGAAGGCATCAGCCGGGAAGGCGAACTGATCGATATGGGCGTGGAAGCCAAGCTGGTTGAGAAGGCCGGCGCCTGGTACAGCTACGGCAGCGAGCGCATCGGGCAGGGCAAGGACAATTCCCGCACCTTCCTGCGTGAAAACCCCGCCATTGCGGCCAAGTTGGAAGCCGAACTGCGCGAGAAATTCCAGCCGGCCGAAGCGCAGCGTGAAGAAAGCGCCGACGACGGCGAATAAGCCGGAGGCGAGCGTGAGGGGCCTGCGCGATGGTGGATGAGCAAAAGGCGGCAAGGGCCGGACGCCGCAGGCCGGCCCAGCTGACCCCATTGCAGCGAGCATTGGGGCTGCTCACCCGCCGGGAGCATTCCAGGCGCGAGCTGTCCCGCAAGTTGAGTTCCCGTGGTGTGGATGCGGCTGATGTGCGATCGGCCGTGGACCGGTTGGCGGATGAGGGTTGGCAGAGCGACACGCGCTTTGCCGAAGCCTTGGTGCGCTGCCGGGCCTCGGGTGGTTATGGTCCACTGCGGATCAAGGCCGAGCTATCCACCCACGGGCTGGATCGCGAGGCGATCGCAATGGCGATGGCCACCTTCGATGGCGACTGGACCGAAACGGCGTGCGACCTCGTCCGCCGGCGTTTCGGTCCAGGCCGCCAGATCGATCAGGCGCAGCGGCGCAAGATCGCCGATTTCCTGGTCCGGCGCGGCTTCGACGCCACTGCCATCCGTGCCGCCAGCCGGCTTGAGCCTGACGACTGGGACGGGGTGGCCTGATAATCTAGGGCATTGGGTTGCTTCCACCCGGCCGTGCCTGCAAGTTGCGGGAAGCGCGGTGCAAGGAAGCGCCTTCCAGCCAATGCCCGCCAGATGACCACTCCCAAGACCTTCACCACCTCCCAGATCCGACAGGATTTCCTTGATTTCTTTGCCGGCAAGGGCCACACCATCGTGCCGTCCGCCTCGCTGGTGCCCGGCAACGACCCCACGCTGCTGTTCACCAACTCCGGCATGGTGCAGTTCAAGGACGTATTCCTGGGAGCGGAAAAGCGCAGCTACGTGCGCGCAGCCGATGTCCAGCGCTGCCTGCGGGCCGGCGGCAAGCACAACGACCTGGACTCGGTCGGCTACACCGCACGTCACCACACCTTCTTCGAAATGCTGGGCAACTGGTCCTTCGGCGACTATTTCAAGAAAGAGGCCATCGGCTGGGCGTGGGAACTGCTGACCGAGGTCTGGAAGCTGCCGAAGGAGCGCCTGCTGGTCACCGTGTACCACAACGATGACGAAGCCTACGATCTCTGGCACGGCATGATCGGCCTGCCTGCCGAGCGCATCGTCCGTATCGGTGACAACAAGGGCGCGCCGTACGCGTCGGACAATTTCTGGCAGATGGCCGACACCGGCCCGTGCGGCCCGTGCACGGAGATCTTCTACGACCATGGCGACCATATCGCCGGCGGTCCGCCCGGCTCGCCGGATGAGGACGGCGATCGTTACATCGAGATTTGGAACAACGTCTTCATGCAGTTCGACCGCCAGCCCGACGGTACGCTGGTGCCGCTCCCTGCACCCTGCGTCGACACCGGCATGGGGCTGGAACGGCTCGCGGCGGTGCTGCAGCACGTCCATACGAACTACGAGATCGACCTGTTCCAGGTACTGATCCGCAAGGCGGCAGAACTGACGGGCACTCGCGACCTCGAGAACAAGTCGCTGCGCGTCATCGCTGACCACATCCGTGCGTGCAGTTTCCTGATCGTGGACGGAGTGCTGCCGTCCAACGAGGGGCGCGGTTACGTGCTGCGCCGGATCATCCGCCGGGCCCTGCGCCATGGCTGGATGCTGGGCATGCGCCAGCCCTTCTTCCACCAGATGGTCGGTACGCTGTCGGAGCTGATGGGCCAGGCTTATCCCGAACTTCCCGCGGCGCGGGAGCTGGTCGGGCGTGCGCTCAAGGCCGAGGAGGAACGCTTCGCCGAAACGCTCGATTCCGGCATGCGCATCTTCGATGATGTCGCGGCGCGGGTAACGGATGGCGTGATTCCTGGCGCCGACGCATTCAGGCTGTACGACACCTATGGTTTTCCGGTCGACCTGACGGCCGACATCGCGCGCGAGCGCGGACTCACGGTGGACATGGCCGGTTTCGAGGCCGCCATGGCGCAACAGCGCGAAACCGCGCGTGCCGCCGGCAAGTTCACCTCCAGCACCGGTCTGCCCGCTGACCTGGTCGCCCAGCTCTCGCCGACGGTGTTCCTGGGCTATGACCAGCTCGATGCGGGCGGATTGCAGGTGGTCGCGCTGCTGAAGGACGGTCGTCCCGTGCAGTCGGTGGAAGCGGGCGACGAGGCCGTGGTCATCCTGGACCGTACGCCGTTCTACGCGGAATCCGGCGGCCAGGTCGGCGACACAGGCTTGCTGGCCGAGCAGGGCGTGGAGTTCGAGATTGCCGACACGCTGAAGTTCGCCGGCCAGTTCCATGGCCACGCCGGCCGCGTCGCGAAGGGCGCGCTGAAGGTGGGCGACCATGTGGTCGCGTCGGTGGATGCGGCGCGGCGCGCCAGCACCATCCTCAATCACTCCGCCACGCACTTGCTGCACGCGGCGCTGCGCGACGTGCTGGGTACCCACGTGCAGCAGAAGGGATCGCTGGTCGCACCGGACCGCCTGCGTTTCGACTTCTCGCACTTCCAGCCCATGACGGCGGCCGAGCTTGCCGAGATCGAGCGTCGCGTCAACGCGCAGGTCCGTGCCAACAATGTGGCCGAGGTGCACCGGATGGGCATGCAGGAGGCGCTGGATTTCGGCGCCATGGCGCTGTTCGGCGAGAAGTACGGCGAACAGGTACGCGTGCTGAAAATGGGCGACTACTCCACCGAACTCTGTGGCGGCACCCATGTCGGCCGTACTGGCGACATCGGCTTGTTCAAGCTGGTCGGCGAAAGTGGCGTATCTGCGGGGGTGCGGCGCATCGAGGCGGTGACCGGGCAGGGCGCCCTGGACTACGTGGCCGACGAAGAGCGCCGGCTGTCCGAGGCGGCGAGTCTGCTGGGAGGCAACACCGGCGAGATAGTCGAAAAGATCCGGGGCTTGGCTGATCGGCAGAAGAAGCTGGAGCGCGAACTTGAAGCGCTGAAGGCCAAGGCGGCATCCAGCGCCACGTCGGACCTGGGCAGTGCGGCCGTCGAAGTGGGCGGCATCCGTGTGCTGGCGTCGCGGCTGGAAGGCTTCGACGCCAAGGCGCTTCGCGATGCGATGGATCGCCTGAAGCAGCAACTGGGCGATGCCGTGATCGTGCTGGCCGGGACGGCGGACGGCAAGGCGGCCCTGGTGGCCGGTGTGAATGGTGCTGCAACCGGCCGGGTCAAGGCGGGGGAACTCCTCTCACATATCGCCGGTCAGATCGGCGGCAAGGGCGGTGGCCGCCCGGATCTCGCCCAGGGTGGTGGTGAGGACGGGTCCGCCCTTGCGACAGCCTTGAAGGGCGTTCCCGAGTGGGTCCAGCAGCGGCTCGGCTGACCCCCAGCGTTGGACCAATCGCCGCTTGCGGCCGTGCACCTCCGGCCGCTAACATGCTTTAGGTTCATGAATGTACCAAGAAGCCGCCGCCCCTTTTCACAGGGGCCGTGCGCCCCCGGCACTATCCTTTGCCGGACTACGGAGAAGAAACATGTTGATCTTGACCCGCCGTGTCGGCGAAACCCTGATGATCGGCGATTCGGTCACGGTGACCGTGCTTGGCGTGAAAGGCAACCAGGTGCGCATCGGCATCACCGCGCCCAAGGATGTGGCCGTGCATCGCGAAGAAATCTACCAGCGCATACAGCGTGGCGAAGAGATTTCCTCGCCGTCCGCCTCGGAAAACGTGACGTCCGATTGATTTTGTTTGCCGCCTGCGCGGTGAGCCGCTATCCTATGCGGCCGCTGCAGCCTGGCTGCAACGTGCGTCAAACCGGAGTGATGCCCGAGCGGCTGAAGGGGCTCCCCTGCTAAGGGAGTATAGGGTCAAAAGCCTTATCGAGGGTTCGAATCCCTCTCACTCCGCCAGTTTGAAGTTCGTCGCGATGCATCCCCTGGATGCACGCATGCGGTAACGATGCCTGTACTGCAAAAATTCCCGCATTGCTCCATCTCCCGAATGCGTTTTCCATGGCGCGCGCGGATGCGAGAAAGAAGTAGAAAAAAGATTGACGAGTGGAAAACGCTTCACGCATAATTCCGCTCCTCACGCGCCCGTAGCTCAGCTGGATAGAGTACCTGGCTACGAACCAGGCGGTCGGGAGTTCGAATCTCTCCGGGCGCGCCATTACAACGCAAAGAGCCAGCGGTCATCCGCTGGCTCTTTGCGTTTCTGCGTCCGCAACCGCGTCCGGGCATCGCGCTGGATGGCCTGTTCCCGCTGTTGCATCCGTGCATGCATGTAGTCGTGCTTCCCTGCGCGCTCGTGACCCTCGCATGTCCTTCGTACCCACGCGCCATCCGGAATGCTCCCGTCGTGTCTTGCCCGTTGCGGCGACATTGCTGGTGTCGGTATTTCCGCATGCGTTCGATGGTCAGTGCTTCGATCGACTGCTGAAGCGTGGCGTCGTGGTGGCGGCGTTCGCGCTGGACGACTGGCGGAACTGGATCGGCGACGCATTCGACATGCTGGACGCACGCGAGCGCGAGCGCGTGCAACGCCAGCGGCAGGCGCATTACCGGGACCATCTGGCATTGGCCTATGCCCTGCATCGTCTCGTCCTTGCACATGCCCTGGGGATGCCGTACGAGCGCGTGCCGTTGAGGCGCGATGCGCGGGGACGGCCGCTGGTCGAGGGGGTCGAGGTGGACACCAGCCTGAGCCACGCCGAGGGTTATGTGGCAGTGGCGCTGGGGCTGGCGGGTCCCCTCGGCGTGGACATCGAGCCTGCCCATCGCGCAGGCGTCATGCCCGAGATCGCCGAGCGGATATGCCATGCCGATGAGGTCGCCGACATGGCGGCGCACGGCGGTGCGGGGCAGGGCGCGGCCCTGCTCGAGCTGTGGGTGCGGAAGGAGGCATTTCTCAAGGCCGCAGGCGTGGGGCTGGAGCGCGAGATGGAGAGCTTCGCGCTGCCCGAGGGACGTGCGCAGGCCCTGCACGCGGGCCAGCCAGTCCAGAGCGTCGTCGACCTGCTGGACCTTGGGCCGTCCGTTGCCTGCGCGGTGGCAAGGGTTCCAGGGGTGCCGTGCGTCGCTGGCTGGCTACGTCCGCAACAGTGGCTCGAACGACGCTAGGGGTCTGTCCGGATATGTCACGTTTTGCGTTTTTGGGTGGAGAAGGGCACCTGGGCCGGGTGCTTGTTCATGCGGCAAGGCCGCGTGATGGCGTGCAACCGGACTCGGCGTACAGACGGGGAAAGCAATGAAATCGACTCATGCCAGCCACAAGTCCAGGGCCATCCGGTTCCTGTGGCTGCTCGAAATAGTGATTATCGTGCTGGCGGTGCTGGGCTCGGCCTGGCTGCGCTTCCTGAACGACCCCACGACGCACCTGGAATTCGTCGAGCATGCGCCGGCGCGCGCCCTGCTCGTGGCGCTGTGCCTGACGGGCGCGATGGCGGCCTTCGGCTTGTATCAGGTGCATATGCGCCACAGTCGCATGGATTTCTTCCTGCGCTTCCTCATGTCGTTCGTACTCGGCGGCATCGCGCTGCTGGTGCTGTACTACGTGATACCGCAGGCCTATATCGGCCGTGGCGTACTGGCGCTCTCGCTGCTGATCTCGGCGGGAGGCATCGTCGCGGTGCGCATGCTGTCGGTCAGCCTGTTCCGCACCGACGTGCTGAAGCAGCGCCTGCTCGTGCTGGGTGCGGGCAACAATGCGGACCTCATCAACAGCCGCATGCGGCGCAAGGCCGATCGGCGCAGCTTCATCATCGTCGGGTTCGTGCCGGTGGAGGGGCAGTCGGTGGTCGTGCACGACGATCTGCTGGTGAGGCCGGCGGGTGCGCTGGTGGACCTGGTGGAGGAGATGGAAATCGACGAGCTGGTCATCGCGCCGGACGAGCGACGCGGCGGCCTGCCGATGGAGGACATGCTGCAGTGCGTGCAGCAGGGCGTGAACGTGATCGACCTGTCCACCTTCTTTGAACGCGAAGCGGGCATGGTGCAGTTGAACATCGTCGATCCGTCGTGGCTGGTGTTCTCGGGCGGCTTCGACTACTCCACGCCGCGCCGCCTCAGCAAGCGCTTCTTCGACCTGCTGGCCGCTGGCGCGTTGCTGCTGATGGCCTGGCCGCTGATGCTGTTGACGGCGCTCGCCGTGCGGCTGGAGTCGCCTGGCCCGATTCTCTACAGCCAGGTCCGCGTGGGCGAGCGTGGCAACCACTTCAAGCTGACGAAGTTCCGCAGCATGCGCATCGATGCGGAAAAGGACGGCGTGGCGCGTTGGGCGAGCAAGGACGACGATCGTACGACCCGGGTGGGTCGCTTCATCCGCAAGACGCGCCTCGATGAGTTGCCGCAATTGTTCGCCGTCCTGCGCGGCGACATGAGTTTCGTCGGGCCGCGCCCCGAGCGGCCGCAGTTCGTCGACATGCTGAACGACGAGGTGCGTTACTACCGCGTCCGTCATTGCGTGAAGCCGGGCCTGACCGGCTGGGCGCAACTGCGCTATCCGTACGGCGCGTCGGTGAAGGATGCGGAGGAGAAGCTGAAGTTCGACCTCTTCTACGTCAAGAACCATGGTCTCGTGTTCGACATGATGATCCTGCTGCAGACGGTCGAAGTGGTGCTGTTCGGGCGCGGCGCACGCTGAGCATCCGCGCCGCCCCCGGCGCCCCTCCATGTGGTAGGCGGCAGCGCAGCGCTGCCCGTCCATGCTCCCGCACGTACCCGTCCCTGGACCCGGGTCGCAGCTGACGGGTGCTGGTCACTCCCGACTCTGGCTGGCCTCCTCGCGGCGCGACATACGTTCAGGGAGTGAACAGGGCAAGCCAGCCAGTGATGGCGGGACGGGGGATCGTTGAGTACTTCCGCTGACAGCGTCAGCTACGGGCAGGAAATCCTGTCTGGCGTGGCGGCGTATCCGGAGATTTCCTGGAGGCAGGCGTCGACCGGCGTGGCGACGCGCGCGGAAGCCGCTCTGCCACCATCGCTCGCGGACGTGGCGGCACGGGTGTCCGCCTCCCGCGATGACATCGCCACCGTATTGTGGGCGCTACTGATCGCGCGCCTGGCGAACCAAGCCAGCGTCGTGCTGGCCATCACCGCCGATGGCGTGGGTGTGCTGCCGCTGCGCTTCGATTTCGATGCCGATACGACGCTGGATGCCGCGATTGCGCAGATGCGTCGGCAACGTGGTGCCGATGGCGCACCTTCTGCGCTGTCGCCCGAGTGGCAGGCCGATCTGGGCCACGCGACGGGTGACGATACGCAGCGGGCGTTCCTGGCCGGTGTGGGCGATCTCCCGCAGCGTATGGTGGAACTGGACCTGAGGGTCGCCGACGGCGTCCTGGTGTTGCGCAGTGCGACGGGTGCGTTCTCGCCGCAGGCGCTGCGGAGGATGCTGGACGGTTGGTTGAACCTGCTGGATGGCCTGTGCATCGGCTTGTCGCAGCCGCTGTGCCGGCTGCCGATGTTGACGCCGATCCAGGCGAAGGCGGTGATCGATGCCGGCAGCGGGGCCATCGCATCCCTCCCGGGGGTCGCGGGTGTGCATCGTCTGTTCGAAGCACAGGCTGCCAGTACGCCCGATGCCACCGCGCTGATCCAGGACGGGCGTCGCGTTACCTATGCGCAGCTGGACGCGCAGGCCAACCAGCTGGCGCGCTTGCTGAAGCAGCACGGCGTGGGGCCGGACGAGCGCGTCGCCATCTACGTCGAACGCGGCGTGGAAGTGGTGCTGGGCCTGCTGGCCGTCCTGAAGGCGGGCGGTGCCTACGTGCCGCTGGATCCGACGTATCCCGCCGACCGTCTCGTCTACACCCTGGCCGACAGTGCGCCACGCGTGCTGCTGACGATGTCCGGCATGGAACAGGACGCGCGATCGGTGCTCGGCGAGTTGCCCGACGGACTGGTCGTGGTGGACCTGCGCGACCCGGCGCCGGCATGGACCATGATGCCCGCGCACGTGCTGGACCACGGCGAATGCCGCGTCGAGGCACACCACCTGGCCTATGTGCTGTACACGTCCGGCTCCACCGGCAAACCCAAGGGCGTGGCCATGCCGCATGGCCCGCTGGTGAACCTGATCCACTGGCAGATGCGCGAGCCGGGGAACGGCGCGCCGCTGCGCACGCTGCAATTCTCGGCGCTCGGTTTCGACGTCGCCTTCCAGGAGGTCTTCGCCACGCTGTCCACGGGCGGCACGCTGCTCGCCATCGACCAGGACACCCGCATGAGCGCGGGCAAGCTGTTCGACTTCATCGTCGAGCAGCGCGTGGAGCGCATGTTCCTGCCGTACTTCGCGCTGCAGATGCTGGCGGAAGGCCTGGAAGGCCATCTGGCCGCGCTGCCGGAAGGCCAGCGCCTGGATTGCGCGCTGCGCGAGGTCATCACGGCCGGCGAACAGCTGCGCATCGAACCCAAGATCGTGCGCTTCTTCGAGCAGTTGCCGGGTTGCCGGCTGCATAACCATTACGGCCCGACCGAAACCCACGTGGTCACCGCGCTGACGCTGCCGGAAGATCCGCATGCCTGGCCGCGCCTGCCGACCATCGGGCAGCCCATCGCCAACGCGCGCGTGTACGTGCTGGACGCATGCGGCCAGCCGTCGCCGCAGGGCGTGGTGGGCGAGCTGTATCTTGCCGGCCCGGTCGTGGCGCGCGGCTACCTGCAGCGCGACGACCTGACGGCGGAGCGCTTCCTGCGCGATCCGTTCGTCGATGCCGCCGATGCGCGGATGTACCGCACCGGCGACCTCGGCCGCTGGCTGCCGGACGGCTCGCTGGAGTACCTCGGCCGGCAGGATTTCCAGGTCAAGATCCGCGGCTTCCGGGTGGAGCTGGGCGAGATCGAGGCGCAGCTGATGGCGTTCCCCGGCGTGCGCGAGGCCGGCGTGCTGGCGCGCGAGGACGTGCCTGGCCTGAAGCGCCTGGTCGCGTACCTGTCGCCACAGGACCGCGCCGCGCCGGTGGACATCGAGCGCCTGCGTCGGCACCTGGCCGGCGTATTGCCCGACTACATGGTGCCGGTGGCCTACCTGCAGATGGACGCGCTGCCGCTGTCGCCGAACGGCAAGCTCGATCGCCACAAGCTGCCGGCGCCGGGTCGCCAGCGTCCCGAATGGGCTGGCACGTACGTTGCCCCACGCGATGCGACCGAAGCCGCGCTGTGCCGCATCTTTGCCGATGTGCTGGACCTGGAAGACCTGGGGCGCGACGACCACTTCTTCGACCTCGGCGGCACTTCGCTGCTGGCGATCCGCGTGCTGGAAGCCGCGCGCCGCGAGCGCCTGGGCGACGTGCCGGCGATGGCACTGTTCCATGCGCCCACGCCCGCACAGCTTGCCGCGGCCATGACGGCCGGCCGGCACGAGCCGTTGGAGGCTTCGCGCATCACGGTGCGTCGCGACACGCAGGCGAACGAGCCGATCGCCATCGTCGGCATGGCCGGGCGGTTCCCGGGTGCGGCGACGGCGGAAGCGTTCTGGGACAACCTGTGTGCCGGCCGCGACAGCGTCAGCATGTTCGCCGCCGATGAACTCGACGCCGGCATTCCGGAAGCGCAGCGCGCCAACCCGGCCTACGTCGCGGCGCGCGGCGTGTTCGACGACGTCGACAAGTTCGACGCCGCCTTCTTCGGCATCTCGCCGAAGGAAGCGGAACTGATGGATCCGCAGCAGCGCGTCTTCCTGGAGCTGTGCTGGGAATGCATCGAACGCGCCGGCCATGTGCCCGATGCGACCGACGTGCCGGTGGGCGTGTTCGCCGGCATGTACAACGCCAGCTACTACCAGCGCAACGTGCTGGCGCACCCGGACCTGATCGAGAAGCTGGGTGCGTTCCAGGTGATGCTCGGCAACGAGAAGGATTACATCGCCACGCGCGTGGCGCACAAGTTGAACCTCACCGGCCCGGCGGTCAGCGTGCACACCGCGTGCTCCACGTCGCTGGTCGCGATCAGCCAGGCGATCGACAGCCTGCGCGCCGGCCGTTGCGGCATGGCCCTGGCCGGCGGCATCGCGGTGACATGCCCGGTACGCAGCGGCCATCTCTACCAGGAAGGCGGCATGCTGTCGGCCGACGGCCACACGCGCAGCTTCGATGCCGACGCGAGCGGCACGGTGTTCAGCGATGGCGCGGCGGTGGTGTTGCTGAAGCGCCTGTCCGATGCGATCGCCGACGGCAATCCGATCCACGCGGTGGTGCGCGGCGCGGCAGTGAACAACGATGGCGGCCGCAAGGCCAGCTTCACCGCGCCCAGCAGCGAAGGGCAGGCGGCGGTGATCGCGATGGCGCACGCCGATGCCGGCGTGGACGCGCGCAGCATCGGCTACGTCGAGGCGCACGGAACGGCCACGCCGCTGGGCGATCCCATCGAGATCGAAGGCCTGACCCGCGCGTTCCGCCAGAGCACCGACGACACCGGCTTCTGCGTGGTCGGGTCGGTGAAGAGCAATGTCGGCCATCTGCTGATGGCCGCCGGTGCGGCGGGCGTGATCAAGACGGCGTATGCGCTGCGCGACGGTCGCCTGCCGCCCACCGCGCATTTCCGCCAGGCCAATCCGGTGATCGATTTTGCACGCACGCCTTTCCGCGTGAGCGGCGAGTTGGAGCCGTGGCAGACCGCCGAAGGTCAGCCACGCCGGGCCGGCGTCAGTTCGTTCGGCGTGGGTGGCACCAATGCGCACGTGGTGATGGAGGAGGCGCCGGCGCTCGAACCGTCGGAGCCTGCCGAAGGTGCGCAGCTGCTGACGCTTTCCGCACGCACGCCGGCCGCCTTGCTCGACGCCGCCATCCGCCTCGCCGATCACCTGGAGAGCGAACCGGACGGCAACCTCGCCGACGTGGCCTGGACGCTGGCGGTGGGACGCAAGGCGTTTCCGCATCGCATCGCCGTGGCGAACGACACGACCGCTGCCGCCGTCGCGCAGTTGCGCGGTGCCGACCTGTCCGCCGCCGTCGCGAAGTCGCGGCCGGCGCAGGCGGGCGACGTGGTCTTCCTGTTCCCCGGGCAGGGCTGCCAGTACGCCGGCATGGGCCGCATGCTGTACGCACGCGAGCCGGCGTTCCGCGCGGCGTTCGACGACTGTGCCCGCGTGCTCGACGGGGAACTGGGCCAGGACCTGCGCACGCTGGTGTTCGGCGATGACGCCGAGGCGCTGCTGCCGACGGCGATCATGCAGCCGGCGATCTTCAGCATCGAGTATTCGCTCGCGCGCTGGTGGATGGCGCAGGGCGTGGTGCCGGCCGCGATGATCGGCCACAGCGTCGGTGAATTCGTCGCCGCGACGCTGGCCGGCGTTTTCGCGCTGCCGGATGCGCTGCGGCTGGTGGCGCGGCGTGGCCGCCTGATGCAGGCGCAACCCTCGGGCGCGATGCTGTCGGTGCGCGTGCCGGCGGAAGTGCTGCTCGCGCGCCTGCCGGAAACGCTGTCGCTGGCGGCCGAGAATGCGCCCGGTGCCTGCGTGGTGGCGGGACCGCACGAGGCCATTGCGGCGTTCCAGCAGCAACTGGAGGGCGAGGGCGTAGCGTGTCGTGCCTTGCACACATCGCATGCGTTCCACTCGATGATGATGGACGCGGTGGTGCCGGTGTTCCGTGCGGAGGTCGAGGCGCTGGTGCGCAGCGCGCCCTCGCTGCCCATCGTGTCCACTGCGACCGGCGACTGGCTGCAGCACGAACAGGCCGTGTCCGCCGAGTACTGGGCGCGCCACCTGCGCCAACCCGTCCGCTTCTCGACTGCGATCGGCCGGGTGCTGGATCGTCCGGGACGCGTGCTGCTGGAGATCGGGCCGCGCAATACGCTGGCCTCGCTGTCGCGCCAGCAGCCCCTGTTGCAGACGCAGGGCATCGTCGCTGTCGTCTCGCTGGCCGATCAGGTCCAGGGCGAGCATGCCGCGCTGCTCGGCGCATTCGGCCAGCTGTGGGCGCGCGGCGTCGAGCTGTCGCCCGCGCAGCTGGACCGCCGGCAGCGCCGTTCGCGCGTCCGCCTGCCGACCTATCCCTTCGAAAGGAAGCGCTACTGGGTGGAGCCGCCTGCGGCGGCCGCCGGTAACGCCGTATCCCATGCCGTCATCGCCGATCGCGCGAATCTGGAGTCCCTGATGTCCATCGCCCCCACCCCCGTCGTCCAGGCCGACCGTCGCCCGCGCCTGGCCGCGCAATTGCGCGAGGTGTTCGAGGATGTGGCCGGTTTCGAACTGTCCGAAACCGACGGCGATGCGAGTTTCATCGAGCTTGGCCTGGACAGCCTGATGCTGACCCAGGTGGCATTGCAGTTGCAGAAGACCTTCCCGGTGAAGGTCACCTTCCGCCAGCTGATGGGCGAGTACGCCAGCCTGGACAGGCTGGCGGCGGGACTGGATGCGCAGTTGCCGGCCGAGCCGGTGCAGGCGCGCGAGGTCGTGGCGCCGGCGCCGACCGCCGGGTCCGCCCCTACGGCGCCGCCACCACCTGCGGCCGTGGCGTTCACCGGCGCACTGCCGATGGCGGCCGACGGCGACGCGATCCTCAGCGTGGTGGCCCAGCAGATGCAGCTGATGTCGCAGCAGTTGGCGCTGCTGGCCGGCGTGGCGCCTGCCTCCACCGCGGGTGCCATGCAGGACGCGATCGCGGCATCGCCGCGCCAGCACACCGCACCGGCCAGCGCGGTGTCCGCGGCGCCTGCAGCGGCCGGCGACGACGACGCGGCGCTGGCGCATACGCGCTACGACCTGAAGAAGGCATTCGGTGCCATCGCCCGCATCGATGCGACCGGCGGCATCGAGCTGGATCTGCACCAGCGCGAACGCCTGGACGGGTTCATGCGCCGCTACACCGCGCGCACGCCGAAATCGAAGGCCTACACGCAGCAGCATCGCGGCCACATGGCGGACCCGCGCGTGGTCACGGGCTTCCGTCCGCTGACCAAGGAAATCGTCTACCAGATCGTCGTGGAGCGTTCGAAAGGCGCGCACGTGTGGGACATCGACGGTCACGAATACGTCGATGCCCTGAACGGCTTCGGCACCAGCCTGTTCGGCTGGCAACCGGATTTCGTCGTGGACGCCGTCAAGCGCCAGATCGACAACGGCTACGAGATCGGGCCGATGCATCCGCTCGCCGGCGAGGTATCGCAACTGGTCTGCGAACTGACCGGCCACGACCGCGCCGCGCTGTGCAACACCGGCTCCGAAGCCGTGCTGGGCGCCATGCGCATCGCGCGCACGGTGACCGGCCGCGAGACCATCGTGGTGTTCTCGGGTTCGTACCACGGCATCAACGACGAAGTGATCGTGCGCGGCACCAAGAAGCTGCGTGCCGTGCCCGCCGCGCCGGGCATCCTCAGGAACACCGCCGAGAAGGTACTGGTGCTGGAGTACGGCACGCCGGAGACGCTGGCGATCATCCGCGAGCGCGCGCATGAACTTGCCGCCGTGCTGGTCGAGCCGGTGCAGAGTCGCCGCCCGGATTTCCAGCCCGTCGAGTTCCTGAAGGACGTCCGCAAGATCACCGCCGACGCCGGTGCCGTGCTGATCTTCGATGAAGTGATCACCGGTTTCCGTTCGCACCCGGGCGGCGCGCAGGCGCTGTTCGGCATCCAGGCCGACCTGTGCACCTACGGCAAGGTGGTCGGCGGCGGTTACCCGATCGGCGTGATGGCGGGCAAGCGCGAATACATGGATGCACTGGATGGCGGGTACTGGCAGTACGGCGACGACTCCGTCCCGCCGGCCGGCGTGACGTATTTTGCCGGCACGTTCGTGCGGCATCCGCTGACGCTGGCGGCGGCAAAAGCGTCATTGCTGCACATGAAGCAGCACGGCGCGGCCTTGCAGCAGCGGCTCAACGAGCGCACCGCGGCGATGGCCGAAGAGGTCAACACGTTCTGCGCCAAGGTCGGCGCACCGTTGCGCATCAAGCACTTCGCCTCGCTGTGGCGCACGCACTTCGAGGAAGACCATCCGCTGCAGGACCTGCTGTTCGCGATGATGCGCAGCCGCGGCATCCATATCCTCGACAACTTCCCGTGCTTCTTCACCACGGCGCACAGCGAGGCCGATTTCCAGGCCATCATCCAGGCCTACAAGGAGGCCGTGCTGGAGCTGCAGGAAGCGCGGCTGCTGCCGGGCAACGGCAGCCAGAGCGTCCCCGGCACGATGGAGGCCGACCGGCCGGTGGTGCCCGGAGCACGCCTCGGTCGCGATCCGGACGGCCGTCCCGGCTGGTACGTGGCCGACCCCGACCAGCCCGGTCGATACTCCAAGGTGGACGCATGAGCGCAATGCCACGGACGGGCCAAGGCGGCCACACGCGCGTCGACTACGATCCTTTCGCCGGCGGCGCCCTGCAGCGCGTCGTGCCGACCACCGAACCGCAGCGCGAAGTGTGGCTGGCGGCCAAGCTGGACCATGATGCTTCGCTGGCCTACAACGAATCGGTGTCCCTGCGCCTGCGCGGCACGCTGGATGTCGAGCGGCTGCGGGTAGCGCTGCGCAGTGTGGTCGAACGGCACGACGCATTGCGTGCCAGCATCGGCCCGGACGGCGAGAGCTTCTGCGTGCTGGAACCGCAGGCGCTCACGGTGGCGTTCGAGGATCTCTCCGCCCTGTCGCCGCAGGCGCGCGACGCGGCCGTGCTCGCGCGGCGCGAGCAGGGCGTCGACACACCGTTCGTCCTCGAACGGGGTCGCCTGTTCCGCGCCGAGCTGCTGCGGTTGCAGGCGGACGACCACGTGCTGCTGATGCATGCCCACCACATCGTGTGCGATGGCTGGTCCTGGTGGGTGATCGTGCGCGAACTCGGCGCACTGTACCGCGATGCGTCGGTGTCGCTGCCACCGGCCGACTCGTTCGCCGGCTATGCCGTCGACATGGCGACGCATCCGCACGGCGATGCCTGCGCGGACGACGAACGCTACTGGTTGTCGCGTTTCTCCGGTGAGCTGCCCGTGCTGGAACTGCCGCTGGATCATCCGCGGCCGATGCACCGCACGACCGCCTCGGCGCGCGAGGACCGCATGCTGGACGCGGCATTGACGAGCGGACTGAAGAAGCTCGGCGCGGGCCATGGCGCCAGCCTGTTCGCCACGCTGCTGAACGGATTCGCCGCGCTGATGTCGCGCATCAGCGGGCAGGAACGCGTCGTCGTCGGCATCCCCGCGGCGGGCCAGTCCGTGGACGGCCATGAGCATCTGGTCGGCCACTGCGTCAACCTGCTGCCGCTGCGCTTCGACCTGGACCACGCGCGCAGTTTCGCCGACAGCCTGGATGCAGCCCAGGAAACGCTGCTGGATGCGCTGGACCATCAACGCTACACGTTCGGCACGTTGCTCAAGCAACTGCGCGTGGCACGCGACCCTTCGCGCACGCCGCTGATCAGCGTCCTGTTCAACATCGACCAGGCGCTGGATCCGGCCAAGACGGGCTTCCAGGACCTGCAACTGGACTTCACCACCAATCCGCGCAGCCACGACAACTTCGAGTTGTCGGTGAACGCCGTGCAGGTGGACGGGCAAGTGCGGCTGGAGTGCCAGTACAACCGCGATCTTTTCGATGCCGCGACCGTGCGGCGCTGGCTGGCTGCGTACGAGACGCTGCTGCGGTCCGCCGTCGACAGCCCCGGAGCGCCGATGGCGCGGCTGCCGCTGGTGGATGCGCCGGCGCTGGCGGAATTGGCGGCCCTGCAGCCGGCGCCGGTCGCGTTCGACCGCCACTGCCTGATGCACGAGCATTTCGAAGCCCAGTGCGATCGCTCGCCGGACCGCATCGCGGCGCGTCATGGCGACGCCAGCCTCACCTACCGCCAACTGGAGGCGCACGCCAACCGGATTGCGCACCTGCTGCGTCGCCACGGCATCGGCCGTGGTGCGCTGGTCGGCCTTGCGCTGGACCGCGGGCTGGACATGCTGGCCGCGTTGCTCGGCATCCTGAAGGCCGGTGCCGGCTATGTACCGCTGGACCCGGCATTCCCGCAGGGACGGCTGGCCTACATGGTCGAGGATGCCGGACTGGCGGCCCTGGTGACGCAGGACGCGCATGCGGGGCGACTGGACCTGCGCGGGCGCCCGGTGCTTGCGCTGGACGCGTTGGCATCCGCCCTGGCGGCCGAACCGGACGGTCGTCTCGGCCGCGATGCGTCCGCGGCCGACGCCGAGTCGACGGCCTATGTCATCTACACCTCGGGTTCGACCGGCAAGCCCAAGGGCGTGCAACTGCCGCATCGCGCCGTGGCCAACCTGATGGCGAGCCTGCAGCGCTCACCGGGCATCGACCCGGATGATCGCCTGCTCGCGGTGACCACCCTGTCGTTCGACATCTCGGTGGTGGAGATGATCCTGCCACTGAGCGTCGGCGCGCAGGTGGTGATTGCCGACAAGGCGGTCGCCGGCGATGGCCAGGCGCTTGCCGCGCTGTTGCAGGACGCGCGTGCGACCGTCATGCAGGCGACGCCGGCGACGTGGCGCGTGCTGCTGGAAGCGGGCTGGAAGGGCAATCCCGCGCTGAAGATCTTCTGCGGCGGCGAACCGATGCAGCCCGACCTCGCGACCGCATTGCTGGCGCGCTGCGGACAGCTGTGGAACCTGTACGGTCCGACCGAGACGACGGTGTACTCGACGGGCATGCGGGTCATGCCGGCGACGGACGGGCAACGCTGGCCCGTCATCCATATCGGCCGTCCGCTGGACAACACGCAGGTCTGGATCATGGATGCGCAGGGGCAACTGTGTCCGTACGGCGCAGCCGGCGAGATCTGCATCGGCGGCGAAGGTGTGGCGCGCGGCTATCTGAATCGTCCCGAGCTTACCGCCGAACGCTTCCTGCCCGATGCGTTCGCCGACGCCGCGCGCGGTTTCGGCACCGACATCCCGTCGCCCACGCTGTACCGCACCGGCGACCGTGGACGCTGGCGCGTGGACGGCTGCATCGAGCACATGGGCCGTCTGGATTTCCAGGTCAAGGTCCGCGGCTTCCGCATCGAGCTGGGGGAAATCGAAGGCCAGTTGCTGTCGCATCGCGATATCTCCCGTGCCGTCGCGATGGCGCGTGAGGACCGTCCGGGCGATGTGCGTCTGGTGGCGTATGTCGTGCTGGCCGACGGCGTGGTCCTGGACGATGCGGCGCTGGTCGCGCATCTCAAGCTCAACCTTCCCGACTACATGGTGCCGCAGCATTTCGTCCGCCTGCCGGCGATTCCGCTGCTTCCCAACGGCAAGGTCGACCGCGGCGCGCTGCCGGCCCCGGAGATCAACGTCGCGCGTTCCGGCGATTTCGAGCCGCCGCGCACCGCGCTGGAGCAGCAGGTCGCTGCGATCATGGCCGGCGTCCTGGGACTGCCGCAGATGGGACTGCGCGACAACTTCTTCGCCAGCGGCGGACACTCGCTGCTCGCGGCCCAGCTGACCTCCCGCCTGAACCGGGAGCTGTCGCTCGGCCTGTCGCTGCGCACGCTGTTCGATGCGCCGACGGTGGAGAAACTGGCGGCCACCATCGAGTCCGCCTCACCGGACACGCTGCCTCCGCGACCGCCGATCCTGCACCGGGCCGACCAGCGCGAGGCGCCGCTCTCGCTGATCCAGGAACGCCTCAAGCTGATGGAGGAGTTCAATCCGGGACAGTTGACCTACAACACGCCATCCGCGCACTGGCTGGCCGGCGCACTGGACCTGCCGAAGTTCGAGCAGGCGTTCCAGGCAGTGATGCAACGGCAGTCGGTATTGCGCACCACCATCGAGGAGCGCGACGGCGATGCCGTGCAGGTGGTCCACGACCGCATGGACAGCGGCCTGCTGGACGTGGAAGACCTGACCGCGATGCCGCTGGCCGAGCGCGAACGTTTCCTCGCGCAGCGCCTGAAGGGCATGATCGAAACGCCGTTCGAACTGGTCGGCGCGCCGCTGTTCCGTGCGCGCCTGTTCAAGTTCGACGACAACCGTCATGCGCTGCTGTTCATGACGCACCACATCATCTGGGACGGCTGGTCGTTCGACCTGCTCTATCGCGACCTCGCGGAAATCTACGCCGCGCTGCTCGAAGATCGTGCGCCGGTGCTGCCGCCGTTGCCGGTGACGTATGGCGACTTCTCGGTGTGGCACCACGAATGGGTGACCAGCGAACGCTATGCGCGCCAGCGCGAGTTCTGGCGCAACAAGCTGGGCGCGACCTACGAGGCAGGCGAGGGCGGCACGCTCGACCTCTCGCGGGGACGCAGCAAGCGCGGCACGGCCTCCGGGCGCGGGCTGGCGCAGGGCTTCCACATCGACAAGGCACTCGGCGACCGGCTGCGCAAGGTCGGCCTGGGCATGGACGCCACGTTGTTCGTCGTGCTGCTGAGCGCCTATTTCGTCCTGCTCAACCGCATCACCGGTCGCCGCGACATGGTGATCGCCACGCCCGTGCGCGGTCGCAACAGCGCCGATGTCGAAGAATTGATGGGCTACTTCACCAACCTGCTGCCGCTGCGGGTGAAGATCGACCCCGCGTTGCCGTTCTCCGAGGCGGTCAAGCGCGTCAAGGACGTGGTGCTCGACAGTTTCGCCAACCCCGACATCCGCCTGGAGGAAGTGGCGCAGGAACTGAGTTCGCGCGGTGGACAGCGCATGTCCGCGCTCTACCAGACGCTGTTCTCGATGCAGGACATCCGCCAGCGCGTGACGCGGTGGGGCAACCTGGACCATGAGCGACTGGAGGTTTTCCAGCCGGGCGCAACGGAGGATCTCGGCCTGTGGATCCTGGAGCGCGACGACGGAATCATCGCCAGCATGGTCTACAACGCCGATGTGCTGCTGGAGGAGGATGTCACGACGTTGCGCGGCCACTATGTCGCCCTGCTGGAACGCATCGCGTCGGCGCCGCACGACCACGTCGAAGCGCTCGGCGACTTCACCCTGCCTCCTGTCGTGCAACGACGTGACACGACAGGTGCGCCCGTGGCCACGGATGGCAGCGACCGCGCGCCGGCCGTGGCGCGCACACCCGGCCAGGACCCGCGCATCACCTATCTGATCGAGGTGTGGTCCGGGATGCTCGACACCCGAGTCTCGGCGAGCGACAACTTCTTCGACCTGGGCGGCCACTCGATGCTGGCCGTGCAGATGGCGAGCCGTGTCGCCAAGGACACCGGCGCGAAACTGAAGATGATGCCGCTGGCCACGCAGACCCTGGCGCAGTTGGCGATGGAACTGCCGTCGTCGATGTTCGCGCAGGAAGACAAGGACGCGGTATCCGCGGTGGCCACGGAGGCGGGGGCCGATGCGGGCAAGGCGTTCTTCTTCGGTCCGGCCGACCGGCGCCTGTTCGGCATGCGCCATCGGCGTGACGGGTCGTCCGACGGGGCCGCGCCGAGCCTGCTGTGCGTGGCGCCGTTGCTGCAGGAAGGCATCATGAGCCAGCGCGCCCTCTGGACGCTGTGCGAGGCAGTCGCCGGCCAGCAGGGAAGCGCGTTGCGCTTCGACTGGTTCGGCGCGGGCGACTCCGCGGGCGATACGCGGCAGTTGGGCCTGGAGGGCATGCAGCGGGACCTGCGGATCGCCGTCGAGCAGATGGGGGCCGGTGCGCTTGCGCCGCGCACGCTGGCGTTGCGGAGCGCCTGCCTGCCCGTGCTGTTGTCGGCGAGCGCCGGCGCCGCGCCGGTCGACCTGGTGCTGTGGGATCCGGTCGTGCATGGCGCGCCCATGGTCGATCGCTGGCGCCGCCAGCACCAGGAACAGATCAAGGACGTGGGTCGTTACATCACGCGCCGCGGCCATGCGACCGCGGCGGACGAACTGCTGGGTTTCGACGTGGCGCCGTCGTTCCTGGACGCCTTGTCCGCACTGGATTTCCGCGCGCGTCCATTGCCGTCGGGGAGCCGCGTGCACGTGGTCGTCTGGCGCGTCGATGCCGACGTCCAGGCGTTCATCGATACGCAGCAGGCCGCAGGGGTCGCGGTGCAGGTCACGCACCTGGCGACCGACGACAGGCCGCCCTGGGACGATCCGATGCAGTTCGAGAACCAAGCGTTGCCACGCCGCAGCGTGGTCCAGTTGGCCGCGCTTCTGACGGAGACACAGGCATGACGGTCATGGCGGTGGACATCACGCGGATGACGGACGCGGACGCCGCGCCGGGCATCGTGGAAACGGCGCACACGTTCGGCGATGGCCTGGTCGGCGTACTGACGCGACCGGCGGGCACACCGGCCGGTACCGCGCTGGTGCTGTTGAATGCCGGCCTGCTTCCACGGGTCGGACCGTTCCGCACGTATGTGCAGGTGGCGAGGTCGTTGGCGGCAGAAGGCTTCGTCGTGTTCCGTTTCGACCAGTCGGGGCTGGGCGACAGCCCGGTGTCGTCGCAGGCGGGCGAAGGACGCAAGCGCAGGGAAGCCGTGGCAGCGATGGACGTGGTGGCGCGCGAGACCGGCGTGCACCAGTGCGTGCTGGGTGGACTGTGTTCCGCGGCGGACGATGCGTTCAACATCGCGCCGGCCGAAACGCGGGTGACCGGACTGCTGCTGCTGGATGGCGTGGCATACACCACCTTCCTGTACCGGCTGCGCTACTACCTGCCCCGCCTGATGCACCCCGGCAAGGTCCTGCGCGGCCTGCGCCGGCTGCTGCGACGGAGTGCGCCGACCGCCCAGGAGACCATCGACCCGAACAGCTTCCGCGATTTCCCGAGCCAGCCGGAAGCGATCGAGCGGCTGAAGGCACTGGATGCGCGGGGCGCCAGCGTGCTGATGCTCTATACCGGGGGCATCGAGCGCTACTACAACCACCAGCGTCAGGCGAAGGAGTGCTTTGGCCCGGTCATGCGCTCACCGCGCATGAGCACCGAGTACTGGGCGGACTGCGACCATACGTTCTACGCCCGCCGCCACCGCGAGCGGCTGTCGGCTACCGTGGTCGCGTGGATGAAGGCGCGCTACGCCGGCTGATCACGCGTCCCGTCGTTCCGGTGTCCGCCTGCTGACACCGCCTCCCGCCGCGGTCCACGCGGCTTCCCGTGCAGCCGGTTTCGGTCCGCATGCGATGCATGACGCGGCGTGCCGAACAGGGATCGCTGCCGCATGCGGGCGAGGCCTGCTCGCCGCACCCATCGTCATCGCGTGTCCAGAGCCAGCATGCACACTGCGCACGTGGCGATGCTGAGGTGTGTGCGCTCCCGCGTGGGGGCAGCGCGATGCCGGCGAACGCGTCGCGGTTGCCGGCCCTTCCATCCCTGAGCGCGCCCCTTGCCAAAGCGGCAAGGCGGGCGCGTCTGGCTGCAAAACGATGAATGCAGCCCGTTCCGGCCACCACTGGTCGTGCGCAATGTCATTTCAACGTGCTAGACTCCCGCCTCAAATCAATCATAAATGATTGATTTTGAATGATTTTTCAAAAACGATCACGGCGCAACAGGGGGCGCTGTCACGCTTTAACGGAGCTTTCATGGCTATCGCCCCCCTGCGTCCCCGATCCCTGTTTCCCGTCCTTCTGCTGTCCGCCGGCCTGGTGGCGAGTGCCCCCGCGCTGTCGGCGGAGCTGTACGTCTCGACGTCTGGCAACGACAGCAGCGGCACGGGCACGCTGCAGAACCCCTACCGCACGGTCAAGCGAGCGATCAGCCTCGGCCGTGCCGGCGACACCATCACCCTGCGCGCCCCGGCCAACAACCGCACCTACAACGAGTGCGACGTGCGCCTGCGGCAGAAGATGACGCTGCAGACCTACGCCGGCGAAGGCAAGGCGCGCATCCACTGCGCGATCACCACGCCTGACTCGGTCACCATCCAGATCGATCCGGCGGCCTCGGGCAGCCGGCTGTCGAACCTGGAGATCAGCGGCGGCTACTACTACGGGATCATGCTGCAGACCAACTGGTACCAGGGCGGTCCTGCCACCGATACCGGTGCCAGCGACGTGGTGCTGGAAGATCTGCTGATCCACAGCACCGGCCGGGACGGGATCAAGATCACGCCCAAGTCGAACCGGGCCACGATCCGCCGGGTGGAGATCCACACCACGGGTGCGCGCGACAACAGCAATGCCGACGGCATCGACAACGTCAATGCCGACGGCATGCTGGTGGAAGACAGCTACATCCACGACACGGCCACCACGGGCATGTACTTCAAGGGTGGTGCGCGGGATGTGGTGGTGCAGCGCAACCGGATCGAGAACACGGGCGATGCGGGGATCCTGGTGGGCTTCGACACCAGCACGGAGTTCTTCGACCTGAGCGTGAACCCGCAGTACTACGAGTCGATCCGGGGGATCGTGCGCAACAACGTGGTGCGCAACACCGGTTACTCGGGCATCGGCATGTACGCGTCCAAGGACGCCATCGTGGCCAACAACACCATCGTCAATGCCGGCCGCCTGGGCCATTCGGCCCTCTATTTCGGCGTCACGTTCCAGGATTGGGACCCGAAGGCGGGCCGCCCGGCGAACACCAACCCGACCCTCCGCAACAACCTGGTCATCCAGGACAACAACCGCTGCGTCGAGATCCGCTATTCGTCCGAGCTGGGTGGCCTGTCGGGCCTGTCCGGCTCGCCGAACAGCAACTGGAACGGCTTCAACAACGGTTGCGTGTTCCGCGATGGCCGCCCGGGCAGCACCGTGACGGCGGGAACCCTGGCGCAGTGGCGCAGCGGCACCGGCGCGGATGCCAACAGCAAGCAGGCGGCGTTCTCGGTGGATGCCACCGGCCACCTGCCTGCGGGCAGTCCGGCGATCGATGCCGGCACCACGCTGGCGCAGGTGACCGACGACATCGACGGGCAGGCGCGTTCCGCCCCATACGACCTGGGCGCCGACGAGTACGGCCAGCAGAGCACCGCTCCGATCCGGGTGAACGGCGTGCAGCCGCTGATACCGGTACGCGGCAGCAGCGCGTCGTCCGCACCGGTGACGGCCGCCAGCGCCCCGAACGGATCGGCGGCGACGCCCGCGCCTGCGCAGACCGGCACGGCGTTGCCCCGTGCACCTGCGTCGACCGCAACGCCGGCGGCCAAGCCGGTGGTCAGCAGGTACACGCCGCCCGCGATCGTTGCGTGGCGCTGGCTGCTGGCGAGGATGGGCTGGCTCCGCTAGTCCCTGTCGCACACGCCGTGTCTGCAAGGGCAGGGTCCGGCATCGCCGGACCCTGTTTGCTTTCCGGCAAATGGCGCGCGTGCCGCGTCCGGTCTGGCCGCTCCCGCCCCGCTTGTGCGTTCTTCTCGGCATCGGAGCACGGCTTCGGTACCTCGGCCGCCTGCATGCGGATGGACTTGGCGCGCGTCACGCGATGCGCCCGCCGTCCGCTTCGATGGGGATGATGTTCGCCTCGTGGCCGGGTCAGAATCGCGGGCCGATCGGCGTGGGTGTGTTCCCGCGCCATCGACCTTGCCTACCCTGTAGAAAACAAACTGGACCGCCTTGCATGGAATCGATGGAGAGTCGCGTACGGGAGTTCATCAGCACGACGTTTCCCGTCGATGCCGGGGAAGAGCTCGCCACCCACCAGAACCTGCTGGATGCCGGGGTCGTCGACTCGATCGGCGTACTGACGATCGTGACGTGGATCGAAGAGACGTTCGAGGTCACCGTGGACGACGAGGACGTGTTGCCGGAAAACCTGGGCAGCATCGCGGGCATCGTGGCCTACGTGGAGCGCAAGCAGCAGGAGGCGGCGTAACCATGCTGAGGTACGAGAAGCACTTGGCCGCCGCTGCCGCGCACGACCCTTCCAAGGCGGCGATCGTCCAGGCTGGCGTGCGCACCACCTACGCGGCGCTGGATGCGGCCGCCGACCGCTTTGCCGATGCGCTGGTCGAGCGAGTCGGCTTCGACAATGGCGAGCGTTGCGTGCTGTTCCTCGAGAATCGCGTCGAAACCGCGATCGGCGTTTTCGGCACCTTGCGCGCGGGCGGCATCTTCAGTGTGGTCAATCCGACCACCAAGACCGACAAGCTGGCGTTCGTGCTGAACAACTGCGAGGCTTCGGTCCTCTTCACCCAGGCCAGCCTGGCCACCGTGGCGCTGGCCGCCGCCGCGCAGGCGCCGAGCATCCGCCGGGTGGTGGTCGTCGACGATACCGCGGCGGCGCTGCCTGCCGGTGCCGAATCCTATGCCGCGTTCGTCGATCTCGCTCAGCCCGGTGCCGCGGCGAAGCGCCATGCGGGCGTCGACATCGACCTGGCGATGCTGGTCTACACCTCGGGTTCCACCGGCAATCCGAAGGGCGTCATGATGACGCACAAGAACATCGAGCACGCCGCGACCTCCATCACCACCTACCTGCGGTCGCACCGCGACGACGTGGTGCTGAGCGTGCTGCCGCTGTCGTTCGACTACGGCCTCTACCAGTTGCTGATGTGCGTGAAGATGGGCGCCACGCTGGTGCTGGAGAAGTCGTTCGCCTTCCCGCAGAAGATCCTGCCGTTGCTGGCATCGGAAAACATCACCGGCTTCCCGCTGGTGCCGACGATGGCCGCGCTGATCGTGCAGATCGGCAATTTCGACCCGGCGTGGGCGCGCGGCGTGCGCTACCTGACCAACACGGCGGCGGCGCTGCCGCCAGCGCACATCCTGAAGCTGCAGGAGATCTTCCCGAACGCCCGCATCTACTCGATGTACGGCATGACCGAGTCCAAGCGCTGCACCTACCTGCCGCCGGAGCAGCTGAGCACGCGTCCGGACAGTGTCGGCATCGCGATCCCCGGCACGGAAGTCTGGGTGGCGGACGACGAAGGCCGGCCGGTGGCACCGAACGTCGTCGGTGAACTCGTGGTGCGGGGCGGCCACGTGATGCAGGGGTACTGGCGCAACGAGGAGGCGACCGCGAAGGCGCTCAAGACGGGACGCTATCCGTGGGAAAAGGTGCTGCACACCGGCGACCTGTTCCGCATGGACGAAGAGGGCTTCCTGTATTTCGTCGGCCGCAAGGACGACATCCTCAAGTCCCGCGGCGAGAAGGTCAGCCCGAAGGAAGTCGAGAACGTCCTGTACGCATTGGCCGGTATCCGCGAGGCGGCACTGGTCGGCGTTCCGGACCCGGTGATGGGCCATGCGTTGAAGGCGATCGTGGTCACCGACCGCGACGACCTCGATGCCCGCGCCATCATGGCGCACTGCCGCGCCCACCTCGAAGAGTTCATGATCCCGCGCACCGTGGAATTCCGCGATGCGCTGCCGAAGACCGGCACCGGCAAGATCCGCCGCAGCGTGCTGCAGGCGGAAGCGGAAGGGAAGCCGATTCCCGCAGACGAAGAGCCGGCGTAAACCGGCGGCGCGGAACGCCGGCAGGCTCCGCGCAACGTCATGTCCTCGACATGGAGTCAGGATGTGGTGGGGCAGTGCCGGCGCGGACGGAAATCGTCGACCGTGTCGCTCGGGCCCGGCCGATCATGAGCCACTTTCAGCGGCTGCAACGGTGAGCTGTACCAGTCCACCAGTTGTCCGCAGGCGACCCGCACCCATGAGGCGCCGTACAGCCATTGCTGGCCGGTGTCGTCGCTGCTGAACGGCGGGCCGATGACTGCGATCACTTCATCCGGCGACATGCCCAGCTTGAGTACCGGTTCCGTGGCCGTCCGCGGTGATGCAACGTGCGTCGCGGGCCTTTCCGCTCCGTAGGGCATGGCCTGGTCCGCGGCACGGTCGTCATCGTTCGCGGCGAGCAGCAGCGCGATCAGCGCCACCGCCAGTCCCAGCCATACGGCCATCCGCCATCGCGACGGGCCTCTTGCTTCTGTGTCGACGACCTCCCCTCCGTGCGCGATTTCCGTGCGCGTGGCCGGCCCCGCATGCGAGGCCCTGACGGTCGTGCCGGGGAAGCGGCCATGGGCGCGATGGAACTCCAGCGCCGCCGAGTAGGCGTAGTTCAGCGTCTTCAGCGTGTCCTCGTCGCGGGGATCGCCGCCCGCGCGATCCGGATGCAATCCGGATACGCGCCTGCGGTAGGCACGCTTGAAGGCGTCGGGATCGCACTCCGGGCCGACACCGAGTGCTTCGTACAGGGCCAGGAAGTCCGCGCCGTGGTTCATGTCAGGGTGGAACGTGGTTCAGTTGTAGGGACGCGCGCAGATCTGCGGCAGCGATGCCATGGCTTCGAACTCGTGCTTCCTGATGTGGCGTTCCATCGCCACGCGGGGAATGTCGAAGCGGGGCGATGACTGCGTGGCGTAGCCGCCATAGTAGGAAAAGGCGTGGCGTACGTTCATCGCTTCCAGGCAACTGCGGGTATCGTCGTTGAACGAATTGCGGTTGCCGACCGGATAGGCGAAATACTCCATGTCGCAGCCGACCTCCGCCTTCAGGCGCGCGGCGCAGCCGGAGATTTCGAGGAACTGCTGTTCCTTCGGCATCCGCGACAGCACCGGATGATTGACGGTGTGCCCGCCGATGGTCATGCCGGCACGTGCCATCTCGCGGATCATGTCCCAGTTCATCCAGTGCCCGGACACGTCGTCGGGATGCCGGACGCCTGCCGCATCGCGCAATGCGCGCAGCATGGCCGCGGCATCGCTCGACGGCAGCGATTTGTACCGGGTGAGCACCAGCGCGATGGCGATGTCGCACGAGGGTTGCAGCAGGAGCGGTTGGCCGATCCACGGCGCCAGCGAGATGCGCGACCGGGTGGAGGTGCGGAGCAACCAGCAGATTTCATCCCACCACGGCAGCGAGGGCCTGTCGATGAAGCCGGTGGCGATGAAGAATGCGGCGGGAACGCGATGCCGTTGCAGGATCGGGAAGGCGAGTTCGTAGTTGTCGAGATAGCCGTCGTCGAAGGTGATCAGTGCGTAGCGACCCCTGCGGTCGCCGAGGGCATGGTCCAGGTCTTTCGGCGAGATGACGTCGAAACCACGGGCCAGATGGCCGACCTGTTCGTCGAAGCCGTCGACACTCGCGCTCCAGAGTGCGCGATCGTACGGTTGCGACTGTGCGCCATCGCCGATGCGATGGTAGTTGAACACCAGTACCCCGCGGCGTGGAAGCGTAGCCAGAAGGCGGCCGAATCCCGTCACCGAAAGCAGTTTGGCGATCATCCCTCTCTTCAACGTTCCATCCCCCTTCTCGACTCCGCACGCGGATCCCTCATGCGTCGCGGATCATGCAGATCCTGTCCCTCTTTACCTTGTAACGCGGATTGGCCCCGAAACAGGACTGCCGTGGCCGGATTTCGGGCACATCCGCGTTTTTCTGAGGTGAGACGCGGTGCGCGGGGCAATCCTCGGAGCGATCACGACGAACGCGTTGTCCATGCTGGCGACGAAGGCGACGTGTGTGCTCCGGTGCTTCCGGGCCTGCCGCCCTGTCGTGATGGTACACGGCGGGACTGGGAACTTCAGGAAATCCGCCACCGATGTACATGCCAACTCCTGCGCGCGTCCCCGGTGCCGTGGCAGCCGCCGTGTTTTTCGCCTGCGTATCGCTGGGTACCCCCGCACTGTCGGCGGAGCTGTACGTCTCGACGTCTGGCAACGACAGCAGCGGCACGGGCACGCTGCAGAACCCCTACCGCACGGTCAAGCGAGCGATCAGCCTCGGCCGTGCCGGCGACACCATCACCCTGCGCGCCCCGGCCAACAACCGCACCTACAACGAGTGCGACGTGCGCCTGCGGCAGAAGATGACGCTGCAGACCTACGCCGGCGAAGGCAAGGCGCGCATCCACTGCGCGATCACCACGCCTGACTCGGTCACCATCCAGATCGATCCGGCGGCCTCGGGCAGCCGGCTGTCGAACCTGGAGATCAGCGGCGGCTACTACTACGGGATCATGCTGCAGACCAACTGGTACCAGGGCGGTCCTGCCACCGATACCGGTGCCAGCGACGTGGTGCTGGAAGATCTGCTGATCCACAGCACCGGCCGGGACGGGATCAAGATCACGCCCAAGTCGAACCGGGCCACGATCCGCCGGGTGGAGATCCACACCACGGGTGCGCGCGACAACAGCAATGCCGACGGCATCGACAACGTCAATGCCGACGGCATGCTGGTGGAAGACAGCTACATCCACGACACGGCCACCACGGGCATGTACTTCAAGGGTGGTGCGCGGGATGTGGTGGTGCAGCGCAACCGGATCGAGAACACGGGCGATGCGGGGATCCTGGTGGGCTTCGACACCAGCACGGAGTTCTTCGACCTGAGCGTGAACCCGCAGTACTACGAGTCGATCCGGGGGATCGTGCGCAACAACGTGGTGCGCAACACCGGTTACTCGGGCATCGGCATGTACGCGTCCAAGGACGCCATCGTGGCCAACAACACCATCGTCAATGCCGGCCGCCTGGGCCATTCGGCCCTCTATTTCGGCCTCTCGTTCCAGGACTGGGACCAGAACGCCAAGCGACCGGCCAACGTCAATCCGACGATCCGCAACAACCTCGTGGTGCAGGATGGACATCCATGCGTGGAGATACGCTGGACGCACGAAGAGGAACTGGGGGGCGCGCTGTCCGCGCTGGATGGCGACCCGGGCATGGACGGGAACGGCTACTCGGATCGTCGTGGCGCCTGCCGCTTCATCGACCAGCGCCCGCAGACGCCGATGCTGGCCGCCGTCGGCGACTTCGAACGCTGGCAGCGGCGGATGGGCACCGATGTCCACGGCAAGCAGGCGGCGTTCCTGCTGGACGACACCGGCAAGCCGCAAGCCGGCAGTCCGGCGATCAAGGCCGGCATGGCGCTGGATGCGGTGACCGACGACATCGATGGCGCCCCGCGCGGCGACCCGCCCGACCTGGGCGCCTACGAGACCGGCCTGCCTGTCGCCGCAGCGCTGCCGGCGCCTGCGCCGGCTGCGGTCGTTGCGGATGACACCCTTGCGGCCGTGCGTGCCAGTGCCGACGATGCCGGTGTGGTGGCACGCTCGCGCTACGCCGCCCTGCAGGCTGCATGGAACCGATTTGATCCCGGGATATCACTGATGAAGTTCATTCTGCTTTCGCTGGCGGCGGTCGCGCTGCTGGCTCTGGTGCTTGTGGTGCGGCTGGTGCGCAAGCGCAATGTCATGGGCTGGTTGCTCGCGTGGATGAAGCAGGACTGGCGCGCGCCGGTGCCTGAGGGCGCCACCCGCCACCTGCTGTTCTGTTTCGTGGACCACTACGAGCCGGCCTGGGGCAAACCGGACCTGGAGAAGGAGCGCGCGCGCGTCGCCCGCTGGCGGCGTGACCTGCCGCGCCTGTGCGAAGGCCATCGTGATGCCGACGGCAGGCCGCCCGTGCATTCGTTCTTCTATCCCGAAGAAGAGTATCGGGAGGAACATCTCGATGCCCTGGTGGAACTGTGCCGGCAAGGACTCGGCGAGATCGAGATCCACCTCCACCATGACGACGATACCGAGGCCGGACTGCGCGAAAAGCTGTCGCGCTTCACCGAGCTGCTGGCGGCGCGCCATGACGCGTTGCCGCGCGATCCGGTCAGCGGGCAGCCGCGCTGGGCGTTCATCCACGGCAACTGGGCGCTGGACAACAGCCATCCCAGCGGCCGTCATTGCGGTGTCGACAACGAGTTGATCGTGCTGCGGGAGGAGGGCTGCTACGCCGACTTCACGTTGCCGGCGGCGCCGGATCCCTGCCAGACGCGGACGGTCAACCGTATCCACTACGCCAAGGACGATCCGGTGCGATGCAAGTCGCACGATACCGGCCCGCGCGTTCGCGTCGGCGGCCAGCAGGACGGCGACCTGATGATCATCCAGGGGCCGCTGGGCTTCCGCTGGAAGAGCCGCAAGTTCGGCCTGATCCCGCGCATCGAGAATTCCGATATCCGCAAGGTGGCGCCGCCGTCGCGTGACCGCATCGACGCCTGGGTGCAGACCGGCATCCATATCGAGGGTCGGCCCGAGTGGACCTTCGTCAAGATCCATACCCACGGCGCGGAGGATTGCGACATGGACACGCTGCTGGGCCGCTCGATGGACGAGGCGCACAGCTACCTGGAGTCGCGCTACAACGATGGCCGCGCGTGGAAGCTGCACTACGTCAGCGCCCGCGAGATGTACAACCTGGCGAAGGCAGCGGAGGCTGGCGAAATCGGCGAACCGGGCCTGTACCGCGACTACGTGATCCCGCGGCCCGCGTACGGCGTTGCACCGGCGGTGTCCGAGCCGGCCATGCCGCGCGTTGCCGGGAGCATCGGATGAGGGTGGGGATTGTGGGGTGCGGCAAGATCGCCGACGGTCATGCCGAGCAACTGCGCGCGATCGGTCGCGCCGACCTGGTCGCGGCCTGCGACCGCGAGCCTTTGATGGTCGAGCGTTTCGCACAGCGATGGAGCGGCGTGGCCGGCCATGCGGACATGGCGGACATGATCCGCGCCGAACGCCTGGAGGTGGTCCACATCGTGACGCCCCCGGATTCGCATGTGCAGCTTGCCTGCCAGGCGATGGAACTGGGCTGCCACGTCTTCCTTGAGAAACCGTTCGCGCTCGATGCCGCCGGCACGCGGCGCATCCTGGACTGTGCGCAGGCGACGCGCCGCAGGATCAGCGTCAACTACCTCTACAACTTCGAGACGCCCGGCCTGCAGCTGCGCGACCTGATGGCGGAGCATGCGCTGGGCGACGTCGTGCACGTGGACACGAGCTATGGCTACAACCTGGGCGGCGACTACGGCATCGCGGTGATGGGCGACCCGGCGCACTGGGTCCACCGGTTGCCCGGCAAGCTGTTCCATAACGTGCTCGACCACGTGCTGGCCAAGGTGGCGCCGTTCCTCGAGGAGCCGGTGGCGGTGAACGCGTTCGCACTCCGCATGCGCGAAGGCAGCGGCGATGCGGCGCTGGACGCGATGCCGGACGAACTCCGCTTCACCCTGGCTGGCGGCAACGGCGTCACCGTGTCCGGCATGGTCAGTTCGCATGCCAGGCCGGTGTCGCATGCCATGAAGGTATACGGCACGCGCGACACCGTCGAGCTCGACTACGCCGCCCGCACGCTGGTGCGCAGCGCACGCCAGGACCAGCCCAGCGCGCTGGGCCGGCTGTTCCCGGCATGGGTGCAGGCGCTGCGCTTCGCCGGCAACGGCGCGAAGAACACAGGGGATTTCATGCGCAACCGGTTCCACTACTTCCAGTGCATGCGGGTGCTGCTGGGCGGGTTCTACGATGCCATCGAGGGCCGCGGCGAGGATCCGGTGCCGCACACGCACATCCTGCGGGTGGCCACCCTGATCGACGGCATCGTCGAAGCGCTGGAGCGCCCCGCATGACCGTCCTGTTGACCGGCGCGGCCGGATTTCTCGGCCGCAGGATCGCCGAAAGCCTGTTGGCTTCAGGCGTGAAGGACCTGCGCATCCACGTGCGCCGGACGGCACCGGCCGGCCTGCTGGAGAAACTCCAGCGTGCGCATCCCGACGCGCGCGTCAGCGTGGTGGCGGCCAACCTGCTGCATCGCCACGACCTGGCACCGATGCTGGAAGGCGTGGACGTACTGGTGCACGCCGCAGCCGGCATGCGGGGTTCGGCAGCGGACATGTTCGCCAACACGGTCGTCGGTACCCGCAACCTGCTGCAGGCAGCGGCCGATGCGGGCGTGCGCCGGGTGGTGATGGTGAGTTCGTTTGCGGTCTATCGCACGGCGTCGCTGCCGACCGGCGCGGCGCACGACGAGACGGTGCCGATCGAGCCGATCGGCATCGACAAGGGGCCGTACGCGCATGCCAAGACGCGGCAGGAGCACCTGCTCGACGAGTACCGCCAACGCTACGGCTTCGAGACCGTGGTGCTCCGTCCGGGCGTCATCTACGGGCCGGGCGGCGGCGCGTTTTCCAACCGGGTGGGGATCGGCGCGATGGGCCTGTTCTTCAGCCTCGGCCGTGGTGCGCCGCTGCCATTGACGTACGTCGACAACTGCGCCGACGCGATCGCCTGCGCTGCATTGAATGGCGTCGATGGCGAAGCGTACAACGTGGTCGACGACGACATCCCGACCTGCGCCCAGTACCTGCGCGCCTACCGGCGCCGGGTAGCGAAGCTGCGCGTGGTGCCGGTGCCGTATCCGTTGTTCATGCTGGGCGCCAAGGTGCTGCTTCGTTACCACCAGTGGTCGAAGGGCCAGCTGCCCGCGGTGTTCACGCCGTACGTGGTGCGCTCGATGTACCGGCGCTTCGACTATCCGAACGGCAAGCTGAAGGCGATCGGATGGCAGCCGCGCGTCCCGACGCAGATCGGCCTGGAGCGCGCGTTCGATGACCTGGCGGGTCGCGCTGGCTAGTGCCGGCCCGGCCGGAAGGCCGGCCGTGCATGGCGCGACCCCGGATTGCCTTGCAGGGTACGGTGGCCGCGACGGCCGCGCGCCGGGATCAGCGCGCGCTCAGCGCGCTGGCGTAGAGCGCATCGTAGTTTTTCCGCATGACGTCGATCGATCCGTGTTCGAGCACCCATTCGCGGGCGCGCGCTCCCATGCGCAGGCGCTCGCCGGGATCGTGCAACAGGCGTGAGAGCGCCGTTCGGAGTGCGTTGACATCGTCGGGCGGAATCAACAGGCCGGTGTGGTTCTCCTGCACGATTTCATCGTTGCCGCCCACGCGGGTTGCCACCAGGGGAAGTCCTGCCGCGCAGGCTTCCAGCAACGCGATCGACAGGCCCTCCGTGCGGGAGGGCAGGGCGAACACGTCGAATGCGCTGAGGAGCCTGGGAATGTCCTTGCGGGGACCGGTGAAGACGACTGCATCCTGCAGGCCGAGTTGCCCGGCGAACGCCTGCAGCGTGTCGCGGAGGGGGCCATCGCCGGCCAGGATCACCCTCGTGTCGGGACGGGATGGCAGCAACCCGGCCACCGCTTCCAGCAGCAGGCGCTGGTTCTTCAGCTCGACCAGCCTGCCGACGGTGCCGACCACCAGCGCGTCGGGCGCGATACCGAGTTCGTCCCGGACTTGGGTGCGGGCGATGGACGAGTGCTGGAAGTGATCGACGGGAATGCCATTCATCACGGTGCCGCTCTTGGCTGCGGGCACCAGGTCGCGCGCCAGCAGATGGTCGCGCACCTTGGTGCCGACCATGGCGATCTTCTGCGAATGCTTCAACGACCACTGGTAGAGCCAACGCAGGCGGCGATTGCCGAGTCGCCCGCCCATGTTGTGGCAGGTATTCACCACCGCCGGCCGTCGCAGGGCGAATCGCGTCGCCGTGACGGCGTAGTAGCTCGGGACGAAGTTGTGGGTATGCACGACGTCCACGCTGCGATCCAGCAGGGAGGCCCGCAGCAAGCGGATCAGCCTGGGATCCGCGCCGCCACGCTTGTGGCCGATGGTGACCGGTACGCCGGCTTCCGCCAGCAGTGGACGAAATCCTTCGGTGTCGCAGAGGCTGAATATGCTGACGGCATGGCCATGCGCCGCTTGCGCGATGGCGAGGTCGGCGACGACGCGTTCCAGGCCTCCGAACTCAAGAGAATCAATGACATGAACGATGCCCAGCGTGCCTGAAGGTTTCATATGAAGCGGAGAACGTGAAAGACGCCCGCAGGAGGTCAGTGCATGAACGTCCGCCATGCGAGCGACGAGGAGTCGGTGACCACTGTTGGGTGTTTTTTGCGTTGTTCCTGACAATCAGCACAGGTGCGGGCCATTGCACCGACCACAGGGGAATATGAACCAGCCTTTCAACGGCAGAACGGCCATCCGCGGTGCCATCATGGTCATGGGCTCCACGTACGTAACGTACGCGCTGGGGTTGCTGACCAGCGTGCTGGTGGCGCGGACCTTGGGCCCCAACGACTTCGGCCGCTATACCTACATGGTATGGATGGCCGGGCTGCTGATCATGTTCAGCAACAACGGCCTGACCACGACGGTCATCCGCTTTGCGTCGGAAAGCCTGGGTCGAGGATCGCCGGAAACCGCCCGAAGCATCCATGGGTGGCTGCGCCGTTGGCAACTCGCCTGCGTCGGGCTGGTGACGCTGGCCTTCCTGCTGACCATGCCGTTCTTCACGCCGGCCGGCTGGGAAGGGCATCTGGCGGTATTCGCAGGGGTCGTGCTGGTGGCCGCCATCGCCAAGGCCATGTTCCTGTTCGATGTGTCCGTCGCCAAGGGCTACGGCCTGTTCCACGTCGAAGCGCGGTCGACCGTGACGATGAGCCTGCTCAACATCGTCGCCGTCCTGGTGCTTGTCGCGATCAAGGCGCCGCTGCTGGCGTATCTGCTGCTGTTCACCGTGGTCAGCGTCGGCTACGTCGTGTGCTCGTCCATCATGCTGCGCAAGGCGGGTGTGCGGCCCTCGCATGCGCCGACGGAGCCGGCCACGCTGGCTCGGCTGAAGCGGCATCTGGGCTGGACCGTGCTGTTGACCCTCGCTTACGCGATCAGCAACAAGTCCATCGAAACCTGGATGCTGAATGCCATGATCGGCTCGGCCGCCGTGGGCTTCTTCGCGATCGCGGCGGCGCTCACGCGCGGTGGCGTGGACCTGCTGGCCTCGGGACTGGCCACGGTGCTGATGCCGATGATGGGACATGCATTCGGCAGGGACGGGCAGGACGGCGTCAATACGATCATGGCGAATGCCATGCGCTACTTCGCATTCATCGGCCTGTTGCTGGCGGGGACGGGCGCACTGCTGGCGGACAGCGCGGTAGCGCTGCTGTACGGCGCCGAGTACCGGCCGGTCGTGGGTCCGCTGAGGGCAATGATGGTGGTCGGCGGCTTCACCATGATCGGCGGCGCGTTCAACGCCCTGTTGTCCACGACGGACAACCAGCACCTGCGTGTGGGCTACGTGCTTTTCTCGATCCTGAGCGTGGCCGTGCTGTCCGTGCTGCTGATCCCGCGTTATGGCCTCAATGGTGCCGTGGCGGCGCATGCCATTTCCGAAGTGCTGATCTTCGCGCTGATGGCCACGGGCGTGTCGCGGTTGCTGAAGCTGCGAGTGCCGTGGCGCGAACTCGGGCGCATGTTGGCGTGTGCGCTGGTCGCCATCGCCATCGCCCTCATCCCGATGCTGCTGGGCGGGATCAATCCATGGACCGAACTGGCTGCGGGCCTCATCTATGCCGCGTTCTTCGTATCCGGAACGGTCGTCATGCGCGCCTGGCGGGCGGGCGACGTCAACCAGCTCGGGTTGTTGCTGCAGCGCTTCCCGGCGCTCTCGAATCGCGTGCAGGGACGCCTGCAACGGTGGGCCGACGGATTGCCGACGGATGGTGCGCGTTGATGTTGCCGATACTTGCGCTGCTGGCCTTCTGGGGCAGTCTGATCATCATCCTGTTCACCTACGCCGGCTACCCGATGTGGGTGGTGGCGTGGGGCCGGCTGTTCCCGAATCCGGTGCGAAAGCGTCCGCATTCTCCCCGCGTGACGGCGATCCTGGCCGTGCGCAATGCGCCGGAGAGCGCGGTCGCCAAGGTCGAGAACCTGCTGTCGCTGGATTACCCGGCGGAGAATCTGGACATCCTCGTGGCCTGCGATGGCTGCACGGACCACACGGCGGATGCGCTGCGCCAAATCGCGTCGCGCCGCGTCCGCGTCGTCGAGTTTCCGCATCGCCGGGGAAAGGCGGCGTGCCTCGCCGATCTGGTGCCCATGGCCACCGGCGAAGTGCTCCTGATGGTGGATGTGCGACAGCGGCTCGAGCCGGATGCCTTGACCCGACTGGCTGCCAATTTCGCGGATCCTGACGTGGGAGCGGTGAGCGGCGAACTCTGCTTCGTCGACGAGCAGGGAGGTTTCGCGGCCAAGGTCGGTGCCTACTGGCGATACGAGAAGATGATCCGCCACGCGGAGGCCCGCAGCGGTTCGGTCGTAGGTGTCACGGGTGCGCTGTATGCGATCCGGCGTGATTTGTACGTGCCGCTTCCGCCCGGCACCGTACTCGACGACGTGCTGACGCCGATGAACGTGGTGCGCGATGGCTATCGCGTCGTGTTCGAGGCCGGTGCCGTCGCGTGGGACACGCCGTCCACGACGTCGGCTCAGGAGCGTCTGCGCAAAGTACGGACGCTGGCAGGCAACTACCAGGCGGTTGCGTTCGCGCCATGGCTGGTGGTGCCGTTCCAGAACCCGCTGTGGTTCCGCTTCGTCAGCCACAAGCTGTTGAGGTTGATGGTGCCCTGGCTGCTGTGCCTGTTGGCCGCATCCTCGGTTTTCCTGGCGTTTTCGCATCCGCTCTACCTGGCATGCCTGCTTGCGGGCGTGGGTGCGATCGCGCTGCTGGTGGCGGCGAACTGGCTTCCGGCCCTGTCGGACTGGGTGCCGGTACGGCTGCTGTCGACGTTCTTCCACATGAACGTCTACGCGGGCCAGGCACTGGTGGCGTACGTCCGCAATCCGAGGCTGCACCTGTGGTGACCGGGCGCCGCGTGCGACGCCTGCGGGGGACATGCCGATGATGATGTTCGTCTTCGTGCTGATCTACCTGATGCTGGTGCTGCTGAGGCCGCAGGACTATCCGCAGATGGCGGGTTTCGGCATTCCGATCCTGCCGCTGGCCATGGTGTCTGCGGCGATCGCGTGGGTGTTTTCGCGCGAGAAGCGATTCAACGCCCCGCAGTATCTCCTGCTGCCGCTGTTCCTGGTGGCCCTGTTCCTCTCCCTGGCCGTTACGGGATGGATCGGCGGCGCGCGCATCGCGGCCGTGGATTTTCTGCCCTGCGTGATCTCGTTCTTCCTGCTGGCCAACGCCGTCAACCGGCCGTCCTACACGCGGGTGATCATGACGGTGATCGTGCTGTGCGCCTTCGTGCTGGCCGTGCACGGCGTGCAGCAGGCGTCCTCCGGGGTGGGATGGACGGGCCAGACCACGGTGGAGGACGGCCGCATCCAGTACGTGGGCATCTTCAGCGATCCCAACGACCTGGGCATGTTGTTCGTCATCTCGATTCCCATGGCGGTCTACCTGGGCAGCCGTGGCGGCTTCCTCGGCATGCGGCGGCTGTTCTGGTTCTGTGGATGCCTGCTCCTGTGCTACGGCATCTACCTGACGAATTCGCGCGGCTCGTTCCTCGCCGTGGTGACGATGACGGCGGTCTACATCTGGATCCAGCGTGGCCGGGTGTGGGCGGCCATGCTGGGCGCGGGCGCGCTGGTGCTGCTGCGGCTGATGCCCTCGCGGCTGGACCAGCTGAACGTGCAGGAATCGTCGGCATCCGGTCGCATCGATGCGTGGTACGAAGGCATGCAGATGTTCATCACCCATCCCCTGCTGGGCGTGGGTGCCGGACAGTTCACCCAGCACCACTACCTGACCGCGCACAACTCCATCATCCTGGTGCTGGCGGAGACCGGCATCATCGGGTTCGCGTTGTGGTTCGCCTTCATCGGCTACGGCTTCTGGATGATGTACCGCATCGTCCGTTTCGAACCCGAGTTCGAGGACGAGGACGATATTCTTGAGTGGCAGGATGCGAGGACCATCGCATTGGCCCTGCTGGTGGCGTTGTCGGGATTCTTCGCCGCGGCCTTCTTCCTCAGCCGCAGCTACGTGATCCTGCTTTACCTGCTGTCCGCCCTTGTCGTGGCGCACCATTCCAATGTTCTGGCCCGATTTCCCGCGCTTGGAGAGTTGCGTCTGGGCAACCACGTGCTGCGCTGGATCGTGTTGACGCTGGGTGCCGTGGCCTGCTTCTACGTCGTGCTGAAGGTTCTGCTGGCCATGGGGTGACCCGCGGCCATGGCCTCGGATCGGGACGGATTGCGTTCAACAGGATTGATGATGCCCCGAATAGCTCTCGTTACCCCGATCCTGCCCGTGCCCCACGACCAGACGCGGGGGCGCTACATCCATGAAACGGCGCGTGCGCTTTCGCAGCTTGCACGGGTGCGCGTGTTCTTCCAGCAGGCGAGTTATCCCCGCGTCCCCGGCCTGTCGCCGCGCAGCTTCCTGCGTGGCGAGGTGGGGGCGGACTACGCGCTCGACGGGATCGATGTCGAGGCCTACACGTATCCCGCGTTGCCGGGCATATCGCGCGCCACCAACGGCTGGATGGCCAGCCGGGCGCTGGTGCCGCGGCTGCGTCGTTTCGAGCCGGACCTCGTGCTGGCCTACTGGGTATATCCGGATGGGTTCGCGGCCAAGCGGGCGGCCCGGCGCATCGGCGTGCCCTGCATCGTCGGTGCGCGCGGTTCGGACATCCATGTGCGCTCGGGCCTCAACGCCTACATGACCCGTCGCACGCTGCACGGCCTGGATGCGATGCTGACCGTCAGCAGCGCGATGCGCGATACCGCCATCGCCGCGTTCGGCGCCGATCCCGAGCGCGTGCATCCGATCGTCAATGGCATCGATACGGACGTGTTCCATCCACGCGACCGTCGGGCCATGCGCGCGAAGCTGGGAGTGCCCGAGGATGCGCGGCTGATCGCCTATGTCGGTCGCTTCGTCGAAGCCAAGGGCATGCGCGAACTGCTGCAGGCCTTCCAGTCGTTGGCCGCGGGCGACCCGCTGCTGCGCCTGGCGCTGATCGGCGACGGTGTGATGCGCGAAGAACTGGCTGGCCTGGTACAGGCCACCGGCCTGGGCGGGCGCGTCACCATGACCGGCGGACTGGAGCCGGTGCAGGTCGCCGAGTGGATCGGTGCGTCCGACGTGCTGACGCTGCCCAGCTGGTCGGAGGGCTACCCCAATGTCGTCGTCGAGGGGATCGCCTGCGGCCGGCCCGTCGTGGCTACCGCCGTGGGCGGTACCGGCGAAATCATCACGGCAGGCAACGGCATCATGGTGCCGCCGCGGGATGCGGCGGCACTCGAGCGCGGCCTGGCCGATGCGCTGGCCAGGACATGGGATGCCGATGCGCTGTCGGCCTCGGTGAGCCGCGGCTGGGACGATGTCGCGGCGGATACGCTGGCCGTCTGCAGGCAGGTGTTGGCGGTGCGCGGCGGCGACGTGTGCCTGGGTCGCGCCTGATGGCGGGGGCCGTGGGCGTGGCGCCGCGAATGGCGGGCGACGCGCGGGGGGAATGGCGGAGGCTGGCGGACTATCCGGATCTTGCCGATGACTGGAGGCGCCTGCAGGCGCAGGCCGACGGCACGCCGTTCACGCACTGGTACTGGATATCGACCTGGCTGGAGCAACTGCCGGCGCAGATCGCGCCGCGCGTCTGCCGTATCGAGGACAGCCAGGGACTGCTGGCATTGGCGCTGGCGGTCGACGCACCGGAACAGGGCAAGGGCCGGTTCTTCGGGCGGCATTCGCTGCGGCTGCAGGAAACCGGCATCGAAGCCGTGGACGAGATCAGCATCGAGTACTCGGGCCTGCTGGTGAGGCGCGGCGGCGAAGTCGCCGCCTACGCGGCCCTGTTCCGCGCCCTCGAAAGCAACTGGGAAGGGTGGCGGCGCTTCCGCATCACCGCCACCAGCCACGGACCGCATATCGCCTCCGCGCTGCCCGCCGGCCTGCACTGCTATTGCGTGCTCAGCCAGCCCTGTTGCCGGGTCGACCTGGACTGGTTGCGGGACAGCGGCAAGGGTTACGTCGACTCGCTGAAGCGCAACTTCCGCCATCACCTGCGGCAGAGCCTGCGTGCTTACGAGGCGCACGGCGCCCTGAGGGTCGAGTTGGCCGGCAGCGTCGAACAGGCACTGGCGTGGCTGGACGAACTGCGCGCGCTGCACGAACGCCGATGGCGGTCGAAGGGGCAGGAGGGTTCGTTCTCCGGCGACTTCTTCCATGCCTTCCACCAGGCGCTGGTGCGGAAAGGCATGGACGATGGCTACATCCGGCTGACCCGGGTCAGTGCGGGCCCGCTGGTCGTGGGGTATCTGTACAACCTGCACTGGCGCGGCACGGTGTATTTCTACAACTGCGGGCTGAACTATGGCGCGCTGCCGCGCTACGACAGTCCGGGTTCGGTCGCCCTGGCCACCTGCATCCAGCATTGCCTGGACGAGGGGCTGCAGGCGTTCGACTTCCTGGCCGGCGCGCAGCCCTACAAGCGCCGGCTTTCGCATGAGGCACGCACGCTGGAGTGGATCGACGTGCGGCGACCCGGACTGGCGCACGACAGCGAACGCATGATCGCGCAGGCGCTGGGTACCGGTACCTTCGGCATTCCCCTGGCGCGCCAAGCGCCGCTTACTTCATCCGGCGAGTGAACATGGAAACCCCCGTCAAGCGCGTGCTCTACCACCACCGCACCCAGGGCAAGGCCGTGGAAGGCGTGCACATCCGTGGCGTCACCGATGCGTTGCGGGCCGAAGGCGTGACCGTGGACATCATCTCCGTCCCGGGCGCGGACCCGTACTCTTCGCCCAAGGCCATGTCGCCGACGAAGCAGGCGCGGCCGTGGATGGGCGTGGTCAACAAGCTGCCGGAGCCGTTGTTCGAACTGGTCGAGGTGGCCTACAACCTGATCGCCGGCTGGCGGCTGCTCGCCTACCTTCGCCAGCATCCGGACCTGGATTTCATCTACGAGCGCTATTCGCTCTTCATGTTCCTGCCGACCTGGCTGGCGCGGAAACGCGGCGTGCCGATGATCATGGAAGTGAACGACTCGGCGACCGTCGAGCGCGTCCGCCCGCTGTTCTTCAAGCGGCTGGCGATGGCGATCGAGCGCTGGACCTTCCGCCATGCCGACGGGCTGGTCTTCGTGTCGTCGGTCTTCCGCGATCGCGCGCTCGCGGCGCATGCCGTGCTGGCACCCACGATCATCACGCCCAACGCCGCCAACATCGACAAGTTCACCTTCACCCAGGCCCAGCGCGACGATGCGCGCCGTCACTACGGGCTGGAGGGCCATGTGGTCTGCGGCTACCTGGGCGCGTTCGTCCCGTGGCATGCCATCGACCGCTTCGTCCACCAGATCGCCGATCGTCTGGAGGAGGCGCCGCACCTCAAGCTGCTGCTGGTGGGCGACGGCTCGACCTATCCGGCGCTGCGTGCATTCGTCGAGGAACGAGGCCTGTCCGACCGCGTGGTGCTGACGGGGCGGGTGCCGCACGACGCGGTACCGGGCCTGCTCGCGGCGATGGACATGGCCGTGCTGCCGAGCGCGGGCGACTATACCTCGCCGGTGAAGCTGTTCGAGTTCATGGCATGCGGCGTGGCGCCGGTGGCGCCGGACTTCGAGCCCATTCGCGAAGTGCTGGAAGAAGGCACGACGGGCTGGATGTTCCCGGCCGGTGACATGGAAGCGGCGGTGGAAAGTGTGCTGAAGTACAGCCAGGACGCGCAGGCGTTGCAGCGCGTGGGGGCCAACGCCCGCGCCTACATCACCCGCCACCGCCAATGGCGCAACAACATCCTGCAACTGGTCGAGTTCCACCAGGCGATCGGACAGGGCTCCACCGGACAGACGGACATCCGCACCGCATGAATGCATCGACTCCCAGCTGGGACTGGCCACGCGACGCCACCGGCGAAATCCTCATCGGCGGACAACCGCTGACGCGCGTCGTCAACGCCATCGGCAGCACGCCTTGCTATATCTACGATCGCCAGCGCCTGGCCGAGCGCGCGCGCACGCTTCGCGCCGCACTGCCGGAAGCGGTGCTGTTGCACTACGCGATGAAGGCCAATCCGATGCCGGCACTGGTCGGCCACATGGCGCGCCTGGTCGATGGCCTCGACGTGGCATCGGCCGGCGAACTGCGCGTTGCACTGGATACCGGCATGGCGCCGGAGCACATCAGCTTCGCCGGTCCCGGCAAGTCCGATGGCGAACTGCAGCAGGCGGTCGCTGCCGGCATCCTGGTGAATGTCGAATCGTTCCGTGAGATCAAGGTCCTGGCCGAGGCCGCGCAGCGGAACGGCGTGCCGGCGCGCGTGGCGGTACGGGTGAACCTGCCGTTCGAGCTGAAGGCGTCGGGCATGAAGATGAGCGGCGGCGCGCGCCAGTTCGGCGTCGATGCCGAGTGCGTCCCCCAGCTGCTGCGCGAGATCGCGGGCGCCGGGCTGGCATTCGAGGGCTTCCACATGTTCGCCGGTTCGCAGAACCTGCGGCACGCGGCCATTGTCGAGGCGCAGACCAAGTGCTACGAGCAGGCGCTGGAATGGCAGGACCTGCTGCCGGCACCGATCCGTAGCCTGAACCTGGGTGGCGGCTTCGGCATTCCGTATTCGCCCGGCGAAGCGGCGCTGGACGCCACGCCGGTGATGGACAACCTGGTGGCGCTGTCGGACCGGTTGCTGCGGGATCTGCCGGGCGCCCACATCGTGATCGAACTGGGGCGCTATCTGGTCGGCGAGGCCGGCATCTACGTCGCGCGCGTGATCGACCGCAAGATCTCGCGCGGCCAGGTGTTCCTGGTGGTCGATGGCGGCATGCACCACCACCTGGCGGCGTCGGGCAACTTCGGCCAGGTGATCCGCCGCAACTATCCGGTCGCGGTCAACGGCCGACGCGGCGAGCGCGAAACGGCCAACGTGGTCGGTCCCCTGTGCACGCCGCTGGATCTGCTGGCCGACCGCATGGAACTGGACGTGGCCGAGCCGGGTGACCTGGTGGTCGTCTTCCAGTCGGGCGCCTATGGCCGAAGCGCCAGTCCGCGCGCCTTCCTCAGTCATCCGGAAGCGGTCGAAGCGCTGGTCTGACGGACCGGCGCTTTTTCACCGATACCCGCGATGGACGCTTGCCGCCAGCCGGTTCAGCCGCCGGCGGCCGCGCTGCCGGTCGTCGGCGATGCTGTCGCGATGTCGGGCTTGGCGGCCACCGCCGATTTGGCGGCCGGCGCCAGATGGGCGCGATCGGGCGGCGGCGTCAGCGTGCCGATGCGCCGGGCCGGATTGCCGGCGACCACGGTATAGGGGGCGACCACGCCCGACAGCACCGAGTGCGCGGAGACGATGCTGCCCTCGCCGATGTCGCTGCCCGGCAGGATCAGCACGTGCGAACCGATCCAGACGTTGTCGTGGATGACGATCGGCTTGACGTCGGCCTCGTCCGGCGGCGCGCCGGCGGCGCGCCGGGCCGGGTCGGCGGGATGGCCGCCGGAATCACGGATGGTGACGGCGCCGGCGATCTCCACGTGCGCACCGATCCTCACTTCCTTGCCGACCACGAGGCGGCAGTCGTGTGCGATGTCGGTGTGGTGGCCGATCTCCAGCCGCGGGCGCTTGGCGAAGCGCGCGGCGAAATTGATCGACAGCTTGCCGCTGATGCGCACGTGGTCGCCGACGATCATGTCGCCCTTGCCCTGTACCCACGGCACGTAGATGCCGGTGGTGACGCCCTTGCCGACACGGGTGCAGTACGCCTTGAACAGCGGTTCGGCGATGAAGGCGCGGCGGATGAAGAAGATCAGGCCGCGACCGGCCAGGAACAGCCACAGGTAGGGCAGCACCACGACCCGCGGGGCCGGCAGGGTGAACCCGCGCAGGCCGCGACGGGTGTTGCGCAGGGTCGCTGCGAACGGGTGCTCCGACGTGGCGATCCACTGCCGCATCGACGGCTTCGCCGCCTTGTGCTCGTTGCTCATCGGTTGTTGTAGGCGATGCTGAGGTAGATCACATTCTGCTTGAAGTCGCCGGTCGCGCTCGCGCTGCTGCGCTCATACCGGTTGTACTGGAGCGAAGAAGACCAGTGGCGCGACCACTGCTTCTCCAGTCCGAGCGAATACAGCCGGTTGTGCTCGAGGCGCGGCGCCGGCGGGGCCGCTTCCGTACGGTCCCGCGAGACAGCCCCGCGGATCGTCAGCGAGGGCCGCAGGCGATAGCTGGCTTCAGCGGTGACGCCGCGGCTTTCCTCGTTGGACGCACCCGGATCGACATAGTCGATCTTCTGCGTGTTGCCCGAGATCGAATAGACCGCGCGGACGCCGGTGTATTCGTAGCCGACGATCACGCCACGCTGCTCATACGCGGAAGGCGTGATGGTGGCGCGACCGGTGAGGACCGAACCGGGGATGCCCGGGTCCGCGCCGGCAATGGCGCTGAGCGCGCTGGTTGCGGCGTCGGAGAACTGGTTGGCGGCATTCACGCTGAAGCGGCTGCGCTCGCTCATCCGCCAGCCCAGTTCGGCGCGCAACAGCGGATTGTTGCGGGTCTGGCCATCCTTGTAGTCGAGGCGCGCATAGCCGGCGTCCAGCAGCATGTCGATGCGGTTGAGCCGACGGCTGTAACTGGCGTAGGCCTCGTACCGCTTGTGGTCGCGCGCGAACAGGTCGTTGTCGAAATCGACATCCTGCGCCTGCAGGTTGAGGGACACCGAACTCGTCGCGTCGAGGTCCTTGACCATCCGCAGCGCAGCCGCGATGCGGTCGGAGTTGAAATCCTGGGTCACCGCGGCATGGCTGTTGATGAACCGAAGCTCGGCGCGGCCCCGCAGCGTGTCGCCCATGCGGAAATGGAAGTCCGGACCGAGCGACAGGACATTGATCTGCTGGCGGTTGTTTGGCGAGTCCGGCTCGAAGCGGTCGATGGTCTGCACGCCATAGCTGTCTTCCACGACAAGGCCGAGGCGATCGGGAACCACCATCCAGTTCAGGCGCCCGTCCAGCATGCGGTCGGTCGCGTTCGCGTAGATGTCTTCGTAGCGGCGGTGGTCGAAGCGACCGCTGATCCTCGCCTGCACGGCGGACGAATCCTGCGTGATGGCGAAACCAAGCCCGGCGCGAAGGATGTTCTGCTCGACCGGGTCGGTCTCGGACAGCGTCACGTTGTCGTCGCGCTCGATGCCGGCGTCGAGCGTGTAGTCGATGCGCACGGCGTGCGCCGTGATCGGCAGGGCAGCCGCGATCGCGGTGGCGATCAGCGTCGTGCGACGGGAATGCCGGATCATGCGGACTCTCCGATGGCTACGTTCATTGGATGTCGTTGAAGACGACGCCGGCCAGCTTCTCGGGTTCGAAGTTCGCGGCGGCCTTCTCGATCTGCTCGGTGGTCACCCGGCCGTAGCCGGCCACCAGCACGACGAGGTCGGCCAGGTCCGACAGGATGCGCGCATCGGGCGACTTGAGCACGGGCGGGCTGTCCAGCACCAGGTACCGGTTGCCATGCGTGCTGCGCAGGGAATCGACCAGGCTGCGCATGCGCAGCGACGAGAACGATTCGCCGGTGATCTCGCGGACGCCGCCGGTCGGCACCAGGTACATGCGCGGCAGTACCGTCCGGTACTGCACCGGTGCCATGTCGTTGATGCGACCGTCCAGGTAGTCCATCAGTCCGCCGTCGGCGGCATCCACGCCGAGCGCGCCATGCTGGGCCGGGCGCAGGGCGTCGCAGTCGATCAGGGTCGCGGTCTTGGTTTCGTCGAAGGCGAACGCCGCGGCGAGGTTACGGGCCACGAAACTGGCCCCGCAACCCGGTACGACGGGCGCCACGAGGGTGACGAAGTTGCGGTCTCCACCGAGGGCGAGCAGGCGCGTGCGCAGATCCCGGAAGGCATCCGCCTGCAGGCGCGTGGAGTCGTTGCGGTGGATGAGCCGGCGGTCCTCGAGGGCGCGCGGACTCAGCAACTGGGGCTCCGTGGCGCGCGCGATGGAGCGCGCCGCGGAGGGATTGACGTCGTCTGCGCCATCGGTGCGCGGGTTTGCGTTGGTGTTCATCATGTCTTCCTGGCGACGGCTCTCGTGCACGGGCATGGCATCAGGCGCTGGTGAGCTTGAAGGCGAATACCAGGGCGTACACGACGAACACGCCGCAGACCATCGCCGCGCTGGCCATCAGCCTCAACGACTGGCGGCGACGTTCTTTCGGGGTGAGGTAGGTGGGGATCACGGTCAGCAGGGGATAGGCGGTCTTCTGCGTGATCTGGCGGGCCACGCGCACGCGCGGGTCGAAGCGCACCAGCAGGAAGATCAGGCCCAGCGGCAATGCCACCGCAAACGCGAAGCCCGCCGCCGCGATGTGCATGAAGCGGAGTCCGCTGGGACGCAGCGGCATCGTGGCGGGATCCTGGACGCGCAGCGTCAGGCCACGGTTTTCCTGGTCCAGTCCCATCGACACGCGGGCGTTCTCGCGACGGCGCAGCAGGTCCTGGTAGATCTCGCGGTTGACCTCGTAGTCGCGCGTGAGTTCGGCCAGTGCGCTTTCCGATTCGGCGATCCGGCGGCTGCGGTCCAGTTCCGCGCCCAGCATCGATTCGGCGATGCCCATGCGCGACCGTGTCGCCGCGGCCTCGTGGCGGGCCTGCGACTGCTGGCTGCGCAGTTCGTTGTACAGCGGATTGAGCTGCGCATCCTCCGAGGCCAGTACACCGGACGAAGGCTGCTGGCGGCGCTCCTGCTCCTGTGCGATGGCGCGCTGGACGTCTTCGATCTGGTGGCGCACGCGCACCACGTCGGGGTGGCGCTCGGTGAAGTTCAGCATCAACCGGTCGAGTTCGGAGCGCAGCTCGATCAGCTGCGTGCGGTAGAGGCTCTCGCGGGTCTGCACGGCGGTGACGGCCGATTCGCCGGAGAGCTGGTCGGTGATGGCGGCGGCACGCGATTCCTGTTCAAGCAGCGACATCCGCGTCTGCTCGACCTGCGTGCGCAGCGAACTGATCCGGGTGTTCACGTCGGTGGCGCTGCCGGGCTGGGCGTCGGCATTGCGCGAGCGGTAGTCCTGGAGGTTCTTTTCCGCGTCGGTGAGCTTGCGGTGGTATTCCTGTACCTGCTTGTCGATGAACTCGTACGCCTCGCGGCTCTCGCGTTCCTTGGCGGCCAGCGCTTCCTGCATGAACAGCGTGCCGAAGGCTTCGGCAACGCGGTAGGCGCGCTCGGGATTCGTATCCCGGTAGCTGATCTGCACCAGGTCGTTGCGCGGGCTGCCGATGGTGGTGTTGTTGCGGATGTCCTCCATCAGCTTGTCCTGCGCGATCGGGCTGAGGTCCTTCTCGGTCCACTTGCCGACGGCCAGGATCTCCTGCAGCACCTTGCGGCTGTAGACGATCTGCCGTGCCATGCCGGCACGGTCGGCCACGCCCGTCGGCACGGCGCGCCCTTCCAGCAGGGGCTGGATGATGTCGCTGTCCTGGGCCAGGATCGTCGTGGAGGCGATGTAGTTGCGCGGAATCACCAGCAGGCCCACGACCAGCGTCAACAGGGTGATGGCGCTGAACGTCGCGGCGATGGCGAGCACCCGCTTGCGCGCTTCCTTCAGCAGGACGAACGCGAGCTCCTGCGGGGTCAGCTCGTCCGCCTTGCGTGCCTGTGCGGCGGTGCGCGGCGGGGGCAGTATCGTGTTGGAGCTCATCAGAACGTCCGCTCCGGGATCACGATGACGTCGCCGGGTGCCACGGTGTAGTTGGTCGACAGGTCGCCGCGGTTGAGGATGCGGTCCAGGCGCACCGGGTAGGTGGCGGTGGTCTCGTCCTTGTTCTTGCGGAACAGGTCGGAGCGGTCGGGCGCGGCGAACTCGTTGATGCCGCCGGCCGCCAGCACCGCGTCGAGCACGGTCATGCCCTGGCGGTAGGGGATCGAGATCGGCTGACGCACGGCGCCGGTGACGCGCACGCGCGAGAGGTACTCGTGGCTGCGCAATTCGGTCAGGATCACGGCCACCTGCGGGTCGCGCACGAAGTCGGCCAGCTTCTTCTGGATGTCGCCCGCCACGTCGGCCGGCGTGCGGCCGCCGGCAGCCACGTCGCCCACCAGCGGCACGGAGATCATGCCGTCCGGACGCACCGGCACCGTGATGCCGAGTTCGGGGTTGCGCCAGACGGAGACCTGGACGATATCGTCCACGCCGATCAGGTAGTTGTCGACCGCGGCGCTGGCCTGCTGCGGTGGAGCGGACTTGCTGGTGGCGCTGCCGGAGGCGCAGCCGGCGAGCAGCAGCGCCAGCGCGGCGGCCAGAAGGCCGGCGAAAGTGCGGTTCATCGAACATCCCCTGATGTTGTTGCGGATTGCCTCATATAACGCAGGCGACGCCCGCGCCCGGCCATCACGCGCAGGGGACCGCGATCACACGCGGTAGAACTCCCGGTACCAGTCGACGAAGCGGCGCACGCCGGTTTCGATGGGCGTGGACGGCTGGTAGCCGGTATCCCGGCGCAGCGCTTCGACGTCGGCGCAGGTGTCGGGCACGTCGCCGGGCTGCATGGGCAGCAGGCGCTTCTCCGCCTTGCGGCCCAGGCAGTCTTCCAGCACCTCGATGTAGCGGAGCAGTTCGACGGGCTGGTGGTTGCCGATGTTGTAGACGCGCCACGGCGCGCTGGATGAACCGGGGTTCGGCAGCAGCGGATCGTAGGTCGGGTCGGGGCCGGGCACGGTGTCGAGCGTGCGGATCACGCCTTCGACGATGTCGTCGACGAAGGTGAAGTCGCGGGTATGGCGGCCGTGGTTGAACACATCGATGGGCTTGCCTTCGAGGATGCTCTTGGTGAACAGGAACAGCGCCATGTCCGGGCGCCCCCACGGGCCGTAGACGGTGAAGAAGCGCAGCCCGGTGGTCGGAAGCCCGAACAGGTGGCTGTAGGTATGCGCCATCAGCTCGTTGGCCTTCTTGGTGGCGGCGTACAGGCTGACCGGATGGTCGACGCTGTCCTCCACCGCGAACGGCAGCTTGCGGTTGGCCCCGTAGACGGAACTCGACGAGGCGTACACCAGGTGCTCGACGCCGCGGTGGCGGCACGCCTCGAGGATGTTGGTGAAGCCGACGATGTTGCTGTCGATGTAGGCGTGCGGGTTCTCCAGCGAATAGCGCACGCCGGCCTGCGCGGCCAGGTTCACCACGCGCTGCGGCTTGAAGTCGTCGAACGCGGCTTCCATCGCCGCGCGATCCTCCAGCGAGCCGCGGACGAAGCGGAACCCGTCCTTAGGCAGCAGCCGCGCGAGGCGGGCTTCCTTCAGGGTCGGGTCGTAGTAATCGTTGAGGTTGTCGTACCCCAGCACTTCGTCGCCACGGTCGAGCAGGCGATGGCTGAGATGGGAGCCGATGAAGCCGGCGGCACCGGTGACCAGGACGCGCATCAGGAAGTCTCGTGCAGGAGGGGCGGTTACAGGCAGTCGTCGACCGCGTCGCGGGGCAGGGTCCGCTTCACGTCGAAGACCACGGCGCCGGGCTTGCCGAGGGCGCGCACGCCGGCGGCGCCGCGTTCGGTGAATTCCCGGTGCGCGACCGCCAGGATGACCGCGTCGTAGTGGCCGGCCAGGGGTTCCGCCACCAGGTCCAGCCCGTACTCGTGGCGCGCCTCGTCCGCATCGACCCACGGGTCGTGCACGTCGACCTGCGCGTTGTAGCTGCGCAGCTCGTTCACGATGTCCACCACGCGCGTGTTGCGCACATCGGGACAGTTCTCCTTGAACGCCAGGCCCAGCACCAGCACTTTCGCACCCGCCGTCGGCAGGTTCTGCCGGGCCATCAGCTTGGCGACGCGGCGGGCCACGTGGCTGCCCATGCCGTCGTTGATGCGGCGTCCGGCCAGGATCACGTCCGGGTGGTAGCCGATCTGTTGCGCCTTGTGGGTCAGGTAGTACGGGTCCACGCCGATGCAGTGGCCACCGACCAGGCCGGGACGGAACGGCAGGAAGTTCCATTTGGTGCCGGCGGCTTCGAGCACCTCGTGGGTGTCGATGCCGAGGCGGTGGAAGATCAGCGCCAGTTCGTTGATCAGCGCGATGTTGACGTCGCGCTGGGTGTTCTCGATGACCTTGGCCGCCTCGGCCACGCGGATGCTGCTGGCCTTGTGCGTGCCGGCGGTGATGATGCTGCCGTACAGCGCGTCGACGAAGTCGGCGACCTCGACGGTCGAGCCGGAGGTGACCTTCATGATGGTTTCCAGGCGGTGCTGCTTGTCGCCGGGATTGATCCGCTCGGGGCTATAGCCGGCGTAGAAATCCTGGTTGAAGCGCAGGCCGGATTCGCGCTCGATGATCGGGACGCAGGTTTCCTCGGTGGCGCCCGGGTACACGGTCGACTCGTAGATGGCGACCGCGCCCTTGCCTATCGCGCGGCCGACGGTGCGGCTGGCGGACTCCAGCGGATGCAGGTCGGGCCGCTTGTAGTCGTCGATCGGCGTGGGGACGGTGACGATGAACACGTTGCAGCCGGCCAGCGAAGCGGGATCGTCGCTGAAATCCAGTTGCGGCGTGTCGCGCAGCTCGTCCGCGCTGACTTCCAGCGTGTGGTCCTGGTGACTCCGCAGTTCCGCTACCCGCTTGCGGTTGATGTCGAAGCCGAGGGTGGGGAACTTGCGGCCGAAGGCGACGGCCAGTGGCAGCCCGACGTACCCCAGTCCGATCACGGCGATCCTGACCTGGTCCAGGGTGGGCAATGGAGCGTTTGTCAAAGGGGGTCCCCTGCGTGCTGCGATATGGAGAGTCTATAGGGCGGCGTGGTGCGGGGGTGTTACGTCCCGAGCCTGGTATCGAGTCGATGAACGTGCAATGGCGCGCCCAGAGGACAGCACGCCGCGATGACCTGATCGGGACGCCGCTTGCGTACCATGGTCATGACCGGCCACCTGCACGGGTGGACGACCAGCGACCGGGGAGTCGACATGCGGATCCTGTTGTGCGGTGGCGCGGGCTATATCGGCGCGCATACCTACGTGGTGCTCGTCGAGCGGGGCCACGATGTCGTGGTGGCCGACAATTTCAGCAACAGCTCTCCCGGTGTGCTGGCCCGCCTGCAGCAGATCACCGGGCGTCCGGTACCGTTCCAGCCGCTGGACCTGCGCGATCGCGAAGCGGTGGTGGAGTTCTTCGCGCGGCAACCGTTCGACGCCGTGGTCCACTTCGCCGCGCTGAAGTCGGTGGGCGAGTCGTGCGAGCGCCCGCTGGACTACTTCCACAACAACATCAGCGGCACGCTGAACCTGCTGCACGGCATGCAGGCGGCGGGCGTGAAGCGCCTGGTGTTCAGTTCCTCCGCGACCGTCTACGGCGACCCGGCCAGCGTGCCCGTCCGCGAGGACGCGCCCCTGCAGGTGACCAATCCCTATGGCCGCACGAAGCTGGTGATGGAGGAGCTCATCGGCGACCTGTGCCGCAGCGACCCCGGATTCCACGCCGCCAACCTGCGCTACTTCAATCCGGTCGGCGCGCATGAATCCGGTCTCATCGGCGAGGACCCGACCGGGATTCCCAACAACCTGATGCCGTACATCTGCCAGGTGGCGGTGGGTCGACGGGAGCACCTGAGCGTCTTCGGCGGCGACTGGCCGACGCCCGATGGCACGGGCGTGCGCGACTACATCCATGTGATGGATCTCGCACGCGCGCACGCGGATGCGCTGGATTTCCTGCAGCGCGAGCGCCGCAGCCTGACGGTCAACCTGGGCACCGGGCAGGGTGTCAGCGTGCTGCAACTGGTGAGCGCGTTCGCCGGCGCTGCCGGACGCGAGATTCCCTACCAGATCGTCGCCCGGCGCGCGGGTGACGTGGCCGAGGTCTACGCCGATCCCGCGCTGGCCAACGAGGTGCTGGGATGGCGTGCCGAACTGGGGGTCGATGCGATGTGTCGCGATGCCTGGCGCTGGCAGTCGCAGAACCCGCAGGGCTACCCGGCGGCCTGAGCAACGTCCCGAACGTGACCGGATTGGCATAAGCGCCCTGCGGCAGCGTGTCGCGGGCTGGCGGCAGGGGGGCGATTGGCCGAAAATCGGCCGACCCCACATCGCCTGGATCCGTTTGCCTTCCGACGCTGTGCGCACCTTGGCGGAACAGAACCGCGCTCGCTACGGCCTTCGCATGTACCGCATGCGTGCGCTGGGGTTGGGGCTTGGCATGGTCTGCGTGGGCGCCGCGCTCCACGAGCATGCTGCGCCACCGGCGCTGTGGGCGCTGCTGCTCGCCCACGGGCTGGTGTGGCCGCACCTGGCCTACCGGCGGGTGAAGGCGCAGCGCGACGAGCCGTTGCGGGCAGAGTTCCAGAACCTGACCTTCGACGCGGCGATGGGGGGCTTCTGGATCGCGGCGATGCACTTCGATGCGCTACCCAGCGTGCTGCTGGCCGTGATGCTGACGATGGACAAGGTGATCGTCGGGGGCGGGCGCTTCGGCCTGCGCACCCTGGGGGCGATGGCGCTGACCTGCCTGGCGGCGAGCGCTGCGTGGGGATTCGCGTTCGAACCCCGCACCAGCTATCCCGTGGTGCTGGCGTGCCTGCCGTTCCTGGCCATCTATCCGATGGCGATCGGCTTCGCCACGCATTCGCTGTCGCGCAAGGCACGGCAGCAGAAAGACCTGCTGGAAAAGATGGCGCGCTTCGATGCCGCCACGGGGCTGATGAACCGCCAGCAGTGGCTGCATGCGGCCACCGCGGAGTTGAACCGCTACCAGCGCGTGGGGCGTACCGCCGTGCTGGTGCTGATCGACATCGATCGCTTCAAGGACATCAACGACGGCTACGGCCACACGGTCGGCGACGAGGTGGTGGAGGAATTCGCGCGCCTGCTGAAAGCATGCCTGCGCGACGTGGACACCGGCGGCCGCTACGGCGGCGACGAGTTTGGCGTGGTGATGCCCGACACGCGCTGGGAAGAAGCCATCGTGGCGGCGGAACGCCTGCGGCGGCAGGTCGCGGCCTGCGCATTCTCTGCGCGCGGCCTGCGCTGCACCGTCAGCATCGGACTGGCCGAATCGCATGCCGGCATCGCCTCGGTATCGGACTGGATCAACAGCGCCGACAGCGCGCTCTACCGGGCGAAGGCGCAGGGGCGCGACTGCATCGTCGTCGGCTGTTGAGGCGCGCTCAGGCGAGCAGGCCGTCGATGACGGCCTGCGGTTGCTTCATCCAGGCGAAGTGGTCGGCGCGTACGCCCAGGCGGGCGTGGTCCAGCACGGTGACGCGCGCCGGGGCGTGGGGCATCTTGGCCATGAGCGCCCGCAGCGAACTTTCCGGCGCCAGCCAGTCGTCGTCGAACAGCACGCCGCGTACCGGTGCCCGCACGTCGCGCAGGCCGGCTTCCAGGTCTACCGGCCAGCCCGCCGCGCGATAGCGGCCACTGAGTCCCACGCGCGCCCAGTCGCGGATGAGGCCGCGTGCTTCATCGCCGCCGAAGCCCAGCCGCCGGCCCGGCAGCGCACCGCACGCATGCGCCAGCCAGGGAGCAAACTGGTAGAAGAACGGCAGCGCGTAGCCGCGGGGCATGGGGAAACTGCGCCAGTAGGGGGTGCCGCTGCCGACCAGCCAGAGGGCGGCGAATGCGTCCGGATCCCGGCCTGCGTGGCAGGCCGCCAACTGGCCGCCCAGGCTGTGGCCGCCGATCCGGTGCGGAATACCCGGCAGCCGCGTGCGCACCGCTGCGTGGCTGAGTGGCAGGTCCGTACCCAGCAGTTCGCGGTAGCCCCAGTCGGTGCGCCGGTTGGCGCGCAGCGAACTGCTGCCGTTGCCGCGCCATTCGTGCACGAACACGGCCACGTCCCGGGCCGAGAGTGCCTCCGCGAACGGCAGGTAGTGGCGCGCGGCCACGCCGAGTGCCGGCACCCACAGCAGCGCGCTTGCGGGATTCACGGGAATGCGCGCGATCAGCGTGCAGGCGTGGCCGTCCTGCGACTGCAGCGGATACTCCTCGGCCGCGACGCCGTGGTCGTCGAGGGCCTTCATGCGGTCGGTGCGGCCCCGATATGGTCGAGGACGACGGTGTCGCTGCGCCCCGGCCGATAGCCCCGGCGCAGGGCGGCGTGCACGTAGTCGGAGGCGGCGAGGCAGGCGCCCTTCATCGCCATGCCCTGCGCGCAGCGGGCGGCGATGGCGGAGGCCAGCGTGCAACCGGTGCCGTGCGCTTCCAGCGCCAGGCGCGGATGCGACGTTTCGATCAGCCCGTCGTTGTCGACATACAGGTCGACCACATCGCCATCGCCGGGCAGGTGTCCGCCCTTGAGGAAGACCGCGCGCGCACCGAGTGCCAGCAGGTCGTGCGCTGCCACGCGCATCGACGCGGCATCGGGGATGCGGCGGCCCAGCAGCAGTTCCGCTTCAGGCAGGTTCGGCGTCACCACGTCGGCCAACGGCAGCAACTGCGTGCGCAGGGCGTGCAACGCGTGGTCTTCCAGCAGTTTGGCGCCGCTGGTGGCGACCATGACCGGGTCGACCACCAGCGTGGCCGGATGATGCGAGCGCACGGCATCGGCGACCACCGCGATCACCTCGGCGGTGGCCAGCATGCCCAGCTTCACCGCGCGGATATCGAAGTCCTCGAAGCAGGCGTCCAGTTGCGCGCGCAGGAAATCCATCGGCGGCACGTTCACCGCGGTGACGCCACGCGTGTGCTGCGCGGTCAGCGCGGCGATCGCCGAGAGGCCGTGCACGCGGTGCGCGGCGAAGGTCTTCAGGTCGGCCTGGATGCCGGCGCCACCGCCGGAATCGGAGCCGGCGATGGTCAGGGCGGAAACCACGGAAGGCGCTGTCATGCGTGGATTGTGCCATCCGCCTGCATGCGTGCGCGTGGATCGATCAGGGCGCGTGCGGTCGTGACCGCGTCCACTGGCGGTACAGCACGTACCCGACGCCTGTGCCGCCCGTCAGTAGCGCGGGCGCCATCAAGGCGTCGTAACCGAACTGGCGATACAGCCACGCACCCAGCACGCCGCCGCCCAGGAATCCGCTGATGATCAGCCCGCTGAGCGTCAGCCGGCGCACCGGCAGCGGCATGCCGCGCAGCAGGTGGCCCAGCCCGATGCCGAGGTCGGTGAACATGCCGCTCAGGTGCGTGGTGCGCACGGCAGCGCCGCTGTAGGTCGTGACCATCGCGTTCTGCAATCCGCAGGCCACGGCCGCCAGCAGCGCACCCCAGATCTGTTCCTGCTTGAACAGTGGGATCGCCGCCAGCAGCAGCGCGGCCTCAAGCGCCAGCACCACGCCATAGCGCCGCCCGAGCTTCAACGTCTGGTCCTGGATGATCAGCCCGCTCAGCATCGCGCCCAGGCAGAACGCGATCAGCACGCCCCACAGATGGATCACGGCGCGCAGGTTGCCCTGCGCGATCGCCGCACCCAGCAGGCTGGTGGTGCCGGTCAGGTGGCTGACCGCCTGGTGCTCGAAGCCCAGGTAGCCGATGACGTTGACCATGCCGGCCACGCAGGCCAACGTCACCGCACCGATCCACACCCAGCGGGGAAGATGGAAGTTCACGGCGCGCGGGTCGGGGTTACAGCACTTCCGACGCGTAGTCCGCCAGGCGCGAACGCTCGCCACGCCGCAGCGTGATGTGCGCGCTGTGCGCCCAGTTCTTGAAGCGGTCTACCGCGTAGGTCAGGCCGGACGTCGTCTCGGTCAGGTAGGGCGTGTCGATCTGCTCCACGTTGCCGAGACAGACGATCTTGGTGCCGGGACCGGCACGGGTGATCAGCGTCTTCATCTGCTTCGGCGTGAGGTTCTGTGCCTCGTCGAGGATCAGGTAGCGGGACAGGAACGTGCGGCCGCGCATGAAGTTCATCGAGCGGATCTTGATGCGCGAGGCGAGCAGGTCGTTGGTCGCCGCGCGGCCCCAGGCGCCGCCTTCCTGGTTGTGCGTCAGCACTTCCAGATTATCGGTCAGCGCGCCCATCCACGGCGTCATCTTTTCCTCTTCGGTTCCGGGCAGGAAGCCGATGTCCTCGCCCACGCTGACCGTGGCGCGCGTCATGATGATCTCGCGGTAGCGCTGCTGGTCCATCGTCTGCGCCAGGCCGGCGGCGAGCGCCAGCAACGTCTTGCCGGTGCCGGCGGTGCCGAGCAGGGTGACGAAGTCGACCTCGGGATCCATCAGCGCGTTGAGCGCGAAATTCTGCTCGCGGTTGCGCGCGTTGATGCCCCACACCGCGTGCTGGCTGTGGCGGAAATCGTCGACGATCTGCAGCGTCGCCTTGTTGCCCTCGACCTTGCTGACGCGGAACTCGGATTCGTCGTCGCCCGGCAGGTACAGGAACTGGTTGGGATACCAGCCGGCGTCCTCGGCCATGACGACTTCGTAGAACGTACGTCCCTTGTCGGTCCAGGACCGCAGGTCCTTGCCGTGCCGCTGCCAGAAATCCTCGGGCAGCGGATCGGCGCCGGTGTACAGCAGGCTGAAGTCGTCGAGCGCGCGGTCGTTCTCGTAATCCTCCGACACGATGCCGGCGATCGCCGCCTTGATGCGCAGGTTGATGTCCTTGGAGACGAACACCACCGGGATCTCCGGCTCCTGCTCCTTCAGCGCCAGGATCGCGCCGAGGATGGCGTTGTCCGGAATGACCGCGCCAAAGCTCTTGCCGGCGTCGAAATGGCTGGTCTGGAAGCGCAACAGGCCGGCGCTCTGCGAGCCGCGCAGCTGCAGGCTGTTGGGCTGGATCAGCGGAATGCCGGCGGCCACGTTGTCCAGTCCCGAGGTCTGGACCAGTTCGTTGAGGAAGCGGCTGACCTGCCGCGCGTTGCGGCTCGCTTCCGAGGTGCCCTTCTTGCCGTTGTCCAGTTCTTCGATCACCTGCATCGGCAGGTAGACATCGTGTTCCTCGAACTTGAACAGCGCGGTGGGGTCGTGCATCAGCACGTTGGTGTCCAACACATAGATACGCTTGCTACGGGTCATTCGGGCAACCTCATCGAGGAAGATGTGTGAACACGGGCGACGTTTCCGCGGACAGCAGCGAACCACCATGACCCGCCGCGGCGCGGGATGGTGGATGGGAGGGAAGGGGATTCCGTCACTGGGCCTGGAGGGCCTTCAGGGCGTCCAGCACGGCGTCGGCATGGCCGGGGACCTTCACGCCGCGCCACTCCTGGGCGATGCGGCCATCGGGCGAGATCAGGAAGGTGCTGCGCACCACCCCCATGACCTTGCGGCCGTACATGTTCTTTTCGTGGATCACGTCGAAGGCCTTGCACAGGGCTTCGTCGGCATCACTCACCAGGGGGAACCTGAAGCCCTGCTTCGCGCAGAAGTTGTCGTGCGACTTCACCGAGTCGCGCGAGACGCCGAGGACGGTCGCCCCCAGTTTCTTGAACTTCGGCAGCAGCGCGTTGAAATCCAGGCCCTCGGTGGTGCAACCGGGCGTGCTGTCTTTCGGGTAGAAGTACAGGACCAACCAAGTGCCGGCGTAGTCGGCGAGGGTGGTGGTCTCGCCGCCGGACAGCGCCAGCGGCAGTTTCAGTGTCGATTTTGGCAGGGCGTTCGCGCTTTTCGCCGTCATCGTCAGAACTTCATCGGATCCATGATCGCGTCCAGGTTCAGATGGTCGCAGAATTCGAGGAAGTCGTCGCGCAGCGCGGCGATGTGCATGTTCGCCGGCACGCCGATCGTGACCTGCGCCGAGAACATCTCCGCGCCGGTCTGCATCGCGCGATAGCGCGTGCTCTGCAGGTTCTCGATGGTGATGCCCTGGCGGTCGAAGAAATCGGCCAGCTGGAACAGGATGCCGGGCTTGTCGGCGGCCACGACTTCCACGATGTACGGCAGCAGGTTGGACTGCACCACCTTCGGGCCGGTGCGGTAGAACACCAGCTTCAGGCCGTCGTCGCGCTCAAGCCGCGACAGCATGGTTTCCAGCTTCGCCACGGCGTCCCACGAACCGGTCGCGAGCGCGGTCACCGACACGTCGCGCCCGACCGTGGACAGCCGCGCGTCCACCAGATTGCAGCCGCTGTCGGCGATCCGGCGCGTCACCGACAGGAGCGGCGATTCCGGATGCGTCGTATAGGCGGTGATCAGGAGGTGGTTTTCGGTCGGCGAAGGCCGGGGCGTGGAATCGGTCAAGAGAGCTTCCGGCGTTGCGGTCAGGCTGAATGGCGGCCGGGCTGCGGCCCGGCGACGTTGGCAGCATACTTGCCCGCCCTTTGAACCCGCAAGTAACATGCGGCCGACATTGCAGGCGGACCGGGATAACTGCGCTTACGGGCGCCACCGGGTCGCCGGATCCCCACCGAGAGCCTTCCCTTGCACCTTTCCGGCAGCATCACCGCATTGGCCACGCCGTTCCTGGCGTCGGGCGAACTCGACCTGCACGCCTGGCGCGCGCTGCTCAAACAGCAGCTCGACGGCGGTACGCAGGGCGTGGTGGTGGCGGGTTCGACCGGCGAGGCGGCGGCGCTGTCCGACGAGGAGTACGACACCCTGCTGCGCATTGCCGTGGAAGAGGTGCGCGGACGCATTGCCGTGCTGGCCGGCACCGGCCAGATGAATACCGCCAGGACCATTGCCGCCACGCGCCGTGCAGCGGCAGGTGGCGCACAGTTCGCGCTGGTGGTGACGCCACCCTACGTGCGGCCCACGCAGGCCGGCCTGGTGGCGCACTATCGCGCCGTCGCCGACCAGGGGGGCTTGCCGGTGGTGCTCTACAACGTGCCTGGCCGCACCGGCTGCGACCTGCTGCCGGAAACGGTGGCGGAACTGGTCGACCATCCGAACATCATCGGCATCAAGGAAGCGCGCGCCGAACCCGAACGCATGTCCGCGTTGCTGGCGTTGCGCACGGCCGGGTTCGCCATCCTCAGTGGCGACGATCCGACCGCATCGCGCGCGATGCTGGCCGGCGCCGATGGCCTGATCTCGGTCGGTTCCAACGCGCTGCCGCGCACGTTCCGTCGCCTTTGCGACCTCGCGCGCGGCGGCGATGCCGCTGCGGCGGCCGCACTGGATACCGGGTTGCAGGAGATCTACGGTTTCCTCGGCGTGGAATCCAATCCCATTCCGGTGAAGGCACTGCTGCAGCGTGCGGGCTTCGGCCATGGCCTGCGCCTGCCGTTGCTCACGCTGTCGTCCGCATACACCGATACCGCCGATCGCCTCGCTGCCGTGGTGCAGGCGCTTGAAGCACAATCCAGCCGCGACAGCCTCGCGGCCTGAACCCAGGAGAACCCCATGCGTCTTTCGTCTTCCCTCGTGCGTCCGCTTGCCCTCGTGCTGCTGGTCGTGTCCGTCGCCGGCTGCTCGTGGTTCAAGAAGGGCGCGAAGGGCGATTACGCGCTGGCGCCGGAAGCGCGTCCGCTGGAGGTCCCGCCGGACCTCACCCTGCCCAGCACCAGTGGTGCCATGCAGGTGCCGACCGCAGCGCAGGCCACGTCGTCGTCGGTGGCACCGGCGGCTGGCGGTTTCAACGTGGCCGGGTCGCGTGACGAGGCGTTCGCGCGCGTCGGTGACGCGCTGGCCGGCGTCGACGGCGTCACCATCGCCAGCCGCGCGCAGTTGCTGGGTACCTACGACGTGAGTTACGAAGGCGCGAGTTTCCTGGTGCGCGTGGCGGCGGTCGAGGCGGGCGCCTACGTGTCGGCGGTCGATCCGCGCGGCCTGCCGGCCACGTCGCCGGCGGCCACCAAGCTGCTGGCGGCACTGAAGGCCAAGCTGGGCGGTTGAGCCACGGGCTTGTTCCGGAAAAGAAAAGGGCGCCGCGAGGCGCCCTTTTTCATGGACGGGCGTTGCGGCCCGCCATGCGGTCAGCGCTCCAGCAGCGGCAGCTTGTCCGTCTTGCCTTCCCACTCCTTGGCGTCCGGCAGGGGATCCTTGCGCGTGGTGATCACCGGCCAGGCCCGCGACAGCTCGGCGTTGAGCGCCACGTAGCCTTCCTGCCCGGCGGGCACGTCGTCCTCGGGATAGATGGCGTTGATGGGGCATTCCGGCTCGCACAGCGTGCAGTCGATGCATTCGTCGGGATCGATCACCAGGAAGTTCGGCCCTTCGTGGAAGCAATCCACGGGACAGACTTCAACGCAGTCGGTGTACTTGCACTTGATGCAGTTTTCGGTGACGACGAAAGGCATGAGGCTCGATGCGCAGCGGAGAGAACCGCGCAAGTTTAAATCACCGCGTCATTCGAGTTGGAACTCTTTCTTGCGCGCTGCCTGCGACCGGTTGTCGCCACGGCGTGCGCGGACGGTGTGCGGCGCCTGCCAAGGCAGCTGGACCGGTCGATCATTGTTCCAGGATCGGCTGTCCGTCTTTACCGGGAGGGATTTAAATTTCATAAATGGAACAATCAATTGATTCTTGGCCAATTTATTTCATGGGTGCGCGGGATCATGCTGCGCGCCTCATCCCACCAGGAGTTCCGCCATGATCACCCTGCGACCTGCCCAGGCCCGCGGCCATGCCAACCACGGCTGGCTGGATTCCTGGCACAGCTTCTCCTTCGCCAGCTACTTCGACGACAAGCACGTCCATTGGGGTCCGCTGCGCGTGATCAACGAGGATCGCGTGGCCGCGGGCCGCGGCTTCGGCGAACACGGCCACCGCGACATGGAGATCATCAGCTACGTGCTGGAAGGCGCGCTGGGCCACAAGGATTCGATGGGCAACAGTTCCAGCATCGTGCCCGGCGACGTGCAGCGCATGAGCGCTGGCACCGGCGTGCAGCATTCCGAGTACAACTACAACGAGTCGGGCGCCACGCACTTCCTGCAGATCTGGATCATTCCCGACCGACAGGGCGTCGCGCCCTCGTACGAGGAGAAGTCGTTCCCGGCCGCCGACAAGCAGGGCCGCCTTCGCCTGGTGGTCAGTCCGGATGGCGACGACGGTTCGGTGAGCATCCATCAGGACGCGCGCATGTACGCGGGCCTGTTCGATGGCAGCGAGAAGGCGGAGCTTCGCCTGTCCGAGGGGCGGCTCGGGTACGTGCACGTGGCGCGTGGCGAGGTGACCGTCAACGGTCAGGCCCTCAAGGCCGGCGATGCCTTGCTGTACGACGCGGAGCCGCTGGTCAGCATCGAACGCGGTAGCGGCGCGGAAGTGCTGGTGTTCGACCTGCCGCGGATGCAGTGAACGGTGGCGGCAGGAATGCGCGGCGCTTAAGGAGTTCTTAAAGAGCGGACGCGAGCATGGGTGAGCCGGATTCCTCCGGTTCCCCCATTGCCGAGGTTTCCATGAGTGCGCTGCGCGCCTGTCTGCCCCTGTTGTTGCTGTTGCCGTTCTCCGCGTTCGCCCAGATCGTGGAGCGCGCCGACGCGAAGGCGCAGGACCAGCTGCCGTCGCGCTGGAGTGCCGGCCTGGCGGTCGTCCATCGCGACAGCGAATACGCGGGCGAGGGGACGCGGACGCGCCTGTATCCCAACATCGCCTACGACGGCGATCGCTTCTACCTGCGCGGCGCCACATTCGGCTATCGCGCCTACACCGATGACCGTTTCGAAGTGCGGACCTTCATCGCCGGCCGACTGGACGGCCTGGATGCCGATGATTTCGGCGTCGCCGAACTGGCGCGTCGCGGCGTGGACCGTCGCCTGCTGTCCGACCGTGACGACAGTGTCGACGTCGGTGTCGGCGCGAGTTGGAAAGGCGCCGGTGGCAAGCTCGATCTCGACGCGCGCATCGACGTCAGCGGCACCAGCGACGGGTATGCCGTCGCGCTCGACTACAGCTATCCGCTCACGCGGGGGCGTACGACGCTGGTCCCCTCGATCGGCGCAGTGCGCCTGTCGGCCGACATGGCCGATTACTACTACGGCATCCTGGACGAAGAAGTCGCGCGCGGCGTGGTGGCCTACCGCCCCGGGGCAGCCACGGTGCCGCGTGCCAGCCTCACGCTGATCCAGCCGTTCGCCCGGCGCTGGGCCCTGACGGGCAGCGTGGAATACCGCGCGTTGCCCGATGCGCTGCAGGACAGTCCGCTGGTCGAAGCGGGCAAGAATTCCAGCACGTCCCTGTTCGTCGGCCTCTCGCGCGGATTCTGAGTTTCCGCCCCCACGCCCTCCCATGGAGTTCCCCATGAACGCCCGACCTTCCCGCACCCAGGCCGCGACGGCGCCGCGTCCGGCACCCGTTGCCTTTCTTCCGGCACCTGCGCATCCCGCGTGGGTGCATGCTTCCGTCGGCGACGGTATCGATGTCCGTCGCGTCACCCGCGCGCACGCCGCCGTGCTGATGCAGTTGTGCGACCAGCAGAGGGCGGAGTCGCCTGACCCCCCGCGTACGCGAGCCGGTACCGGCGTGCTGGAATTGATGGAGGCCCTGTTCGAACCGCCGCTGCGCGCATGGGCGTGGATGGCGGAGCATCGGGGCGAAGCGGCGGGATATGCCTTCGCCACCGTCGGCTTCTCGATGATCGAGCGTGCCTACTACTTCAATCTGGAAACGCTCTTCGTGCCGGCGAAGGCGCGGCCTTCCGGGGTCGCCGCGCGCCTGCTCGCCGAGGCGCGCCGCACGGCGTCGGACCTGGGCTGCGTGGACCTGCGCTGGCAGGTGCCGGTGGGGCAGGGTGGCACGGACATGGCGCTGCCTGGTCAGGCCGGCGCGGCGACGATCATCCAGTACGTGTTCCCCACGCTGCGGAGCGACCAGGATGACTGATGCATCCACGATGGTGCCTCGCCGCGGCAAGCGGTTGAAGCGGATCGCGGCGGCCGCCTGCGTGTCGGCCACGGCGGTCGCCTATGCCGGCCTGTCCGGCTGCGCCACGCTGTCCTATCCGCAATCGCCGCAGTTCGGCGAAGACGGCTTCCAGAACGAACGCAAGCCACGCCCGCTGGGCTGGCGGGAAACCAGCAAGCTCTGGTGGGATTTCATCGTCGGCGGCAAGCCGGCTGGCACGGTCCCGACCCGCTCGATTCCCATGCAGGCGTTGACCCGGCAGCAGTTGGACGCCGCGGCGGATGGCACGCTGTACCGCCTCGGCCATTCGACCGTGCTGCTGAAGCTGGACGGACGCTTCTGGTTGACCGATCCGGTGTTTTCCGAGCGCGCTTCGCCGGTGCAGTGGGCGGGGCCGAAGCGCTTCCATGCACCGCCGATCGCCATCGACGATCTGCCGACGCTGTCCGCCGTGGTGCTGTCGCACGACCACTACGACCATCTGGATCGCGACACGGTGCGTGCGCTGGCGGCGAAGACGGAGGTATTCCTGACGCCGCTCGGCGTCGGCGACCGCCTGGTCCGCTGGGGCGTGCCGCCTGAGAAGGTGCGCCAGCTGGACTGGTGGGACGATGTGGAACTCGATGGCGTGCGTTTCACCGCGACGCCGTCCCAGCACTTCTCCGGCCGCACGCTGTTCGACCGCAATGCCACGTTGTGGGCGTCGTGGGTGATCCGGACGGACGAACTGAAGGTGTTCTTCAGCGGCGATACCGGCTACTTCGACGGCTTCCGCACCATCGGTGAGCGCCTGGGGCCGTTCGATCTCACCCTGCTCGAGTGTGGCGCCTACGATAGCCGCTGGCAGGACGTGCACATGCTGCCGGCGCAGACGCTGCAGGCGCATCGCGATCTGGGCGGCGGGTCGCTGGTGCCGATCCACAACAGCACCTTCGACCTGGCGTTCCATGGCTGGAACGAGCCGATGGAGACGCTGTACGTGCTGTCGCAGGACGCGGGGGTCGACATCGTCACGCCGGTGATCGGCCAGCCGTTGACGATCGCCCGTCCGGAAGACACGCAACCCTGGTGGCGCGGCGAATAACGCCGCATCCCCGCATCAGGCATCCGGTGTCGCGCGGAACTCGACGCGACAACCGAATCCCCGGCCAGCGATCCCGTCCTCCACCGTGATGCGCGCATCGTGCGCGCGCGCGATGCGGTCCACCAGCGACAGGCCGATGCCGCTGCCTCGTTCGCCATTGCCCTGACTGCCGCGGAAGAAGCGCTCGAAGATGCGCTCGCGCTCGTCGGCGGGTACGCCGGGACCGTTGTCGCGCACCCTCAGCCAGGCCGTCCCGCCTTCGTCGTCTGCACCACAGGCGATCTCGATGCGTGCGCCGTCGCCGCTGTAGCGGACCGCGTTGTCCAGCAGGTTGCGGACCAGGATGCCGAGATCGTCGAGGTCGCCGCGCACGCTGGCGGGCTCGGCGTGGAGAGCGAGCGTCTGCTGCCGGCGGCTGGCCATCGATTCGAACTCGCGCGCGACCATCGTCACTACGTCCGGTAGCGCGACTACCGGTCGGTCCTCGCGCAGCGGCGATGCGTCGACGCGCGCCGAGTCGAGCAACTGTTGCGCCAGGCGCGAGGTGCGCTGGATGCCGTGCGCGAGCTGCGTCAACGCCGCCTGCGCATCCGCCTGGCTGCCGGCGCGCATGGCCACCTGCGTCTGCGTCAGCAGTGCCGCCAGCGGCGTGCGCAGTTCGTGCGCGGCATCGGCCAGGAACTGGCGCTCGCCGCGCATTGCGTCCGACAGGCGCTCGAGCAGGACGTTGAACGAATCCACCAGTGGACGGATTTCGCGGGGCAGTCCCGCGACGGGCAACGGCGCCAGGTCGTGCGGCGCGCGCTCCGCCATGCCACGGCGCAGGCGGTTCATCGGGCGCAGGCTCCAGTGGATCGCGAGGCCGACGCAGGCACCCAGCACCAGCAGGATGCCGACGCCGCTCCAGACACTGACTTTCACCCAGTACCCCAGTTCCGTGCGCATGGCCGACAGCGACATGCCGGTCTGCACCTGGATGCGGCCGCGGGCATCGGAGACGGCGTAGACACGCCAAGGCTCGCCGCCTACCTCGGTGAGGGCGAAGCCGGGCTTGAAGTCCGGCTGCAACGGCTGTGTCGGCGTGCCTGCGGACAACACGATCGGTACCTGTCTGTCGAGGATCCAGACCTGGTAACGCAGCACCTCGAGTTTCCGTTTCGTCGAGGTGGCGCGCAAGGGCAGCTGCAGGCGCGGTCCGGCGTCGAGCGCGTCGATGTTGGCGGGCATCGACAGCAGGATCTGTTCGCCGACCTCGCGCAGGAATCCGTCTTCGTGGCCCTGCTGCTGCCGCGTCATCTGGAAGTGCTGGCTACCCAGCCAGCAGCCCCATCCCACCACGAGCGGCGTCATCACCGCCAGCAGCAGTTTCGACTTCAGCGAGTGGCTCATTCACCCTCTCCCAACCGGTAGCCGAAGCCATGCACGGTAGTGATCACGCCTTCTCCCAGTTTCTTGCGCAGTTGATGGATGTACACCGCGATGGTGTTGCTCTCGATCGAGCCTTCACCGCCGTACACCAGCGACTCCAGCGTATCGCGCGCGATCACGCGTCCGGGCCGTTCCATCAGCGCCAGCAGGGTGCGGTATTCGTGCACGCCCAGCCGGACCGGGCGGTCGCCCAGGCGGACCGAGCGGTCGGCCGGGTCGAGCATGATCTCGCCGTGCCGCAGCACGGGCGAGACGCGCCCCTGGGTACGGCGGACCACGGCGCGCAGCCGCGCGCTGAGTTCGCCGGCTTCGAAGGGTTTGACGATGTAGTCGTCGGCGCCGGCATCCAGGCCGCGGACGCGGTCGCTGAGCTGGTCGCGCGCGGTGATGATCAGCACCGGCGTAGTGTCGTACCGCTGGCGCAGCGCGGCCAGTACGTCCAGCCCGGAGCCGCGCGGCAGGCCGAGGTCCAGCAGCACGGCGGTGTAGCCGTGGTCGACCAGCGCCAGGCGTGCGCCGGCGACGTCTTCGGCACGGTCGATGGACCAGCCGTCCTGCACCAGTGCGGCCGCCAGGGCGTCGCCGAGCATGCGATCGTCTTCAACCAGGAGCAGGCGCGACACGGGCGGCCCTCGGGCGGGTGGGGGCGACCATGCTAGGTCGGCGCGATTAAACCGTCTTTAATGTGTCCGTGCCCGGGTCCGCAAACACAAAACCCCGCCGGGGCGGGGTTCTGGTGGTTCACCTGCTGCGGATCTCAACCCGCAGCCTCGACCGGATGGCGCTCCCTAGGGGGCTCGAACCCCTATTTTAGCCTTGAGAGGGCCACGTCCTAACCATTAGACGAAGGGAGCGTTTTTGGTGAAACCGGCGTAGCGGATTAGTATAGGTGGCGCTCAGGCTCAGGGCAATCCACCCTGCCTGCCGCGCGACCCTCCTGCATGGAACTGCCGCTATTACGCCCGTCACCGCTCTGCGAACCATCCCGCGCGACCAGCACACCATCTCGCGCAAGGACATCAGCCCGAACGCGCTGCGCGTGCTTTACCGCCTGCGGGACGCCGGTTTCCAGGCCTATCTGGTCGGCGGCGCGGTGCGCGACCTGCTGGTCGGTGGCCATCCCAAGGATTTCGACGTCGCCACCGACGCCACGCCCGAACAGGTCCGCCAGCAGTTCCGCAACTGCCGTCTGATCGGCCGTCGGTTCCGGCTGGCGCATGTGGTATTCGGCCGCGAAATCATCGAGGTCGCCACGTTCCGTGCGAACGTCGACGACGGCAGCGGCGACCGCGAGATGGACAACGGCCGCCTGGTCCGCGACAACGTCTACGGCACGGTGGAAGACGATGCGGTGCGCCGCGACTTCACCGCCAACGCGCTGTACTACGCCATCGACGATTTCTCGGTCCGCGACTACGTGGGCGGCTTCGAGGACACGATGGCGCGGCGCCTGAAGCTGATCGGCGATCCCGAGCAGCGTTACCGGGAAGATCCCGTGCGCATGCTGCGCGCCGTGCGCCTGGCCGCCAAGCTGGACTTCGAGATCGAGGCGGAGACCGCCGCGCCGATTGCGCCGCTGGCGCCGCTGCTGGCCGAAGCCGCGCCGGCGCGCCTGTTCGAAGAGATCCTGAAGCTGTTCCTGTCCGGACATGGCGTGGCCAGCTTCGAAGGGCTGGAGCGGTTCGGGCTGTTGAACGTGCTGTTTCCCGAAACGGCGGCCGCGCTGGCGTCCAACCGCAGCGGCGCATTGCGCCGGATGGTCCTGGCCGGCCTGACCGGTACCGACCAGCGAGTCGCCAATGACGAACCGGTATCGCCGGCCTTCCTGTTCGCGCTGCTGCTGTGGCCGGCTTACTGCCGCGCGCTGATGGGATTGCAGGCGCAGGGCGTGCAGGCGGAGGAAGCGCAACGCCGCGCCGCCGACCGAGTCACCCTGCACCAGTTGAAGACCGTGGCCCTGCCGCGCCGCTTCTCGCTGCCGATGCAGGAGATCTGGTTGCTGCAGACCCGCTTCGGCAACCGCCAGCGCAAGCGGGTGACGCGCCTGCTGAGCCATCCGCGCTTCCGTGCGGCGTTCGATTTCCTTGTGCTGCGGCTGGCGGCCTCGCCGGAGCATGCGGACGACGTGGCGTTCTGGCGCGAGGCACAGACGCAGTCGGGCGAGGAACTGTCGGCGTCGCTGGGCGTCGCCGCTTCGACCGACGCTTTCGCCGAGGACGCGCCGCCGTCCAAGCGGCGCCGCCGGCGTCGCAGCCGCAGCGCGGCGTCTTCGCCAGAATGACGGCGCAGGTCCAGGCCTGCGTTGGCCTGGGAGCCAATCTCGGCGATGCCGCCGGGACGCTGCGACAGGCCATCGATGCACTCGGCAGTCGGGATGGCGTGGCCATGCGCGGCGTGTCGCGCTTCTACCGCACGCCGGCCTGGGGCAGGGAAGACCAGCCCGACTTCATCAACGCGGTCGTGCTGATCGAGACCACGCTGCCTGCATCGAAGCTGCTGGCGCAGTTGCTGGCGATCGAGGCCGACTTCGGCCGCCATCGGGCCGACGGCGAGCGCTGGGGGCCGCGGACACTGGACCTGGACTTGCTGCTCTATGGCGATGCGGTGATCGACGAGCCGGGGTTGCGCGTGCCGCATCCGCACCTGCACGAGCGTGCGTTCGCACTCGTGCCGTTGCTCGACGTGCTGCCCGCGGCCCGGATTCCCGGCTACGGCGATGCGCGGGATGCTGTGTCCGTGCTGGAAATGTCCAACATCCAGCCGTTATGAGTGGATAATGCGGCGCTATGAGCACGCATGCCGACAGCAAGCCCTGGACCGTTCCCGCCCTCGCCGATGCCAAGCGCGATGGCCGCAGGCTGGTGATGCTGACGGCGTACGACAACAGCTTCGCCCGCGTGCTGGACGCCAATGGCGTCGACCTGGTGCTGATCGGCGATTCGCTGGGCATGGTGGTGCAGGGGCATGACTCGACGCTACCGGTGACGGTGGACGACATCGTCTACCACACGCGTGCCGTCGCCCGCGGCCTAAATCGCGCGCTGCTGGTCTCCGACCTGCCGTTCCAGTCCGACGCCACGCCAGAGCGTGCGCTGGATGCCGCCATCGCGCTGCTGCAGGCGGGTGCCGAGATGGTCAAGCTGGAAGGCGCGGGCCACAAGCTCGAGGTCATCCGCTTCCTGGTCGAGCGCGACATCCCGGTCTGCGCGCATCTGGGCCTGACGCCGCAGTCGGTGCTGAAGTTCGGCGGCTACCGCGTGCAGGGTCGCGATGACGCCGCAGCGGCGCGTCTGCGCGAAGAAGCGCGTGCGGTCGCCGAGGCCGGCGCCCAGTTGCTGGTGCTGGAATGCGTGCCGTCGTCGCTGGCGGCCGCGATCACCACCGACCTGGCCATTCCCACCATCGGCATTGGCGCCGGTTCCGGTTGCGACGGTCAGGTGCTGGTGCTGCACGACCTGCTCGGCCTGGATACCGGCCACCGGCGCCCGAAGTTCGTCAAGGATTTCCTGGCCGAAGGCGGTTCCGTGGCGGGTGCGGTACGCGCCTACGCCGACGCCGTGCGCAGCGGGGCATTTCCCGACGACGCCCATTCCTACTGACCGCGCCGCGCGCACCGACTCGCCACAGGGGCCACGATGATCGAGACCATCACCGAACTTGACGCGCTGCGTGCACGCGTCAGGGAGTGGAGGCAGCAGGGCCTGCGGGTCGGTTTCGTGCCGACGATGGGCAACCTGCATGCCGGCCACTACTCGCTGGTCATGCTGGCGCGGCGGTACGCGGACCGGGTGGTGTCCAGCGTCTTCGTCAATCCGACCCAGTTCGGTCCCAATGAGGACTTCACCCGCTATCCGCGTACGCCGGAAGCGGACATGAGCGGACTCGAAGGTGCGGGCTGCGATGTCCTGTGGTTGCCGACGGTGGAATCCATGTATCCGTTCGGTGTCGAACTGGCGGCCAACGTGCATGTCCCCGGCGTCAGCAGCGTGCTCGAAGGCGCGCACCGTCCCGGTCATTTCGATGGCGTGTGCACCGTGGTCGGCCGCCTGTTCAACCAGGTGCAGCCCGATGTGGCCGCCTTCGGCAAGAAGGACTACCAGCAGCTCGCCGTGATCCGACAGTTGGTCACCGACCTGGCCTTTCCGATCCAGATCCTCGCCGGCAGCATCGTGCGCGAGGCCGATGGCCTGGCGATGAGTTCGCGCAACCAGTACCTGTCGGAAGACGAACGTCCGCGCGCCGCCGAGATCCGCAAGACACTGATTGCCATGCGCGAAAGCCTGGTGGCCGGGACCCCGCGCGCGCAGGTGGAGGCCGATGCCGCCCGCCAGCTCGGCGACGTGGGCTACGTGGTCGATTACACCGTCATTCGCCGGCACGACCTGAGCGAACCGCGGGATGGCGAACAGGGTGCCCGGGTCGCGCTGATCGCGGCGAAGCTGGGACGCACGCGGTTGATCGACAACCTGGAATTCTGACCGCGCCGGATGCCGTGCGGCGCGCGCAAGGCGAGGCACGAGGGGATAGACTTCGCGCTCCCGCACTCATCCCCGCCGACATGCACCTCAGCCTGCTCAAGACCAAGATCCACCGCGCCACCGTCACCCATTCCGAGCTGAACTACGAAGGCTCCATCGCCATCGACGGTCTGCTGCTGGATGCCGCCGGTATCCGCGAGTTCGAGCAGGTGCACATCTGGGACGTCACCAACGGCGCGCGCTTCTCCACGTACGCGATCCGCGCCGATGAAGGCAGTGGCGTGGTATCGCTCAACGGCGGTGCCGCGCGCCATGTGCAGGTCGGTGACCTGATCATCATCGCTGCGTTCGCCTCGATGAGCGAACAGGACGCCGATGCGTTCCAGCCCACGCTGGTCTACGTGGACGGGCGGAACCGCATCACCCATACCAATCGCAGCATTCCCAAGCAGGCGGCCTGACATGAGCACCGGTTTCGACGCACTGCAGTCCCACGCCACGCGCCTGCGTGGTACCCCGTTGAGTGCGCTGCTGGCGCGCGAACCCGACCGCATCGCCGCCCACACGCTGCGCAGCGGTCCGCTTTACTTCAACTTCGCCCGTCAGTCATACGACACGGCCGCGTGGCACGCGTTGCTGGCGCAGGGTGAGGACGCCGACCTGGCCGGTGCGTTCCGCCGCCTGTTCGATGGCGAGAAAGTCAATGTCACCGAAGGACGTGCGGCGCTGCATACCGCGCTTCGCGGACAGCACTCGGACGCCGTCGTCGCACGCGAGGCCTACGCCACGGCGCTCGATGTCCGCGAGCGTATGTCGGCATTGATCGCACAGCTCGAAGCGAGCGACGTTACCGACATCGTCAGCGTCGGCATCGGCGGTTCCGATCTCGGGCCGCGCCTCGTGGCCGATGCGCTGCGCGATCCATTGCCGCGCCGTTTCCGCGTGCATTTCCTGTCCAATGTCGATGGCGCGGCGGCCCAACGCACGCTGGCGCCGCTCGATCCGGCGCGGACCGCCGCCGTGCTGATCTCCAAGACCTTCGGTACGCAGGAAACACTGCTCAACGGCGGCATCCTGCGCGACTGGCTGGGCGGCAGCGAGCGGCTCTATGCGGTCAGCGCCAATCCCGAACGCGCCGCGGCGGCCTTAGACATCGCGCCCGATCGTGTGCTGCCGATGTGGGACTGGGTCGGTGGCCGCTACTCGCTGTGGTCCGCGGTCGGCCTGCCGATCGCGCTGGCGATCGGGTTCGACCGGTTCGAACAGTTGCTCGCCGGCGCGTCGGCGTTCGATGCGCATGTCATCGGGTCGCCGATCGCCGACAACATCGCGGTGCGCCATGCGCTGACGGCGGTCTGGAACCGCAACGTCCTTGGCCACGCCGCGCAGGGCGTGATGACGTACGACCAGCGCCTGGCGCTGTTGCCGGCCTACCTGCAGCAGCTGGTGATGGAGAGTCTGGGCAAGTCGGTCAGGCTGGACGGCAGTCCGGTCGGGATCGACACCGTGCCGGTCTGGTGGGGCGGCGCCGGCACCGACGTGCAGCACAGCTTCTTCCAGGCGCTGCACCAGGGCACGCAGATCGTGCCGTTGGACTTCGTCGGCACCGTGCGCAACGATGATCCGTACGCCGAAAACCACCTCGCCCTGATGTCCAACCTGCTGGCGCAGAGCGAAGCCCTGGCGAACGGTCAGGCCAGCGACGATCCGCACCGCAGCTACGCCGGTGGCCGTCCCAGCACGATGATCCTGCTGGATGCGCTGACACCGCAATCGCTGGGCGGCCTCATCGCCATGTACGAACACAGCGTATATGCGCAGTCGGTGCTGTGGGGCATCAACGCCTTCGACCAGTTCGGTGTCGAACTGGGCAAGCAGTTGGCCAATGGCCTGTTGCCCGCGTTGAAGGGCGAAACCGAGGCGAAGGATCCGGTGACCCGGGCTTTGTTGGCGGAGATCGCAGCGCGCGGGTGAGCGCGCAGCGCGATGCTTCGCTCTTTTTGTAGGAGCGACGTGAGTCGCGACCGTACGGACGATGCGTACGCGATCGTGCACCATGCGGGCCGGTGCGAAAGGTCGTTCGTACGGCCACGTCTTTCGCGCTCTGCGCAATTCTTTGTCGAGGATGTTTCGTTCGTGCGGTCGCGACTCACGTCGCTCCTACAGGGGGCGATGCCTGTGCAACGCCCAGGCGACATGCTCGCGTACCAGCGTGGACATATCCTCCCGTCGGCTTTCGAGAGCGGCCAGCACGTCGGGCGTGGCCGGCGCATTGCCCAGCGCCACCGCGATATTGCGCAGCCAGCGCTCGTGGCCGCTGCGGCGGATCGCCGAACCCTCGGTGCGGCGCAGGAACTCGTCTTCGCTCCAGGCGAACAGCTGTGGCAGTGTGGCCACGTCCAGATCGTTGCGGGCACGGAAGTCGGGTTCGTCCGTGCGCTTGGCGAACTTGTTCCAGGGGCACACGAGCTGGCAGTCGTCGCAGCCGAAGATACGGTTGCCGATCGCTGCACGGAGGTCTTCGGGAATCGCGCCTTCGTGCTCGATGGTCAGATAGGCGATGCAGCGGCGTGCATCCAGCCGGTAAGGGGCGATGATCGCCTGCGTCGGACAGACATCGATGCAGCGCGTGCAGGTGCCGCAGTGCGCGGTGGCCGGCGCGTCGACCGGCAGCGGCAGGTCCACGTAGATTTCGCCGAGGAAGAACCACGAGCCGCCGTCCTTGTCGATCAGGCAGGTGTGCTTGCCGATCCAGCCGAGCCCGGCGTTGCGTGCCAGCGCGCGTTCCAGCACCGGCGCCGAATCCACGAACACCCGATGCCCGAACGCGCCGACCTCCTGCTGCAGGCGTTCGGCGAGCTTCTGCAGGCGGTTGCGCATGAGCTTGTGGTAATCGCGGCCCAGCGCATACCGCGCCACGTAAGCGCGTTCGCCGGCGTGCAGCGTGTCCCAGGCGTCGTCGCTGTCGTTGCGGCCGTAGTCCAGCCCCACGGAAATGACCCGCAACGTGCCCGGGATCAGTTCCTGCGGCCGCGAACGCTTGTCGCCGTGCTGGGCCATCCAGTCCATCGAGCCGTACAGTCCCTCGGCCAGCCAGCGGCGCAGGTGATCCTCGTCTTCGCCCAGCTCGATGCCGGCGATGCCGCAGCGCTGGAATCCGAACTCGTGCGCGAGTGCCCGCACGCGCCGGGCGAGCGCGGGCGGATCGGGCAGGGACGTCATGGGTTCGGGAAGGGGCATGCGGGAATTATAGGAGCCGCGGCGGGATTCACTTCTCCGCAACCCTCGTCGGTCCTAGAATCCGGCCATGTCCGGTACCTCGCCCCTGTATTCGACGCATGCAGCACGCCTGCTGGACGAGCGTGCGACGCAGGCGTTGGGCGGCGACGCCCATGTCCTGATGCAGCGTGCGGGACACGTCGCCTGGCAGCACTTGCTGCAGCACTGGCCCGAGGTCCGGCGCATCATGGTGGTGTGCGGCCCGGGCAGCAATGGCGGCGACGGTTACGTGCTGGCGCGGCACGCGCACCGTACAGGACGGCACGTGGAGGTCGTCCATCTGCCCTCGCACGTGCCTGGGAACCCCATTGCGCAGCGTGCCTGCACCGAGTACGTCGCGGGCGGTGGCCGCGTGACGCTGTTCGATGGTGCGCTGCCGGCGGCCGACCTCGTGGTGGATGCGCTGTTCGGCATCGGTCTGTCGCGTGCGCCCGATCGCGACGTGCGCGTGCTGATCGATGCCATCAACGCGCAAAGCGTGCCCGTGTTCTCGCTGGACGTGCCGAGTGGCGTGGATGCCGACCGCGGCAGCGCGCCTGGTGCGGCGGTGCTGGCAACGCGGACGCTGCAGTTCATCGCGCGGCATGCCGGCCTGCATACCGGTGATGCGCTGGAATACACCGGCGTACTGGAGCTGGATGAGCTCGACATACCCGCATCGGCATTCGACGGTGTCGCCGTGCGGGCGTCGCTGCTGCAGCACGATGCACTTGCGCGCTGGCTGCTCCCGCGTCGCCGCAACACGCACAAGGGCGAGTCCGGCCACGTGCTCTGCATCGGCGGCGACGAAGGCAGCGGCGGCGCGATCGCACTCTGTGCCGAAGCCGCATTGCGCGCCGGCGCCGGTTTGGTCAGCGTGGCCACGCGCCCGATCCATGTCGCACCACTGCTGGCCCGCAGACCCGAAGCGATGGTGCGGGCGGTGGAATCGACCGGTGACTTGGCGCCGCTGCTGGAGCGCGCGCGCGTGATCGCCCTCGGTCCCGGCATGGGGCAGGGCGAATGGGGGCGGGCACTGTTCCAGCGCGCCACGCACAGCGGAAAATCGCTTGTGATGGATGCCGATGCATTGAACCTGCTGGCTGCATCGGCACTAGCGCTGGACGATGCGATCCTCACGCCGCACCCTGGGGAGGCCGCGCGCTTGCTGGATTGCACCACTGCGGACGTGCAGCACGATCGTTTCGCCGCTGCGCAGGCCATCGCGCAGCGCCATGCATGCGTGGTGGTGTTGAAAGGGGCAGGCACGGTGGTGGTGGCGCCCGGTGAAACCGCACGTGTGATCGATGCCGGCAATCCCGGCATGGCAGTGGGCGGCATGGGCGACGTGCTTACCGGCGTCATCGCTGCATTGCGTGCGCAGGGCCTCTCCGCCTTCGACGCGGCAAGCGCGGGCGCGCTGTTGCACGGACTCGCCGGAGATGCGGCCGCCTGGGATGGAGCGCGCGGCCTGCTCCCGTCCGATCTGTTTGCGCATGTGCGCCGGTTGGCGAATCCGTAAACGGCCTGGTCCTGTCGCGTGTCGCCGGCGAGCGCATAGAATTGCCGCATGCACGCGTTCCTTCCCGACAGTGACGCCACCGAAGCGCTGGGCCAAGCGCTGGCGCGTACGCGACCCGCGTTCGCCGTGGTGCACCTGCAGGGTGATCTCGGTGCAGGCAAGTCCACGCTCGCGCGCGCCCTGTTGCGCGCGCTCGGCGTGAGCGGCGCGATCCGCAGCCCGACCTACACGCTGGTGGAGCGTTATCCGGTCGAAGGCGGCGAAGCCTGGCACCTGGATCTTTACCGGATCGGCGACGCGGGCGAACTGGAATTCCTCGGTCTGGACGAGGGCGCCGCGGTGCTCTGGCTGGTCGAATGGCCGGAACGTGGCGGTACGTCGCTGCCGGCGGCCGACCTGCATGTGGCGCTTGATGTCGATGGCGAAGGGCGGTCGGCCCGCCTGACCGGGCTGTCTGCGGGCGGCAGCGACTGGCTTGCGCGGCTCGCTCTGGATACCGAGTTGCGGGCACCAGCTCGTCAGACTGGTTAGAAACATCCGCCAGGTCACGGATTATTAAGGGAAAACGCCTTGCATTCGTGGTCCGATGGTGCTTGAATCCGCGGCATGACCTCGGGGAAGCCCACCACCATGTTGCGTCTCGCACTCGCGGGCCTGCTCGCGTGTGCGCCGTTTGCGCTGACGGCGGGCGAAGTGACCGGCGTGACGCTGGCGCAGGGAAGCACGGGGACCCGGGCTGAAATCCAGCTCGCAGGTGCCGGACAGTACAAGACGATTTCCCTGAAAGGTCCCGACCGCCTGGTGGTCGACCTGCCGGCGTCGAAGGCGAAGGCCGGTTTGCGCCTGCCGGTGCCGGCCGGCATCGTGCGCGCCGTGCGCACGGGACAGCCTGATGCGAACACGCTGCGCATCGTGTTCGACCTGGCATCGCCGGTCGCCGCGCTTGCGCCACGCATGGAGCAGGGCGGCGATACATCGCGCCTGGTGATCGAATGGCCAGGTGACGGCGTCGCCCCCACGGCATCCATTGCGGCGGCCACGGCACCCGCGAACACGCCGGACACGATGCCGGTGCCGGCCACCACGGCGTCGCCCCAGGCGGAAGCCGCGCGCGCGACGGCGCTGCTGACCGCCCAGGTCGTGCAGGCGGGAGCCGTGCAGGCGCCCCCGGCCTCGACCACGCCGTCCCTGAATTCGCCGCAGGCCATCCTCAATGGCCAGTCGACCACGGTCCAGGCGCCTGCGACGACCGGTCCCGGTGAGCGTCCGACGTACACCATTGCGACGGGGCAGCCAGCTCCGGTCGCCAACACGACGAACGCACCCGCGCCTGACACCACGCCTGCGCTCGATGTGCCCAAGCCACCAACCGCGATCGCCGCCGGCATGCGGCCGCTGGTCGTTGCCATCGACCCCGGGCACGGCGGACAGGATCCCGGCGCCATTGGCCCCAGTGGCCGCTACGAGAAGCACGCGGTGCTGGCCATCTCGAAGGAGCTCGCGCGCCAGATCAACGCCACTCCGGGCATGAAGGCCTATCTGGTCCGCGATACCGACGTCTATGTCGAGCGTCCGCAGCGTGCCCGCAAGGCCCGCAGCGCGAAGGCCGACATGTTCGTCTCGATCCATGCCGACGCCGCCGAGAACCGCAGCGCCTGGGGTTCGTCGGTCTACGTGCTGTCGCTGCGCGGCGCCTCCTCGCAGCATGCCCGCTGGCTGGCCGACAAGGAAAACGCCTCCGACCTGGTCGGAGGCGTGCGGCTCACTAAGGACACGCTGTCCAACGTGCTGCTGGATCTGGCGCAGAGCGGCCACATGAAAGCCTCGCAGGATGCGGCAGGGCATGTGCTGACGTCGCTCAAGGGGCTGGGCAAGACCCACAAGCCGCAGATCGAGTTCGCCAATTTCGAGGTGCTGCGCAACTCCGACATGCCGGCGATGCTGGTGGAGACGGGCTTCATCTCCAACGCAGACGAAGAAAAGCGCCTGTTCGACCCCGCGCACCAGCGCAAGGTCGCGGGGGCGGTGCTGGAAGGCATCCAGTCGTACTTCACCCGCCAGCCGCCGCCGGGCACGCTGTTCGCGGCGCGCGCGCAGGCCGAGTCCGACGCGCGTACCGTCGCGGCGGGCGGCGCCGCCGGCGCGCCCTGATCGCACACCCGCTCGGCTATCATCACGGCTGATTCCCCGAGACGGCGCCACCGCGCCGCCAGCACGTGCCGATCCGTCAGCTTCCCGACACCCTAATCAACCAGATCGCCGCAGGCGAGGTCGTCGAACGGCCGGCCTCCGTCGTCAAGGAACTGGTCGAAAATGCCCTGGATGCCGGCGCACGCCGCGTCGACATCGACCTGGAAGAAGGCGGCGTCCGCCTGATCCGCATCCGCGACGACGGCGGCGGTATCGCGCCGGAAGAACTCCCGCTGGCCGTGTCGCGCCACGCCACCAGCAAGATCGCCTCGCTCGACGACCTGGAAGCCGTCGCCACGCTCGGTTTCCGTGGCGAAGCGCTGCCGTCGATCGCCTCGGTCAGCCGCTTCGCATTGACGTCGCGGCGTGCGCAGGACGAACACGGCGCATCACTGCAGGTGGAGGGGGGCAGGGTCGGCGAGGTGGCCCCCAAGCCGCATGCCGTCGGTACCACCGTGGAAGTGCGCGAGCTGTTCTACAACGTACCGGCGCGGCGCAAGTTCCTGCGCGCCGAGCGCACCGAGATGAGCCACATCGAAGAGTGGCTGCGTTCGCTGGCGCTGGCGCGTCCCGACATCGAGCTGCGCGTCTCGCACAACGGTCGGCCGTCGCGGCGCTACAAGGCGGACGAGCTGGAATCGCTCGCCCGGTTGAGCGAAACGCTCGGCGATGACTTTTCCCGCAGCGCGCTGCGCGTGGACCATGCGGCGGCCGGACTGCGGCTGCATGGCTGGATCGCACAGCCGAGCTATTCACGCGCGAGTGCCGACCAGCAGTACGTCTACGTCAACGGACGTTCGGTGCGCGACCGCAACATCGCGCACGCGGTGAAGATGGCGTACCAGGACGTCCTGTTCCATGGTCGCCAGCCGGCCTACGTGCTGTTCCTCGAACTCGACCCCACCCGCGTGGATGTCAACGTCCATCCGGCCAAGCACGAAGTGCGCTTCCGCGATACGCGGCTGATCCACGATTTCGTCTATCGCACGTTGCACGAAGCGCTGGCGGAGACGCGCGCCGGCGCACTGCCGCAGGATATCGCCCCGGCTCCGTTCGCCGGGCGGCCTTCCGTGTCCGTGCCGTCCGCCTGGATGCCCACGCAGCAGTCGCCACTGGGACTCAACGTGGCGGAGGCGCCAGCGGCGTATGCCGCCTTGTATGCGGCTCCGACGGCAGGTGCGACGCAGGCGGGCACGATGCCACCGACGTCGTCCGTGCAGGCGATGCCGGCGAGCGACACCGACGGCATCCCGCCGCTGGGTTTCGCCATCGCGCAGCTGCACGGCATCTACATCCTGGCGGAGAACGCCGATGGCCTGATCGTGGTCGACATGCATGCGGCCCATGAGCGCATCGGCTACGAGAAGCTGAAAGGCGCGCACGACAGCATCGGCCTGCGTTCGCAGCCACTGCTGGTACCCATGGCGCTGGCGGTGGCCGAACGCGAGGCGGACGTGGCGGAGCGCGAAGCCGCCACGCTGGCGACGCTCGGTTTCGACATCACCCGCAGCGGCCCGCAGTCGTTGAACGTGCGCAGCATTCCTGCCCTGCTGTCCAATGCCGAACCGGAGGCGCTGCTGCGCGACGTGCTGGCGGACCTGCGCGAGCATGGCGAGAGCCGACGCGTGGCGGCGGCGCGCGACGAACTGCTGGCGACGATGGCCTGCCACGGCGCCGTGCGCGCGAACCGGCGCCTGACGCTGCCTGAAATGAATGCGCTGCTGCGCGAGATGGAAGCCACGGAGCGCTCCGGGCAATGCAACCACGGCCGCCCGACGTGGGCGCGCTTTTCCTTGAACGAGATCGACCGCTGGTTCCTGCGAGGACGCTGACATGGGGAAGAACACGGGCTGGCTGGGGATGGCCATGCTGCTGGTGGCGCTGGCCGGATGTGGCGGCGACGGCGGCAAGGACGTGACGGGCGGCAAGGTCGCCGACGTCACCTTCCTTGCCGACAATGCGGCCTGGCGTGAACAGCGCAAGACCGAGTTGCTCGCGCCGGACGGCTGGACCAGCCTGGTCGGCCTGCACTGGATCGAACTGAAGTCCCACTTCATCGGCAGTGGACCGGGCAGCGGCATCAAGCTCGCCGTCGGTCCGGCGAAGATGGGCATGATCACGCAGCAGTCGGGGCGAATCCTCCTCACCCCCGAGCGCGGCGTCGACCTCACGCTCAACGGCGAGCCATTCAAGGGACGCGTGGAACTGCAGAGCGATCGCGATCCAACGCCGGGCGTGGTGGGCTTCGACGAGGGCAAGGGGCTGTTGACCGTCATCGAGCGCGGCGGTCGCCATGCCTTGCGCGTCAAGCATGCCGACGCCGAATCGCGCACGCAGTTCGTGGGGCTGGACTACTGGCCTGCGCAGGAGGCGTGGCGCGTCGAGGGCCGCTACGTTCCACACCCGCCGGGCAAGACCCTGACCATCGTCGATGTCATCGGCGTGGCCAACGAATCACCGAATCCCGGCGCGGTCGAGTTCGAGCGGGATGGCAAGACGTTTCGCCTGGAAGCGTTGGGGCCACCCGAAGGGCCGCTGTTCTTCCTGCTCGCCGATCGCACCAGCGGTCACGGCAGCTATCCTGCGGGACGCTTCCTGGATGCGGACGGGCCGAAGGACGGGAAGGTCGTGCTGGATTTCAATCGTGCCTACAACCCGCCGTGCGCGTTCACCCCGTACGCGACGTGTCCGCTGCCGCCCGCGGAGAACCGACTCGATGTGGCGATCGATGCCGGCGAGAAGGCTTACGCAAAACCAATCAAAGTGCTCTGAGCTGTCAGGGAAGAAAAGGATGTCGCTGCGCAATTCGCTGAAAGTCCTCGTCTTCACCGTGCTGCTCGGCAGTGCGTCCGTGCTGGCCGCGGATACGCCAACGGTGGATGCCGCACCGATTCCGCTGCTGTGGAAGGTTTCCGACAGCGACAACGCGGTTTATCTGCTCGGGTCGTTCCACCTGCTTCGCCCCACCGACTACCCGCTGTCCGCGGATGTGGATGCGGCCTTCGCCGATGCCGAGCGCGTGATCTTCGAGATGTCGCCCGAGGAGATGCGATCGCCGGCATTGCCACAGCTGATGATGCAGGCCGCGATGCGGACGGATGGCAAAACGCTGCAGCAGGAGCTGGATGCCACCACGTGGACACGGCTGGAAGCGTGGGCCAGCAAGAATGGCCTGCCGTTGGCATCGTTCAACGGCTTCGAACCCTGGTTCGTCGGCCTGACCATCAGCATCGTCGAGATGACCAAGCAGGGTCTGGAACCGAAGCTCGGTCTGGACAACCACTTCATGGACAAGGCCCAGGCCGCCGGGAAGCCGACGGGCGGGCTTGAGCGCGCAGAGGAACAGATTGGCGTGCTGGACGGCATGGATGCGGCCGAGCAGCGCCAGTTCATCGCCGAGGCGCTCGAGCAGGCCGACAAGGGCGCCGACGAGACCAGGCGCCTGCACGACGCATGGCGCCGGGGCGATGCCGAGGGTCTGTGGAAGGGCATGGCGGCCGACATGCGCGCGCAGTATCCGCGCCTGTACCGGCGCATCAACGTGGACCGCAACGATGCCTGGTTGCCGAAGATCCGGCAGATCCTCGACCAGCCGGGTGACGACGACGCACTGGTAGTCGTCGGCGCGCTGCACCTGCTGGGCGAGGACGGTGTGGTCGAGAAGCTGCGCGCACAGGGCTACGCCGTCGAGCGGGTGTGCTCAGCGTGCGAGGCTGGCGCTCGCTGAGGAAAAGCCTGCCTGAAGGAGTCGTGGTACAGCCGTTGCCGTCGTGCTCAGGCCGGTTCCATCACGATGCAGTCCACCGGGCATGCAGGCACGCAGAGTTCGCAGCCCGTGCAGAGGGGGTCGATCACGACGTGCATGTGCTTGGCGCCGCCGATGATCGCGTCCACCGGACAGGCCTGGATGCACTTCGTGCAGCCGATGCAATCGGCCTCGATCACGACGGCGACGATCGCCGGTTTGTGCGTGCCGCGCGAGCGGTCGTACGGCAGCAGCGGCACGTCGAGCACACGGGCAAGGCTCCTCGCCCCTTCGTCGCCCCCGGGCGGGCAATGATCGATGCCGGCCTCGCCGCGCGCCATCGCCTGCGCATACGGCCGGCAGCCGTCATAACCGCACTGGCCGCACTGGGTCTGCGGTAGCAGGCGATCGAGCCGTTCGACGAGATCGGCATTCATCGCCGTTGCACGACGGGGGGCTATCAACGCACCGGCATGCCGGGCAGGGCGCTCGCGTCGGCGTCGAGCAATGCCAGCGCACCGCCATCGAAACCGGCCGACAGGATCATGCCTTCGCTCATGCCGAAGCGCATCTTGCGCGGCGCCAGGTTGGCGATGAACACCACGTTGCGGCCGACCAGCTTCTCCGGCTCGCCGTAACTGGCGCGGATGCCGGAGAAGATCTGCCGCTGGCCCAGGTCGCCCGCATCCAGGAGGAAGCGCAGCAGTTTGTCGGAGCCATCGACGAAGCCGCACTCCAGCACCTTGCCGATGCGCAGGTCGAGCCTGGCGAAGTCCTCGATGCCGATGATGCCGCCGGCGTCCTTCGGTTCTGCGGGCGCGGCCACCTTCGCTTCGGTCTTCTTCTCGGGGGCGGCGGCAGGCACCGGAGCGGCGAGGGTGTCCTTGGAGGCGTCGGTCATGGCGTCGATCAGTTTCGGGTCGATACGGGTGAAGAGGGGGGAATACGGCTGGATGGTGTGCCCCCCTTGCAAGGGCGCGGCCACATCAGTCCAGGTGATGACGGGTGCGCTGAGGAACGCCTCCGCTTCTGCGGCCGTGCGCGGCAGCACCGGTTTCAGTGCTGCGGCGAGCACGCGGAACAGGTTCAGGCCCTGCGTGCAGATGGCCTGCAGTTCGGCGTCCGCGCCTTCCTGCTTGGCGATCACCCAGGGTTTGGTCTCGTCGATGTACTTGTTGGCCTCGTCGGCCAACGCCATCGTCAGCCGCAGCGCCGTGGCGGGTTCGTTGCGCTCGTAGGCATCGGCGATCGGGTCTAGCGCGTCGATGAAACGCTGGTATGTGGCGGGATCGGGCAATGCGTTGGCGAGTTTGCCGCCGAAGCGCTTGTCGATGAAGCCGGCGCAGCGGCTGGCGAGGTTGACGAACTTGCCGACCAGGTCTGCATTGACGCGCGCGATGAAGTCGCCCAGGTTGAGGTCGAGGTCATCGACGCCTCCGGACGACTTCGCCGCGTAGTAATAGCGCAGCGCTTCGGGCTCCAGGCCAACGTCCAGATAAGTGCGCGCCATGATGAAGGTGCCGCGCGACTTCGACATCTTCGCGCCATCGACGGTCAGGTAGCCGTTGACGTGCAGGCGCGTCGGCGCGCGATGCCCGGTGCCGTGCAGCACCGCTGGCCAGAACAGTCCGTGGAAATTGACGATGTCCTTGCCGATGAAGTGGTGCAGTTCCACGTCGGTGCCGGCCTCCAGGTGCGAGGCGAAGTCGAGGTCGCGCTCGGCACACAGGTTGCGGAAACTGCTCAGGTAGCCGATCGGCGCATCCAGCCACACATAGAAGTACTTGCCGGGCGCGCCGGGAATTTCAAAGCCGAAGTAGGGCGCATCACGCGAGATGTCCCACGCGCGCAGGCCGCCCTCAGCATCCAGCCACTCGCGCAGCTTCGCCTTGACGCCCGGCAGTGCGACGTCGCCAGCCAGCCACTCGCGCAGGAAGGCATCGAAGCGGCCAACCTCGAAGAAGTAATGCTCCGAATCGCGGATCTCCGGCGTGCTGCCGGACAGGATCGACTTCGGCTCTTTCAGATCCGTCGGCGCGTATGTCGCGCCGCAGACCTCGCAGTTGTCCCCGTACTGGTCGGCGGAGCCGCAATTCGGACAGATGCCCTTGATGTAGCGGTCGGGCAGGAACATGCCCTTGGCCGGATCGTAGAACTGGGCGACCGTGCGGCGGCTGATATGGCCGCCGGCCTCCAGACGCTGGTAGAACTGCTCGGTCAGCTCGCGACTCGCGGCGGAGTTGGTCGAATCGTAATGGTCGAACGCCACGCCGAACGCGGCGAAGTCGCGCTCGTGGCTGGCCTGGATGCCGGCGATGAAGACTTCCGGCGTGACGCCGGCTTTTTCCGCCGCCAGCATGATCGGCGTACCGTGCGTGTCGTCTGCGCAGACGAAGTAGGCCGTGTCGCCGCGCATCCGCCACGCGCGAACCCAGATGTCGCCCTGGATGTAGCCCACCAGATGGCCCAGATGCAGCGGGCCATTGGCATAGGGCAGGGCATTGGTGACGAGGGCAGTACGGCTCATGACAGGCTTCGCGGCGGGGGACGGCGATTATCGCATGGAGCCGTGGACGCACTTCCCGCCCCGCAAACGAAACAGGCCCGGCGATGCCGGGCCCGTGCCATCGAAGATCCGCGAGGACTTACTGGCGGATCCAGGTCTGCGACTTGCAGATGAAGGCGATGCAGCCGGAAACCTCCAGCTTCTTGCCGCCGTCGATCAGCTCCATCTTCGACTTGTAGACCTTGCCCTCGTCGGGCTTGAGGATGGTGCCGCCAGCGTAGTCGCCGCCGCCCTCGGCCTTCATGCCGCGGATGATCTCCATGCCGGTGATCGGCTTGTTCTTGCGGTCGTCCTTGCACTTGTCGCAGGTCGGGTTCGGCTTGCTCGGGTTGATCAGCTCGACGATGCGGCCGGTGATCGTGCCGTTGGCGGCCTGGGTGATCTCGACGAACGACTTCGGCTTGCCGGTGTCGCTGTCGATGGTCTTCCAGCGGCCCACCACCGGATCGGCGGCGGACGCCATCATCGACAGGGCCATCAGAGGAGCGGCCAGCATCGCGGCCATCAGGGTCTTGCGCATGTTCCCCTCCCAGGGATGTAGGTCAGGCCCGCCGGCGAGAGCTGGCAGGATGACGCTTTTATACCGCATCCGGTGGGGTATGGAAGGTCCCTGTTCAATCCTGTTCGCGCGTGCCTAGTTCCGTTTCATCGCGCGTTGGGGTTTCTGGCTCAGGGGCGCTGGTGTTCGGTGCAGTTGCCGGGATGCGAGAGGCCGGCGCGGGTGACGCGGCATCGACCTGGTCTATGTTACCGACGCTCACTTTGCCGATTCTTGGCTTCATCCAGATGCTGTCGTGCCATGTGTAGTACTTCTCAACGTCCCAGAAACGCTCGTCGTAGAACTTGCTGCCATCGATCTGCTCGGAACCGCTCGGGCCGGGGACGTAGATCTTTAGTGAGCCGGCGAAGCCGGTCCGGCTGCCGGTGACCTTCTTGCGTTCCCGTCGAAGCACGGTGGCAAGTCGAGGCTTCGCGGCCGCGTCACCGTAGGTGGCGTATATGGCCTCTCCCTGTACCAGCGCCTGTTGGCGCTCTTCCGCAGACAGTGACTTCCAGTAGCGCTCACGCAGGCCGCGGAAGCCCTCGTAACCGCGTTCTGCTGCGAGATCCATCCATGCGTAGGCAATCACCGGGTCTTTTTCCACGCCCTGACCCGACCAGTACATCTCGGCGACCATGCCCTGGGAGGGCTTGTCGGCGTAGAACGAGGCGCGCTTGAAGAAGCGCAACGCATCGGCATGATTGTTGTTGCGGAACTCTTCAAGGCCAAGCAGGCGATAGCGGATGTCGGGATGGCTTTCCAGAAAGCCAGCTGCCCGGAACTGTGCATCGGCTGCGGGATCGGGCGGGATAAGTGCTTTTTTCCCGCTCTGGGCAGGCGCGGATTGCTGTGCGCAGGCGAGGAGCAGCGCTACGAACAGCGCATTCGTGGTCCTTGAACGCATATCTATTTCCTTCCGAAGCATGCACGACTGTATTGCAGCATGACAGCACATCCCAATCGGGGGGATGTGCTGAAAGCCATGCTCGACAGCGGTCAGTCAGCCAGGGTGGCACCGCCGCTTTTTTTGGGGCCAATATGCCGATCGAAGAAGGCGAGCATTGCGGTATACAAACGCTCGTTGTTTTCTTCCTTGTAGAATCCGTGCGCTTCGCCGGACTGGATGATCATGCCTTCTGGCGAGTTGCCGGCGGCGGTAAGCGCCTTGGCCATCGCCTCAGTGTGCTCGGGCGGGCAGCGTTCATCACGCGCGCCTGCAGCCAAGTAGACCGGGAGCTTGATTTTGCTGGCATAGGTGATCGGCGACATCGCATCCTGCTCGGCACGGGTGCGTCCAAACGCACGTATCAGGTACCGGCGGCCGCTTTCGCTACGGCTTGTATCGCTCTTGCTGAGCTGGATCTGCGCGTCGTAGAGACCGACATAGCCAAACGCGCACTTGAATAGTTCGGTGTCGCGGGATGGCGCCATCAATGAAGCATATCCACCGAAACTGCCGCCATAGATGCAGACCTTGTCCTTATCCGCCTGCCCTTGGGCAATGACGTGACGCGTTCCGTCGATGATGTCATTCATGATGCCCTGCGACCATTGTCCGTAAGCTAGGTCTTGGAACTCCTTGCCGAAACCGCCGGAGCCGCGATAGTTGATCTGCAGGGTGGCGTATCCACGACTGGCAAACAGTTGTGGTTCGGTGCTGTAGCCCCAGTTGTCGCGCGGTCCCATAGGTCCGCCGTGGACGTTGACAATCAGTGGCATGTTCTTGCCGTCGGAGCCGTGTGGAATGGTCAAGTAGCCATGGATCTTGCGTCCGTCCCTAGCGGTGAACGAGATCGACTGCATGGAACCCATTTTCTTCGGGTCGATCCACGGTCGGTTCTTCATCAGGAATCGGGCTTTGTTGGCCTTGCGATCGTACAGGTAAAGTTCGCCTGGATTGCGGTCGCTGTAGGTGCTGACGACGATAAGCTGGCCGTCTCGGGTAGCACTGCTGAAGCTGACGAACTGGCCGGGAAACGCAGAAGCCAAGGAGGCATAAAGCTGTGCATCCGAGTGCTTGGATTCCACCAGGGTGACCTCTGGTTCACCTGCTTCGGTTACTACGCCGAGAATCCTTTCCGAGCCGTCCACAGATTGCACGTAGCCCGAGACATCGGAAACTGGATCCTTGAACAGCTCCTTGAAATCGCCGCTACGCGCATCCAGAGTGCCGAAGCCGGCTGGGGCCTTCCCGTCATCGCGCAGCGCGTAGATGTCGCCGTTAACGGCGGATCCCAATATGCTCAGGCGCGCGCCGTTGCTTTTCGATGAGCTGATTTGGTTCCATTTGCCGTCAGCTGCGCGCGCATATACCTCGTTGTGCGTATCGAAGCCGGATTCCTCATCCTTGTCGCTGTAGCACACGGCGAACGCTGGTTGCTTCTCATGGTCAAGAACCATGGAGCAGTTTTCCTTCGGTGCCCGACCGAGAGGCTTTCTGCGGCCACTGATCGTGTCCACCATTACGACTTCCGCACCTGCGCCGGTGCTGGAGCGCTGATAGCGGGCAGTCATGATGACGTTGACATCATCGTCGGGGAGCGTGTCGAGCAGCGAGAATGACTGGCCGTCGACCTGCTTGGAACGTTGGGTGACATTCTGAGTGCCGTACTCGATAAGCGTGCGTGGCTGTGAGCCGTCCGCATTGACCGAGAACCACTCACCGGTACCGACTGGGCGCTCGAAAGAGCCGATCTTCCTGACGGCGTTGAACATCAGGCGCTCAGGGCTGGTCCAGTAGAAGGAGCCAACGCTCTTCTTCTCCGGCAACTGATTGATCTTGACGATCTGCAGATCGCTGGTGCGCAGGACGGTCAGGACGTCCTGTTCGCCACGGTCGACGCGCAGGGCAAGGTACTTTCCGTCGGGTGAGATGCGCGCGCTGCTGTAGGTCGGATGCTTAACGAAATCAGCGATCGACTGCGCATTCGCATCGGCGATCGACAGCGCGCAGGCGGCGGTAATCAGCCACGCAGCAGTGGTACGGATTGGTTTCATTTTTGTCATCCCCTTGATGGCCCCTTGATAAGGGTGCTGTTATCCGAAGTTTAGTGCTGGAGGCAGGCTGCCGGCCTTGGCCGGAAATGACTTGCGCTCGTGTCTCCTGCGCAGCCATCCGTGGAGTCTGGAACACTCAGCGAAGGGCTCGGCAACACGTTTTGAGTCTGCCGCGAAATGGCCGAGAAAAAAAGCCCGACTTGCGCCGGGCTTTTCTCCTGCTCTAGGGGCTGACCCTGACCTTAGAACGTGTAGCGGACATCTGCATACACTTGGCGACCGATCACGTCATGCGAGCGCCAGGTATAAGGCCAGCTGTTGAACGTGTCGTCCTTCGGCTGGCGGTTGTTGAAGAGGTTGACCACCGAGAAACCGAGCGTCAGCTTGTCGGTGACCTTCTTCTGCACGTCTAGGTTGTAGCGTATGTACGGAGCGATGCGACCGGTTTCCGCCCAGTTCGGCAGGGAACCCATGCGAGTCGCATAGGTGGTAACCAGCCAGTCGTCGTTGCTCCAGCTCACGCGTGCATTGGCGCGGCTGCGGTAGTTGAAGTACTGCAGGTGGTCGCGGATGTTCTCGACTTCGTCACCTTCGAAACGCACCAGGTCCAGCTTCAGTACGTGGGTATAACCCAGCTCGAAGCCGAAGGTCCCCCAGCGGTCGGTGTCCAGCGAGTACTTCCAATTCGCATCGATACCCTGGGTTTCAAGGCTGGCCTGGTTGATCGGGTACGAGCTGTACTCGGAGACTTGTCCGTTGGAAAGCTCGCCGCCTGCACGGGAGACCTGCGCCAAGAATGCCTGGCAGGACGGCGAGTTCCCATCGACCCGATTGCCGTTGACGTCCTCGCCCAGTCGGCAGTCGGCGTACTGGCGCATCAGGAAATCACTATCCAGTTCGGCGACCTGATTCTCGAGCTTCATGCTGTAATAGTCGACCGTGACCGACATGTTGTCCATGATGTCCCACACCAGACCCGCGGTCCACGACTTGCTAGTCTCTTCTTCCAGGTCCCGGCGCCCTTCATAAGTACGGAAGACTTGATAGTAGTAGTCGCTGTCGCCGCTGCAGTCGGAGGACTGCGGATCGATGCCATTGACGCGGCACAGGTAGGCGTCAGTGATGTAGGTGTACGCACCAGAGTAACCGGCGAACACATAGTGCATGTCGGGTGCGCGGAAGCTGGTGGCGTAGCTCGAGCGCAGCAGCAGGGAGTCGACGGGACGATACTCTAGGCCGGCCGACCAAGTGAATGCGCCGCCGACATCGGTCACGTCGTCGTATTTGTCGTAACGGCCAGCCAAGTTGGCCTTCAGGCTATCGAAGATCGGTACGCTGAACTCCAGGCCGATCGCGTAGCGATCACGATCACCGCCGCCGCCGGTGCTGGTTAGGTTGTAGATGGCGTCGGTGCCCGCGTAGTCGGGCGTGGTGCGGGGATCCGGCGTTAGCGTGTATTCCTGCTTACCAGCTTCGACCACCAGCGCCGCACCCACTGCGCCTGCCGGAAGTTCGAACAGATCGCCGGACATGCTGAATGATGCCGTGGTGTTCTCGGACTCACCCGTGCTGTGGACGGTCGTCGACAGCGAGCGGTAAGTATCGGGCGTCATCGGCCCGAACAGCCGCTGCAGATGGGTCAGGCCATAGCCGTTGTAGCGGGGGTAGATGCTCTGGAAGCCGGTTTGGGTTCCGAGGAAATACTCGTTAACTTTGTCCTTGAGGAAACGGGGACGGTTGGATTCGAACTCGAAGCGCGAGTACGACACGCCGAAGTCCCAGTCGAAGCGGTTGTCGAACATGGAGCCGCGGATGCCCGCGAACAGGTTGTAGGATTTTTCGTTGTATTCGGTGCGTTGGGCGCCGCCGATTTCTTCCGGTGTGATGATGCGCTGGGCTTGGATGTAACCGTAGGCCGGCGTAAACACATAGCCAGGCGTCTGCCAGAACTGGGTCGAGCTGACGCCGGTGTTGCGCGAGTCGGTTCCGAGGAACTGGCCGTACAGCTGGGTTCCATTGTCGAAATCGAAGGTGCCCGATACGTACGCCGAGGTTTTGTTATAGCTATTCTGCAACGCGGACGTAGCGGGGTATCCGAAGTAGCCGCAGCGGTTCGGGGTCGCATTGCTGACCGACGCTGACGAGTTGTACGGTTCGAACTCGGAAGACGTACGGTCGCACGCGTAACGCAATGCATCGACCGAGGTCGACAGAGTGCCTGCCGGCGTCAGCCAGTTATAGGCCGCACCGGTGTTGCGATACAAATACACGCCACCCACCGCGGTCGCGAACTCCGGGCGACCCCGGAAGTCGGGGTTGTCGTAATACGAGTCACGATCTTCACGCTGCGAACCCAGAATGCCTTCGCGGTTCAGGTATTCCAGCGAGTAGGTCAGGCTCCACTTGTCCCCGGTCTTACCGCCAGTCCACTGGGCCAGGCCGGTGTCGCCGCCACCCATGGTCGTGGTGCCACCGCGTAGGCGGATGCTGTCGCCTTCGTAGTTGTCCTTCGTGATCACGTTGAGCACGCCTGCCACCGCGTCGGAACCGTAGATGGCCGACGCGCCGCCTGTCAGGACTTCGATGCGCGAGACCGCCGACGCCGGGATCGAACTCAGGCTGACGGCGTTGGATTGGCTGTTATAGGGGACCGGGTAGTCCGCCATGCGCTTGCCGTTGACCAGGATCAGCGTATAGCCGGGGCCCAAGCCGCGCAGATTGATGAACTGCGCATTCGGCGTGAAGCCGCTCTGCGTCATTTCGTTCTGGACGCTACCCGTGAACTGGTTGAGGGTGCTCAGTGCCTCGTAGACCGTGCTGAAGCCTTCGCGCTCGATGTCTTCCGCGGTCAGGACGACCACCGGGGCGGGTCCTTCGACTTCCGCCTTCTTAATGCGCGAACCCGTCACGGTGACCTTGTCCAGCGTGGAGGTCGACTGAGTGGGCTGCTGCGGGCTGGTGGAGCTTGCGTCCTGGGCGAACGCGCTGCCCGCGAACGGCACCATCAGAGTGGTGATCAATGCCGCACTCAGGCGGCTGCGCTTGGGCGCATTCGTGTTGCGAACTGACATGTGGTGAATCCCCTAAACTGTCAATGGATGCGACCCCAATTGGACTGATCCTTCAGTCCCAGCCGCACATAAACGTCCTCGTGATCCGACGTTAACATGGGATTAACGCGGAAGCCCATAGCACGCAAACATGTTACCGGCGTTACTGTCTAAAGTGTGATGTATGTCACAAATTTATCCGGGAGTTGGCTTGGAAGTGGAATACCTGTCGCAAATCACGTTGCCTGGATTGACGGTTGAGCTGAACAGGGGCCTCCGTTGGAGTGTTTCCCCGGGGCCTGCCGGGGAAGAGGTTTCGCTGCTCGCTGGATTTCCGTTGGAGGGGATGCGGGAAGGCATCGAATCGCAGCTCGCGGCGGCTCTGGCGGCACGGCAGCAGCGGCTGGGTTCGCTGTCGCTTACCTCCCGCATCGCCTCGCACGCCGTCCAGGGTTCCCTGTCCCCCCATCCCCGCATCCGCAACGTCATTGCCGTCGGCTCCGGCAAAGGGGGGGTGGGGAAATCGACGACCTCGGTGAACCTGGCGCTGGCACTGGCGGCTGAAGGCGCTCGGGTGGGCGTGCTGGACGCGGACGTCTATGGTCCCAGCGTGCCGGCCATGCTGGGCCTGTCGGGGCGGCCGGAGAGCCATGACAACAAGTCGATCGAGCCGATGCGGGCGTTCGGGGTGGAGGCCATGTCGATCGGGTTCCTCGTCGACCAGGACACGCCGATGATCTGGCGGGGGCCGATGGCGACGTCGGCGCTGATGCAGTTGTTCACCGACACCTTGTGGGGCGACCTGGACTACCTGCTGGTCGACCTGCCGCCCGGAACGGGCGACATCCAGCTGACGCTGGCCCAGAAGATCCCGGTCGCGGGGGCGGTCATCGTCACCACGCCGCAGGACATCGCCACGCTGGACGCCAGGAAGGCGCTGAAGATGTTCGAGAAGGTGGAGGTGCCCGTGCTGGGTATCGTCGAGAACATGGCGGTCCATACCTGCTCGAATTGCGGCCATGTCGAACACCTGTTCGGCCAGGGTGGCGGCGAACGGATGGCGGCGCAGTACGGCGTGCCGTTGCTGGGCTCGCTGCCGCTGGACATCGCGATCCGCGAGCAGGGGGACGCCGGCAAGCCGGTCGTTGTCGCGGCGCCGGACTCCGTCGTGGCACAGGCCTACCGGCAGACCGCACGGGTCATGGCGGCCACGCTGGCGCAGCGGCCGCGGGCCAGCGTGCCGATCGCCTCGTCGCTGGTCTGACCCGCCGGACGCAGACGGCGGGCCGGGGGCCGCCCTACAATCCCCCTCCGCCGCGCTGGGCGCGCGGCTTCGTTCCCCAGACCAGGATTTGCATGAGCATCAAGAGCGACCGTTGGATCCGCCGCATGGCCGAGCAGCAGGGCATGATCGAGCCGTTCGAGCCGGGGCAGGTCAAGCAGGTCAATGGCGAGCGCATCGTCAGCTACGGCACCTCCAGCTACGGCTACGACGTGCGCTGCTCGCGCGAGTTCAAGGTGTTCACCAACATCAATTCCACCATCGTCGATCCCAAGCACTTCGATCCGAAGAGCTTCGTGGACATCGAAGCCGATGAATGCATCATCCCGCCGAACAGCTTCGCGCTGGCGCGCACGGTGGAGTTCTTCCGCATCCCGCGCGACACACTGGTGGTGTGCCTGGGAAAGAGCACCTATGCGCGCTGCGGCATCATCGTCAACGTGACGCCGCTGGAGCCGGAGTGGGAAGGCCACGTGACGCTGGAGTTCAGCAACACCACGCCGCTGCCTGCACGCATCTACGCCAACGAGGGCGTGGCGCAGATGCTGTTCTTCCAGTCCGACGCGGATGACGTCTGCGAGACCAGCTACAAGGACCGGGGCGGCAAGTACCAGGGCCAGACCGGCGTGACGCTGCCGCGCACCTGAGCCTCTCCCGATCGCATTGAATTGAAAGGAATCAGGATGCAGACACCGCCGCAGATGCCGCAGGATCCTTACCGCACTCCCGACGCGGATATCGTCAATCAGAATGTCGCGGGGGCACCGGATTCCGAGCTGCGCTGGCTACGGCTGGCTGCCGTGCTGATCGACGGCGTCATCGCGCTCGTGGCGATCGTGCCGCTGATGTTCGTCGGGGGGTATTGGGAAGCGGCGTTCGAAGCGGGGCGGTCCGGCGGCTTGGGATTGATGCCGCTCGGCACGACGCTGCTATGGGCGGTCATCGGCTTTGCCGTGTTCGCCCTGATCCAGGGGTACCCACTGCACGCCACGGGGCAAACCTGGGGGAAGAAGCTGGTGTCCGTAAAGATTGTCGATCTGCAGGGCAACAAGCCCTCGTTGACCGACCTGCTGGTCAAGCGCTACCTGCCGACGAATGCCATCGCCAACATCCCGTGCGTGGGCCTGCTGTACGTCGTGGTCGATTCGCTGATGATCTTCCGCCAGGATCAGCGCTGCCTGCACGATCTGATCGCGGGTACGCGCGTCATCCGCGCCCACTGATCGAGCGCGGTCGGGTCAGTGCTCCGCGCCGGCGGCTAGGCGTGCATCCGTGTGTGTCTTCAATGCGACCCGCACCGCCAGGCGCAGCGCTTCGGTCACCGTTTCCACTGCCACGCTGGGCGCGCCGGGGTGCATCGACGCCTGCGCAGGCGAGTAGGGGATGTGGATGAAGCCCGCCCGCACCGTACGCTGGCGCCGCAGTGCATGCATCAGCCCGTAGAACACGTGGTTGCAGACGTAGGTGCCCGCGGTCTGCGAGACCTCGGCCGGGAATCCGGTGTCGCATAGCGTTTCGCGCATGGCCTTGATCGGCAGCGTCGAGAAGTAGGCCGCCGGACCGCCCTCGACCACGGGAAGGTCGACAGGCTGTTGTCCCGCATTGTCGGGAATGCGCGCATCGTCGATGTTGATCGCCACCCGTTCCAGCGACAGTTGCGCGCGTCCGCCGGCCTGTCCGACGCAGATCACCAGCGACGGCCTGACGTCCCGCAAGGCGGCACGCAGCGCCTTCAGCGACGCGCCGAAGGCGACCGGCAATTCGTGCGCCACCACGCGATGGCCGGCAATGCGCGCGCCATGCAGGGCGGACACTGCCTGCCAGCTGGGATTGACCAGCTCGCCGCCGAAGGGTTGGAAGCCGGTCAGCAGGACGGTGCGCGTCGTCGTCATCGGATATCCCGTGGGAGAAGCATCAGCGGAAGCACAGCCACGCCATCAGCAGCACGTTGGTGCCCATCAGCCACAGACCCGTCGCGGCCTGCGCGCGGATCACGCCGTACTGGTCGTCGAGTTCCAGCAGCACGGCGGGGACGATGTTGAAGTTCGCCGCCATCGGCGTGAGCAGCGTGCCGCAGTAGCCGGTCAGCATGCCGATCGCGCCGAGGATGGCGGGATCGGCACCGTGCCGCTGCACCAGCAACGGCAGGCCGATGCCGGCCATCATCACCGGGAAGGCGGCGAACGCATTGCCCATGATGACGGTGAACACCACCATGCCCAGTGCGAACGCCAGCAGGCAGGCCATGCGGTTGTCGGCCGGGATCACCATCGACACCAGCGAGGCCACCGCTTCGCCCACGCCGCTGGCCGCGAACACGCCGCCCAGCGTCGCCAGCACCAGCGGCAGCAGCGCCGCCCAGCCCATCGTGTCGAGCAGCCGTCGCCCTTCATCGGCGGCACGCAGCGGCGGTTGCCGCGTCACCGCGATCGCCGCGATGGCCGAGGCCACGCACGCCAACGCCAGGCCGACCAGCGTCATGCCGGTGGGCGCGAACAACGGGGTGCCGCCGAAGGACAGGTGCGGGCCGGCGAGCACGACGGTGATCGTCAGCGCCGGGATCAGCAGCGCCGGCAGGAACAGCCGGTGGCCCAGCCGCAACGCGGACGCCAGCCGTTCCGATTCCGGCGCTTCGTCCAGCGGTTCGCGCCGCATGCGCGTGGCCAGCAGGGCGAGCGCCAGCACCGCGCCACCGGCGAGTTGCGCCGGCAGTGCATCGCCGGCCTTGCTCGCGCGCAGCACGACATCGCCCGCAGCGAACAGCGCCGCGATGAGGCTCCAGAATGCGGCGTGCGCGTAACGCCGCTGGCGCAGGTTGCTCCAGCCGGCGTAGGCGAGGAAAGCCGCCAGCACCCAGTAGAAGTGCTCAGTCGACAGCATCGGGCTGCTCCTCGCTCGCGGGTTCCGCACGGTCCAGCCGGCGCTGGAACAGCACGATGCGCACCGCATGGATGATGAAGGCGGCGATCGCCGTCGGCAGTGCCCACAACGCGATCTGCAGTGGCTCCAGGGCGATACCATGCTGGGCGTAGAAACCCTGGATCAGCAGCACCGCGCCGAAGGCGAGGAACACGTCCTCGCCGAAGAAGCGCCCGATGTTGTCGGTCGCGGCCGACATCGCATGCACCCGCTGGGTTTCCTCCCGCGACAGCGGCGCGCGTGTCTTGCCGGCGGCGGATTCGGCCATCGGCGCCAGCAGCGGCCGCACGGTCTGCGCATGCCCGGCGATATCGATCAGGCCCACCATGCTCAGTCCCTGGCGCACCAGCAGGTAGCCTGCCAGCAGGCGCGACAGCGTCAGGCCGCGCAGCCGCGCGATCCAGCGCAGCGCGTGTTCGCGCAGGCCCGCGCGTTCCAGCAGGCCGATGGTCGGCAGCGTCAGCGCGAACATCAGCAGGGCGCGGTTGGACACGAAGCTATCGCCGAGCAGCGCGAGCAGGTCAGGGATGGACTTGCCGGCCGCGAGGCCGCTGGCCAGGCCCGCCGTGACCACCACGATGACGGGGTTGAAGCGCAGTACGAAACCCGCCACCACGACGACGATGCCCAGCAGGGGCCAATAACTCATGCGAGACGCTCCATGGCGCGGATGGCGAACCCCCTGGATTCGATGGTCTGTCGAAGTCCCCGCGCGAACGCAGCGGCATCGCTACGGTCGCCATGCAGGCAGATGCTGTCCGCGCGCAATGGCACCGGTTCGCCGGTGCGCGCAACGACGATGCCGGTGTCCAGCATCCGGGCGACCTGTGCGGCGGCCGTGGACAGGTCATCGATGCTGGCATCGGCCTGCGAGCGCGGCGTCAGCGCGCCATCGGCCTCGTAACGACGTTCGGCGAAGGCTTCGTGCGCCACCCGCAGGCCGACGCGTTCCCCCGCAGCGGTCAACGCACTGCCTGACAATCCGTACAGCGCCAGGCCCGCGTCATGGTCGCGCACGGCGTGCGCGATGGCATCGGCCAGGACGGCGTCACGGGCGGCCTGGTTGTACAGGGCGCCGTGCGGTTTGACGTGGTGGAGGCGCCCGCCCGCGGCGTTTACGAAACCGTCCAGCGCGGCCACCTGATACAGCGTCAGTGCATATGCTGCTTCGGCAGAAAGCGCATGCGCAACGCGGCCGAAGTGCTCGCGGTCCGCATGCGACGGGTGCGCGCCGATGGCCACGCCGTGCGCGAGGCACAGCGCCACGGTGCGCCGCATGGTGTCCGGCGAACCGGCATGGAAACCGCAGGCGATGCTGGCCGAGCTGATATACGGCACGATCGCCGCATCGTCGCCGCAGTCTTCGCCCAGGTCGCAGTTGAAGTCGATGGTGCGCATGCCGGGGAGCCTACCGCAGCCTCACAGGCGGTGCGCGATGGCCAGGCGCAGCCGGGCCAGGCGATGCGCGTGCTGCCGGTTCAGCGCATGGGCCTGGGCCGGCGTGACCCGCTGGAAGTGCACCGGCTCGCCGGGCCGCAGTTGCGCGGCGCGTCCGAGATCGCAGGCGAGCACGTGGCCCAGGCGCGGGTAGCCCCCTACCGTCTGCGCATCGGCCAACAGCAGGATGGGCTGCCCGTCCGGCGGCAGTTGCAACGTGCCCACCGCGACTGGCTCGGACACGCCATCGCCGCCGCCCGCCGGCAGGCTGGCGCCGTCGAGGCGCAGGCCCTGCCGGTTGCTGTTCGCGTGGGTACGCCACACGGTTGCCGACAACGACGGCGCTGCGGGATGGGGGGAAGGCAGATAGCGAAGCACATGGCGATCCGCGGTCCAGGGATCGTCCACGTCGATCCACCAAGCTGGGTACGCGGGCTGCCGCACGACGGGGGCGGGGCGGGCGTCTCCCAGCGGCAGGCGATCACCTTCCCTCAACGCGCCCCCCTCGTGCCCGCCAAAGCCGCCGCGCAGGTCGGTGCTGCGACTGTCCAGCAGCATGGGGGTGGTGATGCCGCCGGCCACGGCCAACCAGGCGCGCAGGCCGTCGCGCAGCGGCCCCAGGGCCAGTTCGCCCGCAGGCAGGTCCAGCGGGCGTCCCATCGGCAGTGGCACCTCGTTCCACCACGCCTGGATGGCGGCGCCGGTCAGCGCGACACGACAGGGTCGGGACAGTCGCAGGCGCGGGCCACGCAACACGATTTCCAGCCCGGCCGCACTTTCTTCGTTGCCGACCAGCCGGTTCGCCATGCCGAGCGCGGCGACATCCATCGCGCCGGCACGGGCCACGCCCAGGTGGCGCCAGCCATGCCGGCCCTGGTCCTGCACGGTGGTCTGCGCGCCCGGCGCCAGTACCTGCCATGCGGTCATGCGGTTATCCCCATGCGATCGAACGCGGCATCATCGATGGGGACGAAGCGCACGCGATCGCCTGGCTGCAGCAGGGACGGTTGCGCGCGGCGGACGTCGAACAGCACCTGTGGCGTGCGTCCCAGCAGTCGCCAGCCGCCAGGGCTTTCGCGTGGATAGATGCCGGCTTGCGCGCCGCCGATCGCCACGGCGCCTGCCGGGACCCGCGTGCGTGGCGTGGCCAGGCGCGGCAGTGCCAGGGCCGGGTCCAGCCCCAGCAGATAGGGAAACCCCGGGGCGAAGCCGATCATCGCCACCGTGTAGATCGGCGCGCAATGACGGGCGATCAGCGTGGCTTCGTCGAGCCCCAGCTCGTATGCAGCGCTCGCGAGGTCTTCACCATGCCGGCCGCCGTAACAGACGGGAATCTCATGCAGCACACCGTCGCCGACGGGTCCGGCGCCGGCATCGGACAGCAGGCGGTTCACCGCATCCACCACGGTGGCATGGGGATCGTCGCCGCGCAGCCGCGCAGCGTCGAAGAACACGGCGAGGCTGGCGTAAGCCGGTACCGCATCGCGCAGCCAGGGAGGCGACAGCGCGCGCAAGCGGGCGGTCAGCCCATGGACGCGTGCATTGGTGGATGCATCGATCGTATCGCCGAAGCGCACCAGCAGGGCGTCGTCGCCGAGCGGTTCGAAACGCGGCGCGCTCATGCCAGCCGCTGGCGCCAGCGTTCGATTTCCACCGCAAGTCGATCCGGTGCGTGCCGGATCGCGCTCCCATGGCCCCACACCGGTCCCGGCCACGCTGCATCGCCGTCATGGCGGCCGATCAGGTGCACATGCAATTGGCGCACGATATTGCCGAGCGCGCCGATGTTGAGCTTCTGCACGCCAGGCTGCGTGCGGATCAGTTGGCCGGCCCGGTTGATCTCCGCCAGCAGCAGGCGCTGCTGGCCGCCATCCAGGTCCAGCCATTCGCTCATGCCCGCCACACGCGGCACCAGCACGAGCCATGGATAGCGCGTGTCGTCCATCAGCCGCACCTGCGACAGCGGGCCATCGGCGATGAACGCGCTGTCGGCGGCCAGGCGCGGGTCGAGCGTGAAATCGGTCATGCGAGGTTCCGGGTGAAGAAGTCGAGCGTGCGCTCGCGTGCGAGCCGCGCACTGGACGGTTCGTAGCCCGCGCGCAGGTCGCAGTTGAAGCCGTGCCCGGCAGGGTAGGTGAAGACCTCCATCCCGGGCAGCGCGTCGCGATGGGCCTGCACCATGTCCGGCGGGATCGAAGCGTCCTGTTCGCCGAAATGGAACATCACCGGCGCACGCGGTGTTTCATCCAGGAAAGGCAGGTTGCGTGCGCCGTAGTAGCTGACCGAGGGCAGGCCCAGCCGCATGGCAGCCAGCAGGGCGACGGTGCCGCCCCAGCAGTAGCCGACGGTGCCGACCAGGTGATGCGAGGTCGCAAGCGCGTCGGCGGCGGCGCGGGTGATGTCGTTGGCCCGCTCTAGGCCGACGGCGGTCCTCAGTGCGCGCCCTCGTTCGACGCCGGCGGCGTCGTAGGCGAGTTCCACACCGGGTTCGACGACGTCGAAATAGGCCGGCGCCAGCACCGCGTAGCCCTCGAGCGCATACCCTTCGGCCACGCTGCGGATATGCGCGTTCACGCCGAAGATCTCCTGCACGACCACCACGGCGCCGCGGGGCGGGCCATCGGGATCCGCCCGCCATGCCGCGATGCGGCCGCAGGGTGTGTCGAGGGTGGTCCAGTGGCCCATGCCGCCAGTGTATGCCGGGGCAGCGGAGGCCCCAAGTCCGCGCAAGCGGCGACGACCGCCTGAACGCGCATTCCGGGTGCCGGGGGAGGGGGAGGCTATAATCCGCGCCCCGTACACGCCGCCGCCGTACTGTCTCCATGTCCCTGCAGAACCCCAAAGTCGGCTTCGTCAGCCTCGGCTGCCCGAAGGCCCTGGTCGATTCCGAGCGCATCCTCACCCAGCTCCGCGTGGAGGGATACGACATCGTGCCGACCTACGATGCGGCGGACGTGGTGGTGGTGAACACCTGCGGCTTCATCGATTCCGCCGTGGCCGAATCGCTGGATGCGATCGGCGAGGCGATGAACCAGAATGGCAAGGTCATCGTCACCGGCTGCCTGGGCAAGCGCCCGGAGCAGATCCGCGAGCAGTACCCGGACGTGCTGGCGATCAGCGGCCCGCAGGACTACCAGAGCGTGATGGAGGCGCTGCACGAAGCGCTGCCGCCGAAGCACGATCCCTTCGTGGACCTGGTGCCCGACTACGGCATCAAGCTGACCCCGCGTCACTACGCCTATCTCAAGATTTCCGAAGGCTGCAACCACCGCTGCAGCTTCTGCATCATCCCGTCGATGCGCGGCGACCTGGTCTCGCGTCCCGTCGACGATGTGCTGCGCGAGGCCGAGCGGCTGGTACGCGGCGGCGTGAAGGAACTGCTGGTGGTCTCGCAGGACACCTCCGCCTACGGCGTGGACGTGAAGTACGCTGAACGCGAATGGCGTGGCAAGGCGTACCAGACCCGCATGAAGGCGCTGTGCGAAGGCCTGGGCGAACTCGATGCGTGGGTGCGCCTGCACTACGTGTATCCGTATCCGCATGTCGACGACATCGTCCCGCTGATGGCGGAGAACAAAGTGCTGCCGTACCTCGACATCCCGTTCCAGCACGCCAGTCCGCGCATCCTCAAGCTGATGAAGCGGCCCGGTGCCGTCGACAAGACGCTGGAGCGCGTGAAGCGCTGGCGTTCGATCTGTCCGGACATCACGCTGCGGTCGACCTTCATCGTCGGCTTTCCTGGCGAGACGGACCAGGAGTTCGAAGAGTTGCTGCAGTTCCTCGACGAAGCGCAGCTGGACCGCGTCGGTGCGTTCGCCTATTCGCCGGTCGAAGGCGCTGCCGCCAACCTGTTGCCCGACCCGGTGCCGGAAGCGGTCAAGCAGGAGCGCCTGGCGCGCTTCATGGAGAAGCAGGCGGAGATTTCCGCCGCCCGTCTCGAGGCAAAGATCGGCACCGTGCAGCAGTGCCTGGTCGACCTGATCGAAGACGACATCGCCGTCGCGCGTTCAAAGTCCGACGCGCCGGAGATCGACGGCCTGGTGCATATCCAGAACGGTGGCGAACTCGGCCTGCGGGTCGGCCAGTTCGTCGACGTGGAGATCACCGAAAGCGACGAGCACGACCTGATCGGCGACGCCATCGCCGGCACGGCGGGCCAGCCGCTCGATCTCAAGGTGCTGTGACCGCGCCGACGGGCGCAATCCGTGCGGGCGACGGTCCGCGTCGTTTCGTCGCTCCCTTGCGTGGACAGGTGGATGCCGCGTGTTTCCGGCATCCTGTGTTCGACGGCTATGGCGACCATCTGGACCTGATGACGGCCGCACGATGGCCGGATATCGACGCCCTCAATGCGTGGATGCCGGCAACCGGGCCTCGTTTCGTCGTGCAGGACGCGACGCTACTTGCCGACGGACTGCACTACGAAGCGCGCATCGCGCAGGGGCGCATCGCCACGCGGGCAGAGAACTGGCACGACCTGTTCAACGCGATGGTCTGGGTGCGCTACCCCGTGCTCAAGCACGCCCTCAACCGGCAGCAGTGCCGGCATCTCGAACGGATGGGGTCGCGTGAGCGCAGTCCTGCGCAGCAGGCGCTGGCGCAGTTCGATGAGAGCGGCGTCGTCGTGCAGGTACGCGACACGACCTTGCTGGATCTGTGGGACCGGCACGACTGGACGGCGCTGTTCCACGCGAACGCCGGGCGATGGAACGATGGCGGAATCACGGTCGCTGCCGTCGTGGGGCATGCGCTGATGGAGCAGGTGCTGGTGCCGGGACGCCTGCTGGTCGGGAAATGCCTGGTGGTGCTGGGCGACCCGGTCGACGCGATCGCGCGCGTGGTCGCGTCGATCTCGACGGGCACGAGCCTCGTCATGCCGACGGAACTGCGTCCGCTGCCATTGGCCGGCATCCCGGGGTGGCATGCAGAACAGGGCGCGGCGTTCTACGCGCAGAAAGACTACTTCCGGCCGCTGCGGGAAGGCCGCGTGTACCCGCGGCCGCTGTAACGTCAGCCCGCGTAGCCCACATCCACCAGCACGAAGTGGGTAAGTCCGCCGGGCAGCTCCACGGCGAACTCGTCGTCGATGCGCTTCTTCAGCAGGGCGCGTGCCATGGGCGAATCGATGCTGATCCATCCACGCGCCGCGTCGGTCTCGTCCGGGCCGACGATGCGGTAGCGCGAGGTCTCGCCGCTGGCGAGGTTCTCCAGTTCGATCGTCGCACCGAAGAACACGGCCTCCGGATCGCTGGGCGCGGTATCCACCACGCGCAACGCTTCCAGCCGCTTGCTGAGGTAACGGACACGGCGGTCGATCTCGCCCAGCTGCTTCTTGCGGTAGGTGTATTCCGCATTTTCCGAGCGGTCGCCTTCGGCCGCGGCGGCGGCCAGCGCCTTCACTACTTCCGGACGGCGCACGCGCCACAGGTCGTCCAGTTCCGCCTTCAGGCGGTCGTGGCCTTCGCGGGTGATCAGGGCAGTGCTTTTCTCGCCCGGCGGGCGCCAGCGCGACATCTCAGTCGTTTCCGCGGTCGTCGACCACACGGCGCAGGGTGCGGCCGCGTGGGTCTTCGACCGGTTCGATGCAACTGCCTGCCGTCAGCACCAGCAGGTCGTCGTCGTGGATGGCGAGTTCGAGGATGCGCGCGTCGTCCTGCGGACTGAGCTGCACGCACGTGCCGTTCCACGTCACCGACCAGCGACCGCGGCGCACCGGTGTTGCCTGCAGGTCATCCTGGCAATGCATCTGCAGCCTGTAGTGTCCGTCGGTGCGCAGGGACAGCAGCGCATCCTGCGATGCGCAGGCGCGCTCCGTCATGGTGCCGAAGAACTGGCCAGCGAAGGTCTCAGGCGTTGGATTGGCGGCGACGACGGCAAGCGGCATCGAGCAGACCAAGAGAGCGACAAGCCACTTCATCCGTGCGATCAGCGTCGTCCGCCGAAGATGCTGCCCAGGATGCCGCGCACGATCTGGTTGCCGAGCTTGGTGCCGACGGTGCGCGTGGTCTGCTTGGCCATCGTCTCGATCATGCCCTGGCGGCGCTTGGTGCCGAAGACCGCATCCTTCACCGCCTGGCCGAAGCCACCAGCGTCGGGATCGTCCTTCTCCGTCTTCGCGGCCGGCGCGTTGGTGGCCTGCACGGCCGTCTCGGCGCGCTTGGCCAGCATTTCCGCCGCCGACTCGCGGTTCACGGCCGTGTCGTACTTGCCGCCGACCGGACTGTTATTGCGGACCTGCTGGCGCTCGGCCTCGTTGATCGCGCCCATGCGGCACCGCGGCGGCGAGACCAGCGTCTGCTGGACGGGGGACGGGATGCCCTTGTCCTGCAACGTCGATACCAGCGCTTCGCCGGTGCCGAGCGTGGAAATGGCCTGGGCGACGTCCAGCTTCGGGTTCGGCACGAAGGTCTGTGCGGCCGTCTTCACCGCCTTCTGGTCGCGCGGGGTGAACGCACGCAGCGCGTGCTGCACGCGGTTGCCCAGCTGGCCCAGGATGTTGTCGGGCACGTCGTCGGGGAACTGCGAGCAGAAGTACACACCCACGCCCTTGGAACGGATCAGGCGCACGACCTGTTCGATGCGCTGCTGCAGGGCGGGTGGTGCGTCGTCGAACAGCAGGTGCGCTTCGTCGAACACGAACACCAGCTTCGGCTTGTCCAGGTCGCCCACTTCCGGCAGCGTCTCGAACAGTTCCGACAGCAGCCACAGCAGGAAGCTGGAGTACAGGCGCGGCTTCAGGATCAGCTGGTCCGCCGCCAGGATGCCGATGACGCCGCGGCCGTCCGTGTTCGTGCGCATCAGGTCGGTCAGTTCCAGCGCGGGTTCGCCGAAGAACATCTCGCCGCCTTCCTGCTCCAGCCGCAGCAGCGCGCGCTGGATGGCGCCCACCGACTGCGTGCTGACCAGGCCGTAGCTGGTGGAAATGTCCTTGCGCTCGGCGGCGACCAGGCCCAGCAGCGCGCGCAGGTCTTCCAGGTCGAGCAGCAGCAGGCCGCGGTCGTCGGCGAGCTTGAACACGATGTCCAGCACGCCGCTCTGGGTGTCGTTCAGTTCCAGGATGCGCGAGAGGAGGGTCGGGCCCATCTCGCTGACCGTGGTGCGGACCGGGTGGCCGAGCTTGCCGTACAGATCCCAGAACACCACCGGACTGGCGATGGGTGCGTAGTCCGCGACGCCGATGTCCTTCGCCCGCTGCATGACGCGCTCGCTGCCGTCGCCTGCTACCGCCAGGCCAGCCACGTCGCCCTTCACGTCGGCCATGAACACCGGCACGCCCATGCGCGAGAAGCCTTCGGCCAGCGTCATCAGCGTGACCGTCTTGCCGGTACCGGTGGCGCCGGCCACCAGGCCGTGGCGGTTGCCGAACTTCGGCAGCAGCGTGACCGGGATGTCGTCCGTGATGCCCTTGCCCAGCAGGATCGGATCCATGTGCAACCTCGCGTGGTAATGGCGGGATTCTAGCGGCTGCAAACCCCCTCGGGGATAAAGACCTGCGATGTGCGACCTTGCCCGGGGTACGTGGCCGGGGCTACCCTCCCGGCTCACACCCTGGATGCATACCTGATGTCGTTTGTGGTTCCTGCCTGTCTGCGCCACTGGCCCGTTGCGGTCGCCCTTTCCCTGCTGCTGGTGTCGCCGTCGTCTCTGGCCCAGCGTGTGTCCGCCCGCGATCGCGCGGCTTCCGAGGCGCTCGAACAGCGCATGGCCGCGGCCGAAAAACGGTATCGCGACGGCCTGGTGCTGGTGGCCAACAGCGATCCGCGCGGCGCGACCGAGAGCGATGCCGCGCTGGAGGACATGGAAGACGTGCTGGCGGCGTGCACCCGGCAACGCGGCTGCCAGATGGCGACCTTGCTCGCGACCTACAAGCGCCTGCTGAAAGGCAATGCCGATGCGCAGGGTGACGGCGAGACGGAAGAGGGCGAGGCCATCGATGCGCTGGATGACGGCACCGACCATGCGGCCCCGAGCGGATCGCCGGTACCGGAGACGGCACGCACGGCGGCGCTGTTGAACGACCAGCGCCACGCGTTCGATCGCATGGTCGAATACAACCCCGCCATCCAGGCGGGCATCCGGCGCTGGCTCACCGACATGCGCCCGGCGCTCATCAACAGCTACGAGAACTACCAGAACATGCGCGCCGAGCTGTATCCGGCATGGGAGCGCAGCGGCCTGCCGGAAGCCTTGCTGTTCGGCATCATGGCCAAGGAGTCCAACGGTCGCGTGCATTCCACCTCGCGTGCGGGTGCAGCGGGGCCGATGCAGTTCATGTTCCACACCGGTGCGCGCTTCGGACTGGGGCGCGATGCGAGCGGCTTCGACACGCGCTATGACCCGTATGCCTCGGGCCAGGCCAGCGCGGAATACATGAACGAGCGCATGCGCAGCCTCAACAACAACATCGAACTGGCGCTGGCCGCCTACAACGGCGGCGAAGGACGCGCCGCGCGCGTGTATCGCGAGAATCCCGGCCTGGGTTTCTGGGACGACGTGGTCTACAGCCAGTTTCCCGGTGAGACGCGCGACTACGTGCCGATGGTGATCGCGGCGGCGTGGCTGTTCCTGCACCCGCGCCAGTACGGCCTGGAGTTCCCGAAGGTCACTGCACAGCCGGTGTCGCTGAAGCTTGCACGTGATGCGTCGCTGTACGAACTGACCATCTGCCTGGGCAACGGCGGCACGCGTGAAGGCTACCTGCGCACGCTGCGCAACCTCAACCCGCGCTACCAACCGGAAGCGTGGATTCCTGCCGGCACCACGCTCAAGGCCAACGCGCGCATCGCGGGCCTGTACACGCGCTACTGCGTCAACGGCCCGCGCGCGGAACTGGCGCGCACGCTGGTGAGCGCCGATCCGGCCGCCGCCATCCGTCGTGCGTCACGGTCAGGCACCGTGGCCGTCGGTGACGTGATGCCGGTGGCCGGCGTGCCGACCACGGTGGCGACCGGCGATCCGAAGCCGGCCGAGCCAAAGGCCAAGCAGGCGCGCGACTATCGCGTGGCGAAGGGCGACACGCTGGGCCGCATCTCGCAGCGCTTCCAGTGCGACCTGAAGAAGCTGGCGCAAGCCAACAAGCTGAAGGCGCCGGCGTATTCGGTGCGACCGGGCCAGGAACTGAAGCTGGAAAGCTGCAAAAAGTAGCGTGCGCCATGCGCACGATTGCGCGGTGCCGGACTGATTGCACTCGTGCGCGCGGCGCACGCTACGTTCGCCGGCGGTAGCGATGTTGCCGCTGGCACGCCGGTTCCGCCATACCTCCCGCGCGGGCACTTCGCGGGAGGTATGGGCATGATACGTAGCGTGCGCCGTGCGCACGACCGCAAGATGCCGGCATTGCGGCATCGCGGCATCGCGGCGTAACGATGTCGTGCGCATGGCGCACGTTACGGTTCACCGCGGTTGTCGATATCGGGATCTCGAGTGGCACACCAGTCCTGTGGATAGGTGTCCGCTAGGACATGTCGGGCGAAACTCGAATACGGCCACGCTGCGGCTACGCCCGCATAGCCGTGCCGGACGGGATTGAAGTGGATGTAATCGACGTGCCGCTGCAGGTCATCGGCGTCGCGGATCAGGTGCTCCCAATAGCGTCGTTGCCATAGCCCGCTTTCACGGCGCGCGACCATCGAGCAGGCGCGCGCCATCGACGGCAAGCCGGCCAACTGGGACGTCCTGCGCTTGATGATCGACCAGCGCCGCGGATAGTCCGCATCGCCCTCCGGCAGTGTCCAGATCACATGAAGGTGGTCCGGCAGGATGACCCAGGCCGGCATCGAGAACGGCAGCGTTTCCCGGACTTCGCGCATCGCGGTGCCGAATGCGGAGATCACGCGCGGGTCGGTCAGCAGGGGGCGCCGTCTTGCGGCGACGACCGTGAAGAACCACGTCGCGCCTGGCGTGAATAGTCGTCGGAACGTCGCCATCCCTGGCCACCTTTCGGAGAGAACAGGTGGTGATGATGCGGTCCATGGAACATCGGCGCCATTAACAATATGCGTCGGAAACGTGTGGGACGTGGGTCCGCCTCGTCGGGCGAAAGACTACGAATCATGTCGGTCCCAATGGCGGGCGAGTCCATGCAGCACGTAGCGTGCGCTGCGCGCACGACCATGTGATGCATGGTGAGCGCGGGTGGGCGGGGATGCATCGTGCGGTCGTGCGCATGGCGCACGCTACGGTTCCCGGTTCTTTTGTTGTCGCAGGGTGAATCGGCCAGGCGGGAATGAAGCTGGAGAGTTCGGGCACTACGACGTCGTTCGTAGCGTGCGCTGCGCGCACGACCATGTGATGAAAGGTTGGCTCAGGTGCACGGGGATGCATCGTGCGGTCGTGCGCATGGCGCACGCTACTGCGGCAGCCTGGCGAGTGCTTCGCCCAGCCGAACCGGCGATTCTGCCTTCAGCTCCGGCGACAGCTTCGCCACGCCCGGTGGCAGCAGCACGATCACCGTCGAGCCGTAGTTGAAACGGGCCATCTCCGCGAACCGCTCCAGCGTGATGCCCTTGCCGCGGTAGTCCTTGCGGGTGATCGCGGTGCCGTACGCGGGAATCTCTTCGCCGCTCCATACGGTTTCCACGCCCGAGACGAGCAGGGCGCCGACCATCACCGACACCATCGGGCCGAAATCGGTATCGAAGTGGCAGACCAGGCGCTCGTTGCGGGCGAACAGGCGCGGCACGTTCGCCACCGCATCGGTACCCACGCTGAAAAGACGGCCGGGCACGTGCACGGTTTCGCGCAGCGTGCCGGTCCACGGCATGTGCACGCGGTGGTAGTCGCGCGGCGACAGGTAGACCGTGGCGAACAGGCCGTTGCGGAACGGCTCTGCGGCCGCGGCATCGCCCAGCAGTTCGGCGGCGGTGAACGATTGGCCCTTGGCCTGGAAGATGCGGCCGTCCTCGATGGCGCCGCATTGGCTGATGTGGCCGTCGGCCGGCATCAGCAACGCGCGTGGATCGGCGTCGGCCGCGCGCGCGCCGGGCTTCAGCGCACGGGTGAAGAAGGCATTGAAACTGGGGTAGGAACGCGGGTCGGGATTCGCGGCCTCGTCGAGATCGACGTTGAACTTCTTCGTCACCGTGTCGATCAGCCAGCGGCTGGTGCCCGATGAGGTGGAATACGCCAGCCGGCGGGCCAGCGACGACAGGACGCGGTGCGGCAGGACGTACGTCAGCGACGTCAGCAGGCTCATTTCACCGAAGCCTCGGTCAGCGCGCGCATGTCGGCCGCGATCGCCTTCGGCTGGAACGGCGGGCGGATCAGGCCGGCCAGCCGGCCCTGCGGGTCGAGTACGCCGATCGCCGAGGAGTGGTCCATGCTGTAGTCGTTAGGGTTCTGGTCGAAGCCGTCGCCCGGCACCTTCATGAAGACGAAGCCCAGCGACTTGGCGAAGTTCTCCAGCGTCGGCACGTCGGCCGTGGCCGCCATCGTGTCGGGATGGAAGGCGTGGGCGTACTCGCCGATGCGGGTGGGCGTGTCGCGCTCGGGGTCCACCGACACGAACAGCACGCGCGGGCGGGTGGAGTCGGGCAGGTCCTTCCACTGCGCCTGCGCCTGGGCCAGTTCGGCCAGCGTGGTCGGGCAGACATCCGGGCAGAAGGTGAATCCCAGGAAGACCAGCGTCCAGTGGCCTTTCAGTTCGCCATCGGTCAGCTGCGTGCCGTCGGACTGGCGCAGCGAGAACGGTGGCAGCGGGCGCGTCTGCTGGAACAGGGTGACGGTCTGGGTGGCCGGCCACTGCGTGGCGGGCGTGGCCGGACCGAAGAATTTCTGTGCGGCCAGCAGGCCCAGGCCGGCGGCCAGCGCCAGGATGAGGATGAGGCCGATCTTCTTGTTGAACATGCGCTTGGGATTCCCACGGAGGAGGGGCGCGGCCGGTAGGCCGGGGCCGCATGGGCGCGGCACGAGGGCGGTCATGATACCGGGGCAGCCCCTATAATCGGCGGCCTTCGCCGTTCCGGCGTCTTCACAAGCCTTGCCATGACCGCCGACGTCGCCGCCGAACTGCACACCATCATCGACCTGATCCGCTATGGCGCCAGCCGCTTCAACGCCGCCGGCCTGACCTTCGGCCACAGCTACGACAACGCGCTGGACGAGGCCTCGCACCTGGTGCTGCACACGCTGCACCTGCCGCCGGATCTCGGCCCGGCTTACGGCCAGGCGCGGGTGACCGGCGCGGAGAAGGCGCAGGTGCTGGCCCTGTTCGAGCGCCGCGTCAACGAGCGCGTGCCGATCGCCTACCTGACTGGCGAGGCATGGTTCGCCGGCCTCAGCTTCAAGAGCGATGCGCGCGCGCTGGTGCCGCGCTCGCCGATCGCCGAGCTGATCGAAGCCGGCTTCGAGCCCTGGCTGGGCGGCCGCGAGGTCAACCGCGCGCTGGACCTGTGCACCGGTTCGGGCTGCATCGCCATTGCGATGGGCCATTACAACCCGGACTGGCAGGTCGACGGCGTCGACATCAGCGACGACGCATTGGCCCTGTCCGCCGAGAACAAGGCGCGCCTGCTGGCCGACAACGTGCAGTTCCTCAAGTCGGACCTGTTCGCCGGGCTGACCGGTCGCCACTACGACCTGATCGTCACCAACCCGCCCTACGTCACCAACGACGAAACCGACGCGCTGCCGAAGGAGTACTCCTTCGAACCCGAACTCGGCCTGCGCGCCGGCGACGACGGTCTGGACCTGGTGCTGAAGATCCTGCGCGATGCGCCGCTGCACCTGAGCCAGGACGGCCTGCTGATCTGCGAGGTCGGCGAGTCGGAACGCGCGCTGGTGGAACTGCTGCCCGACGTCGAGTTCGCATGGATCGAGTTCAAGGTCGGCCAGATGGGCATTTTCGCCATCGAATGCGCCGAACTGATCCGCCACAACGCGCACATCGGCGCACTCGCCGCCGCACGAAAATAAGGCCGCGCCCGCCGCATCCGGTGTCGGCAGCGGTTGCGCCTGCAACCGTCGCGGACGGCGTTGGCGCACTGCACAATAGGGCGGCCGGTATGCGATGCTTCAACGCCCGGCACCGGTGGTCCCATCCGCGGAGCGGCGCTTGAGCAGCAACAGTTTCGGAAAACTCCTCACGGTCACCACGTTCGGCGAATCGCACGGGCCGGCGATCGGCTGCGTGGTCGACGGCTGCCCGCCAGGATTGGAGATCGCACCCGAGGAATTCCGCCACGACCTGGAGCGCCGCGCCACCGGTAAGTCGCGGCACACCTCCGCGCGCCGCGAGGCCGATGAGGTCGAGATCCTCAGCGGCGTGTACGAAGGCCGCACCACCGGCACGCCGATCGCGCTGCTGATCCGCAACACCGACCAGCGCAGCAAGGATTACGCCGACATCGCGCGGCAGTTCCGGCCCGGCCACGCCGACTACACCTACTGGCAGAAGTACGGCATCCGCGATCCGCGCGGTGGCGGGCGTTCGTCCGCACGTGAGACCACCACGCGCGTGGCGGCCGGCGTGATCGCCAAGAAATGGCTGCGGCAACGGTACGGCGTGAGTGTGCGCGGCTACCTGTCGCAGCTCGGTCCGATCGTGCCGGACGGCTTCGACTGGAGCGCGGTGGAAGACAACCCGTTCTTCTGGCCGCACGCGGCACAGGTGCCGGCGCTGGAAACCTACATGGATGCGCTGCGCAAGTCCGGCGATTCCATCGGCGCGCGCGTCAATGTCGTGGCCGATGGCGTGCCCGCCGGCTGGGGCGAGCCGATCTACGGCAAGCTCGACGGCGACCTCGCTGCCACGCTGATGAGCATCAACGCGGTGAAGGGCGTGGAGATCGGCGACGGTTTTGCCGCCGTCACCCAGAAGGGCACCGAACACCGCGACCTGATGACGCCGGACGGCTTCCTGTCCAACCACGCCGGCGGCATCCTCGGTGGCATTTCCACCGGCCAGCAGGTCACCGCGTCCATCGTGCTGAAGCCGACCTCCAGCCTGCGCCTGCCGGGCGCGACCGTGGACGTGGACGGCAACACCGTGGACGTCATCACCACCGGCCGCCACGACCCGTGCGTCGGCATCCGCGCCACGCCCATCGCCGAGGCGATGATGGCGCTGGTGCTGATGGACCAGGCGCTGCGCCATCGCGCGCAATGCGGCGATGTCGGGGACGTGCCGCCGCTGGTTCCCGGCCGCGTCGATGGCTGAATCGCGGCCGCGCGTCTGGGTGTCGCAGCCGCTGTTCGACGACATCGTCGTGCGGCTGGCGGCGCACTTCGACGTGCAGTCGACGGCAGACGTCACCGAGTACACGCCGCAGGCCATCGCCGACGCGCTGCGCGACAGCGCTGGCGCGCTGGTGACGTTGAACGAACGTATCGGTCCGCAGGAAATCGCCGCCGCGTCGCACCTGCGCGCCATCGCCAACGTTGGCGTGGGCTACAACAACCTGGATGTCGCCGCGCTGACGCAGGCCGGCATCGTCGCCACCAACACGCCGGACGTGTTGACCGAAACGACCGCCGACTTCGGCTTTGCATTGCTGATGGCGACGGCGCGCCGCATCACCGAGGCCGAGCGCTGGCTGCGTGAAGGCCAATGGCAGCAGTGGTCGTTCGGCACGCTGCTTGGCGCGGACCTGCATGGCAGTACGCTGGGTATCGTCGGCATGGGCCGGATCGGGCAGGGCATCGCCCGCCGTGCGCGCGGGTTCGACATGCGCGTGCTGTACCACAACCGCAGCCGGCTGCCGGAGACGGTGGAGCGGGAGTGTGGTGCGGCCTACGCCAGCTTCGACGACCTGCTTGCACAGGCCGATCACGTGCTGCTGGTGCTGCCGTACTCGCCGCAGGTCCACCATCTGGTCGATGCGGCCGCGCTCGCGAAGATGAAGCCGACCGCCACGCTGGTGAACATCGCGCGCGGCGGCGTCATCGACGAGATCGCGCTTGCCGATGCGTTGGCCAATGGCCGCCTGGCCGCGGCGGGCCTGGACGTCTACGAAGGCGAGCCTGCGGTTCGCTCCGAACTGCTCGCGCTGCGCAACGTGGTGCTGACGCCACATATCGCCAGCGCCAGCCTGGCCACGCGCCGCGCGATGGTGTCGCTGGCGGTGGACAACCTGATCGCCGCGCTGGGCGAAGGCCCGGATGCCGGCCATCCGCCGACGCCGGTGAATCCGGACGCGCTGGCCATTGCCACCACCATCAAAACCACCATCGCCAAACGACAGGGAGCCTGAGGCGCGTCCGCAGGTTCCCCGAGCACAGCCTTCTCCTGTCCGCTGTCTTCACTCCTTTCCCGCGAAAACCATCTTCCATGAGCAACCAGAACCGTACCTTCAACGTCGCCGTCGTGGGCGCCACCGGCGCCGTCGGCGAAACCATGTTGTCCATCCTGGCCGAGCGGAATTTCCCGATCGGCACGCTCGTCGCGCTGGCCTCCGAGCGCTCCGCCGGCAGCGCTGTCGAGTTCAACGGTGAAAAAATAACCGTGCAGGACCTGGCCACGTTCGACCCGGCCGGCATCGACATCGCGCTGTTCTCCGCCGGCGGCGGCATCTCCAAGGAGTTCGCGCCGAAGTTCGCGGCCGCGGGCGCCGTGGTCATCGACAACTCCTCGGCCTTCCGCTACGACGCCGATGTCCCGCTGGTCGTCAGCGAGGTGAACCCCGAGCAGGTGCAGAACCGCCCGCGCGGCATCATCGCCAACCCGAACTGCTCGACCATGCAGATGCTGGTGGCACTGGCGCCGATCCACCGCAAGGTCGGCATCGAGCGCATCAACGTGGCGACCTACCAGTCCGTCTCCGGTGCCGGACGCTCGGCGCTGGAGGAACTCGGCCGCCAGACCGGTGCGCTGCTCAACTTCCAGGATCCGGATCCGCAGCGTTTCCCGGTGCAGATCGCCTTCAACCTGATCCCACACATCGACGATTTCCTCGACAACGGCTTCACCAAGGAAGAGATGAAGCTGGTGTGGGAGACGCGCAAGATCCTCGGCGACGAGAGCATCCAGGTGAATCCGACCGCGGTACGCGTGCCGGTGTTCTACGGCCATTCCGAAGCCGTGGCCATCGAGACCCGCGAGAAGATCACCGCCGCCGAGGCACGCGCGCTGCTGGAAGCCGCGCCGGGCATCGAGGTGGTGGACGATCGTGCAGCCGGCGGTTATCCGACGCCGGTGACCCATGCGTCGGGCACCGACGCGGTTTACGTCGGTCGCATCCGCGAGGACCTTTCCCACCCGCGTGGCCTGAACCTGTGGATCGTGTCCGACAACATCCGCAAGGGTGCCGCCCTGAACGCCGTGCAGGTGGCCGAGCTGGTGGCGAAAAACGGCTGAGCGGCTATAGTCGTGCCCGGGAAACTTGGGGAAGGGCCGTGACACCGAAGCACAGACCTCGGCCGGCAAGTCTCCGTCTGGCCGGCGTGATCGGGCTGGGGCTGGCGTTGCTGAGCAACGCCGCCCTGGCGCTCGGCCTGGGGGAGATCAGGGTCAAATCGCAACCCGGCCAGCCGCTGCTGGCCGAGATCCCGGTCATTTCCAGCGAGCCGGGCGAGCTCGAGCAACTGCGCGCGCGCCTCGCGTCGCCGGTGACGTTCGAACGCGTCGGCCTGCCCCGCCCGCAGGGGCTGGTCAACGAACTGGATTTCGCCGTCGCGCTGGACGAGGCGGGGCGTCCGGTCGTGCGCGTCACCAGCCGCACGCCCGTGGACGTGGCCGCGGTCAATTTCCTGATCGAGGTCGACTGGGGGCAGGGCCGGCTGGTGCGCGAGTACTCCGCGCTGGTCAGTGCGCCGGGCACGCTGGCGGCCGCCGGGCAGCCGGTGATCGATGCGCCGATGGCCGCGCCGACGGACACCATCGTCCGGCCGGCCGAGCCGGTCGCGGTGGCTCCGCCGGAACCGGCGCCGGTTCCGCAGGCCCCGCCGCAAGCGCCCGCGCCTCCCGCACCTGCGCCTGCATCGGTCGCGGCAACCCCGGCGCCTTCCGTGGTCCCCGGCGATACGCTGGCGCCGGTGCGCCGCGGCCAATCGCTGTCGCAGATCGCCGCGCCGTTGGCGCGAGCACAGGGCTACACGCTGGACCAGGCGATGGTCGCGCTGTTGCGCGCCAATCCCGAGGCCTTCATCAACGGCAACCTCAACCTGCTGAAGCAGGGCGCGGTGCTGCGTGTGCCCGAGTCGGCCGAAGCGCAGACGATCCTCGAAAGCGAAGCGGCCGCGCTGGTGCGCAGCCAGATCGCCGAGTGGCGGAGCGCGCGTGCGCCGATCCCGCAGCCGGCGGCCGTGGTGGCGCCAGCGTCGGCACCCGCGCCTCCGTCCAGCCCGTCGCGGACGCCTGCGCAGGTGGCGGATGCCCGCCTGGAAATCGCACCCGCGGCCACGAGCACGTCGGGTTCTGGAACGCAGTCCGGCGTTAGCGCCGGCGGTGAGGGTGAGATGTTGGCGAATGAGCAGTTGCAGCAGTCGAAGGAAGACCTGGCCGCGCGCGAAGCCGAAGTGCAGGAGCTGCGCTCGCAGGTCGCCGACCTCGAGAAGCTCAAGGCGCAGCAGGAAAAGCTGCTGGCCATGAAGGACAGCGACCTGGCCGCCGCCCAGCAGCGGCTGGCGCAGAGCAATGGCAGCGACGGTGGGGTGCCGGTCTGGGCTTGGGCCGGCTTCGGCCTGCTGTTCGTCGGCACGCTGGCCTGGGGGTTCGCCCAGCGCCGCAAGCGCGTCGCGCCGGCGCCGGTACCGCGCAATCCCGTGTTCGGCGGCGATGCCGCAGGCAGCCGCGCCGCGGAGCTGGCGGCAGGGATGCCGAATGCAGCGCCGGCCGAAGTCGAGCGGGCGCCCGCCCCGAGTCCTGTGCTCGAACCGGCGGTGAGCGTGCCGGTGGCGGTGGCGCCCACGCCGGTCCCGAAGCCTGCACCGCAACCCGCCCCCGCGCCTGGTCCCACCTGGCATGCCGGTGGCGGCGCGCCTGCCTCCGCCGTGATGCCTGCAGCTGCACCGGTGGGCCGTGACCGGCTGGAACTGGCGGTGGCCTACCTCGATCTGGGCGACGTGGCGACCGCGCGCGACCTGTTGAACGAAGTCGCGGCCGGCAACGATGCGATCGCGCGCGATGAAGCCCTGCAGCTGCTGCGCGACATCGGCTGACAGGCGCGGAGCGATGCAGTGACGCGCTATGCGCTGGGCGTCGAGTACGACGGCAGCGAATTCCAGGGCTGGCAACGACTGACCAAGTCCGGCACGCCGGATGACACCACCGTGCAGGCGGCGCTGGAAGGTGCGCTGTCGTCCGTCGCCGATGCGCGGATCGACACGATCTGCGCCGGGCGCACCGATGCCGGCGTGCACGCGCAATGCCAGGTGGTGCACTTCGACAGCGATGTCGCCCGCACGCCGCGCAGCTGGCTGCTGGGCGCGACCGCGCGCCTGCCGCCGGCGGTGTGCGTGCGCTGGTGCCAGCCCGTGGCGGACGACTTCAACGCGCGCTTTTCCGCGCGTGCCCGCCGCTACCGCTACACGCTGGTGAACCGGATCGCGCGCCCGGCGCTGGAGCGCCACTACCTGGGCTGGGAACGGCTGCCACTGGATGCGGACGCCATGCACCGTGCCGCGCAGCACCTGTGCGGCGAGCAGGACTTCAACGCGTTCCGCACCGTCCACTGCCAGGCGCCGCATGCGATCCGCAACCTGCATGCGATTTCGGTGGCGCGCCATGGCGAGCGCGTGGTGGTCGAGGTGCAGGCCAATGCCTTCCTGCACCACATGGTCCGCAACATCGTCGGCTCGCTGCTGGTGGTGGGGCGTGGCGAACAGCCGGAGGCGTGGATCGCCGAGTTGCTGGCCGGCCGCGACCGCACCGTCGCCGGCCCCACCGCATCGTCCGACGGTCTGGTGTTCGTCAATCCGCTGTATCCGGCCGAATGGAACCTGCCGTCGGAAGTGACCCTGCCGGCGACCATGGGCTGAGCCGGCGGGTTACCCTTCGGCCATGCATACGCGCATCAAGTTCTGCGGACTGACCCGCGCCGAGGACGTCCGCCTGGCGGTGGAACTGGGCGTGGATTACGTGGGGCTGGTGTTCGCGCCGCACAGTCCGCGCCGGCTGCTGCTCGGGCAGGCGCGCATGCTGCGCGAACTGGTGCCGGAGGAGATCGCGGTGGTGGCGCTGGTGATGGACAACCCGCGTGGCGACGTGGAGCAGATCGTCGAATCGGTGCAGCCGGACCTGTTGCAGTTCCATGGGGCGGAGGACGATGCTCTCGCCGTCTCGTTCGGTCGGCCGTTCTGGAAGGCGATCGCGATGGGCGGGCAGGACGACAGCGTGTTCGCCAGCCTGTCGGCGTATCCGGGCGCGTCCGGTTTCCTGTTCGATGGCCATGCGGCCGGCGAGCAGGGCGGCAGCGGCCAGCGCTTCGACTGGCGGCGCATGCCGACCTCGACCGACAAGCCGTTCCTGCTCGCCGGTGGCCTGTCGCCCGAGAACGTGGGGTTGGCATTGCGCACCGCCCGACCGTGGGGCGTGGATGTGTCCAGCGGACTCGAGACCGCGCCGGGCATCAAGGACGCCGAGAAGATGCGCCGCTTCGTCGACGCCGTGCGCGAGGCCGACCTCCGCGCCTGACGTCAGGCCAGCGTGGCGCGCAACCAGGCTGCCAGCGCGGCGATTCGGGGATCGTCGTTGCCACGCACGGCGCAGAGCGCCCATTCGCCGCCGGTGTCGACGAAGCCCCACGGCGCAACCAGCCGTCCGCTGTCCAGGTCCGCCTGGACCAGCTCGCGCGGGGCGATCGCGACCCCGAGGCCGGCGGCGGCGGCTTCCAGCAGGTAGGTCAGGTGGTCGAAGCCGGCGCCAGGGCGCAGTGCGGCGGGGTCCAGTCCATGGGCGTCGAACCAGCGCGGCCACGCCTGCGGTCGCGACGCGGTATGCAGGACCGCCTCGTCCAGCAGCGCGCCGGCGGACGCCTGCTGCAACCGGGCGAATCCGGCATAGCGGGGACTGACGACGGGGCCGATCCGTTCGGGAGCCAGTGGATGCACGTCCCATCCCGGCGGCCATGGTGCTTCGCCCAGCAACAAGGCCGCATCCAGTCCGGTCAATGCGGCATCGAAGCCGCCTTCCTGCGCCGACAGGTGCAGTTTCAGGTCGGGAAGATCGGTGGCCAGCGGTTCCAGCCGGGGAATCACCCACCGTGCCAGCAGACTGCCCGGGCAGCCGAGTACGAAGGCCGCGGGGCGCCGGTCGCGCTGCAACGTGGCCCAGCCGGCCTGGAGGGCCGAGAAGGCCTCGCCTGCCAGGTCGCGCAGCCGCAGGCCATCCGCCGTCAGCGCCAGGCCGCGGCCATCGCGGACGAACAGCGACCGGCCCAGCGCGGTTTCCAGCGTACGGATGTGCCGGCTGACAGCGCCGTGGGTGACGTGCAACTCGCCGGCGGCCCGGCTCACGCTGCCCCAGCGGGCGGCGGCCTCGAAGGCACGCAGGGCGTTGAGTGGGGGCAGGGGACGCGACATGGCGTGAGTTTAAGTCACTGGTTGGTGATATTTCATTGATTTTCGGGCCACGACCCGTGCGCTAGAGTGACGGCTCGTTTCTCCGGTCCCCTCCCATGTCCACGCCCGCCGATTACCACGCCTATCCCGACGCCCGCGGCCATTTCGGCCGGCACGGCGGTCGCTTCGTCGCCGAAACCCTGATCGGGCCGCTGCAGGCGTTGTCCGCCGCCTACGACACCGCGCGCGTCGATCCGGCCTTCATCGCGGCATTCGACAAGGACCTGAAGCATTACGTCGGCCGGCCCAGCCCGATCTACCACGCCGAGCGGCTGAGTCGCGAAGTGGGCGGCGCGCAGATCCTGCTCAAGCGCGAGGACCTGAACCACACCGGCGCGCACAAGATCAACAACACCATCGGGCAGGCGCTGCTGGCCAGCCGCATGGGCAAGAAGCGGATCATCGCCGAGACCGGCGCCGGCCAGCACGGCGTCGCCAGCGCCACCGTCGCCACGCGGCTGGGCCTGGAATGCGTGGTCTACATGGGGGCCACCGACATCGAGCGGCAGAAGATCAACGTCTACCGCATGAAGCTGCTTGGCGCGACGGTGGTGCCGGTGACCAGTGGGTCGGCCACGTTGAAGGACGCGCTGAACGAAGCGATGCGCGACTGGGTGACCAACGTGCATGACACCTTCTACATCATCGGTACCGTCGCCGGCCCGGATCCGTATCCGCGCATGGTCCGCGACTTCAACGCCATCGTCGGCCGCGAGGCGAGGGCGCAGATGCTGGCCGATTACGGCCGCCTGCCGGACGCGATCACCGCCTGCGTCGGTGGTGGCAGCAACGCCATCGGTCTGTTCCACGCCTTCCTCAACGATCCGGGCGTGCGCATCGTCGGTGCCGAAGCCGCAGGCGATGGCATCGAGACCGGTCGCCACGCGTCGTCGCTGTCGGCCGGCCGCGTGGGCGTGCTGCATGGCAACCGCACCTACGTGATCTGCGACGACGACGGGCAGATCATCGAAACGCATTCGATTTCCGCCGGCCTGGATTACCCGGGCGTCGGGCCGGAACACGCTTTCCTGAAAGATAGCGGCCGCGCCGAATATGTCGGTATCACCGACGAGGAGGCACTGGCCGCCTTCCATCGCCTGACCCGCACCGAGGGCATCCTGCCCGCGCTGGAGTCCAGCCACGCCGTCGCCCAGGCGATCAAGCTGGCGCGTGACCTGCCGAAGGACCAACTGGTGTTGTGCAACCTGTCCGGTCGCGGCGACAAGGACGTGCACACCATCGCTGCCCGCGAAGGCATCACCCTGTAACCCTGCGGTCGGGGCTTCAGCCCCACCGTGGATGCGGCAGCGGTCGGGGCTGAAGGCTCTCCTGCAACGGCCGACCCATCGAACACTCTGAGCACGCCATGTCCCGTTTCGAACAGAAATTCGCCGAACTGAAATCCGCCGGCCGCAAGGCGCTGGTGCCGTTCATCACCGCCGGCGATCCCTCGCTGGAATCCACGGTGCCCGTGATGCATGCGCTGGTCGCGGCTGGCGCCGACGTCATCGAACTGGGCGTCCCGTTTTCCGACCCGATGGCGGATGGCCCGGTCATCCAGCGCAGCTCCGAGCGCGCGCTGGCACGCGGTGCCGGCCTGCGTTACGTGCTGGAAGCGGTGGAGGTGTTCCGCCAGCAGGACGACGGCACGCCGATCGTGCTGATGGGCTACCTGAACCCGGTGGAGATCCACGGCGCCGAGCGCTTCGCCCGCGAGGCGGTCGCCGCCGGGGTCGATGGCGTGCTGCTGGTCGACCTGCCGCCCGAGGAAGCCGAACAGACGCGTGCGGTGTTCGACCGCGAGGGACTGGCGCTGATCGCCCTGGCCTCGCCGACCACCTCGCCCGAGCGGCTGCGGATGCTGTGCGAAGCCGCGCAGGGCTATCTCTACTACGTCAGTTTCGCCGGCGTGACGGGGGCCTCCGAGCGGCTGGATACCGCTGCGGCCGGTGAACGCCTGAAGCTGCTGCGGGCGGATTCGCGCGTGCCGGTGGTGGCGGGGTTCGGCATCCGGGACGCCGACAGCGCCCGTGCGATGGCGACCGATGCCGATGGCGTCGTGGTCGGCAGCGCGCTGGTGGCCGCACTGGCCGATGCGGGCGCAGACGCCCCGTCGCGGGCATCGGCTTTCCTGGCCCCGTTGAGGGCGGCACTGGACGGCTGAGGCACCGTACGGCTGTGCATGGACGACTGAGCTAAACTGCCGCGCTAATCCATGAGGCCCCGCCAGGGGCAGGCAGCAAGACCACGCATGAGCTGGCTCAGCAAACTGATGCCGTCGGGCATCCGCACCGAAGGCAACGCGGGCAAGAGCAAACGCAGCGTCCCCGAGGGGCTGTGGGAAAAATGCGACCGCTGCGGCGCGGTGCTGTACCGGCCGGAGCTGGAGGAAAACCTGGAGGTCTGCCCGAAGTGCAGCTTCCACATGCCGATCCGCGCCCGCGCCCGTCTGGCGGCGCTGTTCGATCCGGGCAGCACGCGCGAAATCGGCGCCGCGCTCGGTCCGACCGACGTGCTGAAGTTCAAGGACCAGAAGAAGTACGCCGACCGCATCAAGGCCGCGCAGAAGAGCACCGGCGAGCGCGACGCGCTGATCACGCTGCAGGGCACCCTGAAGGGCCGCGACCTGGTCGCCAGTTCGTTCGACTTCGCCTACATGGGCGGCTCGATGGGCTCGGTGGTCGGTGAACGCTTCTCGCTGGGTGCCGAGAAGGCGCTCGAGATCGGTTCGCCGTTCGTGTGCTTCTCCGCCAGCGGCGGTGCGCGCATGCAGGAAAGCCTGTTCTCGCTGATGCAGATGGCCAAGACCTCGGCCGCACTCGGTCGCCTGCGCGAGGCCGGCCTGCCGTACATCTCGGTGATGACGCACCCGACCACCGGCGGCGTATCGGCCAGCTTCGCGATGCTGGGCGACATCAACCTGGCCGAGCCGGAAGCGCTGATCGGCTTCGCCGGCCCGCGCGTGATCGAGCAGACCGTGCGCGAGACGCTGCCGGAAGGTTTCCAGCGTTCCGAGTTCCTGGTCGCGCACGGCGCGATCGACCAGATCTGCGACCGCCGCGAAATGCGTGACCGGCTGGCGGACCTGCTGGCGTTGATGATGCGACAGCCGAAGCCCGAGGACAGCGAACTGGTGACCGCATGAGCCGCAAGTATTTCGGTACGGATGGCATCCGTGGCCGCGTCGGCACCAGTCCGATCTCGGCCGATTTCGTCCTGCGCCTCGGCAATGCCCTGGGACGCGTGCTGTGCGAGAAGGCCGGCGACACGCGCCCGGTGGTGGTGATCGGCAAGGACACGCGCATTTCCGGCTACATGTTCGAGGCCGCGCTGGAGGCCGGTCTGGTCGCCGCGGGTGCCGATGTGCAGCTGATGGGCCCGATGCCGACGCCGGCCGTCGCCTTCCTGACCCGCACGCTGGGTGCCGACGCCGGCATCGTGATCAGCGCCTCGCACAACCCGCACTACGACAACGGCATCAAGTTCTTCTCCGCCGAAGGCGAGAAGCTGGACGACGCCACCGAGGCCGCCATTGAGGCGGCACTGGATGCGCCGTTCTTCACCGCCGAATCCGACAAGCTGGGCAAGGCGATCCGCACGCGCGACGCGGTCGGTCGCTACATGGAGTTCTGCAAGGCCAGCGTGCCGCGCCGCTTCGACCTGAAGGGCATGAAGCTGGTGCTGGACTGCGCGCATGGCGCGACGTACCACATCGCGCCGTTGCTGTTCCGCGAACTGGGCGCCGACGTGGTCACCATCGGCGCGGAGCCGAACGGCATCAACATCAACGATGGCGTGGGTTCCATGCACATCGACAGCCTGGCCGCGAAGGTCCGCGAAACAGGCGCCCATCTCGGCATCGCATTCGATGGCGACGGCGATCGCGTGCTGATGGCGGACGGGCAGGGCGCGCCGGTGGACGGCGACCAGCTGATCTATCTGCTGGCGCGCGACTGGCAGACCATCGGCCGCCTGCGTGGCCCGGTGGTCGGCACGCTGATGACCAACTATGGCCTGGAGCGCGCACTGGGCAAGCTCGAGATTCCGTTCGTCCGCACCAAGGTCGGCGACCGCTACGTGCACCAGGCGCTCGTCGAGGGCAATGCGGTGCTCGGCGGCGAAGCCTCCGGCCACCTGCTGTGCCTGGACCGCACCACCACCGGCGATGCCATCATCGCGGCATTGCAGGTGCTGGAAGCATTGAAGCGAAGCAAGGTAACGCTGCGCGACGCGCTGGATGGCCTGACGATGCTGCCGCAGAAGACCATCAACGTGAAGCTGGCCAAGGGCGCCCGGCCGACCGAGGCGGCCAGCGTGCAGGCCGCGCTGGTGCAGGCCCAGGCGGCTGTCTCGGGACGCGGTCGCGCGTTCCTGCGTCCGTCCGGCACCGAGCCGGTGGTGCGCGTCACCGTCGAGGCGGACGACGACGCCCTGGTGAAGCGCACGCTGGAAACCCTGGCCGAGGCCGTGCGCGCCGCCGCAGCGGCGTAAGCCGAATCAATGAACCTCCGGCGTGGTGACGGTCCAACGGCCTCCCGCGCCTTTCCCCTGTTGGAGCAGAGTGCATGAGTGCCCGAATCCCCACGCTGGACATCACCCGTTTCGATACCGACCGCGAGGCCTTCGTGGCCGAACTCGGCGCGGCGTATCGCGAATGGGGTTTCGCCGGCATCCGCAACCACGGTATCCCGCAGGCGCAGATCGATGCCGCCTACGACGTGTTCAAGCGTTTTTTCGCGCTGTCCGACGATGCCAAGCAGCGCTATCACGTGCCCGGCAGCGGAGGCGCGCGCGGCTATACGGCGTTCGGCGTGGAGACCGCGAAGGACTCCAAGCATTTCGACCTCAAGGAGTTCTGGCACATCGGGCGCGAGATCCCGGACGACTCCAAGTACCGCGATGTGATGCCGCCGAACCTGTGGCCCGACGAAGTGCCCGGCTTCCGCGAGCACGGCTATGCCCTGTACCAGGCGCTGGACCAGTTGGGTTCGCGGGTGCTGTCGGCGCTGGCGCTGCACATCGGCCTGCCGGAAACCTACTTCGCCGACAAGACCGATTCCGGCAACTCGATCCTGCGGCCGATCCATTACCCGCCGATCACCGCCGACGACATTCCGAACGTGCGCGCCGGTGCGCACGAAGACATCAACCTGATCACGCTGCTGGTCGGCGCCAGCGCCGCTGGCCTGGAAGTGCGTTCGAAGCAGGGCGAGTGGGTACCGTTCACTTCGGACGCCGACACCATCGTGGTCAACATCGGCGACATGCTGCAGCGCCTGACCAACCACGTGTACCCGTCGACCACGCATCGCGTAACCAATCCGCCCGGTGAACAGGCGCGCCAGCCGCGTTATTCGGTGCCGTTCTTCCTGCATCCGAACCCGGACTTCCTGATCGATGTGCTGCCGTCCACGATCACGCCGGACAATCCGAGCCGCTACGCCGAGCCGATCACGGCGCAGGGCTATCTGGAAGAACGCCTGCGCGAGATCAAACTGAAATAGGGCGGGCCCCGGCCCGCCATCGCGCGCCGCCACGCCGCCGGGATATCCCGGCGGCGTGCGTTTCCGGTCTGCTTAATCCAGGGGACGCACCTTGCGGGAATTCTTGGCCATCATTCCCATCGCCAGGCGGTGCGGCAGCAGCTTCACGATCGCGTGCAGCAGGCGATAACGCCAGCCAGGCACCACCAGCACGTCGCCACGCTCGTTGCCCTCGATGCCGGCACGCGCCACGTCCGCGGCCTGCAGCCACATCGTGGGCGAGACCCGCATGCGCGCGCGGGTGCCGGTGACGTCGTGGAATTCCGAGTAAGTGAAGCCGGGGCACAGCGCGCTGACCTGCACGCCACGGTCGGTGTTCTCCAGCGCCAGCGCCTCGCTGAATTTCACGAGGAAGCCTTTCACAGGCGCATACAGCGTCTGTCCGTCGGCGGCGGGCATCAGCGCGGCGAACGAGGCGATGTTGAGGATGCGGCCCTCGCCGGAGGCGCGGATCGAAGGCAGCAGTCGCCATGTCAGTTCGCATACCGCGGTGACCATCACCTGCAGGAACGCGGCGTGGTCCGCCCACTCGCTGCTCCGGTAGCGGCCGGGCATGCCGTAGCCGGCGTTGTTGACCAGGATGCGGATCTTCACGCCGCGTCTTTCCAGTTCGGCCACCAACGCCGCGGGGGCTGTGGGATCGGCGAGATCGGCTGCGACCACTTCCACCGGGACCTGCGCCTGCAACTCGGTCGCCAGCGCCTGCAGCCGGTCCACGCGGCGTGCCGTCAGCACCAGCGGCACGCCGCGTCGTGCGTATTCGCGGGCGATCTGCTCGCCGATCCCGCTGGAGGCTCCGGTGACGAGGGCATAGCCGGAGGGTGGAGCGGGGGAGGCGGCGGGCATGGCAGGGTCCTGCGGTGCGTGGATGGCGTCCACGATAGCGCGGCGGGTAGGTGCGCCGGCCAACATCGGCTAGACTGCGCGGCCTCGAACTGGACAGGAATTGGTCTTATGCGTCGCAAGCTCGTGGCCGGCAACTGGAAGCTTCATGGCACCCGCGATTTCGCGACGGCGCTGATGGATGAACTGGTCGCAGGCCTGCCGCTGGACGGCGTGGACCTGCTGATCCTGCCGCCGCTGCCCTACCTGGGCGAGCTGATCGAGGATTACGGCGACCGCGGCGTGGCCTTCGGCTCGCAGGATGTCAGCAGCAATGAAAAGGGCGCCTACACCGGCGAAGTCTGTGCCGCGATGCTGGTGGACGTAGGCGCGCGCTACGGCCTGGTGGGGCATTCCGAGCGCCGCCAGTACCACGACGAAAGCAGCGAACTGGTGGCGAAGAAGTTCGTGGCCGCGAAGAACGCCGGCCTGGTCCCGGTGCTCTGCGTGGGCGAGACCGAGCAGCAGCGCAAGGACGGGCAGACCGAGTTCCGCATCCAGAAGCAGCTGCAGGCGGTGTTCGACCTGGCCGGCCCGCAGGCGTTCGAAAATGCTGTCGTGGCCTACGAGCCGGTGTGGGCCATCGGTACCGGTCTGACCGCCACGCCGGCGCAGGCGCAGGACGTGCACGCCTTCATCCGTGGCGAAGTCGCCGCGCGCGATGCTAGAATCGCCGGCTCGTTGCCCCTCCTGTACGGCGGCAGCGTGAAGCCCGACAACGCCGCGGAACTGTTCTCGCAGCCCGATGTCGATGGAGGGCTGGTGGGCGGCGCTTCCCTGGTCGCCCGGGATTTCCTGGCCATCGCGCAGGCGGCGGCCGGTCGGGGATAACCCCGGCAAGACCGGTTCCCTCGGGGCCGGACGACTCAACCGGTTGAGACTGATTCCAAATGTGGATGTTGATCCTGAATGTGGTTTACGTGCTGGTGGCCATCGCCATCATCGCGCTGGTGCTGATGCAGCGCGGTTCCGGCGCCCAGGCGGGTTCGGGCTTCGGCGGCGGCGCGTCGGGCACGGTGTTCGGCGCGCGGGGCGCGTCCAACTTCCTGTCCAAGAGCACCAAGTGGCTGGCCATCACGTTTTTCGGCATCAGCCTGTTCATGGCGTGGTACGCGACACACAGTGCGCGGCCGACCACCCAGCAGAACCTCGGCGTGATGTCGCAGCTGCCGGCGGCACCCGCGGCGCCGGCGGGCGAACTGCCCAAGCCGTCGACGGTGCCGAGCACGCCGATCCAGCAGGCGCCCGCCGCGCCGGCCGGCAGCGTTCCGGCCGCGCCGCAGCAAACGGCTCCATCGGCGGAAACGCCGCCGGTGACGCCGCCGCAGGGCGGCTGAGCCCGGCTACAATGGCGACGCGCGCAACGCGTCGCACAGGTTTCAAAGCCCAGGTGGCGGAATTGGTAGACGCACTACCTTGAGGTGGTAGCGGCGAAAGTCGTAGGGGTTCGAGTCCCCTCTTGGGCACCAACATGGCGGATCGGCGGCAACGTCGCTTCCGCATCGAAAAAACCCGCCTTCCGGCGGGTTTTTTCTTTTGCCGAGTGCGGCCATAAGCGCCGGTAATCGTTTACTAGCGAGTTCACGAACCGTTACAATCCCGCCGATTCATCGGGTGCCCGGTACGTGTTGCGGAAGGGTTCCCGCAGAAGATGGGCCCGGTGGTCGCGCCACGGGTCGCACGCGGCCCGGGCCGCGGGCGGGCGAAGCAGCCCCATTCATGCCGTGCCGCGTCGTGCGCGCCGGCGGATAGGACAAGAGAGACAAGCGAGTGCTGGCCAATTACCTGCCCACCCTGTTGTTCCTGATCGTCGCCACCGGCATCGGCATCGCGCTGATGGTGGCGGGTCGCTTCCTGGGTCCGCGTCGTCCCGACGCGCAGAAGCTGTCCCCGTACGAATGCGGCTTCGAGGCCTTCGAAGACGCGCGCATGAAGTTCGACGTGCGCTACTACCTGATCGCCATCCAGTTCATCGTCTTCGATCTGGAAATCATCTTCATCGTTCCGTGGACGCTGGTGTTCCAGGAGCTGGGTCCGCGTGCGCTGGTCACGATGGGCCTGTTCGTGGGCATGCTGTTCCTCGGCTTCATTTACGTGTGGAAGAAGGGAGCGCTCGAATGGGAGTGATCCAGACCGTCGACCGTCTGATGAACAACCCGATCCCGGAAGGGCGGGTGGACGACATCCTGCGCCCCGAAGGCGACAACCCGCTGCTGGAAAAGGGCTACGTGACCACCAGCGTCGACGCGCTGATGAACTGGGCGCGTACCGGCTCGATGTGGCCGATGACGTTCGGCCTGGCCTGCTGCGCGGTGGAGATGATGCACGCCGGTACGTCGCGCCTGGACCTGGACCGCTACGGCGTGGTGTTCCGCCCGTCGCCGCGCCAGTCCGACGTGATGATCGTCGCCGGCACCCTGGTCAACAAGATGGCCCCGGCGCTGCGCAAGGTCTACGACCAGATGCCCGAGCCGAAGTGGGTCATCTCGATGGGCAGCTGCGCCAACGGCGGCGGTTACTACCACTATTCGTACTCGGTGGTGCGCGGTTGCGATCGCGTGGTGCCGGTGGACGTGTACGTGCCCGGTTGCCCGCCCACCGCCGAGGCGCTGGTGTACGGCATCCTGCAGTTGCAGAAGAAGATCTGGCGCACGCAGACCATCGCGCGCTGAGTCCTCTTCCCCCTGACATCCCTTTCTAGAGCACGCCACGCCCCATGGCTGAGCAAGCTGCAAACTTCACCGACCAATTGCGCGCGCGTTTCGCCGACGCGACGGTCAGCGTCGCCGAGCCGCGCGGCGAAGTCACCCTGGAAGTGCCGTCCGCCTCCTGGCACGCGGTCTGCCTGGCGCTGCGCGACGAGTTCGGGTTCGAGCAGGCCGTCGACGTCAGCGGCGTGGACTACCTGGGCTACGGCAGCGCCGAGTGGGATACCGCCGACGTGTCGTCCGAAGGCTTCAGCCGTGGCGTCGAAGGCTTTGGTCCGGGTCGCTTCAACTGGGACCAGCGCCCGCGCGACCCGGTCCGTCCGAACCGTTTCGCCGTCGTGCTGCATCTGCTGTCCTACCAGCACAACCGTCGCGTGCGCGTGCGCTGCTTCGCGCCGGACGATGGCCTGCCGGTGGTGGCGTCGCTGTGCGACGTATGGCCGGGCCTGAACTGGTTCGAGCGCGAGGCGTTCGACTTGTACGGCATCATTTTCGAAGGCCATCCGGACCTGCGCCGCATCCTGACCGACTACGGGTTCGTCGGCCATCCGTTCCGCAAGGACTTCCCGCTGATCGGCAACGTCGAAGTCCGCTACGACGAAGAGAAGAAGCGCGTGGTGTACGAGCCGGTCACCTCGGTCGAGCCGCGCGTCGGCGTGCCGCGCGTGATCCGCGACGACGCCCGCTACCAGACCGCCGCCGGCGAGCAGGCCGCGCGCGAGGGCAAGGCATGAGCAATCCGCAATCCGGCGTCGCGTTCGCCAGCAATCCTGCCGAAAGCAAGCAGGAAATCCGCAACTACACGCTGAACTTCGGTCCCCAGCATCCGGCCGCGCACGGCGTGCTGCGCCTGATCCTGGAGATGGACGGCGAGACCATCGTGCGTGCCGACCCGCACGTGGGCCTGCTGCACCGTGGCACCGAGAAGCTGGCCGAGTCCAAGCCGTTCAACCAGTCGATCGGCTACATGGACCGCCTCGACTACGTGTCGATGATGTGCAACGAGCACGCCTACGTGCGCGCCATCGAAACCCTGATGGGGATCGAGGCGCCGGAGCGTGCGCAGTACATCCGCACGATGTTCGACGAGATCACCCGCATCCTGAACCACCTGATGTGGATCGGCTCCAACGCGCTCGATCTCGGCGCGATGGCGGTGATGCTTTACGCCTTCCGCGAACGCGAAGAGCTGATGGACTGCTACGAGGCGGTCAGCGGTGCGCGCATGCACGCCACGTACTACCGTCCGGGTGGCGTCTACCGCGACCTGCCGGACCGCATGCCGAAGTACAAGGAATCGCCCTGGCGCAAGGGCAAGGCGCTGAAGCAGTTCAACCAGGCCCGCGAAGGTTCGCTGCTCGACTTCCTCGAGGATTTCACCCAGTCGTTCCCGCAGCGCGTCGACGAATACGAGACGCTGCTGACCGACAACCGCATCTGGAAGCAGCGCACCGTCGGCATCGGCGTGGTGTCGCCGGAACAGGCGCGTGCGCTCGGCATGACCGGCGCCATGCTGCGCGGCTCGGGCATCGCCTGGGACCTGCGCAAAAAGCAGCCGTACGCGAAGTACGACGTCGTCGATTTCGACATCCCCGTCGGCGTCAATGGCGACTGCTACGACCGTTATCTGGTCCGCGTCGCCGAGATGCGCCAGTCCAACCGCATCATCCAGCAGTGCGTGAAGTGGCTGAAGGCCAACCCCGGCCCGGTCATGGTGCAGAACTTCAAGGTCGCGCCGCCCTCCCGCGAGGAGATGAAGGACGACATGGAAGCGCTGATCCACCACTTCAAGCTCTTCAGCGAAGGCTACTGCGTGCCGGCCGGCGAGACCTACGCCGCGGTCGAAGCGCCGAAGGGCGAGTTCGGCTGTTACCTGGTGTCCGACGGCGCCAACAAGCCCTTCCGCGTGAAGTTGCGCGCGCCGGGCTTCGCGCACCTGTCCTCGATGGACGAGATCGTGCGCGGCCACATGCTCCCCGACGTCGTCGCGATGATCGGTACCTATGATCTTGTCTTTGGTGAGGTGGACCGATGAGGGCCACGGGTAATTTCGAAGCGGCGCAGCACGTCGATCCGCTGGTGGCGTTGAGTGACAGGACGCGCGCGCACATCGATCACTGGCTGGCCAAGTTCCCGCCGGACCGCAAGCGTTCCGCGGTGCTGCAGGGCCTGCATGCCGCGCAGGAACAGAACGATGGCTGGCTGACCGACGAGCTGATCGCCGCGGTCGCCAAGTACCTCGACCTGCCGCCGGTGTGGGCGTACGAAGTCGCCAGCTTCTACTCGATGTTCGAGACCGAGAAGGTCGGCCGCAACAACGTCGCCTTCTGCACCAACATCAGCTGCTGGCTCAACGGCGCGCAGGACCTGGTGGCGCATGCCGAGCAGAAGCTGGGCTGCAAGCTGGGCGAATCGACGGCCGACGGCCGCGTGTACCTGAAGCGCGAAGAAGAGTGCGTCGCCGCCTGCTGCGGTGCGCCGGTCGTGGTCATCAACGGTCACTACCACGAGAAGCTGACGCCGGCCAAGGTCGACGAACTGCTGGACGGGCTGGAGTAAGCGCATGGCAGGCCATTCACACTACTCAGAGGGCTACGGCCCGGTCGGCCCAGCTCCCAAGGAGCACCAGGCCGTCTACACCACGCTGCATTTCGACAAGCCGTGGTCGTACGAGAACTACCTGAAGACCGGCGGTTACGCCGCGCTGCGCCGGATCATCGAAGAGAAGATCCCGCCGGCCGACGTCGTCGAGATGGTCAAGCAGTCCGGCTTGCGCGGTCGCGGTGGCGCGGGCTTCCCCACCGGCCTGAAGTGGAGCTTCATGCCGAAGGGCGACATGCAGAAGTACATCCTCTGCAACTCGGACGAATCCGAGCCGGGCACCGCCAAGGACCGCGACATCCTGCGCTACAACCCGCACGCGGTGATCGAGGGCATGGCGATCGCCTGCTACGCCACCGGTTCGACCGTGGGCTACAACTACCTGCGCGGCGAGTTCCACCACGAGCCGTTCGAGCACCTGGAAGAAGCCACCGCCGAGGCCTACAGGCACGGCTGGCTGGGCAAGAACATCCTCGGTTCGGGCGTGGACATCGACCTGTACAACGCGCTGGGCGCGGGTGCCTACATCTGCGGCGAAGAGACCGCGCTGATGGAGTCGCTGGAAGGCAAGAAGGGCCAGCCGCGCTTCAAGCCGCCGTTCCCGGCCAACTTCGGCCTGTACGGCAAGCCGACCACGATCAATAACACCGAGACGTATGCGTCGGTGCCGGCGATCGTGCGCAACGGCGCCGAGTGGTTCATGAACCTTGGCAAGCCCAACAACGGCGGCTGCAAGATCTTCTCGGTCTCCGGCCACGTCGCCAGGCCGGGCAACCACGAGATCCGCCTGGGTACCTCGTTCGCCGACCTGCTCGAACTGTGCGGCGGCATGCGCGAAGGCCGCAAGCTCAAGGCCGTCATTCCGGGCGGTTCCTCGATGCCGGTGCTGCCGGGCGAGGTGATGATGGGCCTGACGATGGACTACGACGCCATCCAGAAGGCCGGCTCCGGGCTGGGCTCGGGCGCGGTCATCGTGATGGACGACACCACCTGCATGGTGCGTGCGTGCCAGCGCATCGCGCGCTTCTACTACAAGGAAAGCTGCGGCCAGTGCACGCCGTGCCGTGAAGGCACTGGCTGGATGTACCGCATGCTGACCCGCATCGCCGAGCAGAAAGCAACGCTGGACGACCTGCACATGCTGCGGGCGGCCGCCGGCCAGATCGAAGGCCATACCATCTGCGCGTTCGGCGAAGCCGCCGCGTGGCCGGTGCAGGGCTTCCTGCGCCACTACTGGCACGAATTCGAATACGCGATCGTCAACAAGCGCTTCCTGGTCGACGACCAGCGCGCCGGCACGGTCGTTGAAAGCAAGGTGGCCGCATGAGTGCGCAGCCCGTGAATCCTGGCCTGCCGCCTGACCACGTGACCGTCTTCATCGACGGCGTGGAACTGGCGGCACCGAAGGGTTCGATGATCATCCAGGCGGCCGACAAGGCCGGCATCCCGATCCCGCGCTTCTGCTACCACGAGAAGCTGCCGATCGCCGCGAACTGCCGCATGTGCCTGGTCGAAGTGGAGAAGATGCCGAAGCCGGCACCGGCCTGCGCCACGCCGGTGATGGATGGCATGAAGATCGCCACGCGCAGCGACAAGGCGTTGAAGTCGCAGCGCAACGTGATGGAATTCCTGCTGATCAACCATCCGCTGGACTGCCCGATCTGCGACCAGGGCGGCGAGTGCGAACTGCAGGATCTGTCGCTGGGTTACGGCCGTTCGGTCAGCCGTTTCCAGGAACGCAAGCGCGTGGTGCCGGACGAGGACATCGGTCCGCTGGTCGCCACCGAGATGACCCGCTGCATCCAGTGTACGCGCTGCGTGCGCTTCACCGCGGACGTCGCCGGCACCTACGAGCTGGGCGGCATGTACCGCGGCGAGAACCTGCAGATCGGCACCTACGACGGCAAGCCGCTGACCACCGAGATTTCCGGCAACGTCATCGACGTGTGCCCGGTAGGCGCGCTGACCAACAAGGTGTTCCAGTTCCGCGCCCGTCCGTGGGAACTGATCGCGCGCGAATCCGTCGGCTTCCACGATGCGATGGGTTCCAACGTGTTTTACCACTCGCGCCGTGGCCAGGTGCTGCGCACCGTGCCGCGCGAAAACGAGGCGGTCAACGAATGCTGGCTGTCGGACCGCGACCGCTATTCGCACCAGGGCCTGTACGCCGACGACCGCGCGGTGAAGCCGCTGCAGAAGGTCAACGGTGAGTGGCGCGAAGTGTCGTGGGCCGAAGGCCTGGCGGCCGCTGCCGAGATCCTGCGCGCCAGTCGCGGCGACAGCCTGGGCGTGCTGGTGCATCCGGCGGTGTCGAACGAGGAGGGCGGCCTGCTGGCCAAGCTCGCCGGCGGCCTCGGCACCGGCAACCTGGACCATCGCATCAACAACCGCGACTTCTCCGATGGCGCCGTCGCCGAACCGTTCGCGCTGCCGCTGGCGGAGATCGAGCAGGCTGACGTCATCGTGCTTTTCGGCACCAACGTCCGCCACGAGCTGCCGCTGCTGCACCAGCGCATCCGCAAGGCCGTCAACAAGGGCGCCAGGGTACATGTGGTCAACCCGGTCGACTTCGATTTCGCTTTCAGCATCGCAGGCAAGCAGATCGTGGCGCCGTCGAAGCTCGGCGATGCGCTGGACGATGTCGCGCTGCGCGACGTCGCCAAGGCGGCCAACCGTGCCGTCGTGATCGTCGGTGGTATCGCCGAGAACCATCCGCAGGCCGCCGCGCTGCGCGCCGCTGTCGCCGCGTTCGCCGGTGCGACCGATGCGTCGCTGTGCCGCATTCCGCAGGGTGCGAACGCGGTCGGTCTGGCGCGCCGTGGCGTGCTGCCGACCGGGCGCGACGTGGCCGGCATGTTCGCCGAGCCGTGCAGCGCGTATGTCATCTACGGCATCGAGCCGGGCCTGGACTTCGCCGACACGCCGGCCGCTTCGCGCGCGCTGGCCTCGGCCAAGGTCGTGGCGTTCAGCCACTTCGCCTGCAAGTCGACGCGTGACGTGGCGGACGTGATCCTGCCGATCGGCCTGCTGCCCGAGATCGACGCGACGCTGACCAACCTGGATGGCAAGGACCAGCGCACGCAGGCCGCCGGCAAGTTGCCGGGCGAGGCACGCGACGGCTGGAAGGTGCTGCGTGCGCTGGGTGGCGAGCTGCAGCTGGCCGGTTTCGAGTTCACCGACATCGCCGGTGCGCGCGAGGCCATCGCCGACGCCAAGGCGGTCGCGGTGTCGACGTCGGCAGCGCCGACCGGTAACGGGCAGGGCCTGGAGCTGGCCGTCACCGCGGCGATCTACCGCACGGACGGTACCGTCCGCCGCGCCGAAGCGCTGCAGGCGCACCCGCTGAACGTGGGTGACCGCATCGTGCTGAATCCCGCCGATGCGCAGGCTGCCGGCGTCGCCGAAGGCCAGGTGGCGAAGGTCGGCAACGGCATCGGCACGGCCGCGCTGCCGGTGGTGGTGGATGCCCGCGTCGCCGCGGGCGTCGCCTGGATCGAGAGCGGCTACGGGGCCACGGCGCCGCTGGGCGCCGGACGTGTCACGGTGGTGGGCGCATGAACGAATTGCTGATCAATGCGGTCGGTCCCCTGCGCGAGTGGTTCTTCGGGCTGGGCGACATCGGCATGGTGCTGTGGATCGTGCTGAAGATCCTGGCGATCGCCATGCCGGTGATCATTTCGGTAGCGTTCTACGTGGTGTGGGAGCGCAAGCTGATCGGCTGGATGCACGTGCGCCATGGGCCGATGTACGTGGGCATGGGCATCTTCCAGGCCTTCGCCGACGTCTTCAAGCTGCTGTTCAAGGAGATCATCCAGCCCAGCAGCGCGCAGAAGACGATGTACATCCTGGCGCCGCTGATCACGCTGGCGCCGGCTTTCGCCGCGTGGGCGGTGGTGCCGTTCGACTACCAACTGGTGCTGTCGAACGCCAACGCCGGCCTGCTGTACCTGCTGGCGATGACCTCGCTCGGTGTGTACGGCATCATCATCGCCGGCTGGGCCTCGAACTCGAAGTACGCCTTCCTCGGTGCCATGCGCTCCGCGGCGCAGGTGGTCAGCTACGAGATCGCGATGGGTTTCGCCCTGGTCGGCGTGCTGATCGCCGCCGGCAGCCTCAACCTGACCGACATCGTGATGGCGCAGGCCGGTGATTCCGGTTTCTTCGAGTGGTTCTGGCTGCCGCTGTTCCCGCTGTTCATCGTGTACTGGGTGTCCGGCGTCGCCGAAACCAACCGCTCGCCGTTCGACGTGGTGGAGGGCGAATCGGAAATCGTCGCCGGCCACATGGTCGAGTATTCGGGTGCGGCGTTCGCGCTGTTCTTCCTGGCCGAATACGCCAACATGATCCTGGTCAGCTTCCTGGTGGCGCTGTTCTTCCTGGGCGGCTGGCTGAGTCCGCTGCAGGGCTGGATCACCGCCGACGTCTCGCCGTGGATCAACTGGATCTGGGTGGGCGGCTGGCCGTGGCTGCTGCTGAAGGTGCTGTTCTTCGCCAGCGCCTACATCTGGTTCCGCGCCAGCTTCCCGCGCTACCGCTACGACCAGATCATGCGCCTGGGCTGGAAGGTGTTCATTCCGCTGACCATCGTATGGATCGCGGTGACGGCATTGATGGTGTTCTTCGGCGTGTTCGAGAAGGGTGTGTAAGACATGAGCAAGGTTGTGCACTACTTCAAGAGCCTGATGCTGCTGGAACTGCTCCAGGGCCTGTGGCTGACGCTGAAGTACACCTTCAAGCCGAAGTACACGCTGATGTACCCGATGGAGAAGTTCCCGCAGTCGCCGCGCTTCCGTGGCCTGCACGCGCTGCGCCGCTATCCGAACGGCGAGGAACGCTGCATCGCCTGCAAGCTGTGCGAGGCCGTGTGCCCCGCGCTGGCGATCACCATCGACTCGGCCCCGCGCGAGGACGGCACCCGTCGCACCACGCGTTACGACATCGACCTGTTCAAGTGCATCTACTGCGGTTTCTGCGAGGAAAGCTGCCCGGTGGACTCGATCGTGGAAACGCACGTGCTGGAGTACCACTTCGACAAGCGCGGGCAGAACATCGTCACCAAGCCGCAGTTGCTGGCGATCGGAGACCGGCTGGAAGCCGAGATCGCCGAGCGCCGCGCCGCCGACGCCGCTTTCCGTTGAGGTCCGAAGCATGGATTGGGTCCTGATCAGTTTCTACGCCTTCGCCACCGTCGCGGTCATCGCCGCCGGCGCGGTGATCAGCGTGCGCAACCCGGTGCATGCCGTGCTGTGCCTCATCCTGACGTTCTTCTCGGTGGCCTGCATCTGGCTGCTGGTCGGCGCGGAGTTCCTCGGCGTCGCATTGATCCTCGTCTACGTGGGCGCGGTGATGGTGCTGTTCCTGTTCGTGGTGATGATGCTCGACATCGATATCGACGCGCTGCGCGAGGGCTGGGTGAAGTTCCTTCCGGTCGGCCTGGTGGTCGCATTGGTGATGCTGGCGCAGATGCTGGTGCTGATCGGCATCAAGGCGCGCAGCGCCGTGCCGTTCCCGGACAACGCCGCATCGGCCGCTGCCGACGTATCCAATACGGCCTGGCTGGCGCGCACGCTGTTCACCGAGTTCCTGCTGCCGTTCGAGTTCGCCGCCGTCATCCTGACCGTGGCCGTGGTGGCCGCCGTGATGCTGACGTTGCGCAAGCGCACCGGCATCAAGACGCAGGACCCGGGCGAGCAGTCGCGGGTCAAGGCAAGCGACCGCATCCGCCTGGTGTCGATGCCGGCGGAGAAGCCGGTGCGCGAAACACCGGCCGGTGAGCCGGTGGAAGGGGAGGGCAAGGCATGATTTCCGTAGGCCACCTGCTGGCGCTTGGCGCCGTGCTGTTCTGCATCAGCCTGGCGGGCATCTTCCTCAACCGGAAGAACGTCATCGTCCTGCTGATGTCGATCGAACTGATGCTGCTGTCCGTGAACATCAACTTCGTCGCGTTCTCGCGCGAACTGGGCGATGCGGCCGGCCAGATCTTCGTCTTCTTCATCCTCACCGTGGCCGCCGCCGAGGCCGCCATCGGCCTGGCGATCCTGGTCACCCTGTTCCGCACCCGGCGCACGATCAACGTGGCCGAAGTCGACACGCTCAAAGGCTGATGCACCGATGACCGGTATGGAAGTCCTCCTTTCCAAGAACGTGCTGCTGACCATCGTGCTGGCGCCGCTGCTGGGCAGCATCATCGCCGGCCTGTTCGGCCGTTTCGTGGGCCGCGCGGGCGCGCACACGGCGACCATCCTGGGCGTGGCGACCAGCTGCGTGCTGTCGTGCTGGGTGCTGTACCAACTGGTGGCGCAGGGCGCGTCGCCCTTCAACGAGAACCTGTACACCTTCTTCGAGGTGGGCAACATCAACGGCCATGTCGGTTTCATGATCGACAAGCTGACCGCGATGATGATGGTCGTGGTGACCTTCGTGTCGCTGCTGGTGCACGTCTACACGATCGGCTACATGGCGGAGGACCCGGGTTACCAGCGCTTCTTCAGCTACATCTCGCTGTTCACCTTCAGCATGCTGATGCTGGTGATGAGCAACAACTTCCTGCAGCTATTCTTCGGCTGGGAAGCGGTGGGCCTGGTGTCCTACCTGCTGATCGGCTTCTGGTTCAAGCGCCCGACGGCGATCTTCGCCAACATGAAGGCGTTCCTGGTCAACCGTGTGGGCGATTTCGGCTTCCTGCTCGGCATCGGCTGCGTGCTGCTGATGTTCGGCACGCTCGACTACGCCACGGTGTTCGCCAACACGCCAATGCTGGCCGGCAAGGCCGTGCCGGTGTGGTCCGGTGCCGTCACCCTGTTCGGCCACACCTGGCAGGTGCTCGACCAGCCGATGATCTGGTCGATGGCCACGCTGACCTGCATCTGCCTGTTCATCGGTGCCATGGGCAAGTCGGCGCAGGTGCCGTTGCACGTGTGGCTGCCGGATTCGATGGAAGGCCCGACCCCGATCTCGGCGCTGATCCATGCCGCCACGATGGTGACCGCCGGCATCTTCATGGTGGCGCGCATGTCGCCGCTGTTCGAACTGTCGCAGACCGCGCTGGACTTCGTGCTGTTCATCGGCGCGACCACCGCGTTGTTCACCGGCCTGATCGGCATCGTGCAGAACGACATCAAGCGCGTGGTCGCGTACTCCACGCTGTCGCAGCTGGGTTACATGACGGTGGCGCTGGGCGTGTCCGCCTACTCGGCGGCCGTGTTCCACCTGATGACGCACGCTTTCTTCAAGGCGCTGCTGTTCCTGGCGGCCGGCTCGGTCATCATCGGCATGCACCACGAGCAGGACATGCGGAAGATGGGTGGCCTGCGCAAGTACATGCCCATCACCTGGATCACCAGCCTGGTCGGCACGCTGGCACTGGTCGGTACGCCGTTCTTCTCGGGCTTCTACTCGAAGGACACCATCATCGAGGCCGCGGCGCACCACCAGCACGTGGCGCACGAGGTAGGCAGGGAAGTGGCCGAGATGGGCGTGATGGCAGCCCAGGGCATCAGCGGTCCGAGCGAGTGGATTGCCACCTACGGCTACTGGGCGGTGCTGCTGGGCGTGTTCGTCACCAGCTTCTACAGTTTCCGGCTGCTGTACCTGACGTTCCATGGCAAGGAACGGTTCCGCGACGCCCATGACGACCACGGTCACGATGCGCATCACGATCATGCGCACGACGATCACGGCCACCATGGCGCACACGAACCGCACGAATCGCCGTGGGTCGTGACGGTGCCGCTGGTACTGCTGGCGATCCCCTCGATCTTCATCGGCTTCTTCACCATCGGGCCGATGCTGTTCGGTACCGACTGGAGCGGCCACCATGAAGTGACGCCGTTCTTCCTGGGTGCGATCGACTTCCTGCGCATCGATCCGAGCGTCGCGCTGTCGCCCCGTGACACAGTGATGGCGCTGAAGGACGAGTTCTGGCACGGGCCGGTGCGGTATGCGATCCACGGCATGCAGATGTCACCGTTCTGGCTGGCACTGGGCGGCTTCCTGCTGGCGACCTTCCTCTACCTGTTCAAGCCGGAGCTGCCGGGCAAGATGCGTCGCAGCACCGTCGGTGCCTTCCTGACCAACATCCTGGACAAGAAGTACTGGGCCGACCATCTGTGGATCAACGGGTTCGCCGGCGGCGGCGTGAAGCTCGGCAAGGCTTCGCGCGCCTTCGATACCTACGTGATCGATGGCGCGGCCGTGAATGGCACGGCGAAACTGGTCGACCTGGGCGCGCAACTGTTGCGCAAGACCCAGTCCGGCTACCTGTACCACTACGCATTCGCGATGATCATCGGCTTGATCCTGCTGCTGGGCGTCGTCATCAAGTTTTGGCAGTAACGACCTGGCGTCGCTCCTCCCAGAGCGTCCTGGCGAAGAACTCAACGGATAACACAACGTGTCGAACTGGCCCCTGCTTAGTGTTCTGATCTGGCTGCCCATCCTGGGCGGTGCGCTGGTGCTCGCCGTGGGGAACGCCCGCGCGGACGTCGCCCGCTGGCTGGGCCTGGCGGTCGCGGTGCTGACCTTCGTCTTCAGCGTCGGCCTGCTGACCTGGTTCAACTACGCCGATCCGGGCCTGCAGTTCGTCGAGCGCCACGCGTGGATCCCGAGCTTCGATATCCATTACAACCTCGGTGCCGACGGCATCGCGGTGGCGCTGCTGCTGCTCAATACGCTGATCACCGTGCTGACGCTGGCGGGTGCGTGGGGTTCGGTGAACAAGCGCGTCGCCCAGTACGTGGCCGCGTTCCTGATCCTCGAAGGCCTGACCAACGGCATCTTCGCGGCCAGCGACGCGATGCTGTTCTACGTGTTCTTCGAGGCGATGCTGATCCCGATGTTCCTGATCATCGGTGTCTGGGGCGGCCCGCGTCGCATCTATGCCTCGCTGAAGTTCTTCCTGTACACGTTCCTCGGCTCGGTGCTGATGCTGGTCGGCCTGGTGTACCTGTACATCAAGGGCGGCAGCTTCCAGTTGGCGGACCTTTACGCGATGCCGCTGGATGCGAAAGAGCAGACGTGGCTGTTCTTCGCCTTCCTGATCGCCTTCGCCGTGAAGATCCCGATGTTCCCGGTGCATACCTGGCTGCCGGATGCGCACGTCGAGGCGCCCACGGCCGGTTCGGTGATCCTGGCGGCGATCGCGCTGAAGATCGGCGGCTACGGCCTGCTGCGCTTCAGCCTGCCGATCGTGCCGGATGCAGGCCACGAATGGGCCATGTTCGTCATCGTGCTGTCGCTGATCGCCGTGGTCTACGTGGGCCTGGTGGCACTGGTGCAGGACGACATGAAGAAGCTGATCGCCTACTCGTCGGTCTCGCACATGGGCTTCGTCACCCTCGGCATCTTCATCGCCTTCAGCCTGGTGCGCGATTACGGCAACCTGGACGGTGCGCGGCTCGGCCTGCAGGGTGCGATGGTGCAGATGATCAGCCACGGTTTCATTTCCGGCGCGATGTTCACCTGCGTCGGCGTGCTGTACGACCGCATGCACACCCGAATGATCAAGGACTACGGTGGCGTCATCAACACGATGCCGTGGTTCGGTGCGTTCTTCATCCTGTTCGGCATGGCCAATTCGGGCCTGCCGGGCACCAGCGGTTTCGTCGGCGAGTTCATGGTGATCCTGGCCAGCTTCCAGCAGCATCCGCTCATCGCGTTCTTCGCCGCGACCACGCTGGTGATAGGTGCCGCCTACACGCTGTGGCTGGTCAAGCGCGTGATCCTCGGCGACGTGGCGAACGCGCACGTGGCCGAACTGAAGGACGTGTCCCTGCGCGAGTCGCTCGTGCTCGGCGGCTTCGCCGTCTGCGTGCTGGCGCTGGGCGTGTATCCCAAGCCGCTGACCGACCTGATGGAACCGTCGATCGCGCAACTGGCGATGCAGCTCGCCAACAGCAAGCTGTAAGGAAGAACCATGACGACGCCGATGCCCATCTCCGCCGCCGACCTGCAGCCGCTGCTGCCCGAGCTGACCCTGATCGGCGGCGCGTTCGCGCTGCTGATGCTGGACCTGTTCCTCGACAACTCCCGCCGCATCATCACGCATGCCCTGGCGCTCGTCGTCATGGCCGCCGTGGTGTGGATGCTGGCCACGGGCGTGGGCGGGCAGGGCAGTGCGTTCAGCGGCATGTTCGTGCGCGATACGCTGGCCGATGTCAGCAAGGTGGTGATCGTCGCGGTCAGCGCGCTGTCGCTGGTCTACGGCTGGCCCTACCTGCGCGAGCGCAATCTGTATCCGGGCGAAGCACCGGTGCTGGTGATGTTCGCCACCGCCGGCATGATGATGATGGTGTCCGCCGGCAGCCTGGTGATGGTGTACCTGGGCCTGGAACTGCTGGCGCTGTGTTCCTACGCGCTGGTCGCGCTGAACCGCGACGATGGCCTGTCGGCCGAGGCGGCGATGAAGTACATCGTGCTGGGCTCGTTGGCGTCGGGCCTGCTGCTGTACGGCATGTCGCTGGTCTATGGTGCGACCGGTTCGCTGCACCTGCCGGCGATCTTCGATGCCACGGGCAATGCGCTTGGCGGTGGCGGCGACCAGCGCATGCTGCTGTTGACCGGCGTGGTGTTCATGGTCGCTGGCGTGGCCTTCAAGCTGGGCGCGGCGCCATTCCACATGTGGCTGCCCGACGTCTACCACGGTGCCCCGACGCCGGTGACGCTGTTCATCAGCGCGGCGCCGAAGCTGGCCGCGTTCGGCATGGCGTTCCGCCTGCTGCAGGACGGTGTCGGCCCGGCGGCCGAGCAGTGGCAGTGGCTGCTGGCCGGACTCGCGGCCGCGTCGCTGGTGATCGGCAACGTCATCGCCATCGCGCAGACCAACCTCAAGCGCATGCTGGCCTACTCGACCGTATCGCATGTCGGCTTCCTGCTGGTCGGCTTCGCTGGCGGCGGCGAAACGGGTTATTCGGCAGCCCTGTTCTATGCGATCAGCTACGCCATCATGTCGGCGGCGGCGTTCGGCGCGATCATCGTGCTGTCCCGGCAGGGATTCGAGGCCGACCGGATCGACGACTTCAAGGGCCTGAACGCGCGCAACCCGTGGCAGGCCGGTCTGGTGCTGTGCGTGATGGCGTCGCTGGCCGGCGTACCGCCGTTCCTGGGCTTCTGGGCGAAGCTGGTCGTACTGGGTGCGGCCGTCAATGGCGGTTTCCTGTGGCTGGCCATCGTCGGCGTGCTGTGCGCGGTGATCGGTGCCTTCTACTACCTGCGCGTGATCAAGGTGATGTACTTCGACGAGCCGGTCGGCGAGATCCCGCCGCCGCGCGCGGACCGCGTGGTGCCGCTGGTGTTCGGCGTGAACGCGCTCGCATTGCTGGCGCTGGGCGTGGCCTGGAACCCGATCATGGCGTGGTGCAGGCTGGCCTTCGCCGGCTGAGGTCGGCTCCCGGTTTGAATGAGGTATCCCGCCTGCAGGCATCGCCGGCACGCGTGATGAACGCGATGTTTCAACTTGGTGCATGACAAGGCTTGCAATGCACCAGCGTATTCATCATAATTTCGCTTCTGCTGCGGGGTGGAGCAGTCTGGCAGCTCGTCGGGCTCATAACCCGAAGGTCGCAGGTTCAAATCCTGCCCCCGCTACCATGTTTGACCGAGGTCGCCGAATACGGCGGCCGACGAAAAACCTGGGCACGCAACGACGCATGTTCCCGTCGTTGCACCGACATCCAGCGTATCGGACAAGGGGCCCATCGGGCCCCTTGTCTGTTTCAGCGTCACGAATACCACGAACATCGGCAGCGAATCCGTGAGCGACAAGGCCAACGACATCGCCAACCTGCTGGCACCGACCGTCCAGGCACTGGGCGTGGAACTGCTCGGCATCGAATACCTGCCCGCGCCGGGCGGCGCCACGGTGCGCCTGTACATCGATGTGCAGGAAGCCGAGCGTGCGACGCGCCACGTCAACATCGAAGATTGTGAAGCCGTGAGCCGCGAAGTGTCGGCGCAGCTGGACGTCGAGGATCCGATCACCGGCAATTACACGCTGGAAGTCTCCTCGCCCGGCGTGGACCGTCCGCTGTTCCAGCTGGCGCACTACGCGCGCTTCGTCGGCGAGTCGGCGAAGGTCGTGCTGAAGCTGCCGCAGGACCGCCGTCGTCGCCTGCAGGGCACGATCAGCCGTATCGAGGGCGAGAACATCGTCTTCACCGTGGACGACGCCGAGATGACGGTGGCGTTCGACAACATCGACAAGGGACGACTGGTCCCCGACTGGGCCGCGCTGGGCCTGGCACCCGAGAAACCCGGTGGCGGCCGCAAGGCCGGCGCCAAGAAGCCGGCAGACGCCAAGCGCGCGCCTGCCGGAAAAACCAAGAAAAAACCCAACCAACCGGCGGCCCGCAAGCCGCGCGCGGAGTGATCAATGAGTAAGGAACTGTTGCTGGTCGTGGATGCGGTGGCCAACGAGAAGGGCGTGCCGCGCGAAGTCATCTTCGAAGCCATCGAGGCCGCGCTGGCGTCCGCCGCCAAGAAGCGCTACCTCGACCAGGACGTGCAGGTGCGCGTCACCATCGACCACAAGGATGGCGCGTACGAGACGTTCCGCCGCTGGGAAGTGGTGGCCGACGACGTCGTGATGGAGTCGCCGGATCGCCAGATCCGCCTGATGGACGCCGAGGACGAAGCCGAAGGCGCCGAAGTGGGCGACTGGATCGAAGAGAAGATCGAGAACCCCGACTTCGGCCGCATCGCCGCGCAGGCCGCCAAGCAGGTCATCGTGCAGCGCGTCCGCGAGGCCGAGCGCGCACAGGTGGTCGACGCCTGGAAGGACCGCGTGGGCGAACTGGTCACCGGCGTGGTCAAGCGCGCCGAGCGCGGCAACATCTACGTGGACCTGGGCGGCAACGCCGAAGCCTTCATCCCGAAGGACAAGGGCATCCCGCGCGACGTGCTGCGCGCCGGCGACCGCGTCCGCGGCTACCTGTTCGACGTGCGCTACGAACCGCGCGGCCCGCAGCTGTTCATCAGCCGCGCCGCGCCGGAATTCATGATCGAGCTGTTCAAGCTGGAAGTGCCGGAAGTGGGCCAGGGTCTGGTCGAGATCAAGGCCTGCGCACGCGACCCGGGCGACCGCGCCAAGATCGCCGTGCTGGCGCACGACACCCGCACCGATCCCATCGGCGCCTGCATCGGCATGCGTGGTTCGCGCGTGCAGGCCGTGAGCAACGAACTCAACGGCGAGCGCGTGGACATCGTGCTGTGGAACGACAACCCGGCCACCTTCGTCATCAATGCGATGGCGCCGGCCGAAGTGCAGTCGATCATCGTCGATGAAGAGAAGCACTCGATGGACCTGGCCGTGGCGGAAGACCGCCTGGCGCAGGCGATTGGCAAGGGCGGCCAGAACGTGCGCCTGGCGAGTCGCCTGACCGGTTGGCAGCTCAACGTCATGACCGCCGACCAGGTGCAGGCCAAGAGCGAGGCCGAGCAGGTCGTCGCCCGGCAGCTGTTCATGGACAAGCTGGAAGTGGACGAGGAAATCGCTGCCATCCTGGTCGCCGAGGGCTTCAGCACGGTCGAGGAAATCGCCTACGTGCCGGTCGGCGAACTGCTGGCGGTCGAAGGCTTCGACGAGGACATCGTCGAGGAGCTGCGTTCGCGTGCCCGCGACGCCCTGCTGAACGAGGCACTGGCCGAGGAGGAGGGTCTGGAAGGCGACCACCCGGCCGACGACCTGCTGGCGCTGGAGGGCATGGACGAGGAGACCGCGTTCGCGCTGGCCTCGCATGGCGTCCGCACCAGCGAGGACCTGTCCGACCTGGCCGCCGACGAGGTGGTCGAATTCGGTATCGAGGGGCTGGACGAGGGCCGCGCTGCGGCGCTCATCCTGGCCGCCCGCGCCGAGGAAATCGCCCGCCTGGAGCGCGGCGAGTGACCGCCGTCCGGGCCCGCATGGAACCCGGCGCATGAGCCACCCATGAACACCGCCCTGGCACCCGCAGGGCTTAGAATTCCCCCTCTTGAACAGGGTTGCCCCACCGCCACCGGGGGGGCGCGAAACCCAACCTAGGATCCGAATGTCGCAGCAAACCACCATCCGCAAGCTCGCTGAACTGGTCAACACGCCGGTCGAAAAACTCCTGGAGCAACTGTCCGAAGCCGGCATGAGCTTCAGCGGTCCAGACCAGGTCGTGACCAGCATGGAAAAAGTGAAGCTGCTCGGCTTCCTCAAGCGCTCGCACGGCAAGAGCGATGCCGCAGTGGATGAGGCTGCGCCCAAGAAGATCACGTTGAACCGCCGCAAGGTGCAGGAAGTCACCGTCGCGGCCGGCCGCAGCAAGACCACGGTGAACGTGGAAGTGCGCCAGAAGCGCACCTACACCAAGCCGACCGATGCCGAGTCCGTCAGCACCAACTGGCAGAACGAAGCCGATCCGGAACGCGCCGAGATCCTGCGCAAGCTGGAAGAGTCGCGCCAGCGCAACCTGGACGAACAGCAGCGCCTGGCACAGGAAGACGCCAAGCGCGCCGAGGAACTCGAGCGTCGCCGCCAGGAAGAGGCCGCTGTCCGCGCCGAAGCCGAAGCCGCGCGTGCGCAGGCCGATGCCGAAGCCGCCGCCCTGGCCGCCGGTGCCGTGGCCGTCGATGGCGACGAGACCGCACGTCCCGCGAAGCCGGCCACGCAGGGCCACCACGTGCCCAAGCTGGTCGTGCGCAAGGATCCGCCGCGCACCGACGACCGCAACAATGCGGCCGCCGCCAAGCACAAGACCCGCGGCTCGCACGCGATGGTGGCCGGCGTCGAAGACGACGACAACACCAGCCGCTTCGCCGGCCAGTTGCACCTGTCCGCCGCCGACCGCGCCCGTCGCGGCGCGTCGCGTGGCAAGCCCAAGCCGCCGCGTCGCCATGAGCAGAGCCGCGGTGGCGGTGGTGCGCATGGCTTCGAGCGTCCGACCGCGCCGATCGTGCGCGAAGTGGCGATCGGCGAAACGATCACCGTGGCCGATCTGGCGCAGAAGCTCGCGCTGAAGGGCGGCGACGTGGTGAAGGCGCTGTTCAAGATGGGCGTGATGGCCACCATCACCCAGTCCATCGATCACGACACCGCTGCGCTGATCACCGAAGAGCTCGGCCACAAGGCCGTGCGTGCCGACGCCAACGACGTCGAGAACGAACTGCTGGCGCATTCGGAAGAGCACCAGGGCGACAAGGTCGCGCGTCCGCCGGTGGTCACCATCATGGGCCATGTCGACCACGGCAAGACCTCGCTGCTGGACTACATCCGTCGTACCAAGATCGCCACCGGCGAAGCCGGCGGCATCACCCAGCACATCGGTGCCTATCACGTCGAAACCGGCAAGGGCGTCATCAGCTTCCTGGACACCCCGGGCCACGCGGCGTTCACCGCCATGCGCGCCCGTGGCGCCAAGCTGACCGACATCGTGGTGCTGGTGGTGGCGGCAGACGATGGCGTCATGCCGCAGACCGTGGAGTCGGTGCAGCAGGCCAAGGCGGCCGGCGTGCAGCTGATCGTCGCGGTCAACAAGATCGACAAGTCCGGCGCCGACCCGCTGCGCGTCAAGAACGAGCTGCTGGCGCACAACGTGGTCGCAGAGGAGTTCGGTGGCGACACGCAGTTCATCGAAGTCTCGGCCAAGACCGGGCAGGGCATCGACGCGCTGCTGGACGCCATCTCGCTGCAGGCCGAAGTGCTGGAGCTGAAGGCAGTGGCCGATGGCCGCGCCAGCGGCACCGTCATCGAGTCCTCGCTGGACAAGGGCCGTGGCCCGGTCGCCACGGTGCTGGTCCAGCAGGGCCAGCTGAAGAAGGGCGACTACCTGGTGTGCGGCGTGCAGTACGGCCGCGTCCGCGCCCTGTTCGACGAGACCGGCAAGCAGCCGGACTCGGCCGGCCCGTCGATCCCCGTACAGGTGCTCGGCCTGTCCGGCGTGCCCGAGGCCGGTGACGATTTCGTAGTGGTCGCGGACGAGCGCCTGGCCAAGGACGTGGCCCAGCAACGCGATACCAAGCGCCGCGAATCGCGCCTGGTGCAGTCCGCCGGCAGCCGCATGGAAGACATCATGGCGCAGCTGGGCAAGGGCGAAGGCCAGCTCAGCCTCAACCTGATCATCAAGGCCGACGTGCAGGGTTCGGTGGAGGCGCTGCGCCATTCGCTGACCGCGTTGTCCAACGAATCCATCCGCATCAACATCATCAGTTCCGGCGTGGGTGGCATCACCGAATCCGACGCCAACTCCGCGGTCACCTCCAAGGCCACGGTCATCGGCTTCAATGTGCGCGCCGATGCGTCGGCACGCCGCATCGTCGAAGCCAATGGCGTGGACATGCGCTACTTCTCGATCATCTACGACGTGATCGACCAGGTGAAGCAGGTGGCGTCCGGCCTGCTGGGCGTGGAGATCCGCGAAGAGATCATCGGTATCGCCGAAGTGCGCGACGTGTTCCGCAGCTCCAAGTTCGGCGCGGTCGCGGGCTGCATGGTGGTCGAAGGCACGGTCAAGCGGAACAAGCCGATCCGCGTGCTGCGCGACAACACCGTGGTGTTCGAGGGCGAACTGGAATCGCTGCGCCGCTTCAAGGAAAACGTCGACGAAGTGCGCAACGGCACCGAATGCGGCATCGGCGTGAAGGCTTACAACGACGTCAAGCCCGGCGACCAGATCGAGTGCTTCGAGCGCATCGAAGTCCAGCGAACCCTGTAAGGGTTCGCGTGATTCGGGAGTGGTGATTCGTGATTCGCAACAGCGGATCACGAGTCCTCCCAGTCCCGGCCCCGTTTTCTACGAATCACGAATAGCGAATCACTAATCACGTGCCCACCAAGTCGTTCCACCGCACCGACCGCGTGTCCGCCCAGCTCCGTCGCGAGCTGGGTACGCTGGTGCACGAGGCCGTGCGTGAGCACGGCCTGCCGTCGGTCAGCGTGTCCGACGTCGAAGTGACCCGCGACATGGCGCATGCCAAGGTCTTCGTCACCGCGCTGTTGCCGGACCGTTCCGTCGAAGCCGTGAAGGGCCTGAAGGAACTGGCCTGGGGGCTGCGCATGGAGCTGGCGCGTCGCGTGAAGATGCGCCACGTGCCCGAACTGCACTTCCACTACGACGACTCCGTCGACCGCGGCGAACGCATCGAGAACCTGCTGCGCGACCTGCCGCCGCCACCGGCCGACGACGACAACGCGTAAAGCGTTGACGTGCACGCCGTGGGGCGTTGGTGCGACAGCATCGCGGGCATGAACCCATGCGGGGCATGACGCCCGCTCCCACCCAGGAAAGCGCGCCGCCCGATGTCGCTGCCGAAGCTCAAATTCCGTCCGCTGGATGGCCTGCTGCTGCTGGACAAGCCGCAGGGCATGAGTTCGAACGGCGCCCTGCAGGTCGCGCGGCGCCTGTTCCGCGCGGAGAAGGGCGGGCACACCGGCAGCCTCGATCCACTCGCGACCGGCCTGCTGCCGCTCTGCTTCGGCGAAGCCACCAAGATCGCCGGCCTGCTGCTGGGTTCCCGCAAGGCGTATGACACGGTGGCCGTGCTGGGCACCACCACCGACACCGACGATGCCGAGGGCGCGCCGCTGCGCGAACGCCCGGTGCCATCGCTGGACGTCGCCACGCTCGAGGCCGCGCTGGCGCCGCTGAAGGGCCGTATCCGCCAGCGGGCCCCGATCTATTCGGCGCTCAAGCAGGGCGGGGAACCGCTCTATACGAAGGCGCGCCGCGGTGATGCCATCGACGCGCCCGAGCGCGACGTCGAGGTGCATGGCATCGAGATCCTGGAGATGGCTCCCGATCGCCTGTCGCTGCGGGTGGAATGCGGCTCCGGCACCTACGTGCGCAGTCTTGTCCGTGACCTGGGCGAGGCCCTGGGATGCGGCGCGCATGTCGGGGCCTTGCGACGCCTCTGGGTCGATCCGTTCAGGCAGCCCCGGATGTACACCCTGCAGGCGCTGCAGGCATTGGCTGAACAGGGTGGCGAAGCGGCCCTCCAGGCTTGCCTGCTGCCCATCGACGCCGGCCTGACCGGCTTTCCGCGCGTGGATGTCGATGCCACCGGCGTGCGCCGGCTGGCCCAGGGCCAACGGCTGCCTGGACATCCTCCCAGCGAGGGTCCGGTCGCCGTTCATGGGCCGGAGGGACGCGTGATCGGGCTGGGTTCGGTGTCCGCCGATGGCACGCTGTCGCCACAGCGCCTGTTCGCCTGGGCGGTCGCCGGTACCGCCACGAAGGCGGGCAAGGAACAATAAAACCTTGTTTCACAAGGACCCGGCGGCTACACTACGCCGCCGGTTTTGTACCGGCACGTCCGTTATTTCCCCAGCTTCATCAATGGCGAGCCAGGCGGTGCGCGCGGAGGACAGCCCGCGTTCCTGCAGGCCACGCATCAACCGAGAACACCATGTCCATCGATACCCAGAAAGTCATTGCCGACAACGCCCGTGGCACCAACGACACCGGCTCCCCGGAAGTGCAGGTCGCCCTGATCACCGCTCGCATCGAGCACCTCAGCGGCCACTTCAAGACCCACAAGAAGGATCACCACAGCCGCCGTGGTCTGCTGCAGCTGGTCAACCGCCGCCGCAGCCTGCTTGACTACCTCAAGAAGAAAGACAACGAGCGCTACAAGACCCTGATCGAAAAGCTCGGTCTGCGTCGCTGATATACCCCCGACCGCGGCGCAGAGATGCGCCGCGGTTTGCATTTCAGGGAACGGAATGCGCTGCATCCGCTGGCCGCACCGGGCCCGCCCCGTTCAGTACCACCGGCCGGACGCATCCGGCCAGCCGCACGCGACAAGGGTCGTGTGAGGTCCAACCCGCACAAGGCATCCCAAGGAAACCCCCGTGGCAAAAATCACCAAAACCTTCCAGTACGGCAAGCACCAGGTCACCCTGGAAACCGGCGAAGTCGCCCGCCAGGCCGGTGGCGCCGTCGTCGTCAAGTTCGACGACACCGTGCTGCTGGTCACCGCCGTGGCGGCGAAGTCGGCCCGCGAAGGCCAGGACTTCTTCCCCCTGACGGTCGACTACCAGGAGAAGTTCTACGCCGGCGGCCGCATCCCGGGTGGCTTCTTCAAGCGCGAAGGCCGCGCGACCGAGAAGGAGACGCTGATCTCCCGCCTGATCGATCGCCCGCTGCGTCCGCTATTCCCGGAAGAGTTCCGCAATGAAGTGCAGGTCATCGCCACGGTGATGTCGCTGAACCCGGACATCGACGGCGACATCCCGGCGCTGATCGGCGCCTCCGCCGCCGTCGCCCTGACCGGCGCGCCGTTCAACGGCCCGATCGGTGCCGCCAAGGTCGGCTACGTCAACGGCGAATACGTGTTGAACCCGACCGTCAGCGAACTGAAGGACTCCAAGCTGGAGCTCGTCGTCGCCGGTACCGCCAACGCCGTGCTGATGGTCGAATCCGAAGCCGCCGAGCTGTCGGAAGAGGTGATGCTGGGCGCCGTGATGTTCGGCCACCGCGAGATGCAGAAGGTCATCGCCGTGATCAACGAACTGGTCGCCGAAGCGGGCAAGCCGAAGTGGGACTGGCAGCCGCCGGCCAAGAACGAAGGCCTGATCGCCGCCCTGCGCCACGCCGTGGGCGACAGCCTGGCCGGTGCGTTCCAGGTGCGCGACAAGATCGAGCGCCGCGACACCATCTCCAGCCTGAAGAAGGCCATCATCGGTACGCTGGCTCCGCAGGCGGAAACCAATGCGTGGAGCACGGGCGACCTGTCGAAGGAGTTCAGCGAGCAGGAATACCAGACCATGCGCGCCTCGGTCCTGAAGACCAAGGTCCGCATCGACGGCCGTGCGCTGGACCAGGTGCGTCCCATCTCCTCCAAGGTCAGCGTGCTGCCGCGCGTGCACGGCTCCTCGCTGTTCACCCGTGGTGAGACGCAGGCGATCGTCGCCGTCACCCTCGGCACCGCCCGCGACGGCCAGGTGATCGACGCCGTCGGCGGCGAGTGGAAGGACCACTTCCTGTTCCACTACAACTTCCCCCCGTTCTCGGTGGGCGAAGCCGGCCGCATGATGGGTCCGAAGCGTCGCGAGATCGGCCACGGCCGCCTCGCCAAGCGCGGCGTGCTCGCCGTGATGCCGACGATGGAAGCCTTCCCGTACACGATCCGCGTGGTCTCGGAAATCACCGAGTCGAACGGTTCGTCCTCGATGGCCTCGGTCTGCGGCAGTTCGCTGGCGCTGATGGATGCCGGCGTGCCGATCAAGGCGCCGGTCGCCGGCATCGCGATGGGCCTGGTGAAGGAAGGCGACGACTTCGTCGTGCTGAGCGACATCCTGGGTGACGAAGACCACCTGGGCGACATGGACTTCAAGGTCGCCGGTACCGCCAACGGCGTGTCCGCGCTGCAGATGGACATCAAGATCGAAGGCATCACCGAAGAGATCATGAAGCAGGCGCTGACGCAGGCGAAGGCCGGCCGACTGCACATCCTGGGCGAAATGGCCCACGCGATGTCCGCACCGCGCCAGGAGCTGAGCGAGTTCGCGCCGCGCCTGATCACCATCAAGATCCACCCCGACAAGATCCGCGAAGTGATCGGCAAGGGCGGTTCGGTGATCCAGGCGATCACCAAGGAAACCGGCACGCAGATCGACATCCAGGACGACGGCACCATCACCATCGCCTCGGTGAACGGCGCCGCCGGCCAGGCCGCCAAGGCCCGCATCGAGCAGATCACGTCCGACGTCGAGCCGGGCCGCATCTACGAAGGCAAGGTCGCCAAGATCATGGACTTCGGTGCGTTCGTCACCATCCTGCCGGGCAAGGACGGCCTGGTGCACGTGTCGCAGATCTCCAACGACCGTGTCGAGAAGGTCAGCGACGCGCTGAAGGAAGGCGACGTGGTCAAGGTCAAGGTGCTGGAAGTCGACAAGCAGGGCCGCATCCGCCTGTCGATCAAGGCCGTGGAAGAAGGCGAGGGCGTGTCGGCCGAGTAAGCCGCACGACATCGCGACGTGTTACGGAAAAGCGGGCTTCGGCCCGCTTTTTCTTTGTCTATCGCCAGGTGTCAGGCTTCTTGAGGTCGTGCGCGCGGCGCAGGCTACACGTTCCCTCTCCCCGCAGGCGGAGAGAAGGTTCACGCGATCACGCGGTAGCGCATCCCGCGTCGCGATGGGTCGGCATCATGAGGTCGTGCGCACGGCGCACGCTACGCGGGCGTTGTCGTCAAGGCGTGCGGCATGCGTGCCTTCGCCGGTCGGGCGGGACACAGCGTCTGCGTGCGCGTGCCGATCACGATCATTCGGTCGACGATAATGGGCACCATGGATTCAATGACTACACCCCCCGCCGCACCTGCTTCGCTCTGGTCCGGCCGCGGACTCGTACTGCTCGGCATCGTGCTGTCCGCGTTCAACCTGCGCACGGCGGTGACCTCGCTAACGCCGCTGCTCGGCACGCTGGGCGACACGTTCGGTTTCGGCGCGACCATGACGGGGGTATTCGGCATGCTGCCGACGGCAGCGTTCGCGCTGTTCGGCGTGGCGACGCCGTCGCTGGCGCACCGCACCGGCCTGGAGCGGACGGCGCTGCTGGCCATGTTGCTGGCGATGCTCGGCCTGCTGCTGCGCAGTGCGGCGGGCGATACGACCGCATTGATGGCGGCCTCGCTGACCGCGCTGGCCGGCATGGGCATCGGCAACATCGTGCTGCCGCCGTTGGTGAAGCGGTACTTCGCCGATCGCGTCGGCACGGTCAGCACGCTGTACATCACCGTGCTGCAAGCCGGCACCATCCTGCCGGCGCTGGTCGCGGTGCCGGTGATGGAAGCCGCCGGCTGGCGGATCTCGCTGGGCCTGTGGGCGGTGTTCGCCGCGGCGTCGGCCGTGCCTTGGTGCCTCCTGCTGTGGCAGGAGCGTGCACACAAGAGCACGCTGGCGCGGGTGCACGATGCGGCAGTCACCGTTGACGACGAGGCGCCGGAACTGGCTGCACCGCGTCCGACGGGCCGCGCATGGCGCTCTCCGGTGGCGTGGGGCATGGCGCTGATGTTCGGCATGACCTCGCTGGTGACGTACTCGATGTTCACCTGGCTGCCCAAGCTGCTGGTCGAGGCCGGCGGAACGCCCGCGCTCGGCGGCACGATGGTGGCGCTGTTCTCCGCGCTGGGACTGGTGGCGTCGCTGACCATGCCGCAGATCGCGGTGCGCATGCGCAATCCCTTCATCGTGGTGGTGGTCTGCGCGGGTTTCTACGCCGCCGCGTTCGCCGGCCTGTTGATCGCGCCGATGGCGGCGCCTGCGCTGTGGGTCGCGCTGCTCGGCCTGGGGCCCAGCACGTTCCCCCTGTCGCTGACGATGATCAACCTGCGCACGCGCACGCCGGAAGGCTCGGCATCGCTGTCAGGCTTCATGCAGGGCGTGGGCTATTCGCTTTCGTGCGCAGGCCCGCTCGCCTTCGGCCTGTTGCACGAACACACGCACGGCTGGGCGCTGCCGATGGCATTCCTCGGCGCCTGCATCCTGGTGCTGGTGATCGGCGGCTATCTCGCGTGCAAGCCGCGGTATCTGGAAGACACGTGGCACTAGCGCGTTAAGCCCGTAAGATTGGTTGAGCGAAGCGATACCCATCCTCTTCGTGGAAGGTACTCGGCTCGACAGATGGACCGGCTTCGCGGTAGGAAGGCGCGCCGCTCACCCGTCATATGGCGTGATGGATATCGCTTCGCTCCACCCATCCTGCGAAGCCATGGATCGCCTCACCCCAACTTGATCTCCAGCTTCGCCCGCATCTGCTGGCGGAACTTGGTTGCCAGCGCGGCGAATCCCGCGCCGGTCGGATGCATCTCGTCGAACCATTGATCGCTGCGCGTCAGCACGCCTCGCAGGTCGACGAAGTCGAAGACCTTGCCGGTGGTGCGGTCGTCGCGCAGGGGGACCAGCACGCGGTCGACGAAGCCATCGATCAGTAGGCGTGCGAACTCGCGCTGCTGTTCGATGCGCGGCAGCACGTGCGCGACCTTGTTGCCGATCCATGGACCCACGCCTTTCTTCAGCAGCGCGGCTGCACCCAGGTTGCCGAGTGTCAGCCGTGCTGCGCGGCCCAGTTCGCGCGGGTAGTCGTACGTATGCGCCAGGATCGGCGTATGCGGGCGGATAGCCTGGAACGCAGTGACGAAGGCGCGGTAGCGTGCCAGCACCTCGTCGTAGCGGCCCGTCGCGATCACGCGCTGGAAGCCGGCCGCCGGACTCATCGGCGCCGCGCCGCGGAACGTGCTCTGCAGGAAGGTGTCGACGAAATCGTTGCCGCCGGCGCTGATCAGCACCAGGTCGAACTCGAACCCGCGATACCACGTGGACAGGTCGCGGATGCCGCGGGCGTTGAACATGTCGACGGCCAGATCGCCGCTGTCCTCGGTGCGGAAGAACAGGCCGCCGGCGCCGAACAGCGGCACGCCTTTTTTCTCGTCTTCCGGCGTCGGATAGACCAGCCAGTCCAGCAGGTTCATCGACAGCGGCGTGGAGAACCACGAATCCCCTTCGCAGAACACGATGGGCGTGGACGCGAAGGCGGCGGGCTTGCGGGCGAGGGCGCGGTACAGCGTGCGGAACTCGCCGCGGCGGGTGGTCATCAATGACTGCGAAGCGGGCATCGTGTCTCTCCATCGGTCTGGCCCCCGAGAGCATCAACGCACATCGGGAGCCGGGACGGTCGCCGGGCCTGCAACGACACGTCCGACGGACGCTGGACAGGCCGCCGCGGATCTTCCTGCTCCGTCGCATCCGCCGATCCATGCGGTGGGCCTGCCCGGGATATACCGGGCAGGTGGCGGCAGGCCTTCCGGGAAGGTCCATACGCCGGGCACGGAAGTCACAACGACTTCCGGCAGGGGGCGGGCGCCGGCGCCGGTGCTATCTAGTCATCTTCCTGACCGATGCTGGGGAGCACCGCATGACCACCCGTCGTGACCTGTTCAAGCTGGGCGCACTGGCGGCCGCCGCCGCCGCGCTGCCTTCGTTCGCCACCGCCTCCAGCGAAGCCAGGCCAGTCGGCAAGGCCGCGAAGCCGCTGAACATCCTGATTCTCGGCGGCACCGGCTTCACCGGTCCGTTCCAGGTCGACTATGCGCTCAAGCGCGGCCACAAGGTCACCCTGTTCAACCGTGGCAAGCGACCGTCGCCGGAATGGCCGGCCGAGGTCGAGCAACTGCACGGCGATCGCAACACCGGCGACCTGGCCTCACTGAAGGGGCGCAAATGGGATGTCTGCATCGACAACCCCACCAGCCTGCCGTTCTGGGTGCGCGATGCCGGCAAGGTGCTGAAGGGCAACGTCGGCCATTACCTCTTCATCTCGACCATCTCGGTCTACGCCGACGGCAGCAAGCCCGGCATTGCCGAAACCTCGGCGCTGGCGCAGTACAAGGGCAAGGATGCGATGGCGGAAACGCAGGAATCCCTGCGCGCCGACATCGGCAATCTGTACGGCCCGCTGAAGGCGCTGAGCGAAGCCGAGGCGCACAAGCAGTTCGGCAAGAACGTCACCATCGTGCGTCCTGGCTACATCGTGGGTCCGCGCGACGAGACCGACCGCTTCACTTACTGGCCGCACCGCGTGGCGCAGGGCGGCGAGATCCTGGTGCCGGGCGAGGGCAGCGATCCCATCCAGATCATCGACGGCCGCGACCTGGGCGAGTGGATGATCCGCCTGGCCGAAGCGAAGACCCTAGGCACCTTCAACGCCTGTGGTCCGGATTACCCGCTGTCGATGGATGCGATGTTGTACGGCTGCCAGGCCGTCACCGGCGGCGGCATGACGCTGACGCACGTGACGCCCAAGTTCCTGGAAGAACAGCAGGTCGGCCTGCCGATCTGGGTGCCGTCGAAGGACAGCGACTACGCCGGCTACGGTTCGGTGAGCAACCAGCGTGCGATCGCCGCCGGCCTGACGTTCCGTCCGCTGGCCACCACCGTGCAGGACCTGTTGGCGTGGTTCCGCAGCCTGCCGGCCGAGCGCCAGGCCAAGCTCAATGCGGGCATCACGCGGGAAAAGGAAGCGGAACTGCTGAAGGCGTGGCACGCGCGCACGGGGTGAGCGCCCTGGCTTTGCCGGCGTAGCCCGGCATGCCGCGATGCGGCTTGCCGCAACGCGCTGGTTTGGCGACACTCGCCGCGTCCAGGAAGGCGCGCGGCGTTAGGGGTAATGCCGCTACACGACCTGCCTGGATCGCGCGACGCGAATGCGTCGCGCACATCATCCAGGGGGAAATCATGAAGGGAATGCTGTTCGCGGCCGCCAGTCTGGTCGCACTCTCCACGTCTGCGTACGCCGCCAAGCCGGCGCCACTGCCCATGCCCGTCGCCGAGCGGTTGCCGGTGGACATCGTGCTGGGCCAGCAGGAACTGGCGGTCGAAGTGCCGGCCAGCGGGGCCGCCACCGGTGCGGCGGTAGGTGGGTTGCTGGGGGCGCTGATCGGCGCGGCGATCGACAAGGCTGCAGTGTCCAACGCGGAAGAACGCGTGGTGGAGCTCCGCAACCTGCTGGTCGACTATCCCTTCAGCCAGAAGGCGGAAGCGGCGTTGCGTGCCGGTATCGCCTCCGACGGCCTGTCGCTCCAGCCGCAGATCACCAGTTGCGACGCACCGGCCGCCGTCGGTGGCGGCGGCATGGTGGTGATCGCCGGCTTGTCCTTCGGTTGCAGTGTCGTGCCGACACAGGGCGTGCTGGTCGTGTCGCCGCGTTACGCGATCGATAGCCGCTTCCAGAATCTTGCGGTCAGGCTGCATGTGGCGTTGATCGACCGCGAGACGAAGTCGAACGGCAAACCAAAGCTCCGCGTCGTGTCGTCGCACCTGTACCAGTTCAACTACCCGCTGGAATCGCTCGGCGGCCAGAAGCCGGATGACAACGCGATGCGTTGGATCGCACTGGGCGGCGACCAGCTTGCGGCCATGCTCGATCACGGCATCGACCAGACCATCCAGATGATGGCGTACGACTTCTCTGCGCCTGGCCGCGCCGAGCGCCAGGAGAAGAAGCGCGGGTCCACTCCGTTCAAGGGCGAAATGTTCAATGGCCAACAGGTGAAGGCCGCCGACCACTGGGTATGGACACGCCTCAACGTGGGCCTGGCATTGCAGGGCTACTACCCGGTGCGCGCAGGAGCATTGCCGGCGGTGGCGCTCAACGATACGGCCGTGGCGGCGCAAGCCGACGGAAACCTGCCTGCATCGGCGGCGGTGACGGACGAGGCGACGGTGCCCGGTACGCAGGCAGCGCCGGCGACGGATGCCGCACCCGGCACGGACGTCGCGCCCGCCGCCGAGCCACTTCCGGCAACGCCGGTGGACGCCGGGGCAGGCGCGTGACGCGATACCCGCGCGTCCTGCTGCTGGCGCTGACGGGACTGGCTTCCGGCTGCGTGACCCAGATAGAGCGGACGCCTCTTCAAGCACAACGCCTGGCGGCGGACGCGCCGCGCATCCGCCTGGCGTGCGCGGTGACGCTGGTGGAGGTGGAGGATGCCCGACCGGGCGGCGAGTCTGCCGGTCTCTACAACGGGCGTGCGCTGCAGTTCGAGCGCGCGCCCGATCTGATCCGGGAACACCTAGTGGCCGCTGGCGCAGCTACCGGAGCGGAGGCCGGAGGCCTGAGGCTGACGGTTCACCTGAAGCGCCTTTACATGGCGCAGCAGCACGCGGTGAATACGCCGGTGGTGGTCCTGCAGGCGCAGCTCGGCGACACGCCCTCGTTCATCGTGAGGCCACAGGCACCATCGGTGAACTGGTGGGGCAGCGAAGCCGAACTCTACGAGGATCTTGGCGCGGCCGTCACGCGGGCCAACGCGCAACTGGTGGAACGCGTGAACCAGCGTTGTCCATCATCCGCACCCGGTTGACGGACAACGCGGGAGTGTCAGCGCTCCCGTCGTACCAGCATGCGGTCCACCGGGCCGCGGCGCTGCCAGTCGGGCACGGCGCGTTCGGCGGATGTGCTTGTCGATGGCATGGCGGATGACGCATCCGGAACCACCAGCGAGGGAATCGACGTCGCGGTGACCGCCGCGGCTGCTTCCCCCTTCGGTGCGATGTCCGATCCCTGCACGATGCCGAGCGGGGCGTAGCCGGTGTAGCCGGGGAAGACCTGGCTGAGGTTGGCATTGCCCATGCGGCGAATCAGGATTTCCGACATGACGCGGCGGTAGTCGGTGGTCACCGGCACGTCGCCGAACGTGGGCGAGAGGGTTTCCGGATTCAGGCCGGGCCAGGTGCCGTAGAAGCGGCGTCCGTTCACCGGGCCGCCGAGCACCAGCATCGGATTGCCGTAACCATGGTCGGTGCCGCCGTTCGCGTTCGCGCGCACGCGGCGACCGAACTCGGACTGCACGATCACCGTCACCCGTGCCATCTCGCCGGTGCCGTTGAGTTCGGCGTAGAACGCCGACAGCGCGGCGGACAGTTCGTTGATCTTGTTCTGGTAGTAGTGGTAGCCGCTGCCGGCGGTGCCCTGGCCCTCGTGCGTGTCCCAGCCGCCCAGGTCGAGCGTGGCGTAGCGCAAGCCCAGGTTGAAGCGGATGCTCTGCGCGATGGTCCACAGCTGCTGCGCGAAGTTGCCGGTCGGCCAGCTGGCCGGCAGGCTGGCGTAGCCCTGCTGTCCGATCAGGCGCAGGGCGCCATCGGCGCGGCGTCCGGCGTTTTCCATGCCGGTCTGGCCGTTCCACAACGAGGCCACGGTTTCGTTGACGCCGCGCAGGCCGCTGGGGGAATCGCTGCGCGTGCGCTGCCAGCTCCATGCCGTGGTGTTGAGCGAGAAGTCCCCCGGGCTGTTCATCGTCATCGCATCGACCGCGCCCATCAGTCCGGCGGGCTGCGTGCCGCTGACGCCCAGAGCGGGCAGGGTGCCGGTGCCGTTCGGCCGTGTTTCCCACGCGCGCGTCATCCAGCCGCTCGGCGAGCCGTATTTCCCGGGCGTGCCGAGATCGATGTAGAGCTGCGCGTCGAAGTGGCTGCGGGTGACCGTGGTCGCCATGCCGCAGGCGTGCACGACGGCCATCTTGCCGTCGTTCCAGAGGTCGCGCAGGCCGGTGGCCGACGGATGCAGGCCGAAGCCGGTGGCGGCACCGCCGGACAGCGTCAGCGGCAGGGCGCCGTACGTACCGCTGGTGGCGATCTGCAGGCTGGGCCGGGCTTCCTCGTAGAAGCCGCGGTCCACGCCGCTGACCGGCACCACCAGGTTCAGGCCATCCAGTCCGCCGCGCAGGAACAGGTGCACCACGGTATCGTAGCTGTTGACGGCGGCGTCGACGGGATCGGCGAACATCAGGCTGCCGCCCGCGGTGCCGACGATGGCGGCCGCACCGCAGCCTTTGACGAACTCGCGTCGGGTTACTCGGAAGTCGGTCATCGGGGCCTCAGCGGCTCATGAATTCGGGGGTCATCAGGATCAGCGCCACCAGGCTGCGCAGGCGCTCGTGGTTGTAGTGCCGCTTCAGGTCGCTGCCCTGCCACGTGTTGGTGTCGGTGATGACGTAGGTGTTCGGATCGCCGTTCTGCGCCATGAACGCGACCAGCGCCTGCTTGCGCGCGGCTTCCGGCTGGTAGCCGAGCAGGCGCGTGCACCACCATGTCACCAGGGTGTTCGCCGTCCAGTTGGCGACCGGCACGTTGGCGCGGGTGGTGTCCACGACCGGATGCAGCGGCACGTCGCCGTCCTTGCTCTCGGTCAGCCAGCCCAGCAGGCGCCAGGTCATCGCGTACGAGTTGGAGCCGGACCACGCCAGTCCCGTGTCCGGATACCCGTTCGGCGCCGGCCAGTTGTACGGCGTGTGGCCGGTGAAGCCGTACAGCCACATGAAGTCGCCGCTGCGGCCGTGGTCCAGGCGGATCGTCCAGTCGCCGCCTAGCGTGCGCATCGCGGCGACGGCGCAGTCGAACGGACGGCGGTTCTTCTGGCCGAAGCTGTTGATGAAGTCATCGGAATTCAGGATGTGCCGCAGCACCAGTTCGATCTGGTTCGACGCGCGCCAGTTGGTGCGGAAGATCGCCGCGGCGCTGTCGATCAGTGCCTGCTTCGGCGTATCGCTGATGAAGCGGCGGATCAGCTTCTTGCAGATGAACTTGGCCACGCGCGGATGGCTGGCCAGGCGGTCCAGCACATCGCGGCCGTCCTTCAGCGCGGGCTGTTCCGGATAGATCAGCATGCCGAGCAGGAACTTCGGCCCGGCGTCGTGCCACGACTGCCGGTAGGCGAAGGTGCCGTCGTTCTCGGCGGGGAACTGCCAGTGGCCGTTCTTCGCCGACCAGCCGGTGAAGGCGGCCGAGGTCTCGTACACGTCAATGTCGGTGTAGCCGATCGGGTAGGCCGGGTCCTCGGGGCAGGGCGGCACCTGGAACGGATCCATGAAGCCCAGGTAGTTCTCGGCGCCGAAGGTATGCAGCTCCAGCAGCTCGCGGGCGAAGTTCTCGTTCGGCCCGGAGCGCGAATTGCTGATGTTGTCCAGGTAGTAGAGCATCGCCGTGCTCTGGGCGACGGCTTCCAGCATGGTGCGGAAGTTGCCCTTGGCGTTGGCGCGGATCACGTCGCGGTCGTAGTGTACGAACACCGGGCCGGTGCTGAAGTCGTTGCCGAGCACGTTGAAGTGGTCGTGCCAGAAATTCACCAGCACTTCGCGCACCTGCCGGCGCGAATACACCGCGCGCACGAACGCCGCACGCTGCACTTCATTGGCCGGCCGGATGCGGATGCCGTACTCGGGGTCCGACACCACGTGGTCGGCCCACAATTGCGTCAGCGACTTGTTCAACGTGGTGTAGCCGGCGGCAGTGAGGCGGTTAGTGACGGCGCTGTCGTCGATCGCGTCCCAGTTGAGCTGCCAGTCCACGTAGTTCGCCAACCGCTGGCGATCGCTGCTGCCGAGCGCATTGAACTCGGCGACCGTGGCGGTGGTGGCGCCGTAGCCGAGGTTGTTCAGCGCCTGCACCGCGAACGGCGGGCGCGCCATCGTCAGCAGTCGCGGATTCGACTGGCCCATCGCCACGCGACCGCCGGCCTGTTCCACCACGGCTTCCGGCGCCGGCGCGGTGTCCTTCGGACTGGCGCGTTCGCCGCCTTTCCAGCCGTACAGGCGGTTCAGCCGCTGGCGGACCTGGGTGTCGAGACTGGGCGCGGCCGCCTGCGGTGGTGACGGGACGCGGGCGTCCAGGCGGGCACGCGTGCCGGCGGTCTTGCGCCGCCACGGGCCACGCGCGAAGAGCCGACGCCACGGGACGGTGTAGTACGCCATGCGGATTTCCCTGCTGTCCCCGGAATGCGGGAAGTATTGGCCAAGAACCGTACGCCGTTTGCGACCGCGCGCACAGCCCGGTCACCCCATCGGCGGCGTCAGACCAGGCCCGTGGCGTAGAACACGCCGATCACGACGAACACGGCGGTGGTCTTGATCAGGGTGATGGCGAAGATGTCCTTGTAGGACTGCCGGTGGCTGAGGCCGGTGACGGCCAGCAGCGTGATCACCGCACCATTGTGGGGCAGCGTATCCATGCCGCCGGAAGCCATCGACGCCACGCGGTGCAGGACCTCCATCGGAATGCCGGCCGCGTTGGCGTTGGCGATGAAACTGTCGGCCATCGCCGCCAGCGCGATGCTCATGCCGCCGGAGGCCGAGCCGGTGATGCCGGCCAGTGCGGTGACCGAGATGGCCTCGTTGACCAGCGGATCCGGGATGGCCTGCAGCGCATTGGCGACGACCAGGAAGCCGGGCAGGGCGGCGATGACCGCGCCGAAGCCGTATTCCGAAGCGGTGTTCATCGACGCCAGCAGCGCGCCGCCGATGGCGCTCTTCGTGCCCTCGGCGAAGCTGGCGAACACCGGCTTCCACGCGAACAGGATGACCGAGGCGATGCCGACCAGCAGCGCGCCCTGCACGGCCCAGATCGCGGCCACCTTCGATACCTCCTGCACCACCGGTGCCGGATTGCCGATCACCGCGGGCACGAACGACTGGCTCTCGCCATAGAAACCGGGGATCCAGCGGGTGAACAGGAAGTTGGCCACGCCCACCAGCAGCAGCGGGAGGATCGCGACCAGCGGATGCGCCAGCCGGTCGCCCTTGAAGGGTTCCGGTTCGTTGCGCAGTTCGTCTGTGCCGGCATAGCCCTCGCCGTTACGCGCGGCCGCGCGGCGGCGCCATTCCAGGTAAGTCATGCCGACGATCAGGATGAACACGCCGCCGATCGTGCCCAGCACGGGCGCCGCCCAGCCGGTGGTGCCGAAGAACGACGTGGGAATGATGTTCTGGATCTGCGGCGTGCCCGGCAGCGCATCCATGGTGAAGGTGAAGGCGCCCAGCGCGATCGTGCCCGGCACCAGCCGCTTGGGGATGTTGCTCTGGCGGAACAGCTCCGCCGCGAACGGATAGACCGCGAACACCACCACGAACAGCGATACGCCGCCGTAGGTCAGCAGCGCGCACACCAGCACGATCGACAGCATGGCGCGCTGCGCACCGACCACCTTGATGGTGCCGGCGACGATCGCCTTCGAGAAGCCGGAGATCTCGATCAGCTTGCCGAACACCGCGCCCAGCAGGAACACCGGGAAGTACAGCTTCAGGAAGCCCACCATCTTGTCCATGAACAGGCCGGTGAACATCGGCGCGACCAGCGAGGGATCGGTCAGCAGCACGGCGCCCAATGCGGCGATGGGCGCGAACAGGATGACGCTGTAGCCGCGGTAGGCCACGAACATCAGGAAGCACAGCGCGGCCAGCACGATCAGGAACGACATCCCACACCCCTCGGCCACGGCCGCTTGCAAGTGCGGCGAGTATCGGCAGCGGCGCCGTGCCCGTCCCACTGTACGAAGGTACGATGCCGTCCGCGCGGCCAGCGCCCTAGTGTTCGCTTCAATCGGCGGCATCCGTCCGCCGCCATGTCATACCCGGGAGGGGGAGACCCATGAAGCGCAAGCACCTGAGCCTGGCCATCGGCTGTGTCCTGTTGTCGTCCATGCCCGTGGCATGGGCGCAGGACGCCGCACCGGCCGCCGCACCGCCAGCCAACACCGCCACCACGCTCGACGCTGTCAAGGTCACTGCGCGCAAGCGCGAGGAGACGCTGCAGGACGTGCCGGTCGCGGTCACCGCGTTCACCGCCGAGACGCTGGACAAGCTGGCCATCGAGGACATCGGCGACCTCGACGCGCAGGTGCCGAACCTGACCATCTACGCCGCGCGCGGCTCCACCAGCACGGTGACCGCCTACATCCGCGGCGTCGGCCAGGCCGATCCGCTGTGGGGCGTGGACCCGGGCGTGGGCATCTACCTGGACGACGTCTACATCGCCCGTCCGCAGGGCGCCCTGCTGGACGTGTTCGACGTCGAGCGCATCGAAGTGCTGCGCGGCCCGCAGGGCACGCTGTACGGCAAGAACACCATCGGCGGCGCGATCAAGTACATCTCGCGCGGCTTGCCGCAGGAAACCACCGGGTTCGCCTCGGTCACCGTGGGCAATTACAACCAGCTGGACGTCAAGGCGGCGCTGGGCGGCGAGATCGGCGGCAAGGACAGCGGCCTGCGCGGCCGGGTGTCGGTCGCCAGCATGAACCGCGACGGCTTCGGCACCAACACGTTCACCGGCCAGGAGGTCAGCGACAAGGAAATCAATGCGATGCGCATGCAGCTGGGCGCGTACTCGCAGGACGATTTCGATGTGCAGGTGGCGTTCGACTACATGGACGACCAGTCCGGCGTGCGCGGCGCGAAGATGCTGGCGCCGAACCCGCTGGCCCCGGCCTACCCGCCGATCGATGACCGCTACGACATCCGCAGTGGCATGAAGAACGTCAACGACACGGAAATGAAGGGTGCCTCGGTCACGGCGAACTGGCGTCCGAACGACAGCTGGGCGTTCAAGTACGTGGCCGCCAAGCGCGAGTCGGACACCGAGACCAACATCGACTTCGACACCACGCCGCGGCCGCTGGTCGACGTGCGCGCGTTCTACAGCGACAGCCAGGTCAGCCAGGAATTCCAGGTCAACTACGACGGCGGTGGTCGCGCCCGCGGCGTGATGGGCCTGTACTGGTTCAACGGCGACGCCGGCGGCCAGGTACTGAACTATTTCTGGAATCCGCTGCTGGCCACCGGCCTGACCAATCCGCTGTTCGGCGACACCCAGGGCGTGGTCAACACCAAGAGCATCGCGCTGTACGCCGATTGGACGTTTGATCTCACCGACCGGCTGACGCTGGACGTCGGCGCGCGCTACACCGATGAGGACAAGCACGCCGTCGCGTTGAACCGCTTCTACACCAGTACGGCATACGAGACGTCCTGGGGTACCGCGGCCAATTTCGACAAGACGGTCAACTTCAAGAACGTTTCGCCGAAGGTCTCGCTGGATTACCAGGTGACCCCGGACATCATGATCTACGGCCTGGCATCGCGCGGCTTCAAGTCGGGTGGCTACAACATCCGCGCCAACACCACCGCCGTGCCGCGTTCGGGCGAGCCATTCGACGACGAGTCGGTCGACAGCTTCGAAATCGGCAGCAAGATGTCGCTGTTCGACCAGCGCCTGTTCCTGAACCTGTCCGCGTTCCACAACCAGTACAAGGACATCCAGCTGTCGGTGTTCACCTCGTACACGTTGCCGAACAACACGCAGAGCTTCTTCGGCGACTTCACCAACGCCGGCAAGGGCACCGTCAACGGTGTGGAAGTCGAATACCAGTTCCTGCCGACGGCCAACTGGCTGATCAGCGGCAACCTGGCCTGGCTGGACGCGAAGTACGACGAGTTCATCAGCAGCGGCGTCAACATCGCCGCCACGCAGCACTTCACCAACGCGCCTGAGTTCTCAGGTGCGATCAACGTGGAGTACCGCACCGACCTGGCCAACGGCGGCAACCTGTCGGCGCGCGTGGGCTATTCCTACCAGTCCGAGGTGTGGCCCACCACCGACCTGAGTCCGCTGATCAAGCAGGACGGCTACGGCCTGGTCAACGCCGGCGTGATCTGGAAGGTCAACGACGCGTGGAGCCTGTCGCTGCAGGGCAGCAACCTGGCCGACGAGGAGTACCGCACCACCGGTTACAACATCGCCGCCTACGGCGTGCTGACCGGCTTCTACGGTCCGCCGCGCCAGTACAGCCTGACCGCGCGCTACGACTTCTGAGTACGCGCAGGAAAGCGGTGAGGGAACGGCAACGGCGGGCGAAAGCCCGCCGTTGCTGCGTTATGCTCCCGCGCATGTCTTCCCGCCTCGTCGCGTGCGCCATGCGCATGACCGCAGAATCCGCCGTGCGCTTCGCATGGTCCGGGTGCGGAGCTGCATCGACCGTCGTGATGGGATCGACGCGCGGGTTCCGGCATCGTGAGGTCGTGCGCGTGGCGCACGCTACGGTGCGGCGGGCTTTGGTCGTGGGTTTCATGTCCACGCGTGTCCGCAACGTAGCGTGCGCCGCGCGCACGACCACGGAACCCTTCATGCGTCACATGGGCTTGGGCCGTGATGCGGCGTCGGACGTCATGGGGCTGTCTTCGCGCGGGTTCCGGCATCGGGAGGTCGTGCGCGTAGCGCACGCTACGATGGGGCGGGCTTTGGTCGTGGGTTTCATGTCCACGGGTAGGGTCCCCAACGTAGCGTGCGCTGCGCGCACGACCACGGAACTCTTCATGCCTCACATGGGCTTGGGCCGTGATGCGGCGTCGGACGTCATGGGGCTGTCTTCGCGCGGGTTCCGGCATCGGGAGGTCGTGCGCGTAGCGCACGCTACGATGGGGCGGGCTTTTGCTGCTGGTTTTATGTCCACGCGTGTCCGCAACGTGGCGCACGCCACGTGGGGTGTCGCATGCTGAGCGTCGGCATGGTGGTGCTGGCCGGCCTGCTGTGGCTGGGCGTGCTGTTCGGGTCCGCGCTGTACGCCGAGCGCCGTCCGCATGTGTTCGCCATGCAATGGCCCTACATCTACGCGCTGTCGCTGGCGGTGTACTGCACCTCGTGGACGTTCTTCGGCACGGTGACGCAGGCCGCGCGCTACGGCTGGCCGCTGCCGCCGACCTTCGTCGGGACCATCCTGCTGTACGTGTTCGGCGCGTTCCTGCTGGGGCGGCTGGTGCGCATGGCGCGCGAGTCGAATGCGACCTCGCTCGCCGACCTGATCGCAACGCGCCTGGGCAAGGACGGCTGGCTGGCCGCGACGGTGACCCTCGTCGCCGCGCTGGGCCTGATCCCCTACATCGCGCTGCAGCTGAAGGCGGTGGCGATGAGTTTCGCGCTGCTGACGCGTTCGCCGGGCAACGATGCACTGCCGGCCTGGCAGGACAGCGCGCTGTACGTGGCACTGGCGATGGCGGTGTTCGCGATGCTGTTCGGCACGCGACGTGCGAGCGCGGTGGAACACAACCGCGGGCTGGTTCTGGCGATGGCATTCGAGTCGCTGTTCAAGCTGGCGGCGATGCTGGCGCTGGGCCTGTTCGTCTGGTTCGGATTGCCGGACCTGCCGGCGGTGCCCATCGTGTCGGCGCCTGCGTCCACCACCTACGGCTTCCTGCCGCTGGTCGCGCTGGGCGTGCTGGCGATGTTCACCCTCCCGCACCAGGTGCACGTAGGCGTGGTGGAATGCCGCGACGAACGCCACGTGCGCACGGCGCGCTGGCTGTTCCCGCTGTACATGGTGCTGATGGCGGCGCCGCTGTTGCCGCTGGCGCGGGCGGGCGGGGCGCTGTTCGGCGACACCGTGCCGTCGGACCTGTACGTGCTGGCGCTGCCGCTGTCGCAGGGGCAACATGGATTGGCGTTGCTGGCGTTCCTTGGTGGACTCAGCGCGGCCACCGGCATGGTGGTCGTCAGCACGCTGACGCTGAGCCTGATGATCGGCAACCACTGGCTGGCGCCGGGTTTGTTGCGCGGCGGCTGGCTGCGCGGCACCGGCGGCGACCTGCGCGGTGCCGTGCTGGCGCAGCGCCGTGTCGGCATCGTGGCGGTGATGCTGCTGGCGTGGGCCTACAGCCGGCTGGTGGCCGGCAACGACGCGCTGGCCGACGTGGGCGCCGTGTCGTTCTCGGCGCTGGCCACGCTGGCCCCGGCACTGGGTTTCGCCATCTGGCGTCCGCAGACGCCACCGCGCGCGGTGATCGCCGGCATCGTCGCCGGCTTCGCGGTGTGGGTCTGGCTGCTGTTGCTGCCGGTGGCGATGGATGCGCGCGGTGTCGCGCCGCCATGGTTGCAGAGTGGCCCGTTCGGCCTCGCCAGCCTGTCCCCCGACGGCTTCTTCGGCCTGACCGGCTGGAGCCGGCTGGGACGCGCGGTCGGCGTCAGCCTGTTCCTCGGCACGGTGGTCACGCTGCTGGCGATGGGCTGGCGCGGCAGCGCGCCGCGGCGCGACGACAGTCGCGGATTCGATGCCAGGACGTTGCGCGATGCCGGTCGACGCTTCCTGCCGCGCGAGCGCGTGGAGGAACTGCTGGCGGACGCGCCACGACAGGGACCGGTGCCCGCGCCAATCGAAGCGCGGCTGGAGCGTGAGCTGGCGGCGGTGCTGGGTTCCGCTTCCGCGCGCCTGCTGCTGGACGCGGCGCGGCGCGAACGGGGCGAACTGGATACGGTGGCCGCCATCGTCGGCGAGGTGTCGCAGGACCTGCGCTTCAACCAGCAGGTGCTGGAGGCCGCGCTGCAGAACATGAGCCAGGGCATCAGCGTGGTCGATCGCGAGCAGCGGCTGGTCGCCTGGAACCGACGCTATGCACAGATGTTCGGGTTCCCCAACGACATGTTGCAGGTGGGCAGGCCGATCGCGGACCTGACCCGCTGGGCGCTGCAGCGCATGCCGCAACGCGGCCACGACGATCGTGCGCTCGAACGTCGGCTCGCCTTCATGCGCGCCGGCACGCCGCACCTGACCGAGCGCGTGTTCCCCGACGGCAGCATCGTCGAGATCCGCGGCAATCCGATGCCGGGCGGCGGCTTCGTCGCCACCTATACCGACGTGACCGCATCGCGGCAGGCCGAGCGCGCACTGAAGCAGGCGAATGAAACGCTGGAGCAGCGCGTCGTCGAGCGCACCGCGTTGCTGGAAACCGCCAAGCGCGAGGCCGAGCATGCGAACGACGCGAAGAGCCGCTTCCTGACCGCGATCGGCCACGATCTGCTGCAGCCGTTGCACGCCGCCCAACTGTTCACCGATGCGCTGTCGCAGCAACTGCCGGAGACGCGCCAGCGCGAAACCGCATTGCAGGTGCGCGGCGCGCTGGATTCCACCACCGACCTGCTGACCGGGCTGCTGGACATGTCGCGGCTGGAAGCGGGCGGCCTGCTGCCGGAGCCGCGCGACCTGCCGCTGATGGAAGTGCTGGAGCCGCTGGCCTCGGAGTTCCGCGTGCTGGCGCGCGAGCGCGGCCTGTCGTTCGACATGGTGCCGACGCATGCCTGGGTGCACACCGATCCGCAACTGCTGCGCCGCATCCTGCAGAACTTCCTCGCCAATGCGGTGCGCTATACGGCGCGTGGCGGTGTGCGGCTGGGCGTGCGCCGGCGCGGCGCCCAGGTACGCGTGGAGGTATGGGACACCGGTCCGGGCATCGCCGAGGTGGACCAGCGCCGGATCTTCGAGGAATTCCGTCGCGGCGACGATGTGCCGGGGCAGGGACTGGGTCTGGGCCTGTCGATCGCCGATCGCATCGCGGCACTGCTCGATGCCCCGCTGTCGCTGCGCAGCCGCATCGGACGCGGTGCGGTCTTCGCGGTCGATCTGGTGCGCGTGGCCACGCCCGCACCCGCGCCGGCATCGTTCGGCAAGCCCGGACTTGCCGGTCGCCATGTCCTGGCGGTGGACAACGATCCCGTTGCGTTGTCCGCGCTGCGCCAGGTGCTGGAAGGATGGGGATGCCGTGTCGCCGTCGCGCGCGATGGCGCAGAGGCGGAGCGCGAATTGCAGGGGCAGGCCGCCGATCTCTGGCTCTTCGACTACCACCTGGACGGCGGCGACACCGGCGTGGCGCTGACCGGACGCTTGCGCGCAACGCATGGCCTGCGCCCCTGCCTGATCCTCACCGCTGACCAGACCGACGCCGTGCGTCGTGCCGTGCGCGATGCCGACCTGCCGCTGCTGGCCAAGCCGGTGCGGCCGCTGGCGCTGAAGTCGGTACTGGACCGGTTGTTGGCGGCGCGGGCGATGTAGCAGTCATCGTCGTCCCAGCGAACGCTGGGACCCATGTTGTTTTTTTTTTCCGCACATCCTCCGCCCTGTGCTCGAACCCGCAAGAAGCAAAGTGGGTCCCAGCGTTCGCTGGGACGACGGCTGATGGTTCACAGGTAGAATCAGGCCCCAACTGTCGGCTGCGCCTCCATGCCCTACACCCCCATCGTCGCCACGCTCGGTTACGTGCTGTCGCCAGACCGCTCGCAGGTCTTGCTGATCCACCGCAACGCACGCCCCGACGACCAGCACCTGGGCAAGTACAACGGCCTGGGCGGCAAGATTGAGCGCGACGAAGACGTGGTGGCGGGCATGCGTCGCGAGATCCACGAGGAGGCCGGCATCGACTGCGATGAGATGACGCTGCGCGGCACGATCAGCTGGCCGGGATTCGGCAAGCATGGCGAGGACTGGCTGGGTTTCGTGTTCGTCATTACCGCGTACAGCGGTACGCCGTTCGACTCCAATCCGGAGGGCACGCTGGAATGGGTGCCCGTGGAAAAGATCATGGACCTGCCGCTGTGGGACGGCGACCGCCATTTCCTGCCGCTGGTGTTCGACGACGACCCGCGTGGCTTCCACGGCGTCATGCCTTACCACGACGGTCGCATGGTGTCGTGGGATTATTCACGGATCTGAGACTGCCGGGGCGCGCGCCGCTTCTGTAGGAGCGACGTGAGTCGCGACCGGTATGCAGAGTGGCCACTGTGCTTTGTATGGGCGGAGCGGCCACGAAATAGTTGCTCCTTGTCCGTATCGTCCATTGACGGAAGGCATGCCGGGTCCACGGTCGCGACTCACGTCGCTCCTACAATGAGTCACCCCCTGTTCCACGCGATTCGTTTGTCCACATGCCATGTGGAGAGTGCATGGGAAACCATGTGGATAACCGGCGCGACGCCTTGTGCCGCATGCCTGTCAAGATGCGTGGCGAAAATTTGACCAGCATGTGACGGGTCGGTCCCGGTGTTGTCCACACCGCATGTGGATGGTCTGTCGACGAACATGTGGATAAGCGGCGACAGCCGTTGCGGCACAACGCTGTCAAGATGTGTGGTGAAAATATGACCAGTGCTTGTGGCAGTCGTGCGATGGCGGATGTTTCACGCATATACGTCATCCCGGCGCAGGCCGGGACCCAGTGCCTTTGCTCTTCCATGCACCGCAACGACGCAAGTCGCTGGGTCCCGGCCTTCGCCGGGATGACGATTCATTGTCACTGCGTATCCAGACGCGATGCGTCGGCTTACTCGATCTGCCTTGCCGGATCCGCCAGTTCCAGTTCGCGCAGCACCACGCCGGCCTGGGTGCGGTTGCGCACGCCCAGGCGGTCGAAGATCGCGGAGAGATGCGCCTTGACGGTGCGCTCCTGCACGTCCAGGCGGTCGGCGATCTGCTTGTTCAACAGGCCCTGCGCGACCAGCGTCAGCACGCGGAACTGCTGCGGCGACAGACTGGCGAGGCGGCCGGCCAGTTCGGTGTCGTGTGCAGAAGACTGCGAGCGCGCCACCGCACCGCGCAGCGACGCCGGTAACCACTGCTCGCAGGCGAGCACGCTGCGGATGGCGTCGCGCAGCTCATCCAGCCCGGAACTCTTCGGCAGGTAGCCGGCCGCACCATGGTCCAGCGCGCGGCGCACCACGCGTGGATCGTCGTTGGCGGAAACCACGACCACTGCGACCGCCGGGAACTGCGCGCGGATCGCCGCGAGTCCCGCCAGCCCGTGGTTGCCGGGCATGTGCAGGTCGAGCAGTACCAGGTCGATGTCGTCGTGCGCTTCCAGCGTGGCGATGACGCCGTCCAGCGATTCGGCTTCGCGCACCGACAGCTGCGCCACGGCATCCGCCGCCGCGCCGCGCAGGGCGGCCCGGAACAGTGGATGGTCGTCGGCGATCAGCAGGTTGGGCATGCGAGGCGGCTTACTGCACGGTCCAGCCGCCGTCCACGACGATCGTTTGCCCGGTGATGTTGCGGGCGGCGGGCGAGGTGAGGAAGGCGGTGATGCCGGCCAGTTCGTCCAGGCCGATGAAAACGCCCTTCGGCATCGGCTTCAGCATGACCTGGCTGACCACGTCGGCCTCGGAGATGCCGCGCGTGCGCGCCTGGTCGGCGATCTGCCTGTCCACCAGCGGCGTCTTCACGTAGCTGGGGCAGACCGTGTTGATGGTGATGTCGGTGTCGGCGGTTTCCAGCGCCAGCACCTTGGAAAAACCGACCAGGCCGTGCTTGGCGGCCACGTAGGCGCTCTTGTACGGGCTGGCGACCAGCGCGTGGATGCTGCCGATGTTGACGATGCGGCCGAAGCCGCGCTCGCGCATGCCGGGCAGGACGGCGCGCGTCAGTCGCGCCACGCCCACCAGCATCACCTGCACCAGGAAGTCCCACTTCTCGATGGGGAAGTCCTCCAGCGGCGACACATGCTGCAGGCCAGCGTTGTTGACCAGCACGTCGATCGGCCGCGAGATCGTTGCCAGCGCGGCGTCGATGCTGTCCTGCGAGGTGACGTCCAGCGCGACGGCTTCGGCGGAACCGCCCTCGCTGCGGATCTGCGTGGCGACCGCTTCGGCGGCATCCAGGTTGAGGTCGCTGACGATGACGTGGCGGCCGGCTTCGGCCAGCTGCGCGGCGATGCCCGCGCCGATGCCGCTGGCGGCGCCGGTGATGAGGACGGTGTGGGTGGGTTGCATGGGGACTCCTGCGTGTCGTCGCTAGGGTAGCAGGCAGGCGCGCGCGGTTCGTGGTACCAAAGTACGATGACGGGGCTTCCTGCAGAGGGTAGTTTCGTGGCACTGACCGGAACCCTGGACGCTTTCCACGCATGAACGCGAAGACGCGCATCTCCTGCGGCCTGTTGCTTGGTGCGGCACTCGCCGCCTGCAGCAGCGCGCCGCCCAAGCCCGAAGCGGTGGCCCACATGAACCAGCCCCAGCGCGTCACCGACCATCGTGGTACCGATGACCTGCTCACCGCCGGGCTGGGCCTGGACGGCCTGCGCGCGATGGCGGCGCCTGCGTTCGCCGATCCTGCCAATCCGACTCCGGCCGAACTGCGTCGCCGCGCGATCTGGGCGAACTGGCGCGGCATCGCCGACCTGTCGTTGACCGGCAACTACGGCCAGGCCTATGGCAGCGTGGCCAGCGTACCCGGCCGCGAGTACTCCGCCCTGGCGACAGTCGCCGGCGCGAAGCAGCCGCACCGCGTGCTGGTACAGGTGCCGGACAACTTCGATGCCACGAAGCGCTGCGTCGTCGTGACCGCCGCGTCCGGCTCGCGCGGCGTCTATGGCGCCATCGCCGTCGCTGCACCGTGGGCGCTGCCGAAAGGCTGCGCGGTCGCCTATACAGACAAGGGCGCGGGCACGGACTACTTCGACCTGACCGATCAGCGCGGTGCACGCGAAGACGGCACGATCGGCGAACTCGGCGTCGACACGCTGGCCTTCACGCCCGACGCGCCTGTCGGCGCCACTGGCGTCGAGGTCAAGCACGCGCATTCCAAGGACAATCCGGAGGCGGACTGGGGCCGGCACGTGAAGCAGGCGGCGGAATTCGCGCTGGCCGCGCTGGACCAGGCGTTTCCGCACGCGGCGCCGTTCCGTTTCGACAACACCCGCGTCATCGCGGTCGGCATCTCCAATGGCGGCGGCGCGGTACTGCGCGCCAGCGAGGAGGAGGGCGGCTGGCTGGATGCGGTGGTCGCGGGCGAACCGAACATCCTGGCGGCCGATGCGCCCGGTGCGCGCTCGCTCTACGACTACACCACCGAAGCCGCCTTGCTGATGCCGTGCGCATTGCTGGACCTGCCTGCGGAATCGCTGCCGCAGCCGCCGCTGCGCGCACAGGTCGAACCGCTGTGGACGGCACGTTGCGCCACGTTGAAGGCGGCTGGCCTGGTGACCGGGACCGATGCGAAGGCGCAGGCCGCGTCTGCACGTGCGCAGTTGAAAGCGAACGGCTGGACCGACGAGGCGCTGATCGCCGGCGCGTTGAGCGTGGGTTTCGACCTGTGGCGTGCGGTCGCGGTGACGTATGCGTCCGCCTACGGCCGCTATGGCGTGGGCGAGCATCCGTGCGGCTTCGCGTTCTCCGCGCAGAACGCGGACTTCACTGCACGCGCCGCGACGGCCGCCGAGCGCGCCGCGTGGTGGTCCGAGGGCAGCGGCATTCCGCCAGGTGCCGGTGTCGGTATCGTCGATACGAAGCTCGCACCGCCGGACTTCACCCTGCCGGGCCTGCAGTGCCTGCGCGCGTTGCAGACCGGCAGCAGCGACGATGCGCGCCGCGTGCAGGCCGGCATCGCGCAGACGGCGGCGCGTTACCCGAAGACGCGTCGTCCCGTGGTGGTGATCCATGGACTCGACGATGGCCTGGTGCCGCCGGCCTTCTCCAGCGCACCCTACGTGGCGGCGGCACGCGCCGCCAACCCCGACGTGCGCTACTGGCAGGTGCGCCATGCGCAGCATTTCGACGGCTTCCTCGCACTGCCGGCGTACGGGGCGCGCTACGTGCCGCTGCTGCCGTATGTCTACGCCGCGCTGGATCAGGTCAATGCCACGCTGGACGGCAGCCGCGAGATGCCGGCGAATGCGCTGATCAACGCGAATCCGCGTGGCGCGGGCAGCGTTGAGGCCAGCCAGCTGGCGATTCCGCGCTGAGAAATGCCTTCTCCCCGCTGGCGGGGAGAAGGTGCCCGAAGGGCGGATGAGGGGCAGGGCGCGGTACAACCGCGTGCATCGACCTGTCCGGTCTTCGTTCGCCCCTCACCCGCCTTCGGCACCCTCTCCCCGTAAACGGGGAGAGGGGATGCGGCAACGTCTTCACCCGGTTCGGCTTACCCTGTAGGCCGTCCCCGGTCACGACTGCCGCCATGTCCCGACATTTCTCGATGATCCGCGATTTCCAGTTGGCCGACTGGTTCACGCTGGGCAATGCGTTCTGCGGCACCGGTGCGGTCTTCGCGTCGATGCGCTTCCTGCAGGACGGCATCCTGCGCGACCTGATGATCGGCATGGCGTTGATCCCGCTGGCCTTCATCTTCGATGCACTGGACGGGCGCGTCGCACGCTGGCGCAACCAGGCCTCGGTGCTGGGGCGCGAACTGGATTCGCTGGCCGACGTCATTTCCTTCGGTATGGCCCCGGCCGCGCTGGCCTACGCCTGCGGCATGCAGGGCGGTTGGGACTGGCTGGTGCTGTCGTACTTCGTCGCCTGCGGGGTCAGCCGGCTGGCGCGCTACAACGTTACGGCCGAGTCGCTCGCCGAGGGTGGCGACAAGGTGAAGTTCTTCGAGGGCACGCCGATCCCGACCAGCCTGCTGCTGGTGGTGCTGCTGGCGATCGCCGCGTATCTCGGCCATGTCGGGCCGCAGCTCTGGCTGGGCGTGGTGAAGCTGGGGCCGTGGCTGCTGCACCCGCTGGTGCTCCTGTACGCCGTGTCCGGCACGCTGATGATCAGCAAGACGCTGCGCATTCCCAAGCCCTGAACCGCGAGGTGAAGGCGCATCATGCGCGCGCCGCCGGTCGCGGCTAGAATCGGCCGGGAAGGGAGGGCACATGGCAAATTTCGTTCCACCGTGGCCGGGCGATTTCGAATCGGTGGCCCAGCAGTACTGGAGCCTGTGGGGCGATGCCCTGCGACAGGCGGGGGCAACGCCGACGATGTCCATGCCCGGCGCCGCGCCGGGCTGGCAGCAGACGGTCGACTGGTGGTCCAAGCTGGTGCCGGGCGGACAACCGCAGGTGGACGAAGCCGTCGGCCGCTTCCAGCGGCAGGCCGGCCAGTGGTTCGGGCAGATGCAGCAGGTCGCCGCGCAGTTCGCCGGCCGGGACCATGACGCCACCGATATCGGCCGAGCCTGGCGTTCGGCGCTCGGCATGGCCGATCCCACCCCGGCGCACAATCCGTTCGCCGACATCTTCCGCAGCATGCAGGGCGGCGCGCACGGCCTGGACGGCTGGATGCAGCAGGTGCGTCCGTGGCTGGAGAACCTGCAGCGCGACGGCGACCGCTGGATGCACTTGCCGACCTTCGGCCTGTCGCGCGAACACCAGGAGCGCTGGCAGCAGCTGGCGCAGGCGTACCAGGACTACCAGCGACAGGTCGGCGAATACGATCAATTGATGCTGCAGGTCGCGCAGGACGCTTTCGCCCGCTTCGAGCGCAAGCTGGAAGAACACGCCGAGCCCGGTCGCCAGTTGCAGAATGCCCGCGCGCTGTTCGATCTCTGGATCGACGCGGCTGAAGAGGCGTATGCGAAGGTCGCGATGTCCGACGATTTCCGCCACGCCTATGGTGGCCTCGCGAACGCCCAGGCCCGTCTGCGGCTAGGCGTGCAGCGTGAAGTCGAGCAGATCTGCACGCAGTTCGGCATGCCGACCCGCACCGAAGTCGATTCCGCCCACCGCAAGATCGTCGAGTTGGAGCGCGCGATGCGCAAACTGACGCGTGCGCAGGCGGCACCGGTTCGTCGCGCGCCCGTGCAGCGGGCCGCGGCGCCGGTCGAAGTGGTGGTGGCGGACGTGCCCCGGGCATCCGCGCCGGCACCGGCGAAACCGAAGGCGAAGCAGCAGCGCGCGCCGACCCGCCGCACGCTGGCACCGGCGAAGACCGCGCCCAAGAAACGCGCGGTGACCAAGAAGGCCGCGCCGAAGAAGCCTGCACGAAGGGCGGTGGCCGCTGCCGCGCCTGCCGCCGTCAAGCAGGAGCGCGCGCCTGCGATGACCAAGGCTGCGGCACGCAAGCCCGCCAAGGTGAAGAAGGCGGCCGCCAAGGTGGCGCCGAAAACGTCGCCCGTCCGGAAAGCACGGAAGAAGGCGGCGACGTCCGCCGCGAAGGCGACATCGGTCGTCTCGATGAAGGACTGGGTGGCGCGCAACGCGACGCGCAGTGGAGCCGCAGACGCGCCCCGGGCGGGCAGGAAAACGAAGCGGGGTAAAGCCAAATGAACGGACCGCTCAATTTCAGCGCCGAGACACTGGCGCAGGAAGCCACCACGCTGACGCAGAAGCTATCCGCAGGGCTGCATACGCTGCCGGAAGTGGAAGACGTCCACTACGGCGCGACCCAGAAGCAGGAAGTCTGGCGCGACGGCAAGGTGGTGCTGTACCGCTTCATCGGTGAAAAGGCACCCACGGCGAAGATCCCGCTGGTGATCGTCTACGCGCTGGTCAACCGGCCGTACATGGTGGACCTGCAGCACGACCGCTCGCTGGTGAAGGGGCTGCTGGCGCAGGGCGAGGACGTCTACGTCATCGACTGGGGCTATCCGGACCGTTCGGATCGCTTCCTCGAACTCGACGACTACATCAACCGTTTCATCGACGGTGCGGTGGACCACCTGCGCGACAGCAGCGGACGCGATGCCGTGAACGTGCTCGGCATCTGCCAGGGCGGGGCGTTCTCGCTGTGCTACGCCTCGCTGCATCCGGAGAAGGTCAAGAACCTGATCACCATGGTGACGCCGGTGGATTTCCACACGCCGGACAACATGCTGTCGCACTGGACGCGCGAACTGGACGTGGACCTGTTCGTCGAGGCGCTGGGCAACGTGCCCGCGGACATGATGAACGCCTGCTACCTGATGCTGAAGCCGTTCCGACTGAACCTGCAGAAGTACGTCGGACTGGTCGACATCCTCGACGACAAGCGGGCGATCGAGGATTTCCTGCGGATGGAGAAATGGATCTTCGATTCGCCGAATCTCGCTGGCGAGGCCTTCCGCCAGTTCATCAAGCAGTTCTACCAGCGCAACGGCTTCATCAAGGGCGGCATCGAGATCGGCGGCGAAGCGGTGGACCTGGGTTTCGTCGACATGCCGGTGCTGAACATCTACGCCGAGCAGGACCACCTGGTGCCGCCGGATGCCTCGCGTGCGCTGAAGGACGTGGTGGGTACCGCCGACTACACCGAGCTGAGCTTCAAGGGCGGACACATCGGCATCTACGTCTCCAGCCGTGCGCAGCGCGAAGTGCCGACGGCGATCCACCACTGGCTGGGCCAGCGCGCCCGATAAGTGCGTCCCCTTCACCTTTGTTGTATCAGGGTAATCCCATGCTGTCGCGCCTCACCTTCGCCACCTGTCTGATCGCCTTTTCCGCGCTCGCGTCGGCCGCACCTTCAGCGACCGCCAAGCGCGAGATCCAGGCTCTGATGGAGGCGTTGTCCACGTCGTCCTGCGAGTTCCAGCGCAACGGCACGTGGCACGGGCGTGACGAAGCCCGCAAGCACCTGCAACGCAAGTACGACTACCTGCTGAAGAAGAACCTGGTGGATACCGCGGAGCAATTCATCGAGCGCGCGGCGAGCAAGAGCAGCATGAGCGGAAAGGCCTACCAGGTACGGTGTCCGGGACAGCCCGCGCAGCCGGCCGCCACGTGGTTCACGGCGAAGCTCGAGGCGCTGCGCGGTTCAGGCGCGCCGGTCCGCTGACGCGCTAGACTCGGCCCAGACCACCGCGGGGAGTAGTCGGCGATGAACAACTCGGCATCCAAACCGTTCGCGCGCTCGTTGAACGACCGCATGATCGCCGGCGTCATGGGCGGCATCGCGCACCGCTATGGCTGGAGCGCGACGCTGCTGCGGATCATCTTCGTGGTCGTATCGATCGCGTCGGCTGCATTCCCCGGCATTCTCGTCTACCTCATCCTCTGGCTGCTGATGCCCAACGAACAGGACTGAATCGTGGCGTCGGCCATGCTCTGGTGCGCACGCGCGCTCGGTGTCGTATGGGCCGTGCCGAATACGCTGATCGGTCTTGTCGCCGGTGCCGCGGGCATGCCCTTCGGCGCACGACCGGAATGGAATCGACGGGACTGTGCGGTCGTGTTCCATCGCTGGCCGTGGGGACCGGGCGGCGCCATCACGTTCGGCAACAGCATCCTGCATACCGGCGATACGCTGGAATCGGAATGCATCACGTACGAACATCGCGCCGGGCGCATGCAGCACCCGCGCATCCGGCTGGGCGACCACGAACGCGCGCATGTCTACCAGTACATGGTGCTGGGGCCGCTGTTCCTGCCCGTCTACCTGCTGTGTGGCGGCGTCAGCGTTCGCAATCCCTTCGAGCGTGCCGCGGACCGGTACGCGCTGACCGGCAAGGGGTGGTGGCCGGGCGGTTGAGTGGCGATGTCGCGCGTGCGCCTGCGCATCGCCGCGCGGCATGGCGAAGACATCGACGTCGCTGTCAGCGGTCCATCCGCTGGAACGAGAACAGCGGCCACAGCCGATGCCGGCGCCGCTCGATCAGCGCACGCAACACGCCGGCGCCCAGCATGCTGTAGGTGATGCCGTTGCCGCCGTACGCCATCGCGAACTGCACGCGTGGCCCCCATTGCGGGTGCGGCCCGAAGAACGGAAGACCGTCTTCGGTTTCGGCGAACGTGCCCGCCCAGGAAAAGGCCGGCGTGAACGCGAGGCCGGGGAACAGGTCGTGCAGCCGCTTCAGCAGCGTGCACGCCTTCTTTTCCACGCGGGCATCGCGCTTGGCGGGAATGTCCACGGCATCGTCCTCGCCACCCAGCAACAGGCGATTGTCGGAGGTGCTGCGCGCGTACAGGTAGGGGCGGGCGGTTTCCCACAACAGCGTGTCGCCGAGAAAACCCAGTTGCGCGTCCGTCATCGGGTCGCTGATGACCGCATAGCTGCTGCGGTTGCGTGCCACGCGTTTTTTCAGCCAGTGCTGGCTGGCATAGCCGGCGGCGATCACCAGATGCGACGCGCGCACGGACATGCCCGTATCGGTGCGCAGCGTCACGCCGCGCGAGGTGGCCTTCACGTCCTCCACGCGCGTGCGGTCGAACACGGAGGCTCCCCGCTTCTGCAAGCGCTGCAGCAGGCGGTGGGTCAGGCGGTACGGGTCCACCCGCGCCGCCTGGGTACTCAGCAGGGCGGCGGGTGCATCGAAGCCGTAGTCCTCGCGCACGCGCGCGGCGGACAGCAGTTCCACCGCCAGTCCATGGCGCTCGCGGGCGGCATGTTCTTCCTCCAGCGCATGCACGTCGCGGCGGCGGCTGGCGTAGTAGAGGCTGCGGTTGCGTGCGAAGCCGACATCGCGCCACGCAGACGCGACGTCGTGCAACTGATCGATGGCATCGGCGCAGGCCCGGTAGGCGAGCGCGGCATCGGCTTCGCCATGGCGCTTGGCCAGGTCGACCAGATGCGTGTCGATCTCGTATTGCAGCAATGCGGTGCTGGCCGACGTGCTGCCCCAACCGATGTCGCGTTGCTCCAGCACGACCACGTCGAAGCCGTGGCCGGCCAGTTCGTTGGCGACCAGCGCGCCGGTGATGCCACCGCCGATCACGGCGACATCGCAGCGCTGGTCGGCGGCCAGGCGAGGAAAGGCCTGCATCAGGCCGTTGCTCACCGCCCAGAAGGGATAACCGCTTTTCAGGTCCATGCACGTCCAGCCTCGTCACCAGGCCGCCATGCTTGCAGGACCGATGGCAGGGACGGGTGAAGGCGTCGCGCGGTCAGCGCGGCAGTGCGCCCTGCAGGAACAGGTCCACCGATGCCAGCGCCTGCGCTTCGAGGGTGTCCACGTCGGGCAGGTGGGGGCCACCGGCCGCCAGCCTGAGGACCTGGTCGCCGAACAGGCTCATGTAGAACTGTGCGGCTGCTGCTTTCGGCGAGGCCAGGTGCAGCCGCCCCGCGGCCGCCTGCTGTTCGAAGTACTGTTCGAGCGTGCGGCGGATGGACGCCACCACGTGGTCGAAGAACCAGTCGCGCAGGGCCGGGAAGGATTGTCCCTCGCCGATCACGATGCGATAGACCACCTGCGAATCGGTGCCTGCCATCAGCTGGGCCATGCGGATCGCCACGCGACGCAGTGCCTGCTCCGGCGACAGGTCGGTGAGGTTGAGGTCGCTGAGGACATGGATGTGCATGTCCATCCGGCGTTCCAGGATGGCGCAGGCCAGGCCCTCCTTGTCGCCGAAGATGCGGTACAGCGTGGCCAGCGATCCACCGGCGCGCGCCACGATCTCGCTCAGGCGCGCATGCTGGTACCCCTTTTCGGCGAACACTTCCGTGGCGGCATCGAGGAACTTCTCCGCGCGGATCTCGCCGCGACGGCACAACTCCACCTGCGGCCGCTGCCGTAGCGGCAGGCCGTTCTCGGAGGCGTCGCTGAAAACGTTTTCCAGATGGTCGGAGGAAATACTCACGGAAAGTCCCTGCACGTGGCTGGGTGGCAATGTGGACCCCAGCCTAGCAAAAAGGTCGTATGACCGTGACACCTGCACGACGGACGGGTCGTCGCCGCGCTACAGGTAACGCGTGTAGTTGGGCGCTTCCTGCCAACGGTCGTGCGCACCGTCTACGTAGGTCACCGGCGCGGCGTCCAGTGCTTCGGGCGTGACGTTCTCCAGGCAGCCCAGGTTCACGCCGTAGATGCGCGCTTCTCCCGGTACGTCGTTGCCGATCCCGAACGGACGCACGCCGCAGGTGCGACAGAAGTGGTGCGAGTTGCGCAGGCTGTTGAAGCGGTATTCGACCAGCTCGCCTTCACCGGCCAGCAGCCGGAACCGGTCGGGCGCCACGATGGCCGGCCAGAACCGGTTGCGCCGGCAGATCGAGCAGTTGCACCGGTAGGTGGGCTGGGTGAGGTCGATGTCGGCCTCGAAGCGGACCGCGCCGCAATGGCAGCTGCCGGTATAGGTCTTCAGCATGTGGGTTCCCGTGCCGATACCGTTCGGGGGACTGGGGTCGCCCCACCGTGCCGGTCGATGGGCGGGAGCATAACGGACCCCTCCACCCGCCGGAGCCCTGCATGCTGCACACCGTCGATGTCGCCGACCTCCGGCCCGGCATGTACGTGCAGAAGTTGCTGGGTCCGTGGATGCAGCATCCGTTCTGGCGCACCTCGTTCCTGCTGGATGACGAGCGCATCGCCGAGCTGCAGGACAGCGGGGTGGAGCAGGTGGTGGTGGATCTGTCCCGCAGCGAACACGACGCCGTCGACGGCATCGATGACGACGTCGTATCCGACGCGGAGGCGGGCGCGGGCGCCGATGTGGGCGCCGATACAGGCCCAGGCATTTCTCCGGAAGCGGAGCCGGAGCGCCGCCGCGTCGTCGTCGACGGATCCGTCAGCCTGGCCTCCGAACTGTCCCGTGCCCGCCGCATCTGCGACGAAGGGCGCGACGCGGTGGAAGCGATGTTCCGCGAAGTCCGCCTGGGCCGTGGCGTGGATGCCGGCCACGTGATGCCGCTGCTCGACGAGATCACCGGTTCCGTCGACCGCCATCCCACCGCACTGGTCAGCGTGGCGCGCCTGAAGGATGCCGACAGCTACACCTACTTGCATTCGGTCGCCGTGGGCGCGTTGATGGCGATGTTGGCGCGGCAGCTCCAGTTGCCCGAGGACCAGGTGCGCGACGCCGCGCTCGGCGGCCTGTTGCACGACATGGGCAAGGCGATGCTGCCGGTCGAGGTGCTCAACAAGCCGGGCAAGCTGACCGACGAGGAATTCGACATCGTCCGCCAGCATCCCGTGCATGGCGAACGCCTGCTGCGCGATGGCGGCATCACCCACCAGGCGATCCTGCACATCGCCCGCCACCACCACGAGAAGGTCAACGGCGCCGGCTACCCGCAGCGCCTGTCCGGTACCGAGCTGCCGCTGCTGACCCGCATGAGCGCGATCTGCGATGTCTATGACGCCATCACTTCGAACCGGCCTTACAAGGCGGGTTGGGACCCGGCCGAATCGCTGCGCCGCATGGCCAGCTGGCACGGCCATTTCGACGAGGCATTGATGAAGTCCTTCGTGCGCAGCATCGGCATCTATCCGATCGGCGCGCTGGTCCGCCTGTCCAGCGACCGGCTGGCGGTGGTGGTGGAGCAGAACCCGGCCACGCTGCTGGCACCGCGCGTCCGCGTGTTCTATTCCACCAAGCTGCGCAAGCAGGTACTCATGACGGATCTCGACCTGGCCGCCAGCGGCGACCGCGAGCGCATCGTCGGCGTGGAGTCGCCGGAGAAGTGGGGCTTCCGCGAGCTGGAGAAGCTCTGGCTGCCCTGAGTGCGGCTGCTGTCGATCCAGATGCACAGGTTTGCCGCCGGGCACATCCAGGACGACGGGCGTGCCATGCAACCCCATACGGGCAGCGGCCATCCCAGTGTCAGCTACCGCCATCCGCAGGCAACGGACGTTTGGCACGTGCCTGATGGCCGGCCAGCGTGGAGGATGACCCGTCGGCGCGCCCGCTGCCGTGTAGACGGACGGGCGATCTGCCCGATGCCACCCGCATGAAGGAGTTCCCGATGTCCCTGCTGTCCCTGGTCATGGCGGCCTCCGCCGCCGCCGCACCGGCCCCGATGGCGGATGCCGCCACCCTGGCCGCCATCGAGGCCACCTGCCTGGACTATGTCGACGGCCAGTTGGAGGGAGATCCCGCGCGCGTGGCGCGCGCGCTGCATCCGGACCTGGCCAAGCGTTCCGTCATCGGCGACACGCCGGACGAGCGCCTCGGCCTGCGCCGCATGTCGAAGGACGAACTGGTGTCGCTGACGCGGCAGGGCGCGCTGAAGACGCCCAGGGAGCAGTGGAACCGCAGCTGCCGCATCCTCGACGTCACCGCCGAGACTGCGGCCGTGCGCCTGGAAACGCCGTGGTTCGTCGATCACTTCCACATGGGCCGCTACGGCGACCGCTGGATCATCGTCAACGCGTTGTGGCACATGAAGCCACGATGATCATCCATGGGCGCGTGCGTTCGCCGCCTTGCGGAACAGCAGCGCGGACGACAGCCATGCCACGACATACAGACCGGTGAACGCCAGCACGAACGCCGGCGACTCCTGCGTGTGCATCCGCATCGCAAGGCCGCCCGCCAGCAGCTGCAGAACCGCCATCGCCACCATGACGCAGGCCATGCCGCGCGCCCGCAGGCGAACGATCCCGGCGCCGATCACACCGATCCCCAGCACTCCCATGAAGAGCAGGTTCCCCGGATGTCCGGGCGCATCGACGATGCCCACTGCCAGATTCGCCCACAGCAGCAGGAAGGCGGCGCCGATCGCCATCAGGCTGGCCACCAGGTAGCTGGGAACGCGCGCCGCGCGCGAGGCCATCTCGAAGGCCACGCAGGCGGACAGCAGCATCGCGCCGAACACCGCGAAGTCGCTGCCGGTCCAGGCGACCTCATCGGTGAAACGCATCGCCACCCAAGGGGCCGGCAGGAGCAATGCGGCACCGCCCCACACCAGCGGCCGCAGCACGCGGATCCAGCAGATCGCGACGGGGTAGGTATCGCTGGTCATGGCGCGGACTCCGGTGTCGGCGGCGGAAGTGCCGGGCACAGGATGGGTCGGCGTCGTGCGGGAACCGCGGCGTGGGTGTGAAGCGGGTGCGAAGTCGTGGCCGGCCTCAGGGCACCGTCGGGCGGTGCGCGTAGCTCAGCACGCGCGTGACCTGCCAGCGGCCGTCCTGTTCGCGCCAGATCATCACGAAGTCGGCCTCGCCCGCGCACGTCGTGCCGGACAGATCGCAGAACCGGTGCGTGCCTTGCGCGATGGCGCCGAAGCCCTTGATCGGGAACACGGCCAGCGTGCCCGGCACGCGCTCGCGGCGGTAGTGCCCGCAGACGTTGGCGCGCGTGCGCCCGATCATCTCGTCGCGCGTCCAGGTGACGCCGCCGTTGTCGTGGTAGAACTCCACGCCTTCATCGAAGTACGCCGCGTGCTTCGCCAGTTGCGCCGGGTCGGCGCACCGGTTGAACGCGTCGAACACGGCGGCGTCCACGACATCGATCGCCTGGGAGAGCTGTTCCGCGGTCCGTTCCGTGGTCGCCATGGCCTCGCCGGCACCCCCCAGCATCGCCGTTCCCAGCAGGCACGACAGCGCCATCTTCACCTTCCGCGGGCGGGTGACGTTCATGCCGACACCATCGGTGAACGCGGACGCCCGCCGATGAGGCGCGCGGGCAGCATCAGCAGGGCATGCAGGAAGGAAAACAGCGCGGCGCAGGTGATGCCGATGAGGCGGAACGGCAGCGACAACAGCCACACCAGCGGCCATGCGACCAGTGCAAGCAGGGCGAGCGGCCAGCACAGCACGAACAGCAGGCACCAGGCGAGCAGGGCGAGGAGGGTCTTCATGGTGGATTCCCGTGGACAAAGGAGGTCACGGGCAGGGTGCAGGCATCGTCGGCCATCGGCCAGCGTGGTGCGATGGAATCCCGTCAGGCACGACCAAAGCGGGGACTGGCGGGATGGAAACGGATGTCCCGGCGCGGCGCGAACGGGTAACGCGCTCAGTCGCGGGCGTCGATCGTCTGCAGCAGCTGGCTTACCCGGTAGGGCTTGGGCAGGTAACGCACACGGTCCGGCAGGGGAGGCAGCTCCGCGCGCGGATGGCCGGAGGCGAGGATCACGCACGCACCCGGATGCAGGACCGTCGCCTCGCGTGCCACGTCGATGCCGGAGATGCCGCCGGGCATGGCCATGTCGGAGATCACCACGTCGAACCGCGTTCCCTCCTGCAGGCACGACATCGCCGATCGGCCGTCGTTCGCCGTCACGACGGTGAAGCCGGCGATCTCGAAGGCATCCGTGAGGATGTCCAGCAGATCGACTTCGTCGTCGATTAACAGCAGGCGCCTGGCATCGCTCATTCGGACTCTCGGGAAACGGGAAGGCAGACGGAGACGGTGGTGCCCGCGCCAGGCGCGCTTTTCAGCTCGGCGAAGCCGCCGGACTGGCGTGCGAACCCGAATACCTGGCTCAGGCCCAGTCCGCTGCCCTTGCCGATGTCCTTCGTGGTGAAGAACGGCTCGAACACGCGCACCAGGTCCTCGGTCGCGATGCCTTCGCCGTCGTCGCTGACCTCGATGCAGACGAACCGGCTGGCGGGCTGGTCGGTCGCATGGGGAGGCGCGCAGTCTCGCAGCGAGGCCGTGATCGCGATGTGACCTCCACCAGGCATCGCATCGCGGCTGTTCGATACCAGGTTGAGCAGGGCGGCTTCCAGGTGCTCCCGGTCGACATCGATCTCCGGCAGGTCTTCCGCCAGGTGCGCTTCCAGCGTCACGCCGGCGCGGCAGGCACGCCGCAGCGTATCCATGGCCTCGCCGATGATGCGGCCCACGGCGTGGCGTTCGGCGATCAGGGCGTGTCCCTTGCCGAACGTCAGCAACTGGCGGGTCAGCAACGCGCCGCGCTCCGCCGCGCGCATCGCGCCCTGCAGGTGCCGTTTCGCCTTGGGTTCCAGCGTGTAGTGCTCGACCAGTTCCAGGCTGTTGATGACGATGTTGAGCAGGTTGTTGAAGTCGTGCGCCAGCCCCAGCGTCAGCTTGCCGATCGCCTCGAGCTTCTGCGATTGCAGCAGCGCATCGCGCGCCACGCCCAGCCGTTCCTCGTGCTGGAAACGCTCGGTGGTGTCCCGCGTGACCTTCGCGTAGCCGATCAGCTCGCCGCCTTCCAGGATCGGGTCGATCACCACGCTGGCGTGGAAGCGCGAGCCGTCCTTGCGCACGCGCCATCCTTCGGCGGTGAAGCGTCCTTCCTCGCGCGCGATGCGCAGTCCGCGCGCCGGCGCACCGTTGGCGGCGTCCTCGGGCGTGTAGAAGCGGGAGAAATGGGTGCCGATCACTTCCTCGGCGGTGTAGCCCTTGATGCGTTCGCCGCCGGTGTTCCAGCTGCGCAGGTAGCCTTCGGGATCGAGCAGGTAGATGGCGTGGTCCGCCACGCCGTCGATCAGCAGCCGCAACTGCCGGGCATCGCTGTCCAGCGACGGGATGCGGACATCCGCTGGCCCTGCATCCTGCCCGCGATCGGCGGGAGGCTTCGTCGTGTGAGGCACCATGCCCTCCTGCGGAATCGACGGTAGGCCAACCCTACAGGGTCGTGGACGCGAGGATGTCGACGGACGATGAACGATGCGTGCGCAAGCGTTGCGCGGCGCCACCGAAGGGACCGGCGCAACGAGGTGGATGTCGACGGTACGACCCGCCGGTGTCAGCGGGACGGCGGCAGCAGCGGCGCTTCCGCCTGCGGTGGTCCGCGCCGCACGACGTCGCGCTGCATGGCCGCCAGGCGGCGCAGCAGGCGGTTCTGGGCCGTGCGCGGCACGCCGCGCTCGTCCATCGCCCACATCAGGTCTTCGACCAGCGCATTGAAGTCGGCTTCGCCCACGGTCACGTGCTTGTGCGCTTCGGCCATGGCCTTGCCGCGGTACGTGCACGGGCCGCCGGACTGCACGCACAGGAACTCCACCAGCCGGTCGTTGAGGTGGATGATGTCCACGTCGGCGAAGTGGTGTGCGATGCGCGGATCTTCGGAGACGCGGAACAGCAGGGTTTCCACCAGCGCCTCGATGCCGCTGCGTTCACCGAGTTCGGCGTACAGCGTATCCGTACGCGGTGCGGTGGAGGCGCATCCGGCCACGGACAGCAGGCAGGCGAGGAGCACGGTTGCGATGCGCATGATCGTCGCCTCAGAAGCTCAGCTGCACGGAAAGATAGGCGCCGCGCTGGTCGTCCAGCGTGGCGATCCCGCCAAGATCCGCCCATGCACCGACCACCGCGACGTGCTTGTTCGGGAACCAGGCGACGAACACATCGCGCCAGTCGTCCTCGCGCGCGAAACCAAGGTTGTCCGGCTTCTGGCGGTACTCCATGCCGATCGCCAGGGATGGATCCAGCAACACCGCGGCCGAGCCCTCCCAGACCCAGGCGCGTGCGCTGCGCCGGTCGCCACCGAAACCCAGCAATCCGGTCTGGTTGGCATTGGTCGACCGCAAGGTGGCGTTGAGCAGCAGTTGATAGCCGCCGGCGGCATCGAGGAACAGCTTGCTGGCGCTGACGTAGGCATCGGTGCCGCGGTCGTCGCGTGCGCCGACCGCCAAGGGCAGCGTGCCATCGCGCAGGCGCTTGTGCTGCACGCCCACGCTGATTTGCGGATGCCGGCTGTAGACCAGCTCGCCGGTGATGCGCAGCTTGGCGCCGTAGATGTCCTGTTCCAGCGCGTCCCAGGGCAGCGACAGGCGCCGCTGCAGTTCGCCCAGGTCGAACGACTGGCGGGCGAACGACAGTTCCAGCCGGTTGGCGATGGTGTATGACGCGCCGTAGGCATCCAGCGCGTAGTCGCCGGTGTCGACGCGCGTGTAGAAAGCGGCACCACCCTGTTGTTCGTCGGTACCGTAGCCGGACAGCACGGCCCACGGCACGATGCCGCCGCCGGCCGCGCCTTCGATCTGGGTGGCGCCCCCGGTCGCGAGCAGCCGGCCCTGGCCGGCGGACGCCGGTGCTGCGCACAGCGCGGCTGCGGCCGCACACGCGATAGCGAGCAGGTGATGGCGAAGGGCAGGGGTCATGCGTCGGCTTCCAGCGAAACGTCGTCGGTGGCGGACACCAGGTCGCGGCGATGGCACCAGTCCAGCAGGTCGGCGCTTCCCAGCGGGGCGCTGAACAGGTAACCCTGGACCATGTCGCAGCGGTAGCGGCGCAGCAGCGCGAGTGCGCGGTCGTTCTCCACGCCTTCGGCGATCACCGACAAGCCCATGTTGTGTCCCAGTTCGATGGTGGAGCGCACGATCACCGCATCGTCGCTGCCTTCTTCCAGCTGCATGACGAAGCTCTTGTCGATCTTCAGTTCGTCCACCGGCATCCGCTTCAGCTGCGCCAGCGACGAGTACCCGGTGCCGAAATCGTCGATCGCCAGGCGCACGCCGCAGGCCTTCAGCCGGTGCAGCATGCGCAGCGCGTATTCGATGTCCTGCATCAGCGCGCTTTCGGTGACTTCCAGGATCACGCGCGCTGCCGGCACGCCGTGCGTGGCCAGCCGCTGTTCGATGTAATCGGGCAGGTCGGCGTCCAGCAGGTCCATCGCCGACAAGTTGACCGCCAGTCCCAGGTCCAGGCCGCCGGACCGCCAGGCGGCATTGCAGGCCAGGGCCTGGTCCAGCACGAAGCGGGTGAGTTCATGGATGAAGCCCGAGCGCTCGGCCAGCGGGATGAATTCGTCCGGCGCCACCGCGCCCAACGTGGGATGCCGCCACCGCACCAGCGCCTCGACGTGCTGCACGCGGGCGCTCGCGGCATCCAGCTTGGGCTGGAACTTCAACTCCAGTTGCCCGCCACGGATCGCCTGGCGCAGGTCGGTCATCAGCTGCAGTTGCCGCAGGTGCGATTCGTCGCGGCCGGGCTGGTAGACCGCCACGCCACCGTGCGCGGCCTTGGCGTCGTACAGCGCGATGTCGGCGCGGCGCAGCAGCGTATCGGGGTCGTGGCCGTGCTGCGGATGGCAGGCCAGACCGAAACTGCCTTCCACGCTCACGCGCGTGGTGGGCAGGTCGAGCGGCTGTTTCAGTCCGTTCCACAATGCCTGCGCCTGGCGGTACGCCGCATCCGCGGGCATGCCTGCCAGCAGCACCATGAACTCGTCGCCGCCGAGGCGTGCGACCAGGTGGCCGGGATCCAGCGTGGCGCGCAGCCTGTGCGCGACCTCACGCAGCACCTGGTCGCCGAATTCGTGGCCCAGCGTGTCGTTGATTTCCTTGAAGCGGTTGACGTCCATCACCAGCACCGCGACATCGCCGCCGGCCTGGATCGCCGCCTGCAGCCGGTCATAGGCATGGCTGCGATTGGGCAGGCCGGTCAGGCCGTCGTGGTGCGCCTGGTGGAGGATGCGTTCCTCGCGCGCGGCGATGTCCGACCGCATGCGGTCGAAGGCGCCCGCCAGTTCCGCGATCTCGCGGCTGCCGCCCGACACCGGGGCCTGGCTGTAGTCGCCGGCCTGGATGCGTCGTGCGGCCTGCGCGAGTCGCGACACCGGCCGGCTGATGCCGCGCCCCAGCGCCACGGCCACCACGACCGCCAGCAGCGCCGCCAGCCCGGAGAGCAGCAGGATGCGCGATCGCAACGTCCGGTAGGGCGCCAGCGCACGGTCGTAGGAATCGAGCAGCACCACGCGCGCATCGCCGCCCGCCAGCGGCTGCGAATCCGACAGGTAGTGGTCTTCACCTACGGTCATCTGGCGCAACGTGGCGTTGTCGGCGTTCCATGCGGCAGCGAAGGCGGCACGCTGGTCGACGGGCAAGGTCGACGCGTGGACATGCGTGGTGGTGGCGCTGGACGTGATGAACGCCGCTTCCAGTCCGGTCAGGCGGTGGTACTGGCGAGCGACGGTGTCGTCGTAGCGGCGTCCCAACGCCAGCCAGCCGACCCGTTCCGGCGCCATCACCGGCAGCATCACGACCAGGTACAGCGCGTCCTGCGCGACCACGGTCTGCAAGGCGACGCCGTCCTGGCGTGCCTGCGTCATCAGCCTGGCCACCGCCCGTGAAGGCGGCGCTGCCATGTCGTTCGCGCTGGCCTGCCAATGGCCGTCGGGCGTGAATTGCCAAGCCAGGTCGGCACCGATGCGCGTGCCGTGGTTGGCCAGCGCCGAGCGCAGCGTGGGGATATCGCCACTGGCGGCGGCGGCGCGGAAACCGAAGTCGTCCGCCAGCACCGAGGCGGAGGTCAGCAACTGCTCCGCGCGGCTCTCCTGGAATTGCTCCCACACGCGATGGCCGACCTGCAGTTCCTGCTCGAGCCGCGACGACACCGCGCGTTGCGTGGCCACGGTCACCACCGCGAAGGTGGCCAGCTGCGCCGTGGCCACCACCGCGATCATCACCGCGATGACGCGCGTCTGGAAGCTGCGTGGCGTCAAGGCGTCGTGCCTTTCAATTGCCGGAACTTCTCCTGCAGCGAGCGCAGGCGCTCGTTGCCGCGCGCTTCTTCCCTGGCATCCACCAGTGCCACCTGCAGCGACGACGACGTGCCCGCCGCGGGTACCACCAGCGTGCGCTCCAGCGGTGCGCCCGCGCCGCGAACATGCCATACGCGAACGGTATAGCGGCCCGGCGGCACGTCCAGCCGCAGGCGGCCATCGGCACCGGTCTTGCCGAAGTAGGGCGTGTCGAGCACCACGATGTGGCCGATCATCCAGTCGTGGATGTTGCAGCCCACCACCACCACGCCGGGTTTCTCGAAACGGACCGGTGCCGCCTTGTCGCCCGAATACAGCGGGATCTCGAACTGGCGCGGTTGCGAGAACGAATAGACGTGGTGCTGGATGTTGTCCCGGTTGGGGAAGGACACCACCGTGCCGACCTGCACGGGCAGCACGCCGGGAACGAAGGCCGAGTGCTGCTGTTCCATGCGCGCGGTGGCGGTGCCCGGGGGCGAAGGCGTGCCGCCCTGCAGGCTGACCACGGCATCGGCTACCGGGCGGCCGGCGCTGCTGACGTCAAGGCGGACCTCTGCGGCGTGCGCATGCGGGAGCAGGGCGAAGGCCAGCGCCAGCAGTCCGGTCCACGTCTGCCATGCGCGTTGTGGCGATCCCATCGATGTCCCCTGTCTGATCAAGGCGTTTCAAGCAAGTCCCGTGCCATGCGCTGCAGCGCGCCCAGGCGCGAACGCGGCTGGACGGGCCACCACCGCGCATCCATCGGATGCCTGAAACTGACGTTACGCGTCAGGGCGGACGCCGGATGCATGACGCCATGTCGTCGGATACGCCGCAGGCGACGGCAGGTGTTCGAAGGGCGATCCGCGCCACAGCGTGTCTGGCCTCAGGCCACGCCCATCAGCTGGCGCGTGACCTGCGCGGCATTCCGTCCCGCCAGCGTGCCGGGACGCGTGCCCGACCACAGCGGCGAGAAATCATCGCGCCCACGCGCTTCGGCCGCTGCACGCAGCGGTGCCAGGGCCTGCGCGGCCCAGGGGAATGCAGGCGGCAGGTCGGACATCGGCCCGAGATCGCGCATCAGGCGATTAACCAGGCCGCGCGCGGCGCGCCCGCTGAAGAGGTTGGTGATGGCGCCTGCGTGCTCAGGCTGCTGCAACGCTGTCCGATGGACGGCCGAGGTGGTGGCGTCCGGGCACAGCAGGTACGCCGTACCGGCCTGCACCGCACTGGCGCCGACCGCGAACAGCGCCTGCACATCGGCACGGTCTCCCACGCCGCCAGCGCCGATCACCGGCACGGTCAATGTCTTCGACAGCGATGCCACCAGCGCCCGCGTGCCGGGCTGGCCCGACAGGTCGTCGGAAAGGAAGTGGCCGCGATGACCGCCGGCCTCGATGCCCTGCGCGATCACCGCATCCACGCCGTGGCGTTGCAGCCACACGCCTTCCTCCAGCGTCGTCGCAGACGACAGCACCGTCGCACCCCATGCCTTGATGCGCAGCAGCAGCGCGGCATCAGGCAGCCCGAAGTGGAAGCTCACGATCCGTGGCCGGAAGGCCTCCAGCACATCCACCGTGGCGGCATCGAGCGGACGGCGCGCGCCGGCAGTGGAAGGAGTGGGCGGCGCGATGCCGAATTCGTCGTAATAAGGCGCCAGTGCGGTGCGCCAACGCTGCGCTTCCGCGGCAGCAGGTTCGGCCATCGCGTGGCAGAAGAAGTTGAGGTTGACCGGTTGCGCCAGCGGCGCGAACGCCTGCAATGCGGCTTCGAGTCGCGCGGAATCCAGCATGGCGCACGGCATCGAACCGAGTCCGCCGGCATGGGCGACCGCGATCGCCAGGGCCTCGTCCTGCACGCCTGCCATCGGCGCCTGGATGAGCGGAAGTTCGGTGCCGAGCAGCGAGGCGAGCGTCGTCATGGCGCCAGCTTACGCCTGGCGCTGCAGGCCGATGAGGCCGCGCGCGGATGCGAACGGCCAGGGCAGGAAGTGAAGCCCGGCGTCGGCGCGTCGGGTTTCGCACGCGTTGCCCTGCCTGGTGAGCGGTGTCGGGACGTGCGTCATCGAGGGACATCCATCGTCACAGGCGTCGCCTCGCCATAGACGGGCTGCAACGGCTGGCCTCGGATGAAATCGGCCATCAGGTGGAAATAGCCGTCGGGCTGGCGGGTCGACAGGCGTTCGCCGTCGGCTGCGATCTCGAAGTCGTACATGCCATGCTCGGCGTGCGGAAACACGGCGTGCGTGATCGGCCGGCCGGCACGCTGCAGGTTCGACAGGCGGCGCAGGCTTTCGTGCGGTGGTGCATCGCGGTCCTGGCCACCGAACAACCAGAGCTGTGGCACGTCCAGCGTTTCCAGCAGCGGCATCGGATCGTAGTGCGCAGGCACGCCGCGGACGAGGCCCGGTGCCTGTGCGCGGATGGTGTCGGCCTCGTTGGCGAGCAGATACCACGTGATGTTGCCGCGCGCGTAGGGGTACCAGGGTGCGTTGGCGTATTTCGCCTTCACCGCCGCGAGCTGGTCGAACCCCTCGGTGAACCCGCTGTCGATCAGCAGGGCGGTCGCGTCGGCGATGGCCATCGCGCCGGCGGTGGCGTCCGCGCCGAAGCCCGCGCGTTCCATGTCCCACGCGAGCGCTTCGCGGTCCTCGTCCAGTGGCGATACCGCCAGGCCGAAGCTGACGATCACGAAATCCACCGGTGCGATGCGTGCGGCCAGCGGCGCCACCCAACCGCCCTGGCTGCCACCCTGATAGCCCACGCGGCCCGCGCGTGCACCGGCCAGCCGCCGTGCTTCGCGCATGGCATGGATGGCGTCGGTCGCCAGCGTCAGGTAGTCCTGCGTGTAATGGCCGCCGGATTCACCGGTCCCGCGCTTGTCGTAGGCGAACACGCCGATGCCGGCGCTGGCGAATTCGCGCTGCAGCGAGTAGCGCGGCAGGGCCGCGTCATGTTCGGCGCCATGCACCAGCACCACCAGCGGCACCACGCCATCGCCCGGCGGCAGGGTCAAGCGGCCGGCGAGGGTCACGCCGCTGCCGGCGAAGCGTGTCGCCGTTTCCAGCAGGGGAATGCGCGTGCCCTTGAGTGCATCGAAATGCAGTGCTCCCTGCGCGCAGTCGAAGCGCAACACATGGCCGTCGGTGCGCGTTGTCCAGCCGAGCGTGCTGGTCCATCGCCCACGCGCGCTGGATGTCAGTGCGCCGGTGCGGCCGTCGGTCAGGCGCCAGCGCAACGGTGCCGTCTCGCTGCCCGGGCCGATGTCGAGCGTACGGCCATCCTCCAGGCGGTAACTGCCGATCTCGCAACGCGGTGATTCCAGCCCGGTCGCCATCACGACCGGAGAGAACGCCAGCATCGCCAGCGCGATGGCACGCCGGCACAAGTCACGCCTGCGTCGTGTGGAATCCATGCCGGTGAGTCCCTCGTTGCGAGGCCCGTCGCCCCACGCCCAGGCTGCCACGCGTCGGGCCAACGGACTACGCCGCAGGGAAGGATTGCCGGACCGGGCGATGAAAACCCGTGGAAGACACGCGAATGCGTACGCCGGCGGTGCCGTTGGCAGGCATGCGCGGTCGAAACCATGCCGCGGAAACGTTCCGGCCCCACAAACGAAAAAACCCCGGAGGTCCAGGGCTTGATCGTGGTGCCGAAGGTGGGACTCGAACCCACACGCTTTTAAGGGCGGCGGATTTTGAGTAAGGTCGGAAGCGCTTGTAAGTCGTTGTTTTGGCGGAGCAACGTAGCCCGTAAGTGTCAGTAAACCATTGATATACTTGCGTTTATGTAGCTTCGGCGTATTGTGGCGTAGCGGCGGCAACCGGCCGCGTATCGCCCGCTACGGGCTATATACGGGCTATAGCCCGTGACTTCGCCAAGGAGCTACCGACTGTGTCTGACAACCGCATCCCGCTTACGAAGGCCGCGATAGCGGCGCTACCTTCGCCACCGAAAGGTAAGAACCGCATCTACCGCTTCAAGGACTCGGTGCCAGGTCTTGCCGTTCGCGTAACGGGCAACGGCCGTAAGCACTATCTGCTGTGCTACACGACAAAAGAACTCGACGCTCGCGGAATGCGAGTGGAGCGCCGAGTCGCGTTGGACGTTGAGTTCACCAAGGCCGATGGCGCAATGACGCGCGCCGAAGCTGCCGCCGCGAAGATGGCCGCCGAGGTAAGCAGCGGCAGCGCGCCGGAAACTCGCCGACAAGCGACTCAGCGGCTCCGCGCGGAAAAGCAGGTGGCCGAGCAGGAGATAACGGTAGGTCGCCTTATTGAGCGCTACGTCGCGGAATGGGCGCGGCCACGCAAACGCCGATGGGCCGAGGACGAGCGCAGGCTGGATAAGCATGTACGGCCAGTGTGGGGCGACCGCAAGGTAAAGGACATTCGCAGGGCGGACGTGGATGCCCTTGTCGCGCCTGTAGCCCTAGGCAACGCCGACGACGGCACCCCAGCGCGCCCAGCCGAGGCGAACCACCGGCTCGCGGTTATCCGCAAGATGTTTAGCTTCGCCGTGGACAAGGGAATTATCGAATCGCACCCCTGTCTGCGTATGAAGGCACCGGGCGGGAAGATTGCAGCCCGCGACCGCGCGCTAACCACAGCGAAGGAACTGGGCCTGCTTTGGCGGATTACCGATTCCGAAGGTCCATGGACGAAGTCGAAGCGCAAAGGGTGGTCACGATTCGTCCCGTGGGAAGCGCGAGGCCGCATGAGTCGCACCATTGCCGACGCGCTGCGGCTGGTGCTGGCAACCGGTGCGCGCGCAAACGAGGTTGCCGCGATGCCATGGTCGGAACTCGACCTAGATGCCGGCGAATGGGTTATCCCTGCGGAACGCAGCAAGAACCGGCGCGCCCATCTTCTGCCGTTGTTGCCGCCGATTGTGGCGATGCTGCGCGAACGCAAAGAGTCGGCGACGGGTGATTACGTATTCCCGGGCAAGTTCGCCCACACTTCCCACTTGAACGACAAGCATCTGAGCGAGGCGCTGGGTAATGCGTGCCGCCGACTGGCGCGGCTGGGGTTGCAGCCATTCACCACTCACGACCTGCGCCGAACAGTGGAAACGGGCATGGCTGCTGCGCGAGTGCCGAAGGAATACCGCGATAGGGTGCTGAACCACGTAGACGCAAGCGTGGGTGGGAAGCACTACAACGTCCACGACTACAAGGACGAGAAGCGCGAGGCCCTGGAAAAGTGGGCGCGACGGTTGGAGTCGATGCTAGTCCCCGAGCGTAGTAACGTCGTGGCTCTGCGCGGGGTGACGAAATGAGCGGCTTTAGATACCCAATCTTGCAAGAATGGAAGCACCGCGCTGGTCTCGACCCTATGCCTGACTACCTGCAGGGAGTGGACGAAGTTCCGGACGGGGAGTACGAGGCGGAATACATTGACCCTCGATACTATTCTCCATTCGCGATTCGCTGGGCGGAAAAAGCTCACGAGTACATCCGTGATGGCTACCACTTGAAGCCGGAGGATGGCGAACTGCTATGTAGGATCGATGCCGTGAGGGCGTGCGTATTGCCTCCTTACATGAAAGCCAGTGAGCTTCAGCCGTCAAAAACTGCATTGAGACAAATCCGCACCGCAGATGAGTGCAGAGAAATGTGGCACGCGATGTGGGAGGAATGGGAGCGCCGTTACCAGAAATGGCTCGGTGAACAATCGAGGAAATGGTGGGCCAAGAACCGCGACGCGAAACCCGGAGCCTTTTCCCCGTACTCGCGTTATACCGAAGGTGACCCAATAGATGACGACTTCGATCTGACGCCGCTACGTGCGTATAAGGATATGCGGATGCGAGAAGCTGGGATGTCGGACGACGCCGTAGATAAAGAGATTGTCCGCTTGGAGGATCAGCATGAGGCGGTCTTCGGCATGAAGGCTACTCTAAGGTGGAAGGCCTCTGTGCGTCGCGAAGATCCTCCTGATGACGAGGATGAGGAAGGCGACTAGCCCTTGGTACGCTTTAGGCGTTTGTTTCGTACCGCTACACGGTGTTGCACTGGCCCCCACGCACTTACCCGTGGGGGTTTTCGTTATGCAAGGCCAAGCAGAAAGCATTCTTGAGGGGTTGCTCACCCTCGACCAGACCGCCCAAGAACTAGGCATCCACGTCGTTACGCTGAAGCGATGGAAGGCGCTAGGCCAAGGTCCCGCGCCGCGCCAGCTGGGCGTCCGCTGGTACTACTCCCGGCAGGAATGGCGCGACTACATTCTGAAGAACGGAATGCCCGGTCGGACCAAGAAGCGCAGCCCGAGGGGTGAGTAATGGGCAGGTGCCCGAGCTGGAAGGCGGGGAAGCTCCGCACCCTCGTAAAGAACATTCCGTCCGAACTCCGCAAGCTGCCTCAGTGGGTTTGCGCTGCTAACGACGGCGCACCGGTCAACCCGCGCACTGGCGCACACGCCAAGAGCAACGACCCCAGCACCTGGGGAACGATTGAGCAGGCCTCCGAAGCCTGCGAGAAGTATGGACATGCTTACGTGGCGCTCGCGCTGACAAGCTCGGATCCGTATGCCATTGTCGATTTGGATAACAAGGCAGACAAGCCTGCGGACGCCAATACGCTGAGCATGTTCTCCGACATCATCGAAGGGTTGGATAGCTACACCGAGCGCAGTCGCAGCGGTCGCGGTACCCATATCGTCGTCAAGTCGGAACTCGGCGCTCCGCTTAAAACTGCGCACGTGGAAATCTACGGCCACGCGCACTTTATGACCTTCACCGGCGATGTGGATGGTAAGCCGAAGAAGATCGCCGAGCGCTCAAGCGAGGTCGCAAGCATCGCGGCGACGCTGCGGCCGGCGAAGCCCATGCAGAGCAGGTCGATTTCGACGCAGGATGCTGAGGAGCCGGATAACGTCGTCCTGGAGCGTGCCGGCGAAAATGTGTCCAACGGCGATAAGTTTCTGGCTTTGCATCGTGGCGACTGGGGCGCTGCGGGGTATCCCTCGCAATCCGAAGCGGACTTTGCCTACGTCGGCATGTTGTGGGATGCCAGCGGAAACCTGTCGCAAGTCGAACGCCTGTGGCTGGAATCGCAACTCGCCCAGCGGGAAAAGGGCCAGCGCCTCGACTATATCGCTGGAATGCTCGCCAAGGTATCGCTGTCCCCGCCGAGGATGCTGCTAGACGATGGTCCCGCATCCATGTTCAGCGACACGGCAAACGGGCATAGGCTCGTCAGACACTTCGGTGGCTCGCTTCTCTTTGCCCCCGGTATCGGTTGGCATGCGTGGGATGGTGCTCGCTGGAAGGCTGATGCCTTGGAAGCCCGCCGACTTACCAGCAAGTTGGGCCGGGTGATCCTCGCCGAAGCCGGCGCGATGATGCAGCACGCGGCGACGCTGACCAACCGGGACGCATCCGATCGCGAGCAGGAACAGGCCGAGAGGTTGTTCAAGTTCGCTGGCCAAGCCGAAAACGTGAACAAGATCGAAGCCGCCCTAAAGGCCGCCGAACCCCTGTTGCGGACCGAACCGGACGCCCTAGATGCCGACCCGTGGGCGCTGGGCTGCCCCAACGGCGTGGTAAACCTGCGTGTAGGCAAGCTGGTGCCATCCGAGTCATCGCTTTACATCACTAAATCGACGGGAATCGAGTTCGATCCGGCTGCTACTGCGCCGACGTGGAACGCATTCCTCAAGCGAATCTTTCGCGGCAACCCCGACCTGATTCCTTTCGTGCAGCAGTTGGCCGGGTACTGGCTTACGGGGCTTACCGACCCTCCGTTCCTCAGCGTGCTCTATGGCGTGGGTGCCAACGGCAAGTCCACGCTCGTTTCGGCGCTGACGTACGCCATGGGTGAATACGCGATGGCTGCGCCACCGGGGTTGCTCATGTCGAAGTACGGCGAGCGCCATCCAACGGAACTCGCCGCGCTACAGGGCAAGCGCTTCGTTGTCGCCGCCGAAACCAGCGAGGGGGGCCGGCTGGACGAGGAACGAATCAAGGCCCTCACAGGTTCTGACCCGATTACAGCGCGACGCATGCGTGAGGACTTCTACACCTTCGCGCCGTCGCACAGCTTCGCCCTGATGACGAATCACAAGCCCATCGTGCGTGGCGTGGACGAAGGCATCTGGCGTCGCCTGCTGCTGGTGCCATTCAACGAGGTTATTCCCGACGAGGAACGCGATACTGCCCTCACCGAAAAGCTGCGGGCCGAGGCACCGGGTATTCTGCGCTGGGCCGTGGAAGGTGCCCGCCTGTTCCACGCGAACAATCGAAAGCTGACGCTGCCGAAAGTCGTAGCCGATGCGACCAAGGAATACCGCACCGAGAGCGACGTTCTCGGCGAGTTTCTTTCGGACGAGTGCGAGCATGGCAAGCTCCACACGGTTGCCGCATCGATCCTCTATACCCGGTACGTGGACTGGTGCGCCGAGAACGGCGAACGTGCAATGTCGAAGAAGGCGCTGGGCCTGCGCCTCCAGGGCGACGGCTACAGGCCCGCCAAGGACCGGCGCGGAAACCGGTCGTGGCAGGGTCTGCGGCTGCGCGGTGCAGGAAGCATGAAGGGGCAGGCGTAGGGGTCAACCTACGCTTGTTCCACAATCGCCGCATTCGACCGGGGGCAGGCTGTCACGGCGGCTATCCGGGCCGAGAATAAAGCCCTTCGATAGCGTGGAAACCTGCGGGTCGATCATCCCGCCTGCGTGCATAGGGTTCTCGTTTTCGGTCCATGCGAGCGTTCCCTCTTTGCCGCAGGTGTTGCATCGCAGGTCTTTGGTTTGCCGTTCGCGTTTCGCCATGGTGTTCAATTCCGGATACTTCATCCGGTATGGGGCCAAACAGAATTGTTGTCAAACGCCTTGTGACCTGGCTCCCCTGTGCATAACTTTCGGGTAGGCCGTGCCTGTGGGTAACTTGCCAGTTACGCGGCCGCGCCAGTGGCCGCAGGCGGCCCGTGCAGGGCTGGCGGATGGGGTAGTACCGGGCACCGGGTGGGCGTGGCTTACAGATCCGGTAGCGGCGGTTTTTCGGATGGTGTACCCGGTGCTCCGTGCCCTGTGTGGCGGCCTACACCATCGATGACGGCGTATGACGGCGCGTTCTGGCGTTTTTGTAATAGCCAGTAGCTACTTAGTTGTTTCGCGTGCGTACCCCAAAACAGCATTAATGCGCCGTCATACGCCTTCATTTCTGCACTGTCGTGTGGCGAGCCGATCACACATCCTCCGGACGAGAACGCGTTACTCGCCCCGGAGAACGGAGCCGCATTGATTACGCGCCTTACGTGTTAACCCCTGCGTACTCCGGTACCGCCGGAGTTTCGGGGCATCGTTGATAGCTGTAGCCCGTGGGTAGCCCGTGCAGCGCATCGCGGCGCGTTTTCGCGGCTGGTACGCCAAAGCCGATGGCTTCGTACCGAAGTGTGGCCCGAGCATCGGGGTACCTACCCCAGCCCGGAGGGCTACTCATGCCGAACATCGACCCTGCCGTACAGGCCGCAGCCGACCGCGCTGTGCGCCGCGCCCATGCACAAGCTACCCAGCCGGAGCCGCAGCGCACCGTGCTCTCCGAAGCTCTGCTAGAGGAACGCTGCTGCGACCATGGGCCGGAAAGCCCGGAGGACCCGGCACTGAGGGCAGGAAGATCAGTGCGGGCTGGCTCGAAAAATTCTGCGTCAAAAATTCAAACTGACGTACGGAGAACGAGGCAAAACCCAACCGAGAATGCAGCACGGCTTGAAATTGCTGCCGGTGAACTTGCCCGAAATGCTGCACAAACTCAGCTCGCCAAGATCGATGAAACCATCGAACTTTTCGACAGACGTATTCGCGAGTTGGACGCGGAAGTCGATTCGCTCCTGCAGCCGCCGTCGAACGAGTTCCGTGCTCTGGCTCCCGAGATTCGCAGCTACCTGCGTGGACTTTCGGAGCGTGACCGGGACGACCTGCTTTCCAAGACTACCAGTAAAGATTACTACGCACTGATGTATGCGGTGGCGAGCGCGCCCGCGTGGATGAGCGGTGTCGCCGAAGGCCAGAAAATGGACATCACCACGACGATTCTCGCTCTGAAGCGGCCGCAGTTGTTGTCGATGCCGAAGGCGTACAAGCGGGAGCGCGAACTACTGGCGCGATGCCGGGCCGGCTTTGAAGAATCGATCAACGAAATGGTCGATTTTGAGGCCGTGGATGCGCTGCGCTCGCTGGCAGGGGGTGCGTGATGAGTCGGTACAACGAGGTGAAGCACCTTCTGCCGCCGAGGGTACAGCAAGCGTTGGAGAACGCACAGCAAGACACAACGCGGGAACGCCTGAACGGATTCTGCTACCAGCTCCGAATGCATGAGCGCGACGTACGCATCCTGCGCGACAAGGTGGACGCCAGAGTCGACCGCCGTAGGCACGAGTATGCAATGCGTGGGCTGACCCCGGACCATCGGGGCTTCGTGACACCCACCATGCGCCAGGAACTGGAGCTTCTTCACAAATTGGAGTGCGGAATCGGCGCGGCAGTCGAGGAATACAAGGTCCTCAAAGCCAAGGTGGAAGGCCATGGGTCTTAAAGGAATCCGCTGCACGGTGTGCGACCACGCCGACCGCGCGAGCATAGAACTGGGAGTCGCCAACAAGGTTCCTGCGCGAGTGCTCGCCAAACGGTACGGCGTGCATCACGACGCTGTGTGGCGACACGCAAAGAATCACATGAGGCCCGAATTGCATGCGCAGCTAATGACGCGTGGTCGCATGACGCCCGTTGAGCTGGAAAACCTGCGGGTCACCGAGTCCGAGGGCGTGCTACAGCATCTCGTGGCGGTGCGCGCTCGCATGTACAGCCTGATGGACGTCGCCGAGCAGCAGGACGACTACAAGGCCGCCGCCGCCATCGGCGAGCGAATCGTGAAGAACTTGGAGACTACGGCGAAGCTGCTAGGCGACCTGAAAACCGGAACCGTCAACGTCACCAACAACCTCCTAGTGATGCCGGAGTTCCATGCGCTGCGCACGACAATCATGCAGGCGTTGCGTGGTCACCCCGATGCACGGGCCGATGTTGTGGCGGCGCTGCAACACTTCCAGTCGGCCGACTTGCCGAACGTGGAGAGCGAGCAGGAGCGCGAAGCGGCGGAACCCGCACTGGCGAAGGCACGCGAGGTCACCCGGCGCAGTCGCGCCAAGCGCCAGGTGATCGAAGGGGAGGCGACCCGTGTCCGCACTGGCTCGTGACCTCTCCCGAATGCTCGACCCCGCCAGCATCATGGCGGACGCTGGTATGCCTGCCGACCCGTGGCAGCGAGATGTGCTGAACAGCGACGCGCGGCGGATGCTGTTGTTGTGTTCGAGGCAAAGCGGGAAAAGCACAACGTGCGCCTCGCTAGCAGTGAATCAGGCCATCTATGACCCGGGCCTCGTGCTGCTCATCGCGCCGGCCCAGCGGCAGAGCGCTGAGTTGTTCCGCAAGGTCAACGAGGTTTACCGGGCGCTGCCGAACGTGCCCCGTATCGTGCAGGAAAGCGCCATGCGCATGGAACTGGCGAATGGTAGCCGCATCATCGCGTTGCCCGGTACCGAGGGCACTATCCGAGGCTACAGCGGTGCCAAGACCGTGATCGTGGACGAGGCATCGCGGGTGGACGACGCACTCTTCGCCGCCGTGCGCCCGATGCTGGCGACGACCAATGGCCGCTTCGTTGCTCTGACCACGCCGTATGGCAAGCGCGGATGGTTCTACGAGTCGTGGGCCTTCGGCGAGGGCTGGCACCGCACGCAGGTAACCGCGCACGACTGCCCGCGCATCGATGCCGGCTGGCTGGCTGACGAGAAGCGGTTGATCGGCGACTGGCAGTTCCGGCAGGAGTATCTCTGCGAGTTTGTCGATACGGACGAACAGTTCTTTTCCAGCGAGCTTATCGAAGCCGCTATCAGCCACGAGGTAGACCCGTTGTGGAGCTAGAAACTCATTCCATGTTCGACACGAAGCATCCCCGATTGAAAGGTCCGATCACGCTGCTACATAAGCGAAGCTACGCAGTCGGCATCGACGTAGGACAGGCGCATGATCCGACCGCTATCTGCGTTGCCGCGAAGATCGTCACTACCCCCACGAATCCGACGTTCGCCGAGTTGAACCCGTATCCGCAGCCGCGTTACGAAGTTGCGCATCTCGAAAGGCTCCGGCTCGGAATGCCATACCCGCAGCAGGTGGATCAACTGGAGGCGCTGCTGGGCCGCAGCCCGCTAAACCGCCTACAGCCTCGCGTGCTGGTCGATTACACGGGCGTCGGTCGCCCAGTGTTCGACATGTTCGCTGGCCGCAGGCTGCTGCGCATGGCGCAGGGCGTGGTGATTACTGGCGGGCGCGAGGTTTCGGGCAACCGGGCAGGGTGGTCGGTGCCGAAAGGGGAGCTGGTGTCGAAGCTACAAGCCCTGCTGCACTCGGGCGACCTTCGCATCGCCGCCAGCTTGCCCGATGCGGCTGTACTGGCCCGTGAACTGCAGGACTTTCGTGTGCGTTTCACCGAGGCCGGCAACGCGACTTTCAACGCCCGCGAAGGGGCGCACGACGACCTTGTTCTGGCCTTGGCTCTGGCCGTGTTCGGCCTGTCCCGCCCTGACCCCGTGGACGCCGTCCGGGTCGAGTGGGCGCGTTAGACGTCCTGCAAGACTAGATGACCTGTGCGGTGATCAGCCACGATCTGTTTGCATTTGACATGTGAGAACTCAGGGTTATCTGCAAGTCGTTTATGCACTTTCGCCTTGAACTCGTCTTTTGCTCGCTCACCAAAGATTACACTTTTGACCGCGTCAGCAGGAAAGTCGAACAATTCTTCCGCAATGCTGGATTCGCTTGTTACATCGGGGAGAGGAACGAGCATGCGCCATTCTTTTTCTTCCGCGTACTGAGACGATTTCGTGCAAAAAACTTTCGTTCCGTCCAGATCGCTAAGTGTCTTGTGAATTGGGAGTTGTTCGTAGTAGGTGACCTCTCGCAGGTGGAAGAACTCATCCTTCTCGGTTCTGCGTCTATTGAAATAGGGGTGCGTCTCATCGAACTCGACCGCGTAGCCGCAGTGCGATGCAGCATAGTGTGTCCACATGTAAGTGCTATCGGGTGCAGTCGTAAGGCTTAGAATTCCAACTCGCTCTAGATGCTTATGAATTTCGTCTCTAAGTTGTGCGGTGTATCTCGGTAGTTCAGAGGAAAATTTGTCCAATAATCCTTGAATGCTTCCTTCAAATTCAGTTCTATTGTTAGCAATCGTGTCATGCATGAACTGCATAAATGCAGCTTTTGGAATCTTTGATGTTAGTTCCTTCGGTAGCTTGTCGTAGACCTGTTCGAGGGCTTCACCTATGTTGAATTTTTCATAGAATTTCTGAGCAATCTCGTCGTCTGTAGCAATCGCTTCGATGTATGGTTTTAACTCGAATGGATCGTTCAAGCCGCTGGGGCGGGTGAAGCGCAACTTAAGATTTCCGATGACTATGCTGTCGTCGTGCGGAAGATATTTGTACAGAGGCATTGAAAGCTCCAAAAAGATGGGGCGACTTTCGCCGCCCCATCACCTACTGGTTACTTCTTGCCGCGTGCCTGGGATAGCGCGCTACCCGCCGCCGTCTTGGACGCTGCAGACGTACGGCCATCGCGAAGCACCTGCGATGCTGCGGTAGCAGCCTTTGGCGAGGTGGATTCACCTCGGGTGCGGCTCTGGGTCAGCGCACTACCGGCCGCCGCCTTTGATGCCTTTCCCGTGCTCGGTGAGTTCAGGACATGTGATGCAGCTTTGGCCGCTTTCGGCCCGGTCATCTTGGACATAGATAATTCTCCATACAGTTTAGAGAGGGGTGGCAGGCGAACCCGCCACCCCGTTTGGTTACGCGCGGACCAGAAAGCACCACGCTTCATAGCCATAGTCGTGAGCGTCCAGATAGCGATCTTTCGACCCCTTGACGCGACGATGCCGGCAGCACACCCACTTCCAGCCCGGTGGGGCTGGTTTATTGCTCGTTGACTGGGTCAACGTACTGCTCCTTTTGGAGCACATATGCTTGTCAGTGGGGTGCCTGACCCTGTATGGTGTCGGCTTAAGGTTGTTGTACCCACTGAATAAGCAGCGGCGCTAGCTCCATTTCACGCCGTTTACGAAGGCGAGCCGTCCATGGTTCGCCTTTTTCTTTGCCCTTTACTACAAGAGGCCGCCCTTTTGGAGCAGCCTCGTGTGCGTCATAGCTGCATCGACGGTGACACCGCATTCTTCAACCACGGTGAAAACATCCTGCGTGCGCTTCAGGTAATCATGCGGCATTAGCAGTGCTCCCGCGAAAGTGTTTGCCTGCCACTCGGCACTCTTGTAAGGCGGAATATTCTCGGCCAAGCGCATGTTCCTTTGATAAGCCTGATTTGCATGCAGCAGCAGATGGCCTAGCTCGTGGGCCAACGTAAAACGGTCACGCCCTTTACCTCGGTACACGCCCTCGTAAACATCTTCCCTGAGGCGTATCTCCTTGCGGTCTGTGTAGGTCAGCCCATGGTCCGCTCCCATTTCTGTCATGTCGCCTATCGTTAAAGCGAAGTCTTCCATGCCTTGCACCTTGGGAAGAACGATTTCAACGACTTCCAGAATGGGAAAGTAAGGCGCATGGATGCGCAGGGTGTTTCGGATGTCGGCGGCTAACTGCATCAGGGCTTGCCTGCTGGTAGGGCTGACTTCGTAATCGATCCTGCTCATCCTTTACCTCTTACGCTTGCTGCTTCAGTGGTTCGAGAATCCGCCTAATTTCTTCGTCTGACATTGACTCAAAGCTGCGTGCAAACGCGACGGCCAGTTCCCTCGTGGCCTCCGACCTTGTGTCAATTTTTAAAGCTACTTCCTTTACCTGCGCATCGGCTGCCTGTTGAAGTTCCAATCGTTCCTGCGACGAGAGATTCATCGCTGATGCAATTTTCCCTACTAGATCTCCAGGTACCGATTTGCCTCTTTCAAGGGCTGAAAGGAACGCGGCGCTGACGCCTATGTCATTCCCCAGTTGCCCTAACGTTCGTGAGTGATCTATCCGCAGCTTCCTTAAGGTTTTTCCAAATTTGCTCAACATACGGAACCTCGCGTCGTGTTCATGGCCTGAACGCTGTCGCGCGATTCTGTTTCTTCTTCTCTTTGTTCACGGGATGGTTGTATGGCTTGACGGTGACCATAGTTGCGGCTCCTCTGTGGTTGTCGAGTTAAACCTCGACGGTTGAACTATGACACGTAGTTCTCGTCGTGGGAAGCCCTGCAGGTTGCGCGTAGCGTTGAGGAGTAGTTTGTAGCCCTCGCGACGGGCTATGCACGGGCTACAGGTGGTGCGGGCAAAACAAAAGGGCTAGGCCGCGAAGCCTAACCCTTTGTTTTTACTGGTGCCGAAGGTGGGACTCGAACCCACACGCTTTTAAGGGCGGCGGATTTTGAGTCCGCTGCGTCTACCATTCCGCCACTTCGGCGCGGACGCGGAGTATAGCCGAGGCGCGACCCCGGCCGACAGGGGCGCGGACCTGCAGTGCCTCAGTTGACCTGGTCCGTGCCCAGCAGGCGCTCGCCGCGGCGCTGCCAGCCGTTCGTGCCGGCCTCTTCCTCCGGCGTGAAGATCCCGCAGCGGACCATCGTGCGCTGGTAGACGTGCAGGCTGACCGCGATCGCCTTGTCGCTCGGATTGCGGATGGTGTGGTACTCGTGCGGCGGGATCAGGCTGCCGGCCGAGCCGGTGCCGGCTTCGATCGTGCCCGCCGGGATGAAGCGGTACCGCACGTCGTCGTGTTCGGCCAGTTCGTACTGGGTGATCTCCAGACGCCCGCGCCACACGCCTTCCACGCACCACATGCCCGAATGGTCGTGGATCTTCGTACCCTGGCCAGGCCCCCATGTCATCGCGATCACGCTGTAGCCGTGCTCCGGACTGGTGTACAGCTCGCGGCGCGCGTAGTGGTCGGAGATCGGGTCCAGTACGCACGAGGGCAGGCTGACGTCCTCGTCGCAGATCAGTTCGCACAGCGTCTTGCGCAGCGCATCGGTGACGGTACGGTCGTCGCCCAGGGTGACGGCGGCGTCCAGCGAGGCGATCAGTTTGTCGGCGCCAGGAAAATCGAGGGTCATGGCACGGCCCGCTTGAGAATGTGCGGCCATTTTAGCCGGCTGGGCCGGGGAGGGCGTCTTGCGGTGCGGGATGGGGGTCGCCATAGCCCCTCTCCCTCCGGGAGAGGGGTTGGGGTGAGGGTCCATCGAAGTGGTGGAGGTTCGGCGGCACGCACACCCTCATCCGGCGCTGCGCGCCACCTTCTCCCGGGGGGAGAAGGGACCGTAGCGTGCGCTGTGCGCACGACGCGCGGTGTTGGGTTCATAGGTCGTGCGCATGGCGCACGCTACGTCTGTCGATGGGGATGGTGAGCCCCTCTCCCGTCGGGAGAGGGGTTGGGGTGAGGGGCCGTCGAAGTGGTGGAGATTCGGCGGCTCGCACACCCTCATCCGGCGCTGCGCGCCACCTTCTCCCGGGGGGAGAAGGGACCGTAGCGTGCGCTGTGCGCACGACGCGCGGTGTCGGGTTCATAGGTCGTGCGCATGGCGCACGCTACGTCTGTCGATGGAGATGGTGAGCCTCTCCCGTCGGGAGAGGGGTTGGGGTGAGGGTCCGTCGAAGTGGTGGAGGTTCGGCGGCACGCACACCCTCATCCGGCGCTGCGCGCCACCTTCTCCCGGAGGGAGAAGGGAAAAGCGAGTCAGATCGAACCCAGGAACTCCGCCACCGCCGGCCCGAAGCGCTCGAAATCCACCAGGAAGGCATCGTGGCCCTGCGGCGACTCCAGCGGCAGGAACTCCGCCTGCGCCCCGCCGGCCGCCAGTCCCTCGGCGATCTGCTGCTGCTGTTGCAGCGGGAACAGGATGTCGGTGGTGGCGCCGATCGCCAGCGCCCGCTGCACGCGGATCTTCGCCAGCCCCGTTGCCACATCGCCATCGGCGTACTCAGCGAGATCGAACCAGTCCATCGATCGGCTAAGGTACAGATAGCAGTTGGGATCGAAGCGGCGCACGAAGCGGCGCGCATGGCCTTCCAGATAGCTTTCCACCTGGAACTCCAGCCCGAACGGTTCCTCGTCCGGCCGGTCCGATTCAAGCCGCACGCGACCGAAGCGGCCGTCCCATTCCAGCGCCGAGCGGTAGGTGATCACGCCCAGCTTGCGCGCCATGCGCATGCCGGATTCGGGGTACGTATCGTCGTCGTACTGGCCGCCATTCCAGTTGGGATCCAGCCGGATCGCCTCGCGCTGCAACGAGCGGATCGCGATGGAGAACGGCAGCGCCTGCGCGCTGCCCGAGATGTTGATATGCGTGCGCGCCGCGCCCGGATGCAGCAGCAGGTAGGCCAGCGCCGTCATCCCGCCCATTGAATTGCCGATGATGCAGGCCAGCTGTTCGATGCCGAGCGCACGCACCACGTCGAATGCCGCGTTGGCGCCGTCTTCCACCGACAGCTCGGGGAAATCGAGGCGGTACAGCGCGCCGGTATCCGGATTGACCGAAGCCGGGCCGGTGGAACCCTTGCAGCTGCCCAGCGAATTCACGCAGACCACGAACCAGCGGTCGGTGTCGATCGGCTTGCCCGGACCGAGCATCGCCTCCCACCAGCCCTCGGCCTCATTGCCCGGATTGCGCGCCGCATGCGCATCCGGCGACAGCCCGGTGACGATCAGCACCGCGTTGTCGCGGCGTGCGTTCAACGTGCCCCAGGTTTCGTAGGCCATCCGCGCCCCATGCAGCGCGCCGCCGCGCTTCATGCGGAATGGCGAGGGCAGGGGGTGGAAGCGGGTGCCGGGAGGGATGAATTCGGTCATCGCGGCAGTGTAGGCAATGCGGCGGGGCGATGCCATTTCGCGGGTGCATCGTGGTGTTGCACGTGTGCGCGAAGAGCCATCGCTTTCCCTCTCCCTCTCCCTCTCCCTCTCCCTCTCCCTGCGTCAGCGGGGAGAGGGTGCCCGGAGGGCGGGTGAGGGGCGAACGGAGTGGGAATGCTGGTGGTGCGGTCTGCGCTCAACGTGCGTCTGCGAGCAGGCATGAAGGGTTCCGCGCGAAGAGCGCCCCTCATCCGCCTTCGGCACCTTCTCCCCGCAGGCGGGGAGAAGGGAACAGATAGCATCAGCGTGGGGGAGCGCGGCGTGTCCGAGTCCGGCAATGTGCTGCTCGCGTCCCCTCTCCCTGCGCAGCGGGGAGAGGGTGCCTGGAGAGCCTGCCCCGTACTTGATACGGGGGTGGGTGAGGGGCGAGCGGAGACTGAGGCGTTACGTACTGATCAGTCGTCAACGCGCGTCTGCGAGCAGGCATGAAGGGTTCCGCGCGAAGAGCGCCCCTCATCCGCCTTCGGCAGCCTCTCCCCGCAGGCGGGGAGAAGGGAACGACGCAAAGCGCTTTACGGCACCACGTGATCGATCGTCAGCGTGTAGGTGTTGCCGGCCTTGACGTCGGCGGTGACGGCGGTGGCTTCCAGGTCGCCGGACTGTGCGGCCGGGCCATTGCCCTTGGCGATGCGGGCGACCAGGTGCACCTGCGGCAGCTGCGAGAGCTTCAGCGTCGGCATCGGGCTGTCGCTGTCGCCGAGCGGGACGGTCACCGGGAAGGCGGACACCGGCAGGCGCTTGGCGGCGACCGGCATCGGTGGGCCACCCAGTTGGCGGGCGAACACGAACAACGTGTCGCCCGGTGCCAGCTTCTCCTTCAGCGCGGGCGCCAGCTCCACGGTCACCGTGAGCAGTGCAGGCGCTGCATCGGCGGCCGGCGCGGGCGCCGTCTCCGCCAGCGGCGGCAGGCCGGCTTCGGCGCGTGCTTCGTTGATCTGCGTGCGCAGGGTGGCGGCGGTGGCGGGATCGACCTTGGCGAGCAGCGGCTCCCAGGTCTTCGCCGCTTCCGCGTGCTTGCCTTCCTGGCGCTGCGCGAGGCCGACGAACCACAGTGCGCGCTGGTGGCCGGGATTGATCGCGATGGCCTTGTCCAGCAGCGCGATCGCTTCCGCGTCGAGCTTGCGCTCCGCGTTGTTGAACAGCCGCGCCTGCGCTGCTTCGACCAGCAGGTCGGCGTCGGTCGGCAGCAGTTGCACCGCGCGCTCGAACGCTTTCTGTGCATCGCCGTAGCGCTGCAGGGCGGCGTAGGACTTGCCCAGCAGGCGCCAGCCTTCGGGTTCGTTCGGCTGCTTCTCCAGTTCCGCTTCCAGTTGCGCGACCGCGTCGTCCAGCGTGGCGGGCATGGTGGCCGTGGCCTGCGGTTCCAGCGCGGCAGGCGTGCCCACCGCGCGGTACAGCGCGAACGTGGCGATGCCGAGCGTCGCCACGCCGGCCAGCACCAGCCCGCGCGCGTCGCGCCACAGCGGCCACAGCACTGCCAGCAGTACCGCGAGGGACAGCACGATGGCGAGGATCACGAAGGTGGTCATCACCACTCCTGGTCGTTGTCGTCGATGGCGGGGGCCGGCTGTTTCGCACGCCTGGCCACGATGCGACCCACCCAGATGCCGCCGGCGAGCAGCAGGAACAGCGGGCCGAACCAGAGGATGTAGGTGCCGGGCGCGACCTCGGGCTTGTACAGCACGAACTCGCCGTAGCGGTCGACCAGGAACTGCTTCACCTGCGCGTCGTTCTTGCCCTGGCGCATCAGGTCAAGCACCTCGCGGCGCAGGTCGTGCGCGATCTGCGCATTGGAATCGGCCAGCGACTGGTTCTGGCACATCACGCAGCGCAGTTCGGCGGTGAGCGTGTGGAAGCGAGCCTCTTCGGCCGCATCATGGAACTGCAGCGGGGTGGGATCGCTGGCCTGGGCGAAGGCAGTGAGCGTGCAGAGCGCCAGCAGCAGCGCGAGCACGCAGCGTAGAGCCGAGGCGACAGGCAGCGCGCTCATCGGCCGGCTTCGATCTTGTCCAGCGCGGGAATCAGCTGGTGGTCGATGATCGCCTGGTCGATCGCGCCGACATGCTTCCAGCGGATCACGCCATTGCCGTCGACGAGGAAGGTTTCCGGCGCACCGTAGATGCCCCAGTCGATCGCGGTGCGGCCTTCGAGGTCGGCGACCACCATCATGTACGGGTTGCCGAACTGTTCCAGCCAGCGCAGCGCGTCCTCGCGTTCGTCCTTGAGGTTGTAGCCGATGAAGCGCACGCGCTTGGTCAGCGCGAACTTCGTGAGGATCGGATGCTCGACGCGGCATTCCGGGCACCAGCTGCCCCATACGTTCATCACGTAGGGCTGGCCGGCGAGTTTTTCGTTGGTGACGCGCCTGGACGGGTCGTGCAGCAGGGGCAGGTCGAACGCAGGCGCGGGCTTGCCGATCAGCGGCGAAGGCAGCGCGTCGCGGCCGGCGCGGTCGGACTGCGACACGCCGTAGTACAGCAGGCCCATCAGGCCGACGAAGAACAGGCCGATGATGACCAGCGCGAACGTCATCGCACCGCGCGAACGCGGCGGCGAGGGCGGGAGTTCGGAAGCGTTGTTCATGCGGGACGCGCCTCGGTTTTCTTGTGGTTCCGGAACCGGCGGTCGGTGGCGGTGACGAAGCCGCCGAGTGCCATCAGCGCGGCACCGAGCCAGATCCAGCGGACGAAGGGTTTGATGTGCACGCGCAGCGCCCAGGCGTCGTTGCCTAGCGGTTCGCCGATGGCGACATAGATGTCGGTCAGCACGCCGGGCTTGATGCCGGCTTCGGTCATCACCTGGCCGCCGCTGGCATAGGCGCGCTTTTCCGGGTGCAGCAACGCTACCGGCACGCCATCGCGCAGCACCTGCACGTGGCCGCGGTCGGACAGGTAGTTGGGCCCCTGGGTTTCATCGACACCCTGGAAGTGGAAGCCCCAGCGGCCGACTTCGACCGTCTGGCCCGGCTTCACCGCCAGTTCGCGCTGCACGTTCAGGCCTTCGACCAGCAGCGCGCCGACCAGGAATACCGCAATGCCGGTATGCGCGAGCGTCATGCCGAGCATCTCGGGCGTGAAGCGGCCATTGGCGCGCAGGCGCGACCAGACGAAGCGCAGCGTACCCAGCCCGACCCACGCCGCCCCCAGGATGCCGGCGGCGACCTTCAGCTTGCCCTGCGGCGCCATGACGTACGCGATGGCGGCCAGCACCAGCGCCAGTCCCGCCCACGGGAGCAGCATCGCCACCAGCTTGCCGGGCTTCTCGCGCTGCCACTTGGCGAGTGGACCGAACGGCACCAGCGCCACCAGCGGCGCCATCAGCACGATGAAGAGCAGGCTGAAGTACGGCGGGCCGACGGAGATCTTGCCGAGGTCCAGCGCATCGGCGATCAGCGGGTACAGCGTGCCCAGCAGCACCATCGCGCAGGCGGCGGCCAGCAGCAGGTTGTTGGCCAGCAGCAGCGTCTCGCGCGAACTGGCGGCGGAATAGCGCTTCTCGCCGTCGGCGTCGGCCAGTTGCGGCGCGCGCAGCGCGTAGAGCAACAGCGAGCTGCCGATCACCAGGCCGAGGAAGATCAGGATGAACACGCCACGGGTGGGATCGGCGGCGAACGCATGCACGCTGGTGATCACGCCCGAGCGCACCAGGAACGTGCCGAGCAGCGACAGCGAGAATGCCGCGATCGCCAGCAGCAGCGTCCAGCCGCGGAACGCACCGCGCTTCTCGGTGACCGCCTGCGAGTGGATCAGCGCGGCGCCAACCAGCCACGGCATGAAACTGGCGTTCTCGACCGGGTCCCAGAACCACCAGCCGCCCCAGCCCAGTTCGTAATACGCCCACCAGCTGCCAAGCGCGATGCCGAGGGTCAGGAAGCCCCAGGCCACGTTCGTCCATGGCCGCGTCCAGCGTAGCCAGCGCGCATCCACATGGCCGTCGAGCAGCGCGGCGATGGCGAACGCGAACGGCACCACGAAACCCACGTAGCCCACGTACAGCAGCGGCGGATGGATGATCATCCCCGGGTCCTGCAGCAACGGGTTGAGGTCGCGACCTTCGCCGGGCGAGGGCAGCAGGCGGATGAAGGGATTGGACGTGAAGATCAGGAAGGCGAGGAAGCCGATGGCGACCACGCCCATCACGCCGAGCACGCGCGCCATCACCACCGGCGGCAGGCCGCGCGAAAACAGCGCGACAGCGGCGGTCCACAGCGCCAGCACCAGCGCCCACAGCAGCAGCGAACCTTCGTGCGAACCCCAGACCGCGGTATAGCGGTAGACCATCGGCAGCAGCGAGTTGGAATTGTCGGCGACGTACTTCACCGAGAAGTCCTGCTGCACGAACGCCACGGTCAGCGCGATGAAGGCCAGCATCACCAGCCACAGCTGCGCATACGCGGCGGGTCGCGCCACGTCCATCCAGGCGGCCTTGTTGCGCTGCGCGCCTGCCAGCGGCAGCACCGACTGCAGGCTGGCGACCAGCAGCGCCAGGATCAGCGTGATTTGTCCGAGTTCAGGGAGCATCAGTCATCCAATTGCGGTGCGAACGGAAGCAAAAGCGCCCCTCATCCGGCCTCCGGCCACCTTCTCCCCGCAGGCGGGGAGAAGGGAACGGATCGCTTCGGCAAGTCGCAGCGCGGAGCGTCTCGGTCCCTCGATCTGCGGCACGCAGTCCCTCTCCCTGCGCAGCGGGGAGAGGGTGCCGAAGGCGGGTGAGGGGCGAGCGGAGACGTGGGGCGTCGACGGTTCGGACGGCGGCAGCGAGCGCAGGGCGACAAAACCAGCGACCGCGGAAGGGGAAGCGCCCCTCATCCGGCCTTCGGCCACCTTCTCCCCGCGCGCGGGGAGAAGGGAACTGACGGCAGGTGCGAGGCTCAATTCGCCGACCCCGCAGGCGCCGCCGGCACATCGTGCTTCTGGTGCGCCTTGCCCATCTTGTCGGCGACTTCCTTCGGCATGTATTCCTCGTCGTGCTTGGCCAGCACGTCGGTGGCGACGAACACGCCATCCTGCATGGAACCGGTCGCGACGACGGCCTGTCCTTCTCGGAACAGGTCGGGCAGGATCTTGTCGTAGCGCACGGTCAGCTGCGCATCACCGTCGGTGACGGCGAACTGCGAGACCAGCGAGCCGGGCTCGCGCCTGAACGAGTTCTTCTCGACCATGCCGCCGAGGCGGAAGCGGGATTCGGCGGCTTCGCCGCGCAGCACTTCGGCCGGGGTGTACAGGTAGGCCACGTTGCGCTGCAGGGCCATTGCGATCAGCGTGGTGGCGAGGCCGGCCACCACGACGGCGAGCAGGACGAACAGCAGGCGACGGCGACGTACGGGGTTCATCGATCAGCGTTCCAGGTCGGCGGGGGCGGCACTGCGACGCGCGTCGCGCGCCACGCGTTGGCGGGCGGCGCGCAGTTCGCGGCGCACCTGCAGGCGCGGGGCCAGGAAATCCCAGCCCAGCACCAGGGCGAACACGGCGTAGGCGCCGATGACGTATTCGAAGTAGCTCACGGCGCGGCCTCCTTCGCGGCGGCGAGTTTCGCCACCCAGTCCTTGCCGGCTTCGCGACGCAGGTTGTCGGCGCGCGCACGCGCCAGCAGCGAACCGGCGAACCAGAACTTGGTGGCGACCACCATCAGCACCAGCGGCAGGATCATGCTGTCGTCCATGCTGGACTCGCCGAACACGCGGATGGTCTGGCCCTGGTGCAGCGAGTTCCACCACACCACGGAATAGCGGATCACCGGCAGGATCGCCACGCCGACGATGGCCAGCAGGCCGGCGGCGCGCGCCGCGTTGCGGCGGTCGTCGATGGCGCCGTACAGGCCCATCACGCCGAGATACAGGAACAGCAGGATCAGTTCGGTGGTCAGGCGTGGATCCCAGTCCCACCAGGTGCCCCACATCGGCTTGCCCCAGATGCTGCCGGTGGCCAGGGTGATGACGGTGAAGGCGGCGCCCGTGGGCGCGCAGGCCATCGCCAGGATCTCGCACAGCTTGATGCGCCAGACCAGCGCGATGGCCGCGTAGAACGCCATCAGGCCGAACACGAACATGCTCATCCATGCGCTGGGCACGTGGATGTAGAGGATGCGGAAGCTGTCGCCCTGCTGGTAGTCGGCCGGCACCACGAACAGCGCCTGCCACAACCCGAACCCGAGCAGCACGATGGCGGCCAGGTAGCACCACGGTATCCAGCGTGCCGCGAAACGGTCGAAGTACGGCGGCGAACCGAGTTGGTGGAACCAGCGGACGAGAGGATTCATGCGGCGGCGTCGGTCTTCAGGTCAGGGCGATGCGGATCGCCGCGGCGGCGGCCAGCGGCGCCAGCAGCAGCGAGAGCAGCAGGCCGGCGGCCAGCCAGAGGAGGGCGCCGGAGGCATCCAGCCCTTGTGCGCTGGCAGCCACGGCGCCGGCGCCGAACACCAGCACGGGCACGTACAACGGCAGCGCCAGCAGGGCCACAAGGATACCAGAGCGCCTCATGCCGACCGTCAGCGCCGCGACCACCGCGCCCAGCAGGCTCAACAGCGGCGTACCCAGCGCCAGCGTGGCCAGCAGCATCGGCAGTTCGGCGTGCGGCAGGTGCAGCATCTCGCCGAGCAGCGGCGTCGCCAGTACCAGCGGCAGGGCGGTGGTGGCCCAGTGCGTCAGCACGCGGACCAGCACCAGCCAGGCCAGCGGCACCGGCGCGAGGATCCATTGTTCGAGCGAGCCGTCCTCGGCATCGCCGCGGAACAGCGTATCCAGCGACAGCAGACCGGCCAGCAGCACCGCCACCCAGATCACCGCAGGCGCGACCTTCGACAGCACCAGCGGCGCGGTACCCAGGCCGAGGGCGAACAGCACCACCACCAGCAGCGCGAACAGCGCCGGCTGCAACGCATCGCCACGGCGGCGCCACAGCAGTTGCAGATCTCGGGTGATCAGGGCACGCGCGGTCTGGAACAGGGACGGTGCTGTGCTCATGCGTGGCCCCCCATGAAGCAGCCCCTTCCCCCGCCTGCGGGGGAAGGCTGGGATGGGGGCGAAGCGGAGTCATGTGCCGTGATCACGGCATGGGAATTCCACATGCCCCTTTCATGTGTACTCGACACTCGATGCGGGACTGCATCGGTACATCGACGTGCGCCGTCTCGCCCCCACCCCAACCCTCCCCCGTTAACGGGGGAGGGGGCGGTGTGCGGGGGATACGGGACCACGGCCGCAGGGGTCATGCCGTGCCTCCCCGCGCCAGCACCAGCATGCGCGTCTGCACCGGCGGTGCGGCATAGGCCCCGTGCGTGGTGACCAGCGCGGCGCCGCCATCGCGCAGATGCGCGGAAATCATCCGGTTCACCAGGGTGATGCCGTCCAGGTCGAGGTTGGCGTAGGGCTCGTCCAGCAGCCACAGCGGTGACGGCGACAGCCACAGGCGCGCCAGCGACAGGCGCTTCTTCTGGCCGGCGGAAAGCTGGCGCGCGAGGGCGTCCTCGTAACCGGCCAGGCCCACCATCGCCAGCGCATTGCCCGGCATCTGGCGCGCGCGCCGGCCATGCAGGCCGCAGAGGAAGTTGAGATTTTCCAGCGTGTTCAGGTCGGCCTTCAGCGCCGGCAGGTGGCCCAGGTAGGCCATCGCGTGCGCGCGGCGTGAGGGGCCGGCGGGCTGGCCGTCGATGTCGATCTGGCCGGCGTCGGCCCGTAACAGGCCCGCCAGCACGCGCAGCAGCGTGGTCTTGCCGACGCCATTGCCGCCCTGCACCAGCAGCGCTTCGCCCGCGTCCACGGCGAAGTCCAGCGGCCCGAACACCGGCTCGTCGTTGCGCGAGAACGCCAGCGCGCGGGCGGCCAGCAACGGCGGGTGGTGGGGAGCGGCGTCGGTCATCGGATCGGGCGTTCCCGGGCGGGAGGCTGGAGTGTCTTGGAGGCTCAGCCGCCCATTCTAAGCGGAGGGGCCGGTCAGGCCGCCTGCGACAGACGGTCGCGGTCCGTCAGCCCACCCAGTCCGTGTGCGGGTCGCCGTCCGCCTGCGGCGGGCGCGGCCACATCATCCGCAGCCGCACCGGCGTGTCGGCGTGCCAGAACAGGGTGCCGCCCTGGCCGAATTCGCATGCCAGCGCGTCGGCCTGCGCCTGCGTGGCATCCAGTACCAGGCAGCCGTGTTCCACCATCCCGCCCTGGTTGTTGCAGCCCAGCGCGGGATGGAAGGCCAGTCCCAGCGTGTGCAGGCGTGCGTGCAGGCGCTCCTGTGCGTCGTCATTGACGTGGCGCGGTGCGTCGCCCGGAGGGGGATTCCATGCCGTGATGAACAGATAGCGGCTGGCCATGACCTGCCGCTCGACGTCCTCGGCGGTCGCGCCTGCGCGGAACAGCCATTCCTGGCGGCCCACCGACACGAAGTAGTGCGCGGCGGCCCAGGCGGTGGCCAGCCGTGCGCGCTCCGCGTCGGGGACATCCCCGGTTCCGGTGCCGTCGGCGGGAACACTGTGTTCGGCCATGGCCGCATCATCGCGCGTAATGGCGAGCGCGTACACTCCGCCTTCCTCCTCATCGAGTGCCTGAACCGGGATGCTCCAGCCCCAGACCAAGCTGCCCAAGGTGGGCACGACCATCTTCACCGTGATGTCGCAGCTGGCCGCCGAGCACGGCGCGGTCAACCTGGGGCAGGGTTTCCCCGATTTCGCAGTGCCATCGCGGCTGGTGGACGAACTGGACGCGGCGATGCGCGCCGGCCACAACCAGTACGCGCCGATGACCGGCGTGGCGCCGCTGCGCCAAGCCATCGCCGAGAAGGTCCTGCGCTGCTACGGCCGGCAGGTGGATCCGGACACCGAGATCACCGTGACCAGCGGCGCCACCGAGGCGCTGTTCAACGCGATCCATGCGGTGGTGCGCCCGGGCGAAGAGGTCATCGTGCTGGACCCCGCCTACGACAGCTACGAGCCGGCCATCGAACTGGCCGGCGCGCGCGCCGTGCACGTGCCGCTGGATCCGCAGACGTTCGCGGTCGACTGGGACCGCGTGCGCGCGGCGGTCACGCCGAAGACGCGCCTGCTGATCGTCAACAGCCCGCACAACCCGTCTGGTGCGATGTTCGATGAATCCGACATCCGCGCGCTGTCCGCGTTGCTGGAAGGCACCGGCATCTACCTGATCTCCGACGAGGTGTACGAGCACATCGTGTTCGACGGCCGCCGCCACGAGTCCATCCTGCGTTACCCGGACCTGGCGGCGCGCGCGTTCGTGGTATCCAGCTTCGGCAAGACCTACCACTGCACCGGCTGGAAGATCGGCTACGCCATCGCGCCGCCGGCGCTGAGCGCAGAATTCCGCAAGGTGCACCAGTACAACGTGTTCTGCACGTTCGCCCCGGCGCAACATGCGTTCGCCGCGATGATCCGGCACGAACCAGGGCACTACGAGCACCTGGGCGCGTTCTACCAGGAAAAGCGCGACCGCTTCCGCGAACAGCTGCTGGGTACGAAGTTCACACCGCTGCCGGTGCCGGGCGGCTACTTCCAACTGGTCGACTATTCGGCGGTCAGCGACCTGCCGGATGCCGAGTTCGTGAAGTGGCTGACCATCGAGCACGGCGTCACCGCGATCCCCCTGTCGCCGTTCTACGAGACGCCACCGGCCGGGCAGCGCCTGGCGCGGCTGTGCTTCGCGAAGAACGAAGCGACGCTGGATGCGGCGATCGCGCGGTTGAAAGCGCTGTAATCATTCGTCATTCCGGCGAAAGCCGGAATCCATCTGGTTTTTGCTCCAGGCTCTGAAAACCGGCAAAGCCAATGGATCCCAGCGTTCGCTGGGATGACGTCGGAACCATTGCGATCGTCTTCACCTGAAGGCGGCCTGGAGAAAGAATCCATGCAGGACCTCCGCATTTCCCTCGTGCAGGGCGAGACGCGCTGGCACGACCCGGCCGGCAACCGCGACTACTACGGTGCATTGATCGCGTCGCTGGCGGGGCAGAGCGATCTGGTGATCCTGCCGGAGACCTTCACCAGCGGCTTCAGCAACGACGCGATCGACCAGGCCGAGGGCATGGACGGCGCCACCGTGGCGTGGATCCGCGAACAGGCAGCGAAACTCGATGCCGCCGTCACCGGCAGTTTGCAGTTGCGGACGGCCGAAGGCGTGTTCAACCGCCTGCTGTTCGCGACGCCCGATGGCGAACTGCAGTACTACGACAAGCGCCATCTGTTCCGCTACGCCAACGAGCACAAGCGCTATGCGGCGGGCAGCGGACGGCTGACGGTGGAATGGAAGGGCTGGCGGATCAATCCGCTGGTCTGCTACGACCTGCGCTTCCCGGTGTTCGCGCGCAACCGCTACGACGTGGAGCGGCCGGGGCAGCTGGATTTCGATCTGCAGCTGTTCGTCGCCAACTGGCCGGCGGCGCGGGCGTATCCGTGGAAGACGCTGCTGCGGGCGCGGGCGATCGAGAACCTGTGCTACGTGGCGGCGGTGAATCGTGCCGGCACGGACGGCAACGGCCACGATTACTCGGGCGACAGTGCGGTGATCGACATGCTGGGGCAGCCGCTGGTGGAACTGCCTGCGGGCGAGGGCGTGGTGACGACGACGATCTCGGCGGAGGCGTTGGCGGCGCATCGGGAGCGGTTCCCGGCGATGCTGGATGCGGATCGGTTCGAGTTGCGCTGAGCCGAGTCCCTCTCCCTCGACTTGAGTCCCTCTCCCATCGGGAGAGGGGTTGGGGTGAGGGGCAACGAAGTCCGCCTCTTTAGTCTGCTCTGGCCGGCACCACATCCCCAGTGGCCTTTGGTTCGATGGCCTTGCGGGTTGGGCTTTTCTCTTTGAAATATGGTGCCGCTCGCCGCGGGGGCGTCCCTTTCTTTGCTCGTGCAAAGAAAGGAACCAAAGAAACACGCCCCAGGCGGCACGCCCTCCGCGCTGCGCGCTCCGGGTCCGCGAGTAGGCCGGGAATTTTCGTAAGGCACATCCATGTGCCATACGAAAACGCCGCCATCCATGGCGGCGCCCTTCGGGTTTTGCCCGGCCCACTCGCCGTGCCTCATGGGGACCCCTGAAGCGTGAGCAAAGCCGGCGTCGTATGTATCTGGGGTGGCTCCTGGGTCCCCTGAGGTCCGGCAGTCGCGGCGGGTAAAACCCAAACGGGGCGGCGCACAAGGATGTGCGCCGTTTTCGTACAGGGCAGGATGCCCTGCACGAAAATTCCCGCCGGGACTGCGAACCCGCCGCGCAGCGGCGGGCGGACCGCCGGGGTGTGTTTTCTTTGCCTACTTTCTTTGCATAAGCAAAGAAAGTAGGGCCTCCGCGGCGAGCGGCGCCATGCGTGGCTCAATGCACCGCACTCGAAAGATGCACGCAGTACATCCATCGATGATGTGCGTTTCGAGTGAATCGCGGGTGTGGAGAGATCGCCGATAGCCGGCATGGACCGGCTTCGTTGCCCCTCACCCCAACCCCTCTCCCGTTGGGAGAGGGGCTAAGCAGCATCAGCCTGCCTTCTGCGGCAGGATCTGGCACACCGCCTGGCACATCGCCAGTACGCTGCCCGCCTCATCGCGTACCTCGCCTGCGAGGAACAGGTGATGGCGCGTGCGTTCCATCAATCGCGCATGGCATGTGATGTGCGGCAGGTCCGGGGTCACCGGTCGCAGGTACTGCGTGTTGAGCGAAGTCGTCACGCTCGGCGGTGCGATCAGGTACGAGAACGGCCCCAGCGTGTTGTCCAGTGCCGCCACGATGAAGCCGCCCTGCATGTAGCCGATCGGATTCCGGTAGCGCGGCAACACCGGGAAGCGCATGGCCAGCGACTGCCCTTCCACGTACTCGACCGGCTCGCCCTGCATGTCGAGCAGGCAGGGCGGCGGAATCTGCAACGGCGCGCCATCCGGCAGGCGCGCGCGCAGTAGTGCGTTGATGTCGGTCGCGATATCGCTCATCGGCTGAAGCTCAGTTCGAACGACGTGAAGAAGGGCGCGCGCGGCGGTGCCGACAGTGTGCTGGCGGCGATCCGCTTCTGCACGCAGATCGCCAGTGGCGTACTGCCTTCGCGCCACGTGCGCACCACCTTGCCGCCGGCATCCAGTTCCGCCACTACCACGAACGGCGAGGTATCCGCCGTTGGGGTGGCGCAACCGGTGGCGGCGGCATCCAGTGCAAGGCCCTGCGCCTCGTGCATGGCGCTGGCGTCGGCGGCGGAAAGCGACGCCTCGTCCATGTCTGCACGCTGCTTGGCAGCGGTGTAGTCGCCGGGCGATTGCGCGTGCGCCAGCGACATGAAGCACAAGCCGCCGATGAGCAGGAGACGTCGCATCGTCATCGTCAAGGCACCTGCGGCGGTTCGATGCGCCAGACCTTGCCGTCGTCCTCGTCGGTGACGACATAGACGGCGCCATCGGCCGCTACCCGCACATCGCGCACGCGCTCGCCGATCTCGTTGAGCAGGCGCTCTTCACCGGCGATCCTGTCGCCGTCCAGGGTCAGGCGGATGAGGTTGCGTTCGGCCAGTGAGCCGAGGAACAGGCTGTCGTTCCACGGTGTGCCGGGCTTGCCGGTGAGGAAGGCCATGCCGGACACGCCGGGCGACTTCTCCCACACGTGATGCGGCTGCTCCATGCCGTCCTTCGCCTTGCCTTCCGCTTCCGGGATCGGCTGGCCGGAATAGTTGATGCCGTAGGTGATGATCGGCCAGCCGTAGTTCTTGCCGGGCTGCGGCAGGTTGATCTCGTCGCCCCCGCGCGGGCCGTGCTCGCTCTGCCACAGCTTGCCGGTGCGGGGATCGCGCGCCATGCCCTGCATGTTGCGGTGACCGTAGCTGTAGATCTCGGGACGTGCGTCGGCGCGGCCGACGAACGGATTGTCCTGCGGCACGCTGCCGTCCAGGTTCAGCCGCACCAGCTTGCCCTGCAGCTTGCCGAGTTCCTGCGAGGTGGCGCGATGGTTGCGTTCGCCCTGGCTGATGAAAAGGTGGCCTGCGTCGTCGAACACGATGCGCGAACCGAAATGGTTGGGGCCTTCCAGCTTCGGTTCCTGGCGGTAGATGACCTGGACGTCCGACAGCGCATCGCCGGACAAGGTGCCGTAGGCGACGGCCGTGCCGGCCGTGCCGTTGTCGCCGGGTTCGGCGTAGCTCAGGTAGATGCGCCGGCTGCTGGCGAAGTCCGGCGCCAGCACGACATCCAGCAGGCCACCCTGCCCGGTGGCGAACACCTTGGGTGTGCCGGCGATCGGCGCGGACACGGCGCCGTCTGCGCCCACGCGACGCAGCTGGCCGCTGCGTTCGGTGACCAGCATGGCGCCATCCGGCAGGAACGCCAGGCTCCAGGGATGGTCCAGGCCACTCGCCACGCGGGTGACGCGGATCTGTCCCTGCGCGCTCGCCAGGGTCTGCGTGGGCTGGCTGGCAGGTGCGGCCTGCGCGGGGGCCGGGGCGGCGCCCATGGCGGCATCGCCGTTGGCGGAGGAATCGCACGCGGCCAGGGGCAGCGCGAGGAGGAGGGCGGTGGCGAGTCGGTGGTGGTTGCGCAACATCGTGTCTCCTGTGGGGAAAATCATCGGTAACCGGCGGCCTGCAGTTCGAACAGTTCGGCGTAGCGGCCGCCGGCGGCCATCAGTTGTTCGTGCGTGCCGCTCGCTTCCAGGCGGCCCTGGTCGAGGACCAGGATGCGGTCGGCCATGCGGACGCTGGAGAAGCGGTGCGAGATCAGCACCGCGGTCCGATTGTCCGACAACTCCTTGAAGCGCTGGAAGACCTCGAACTCCGAGCGCGCATCCAGCGCGGCGGTCGGTTCATCCAGGATCATCACCTGCGCATCGCGCATGTAGGCGCGCGCAATGGCGATCTTCTGCCACTGCCCGCCGGACAGGTCCACGCTGTTCTTGAAGCGGCGGCCGACCAGCTGGTCGTAGCCGCGCGGCAGGCCTTCGATCACCTCGTCGGCCATTGCACGCGCTGCGGCGGCGCGTATGCGCGCCTGGTCGTCCATCGCCTCGATGCGACCCACGCCGATGTTCTCGCCGGCGGTGAGGTGGTAGCGCACGAAGTCCTGGAAGATCACGCCGATGTTGGCGCGCAGGTCGTCGAGGTCGTAGTCGCGCAGGTCGCGCCCGTCCAGCAGGATGCGGCCTTCGTCCGGGTCGTAGAGGCGCGCGAGCAGTTTGACCAGCGTGGTCTTGCCGGCGCCGTTCTCGCCGACCAGCGCCAGCACTTCGCCGGCCTGCAGTTGAAAGTCGAGGTGCCGCACGGCCCAGCGTTCGGCATCGGGATAGCGGAAGCCGACGTTCTCGAATACGAAGCCCTGCGTGATCGGGCGCGGGATTGGCGCGGCATCGGCGGGCGAGGTGATCTCCGCTTCGATCTCGAAGAACGAGAACAGGTCGTCCAGGTACAGCGCCTGGCCGGCGACCTGCGAGAAGCCGATCAGCAGGCCTTCGAGCAACTGGCGCAGGCGCAGGAAGCTGCCTGCCAGGAAGGTCAGGTCGCCGATGCTGAAATCGCCGCGCACCGTGCGCCAGGCGATGTAGCCGTAGGCGACGTAGTAGCCGAGCGTGCCGAGCGCGGCCAGCACGGTACCCCATAGCGCGCGCCGGCGCGCCAGCGCACGGTTGGCGAGGAAGAACTTCTCGGCCAGCCCGCGGTAGCGTTCGATCAGGAAGCGGTGGAGGTTGAAGATCTTCACCTCCTTCGCGGTTTCCACGCTGGCGCCCATCTGCCGCAGGTACTCCAGCTGGCGCCGCTCCGGCGTCCACTGGAAGTTGAGCGAATAGCCCAGCGCGTTGAAGTGCGCCTCGCCGACGAAGGCGGGAATCAGCGCGACCGCGAGCAGGGCGATCAGCCAAGGCGCGTAGACCAGCAGGCCGGCGGCGAAGGCGACCACGGTGATCGCATCCTGCAGCTGGCCGAACAACTGGCTCATCAGGTTCATGCGGCCCATCGTCTGGCGACGGGCACGGTCCAGCTTGTCCTGCAGGTCGGGGTCTTCGAAGTCCTCCAGGTCCAGCGTGGCCGCGTGTTCCATCAACCGCACGCTGGTCGCGTTGGTGAACAGCTCCGACAGCAGCGCGTCGGCGTAGCTCACCATGCGGCCCAGCAGGTCCGAGCCGATGGCGAGCGCGAATTCCAGCGCCAGCAGCGACGCCAGCGTGTCCAGCTGGCCACTGCGCCAGGCCTCGCCCAGCGAGCCGAAATCCAGGCCCAACCCGACCAGCCGGATGGCTTCGTCGATGATCAGCTTGGCGATGTACAGCGTGACCACCGGCACGAAGGCGCGCAGCAGGCGCAGTCCGAGGCTGGCGAGCGTCAGCACGCGGCTGGTCTGCCAGATCTGGCGCAGGAACGGGCCGAGGTTGCGCATCGCGTCGAAGCGCTCGCGCAGGTTGGGCGTGGAGGTGCGCGTGGGTGCGGCGTGCGGGGAGGGTGACGGCATGTCGGGATTGTGCCCGTTCACGTTGTCGTCGTCAGTGAAGAGGGCGCGCGTCGGCCTCCGTCAGCGCATCGCCATGGCCGGCCCCAGCGGCTGGATGTCGAGCGACTGGCCGGACTCCACGCGCTCGCCGCCGCGGACGATCAGGCGATCGCCGGCGCTGACGCCGCCGGTCACCTCCACGAGGCCATCCACCTCGGCGCCGGTCTTCACCGGCACGCGTTCGGCCTTGCCGGCGGTATCCACGCGCATGACGAAGTCGCCTTCACGGCGCAGGATCACCGCGTCGCGCGGTACCGCCACGACGGTGCGGGCTTCGGCGCTGGGCAGGCCCACGTCGACGGCGGTGCCGACCGGGATGTCCAGCCCGGCGACCGCGATGCGCAGCTCCAGCTGGCGCGAGGTGTCGTCGCCCACCGGCACGAGCGCGCTGACCGGGTAGGTGTGTTCCTCGCCGCCGCTGCGCACGCGCACACCGGTGCCTGCGGCCAGATGGCGGGCCAGGTCGACCGGCGCACGCACGCGCACCTCCTGCGCGCCGGTATCCACCAGCCGCGCAACCGATCCGCCGGCGATGAGGTATTCGCCGAGTTGCGTATGGCGCTCGGCGACGATGCCGTCGAACGGCGCCCGCACCACCATCTGCGTGCGCTGGTGCCGTGTCTGCGCGAGCTGCGCCAGCACGCGCGCACGGTCCTGGGCCAGCACGTCGCGGTCCGCGCGCAACTGTTCGTACTGCGCACGGGCGATGTTCTGCTGCGCCGCGAGTTGCGCATAGCGCTGTTCCTGCCGGTTGGCCAGCGCCAGCTGCGCCTGGATGCGCGCCAGGTCGGCCTGGCCTTCCTGCTCGCGCAGGCGCAAGGCGGTGTCGTCGAGCACGGCCAGTGCCTGGCCCTTGCGCACCCGCTGCCCCACCTCGGTGACCTCGATGACGCGTCCATGCTGCTCGCCGGCCACGCGCGCGTCGCGGCGGCTGATGACGCTGCCGGGCGACCAGTGGCGCGGCGCGAACGCGGTGCTGACGGCTGGCGCGACACTGACGATCACGGGTGGCGCATCGGGCTTGTCGGCGGGTGCGCTGGCATCGGCGTCCCGTTCCAGCAGGGGGAGGGCGAGGACGCCGGCCAGCGCGATGGCGAGCAGCAGTTTGGGGAGGGGACGCATGGGGATTCTCCGGAGCAGGGATCAGGAAACGGCGTGGGGGAGGGAAGCGGCGATGGTGTCGTCCGACGGCCGCGCGGTGCGTTCGCCGGCCAGGCGCAGCAGCGCCGGCACCAGCACGACGGTGAACAGCAGGCTCAGCGCGACGCCGCCGACGGAAACCGCAGCCAGGCCGCGGTAGATCACGGCACCGGGGCCGGGATTGATCGCCATCGGCAACGCGCCGAGCACGCCGGTGAGCGCGGCGATCAGGATGGGGCGCAGCCGCTGGTCCAGCGCCTGCTTCAGTGCGTCGTCCAGCGATGCGCCGGCAGCCTGCGCTTCGCGTGCCTGCGCCACCAGCAGGATGGCGTTGTTGATCACCATGCCCAGCAGCATGATGAAACCGATCATCGACAGCAGGTCGAGCGTCTGTCCGGCGACCATGTCCAGCATGCGCAGGCCGGCGACGCCGCCCAGCACCGCCATCGGCAAGGTGGCCATGACGAAGGCGCTGTCGCGCAGGGACTTGAACATCGCCGCCATCAGCATGAACAACACCACCAGCGCCAGCGCGAAGTTCGCCCCCATGCTGCGAACCACTTCGCCCAGGCGATCGGCGCTGCCGGAAATGCGGATCGCGGCATCCGGCGGCAGTGCATCGCGCAACGCGGGCACGATCTCGCCGTTGACGATATCCAGCGCTTCCTCCAGCGACATCGCCGTGGGTGGATCGACCGTCAACGTCACCGTGCGGCGGCGGTCGATGCGGCGCAGCTGGTTCGGTGCCAGCACGGTGTCCACCCGCGCCAGGTCGTCGAGGCTCAGCACGCCGCCTTGTGGCGTTGCCAGGGGGGCGGCGCCGAGACGTTCGACATCGTCGCCGCGGTTGCTGCGCAGGATGATCGCGAGGCGACGATCGCCGTCGAAGTACTCGCCCAGCCACTGGCCGTCGCCCAGCGTACGCACCACCGTGCCGAGATCGGGGCGACGCCAGCCGACCTCGGCCAGCCGGCGATCATCCGGACTGACGCGCAACTCCGGCGTGCCGGCATCCGCATTCGGCCAGGCCTGCACGTTGGCGCCGGCGAAGCGGTCGGACAGCAACTTGCGCCCGGCTTCGGCGGCCCGCGCCAGTGCGTCGCCATCGCCATGCTGCAGGTGGATGGCGATGGCGCGCGCCGAACCGCCGAAGCTGCCGAACAGCTCGCCTTCGCTGGCGAAGGCGCGCGTGTCCGGGAAGCCGACGACGATCTCGTCGCGGACGATGCGTTCCATTTCGCCTATGTCGTCCGGGTCCACCACGCGCGCGCCCAGCGAACCGCCACCGGGCCACACGTTGAGGTACCAGTTGCTCAGCTGCGGCCCCTTCTCGCCGTCCATGTACGGCCGCATGCGCGCCAGGATGACCGGTGCGATCTCGCGGTTGACGCGTTCAGGACTCATGCCGGGCGGGAAATTGAAGAACGCATCCACGGCGGCCCGCTTCACCGGCGGCAGGTAGTCGATCTGCGGCATCAGCAGCGCGGCCATCAGCATCGGCGCGAACACCAGCGCACCGACCCACGTCCATTGGCGCCTGCGGCCTTCGGTGGTACGCAGCGCCCAGTCGCTGATGCGCGACCAGGCGCGGTGCTGCGTGGCATCGCCGGGGCGCGTGCGCAACCAGCTGCCGGCGGCCGCGGGCAATACGGTGACCGCGACCAGCAGCGAGATGCCGACGGCGATGGAAATGGTCAGCGCCAGGTCTGCGAACAGCTGGCCTTCCACGTCGTCCATGAAGATCACCGGCAGGAACACCGCCACCGTGGTCAGCGTGGACGCCACCAGCGCACCGCCGACCTGGCGCGTGCCTTCCAGTGCGGCGCGCGACGCGGGCAAGCCCTGCTCGCGCAGGCGGACGATGTTCTCCGCCACCACCACGGCGGCATCCATCACCATCCCGACGGCGAAGGCGAGACCGGCCAGCGAGATGACGTTGAGGCTGCGTCCGGTCAGTTGCAGCACGATGAAGGTGGCCAGCAGCGAGATGGGGATCGCGCACGCGATCAGCGCGGTGGCGCGCACATCGCGCAGGAACCACCACAGGCAGCCGATGGCCAGCAGCACGCCCGCAGTCAGGCTGCCGGACAGCAGGCCGAGCGCGCGGTTGATGAACACCGAGGCATCGAAACTCTGCGCGATGTCCAGGCCCAGCGGCTTGAGTTCATGCTCGCGCACGTCGGCGACGACGCGCTTCACCTCGTCCAGCGTGTCCAGTACGTTGGCGCCACTCTCGCGCAGGACGCGCAATCCGATCGCCGGATTGCCGTTCTGGTAGGCGAAGAAGCGCTGCTCAGGCCGTTTTACCTCCACCACCGCGACATCACCCAGGCGAACCGGGCGCCCGTCGCGCCAGGCGAGGATCAGTTCGCTCATCGCTTCGGGCGAATAGCGGCCGGCGAAGCGCAGCACGTATTCGCGACGGCCGGTTTCGACCACGCCGCCGGAGACGTCGGTGGCGCGCGCCGCGACGGCGGCGACCTCGGGCACCTGGATACCGAGTGCGGCGGCACGCTCCAGGTCGAGGGTGATGGTCAGTTCGTCCCCGGCGCTCCCGTTGATCTCCACGCCGGCCACGCCATCGACCGAGGTCAGGCGCGGCACGATGCGGTCCTCGATCAGCTGCCGGTAATCGAGGATGTCGCCGGCGGTGCCGGGCAGTTTCTGGACGAAGAAGAACGTCAGCGAATTGTTGGCGTTGTCGGCGCCGGCCCGCACGACCGGCGGCGTCGCATCGCGCGGGAGCGGCTGCAGGCGGTTCATCCGGGACAGCACTTCCACCAGCATCGCGTCCATGTCGCTGCCGACGGCGAAGGTCAGGTTGATGAAGCTGTTGCCGGCGTTGACGTTGGAGGCGATCTCATCCAGCCCCGGCAATCCCTGCATGACGGCTTCGATGGGCTCGACGATCTCCGACTCCATCTCCTGCGGCGAGGCGGCACGCCACGCGGTCTGGACGGACATCTGCGGCCGTTCGATGTCGGGGAACAGCTGCAGCGGCAGCTTGCCCAGGCTCATCAGGCCGAACGCGCAGACCATCGCCACGACCACCGCGACAGCGGCCGGATTGCGCAGGGAAGCGTCGGTGAGTTTCATCGTGCGGTCCGCGTGGTGGTCGGCGGTGCGCACGATGCGCGCGTCTTCTATTGCGGTTATGGCCCGGAAGTCATGCGATGCTTCGGATTGCGGCGAGCGGTGAAGACGTTACGACGAACCGAGTATTGAGAATCTGCGTTACGCGCGTCTAGCTCCGTTGTAGGAGCGACGTAAGTCGCGACCGCATGAGTTGAACGTCATGACACGTGCCTCAGCGAGCATGCAACACCCTGCCGACATTGTCGCCTCGCATGAGGTCTGGCTTGATGGGGGTTCTGGGTGCACGGTCGCGACTTACGTCGCTCCTACAGAAAGGCGAACGCCTACAGCAGCATCGCCAGCTTGTCGCGATGGCTGCGCGACAGTTTCAGTTCCTGTCCGCAGTCGAGCAGCAGGAAGCTCTCGCCGTTCGTATGCGGGCGCATCTCGACCACGCGGCGTGCGTTGACGATCGTCGAGCGGTGGATGCGCGGGAAGCGTTGCGGATCGAGCTGCTTCTCCAGCTCGCGCATGGTCGCGCGCAGGATCAGGGTGGTGCCGTTCGGTGCATCGCCATCGGTGTGGATGCACATGTAGTCGCCGGCGGCGTCGATCCAGCGGATGCTGTGCAGGTCCACGCGCACGGTGCGGCCGCCGTCGCGCACGGCGAGCTTCTCTTCGCGGCGCAGCAGGTCCAGCGCATCGGGCTTGAGCGCTTCATCGAGGTCCAGCGGCGGTCGGCCGCTGAGTTCGCCCAGCAGGCCGAGCAGGTGTGCGCAATGGCCGCTGGCCTCGCGCTGCGCGCGGGCCTGGCGCACGCGCACCAGTGCCTGCGCCAGGCGGGACTCTTCCACCGGTTTGAGCAGGTAGTCGGTCGCCGAGGCCTCGAAGGCGCGGATGGCGTAATGGTCGTAGGCGGTGACGAACACGACCAGCGGCATCTCGCTGGCCGGGATCGCACGCAGGGTCTGGAAGCCGTCCATGCCTGGCATCTGCACATCGAGGAACATCAGGTCCGGGCGATGCGCGCGCAGGCCAGCGATGGCCGCGGCGCCATCGCCGTAATGACCGACGATCTCGACGTCCGGATGTGCCGCCAGGCGGATTTCCAGCCCACGACGGGCGAGCGGCTCGTCGTCGACCACGATGGCGCGAAGCGGGGCGATGGCGCTGGTCTCCATCCTTCAGCCCCCCAGCGTCTGCGAGGTTTCGAACGGCAGCCGCAGCGTCACTTCGATGCCCCGATCGGGATTGCGCACCGAGAAGCCGCCGGCCTCGCCGTACAGTACGTGCAGCCGTTCGCGCGTGTTGCGCAGGCCGACGCCCTTGCCGGGCGGCAGCTGGTCGCCTTCGAGGGCACTGCAGCCTGGGCCGTCGTCGGTTACCCGCAGCACCAACTGGTTGCCGTCGCGCTCGGCCTCGATCCTCAGCAGGCCGCCGGCCACCTGTTTGGCGACCGCGTACTTGATGGCGTTCTCCACCAGCGGTTGCAGCAACAGGCTCGGCAGCAGGGCGCGCCAGCAGTCCTCGTCGATGCCGGTCTCGATGCGCAGGCGCTCGGCGAAGCGGATCTTCTCGATGTCCAAGTACAGCGTCAGCGCATCCAGCTCCTGCCGCAGCGTGACGCGCTGCATCGGGTCGTTGTCCAGCGAGTGGCGCAGGAACGACGACAGACCCTGCACCATGCGATTGGCGGTGGCGTTGTCGCGGTCCAGGATGAGCGTGGAGATGGCGTTGAGGGTGTTGAACAGGAAGTGCGGGTTCAACTGGTAGCGCAGCATCTTCAGCTGTGCCTGGTGGGCCATGCTGCGGGCGGCCAGCGCGCGCGCGGTTTCGTCCTGCAGCTGCTGGTAGTACTTGATGCCCATGTACGCCCCCACCCACGCCAGCAGCACGTAGATGTAGCCAAGCGAGTAGGCGATGAATTCCAGTTGCGTGGTCGGTTTGCAGGTTTCGCAGAAATCGACCAGCACTTCGCGGGTGACGAAATCGATGACGCCCGAACTGGTCAGCACCAGCGGGAGCATCAGCGCCAGCAGCCGGCGTGGCGGCAGGTTCCAGTAGCGCCGCAGCACGAAGCGCAGCCCCAGCGTGACCAGCGCGCCCATGGTGGCGGCGGTGGCCGGCACCACCCAGTAGCCGGATGGCTTGCCATGGGCGACGGCGTACAGGCAGCCCTGCGCGAAGTACGCGCTCCAGCCCGTCAGGTGCAGCAGCCAGAAAACATGCTGGCGGGGCAGGGCCAGCGGATGGGAGGTGGCGATGGCCATGGTGTCGGTCGGGACGCAGGTGGCGCCATGCTACCGCCGTCGGTCCACGGAAGCGGCTCGACTCGACGGCACCGAGCCACGCTTCGGCGCATCGCCGGCGCGGCGGGCCAGGTCAGCGCCTGCGGTTCATTTCAATGGCCCGGGCGGCTCACCGTCGCCACCGGACTGCAGGGCGACCGGCAGGTGCCAGCCGTAGGTGACGGCCATCATGCGCAGGCCGAAGCACAGCCCCGCGCCGACCAGCGCACACGGCAGGGCGGGCAGCGACAGCCAGTGGCCCAGTGCCACCACCAGCGCCCCGGCCAGCGCCGCGACCGCATACAGTTCCGCGCGCAGCACCAGCGGCACCTGGGCGAGCAGCAGGTCGCGTGCGATGCCGCCGCCGATGCCGGTGAGCATGCCCATCGCGGCCGCCATCGTCGGCGAGATGCCGAATTCGAGCGCCTTCTGCGTGCCGGCCACGGCGAACAGCGCCAGGCCCATCGCATCGAACATGCGCACGGGGTGGTGGAGCTTTTCGATCAGCGGCGCGCGGAAGAACGTCACGATGCCGGCCGCCAGCGAGGTCACCGGATAGCGCCAGTCGCTGAGCGCCGCCGGCGGCGTGGCGCCGATCAGCAGGTCGCGGGTGATGCCGCCGGCCGTCGCGGCGGCGAACGACAGCACCAGCACGCCGAAGAGGTCGAGGCGGCGGCGTACCCCCAGGGTGGCGCCGCTGAGCGCGAACACGAAGGTGCCGACCAGGTCGAGGATGAGAACGAGGGTATCCATGCCGGCATTGTGCCGCCGGCACGACGGGCCCGCGAGCGTCCGCTCAGGCCAGGACCGGCTGCATGCCTACGCCCAGGCGGTTCCACGCGTTGATGATGGCCACCGCCATGGTCAGTTCGGCGATGCCGCGTTCGTCGAAGTGCTCCTTCAGCGCCTCGTATGTCGCATCGGCCGGTGCACCGGAGGGCAGGGTGGTCAGTTGCTCCGCCCATGCCAGTGCCGCACCTTCGCGCGCGTCGAAGAAGCGGCTGTCGCGCCAGCCGGCCAGCGTGTCCAGCTTGCGTGGTTCCACACCGGCCTTGCGCAAGGCCCCGGCGTGCATGTCCATGCAGTAGGCGCAACCGTTGATCTGCGAAACGCGCAGGAAAACCAGCTCCAGGAATTCCTTGCCAAGTGCACCGTCGTGCACCGCAGTGCTGGTGGCGTACAGGCCGCGGAAGGCGTCGGGGATGTGCTTGGGGTAGTCGACGCGATGGAATCTCATGCTCATGGCAGTGCCTCCATGGCGGCCGCGATGGCCACCTTCACTACCAGGACGCACCCCCGTCCTGCGCCGTGACACCCGTACCCAGCTTGTCCGGATTGACGATGGCGAACAGCTCGCTGATCTGTTCGCCGTCGCTGATCGCGACCATCACCGCCGTCAACCGGCCATCGCGATAACGCAGGATCGCCGGTTCGCCGTTGACGATTCCCATGCGCCAGGCGATCGCCGGATCCTGCCGACGGTAGGCGGCCCAGAACAACCGTGCGATGCGTGCCGCACCGAGCAGCGGACGGATGACCGCCGCCGCCTTGCCGCCGCCATCGGATACCAACTGCGCGTCCTCGCGCAGCAGGGCGGCGATGGCGGACCGGTCGCCACGGCTCGCGGCCTGCATGAAGCGCTCCAGCAGGCGGCGGTGGTTTTCAGGTGCCACGTCGAAGCGCGGCCGTCCCGCCTGCACGCGTTCGCGGGCGCGGTGGACCATCTGCCGGCAGTTGGCTTCGCTCTGGCCGAGCAGCGGCGCGATCTGCGCATAGTCGTAGTCGAAGGCTTCCTTCAGCAGGAAGGCGGCGCGTTCCTCCGGCCCGAGGCGCTCCAGCACGGCCAGGAAGGCCAGCGATACCTGTTCGGCGAGCTCGGCGGAATGCTCGGGGGACGGGGATTCGTCGATCCCGCTCGGCTCGGGCAGCCAGGGGCCGATGTAGCGCTCGCGCTGGACGCGCGCGGCGCGCAGACGGTCGATACCCAGCCGCGTGGCAGCGGTGACCAGCCAGGCTTCGGCATCGCGGATGCCGCTGCGGTCGGTCTGTTGCCAGCGCAGCCAGGTGTCCTGCACGACGTCTTCGGCATCGCTGCGGCTGCCGAGCAGGCGATAGGACAGGCCGAACAGGCGAGGACGGTGGGTTTCGAAGGCGGTTTCGGCGTTCATGCGACCAAAGACGGGGCAGGGGGACATGGCGTGACAACCGGGCAGGGAGTCACTTTGGCCTAAAATGGGCGCTTCCGCCCGCTACCCACCGGCAGCCCCCGGCTTTACGTCCCATGACCTCGATCAAGCAAGAAGACCTCATCCAGTCCATCGCCGACGGTCTGCAGTACATCAGCTACTACCATCCCGTCGACTACATCAAGAGCCTCGCGTCCGCGTACGACCGGGAGGAGTCGCCGGCCGCGAAGGACGCCATCGCGCAGATCCTGATCAATTCGCGCATGTGCGCGGAGGGCCATCGCCCGATCTGCCAGGACACCGGCATCGTCACCGTGTTCCTCGAGATCGGCATGGACGTGCGCTGGGACGACGCCACGATGGGCGTGGAAGACATGGTCCACGAGGGCGTTCGCCGCGCCTACAACCACCCGGACAACAAGCTGCGCGCCAGCGTGCTGGCCGATCCGGCCGGCAAGCGCAGCAACACGAAGGACAACACGCCGGGCGTGGTCAACGTCAAGGTCGTGCCGGGCAGCACCGTCGACGTGATCGTCGCCGCCAAGGGCGGTGGTTCGGAAGCGAAGTCGAAGTTCGCCATGCTCAATCCCTCCGATTCCATCGTCGATTGGGTGCTGAAGACCGTGCCGACGATGGGCGCCGGCTGGTGCCCGCCGGGCATGCTCGGCATCGGCATCGGCGGCACCGCCGAAAAGGCGATGCTGCTGGCGAAGGAATCGCTGATGGAGCCAATCGACATCACCGAGCTGCAGGCCCGTGGCGCCAGCAACCGCGCCGAGGAACTGCGGCTGGAGCTGTACGAGAAGGTCAACGCGCTCGGCATCGGTGCGCAGGGCCTGGGCGGCCTGACCACGGTGCTCGACATCAAGGTCAAGGATTACCCGACCCACGCGGCCAACTTGCCGGTGGCGATGATCCCGAACTGCGCCGCCACCCGCCACGCGCACTTCACCCTCGATGGCAGCGGCCCGGTGATGCTGGATCCGCCGTCGCTGGAAGACTGGCCGGAGCTGACCTACGACGCGTCGAAGGGCCGCCGTGTCGACCTCGACACGCTGACGCCGGCCGATGTCGCCAGTTGGAAGCCCGGTGAAGTGCTGCTGCTCAACGGCAAGCTGCTGACCGGTCGCGACGCCGCGCACAAGCGCATGGTCGACATGCTCAACAAGGGCGAGCCGCTGCCGGTCGATCTGAAGGGTCGTTTCATCTACTACGTCGGCCCGGTCGACCCGGTCCGCGACGAAGTCGTCGGCCCCGCCGGTCCGACCACGGCCACGCGCATGGACAAGTTCACCGAGCAGGTGCTGGCGCAGACCGGTCTGCTGGGCATGGTCGGCAAGGCCGAACGCGGCCCCGCCGCCATCGAGGCGATCAGGAAGCACCAGTCGGCCTACCTGATGGCGGTCGGCGGCGCGGCCTACCTGGTGTCGAAGGCGATCAAGGCAGCGAAGGTCGTCGGCTTCGCCGACCTGGGGATGGAAGCGATCTACGAGTTCACCGTGCAGGACATGCCGGTGACCGTGGCCGTGGATTCGCAGGGCACCTCGGTGCACCAGACCGGCCCGAAGGAATGGCAGGCGCGGATCGGCAAGATTCCGGTGGTGGTGGCGTAACCGTCTTTCCCTTCTCCCCTCGGGAGAAGAGCCTGCCCCGTACTTGATACGGGGTGCCCGTAGGGTGGATGAGGGGGGGGCCACGATGGCGTTTCCGAGCCGGGCTGAAGAACAAGCCACAGCGAGCAGATTGCGTTGATCGGCCGATGATTCGCCCTCACGACTCGCTGCGGCTCGTTCCTGAAGATCGCGTTGGATACGCTACGGTGGCGCCCCCAACCTCTCTCCCGGCGGGAGAGGGGCTTTCAATTCCAGGAATCACGGCATGTCGACAACCCTCTATTACTCCCGCAGCACCGCCAGCCTGGTCGTCCACTGGCTGCTGATCGAGCTGGGCGTCCCGCACGAGCTGCATGAGCTGGACTTCGACAAGCGCGACCAGAAGTCGGACGACTACCTGAAGCTCAATCCGGCTGGCGTGGTGCCCACGCTGGTGATGGATGGGCAGGTGATCACCGAGACGGCGGCGATCCTGATGCATCTCGCCGATACGCATCCGCGCGCTGACCTCGCGCCGGCGGTGGCGACCACCCAACGCGCGCAGTACTACCGCTGGATGCTGTTCTGTGCCAACACGCTGATGCCGGCATACCGGGCATGGTTCTATGCGGACGAGATCGCCGGCGAAGCCAATAGCCAGGCGGCGCAGGATCACGCACGCGCGAAGCTGGAAAAGGCCTGGAGCCAAGTTGCCGACCATCTGGAAGCGCACGGCCCGTACCTGCTCGGCGCACAGCGCAGCGCGGCCGATTTCCTGCTGACCATGCTGATGCGCTGGTCGCGCAACATGCCGACGCCGACCGACACCTGGCCGGTGCTGCAGGCCTACGCACAGCACATGAAGGCACTGCCGAGCTTCAGGGAAGTCTATGCCCGCGAGGGGCTGACGGACTGGACGTGATCGCGCTGCATTTTGTAGGAGTGACGTAAGTCGCGACCGTGAATCGGGACATGGCATGAAGCCACCGCCACGAGCAGGATGTGCCCGATAGACATCGCTTGGACCAACGCTACTGACCGTCCTGGCGTGCGGTCGCGACTTACGTCGCTCCTACAAGAGGCCACCGCGTTGGCTCAGTCCACGTACTCCTCGAACTTCTTCCCGCCCTGGAACGGCATCAGGTGCTGGCGCACGATGCCGCGTGGCACCGTTTCCAGCTTCATCACGCCGTATTCATCGGGCCAGTCTTCCTGCTTCGGCGGCAGATCGCGCTGCATTTTGTAGGAGCGACGTAAGTCGCGACCGTGAATCGGGACATGGCATGAAGCCGTTGCCATGAGCGGGGTGCGCCGATAGGCATCGCTTGGGCCAACGCTACCGACCGTCCTGGCGTGCGGTCGCGACTTACGTCGCTCCTACAAGAGGCCACCGCGTTGGCTCAGTCCACGTACTCCTCGAACTTCTTCCCGCCCTGGAACGGCATCAGGTGCTGGCGCACGATGCCGCGCGGCACCGTTTCCAGCTTCATCACGCCGTATTCCTCGGGCCAGTCTTCCTGCTTCGGCGGCAGTTTGAACGTCCCCATCAGCATGTCCACCAGCGGCAGGTGGATGGCGTAGTTCACGTCCAGATAATCCTTGTGCCGCGCGTGGTGCCAATGGTGGTAGCGAGGCAGCACCAGCAGGTATTCCAGCCAGCCGAAGCGGATGCCGAGGTTGGCATGCGCCAGCACGGCCTGCAGGCCGACCAGGATCACGTACGCATTCACCGTCGGCGTCGAGAAGCCCAGCACCAGCAGCGGCAGCAGTACCGCGCTGCGGGTCAGCACGATCTCGACGATATGGATGCGCGAACCGGCCAGCCAGTCCATCTCGCGGCTGGAATGGTGCACGGCATGGAAGCGCCAGAGCCACGGGGTGTTGTGGTACGCGCGGTGCAGCAACGCCTGCGCCAGGTCGGCGACGAACACTGCGATCAGGAACTGCGCCCACACCGGTAGCGATTGGATGGCGGTCTTGAGCGCGGGGAAAGCAGCCAACCCGGCGATCGTCGAGGTCGAGGCCGTCACCAGGATCAGGATGAACTGCACCAGCATATGGCTCATGAAGAAGTAGGACACGTCGGTGCGCCAGCCCGGGCGCAGTGGCGAGATCCTGCGCTTGCCCAGGTAATGCTCCAGCGGCACGAACACCAGTGCCGAGAAGAACAGCGAGATGACGAACCAGTCCAGCCCCAGCGAGTACGGCGTCTTGCCGATCGCATCGAACTGCACGTTGGTGCCGCCCAGCAGCACGGCGAGCGTGGCACTGACCACGCCGATCATGGCGATCCGCTTGTTGCGGTCGCGCAGGATGGCCCAGGTGCCCATCGCGAACGCTGCCGCCAGTCCCACCAGCAGCAGATGGCGGGCGAACTGTTCGTTGTAGGCGGCGCGGAATTCCTTGCTGGTCAGCAGCTCCGGGAAATGGAAGCAGGCCACCGCCATCAGGCTGAGCGCGCCGAGCAGGGCGGAGGAGTAGGCGAAGAACGAGCGGCGTTGGCGTGACATGAAGCTTTCCGTGGCAGGCGGGTACGGGTTCCTGCGCGGAATCTTACGTCAGCCGATGCGATTACCGGCCGCGTCGACGACCGGCTCACCGTCTTCCTTGTTGAAGGCGCCACGCTGCGGCCGCGGCAGGATGTCCAGCACGAGTTCCGACGGCCGGCACAGTTTCGTCCCCTGCGCGGTGACCACGATCGGCCGGTTGATCAGCACCGGATGCGCGAGCATGGCGTCGATCAGGGCCTCGTCGTCCGCATCGGCGAGGCCGAGTTCGCGGTAGATGGATTCCTTCGCGCGGACGACGTCCCGGACGGGAACGGCCATCGCCTGGATCAGCGCCAGCAGCGTGGCGCGGTCGGGCGGCGTCTGCAGGTATTCGATCACGTGCGGTTCGATGCCCGCGTTGCGGATCAGGCCCAGCGTGTTGCGCGAGGTGCCGCAGGCGGGGTTGTGGTAGATCGTCACGTCGTCCATCAGTACCAGTCCAGCAGCGAAATGCCCACGCCCACGTAGGTGGCCTTGTGGTTGTAGTCGATCAAGCTTTCGCCATAGCCGTGGAAGACCTGCACGTGGCCGCGGAAGGCGCGGTTGATCGGGAAACCGTAGTCCACCTGCAGGGCACCATGGGATTCGTCGCCGCCACGCAGCGAGTGACGCCCGAGCACCGTGAAGACATGGCCGTTGCGCGCGTAGGTCAGCATCGCATCGCCGCGGCCGATGTAGTTCTCGATGTCGGGGTTGTCGTCGTCGTTGCCATCCGGGATGCGATACCAGGGACGCACCACCAGCGCCCAGTTCTCGCGGTCCAGGCCGATGGTGGCGATGACGCGGTTCCAACTGCGCGACAGCGGATCGCTGCGGCCGTTGGACTGGTGGTTGAGCGCGATGCCGGTCATGCGGCCCTTCCAGCCCGCGATGCTGTAGTTGTTGCGGAACACCAGCATCACTTCCGGCTCGTAGTTGGTCTCGCGGAACGGGCGCGATTCCTCGCCGTTGTAGACCTGCCAGCGCGAGCTCTGGGTGTAGGCGCCCCAGACGTCGCCGTTGTCCCCGAACACGTTCTCCGCGAATTTCGTCTTGAAGCTGAGCTGGAACTTCGCCTCGATGTCCTGCAGCTCCTGCGCCTCGGTGACGGTGTTGTCGGGGTTGGGGGACGACGGCCTTTCGTTGACCTGGCTGGTCCAGAACGCCGGCAGCAGGTACATGGGTTTATAGGCACGCAACTGGAACACGCCGAGCTTGGAGTCCTTGGCCAGTTCCCAGCGGCTGTCGAGCAGTGAGCCGCGACCGGCGTTGGCGATCAGGTCGGCCTCGGCGGCCTCGTCGACGCGGAACCAGGCACCCAGGCGGCGTCGCGTGCGCTCGCTCAGCGTCAGGTCTTCGGCCTTCGCGTCTTCGGCGGCGGCGCGGACCTCGGCCCGAGCCTTCGCGCGCGCCTGGGCTTCGGCCTCCTTCGCCGCCAGCGCCTTCTCGTCGGCGCGGCGGGTGTCGGCAGCCGTGCGGCCAAGGGCGTCGTCATAGCACGCCAGCCGGGCTGCATCGTTCTCCAGCAGGAAGCAGGCCTCGGCCGGCGCCGTGGCCGTGGCCGATGGAGCCTCCTGCGCCTGGCTGGCGAAGGGGAGGGTGATGCCGATGGCCAACGGCAACAGGCGGGTGCGATGCATCATGCGGAGGCTCGAGCAGGGGGAAGGGACATTCTGCCAGCCGAGTGGCACGACGCGTCAGAATAACCAGGCGAAGACGAACAGACCCAGCATCGCAAAGGTCAGGCCAAGCTTCAGTACCACGCCCAGCACGATGCCCAGCCAGGTGCCGAGGCCGACCTTGGCGGCCTGTCCCAACTCGCGCCCATGCCACAGTTCGCCCAGCAATGCGCCGACGAAAGGGCCGGCCAGCAGGCCGATGGGCATGAAGAACAGGCCGGCGAACGTGCCGATCACTGTGCCGACGAGCGCCTTGCGGCTGGCACCCACGCGCTGCGCACCGATGGCGGTGGAAAAGATGTCGGCCGCGAAGGACAGTGCGGTCAGCAGGCCCAGCACCACCAGCGTCACCCAGCCGATCTGCTGGAAATCGCCCGCCCACGCCGCCAGCAGCATGCCCGCGAACACCAGCGGCAGGCCGGGCAGGGCGGGCAGGACCACGCCGGCAACGCCCACCAGGATCAGCACCACGGCCAAAGCGTAATAAAGCATCTGGATGTCCAATCAAATCTCCTGAGGAATCAAAGGGTTGTTGGGGCTTGACTTTTTCGTTCGGGCGTTTGCATTTTGCCAAATGCCGGGTTACCGTGCGCTCGCTGCCGTTGCCAAGGTCACCGTGAATCGTGGCCTGATGGGGTAGATCCATGATCCGCTGCATCCTTGCACCTCGCTTCCTCCTTGCAACCAGCCGCCCAGCAGGCGTATCCACCACCCGTTTCAAGGAGCAAGTAGATGTCTGATCGTGAAACCGGAACAGTGAAATGGTTCAACGATGCCAAGGGCTTCGGCTTCATCAGCCGCGAGAATGGTGAAGACGTGTTCGTGCATTTCCGCGCCATCCAGACCCAGGGCTTCAAGAGCCTGAAGGAAGGCCAGAAGGTCAGCTTCACCGTCGTGCAGGGCCAGAAAGGCCTGCAGGCGGACGCCGTGCAGCCGGTCTGAGTTGAATCGCCGAATCGCGCCCAGGCGCGCGCTCCACGAAAAAACCCGGCTGACGCCGGGCTTTTTCTTTGCGCTGACGAAAACCTGCGATCAATCAGCGGATCACCACGCGTCCGTTCTGGATGCGAACGTAGGTGTTCTCGCGAACGCCTGCCAGGTCATGCTGGCTGATCGTCACGCGGCGCCCGTCGTCCATGCGGACGGTGACGTTGTAGGTATCGCCGGTGGTGCGGTTCTGGATCGCGTTGCCGGCGGCCGCACCTGCGACTGCGCCAGCGACGGTGGAGACATTCTTGTTGCCTTCGCTGCCGCCGGTGCGGTCGGATATCTGGCGGCCCGCGACCGCGCCGACGATACCACCCAGCACGGCGCCGGTCGCCGACGGAGCGCTGCGGCCGGACGGTACGACATCGATACGCTCGACGATGCCGCAGTCGGCGCAGTAGCGGCTGGCAGGTGCGCTGCTGTAGCCGCCACTGTTGTATCCGCCGCCACCGTAGCCCGGTGACGTGCTGGCGCAGCCGGCGAGAGCGACGGTTGCGGTCAGGCCGATGGCGAGCAGACGCATGTTCATGGGTGTCTCCTGGGGATGGTGGGTCCGTCGTGCAGTGCGGTCCCTTCGCGGCGCATGCTCCACATCCCCGCGTGAACATGATGACAATCGGGCCGCTTGCGCGGCCCGGATGTCAGCAGCGATTCAGTCGCGCAGCATGGCTCATCCGCGGAAATCCTGATGACAGGCCTTGCAGTCCGCACCCACCTTTTCGACCAGCGCGCCGGCGGCGGCGCAGTCGGTCGGCGGCGCACTGAGGGCGGCGTCGAGATCGGCGCGGAACTGGCTGGTGTGGGTCCTGAAGCGCTGGTCGTCCGCGATGCCCGGGAAGGCCATGTCGAGGTCGTTCGCCATCGCGCGCAGCGTACGCACGTGGGGAATGGTGTCGGTGGCGGCGCAGCGGTTCTGCTTGACCTTGTCGGCCAGCAGCCCGGCGTGTTTTGCCATCACCTGCATGACGCTGTCGGGGAAGCGATCCTGCCGCGCCTGGATGGCACGCAGCGCCATGACCGTGCAGATCGCGCCCACCACCAGGCCGATCAGGAACAGGAACAGGTAACGCGAGGCGGCTGACGGTTTCTTGGTCTCGGGTTGGCTGGCCATGCGGCGGGCTCCTTGTGGATGACGCCGTGATGGTACGACGCCCGTCACGGTTTGCGCCACGGCTTACACTGGTGACATGAAGAAAGAACTCAGGGACCGGTTCGCCGGCATCGACCGGCTGTACGGCGTGGGTACGGTGGAGCGCCACGCAGCCGCGCGCGTGGCCGTGGTGGGGATGGGAGGGGTGGGCTCGTGGGTGGTGGAAGCGCTTGCGCGGTCCGGCATCGGTCACCTGACGCTGATCGATGCCGACGATATCTGTGTCTCCAACACGAATCGCCAGCTGCCCGCGCTGGACGGCCACTACGGACGCAACAAGGCCGAGGCCATGGCCGAACGCTGCCGTGCGATCAATCCGCTGATCGATGTCGACGCCGTGCCGCACTTCCTCACGTCGGGCAACCTCACTGAACTGCTGGACCGCGGTTTCGACCTGGTGCTCGATGCCTGCGACAGCTTCCGCGTCAAGGTTGAAATGATCGCCTGGTGTCGTCGGCGCAAGCTGCCGATCGTGGTGTCGGGATCGGCTGGCGGCCGCACCGATCCCACCCAGATCCGCCTGCGCGACCTGTCGCGCACCGAGCACGACGCATTGCTGGCACTGGTGCGCAAGAAGCTGCGTGCCGAGTTCAATTTCCCCAAGAACAAGGACCGCTACTTCGGCGTGCAGGCGGTCTATTCGCTCGAGAACGTCAAGTATCCGCAGGCCGATGGCAGCGTCTGCGGCCTGCGTCCGCAACTGGGCGCAGATGCTGCGCTGAAGCTGGATTGCGGCGTCGGCCTGGGGGCGGCCACCCACATCACCGGCGCATTCGCGTTCGCGATGGTGGGCAAGGCACTGGAAGCGCTGGCTAAGCCGGCGAAAACGGCAGTCAGTTCGCCGGCAGCTTGAACAGCCGCTCGGCATTGCGCGTCGTCGCCACGGCGATCTCGGCCGGCGAGGCGCCGCGGAGTTCGGCGATCACGTCGCGGACGGCAGGAAGCCGTGATGGCTCGTTGCGCTGGCCGCGGATGCCGGCATCTGGCTGGTCGGGTGCGTCGGTTTCCAGCAGCAGGAAGTCGAGCGGCATCGTGCGGGCCAGTGTGCGAAGGCGATTGGCGCGCTCGTAGGTCACCGGTCCGCCCAGTCCGATCAGGAAGCCGAGCTGCCACAATTGACGTGCCTGCTCCGGGCTGCCGGAAAAGCTGTGGACCACGCCACGCAGCTGGCCGACGCGTTTGACCGAGGCGATCACCGCGTCCACCGCATGTCGGGCGTGCACGATCAATGGCAAGTCGAACGCGCGCGCGAGTCTCAGCTGGCCGTCGAAATAGCGCTGCTGTTCGGCGGGCTCCAGGCCTTCGATGAAGAAGTCCAGTCCGCATTCGCCGACCGCCACGGGCCGCTCGCGATCGATCCAGTCGTGCAGATCGTCAAGATGCGCGGGACGATGGTCGGCGAGATACATCGGGTGCAGGCCATACGCAGGGAACAGCCCCGCACCGCTCGCACACACCTCGCGCAGTTTGGGCCAGGACGACGCGGTGATCGCGGGCACGACCTGACGGGTCACGCCTGCCGCGCGCGCGCGCGCCAGCACCGCACCGCGGTCGGCGTCGAACTCGGGTGCGTCGAAATGACTATGGCTGTCGACCAGCATGCATCAGTGCTTGGATGGCTCGATCGACGGCGCCGGTTCCTTGCGCCGCTTCCAGTTGGCCAGCAGCAGTGTGCCGAGGCCGAACAGGATCTCGTCCACGAACGGAAACGGATCGGGGATGACCAGGGTGACCAGAAACAGGCAGGCCGTGATCTTGAACAAGGTCGGATAGCGCAGTTTCCGTGCCCAATCGAGCAGTGGCAGGAGCAGGGGGTTGGCCATGGCGGCGATACTCTCTGAAGACTTGAACCGCCGCCACGCTAGCATGATCGTCGCGTCGCGGAAGCGTTCATTTTCCGTTCGCTTTCATGCGCATTCGCGGGTGCTTTGTTCAGCTTGGCAATGGTGCAATGATGACCAAGATGAATCGGGGACAGCCCGACTTGGAGGCAGCGATGAAGAGCAATACCACTACGATCCTGGTCGCCGTCGGCGCGCTGCTGGTGGGTGGCGTCGCCACCGCCGCGTTCCTCAAGGGGGGCGACAAGAGTCCTTCGGAGCAGGGCGGCCTGGTGACGGCAGCCGACGGCACGCTGGTCGCGGATGACGTGGCAGCCAACGGCAACGAAATCCCGACGGGCACGCTGCAGTACGCCACGGTGGTGAAGGCCGATCCGATCACCAGTTCGGAGAAGTTGTACGCCACGGTGATCGGCACGGAGGCCGTCCGTGAAACCACCCACACCAGCACGCCGCGCGAGGTCTGCCAGGACGTGGTGGTGCAGGAGCGCCTGCCCGAGCGCGACGGGAACGTCGGCGGCACGGTGGCAGGTGCGGTGATCGGCGGCCTGATCGGCAACCAGGTCGGCGGCGGCAACGGCAAGAAGGCGGCGACGGTTGCGGGCGCCGTGGCAGGCGGCGCCATCGGCAACCAGGTCGACAAGCGCCATGTGGGTGGCAGGGTCGTCAACCGCACCGAGCGCCAGTGCCACACCGAGAACGCGACGTCCGAGTCCTCGCGTGTGACCGGCTACAACGTCACCTACCGCAATCCGGACGGCACCACGGGCACCATGCGGATGGACAGCAAGCCGGGTTCGCGGATCGCGATGGGTACCACCGACAAGGTGATCGGCTACGACGTGACCTACCGTTTCGATGGCCAGGACAAGACCATCCGCCTGGACCAGAAGCCGGGTGACCGTCTGCCGGTCATCGACGGCCAGGTGGTGACGCAGACCGCCAGCGTCGACGCCCCCGGCAAGGGCTGACGCGCCGGCCCTGCAAGGGCCTGCATTTCAACGTGGCACCCCGCAAAGGCCGGCGTTTCGCCGGCCTTTGCTTTGCGGACTGGCGCTTACCGATGCCGAGGGCCGCCGCATACAATGCGGTGAATATCCGACTCCGGTTGAAGTGCAATGGCCCTGAATCCGTACGACCTGTTCGATGTCCGTTCCCTGCTGAGCGAGGAGGAGCGCGCCGTGCAGGATGCGGTGGCCCGCTTTACCGATGAGCGCGTGCGTCCCATCATCGGCGACGCCTTCGACCAGGGCCGGTTCCCGAAGGAACTGGTGCAGGAGATCGCCGAACTGGGCCTGCTCGGTTCCTCGCTGCCCGAGAAGTACGGCTGCGCTGGCCTCAATGCGGTCAGCTACGGCCTGATCTGCCAGGAGCTGGAGCGTGGCGACAGCGGCATCCGCAGCTTCGTCAGCGTGCAGTCCTCGCTGTGCATGTATCCCATCTATGCCTATGGCAGCGAAGAGCAGCGCGAGCGCTGGTTGCCCAACATGGCCGCGGGCAAGGTCATTGGCTGTTTCGGCCTGACCGAGCCGCACGGTGGCTCCGACCCCGCCAACATGAAGACGAACGCCCGTCGCGATGGCGACGACTGGGTGATCAACGGCTCCAAGATGTGGATCACCAACGGCAACCTCGCCGACATCGCCATCGTGTGGGCGCAGACCGACGACGGCATCCAGGGTTTCCTCATCGAGAAGGGTACGCCAGGGTTCACCGCGCAGGAGATAAAGCACAAGATGAGCCTGCGTGCGTCGGTGACCAGCGCGCTCTTCTTCGACAACGTGCGCCTGCCAGACAGCAGCCGCCTGCCGAACGTCAAGGGACTCAAGGGTCCGCTGGGCTGCCTGACGCAGGCCCGCTACGGCATCACCTGGGGACCGATCGGCGCAGCCATCGCCTGCCTGGACGAAGTGCTGGCCTATACCAAGGAGCGCATCCTGTTCGACCGGCCCGTGGCGGCCACGCAGAGTGCGCAGATCAAGATGGCCGAAATGGCCCGCCGCATCACCCTGGCGCAGTTGCTGTCGCTGCAGCTCGGCCGTTTGAAGGATGCAGGCACCATGGCCCCGTCGCAGGTCTCGCTGGCGAAGTGGAACAACTGTCGCATGGCGATCGACATCGCGCGCGAGTGCCGCGACCTGCTCGGCGGCGCCGGCATCACCACCGAGCACGCCGCCATCCGCCACGCGCTGAACCTGGAGTCGGTGATCACCTACGAAGGCACGGAAACCGTGCACCAGTTGGTGATCGGCCGTGAACTGACGGGCATCAACGCGTTCTGACATCGACCGCTCCCGGAATTGGGAGCGGATGCAGCGGAAGTCGAGCGTCGTCGCTCATGTCTGGTCATTCCGATGGGATGGTGCGGTATCGATGGACCTTTCCGATCTCCAGCTTGAAACCCCGCGCCTGCTGCTGCGCCTGCCGCGGCGGGACGATTACGAAGCCTGGGCGGCGTTTGGCGCCGATGAGGAAGCCACGCGCTACATCGGCGGCGTTTCCGCGCGTTCGCCCGCATGGCGCAGTCTGGCGGCAACGCTGGGCAGCTGGCATCTGCAGGGGTTCGGCATGTTCTCTGTGATCGAGAAGGCGAGCGGTCGCTGGGTAGGGCGCGTAGGCCCCTGGCAGCCCGAGGGTTGGCCGGGAACGGAAGTGGGCTGGAGCATCGCACGCGAGGCCTGGGGGCGGGGCTATGCGCCGGAGGCCGCCGCGGCGAGCATCGACTGGGCGTTCGATCGTCTGGGCTGGGACGAGGTCATCCACACCATCGACCCGGCCAACGCCAACTCGAAAACCGTCGCCGCCAAACTGGGTTCGACCTACCAACGGATGGGCCGGCTGCCCGAACCGCATCACGAGAAGCCCGTCGAGGTCTGGGGCCAGACGCGCGCGCAGTGGCAAGCGGACAGGGCATCGCATCCGTGAGCCAGACCTCCGCACTGCATGCAGGCCTGCAACATGCCTTGCCTGAGTTGGTGCGGACCTTCCGCGATCCCTGGTGGATCATCGGCAGCGCGGCGATGGCGCTGGCCGGCACACCCGACATCGCGCCGCAGGATATCGATGTGCTGTGCAGTCGCGACGACGCGCACCGGTTGCAGGCGGCATGGACGCCGCACGCCGATCTCGCTTACCGCCCGCAGGATGAGGCGCGTTTCCGCTCCGCGTTCGCGCGCTTCACGCACCTGCCGATGCCGCTGGAAGTGATGGGCGGCCTGGAGGTGATGACGGTGGAGGGCTGGCGTCCGCTGCAGGTGCTGGACGACACCAGCATCGGGTTCGGTGGCCTTGCCATCCGCGTGCCGACCTTTGCGGAACAGCGACGCATCTTCACTCTGTTCGGTCGCCCGAAAGACCTCGCCAAGGCCGCCCGCATCGCCGTGTTCCAAGAGGATCGCCATGTCGTTTGAAGCCGTCACCGTCCATGGCATGTCCACATCGGGCAACTGCCACAAGGTGCGCCTGCTGCTGGAGCAGCTGGGTTGTCCTTACACATGGATCGAAGTCGACAGCGCCAACGGCGCGACGCGCACGCCGGCGTACCTGGCGAAGAATCCCAACGGCAAGGTGCCGATGCTGGAGCGCGCCGACGGCGGCATCCTCGTCGAATCGAATGCCATCCTGTGCTGGCTGGCCGAGGGGAGCGAATGCCTGCCCACCGATCCTTGGCGGCGTGCGCAGGTGTTGAGCTGGCTGTTCTTCGAACAGTACAGCCACGAGCCGTACATCGCGGTGGCGCGCTTCATCCGCGGCTGGACGCCGGTGGATTCCCCGCGCCGCGCCGACCTGCCGCGGCTGATCGAGCGCGGAGGGCAAGCATTGGCGGTGATGGAAAACCATCTGCGAAACGCGGCGTGGTTTACCGGCGATGCCTACGGCGTGGCCGACATCGCACTGTTCGCCTACACCCATTGCGCGGAAGACGGCGGCTTCGACCTGTCCACGTACCCCCGCATCACCGACTGGCTGGCGCGCGTGCGCGCCACGCCAGGATTTGTCCCCATGCCTGGCGTCAGCGACGAAGTCGCGACACGCCTGGCGTTTTCCCGATCCAGAGCGAACACATGACTGCCAACCCGATTCCGGCCCGCATGAAGGGCCTCAACCGTGCCGAGATCTGTGACCAGAACTTCATCGAGTTCGTGAAGGAGTGGAACGGGCACGCGGGTGCGAAACCCGCGGCCGGCGACGCCGTCCTGCCCGGCAGCGCGCTGGACGCGACCAGCTTCATCGAACTGCTGGAATCGCAGTTGATCTCGCGCCACCTCGACCTGATGGCGCGCGTGCTGCGCGTGCAGAACAAGGTCTTCTACACCATCGGTTCGTCGGGCCACGAGGGCAACGCGATGGTCGCGCGGCTCACCCGCCACACCGACCCGGCGTTCCTGCACTACCGCTCCGGCGGCTTCATGGCCGAGCGCTTCCGCAAGCTGCCCGGCATGGACCCGATCATGGACTCCGCGCTGTCGTTCGCGGCCAGCGCCGAGGACCCGGCCAGCGGCGGCCGCCACAAGGTGTGGGGCAGCAAGCCGCTGTGGGTGCTGCCGCAGACCTCGACGATCGCCTCGCACCTGCCGAAGGCGCTGGGCACGGCGGTGGCCATCGAGCAGGCACGCCGCATCGGCCATGTGTCGCCGATCCCCGAGGACAGCATCGCGATCTGTTCGTTCGGGGACGCGTCGAGCAACCATGCGACCGCGCAGACCGCCTTCAATGCCGCGGCCTGGACGGCTTACCAGAAGCTGCCGGCGCCGGTGCTGTTCGTCTGCGAAGACAACGGCATCGGCATTTCGGTGAAGACGCCGGAAGGCTGGATCGGCCGCAATTTCCGCGACCGCAAGGACCTGGACTACTTCCATGCCGATGGCCTGGACCTGGCGACCGGCTACGGCCAGGTGCAGGCGGCGGTCGAGCACTGCCGGCGCACGCGCCGCCCGACCTTCCTGCACCTGCGCACCACGCGCATCATGGGTCATGCGGGTACCGACTTCGAGATCGAATGGCGCCCGCTGGAAGAACTGTGTGCGGTGGAGGCGACCGATCCGCTGCTGCGCTCGGCGGCGATCGCGCTCGAGTCCGGCCTGATGTCGAAGGACGCACTGCTGGGCCTGTACGAAACCACGCGCAAGCGCTGTTTCGCCGCCGCCGAAGATGCCGACCGTCGGCCGCGCATCACCACGCTGGAGCATGTCATGGCGCCGCTGGCGCCGTACACGCCCGACGCCGTGGCGAAGGAAGCGGTGCGCACCGCGCCACACGAAAAGCGCGTCGCGGCGTTCGGCAGCGAGGAGAAACTGCCGGAGAAGTTGCCGCCGCGCCATCTGGCGATCCAGATCAACAACGCGCTGCACGACCTGTTCTGCAAGTATCCGGAGACGTTGCTGTTCGGCGAGGACGTGGCGCAGAAGGGGGGCGTGTACACGGTGACCAAGGGCCTGCAGAAGGCGTTCAAGGGCACGCGCGTGTTCAATACGCTGCTCGACGAGACCATGATCCTCGGCCTGGCACAGGGCTACGCGAACCTGGGCATGCTGCCGATCCCGGAAATCCAGTACCTGGCGTACTTCCACAACGCCTGCGACCAGATCCGCGGCGAAGCGGCCAGCCTGCAGTTCTTCAGCAACAACCAGTACCGCAACCCGATGGTGGTGCGCATGGCGGGCCTCGGCTACCAGCGCGGCTTCGGCGGCCACTTCCACAACGACAACTCGATCACTGCGCTGCGCGACATCCCGGGCCTGGTCGTGGGCTGCCCGTCGCGTGGCGACGATGCGGCCACCATGCTGCGTACGCTGGCCGCGCTGGCGAAGGTGGACGGGCGCGTGACGGTGTTCCTGGAACCCATCGCGCTGTACATGACCAAGGATCTGCATGAAGCCGGCGACGGCCAGTGGCTGTTCCCGTATCCCGCGCAGGACGAGGCGATGCCACTGGGCGAAGGCCGGGTGTACGGCGAGGATGCGGACGACCTGGTCATTTTCAGCTACGGCAACGGCGTGCCGATGAGCCTGCGTGCGGCGCGCAGCATCGAGAAGCAGCATGGCTGGAAGGTGCGCGTGGTCGACCTGCGCTGGCTGGTGCCGCTCAACGAGGCGTTCATCGCCAGGCAGGCGGCATCGGCCAAGCGCATCCTGGTCGTCGACGAAGGCCGCCATGCGGCAGGCGTGGGCGAGGGCGTCATCACCGCCATCGCGGAGGCGGGCTACCGTGCGCGACCGTTCCAGCGCGTGGTCGGTGCGGACACCTACACTCCGTTGGCCGGCGCCGCCTTCCTGGTGCTGCCGGGCGATGAGGATATCGTCGCAGCGGCTGGCCGGCTGGCATGATGGCCGTCCCCACACGCTGAGGAATGGACATGTCCACGCCCCGCATCGGCCTCATCGTCGGCAGCCTGCGTGCCGGCTCCTACAACCGGCAGCTCGCACGCGCCACGCAGGCGTTGGCGGGCGACCGCTTCGTGTTCGAAGAGATCGGCATCGCCGACCTGCCGCTGTACGACCAGGACGACGACGTTGATTTCCCTGCGGCGGGCCTGCGTTTCAAGCAACAGGTGGAAGCCTGCGACGCGCTGTTGTTCATCACGCCGGAATACAACCGGTCCATCCCGGGCGTGCTGAAGAACGCCATCGATGTCGGCTCGCGGCCGGGCGGAAGCAATTCGTTCGGCGGCAAGCGGGCCGGCGTGATCGGCACATCGCCGGGCGCGCACGGCACGGTGTCGGCCCAGCAGCACCTGCGCAACGTGCTGGCCGCGGTCGATGTCGCGGTGTTGCCGCAGCCCGAGATCGCCATCCAGTACCGCGAAGGCCAGATCGACGCCGATGGCGCCATCGCCGACGAGCGCCTGCGCAGGCGGCTGCAGTCGTTCCTCGACCGCTTCGAGGCCTGGCTCGGCGCGTAGCGTGCGCCGCGCGCGCGAATTCGGTCGGGCGATGGTTGGCGTGGTCGTGCGCGTGGCGCACGCTACGGTCGGAGCAGTGCCAGGCCATCGCGCAGGCGCTGCAGCGGATGCCGATCCAGGGGCCGTTCGTCGGCCAGCGTACGCGCCAGCACGCGCCGGAACGGAGTGAGCCGGCGGCCTGCGCGCAGCACGGTTTCGCGCACGACGCGCGCGGGCGCGCGGTCGTTCGTATACAACTCCACGATCGCGCGCGTGGCCAGATAAAGCGGCCGTGAACCGCGACGATGACGCCGCTCGTAGCGCGCCAGCCCTTCCACGCATCCCAGGTCGCCGCCCGTGCGCAGCGCTTCGCGCGCCATGTTGGCCAGCCGTTCCACGCTGGCCAGTCCCAGGTTGAAGCCGTGCGCCGTGACCGGATGAATGCCGACCGCCGCGTCGCCCACCAGTGCGAAGCGGCGGCCGACGAAGCGGCGTGCGTACACGCCCACCAGCGGATAGACGTGCCGACTGCTTTCCAGCCGCATGTGGCCCAGACGGTGGCCGTAACGCTGCTCCATCTCGCGTGCGAATGCATCCACGTCCAGTGCCGCGAGACGTTTCGCCGCGCTGTCGGGCAGGGTGACGACCACGGAAGCCTGGTGTTCCTGCAGCGGCAACAGCGCCAGTGTCTGGCCGTGGCCGAACCATTCCCAGGCAACCCCCTGGTGCGGCTGCTCATGGTGCATGCGGCAGACCAGCATGCTCTTGCCGAAGTCGTACTGGTCGGCGCCGATGCCCATCGCGCGGCGCGTCTCCGAGAAACGGCTGTCGGCCGCGACCAGGAGCGGTGCTTCCAGGCGCAGGCCGTCGCCCAGCGTGACGCAGGCCTGGTCGTCGGTCGTGCGGACCGTGTGGACCCGCGCGCTGTCGAACAGGTCCAGGCCGGGCAGGTCACACACGGCTTTCCATGCCGCTTCGCGGATGTGGTGGTTCGGCACCAGCATGCCCAGCGCCGGCTTGCCGGCCAGTTCGGCATCGATGCGCATGTCGCGCAGGCAATCGCCCTCCATCACGCGCGCGGCGCGTAACGGCGAGCAGGCCTCCGCGGGCAGGTGCCGCCAGATGCCGAGGTCGCCAAGCAGCCGCATCGACGCATGCGTCAGCGCGATCTCGCGCCCATCGAAGGCGGGTTCGGCGATCGCCGCGCGTGGCTGGCGTTCCACCAGCGCCACCTTCAGGCCGAGGTCGCATAGCGCCTTCGCGAGGCAGAGGCCGGCGGGTCCGGCGCCGATGATGATGACGTCATGATGCATGGGCATGCTTCCTGCTCGGGTACGCGGGCAGTCTAGGTCGCCGTGGAACGGCGTCATTGACGTGGATCAATCGCCGCGCGGAAACGACTCAGCGACGCAGGCCATCCAGCAGGGCTTGCCGCTCAAGTGGATGGCCATCGGCGACAAGACCGGTGCCGGCGTGCTCCAACGGCATCACGGCCAGCAGCACGCTGCCAGCGCCAGCGGGTGCGATGCAGGCGACTTCGCCGACATCGCGCTCGCCCTCACGGACCGGGATGCCGTCGGCAATCATGCCTTCCGCCAGGAAGCACTGCAGGGAGCGCTTGGCCTTGCCGAGGAAGTGCGTGCGGGCGACGATTTCCTGCCCGGGGTAGCAGCCTTTCTTGACGCTGTAGGCGGACAGGCGATCCAGCGCCAGTTGCTGCGGTGTCCACTGTTCGCGCTGCGAAGCGGACAGCCGGGGGAGGCCATGGCGCAGGTCGGCGGCTCGCCATGCCGACTGCGATGCCGCATCTCCTTCAGCCGACGGACCGATGCGCCATGCCCTTGGTCCGCCTTCGCCACCGACGTCCAGTTCGAGCACGCCGTCGGTGTCGTCGAGCAGCGCACCGCGGGCACGCGCGGGGTGCGCAAACGCACCATTGACGGCGATGCCGGCCGGGATTCCGATCTTCAACTTTCGTCTGAACACGAACCGCCGCAGACTCTCGACGAACGCATCGGCGGGATAATCGGGCAGCACCAGCCACAGGTCATCCGTGGTTCGCCTGGCGAGCGCGAACACCGCAATCACCCGTCCCTTGGGCGTCAGCCACGCATTCCACTGCCACTGCCCAGGGGCCAGCGCAGCCACGTCGTTGGCGAACTGGGCGTGGGCGAATGCCTCGGCATCCGGGCCTTCCAGCGCGACCAATGCGTGGTCTGGCAGGGCGAAAACCGGTGGACTGGTACGGGAAAGGTTGTCAGCCAAGGGGGCGGGGATTAAAATTTTGTGCGTTGCGAGACCGCCATGATAGGTCAAACTCCCCCGATTCCCGACCACGATCCCGGAACACAGCCATCCGATACCTCGCCGCCCACGCCGGGCGAAGGTACGGGAGATGCGGCCGTGCAGAAGGAGATCGGTGGCCGCAACGGGCCTGAGCCCACGCGGTACGGGGATTGGGAAAAGAACGGGCGCTGCATCGATTTCTGAGCAGTGCGCGAACAGCCAACGCGGTCCTGACCGCCCAGCCGAGACAACGAGCGCAACGAATGGCGACTCCACAACGTCCGCTTTCCCCCCATCTGCAGGTCTACCGTTGGCAGATCCAGATGGTGACCTCCATCCTGCATCGTGCCACCGGCATCGTCCTCGCCGCCGGCGCCCTGCTGATCACTGCGGGCCTGCTGACGCTGGTGATCGGACCCGAAGCCTGGAACTGCTTCACCGCGTACGCGGGCGCCTGGTATGGCCAGCTGTTCCTGTTCGGCTGGACCTGGGCCTTCGCCTACCACCTGTGCAACGGCATCCGCCACATCGTGCAGGATTTCGCCATCGGCTACCGCATCGCCACGTTCGTGCGCAGCAGCTGGCTGTCGGTGATCGCCAGCCTGGTCATCACGGCGCTGGTGTGGGTCTACGTCCTGCTGGGAGGTGGCGCATGAGTGACTTCCGTACTCCCATCAAGAATGCGCGCGGCCTGGGTTCGGCGAAGACGGGCACCGAACACTTCGTCCACCAGCGCCTGACCGCCACCGCGCTGGTCGCGCTGACGATCTGGTTCCTGGTCTTCGTGCTCAGCCTGATCGGCGCCGACTACGTCACCGCCACCGCGGCGGTCGCCAAGCCGTGGAACGCGATACTGCTGGTCGGCTTCCTGGTCGCCATGTTCTGGCACGCCCAGCTCGGCCTGCAGGTCGTGCTGGAGGACTACGTGCACAACTCGCTGCTCGCCCTTGCGGTGCAGACCACCGTCAAATTCATTGCTGTGCTGGGCGCGCTCGTCAGCGTCTTCGCCGTGGCCCGCATCGCATTGGGGAACTGAGCACCATGTCCGCTTACAAGATCACCGAACACAAGTACGACATGGTCGTGGTGGGCGCCGGCGGTGCCGGCCTGCGCGCGACCTTCGGTCTTGCGGCCAAGGGCCTGCAGACCGTCTGCCTGACCAAGGTCTTCCCGACCCGATCGCACACCGTGGCGGCGCAGGGCGGTATTTCCGCCGCGCTCGGCAACATGGGCGAGGACGACTGGCGCTACCACTTCTACGACACCATCAAGGGTTCGGACTGGCTGGGCGACCAGGACGCCATCGAGTACATGTGCCGCGAGGCCATCCCGGCCATCATCGAGCTGGAGCACTACGGCGTGCCGTTCTCCCGCACCGAGGAGGGCAAGATCTACCAGCGCCCGTTCGGCGGCATGACGACCAAGTACGGCGAAGGCCCGCCGGCACAGCGCACCTGCGCCGCCGCCGACCGCACCGGCCACGCCATGCTGCACACGCTGTACCAGCAGTCGCTGGCGCACGATGCGCGCTTCATGGTCGAGTATTTCGCGCTGGACCTGATCTTCGACGAGGAAGGCGCCTGCCGCGGCGTGCTGGCGCTGGACATGGCCACCGGTACGTTGCACCTGTTCCGCGCCCACGGCGTGGTGCTGGCCACGGGTGGCTACGGCCGCGCGTACTTCTCGGCGACCTCCGCCCATACCTGTACCGGCGACGGCGGCGGCATGGTGATGCGGGCCGGCCTGCCGATGCAGGACATGGAGTTCGTGCAGTTCCACCCGACCGGCATCTACGGCGCGGGCTGCCTGATCACCGAGGGCGTGCGCGGCGAAGGCGGCATCCTGCGCAACAGCAACGGCGAGCGCTTCATGGAGCGCTACGCACCGCACTACAAGGACCTGGCCTCGCGCGACGTGGTCAGCCGTTCTATGACCATCGAGATCCGCGAAGGCCGCGGCGTCGGCGAGCACAAGGACCACATCCTGCTCGACCTGACCCACCTGGGTCCGGAAGTCATCAACGAGAAGCTGCCCGGCATCGCCGAGAGCGCCCACATCTTCGCCGGCGTGGACGTGACCAAGCAGCCGATCCCGGTCATCCCGACCGTGCACTACAACATGGGCGGCATCCCGACCAACTACCACGGCGAAGTCGTGCGCAAGGTTGGCGACAACCCGGACGCCGTGGTGCCGGGTCTGTACGCGATCGGCGAAGCCGCCTGCGTGTCGGTGCATGGTGCCAACCGCCTGGGTTCCAACTCGCTGCTCGACCTGGTGGTGTTCGGTCGCGCGGTCGCCAACCGCTGCGCCGAGACGATCAAGAGCGGTGCATCGCACAAGCCGCTCGCGGGCGATGCCTGCGACAAGGCGCTGTCGCACCTGGACAAGCTGCGCAACGCCAACGGCGACACGCCGACGTCGGTGATCCGCGACAACATGCAGCGCACGATGCAGGCCGATGCTGCCGTCTTCCGTACCAGCAAGACGCTGAAGGAAGGCTGCGACAAGATGGCCGACATCTTCTCCAGCTTCCAGGACGTCAAGGTCAGCGACCGCTCGCTGATCTGGAACTCGGACCTGATCGAGACCTACGAACTGCACAACCTGCTGCTCAGCGCGGTCGCCACGATCAACTCGGCCGAACAGCGCCACGAAAGCCGCGGCGCGCACGCGCACGAGGACTTCCCGGAGCGCGACGACGTCAACTGGCAGAAGCACACGCTGGTCAACGTCGCCGACGACGGCACGTGCAGCTTCGATTTCCGCCCTGTGCACATGTACACGCTCAGCAAGGACGTGGACGTGGTGCCGCCCAAGCCGCGCGTTTATTGAAGCCGTGAATGGTGATTCGTGATGGGTGATTCGCCAGGCGCTCCACGTGCCGCGATCAGCTTCGTCGAATCACTAGTCACCCATCACGAATCACGGATCTAAAGCCATGGCCGAATTTTCCCTCCCGAAGAACTCGCGCGTCACCAAGGGCAAGCACTTCCCCGCGAAGGGCGCCCAGAACGTGCGCACCTTCAAGGTGTACCGCTGGAGCCCGGACGACGGCGCCAATCCGCGCACCGATACCTACGAGGTCGATCTCGACAAGTGCGGTCCGATGGTCCTGGACGCGCTGATCAAGATCAAGAACGAGATCGATCCCACGCTGACGTTCCGTCGTTCCTGCCGCGAGGGCATCTGCGGTTCGTGCGCGATGAACATCGACGGCACGAATACGCTGGCCTGCACCAAGGCCATCGGCGATTGCACCAAGGCGGAAGTGCCGATCTATCCGCTGCCGCACATGGACGTGGTGAAGGACCTGGTACCGGACCTGACCCACTTCTACGCGCAGTACGCGTCGATCAAGCCGTGGATCCGCACGCAGACCCCGGCACCGCCGGACCGCGAGCGCCTGCAGTCGCCGGAAGACCGCAAGAAGCTGGACGGCCTGTACGAGTGCATCCTGTGCGCGTGCTGTTCGACCAGCTGCCCGAGCTACTGGTGGAACGGCGAGCGCTACCTGGGTCCGGCGATCCTGTTGCAGGCCTACCGCTGGATCATCGACTCGCGCGACGAGGACACCGGTGCGCGCCTGGACGATCTGGAAGATCCGTTCAAGCTGTACCGCTGCCACACCATCATGAACTGCGCCCGGACCTGCCCGAAGGGCCTGAACCCGGCGCTGGCGATCGCCGAGATCAAGAAGCTGATGATGGCGCGCCGCGCCTGACCGCATGGGCGACGCATCCGCCACGGCGATCCTCTGGCCTGCGGTGGCGATGGCTGGCCTGACCTTCCTCGTGTGGATCAGGCTGTACCAGCTGCGCCTCGGCGAAATGGCGCGCAAGCGCATCGATGCGCAGGACCTCGCCAGCGTGTCCGATTCGGTGCGTTTGCTGGTCGACACGCGCGCATCGGACAACTTCCGCAACCTGTTCGAGCTGCCGGTGCTGTTCTACGCCGGCGTGCTGCTGGCGGCACAGCTCGGTGTCTCGGATCTCGCATCGCTCGCGCTGGCCTGGGCCTTCGTGGGTCTGCGCGCCGTGCACAGCCTGGTCCATTGCACCTGGAACCACGTCATGACCCGGTTCGTCGCCTATGCGCTGGCGACGCTGGTGTTGATCGCGTTCTGGGTGCGCCTCGCACTGGCATTGGCCGCGGCGTGAGCGACGATCCCGAACTCAAGCGCATCCGCTGGCGCTGCCGGCGCGGCATGCGCGAACTGGACCAGCTGTTCGGCCGCTATCTCGATCGTTGCTGGGCGACCGAATCCGAGCCACAACGCGTGGTTTTCCTACGCCTGCTGGATTGCGAGGACGATAAGCTCTGGCGCTGGTTCATGGGCTACGAGCACTGTCCCGATGCGGAACTCGCCGCGCTGGTCGAACGGATCCGTCAACTGCCGGCTTGAGTGGCGCCCGTCGCGCCTGCTGCAGACTGTGCTGATCGTGTTGGGTGTGCTGGCCGCCGTGTCGGTGCTGGCCAGCGAAATGCCGCGCCTGTTCGCCTGGCCGGTCGCCATCGCGTCATTCGGCTATGGCCTGTGGCAGGCGCGAAGCGAAGGGCGCAGGTGCCGCCCGGTCTTCTGGTTTCCCGGCAATGGGCGCCCGCCGACGGTCGACGGCGCGCCCATGGTGGACGCGCGCCTGCACTGGCGGGGATCGCTGGCGTTCCTGCGCTGGCGCGACCGAGCCGGTGGCCGCTGGCGCCACGCGGCCTGGTGGCCCGATACGCTGCCGGCCGCGCAGCGGCGTGAACTCCGGCTTGCTGCGGGCGACGGGGAAGCTGGGCGGCATCGGAGGGATCGGGCACCATAGGCCCATGTTCAAACCCATCCCTGTCGCCATCGGCCTGCGCTATCTCCGCGCCAAGCGCCGCAACGGTTTCATTTCCTTCATCTCGCTGGCCTCGGTCGTCGGCATCGCGCTGGGCGTGATGATCCTCATCACCACGCTGTCGGTGATGAGCGGGTTCCAGCGCGAGATCCGCGACCGCCTGCTGCAGGCCACCGCGCACGCCACGGTGATGGGCGCGGGCGAGGCCATGCACGACTGGCCGCACGCGACCAGGATCGCCATGGATGACCCGCGCGTCGCAGGCGCGGCGCCCTTCATCCACGTGCAGGCCATGCTGACCGGCAACGCCGACCCGCAGGGCGCGCTGGTGACGGGCATCCTGCCGGGCGAGGAACCCAAGGTCTCGGTGATCGGAGACAAGATGAAGACCGGCACGCTGGATTCGTTGAAGCCGGGCGAATTCCACATCCTGCTCGGGCAGGAGCTGGCGGCGTGGCTGCGTGTCGGTGTCGGCGACAGCGTCGTCGTGACCGCTGGCGACTTCCAGGGCACGCCGATGGGCGCGATGCCGAAGATCAAGCGCTTCACCGTCAGCGGCATCTTCTCGGTCGGCCACAACGACGTGGACCGCAACCTGGCGCTGGTGCACATGGGCGACCTGCAACGCGTGCTGCGCATGGGCGAGGGCGTGACCGGCGTGCGGCTGAAACTGCACGACATGTACCAGTCCTGGGAGGTCGCGCGCGACCTGGCGCTTCGTCTGCAGGGGCCGTACCGCATCAGCGACTGGACCAGCGAGAACGCCAACCTCTACCACTCGCTGAAGATGGAGAAGACGGTGATGGGCATCCTGCTGTCCTTCATCATCCTGATGGGCGCGTTCTCGCTGGTGAACTCGCAGGTGATGCTGGTCACCGACAAGCAGGCCGACATCGCCATCCTGCGTACGCTGGGCCTGACTCCGCGCGGCGTGATGCAGGTGTTCATGGTGCAGGGCGTGCTGATCGGCGTGATGGGCACCGTGCTGGGCGTGATCGGCGGCATCCTGCTGACGATCAACCTGGAATACATCCTCGCTGCCATCGAAGCAGTCTTCAAGGTGACGCTGCTGCCACCCGATGTGTACTACATCACCGGTCTACCCTACGAACTGAGTGGCAGCGAAGTGGTCATGATCGCCGCCGTCGCGCTGACGATGAGCTTCCTGGCCACGCTGTATCCGGCCTGGCGCGCCGCCCGCACCCAGCCCGCGGAGGCGCTGCGCTATGAATGATTCCATCCGTTCCGCGGTCGTCCATGCCGAATCGCTTGGCAAGACCTACGCCGAGGGTTCGCTGCGCACGCCGGTGTTCGACGGGCTTGAACTCAACGTACAGCCTGGTGAGACGGTCGCCATCGTTGGCGCATCCGGCGCGGGCAAGAGCACGCTGCTGCATCTGCTCGGTGGCCTCGATACGCCGACGGCGGGCGAGGTGTACGTGGCAGGGCAGAAGATGTCGTCGTTGTCCGATGCCGCGCGCGGCCAGTTGCGGAACAAGGCGCTCGGCTTCGTCTACCAGTTCCATCATCTATTGCCGGAGTTCACGGCGCTCGAGAACGTCATGATGCCGGTGATGCTGGGCGGTGCTGCCGCCAACGACGCGTCGGGCAAGGCGAGGGCACTGCTGGAAGCCGTGGGACTCGGTCATCGCCTGGCGCACAAGCCGGGCGAACTGTCCGGCGGCGAGCGCCAGCGTGCCGCCGTGGCGCGCGCACTGGTCAACCGGCCGGCCTGCGTTCTGGGTGACGAGCCTACCGGCAACCTCGACGAGAAGACCGCGGCGACCGTTTTCGATCTGATGCTGGATCTCAATCGTGCGCAGAAGACCAGTCTGGTGCTCGTGACCCACGACCGACGGTTGGCGCGGAGACTGGACCGTGTGCTGGAACTGCATGAGGGCAAGCTGCGCGAACTGGCGCACGATGCTGTCTGAATCCGGCGGCGCATTCACACGCGCCTCCGTTCGCCATTGCCCGCACGCGCGCGCCGCCTCCGCGTTCCGATCCACGCCGCCAGCCATGCCACCGGCAGGTAGGCGAACAGCAGATCGCAGGCCTCCAACCACGTGAGGCCGGAATCATGACGGCAGCCACGGTGTCGCTGCACAGGAACAGCGCGCCGATTGCCCGCGCGAACGGCGCTTTGCGGCTGCTGGCGATGCAGTAAGCAGCCAGCACGCCGGCGAGCGTACCCATCGCATGGGTGAGGAACGGGACGATGAAGCGTGTCGGTGCCAGCAGGGGCGTGGCAGGTTGCGATCCTTCTGCCGTGGTCATGTCTGCCCGCATCTGATGCCGTCGCTGCGGTCATCGAAAGGCATGGGTCCAACCTTCCAGGCGACGAGCCTGGCGCTGTCATCCGAGCTTGGCACGCGGACCCGGCAGCAGAACGCCAAACTGGTCGGTGTGGCCTCGATGAATCGCGACAGCGGCAAGACACATGGCAAGCGCAGGTCGCGCGCCCATACGCGTGGCGCTGTACACGGCCACGCTATCGGCCGTGCGCTGGGGTCCGGTGATGAAAGCGCATTATCAGCAGCTGCGCGAACGCGGGAGGTTGGCCAAAGTCGCGCTGGTGGCCTGCATGCGCAAGCTGCTGACGATCGTCAATGCGCGGCGCCGCGATGAGCTGACTGCCAGTGCCTCGATGGAGGCCTGACCACTCATCGGAAGAGAGCGTCTGAGTTAAGCCGCATTGCGCAGTGGCCGAGTTGCGGTGTAGCGTCAGTTTACACCGCAAGTGCGGCCACGAAGCAACGTAGGCTTGAACGAATTGTTGGATTTTCGCAACGGGAAGCTAAGGGATGTCAAATATTGTTTGCCAGTCTGGCGGGCCACCATTGTGGAATGACTCTCCACTATCTTCGTCACCATCCCACGCACCAATGAAATCCTCGGTCTGTCCTTCTGTCATGAAATGCGCAAGGTTGTATGGTCTTGGCATTTTGCGTCGGATGTAGTCGAGACGGTGCGAATCTTCTCGATCATGGAACGAGAATCCTTCAATCGTTGGGTTAGAAAGCTGGTCTATGTGCTCTTGAGACACAGAGAAAGACTCAATGTTGGCGTTTTTTGAGACAGACCTCTCCAGAAGCTCGGAATTGAATTGTGCGAGCTCAACTAAAACGGTAAGAAGCTCGACCAAGTCATAGCTCGAGCCCAAGTTGGCGTCACCACTCGCGGGTGCTCTGTACGAGATTAGCTCTCTTTGAGCGCGAAGCTGGAGTGTCGTCAGCTTAAGAGAGCTGGCTCGCTCTTGGGTTCACCCCCGTTTTCACGGACACTTACAAGAAGGCCGATCCAGGCCATGAGG
>NZ_DAIUEE010000006.1:0-279948 GCF_036845285.1 Pseudoxanthomonas sp.
CAAGTACAAGGAAACCAGCCGGGGCGGGCTGGCGGTGAACGTCATCGAGTGCTGAGCGTTTTTCGTTCACTCAAGTTTCGATACTTCTCTTTACGAGGAATCCCATGACTGCATCCCTCCCCCTTCGCCACTCCCGCGTCGCCATCCTCGCGCTGGCAGTCGGCTGGGCGAATGCCGCTCCCGCCTTCGCGCAGGCCTCTGCCGACAACAGCGAAGTCCTGAAGCAGATTGCAGCGCTGCGCGAGCAGCAGGCGCAGATCGCGCAGCTGCAGCGCGAGAACGAAGCCGCGCTGCGTGCGCTGGAGGCCACGCTCGGCGTCACTGCGCCGGCTCCGGCAGCGACACCCGTTCAGGCCGCTGCGCCCGCCATGGCTGCGGCCGCCGGACCCAGTGCGTTGGACCGCCTCAAGGTCACCGGCGATTTCCGCCTGCGCGGCCAGCACGACCGCTCCAACGAGAATGCTCGCGACCGCACCAGCGGACAGGTCCGTGCGCGACTGGGCGCCACCTACGCCGTCAACGACCGCGTCACCGTCGGTGGGCGCGTGGTCACCGGCGACAACGACGATCCCAACAGCTCCGACGTGCAGCTCTCCAACTGGGACGACGACTTCACCGTCAGCCTGGACCTGGCCTATGCACAGCTGAACTTCGGCGACCTGAAGGTCTATGGCGGCAAGTTCCCGCAACCCTTCGCGCGTACCGATCTGGTCTGGGACGGCGACGTCAATCCGCAGGGCCTGGGCGCGACTTACAAGCACGCGCTCGGTAATGGCGGCGCCCTGCGCACCAATGCGCTGTTCTTCCTCATCGACGAGGATGCCGGTGGACCGGACAGCACCATGGGCGGCATCCAACTGGGCTATGACTCACCGGCCCATGGCGGTTTCAAGTACGACCTCTCCGGTGCGTACTACCGTTACAGCCTGGGCAGCCTGGTCGGGGCCGATGCAGGCGACTGGCGCACCAACCGGCGCAATCCCGACGGCAGCTTCCTCTCCGACTACCACCTGGCCAACCTGCTGGTGGGCGCCACCTGGCAGGGCGCCAGCGAGAAGTGGCCGGTCCGCGTGGTCGGCGACTACGTGAAGAACCTGGGCGCGGTCGATGACCAGGACACCGGCTACGGCGTGGACGTCAGCCTGGGCCGGGCCAGCAAACCGGGCGACTGGCGCTTCACCTACGGCTACTCGCAGACCGATGTGGATGCCGTGCTGTCCGCCTTCTCGCAAGACAACATCGGCATCGCCACCAACTACAGGCTGCACGCCTTCACGGTGGACTACACGCCGATGCCGAGGACGATGGTCAGTGCCATCTGGTACCACTACAAGCCCAACGATCCGGCTTATGCCGGCAGCAATGCGCCCGGCGATTGGCTCGACCGCATCCGCTTGTTCTTCCTGCTGAATTTCTAGGCCTTCCGATCACCGCCGGGCTTCCTGGCCGCATGAGGACGTAGCCAGGAAAGGGGACGCGATTGCTAAACCCCACGTGTGCTGCGAGACGCCTAAAGCGTCTCCAGAAACTCGGTGATGGCCTCGAGTTCCGTCTTGTGCAGGTCCAATGGCTTGAGCAAGGGATCCACCCGCGGAAAGGACGGATCACCATCCTCACCCGGTTCAGGCTGTGGGCGCGGCATACCCACGTTGTACATGTTCACGACGCCACGCAGCTCCATGAAGCCGCCGTTGTGCATGTAGGGCCCGGTCTTGCCGACGCCACGCAGCGTCGGCGTACGGAACTTGCCACTGTCCGCCACGTCGCCGGTGATCCGGTAGCGCCCAAGGTCCTCCTTGGAGCGTCCGTAGAAATGGAGGCCGAGGTTATGGAAGCGGTTGTCGGTCAGCGCCGGGCCGCTGTGGCAGTTCATGCAGCGCGCCTGCGTGCGGAACAGGTGCAGGCCCCATAATTGCGCATCCGTCAGCACGTCGCGCCTGCCTTCCAGGAAACGGTCGAAGCGGTTGAATCGCGGCGTCAGGCTGCGCTGGTAGCTCGCCAGCGCCTGGGCTACGCGATGCATGGTGATCTTCTTCTCGCCGAACACCTGCAGGAACTGCAGGCGATAGCCCGCCTCGCGATTGAGCCGCCTTTCCAGCTCGCCCGGGGTAAAGGCCATCTCGGATGAATCCTGGATGGGATGCAGCGCCTGCTCCTCCAAGGTGGCCGCGCGTCCGTCCCAGAACAGCGGGCCGGAGTAGGCCGCCATCGAGATGTTCATCGCATTGCGTTTGCCGGCCCTGCGGTCGTGACCGAACGACACGCTACGCCCATCGCCCCAGCCGAGTTGGCGATCATGGCAGCTGGCGCACGCGATCTGGCCGCTACGCGACAGCCGGGGATCCTCGAACAACGCCCTGCCCAGCGCGATCTTCTGCGGTGTCTGCGGGTTGTCCGGAGGGATCGGAGGCATGTCGGGTAGCGGCGCCAGTTCCTGCCACACCGCATCTTCGTCGACGACCGGTGCCGGCCACTCGCCGATCGGCAATGCATAGACACGGCGCAGGCACGCCATGTCGATGCGCGGCACACTCACCGCGATGCGCTGACGGCACTCGGCCAGCGTCGCCGTGCCATCTCCGCCTTCGACTTCCGCTTGAGACTGCGCAGACGTGGTGCAGACCAGCAGTCCGGCCGGCAGCACGAACAGCATCCACAGCGCGACGCGTTGCAGGAACTGCATCATTCAGCCCCCCGACATCAGCAGTGCTCCGGCCAGCAACGGCGCATGCAGCACCATGACGGACACGCGCAGCGCGACTGGCCAGCCGTGCAGGCCCCATAACGCCCAGAGCGCCGCCACCGTCGCCAGCAACGACGCAACTGAGGATGCCGCGACATAGCCGCCGCCGCGCCAGTGACTGTCGGGGCCGGACGCGACCAGCATCAGCAGGAGTTGCACCGCAAGCACAGCGGGCAGACTCCAGGCCAACCAGAGCCGAAGTGCCATCAAACGCGCTGGCATGTGCGCGGACGCCATCAGAACCGGTAGCCGACTTCCAGCCAATAGCTGCGGCCGGGTTCGTAGTAAGTGACGGTGCTGATCGATCCTGTCAGCGGATTGCGGCGGTTGAACACGTTCTGCGCCTCTACACGGACATAGGCCTCCTGCTCTTTCGGAAGTGACAAAGCGTATTCGACCGTCGTGTCCCAGGTGAAGGTTCGTGGTGCCTCGAAGCTTTCAATCACGTCGATCACCTGATCCTGGTGGGGCTCGGAACCGACCTGCGTGAAGCCAGTGAAGCCGGCGCGGTAGCGCAGGAAGTTGCTCCAGAGCAGGCCCAGCGACGGAATGCGCGTCTGCGTCGACAGTCTCGCCGACCACGGACGGTTGTAGCTGGACTGAGGAAGATCGTATGCATGGATGATGTTTCCTTCATACCTCACCAGTGCATTGTAGCTTCCGTCGTTGTAGCTGCTCTCGTAGTCGGTGTAATTGCGCTTGACATCGGTATGGTCGAAGGCGAACTGTGCGTGTGTCTCCGTGCGCCACCAGGCCCACGGGCGCTGGAGACCGATGCTCAGCGTGCTGGTGTCGCTGCGACTGCGGCCGGCATTGACGTACTCGTACACGTTCGCGGAGTAATACCCGCTACCATCGTTGCTCAGCACGCGCTGCCGTAGCACCTCGTCGCGCCCTTCGCGGCGCACGTGCTTCAGGTTGAAGTCCAGTCCCGCCCAACGCTGGTTGAGTCCGAGGTTGAGTTCATCGCTGTATGGGATGTCAAGCGTCCCGAAGCGGTTGTTCGCGGTGTACTGTCGACTGGTGGACCAGAGCAGCGAAGGCGCGGTTCGGACGTAGGTCGTCTGCAGGTTGTCGCGCCCTTCGCGCAGCTTGTAGGTGAAGAAGCTGCGGCCATAGTAGCGGTTGGCACCCGCCGTCAGCAGCGTGTGCTGGTTGCCCAGCACATCCCACGACAGCGCAAAGCGCGGTGCCACTGTGGTCTTATCCATCAGATCGTCGCCGTCCACGCGCACGCCGGGCCGGAAGCTCCAGCGCCCCAAGCGGATGTCATCCTCGGCGAACACGCTCCATTCCTTGAGCTTCACCTCGAAGTAGCCTGCCCTGTAGATGTTGCGCGTGCGAAAGAACTGGCCCTGCCCCGCCACCACGGCACCCGTGCCACTGACCGTGGTATAGACAGGGGACAGCGAGCAGGCCTCGGTGTCGACCACCCCATTGGCATCCGTGCATGACCTCGTCCGCCCGGGACTCAGGAAGCTGTAGTGGTCGTTCAGGCGATGGTAGGTACCCAGGCGGTCCCGGTAGTGCAGGCCGACCTGCAGTGCATGCAGGCTGTCACCCCACTGCCGCGCGTCGCGCTTGAACGTGGCGGAGTAGCCGATGGCACGGTTGCGCTGGTCGATGTTGCCCCAGTTGCCCTCGAAGCTGCTGTTGTTGACACCCCAGTCGTAGTCATGCGACCGCGCCCACGCTTTCCAGTAGTCAACGCCCTCCTGCACCCGTCGTGAGCTATCTAGGTCACTGTAGCTCAGTACCTGGTCCAGGTCCCACGCGGCGAGTTCCAGACCCATGCGCAGACTGCCTACCGGACCACCCTGCTTCAGGTCGAAGTAGGAGTTCTTGGCGTTCTGGGTGAAGTAGCGCTCATCGGTCGGTGCATACGTAAAGCTGCCCGCCAATTCGATGCCGTCGCCGGCCCAGTCGAGCCTGACGCTGGCACTGGTGTTTTCGCGGCGCTGCTCCTTGATCAGCTCGTCGCTGGCGCTGACGTTGCCTGCCGAGTAACCACGCAGAGGAATGTCGGAGCGCGTGCGAATGACGTTGGCAATCCAGCCCAGTCCCCCGTCCGTGCGACCCTCCAGCATCGCCGACAACCGATACTTGTCGTACACGGGCTGGTTCGCATACGTGGAAGACAGTGACAGGTCGTTGCCTTCCGGCAAGATCATCTCGTTCCATGCCGAACGCGACATGCGGAACGACGCCTTGCCGCCCAGCGCATCCTTCGCCTTGCGGCTCTGTGCATCGATCACGCCGCCACTGAAACCACCGAACGACGCCGGCACGTTGCTGTCGTAGACGGTCAACTGGCCTATCAGCTCGGTGTCCAGAGCGATGCCTTGCGTGGCGCTGGGCACGTCGCCCACGACGTGCGGGTTCGTGGCCTGCGGATCAAGGTCGTTGTTGAAGCTTGCGCCGTCAAGCTGGAAGAGGTTCTGATAGTACTGACCACCGTTGATGCTGATGTTGGCCGGGCGGATCTCGCCCATCCGGTTGGACGAGGTGAAAGCGGAGTCATCGAACTGCACGTTGGGGTTGATCCGCAGCAGGGTGCCGATGTCGCCATTTCCCTTGACCTGCTCGTCAATGTAGCGCTCGTCCAGCATCAGGCCTTCCTGGTACGGGAACAGGCGCTGGCCGATCACCTTGAGGGTGTCGAACGTGGGAATCTTCATGTAGTCAGCCGTCGCGACAGGTGCCGGCACGTCGGAGGGTGGCTGGGATGTCGCGGGCTCTTCAGCCGCGTGGGCGCCGGCGGACAGCGCCGACAGGATGGCCAGGCTCAGCAGTTTCATCAGGTTCTCTAAGCGGGAGTGGTGCCCCGTAGGGCAGATCCGCTGGCGCTCGGAAACTGACGATTCCTGTTGCTGGCTTTCAGCGCGAATTGTGACGTGGTTGCAAAATCAGGTCAAACGTTTCAGCTGCGACGAATCCAGTCTGCGGCCAGAGTTGGCGACTCGTCTGCGGAGTGTCTACGGAAACCTGGCCGCTCCAGCATCCTAGTGTCGGTTGATGGCGGTCGCTTTGGCGTTTTCGCGTCGCATGATCCAGTTGAACAGCGGCGTTGCCATGAGGGTGGTAGCAATGGCCATCAGCACCAGGATCGAGAACAGGCCCTGTTTGATCACCCCAGCCTGCAGGCCGATGTTGATCAGGATAAGTTCCATCAGGCCGCGCGCGTTCATCAGCACACCAATCGCTTTCGCATCACGCGGGCTCTCTCCCGCCAGGCGCGCCGCTACATAGCAGGCCACGCCTTTGCCGGCGAACGAGGCAACCAGAATCGCGATCGCCGCAAACAGCAGTTGCGGCTCAAGCACCATGCCGAGGTCGGTTTTCACCCCCGAGTAGGTGAAGAACATCGGCAAGAAGAACACCACGACGAAGGGCTGCAGCATCGCGCGGAACTTCTCGACCAGTACGCCCTTGGGCATGCTGGCGCCCAACAGGAAGCCACCGAATACGGCATGAATGCCGATCGCGTCCATCGCCCACGCGCTGAGGCAAAACAGGATCAGCAACACGGCCAGCATGGTACCGCTGAGTGGAGCATCCGGCCCAGCCGCTGCGGCCAGGCGACGCAGCAACCGGCGCCCTACAAGCAGCACGAACGCCGCATAGGCGATGCCGCCACCGATCGCCCACCACGCGCGGTCCCAATTGCCTCCAAAGCTCGCCAGCACCACGGCCAGGATGCACCAGGCCGCGGCGTCGTCGACCGCGCCAGCGGTGAGCGCGAGCGTGCCCAACTTGCTGCCTGCGAGGCCGCGCTCGTGGATTATCCGTGCCAGCATGGGGAATGCCGTGATCGCAATGGCCGCGCCCAGGAACAGCGAAGCATCGGCAACTCGCACGCTGTCGGCGAACAGGCCCGGGATACCGACCAGCCATGGCGCGATCAGGAATGCCAGTGCGAACGGCACGGCAATGCCGGCGATCGACACCGAGAACGCGCCGCGGAAACACGAGCGGAAATGGTCGCTGCGGAATTCAGTGCCGACCAGAAACATGTACAGCCCCACGCCGAACTGCGCGAATACGTACAGCGTATCCAGGGTCTGCGCGGGGAACAGCGCCGCCTGCAGACCCGGAAACGCCCAGCCCAGCAGCGACGGGCCAAGTGTCACGCCGGCGATCATCTCGCCGACCACCTGCGGCTGGCCGATCCGCTTCGCAAGCCCTCCGATCAAGCGGCATACCGACAGGATCACGGCCGCCTGCAAGAAGAAGTACACGGACAACTCAGCGGCAGGCATTGAGCCTCCTCCAGGCGCACTGCAACGCCGGACCCGATCGATGGCCCATGGCCGATGGCGTGGTCCGGCAGTTCGACACCGACATCGCGTCAGGCCGCCGGCGACTTGCAGTGACGGTCGATGAAGTCCTGGTGCAGCGGCATCGCCTCTACGCCATTCGCGATGGCCCGGCGCACGCGCACGACATGTTCGAGCAGGGCCTGCTCGGGCATGTCGTCGACGATGGGGTGGTAGCCGCTGGGAACAACGCCCTGGCCCAGCATCACCTGCACCCAACTCGGGAGCGCGAAGAACTCGTCGCCCGTGCGGAAGTAGCGGCCGCCGTTCCGGAACATGTCGATCTTCCGCTGCAGGGTTTCGGGGATCGGCATTCTGCGGCAATAGTCCCAGAACGCGCTATCGCTGCGCTGGGTGGCGCAATAGTGCAGGATCAGGAAATCGCGCGTGCTCTCGTACTCGAAAGCAGACTCCTCGTTGAACTGCCGCTCGAGCAGCGGATCGAAGCCGCGATCGGGAAACAGGCCAAGGAGGCGCTGGATTCCCGACTGCACCAGATAGATGCTGGTCGACTCCAGTGGCTCCATGAAGCCGCTCGCGAGACCCAATGCAACGACGTTCTTGTTCCACAGCTTCCTGCGCATGCCGGTGGTGAAGCGCAGCGGGCGCGGATCGGCGAGCGCCTCGCCATCGAGATTCGCCAGCAACGTCGCCGCGGCTTCGTCGTCGCCGACGATCCCGATCTCCCCGGATTCGACGAGACGGATCGATGCCTGCCTGCCAAGGTAGGTGGCCAGCGCGGCCGCTGCCATCCAGCCAGCGCTGCCGCCACCCACATCGGCGACGAGACAGGCGCTGGTGTTGCTTGGCACGGCACTCACCTGTGACCCTCCGGCACGAAACTGGAAATGCCGGCAGATCATCGCATTAAATCGATCCAGTCCAACTCGCTTCGCACCCCGGGATGCGGACGCCAGGGGACGACGCCAGCCTCCCTGGCCAGAAGCCACCGCAACGCCCCCGCCACGCCGTGGGTGGAAGAGTCGATCGAACCGGATGCGGCAGCGGGATTCCCGGAATCCCGGCAGCGTCAGATATCCAGGTGAATCGCTGCGCTGTTCTTGACCTCTTCCATGACGGCATAGGTCCGGGTTTCACGGACGCCCGGCAGCCTCCACAGGACGCGCCCGGCCATGTCCCGGTAGTCCGACATGTCCGCGGCTCGCAGTTTCATCAGGTAATCGAAACCGCCCGCCACCAGGTGGCATTCCATCACTTCGGGCTGATCGCTCACCGCGCGCTTGAAATCCTCCAGGATGTTCGGCGTGGTGCGGTCGAGCAGCACTTCCACGAACACGAGCAGGCCGGCGCCGAGCTTCTGGGGATCAAGCACCGCGCGATAGCCGAGCACGTAGCCGCCGGCGGTCAGTCGGCGGACGCGTTCCAGGGTCGCTGTCGGCGACAGCGGTATCGCCTCGGCGAGCTTCAGGTTGGTCATGCGGCCGTCCTGCTGCAGCAGCATGAGAATCCTGCGGTCAATCCTGTCGAGCGCCATCGATCTCTCGCTTTCCAGCGGGATCGCCCCCCGCAAACGGAGACTAATTCCATCGCATGGCCCGGAAAATGGCGGACACACGCCCCTTCTTCGCCAAAGCAGCCGCCATGCGACTTCCGAATCCGTATCGCCCCGAATCCGACGTGGTCACCGACCTTCTCACCTGCATGGAAGGCTTCGACTGGGACGTCGCCCGCCAGACGGCGTTGCCATGGATCACGCAGGTCAGGGCACGGCCCGCGTCGGGCCTGGCACTGGAAACACTCCTGCAGGAGTATCCCCTCTCGTCCGCCGAAGGCATGGCGCTCATGCGGCTGGCGGAAGCGCTGCTGCGCGTGCCGGATGCCGACACGGCGATGCTACTGACCGCGGACCAGCTTTCGCGAGCCGACTTCTCGGGCGCATCCCACTCCTGGCTGGCCGCGCTGTCCAGCCAGGCGGTCGGCCTGTCGAAGAAGATCCTCGGGCAGGAGGGCGCGCGACCGGGATTCCTCGCAAGGATGGGGAGCAAGGCCGTGGTGGCCGTCGCCGTCCGCGCGGTACAGCTGATGGGAAAGCAGTTCGTGATGGGCCAGTCGCTCGCCGACGCGCTGGACGATGCCCGCCGCCAGCGCAAAGCGCGTGGCGACCTGCGCTTTTCCTTCGACATGCTGGGCGAAGGCGCCCGCACCGATGCGGACGCACTGCGCTATCTGAAGAAATACGGCGATGCCATCGCCACCCTGGCCGCGCAGCGGGACCGCGACACGCCGGTGGAACAGGCGGACGGCGTATCGATCAAGCTGTCGGCGATCGATGCCCGCTTCGAACCGCTGCAGCGCGACCATGTCATGTCGGTACTGGTGCCGCGAGTGCTGGCACTGGCCCGCGCGGCAGCGTCCGCCGACATCCACCTGACGATCGATGCGGAAGAGAGCGAACGGCTGGAGATCTCGCTGGACGTGTTCGAGGCGGTGGCCCGGCGCGTCGCCGAAGAGTATCCGCAGTGGCGCGGCTTCGGACTGGCAGTGCAGGCCTACCAGACACGGGCACTGGACGTGATCGACGAGATCGCCCGTATCGCCCGCGCCCACGACCAGCGCTTCATGGTCAGGCTGGTGAAGGGCGCGTACTGGGACCATGAGATCAAGCGCGCGCAGGAACTCGGCCTGCCGGCCTTTCCCGTCTTCACGCATCGCCACCATACCGACATCGCCTATCTCGCCTGCGCCAAGGCGATGCTGGCGATGCCGGACGTGATCTATCCCCAGTTCGCGGGGCACAACGCGGGCACCATCGCCGCCGTGCTGCGCCTGGCGACATCGAGCGGCGCACCCTTCGAACTGCAGCGCCTGCATGGCATGGGCGAACCCGTGCATGCGGAAGTGCACCGGCAGTATCCGCAGATCGGGCTGCGTGTGTACGCGCCCGTCGGCGCCCACGCGAGTCTGCTCGCCTATCTGGTCCGGCGGCTGTTGGAAAATGGCGCGAACTCGTCGTTCGTGAACCAGCTGACCGACGCCGCGATTCCACCGGAAGACCTCGTCGTTTCGCCGCTGTGGCGGGAACCATGCAGTGGCGTGACGTTGCCCCGTCACCTGCTGGCGGAGCGGCGCAACACCGCCGGACTCGATCCCGGCTGCGTGGCGATGGCCGGGCAACTGTTCACGGTGTGGCACGAGGTACAGCTCCAGGCGCCACCGGAAACCGACGGAAATGCGATCAAGGCCACGGTCGATGCCCTGGCGTCCGGCCAGAAAGCGTGGAACGCACGGAGCGTCGAAGAACGCGCCGTCATCCTGGAACGCGCCGCGGATACGCTGGAACGCGACCTGGCGCAGTGGTGCGCGCTGATCGTGCGCGAGGGCCATCGCACCTGGACCGATGCCATCCCCGAAGTACGCGAGACCGCCGATTTCTGCCGCTATTACGCACAGCAGGCGCGCGGATTGATGGTGGCGCGCACGCTGTGCGGCATCACGGGCGAGAGCAACATCTATCGTCTGCGTGGACGCGGCGTGTGGGCCTGCATCTCGCCATGGAATTTCCCGCTGGCGATTTTCACCGGCCAGGTGGTGGCCGCCCTAGTCACCGGCAATGCCGTCATCGCCAAGCCGGCCGAACAGACGCCGGGCATCGCTGCCCGCATGATCGCGCTGCTGCACGAGTGCGGCGTTCCGCACGATGCGTTGGCCGGCGTGTACGGCGACGGCCGCACGGGGGCGGCGCTGGTCGCGCAACCGGGCATCGCCGGCGTCGCCTTCACCGGGTCGACCACCGTCGCCAAGGTGATCGCGCGCACGCTGGCCGACAAGGACGGGCCGATCGTGCCGCTGATCGCGGAGACCGGCGGCATCAATGCGATGATCGTCGATGCCACGGCACTGCCGGAACAGGTCGTGGATGCGGTGGTGCAGAGCACGTTCCGCAGCGCCGGCCAGCGGTGTTCCGCCCTGCGCGTGCTATGCGTGCAGGACGAGATCGCCGACGAGGTGATGGAGATGCTGAGCGGCGCCATCGCGCTGCTCCGCCTCGGCCCGGCATCCGCGCTGTCGACGGATATCGGTCCCGTCATCGATGCCGAGGCCCATGCACGATTGCATCGGCAGATCGCAGGCCTGGAAGGCCGCGCGCGCCTGATCGCCCGTGCGCCGTGGCCCGACGATGCGACGCCCGCCCTCTACGTTGCGCCCGTCGCGTTCGAGATCGCCGCACTGGAAGAGGCCGGCGAGGAAATCTTCGGACCGGTGCTGCAGGTCGTGCGCTGGCGTGGCGATGTCGCGGCGCTGGTCGACCGGATCGACGCGCTCGGCTACGGCCTGACCCTGGGCGTGCAGACGCGCATCGACGGCCGCGCTGCGGCCATCGCCGCGACCGCGCGCGTGGGGAACGTCTACGTCAACCGCAACATGGTCAGCGCGGTGGTGGGTGTGCAGCCGTTCGGCGGCGAAGGACTGTCGGGCACCGGGCCCAAGGCCGGTGGCCCGCTGTACCTGGCGCGCTTCTGCGCGGAATCGTCGGTCAGCATCAATACGGCGGCGGCGGGCGGCGACGTGGAGCTGATGACCGCCGCCCGTGCGTGAACCACCCGGCAAGGCGCCGTGCCGGCAGCATCGGCGCAAGACTCAACCGCTGCGCGCGCCGGAGGCGAGCATGCGCCGCAGGGTGTTGTCCTTCCACAGGTAATGGTGCGCCAGCGCCGCCAGCGCATGCAGGCCGATCAGCCAGTAACCGACAGTACCGACGGTTTCATGGATCTCGTGCACCTTCAGGGCGAACGGCATGTCCGGCCCGGTCAGCGGCGGCACCTGCAGGCCGAAGAAGGGAATGGGTTCGCCGGCCGCGCTCAGGGTCAGCCAGCCCGCCAGCGGCATGCCGATCATGAACACATACAACAGCACGTGCATGGCGGTGGACGCCACGCGCTGCCAGGCCGGCGGTGGCGGCACGATCGGCGGACGCACGGTCAGCGCGCGCAGCAGCAGGCGCACCCATACCAGCACGAAGATCGACAGGCCGAACATGAAGTGCAGGTCTTTCATGGTCGCGCGCGCATCGGTGCCCTTCTCGAACACGGTGCGCAGCTCGATGGAGGCGTAGACGATGACGAACAGCGCCAGCATGGCCCAATGCAGGATGATCGACCAGCGGTGGTAACCCTGGCTTGAGGTGGTGCTCATGGCTTGGTTTTCCTGTGGATGGATGCGTGCCGACGCACGCTTCAGATGATCGGTGGGTTCATTCGAAGTGGTACGCGATACCGAACCGGATCGAGGCCTGGCCTTCGCCGGCCGCATGGCGCCAGCTCTTTCCGACGCGGCCGAACACGTCCAATCGGTGGTGAGGATTCCAGCTTACGCCCACGTTGCCGCGCTGGATGGCGCTGGCCGCGCCATCCGCGACCTGCTCGTGGATCGCTTCGGCGCCCAGCGTGAACGTCCGGGTCAACGGCCATTCGTACAACACGCCCACGCTTCCGGCGGCTTCGCGCGAACGTATCGCCCTTGACCAGGCGGCCTGGCCTGTCCAACGTCCCCGCCCGACCGTGCGACTGAGCCGAACAGGCACCTCCAGGACGGCTTCACCTTCGCTCATGCCTGCGCCACGGTCGCCGGTGGGAAGGCTCAGCGTGGGTTCGATGGCGATGCCAGCCGCTGTATCCGACGATTCCCGCAGCACCCACTTGAGCGCCAGATCCAGGTCGTGCCCGCCATGGCGGCGGCGCCCCTCGCCGAAGACGGAGATGCCATACCCGCTGCCGAACGCCAGTTCGAAGCGGTCGCCGAATCCCCACGTCAACCCGCCGACGGCATGCCTGCTCGACAGGTGGTCGCCATTGTGGAACCGCACCGACTCCACCTCCAGCGACCAGCCATCCTCGGTTTCCGTGTCGCCCACGTCGAAGGGTCCGGCGAACGCGGTACCGCACGCGGTGGAAGCGGACAGGAAGGCCGCCGCCATCGCGGTGCCGCGCCGTGCTTCCGTCTCCGGCAAGCGATGCACGGTGCTCATGCCTTGCCCGCCCTCATCTCGGCCAGCAATGCCTGCGCACGGTCCAGGCGCACGTGCCCGTCGGCAGCCAGGCGTTCGACCAGCATGCCGATCTCCGCCTCCGTTGCCCCTGCATTGGCCGCGACGTTGCGCGCATGCAGCGACATGTGTCCGCGCTGGATGCCTTCGGTCGCCAGCGCACGCAGTGCGGCCATGTTCTGGGCCAGGCCGACTGCGGCCGTGATTTCCGCCAGCTGGACGGCGCTCTTCACCGCCAGCAACTTCACCGCGGCCTGCGCCACCGGATGCGTCCTGGTGGCACCGCCGACCAGGCCCAGTGCCAGCGGCAGTTCGATGCTGCCCACCAGGTGGCCATCGGCATCCTTTTCATAGTGCGACAGCGAGGTATAGCGACCGTCACGGCAGGCGTGGCAGTGCGCGCCGGCTTCGATCGCGCGCGTATCGTTGCCGGTCGCCAGCACCACGGCGGAGATGCCGTTCATGATGCCCTTGTTGTGGGTCGCGGCGCGGTACGGATCGGCGGCGGCGAACCGGTACGCATCGACGATGCCGTCAACGACCGCCGCGCCCCCGAGCTTGCCGGCATCGAAGACGGCGCGTGCGCGGACCAGGCGCAGGTCGGCCTTGTTCGACAGGATCCTCAGCAGGCTGCGTCCGCGCGCGATCGCCGCGATCCGTGGCGCCAGCGCTTCGGCCATGGTGTTGACCGCGTTCGCGCCCATCGCATCGCGCACGTCGACGTGCAGGTGCACGACCAGCGCGCGGAAGTCCGCCGACGTCAGCAAGCGCACCTCGATGTCGCGCGCTCCCCCGCCGAGGCTCACCAGCAGCGGATCCTGCGCGTTGGCCAGCGCGAGCAGTTCATCGCGCGCTTCCAGCAGGCGCAGGCGGGCCGCCTGCGGATCGGCCACGTCGAGCACCTGCACCTGCGCGATCATCACCGGCGCGGTGCCGGAGGTATGGAACCCGCCTCGCTCGCGGGCGACCAGCGCCGCATTGCTCGCAGCGGCGACCACCGACGGCTCCTCGGTCGCCATCGGCACCAGGTAGTCGACGCCATTGACCAGGAAGTTGGCCGCGATGCCGAGCGGGATGGCGATGGTGCCGACCGCGTTCTCGATCATGCGGTCGGCGATGGAGGCCATCCCGGCATCGACCGCCTGCAGCGGCCGCAGTTGTTCGGCCGGCAGTCCACTGAACTCGACGAGCTTGTTGAAACGGCTTTCCGGATCGAGCTTGTAGAAGCCCGGGATGCGGCTGCTGGCGTTCATGGTGTTCCTGGAAGAGAGATGGGTCAGTCGAAAACGGGCGTCTGCTTCTTCGCAAAGGCGGCCAGGCCCTTGCGCGCGTCCGCACTGGTGAAGGCGCGCTGGCCCAGCCGCGCCTCTTCGGCGAAGGCGTCCGCCTCGGTCATGTCGACGAGGCGATGCACCGACTCCTTGATCACGGCGAGCGCGCCGGGACTCATGGCCTTGATCCTTTCGGCGAGTGCCAGCGTCTGCGGCATCAGCTCGGCCGGCGGCACCACGCGGTTGATCAGCCCCTTGGCCAGCAGCTCGTGCGCGGTGAACCCGTTGGCCGTCAGCAGCAGCTCCATCGCGTGCGCATAGGGAATCTGCCTGACCAGGCGCACCAGCGTGCCGCCGGCCGGCACGATGCCGAGCGACGGCTCCGGCAACGCGAACCTGGCGTTTTCGGAGGCGATGCGGATGTCCGTGCCGAGCATGATCTCGAAGCCGCCGCCGAGGCACAGGCCGTTGATCGCGCACAACACCGGCTTGTAGAGCCGCAGGTTCTTCAGGTGCGCGTCGTCCCATTGCGAGATGTCGAACGCGTCTTCCATCAGCGCGGGGATCGACTCGCCCAGGTCCGCGCCCACGCAGAACGCGCGCTGGCCACTGGCGGTCAGGATCACCACGCGCACGCGCGCATCGTCGCGCGCGGCGATGAAGGCATCGCCGAGTTCTCGGTACATCGCCAGCGTCAATGCGTTGAGCTTGTCCGGCCGGTCGAAACGGATCATCGCAATGCCGTCGGATACGTCGTAGGCAATCCCCATCACATCGCTCCCGTCGATTTGAGTTCCTGCAAGGTGGCCGCGTCGATGCCGAGCAGGTCCGCGTAGACCTGGGCGTTGTGCTGCCCCAGCCGCGGCGCGTGCCCGCGCGCCTGCGCGGGCGTGGCGGACAGCTTGATCGGCGTGCCGAACATGCCGACGTTCCCCTGCGGGTAGGCCACGTCCACGATCATGTCGCGCGCGGCGATATGCGGATCCTCGACGACTTCCTTGATGTTCTTCACCGCGCACAGCGGGATGTCGTCGCCGGCGATCGCTTCGAGTTCCTGCTTGCCGTGGTCGCGGAACCACGCTTCCACCACCGGCCTGACGCGACGCTCGTACACGTCGAGGTCGAAGCGCTTGGCCATGGTGTCGATCTCGGGATCGGCGATCAGCTCCGGCGTGCCGAACTTCCGGCACGACAGCGCCCACAGCTTGTCGTTGTAGCCACCGAAGAACACATGGCCGTCCTTGCACGGGAACTGCCCGTAAGGACGCACGAACGGATGATCGTTGCCCAGCGGGCCGGCGATGTCGCCGTCGACGGTGTACTTGACCACCGCGTTCTCGGTCAGCGCCAGCACCGAATCCTGCTGCGAGACATCGATCATCTGGCCCTGGCCGGTGCGTTCGGCCTCGCGCACCGCAGCGAGCACGCCGATGGTCGCGAACAGGGTGGCGGAGACATCGCCGACGATGGTGCCGACGCGCACCGGCGGGCGGTCGGCGTACCCGTTCATCGACCACAACCCGCCGGTGGCCTGGCCACTGTTGTCGAAGCCCGGCTTGAGCGCATTGGGACCGGTCTGCCCGAAGCCGCTGATGGCCGCATACACCAGCTTCGGATTCTCCGCGCGCAGGGTGTCGTAGCCCACGCCGAAGCGCTCCATCGTGCCGGGCCGGAAGTTCTCCACCAGCACGTCGGCACGCGCGACCAGCCGCTTCAGCAGTGCGCGGCCGGCCTCGTGCTTGAGGTTCAGCGTGATGCCCTCCTTGTGCCGGTTGTACTGCGCGAAGAACGCGCTGAAGCGCTGGTCGCCGCTGCCGACGAAGGGCGGGAAGTCGCGGACGTAGTCGGGGTCTTCCGGGTGCTCGATCTTGATGACCCGCGCGCCAAGGTCGGCCAGGATCATCGCGCAGTAGGGGCCGGCCACCACCCGCGTGATGTCGAGTACCAGCAGGCCCTGCAGCGGACCGCGGCGGACCGCGGCGGGGCCGTCGCCTGCGTCAAGTGTGTTCATGGTGATCCCCTCCCAGGGACGGATTCGAACGTTTCGCCCGCGTCGTCACGGCACCTGCCCCGGACGCCGGCATCGTCGAACCTGGCGATGGGCGCGCACGCGCACGGCGCGTCCGGCGATGGGGCGCGAACGAAAGGGGCGTCGATCGGTGGTGCGCGGCGCGCGGTTCCGGTCCCGTCGCGGAACCGGGGAGATCAGCGCGCCGGACTGTTCTGCGTCAGCGGATAGCCGGCGAACGGCTTCATGTCTTCCATCAGGAAGTTGGAGACGATCTTCTCCACGCCGAAATCGCGCTCGGTCATCTCCCGCATGATGCGCTTCCAGTCGTGGATGTCGCTGACCACCACCCGCAACAGGTAGTCGTAGTGCCCGCTGACCCGCAGCGATTCCACGATCTCGGGCGTGTGGGTGGCCCAGGTGTCGAAGTCCATGAACCGCCCCACCGAGTGCCGGTCGAACGAAACCTGCGCGATCACGATGGTGGCGGCACGGATCCGGTCGATCGCGACGTGGGCGCGATAGCCCGTGATCAGGCCCCGCTCCTCGAGGTCGCGCACCCGGCGCAGGCAGGCGCTCGGCGAGAGCGCCACCTGGTCGGCCAGGTCGCGGTTCTTGATCTGCGCATCTTCCTGCAGGGCCTGCAGGATCTTCAGGTCGATCCGATCGAGCGAATCCTTGTGGGACATGTCGTACACCGGGCGCAACGTCTCCCTTGAGTGTCGCCGCTGCGCCGGCATGCCACAACACGCAGGCCGCCGGGCGGAAGGGCGGCGTGGCGTTCGAAGGACGTGGCGTATTCACGGGCCGGAACGTCCTGCGCGCGCGTTTGCGCCCGCCGCGACGCCGCGTTGTTGCGCCAGCGAACGGGGTTCCCCTTCAAAAACAGCGACATAGCCGGAGGGACTTTGCGCGGCTCGACACTGGACAGCGAACCGGCCCGGGCTTTTGATGGAGGAACGGAGCAGAGGGGTGGTTGCCAACGTCTGACGTGCCGGTGGAAAGTCGTTTGAGGGTAGCGGCCGTGCTTCACGGCGGAATTGCCGAACAGGTCGACGACTTAGCCGAAACGGCTCGCCACTCGCGCATGCGGTGGAAGGACGCACGCGATCGCCATCGGTGCCCGAATACCGCGGCCGGGACGGACCACGGAGAACGCCGACGCAGGACGCGGGCAGCCATGCGTTCGTCGCCCGCAGGAAAGCTGCGACGGACACGTAACGGGAGACACCATCGATGATCCTCGACGATCGCACGATCGAAGAAATGCTGGTCTGCGCGGGTCGCCCCGCGGAAGCGACCGATTGGCGCAGCCAGCAGGTCCACGAGGGCTGGCGCGAGCCGCTCGTGTCGGGACACGGTTTCCGGCACCGCTACGACGAATCGGTCGGCGACGGCGGCTGGGTGTTCCACCAGCTCAACGATGCCCTGTCGATGGCGATCGTCGATTTCCGGGCCGCGCGCGCCCTTTCCCGCCAGCATCGCCACGACGACCATCTGGTGTTCTGCGCCTGGATCGAAGGACGCAGCACGATCTCCGCCGGCGGCGACCTCGCCGACGAGGACCTCGCACACGGCTTCTGCACGTTCTACGGCCTGCCGAGCGGCGAGGCGGTGCGCACCGTGTACGAGCCGAACCGTCCCTTGCGGTGGGTGTCGATCTTCCTGCGGCGCGACCGCATCAAGGACGTACTGGGGCTCGACGCGCAGGCGCTGCCACCGGTCTTCCGCGACTACATCGTCGATCGCGTGCCGACCGGACTGCGCCACGTGCCGCTGGGCAACGTGGCCAGCGTGGCCGCGAGCCAGGCCTTCGAATGCCCCTACGAGGGCGAGTTGCGGCGGCTGTACCTGACCGCCAAGGCGATGGAGATCGTGTGCGCGGTCGTCCAGTCGTACGCGGAGGACGACGATGCCGACGGCCCGGTGCTGCGGCGCGCCGACATCGAGAAGATCAAGCAGGCCAAGCAGGTGATCGAAGAGAACCTGGACGATCCGCTGAGCGTGTCCGAGCTCGCTTCCGCGGTCGGCATGACGATCAAGAAGCTGCAGTACGGGTTCCAGGCGCTGTACCGCGGCAGCGTGGGCCAGGTCTACAAGCAGGTCCGGCTGTCGCGGGCGATGGTGCTGGTCAACAAGAGCGACAAGCCGATGATCGATATCGCGATGGAGTGCGGCTACGAATGTCCCGGCAGCTTCACCCGTGCGTTCAAGCTGGCCTTCGGCACCTGCCCCACCGTCGTCCGCACCACGGCCGTGCGCGGCGCGCTGGCGGAGCGGCTGCGCGAACATGCGGACGCCGCGCCGGAGTCCGGTCGCGGAACGCGGGTGAACTGAGCACGCATGCCATCCGGTATTCCGCCGGTCGAAGCATCGACCGCCATGCACATGGCCGAGGACGTCGCATGACCCTGAGGTACTCCATCATCGCCGCTGCGCTGGCTGCCTGCATCGGCATGCCGGGTGCGTCCGCCGCCACGCTGCCGGCGCCCGATGGCGCGTACGCAGTCGGCATGATCCGCGCCGAGTTCACCGATGCGACGCGCACCCTGGAAACGGGCAAGCCCGACAGTGGTCCGCGCCGGCTGCCTGCGGTGGTCTGGTATCCCGCCGAAGCACAGGCTTCGGTCGCTGGCGTTCCCTACCTTGAGGACGCCGTCGCCGCCACCACGCTGCCGGCCATCACGCGCAACTTCCGCTATGCGGACGGGGACCTGCATGCGGTGGCCGCCGCCCGCGTCGCCGTGCATCCCGGTGCACGGCCGGCGAACGCGACGGGTGGATTCCCCATCGTGGTCTACAGCCACGGTCTGTTCCTGTATCCCGAGCAGAACACCGTGCTCGCCGCGCGCCTGGCCAGCCACGGCTACATCGTCGTGTCCATCGCGCATCCCGGCGACAGCACCGACGTGCGCTTGCAGGACGGGACGCTGGTGGCGACGCAGTTCGGCGGGACGCCGGACGACCCGCGCTTCGCCGAGGCCTGGAACGTGGTCGTCGGCGGCGCCGACCTGGCTGTTCGCCGTGACGCCCTGGCGACCTATGCGGAGGCGTTTCCCGCCACGCGCATCGGCCGCTCGTTCGCCGCCTGGCGTGACGACACACTTGCCGTCGCGGACGCCATCGTCGCGCGCACGGAACCTGCGGCATTGCGCGAGGTGCTCGCTACCGCGGATCGTACGCGACTGGCGTTCGCCGGCATGTCGTTCGGCGGCGCCACGTCCGCCACCACCTGCCGGCGCGTGGCTGCATGCCGCGCGGCGGTCAATCTCGACGGGCAGAATTTCGATCCCGCATTGTTCGACGGTGCCGTCGGGCGGCCCTTGCTGCTCATGCTGAGCGACTGGCCGCGCTATGGCCTGCTCGAAGGACAGCCGCGCGATGCGGACTTCAGTCCCAACGACCTCGCCTACGAACCCTGGCCGTCGGCCGGCAGGAACGACGACGTGCTGCGCGTGCGCCTGGACGGCATCCGCCACCTGGGCTTCACCGACCTCGTCGCCCTGCTCGATGGTCCGAAGCGGCAGGAGCGCGTGGGCGATATCGAGGGCGGCGAGGCCCTGGACACGATCGGCGACGTGGTCCTCGCGTTCCTCGATACCTACCTGCGCGACGGCGATGCCGCCGGCATCGGGCACGCGATCGATGGCCATCCCGCGCTGAAGCGCCATGTACCGACCCGCATGCAACGCTGGGCCGGCGAGAACGCGGCGACACGCGAGCAGCGGCATCGCAGCGGACGCTGAAATCGCCCGACGGTGGTCCCCACCGTCGGGCGCAGGACCTAGTCCTTGTCGCGCGGAACGAACGTGGTGTGCGCGATCTTCCACGCACCGTGCTGTTTGACCAGCATGGCCGCGACGATCAGCGGAACCTTCGGCGCGCCCAGCTTCGCGACCGTTTCCGGCGGCAGCGACGGCGGCACGATGCGCGTCGGCAACGAGTCGAAGACGACCAGTGCGCTGTCGCCGTTCCACACCTGCACGTTGACGTCGCGCTGTTCGAATGCGTACTTCACGCCGGGGAATTCCGCCGTGAAGGCATCCTGCGCCGCCTGCTGCTGCGCCATGCCCGCGCGGTTGTTTCCCTGCGTACGCCCACCCGGATACACCATGCTGCGTTCGTCCAGCATCAGCCCGCCCTGCGCGACCAGGTTCCCGCTCTCCTCGTACGCCATGTACTCGGCGATGCGGGCCAGCACGTCCTCGCGGTCGCCGGCCTGCACCGGGCCGGCGCCGAGGAACAGCGCCAGTGCGAACGGGCCGGCCACGCAGCGTGTCCGCTGCCTGGCCACTACCGGAGAAATCCGCTGATCGCCGGCCATGTCAGAAGCGCCAGTCCAGGCTCAGTGCGTACTGCCGCGGCGGGCCGTAGTAGCTGACCGAGTACAGGCTCTGGATGTACTTCTCGTCGGTGATGTTGTTGACGTTGGCGCGCAGGGTCAGGGCGGGGGTGATGTTCCATGCCGCATACGCATTGAGGATGGCGTACCCGTCCTGGCGCACGCGTGCGTACTTGACGTAGTCCTCGTAGTTGACGATGTCGCTCTGCCAGCGCCCGCCGATGCCGAACGACAGTGCCGGCACGCTCTGCAGGCGCGTGCTGAGCATCAGGTTCGCGGTACGGCGCGGCACCCAGCCGTAGGTCGGCCCGGTCTGGTCCGGATCCGCCGCGGGCAGCGGCGGCCCGCCGTCGAGGCTCAGGTGCGTGTAGCCGAACTGCAGGTCGGTGTGCTCGCTCAGCCTGCCGGTGGCTTCGAACTCGAAGCCCTTGGATTCGACATCGTCGGGCCGGTAGTAGCCATACGCATAGCCCTCCATGAAGCGGGTCGCCACGTACGTGGCAAGCCCATCCTGCTTGGCGGTGAACCAGGCCAGCGTTGTCAGCAGGCGCTTGTCGAACCACTCCGCCTTGACACCCACTTCGTAGTTGGTGCCCTTGCTGGGCTCGATGTACACCCGGTCGTAGTCGACCGCGTCCTGCGGCTGGTAGATGTAGGAATAGTTGACGTAGCCGGTGACGCGATCGGTGAAGTCGAAGGTCGCGCCCGCGTAGGGTGCGAAATTGCGATCGGTCTTGTCCGACGCGGCGCCCGCGTTGTCGACGCTGTCGCGCTGGTACTCGGCCCAGTTGAAGCCGAGGATGGTCTTGAAGCGGTCCGTGAATGCCAGCCTGGTGGCGCCGAACACGCGGGTCAGACGCTGGTTCAACGTGGTGTAGACGGTTTTCTCGCCCCAGACCGGTTCGGGGATCACGTCGCCGCCGAACGGAAAGCCCGGCAGCGCGCCGAACTGCGGGCCGCTGGTATCGGTGGGGTTGTACCAGTCGATGCCCTCGCTGCGTCCCGTGCTCGCACCGAACATCGCTTCATGCTCGCGTCCGAACAGGGTGAAGCGGCCATTGAGGCTCACGTCCCAGATGTCCGCCTTCGTTTCGTACGGGCTCTTGTAGGCCCAGCCGTACAGCCCCTCGTGGGTCACCGGATCCAGGCCGGCGAAGGAATAGGCCATGAAGATCTTGGCATCGTGCTCGTAGCTGCGGTGGTTGTACGAGGCGCGCAGCTGCCAGGTGTCGCCGAGGCGGTGCGTGTACTCGATGAAGCCGGCCTCGGTGGTCGAATTCCAGTACGTCCAGTCCTGCGTCGGCGATGCGCTCCGGTCCCATTCGATCTGGTTGCCGTTGGTATCGAGGAAGCTCAATGCGCCCCACATGTTGTTGCTGGTATCGGCCTTCTGCCAGGAATAGCCGAACGCCAGCGCGCCGTTCTCGCCGATCTGGCCGTCCACCACGCCGTAGAAGTAGCTGCGCTCGCTCTCGAAGTCGCGCAGGTAGGAGTCGCTCTCCTCGCGCGCGGCCACGACACGGCCGGCCCAGCTGCCGTTCTCGGTGAAGGGCGTCGAGTAATCGGCCTGCAGGCGGCGGCGGTTCTCGGACCCAACCGTGATGCCGACCTGTCCCTGCGACTCGTTGGTCGGACGCTTGCGCACGTAGTTGACCGTGCCCGACGCGTTGCCCACGCCGGTCAGCAGGCCGTTGGCGCCGCGGATCACTTCCAGCTTCTCGAAGCCGAAGGCGTCCATCGCATTGGTCACCACGCCCCAGCCGTTCGGCAGGCCGACGCCGTCGATCTGCGTGTTCTTGATTTCGAAGCCGCGCGAGAGGAACTGGGTCGAGTTGGTCGATGTCTGTTCGACCTGGATGCCGGTGGCGAGACGCAGCGCATCGTTGAGGCTGTCGGCGCCGAACGCGTCCATCTGCTCCTTGGAGACCACGCTGATCGACTGCGGCGTTTCCTTGATGTCCAGGTCGAGGTTGGTCGCACCGTTGCTGATGCGGTTGGCGCGCTGGCCGATCACCAGCACCTTGTCGAGGTCGGTGGCCTGCACGGCGTCGGTGCCGTCGGCGGTCTGCGCATGCGCGCTCATGGCGGCCAGCAGGCCTGCCGTCAGCAGGGAGAGGGAAGGCAGCGCTATGGCGCTTTGACGGGAAGTGGTCATGGAAATTCCTGGGCGAACTGACTGGCTGGCGTGGCGGGAATGTCCGGAACGGGACGACGGGCAGGGCCTGTTCCAGACGAGGCGGTTAGTCGTTCTCCATGCGGTGTCGGGGCGGATTCCGTTCCGGAGCTGCGGGTATTCGGTGCGCGAGCGGGATCGCGGCGGTAACCATCAAGCGGGCAGACTGCGCGTGCGTGCCGCGCGCCACCGAGATCCCCTGGTGGCGCGGGTCGTGCTGCCTGCCTCACGGTGAACTTGCCGCAACCCGGCGCGGGTTGCTTGACGGATCAGAGCAGGGCCTTAGCCATTCGATGCCGACGCCTGCGACGCGGCTTCGCGCGTGGCGATATCGGCGCGCAGATGCCGCGCCGCCATGACGAAACCGAACACCGACACGGCCGAACCCGCCATCGCCGCGAGCAGGGCGTAGCGCAGCGAATCCTCGCCGAACGCGGGCTTCCACAAGTCGCTGGCGATGCCGACGAACTGCGGCCCAAGGCCGAGGCCGACGATGTTGTCGATCAGGATCAGCGTCGCGACCGCGGTCGCGCGGCTGCGCACCGGCACCAGCCGCTGGATGATGGTGATGGTCGGGCCGATGAACGCGGCCGTCAGCGACAGCGGGATGATCGCGGCGGCCAGTGCGATGCCCGTGTCCTGCGCCAGGAAACAGATCGGCGCCACCGGCAAGGGCGCAAGGGCCGCGATGGCGGGCACGTAGGAGTACCAGCGCGGGTCGTTGCGCCCGAAGCGGTCTGCGAAATGGCCGGCCGCGTAAGTCGCCAGGCCGCCGCACGCGCCCATGATCAGCGCCATCGTGATGCCGATGTCGGCCGTCGACATGCCATGGCTTCGCGCCAGGAACGACGGGAAGAAGCTGCCCAGCGCGTACGAGGTGAAACAGGTCGAACACGCACCGAGCGCGGTGTACCGGAACGCACGGCTCTGCCACAGCTGCGAGAGCACCGCACCGAGCGACGGCGCGTCGTCGTGCGGCTTGACCCGGTCGTGTGCGCCGCGCTGCGGGTCGCGCACGGTGGCCAGCAACAGGACCGTCAACAGCAGGCCCGGCAGTCCCGCCGCGATGAAGGCGGCGCGCCAGCCCCATGCCTGGGCGATCACGCCGCCGGCGGCGAACGCCACCAGCACGCCGAGGTTGGCGCCGGTGGCGTAGATCGCCTGCGCTCGACCGCGACGTTCCGGCGGGAACAGGTCGGTGATCATCGTCTGCGACGCGGGGCCGGTGCCTGCTTCGCCCACGCCGGTCAGCACGCGCGCGACCGCCAGTTGCCAGACCTGCACCACCAGCCCGCACGTGATCGTCATCGCCGAGAACAGCGCCAGCGACGCCGCGATCAGCTTGCGGCGATTGACGCGATCGGCCAGCAACGCCAGTGGCAGGCCCAGCGTGGCGTAGAAGAACGCGAACGTCGGCCCGACCAGCAGGCCCAGGAAGGTATCCGACAGGTCGAACTCCGCCTTCACCTGCGGCAGCAGGATCGACAGGATCTGGCGGTCGATGAAGTTGACCAGGTAGATCGACGTGAGGATGCCGAGGATCCAGTTGCGGCCGCCGACGCCGCGCTCGGGAATCGCGGGACGGTCGCCGGTCATGCGCGCAGCATTTCCACCAGCCGGTCCATGAAGGCTTCGCCGGCAGCCAACTGGTCGACCGCGATGTACTCGTCGGGCTGGTGCGCCTGCGCGATCCAGCCCGGCCCGCAGATCACCGTCGGCAGCCCGGCACGTTCGAACAGGCCGGCCTCCGACACGTACGAGGCCACTTCGCACTGCGGGGTCGGCAAGAGCTGCGACACCAGGTCGATCGCCGGCGCATTGCCGGCGCCGGTCAGCGGCGGCACGTCGGAGAGGATCTCGGTGGTGATGCCGCACTCGGCGAACCGCGCGCGGATCTCGCCATCCAGTTGCCTTGCGTAGGCATCGACCTCGTCGTAGACCGCTCGCGCTTCCACCGGCGAGGTCGAGCGGATGTCCCAGACGAAGCTGCATTCGCGGGCGAGGATGTTCGGTGCGGTGCCGCCCTGCACCAGGCCGATGGTGACGGTGGCGTGCGGCGGTTCGAAGCCCGAGGCGGCCACCGGTGCGGCGGCGAGGCGATCGGCGATCCCGACGATGCGCGCCATGAGGCGCGTCGCGACGATGTTCGCGCTGACACCCAGGTGGGTCTGGCTGGAATGCGCCTCGTGGCCCCGCACGGTGGTGCGGATGCCCATGATGCCCTTGTGCCGGTCGACGATCCGCATGCCGGTCGGTTCGCCGACCACGACGACGGCCGGCGTCGGCACGGTGGCCATCAGCGTCTCGATCAGCGACGGCACACCCAGCAGGCCGACTTCCTCGTCGTACGACAGTGCGAAATGCACCGGCCGCACGAGGCCGGCCGCGAGCATCGCCGGCACGCGCGACAACCCGGCGGCGATGAACCCCTTCATGTCCGCGGTGCCGCGCCCGTACAGGCGCCCGTCGCGCTCGCTCAGCGTCCAGGGATCGGTACTCCAGGCCTGTCCATCGATCGGCACCACGTCGGTGTGGCCGGACAGCACGACGCCACCGGCGACCTCGGGACCGATGGAAAACAGCAGGTTTGCCTTCGCGCCACCCGCGCCCGACACGCGCCTGGACCGCACGCCCAGCCCGCGCAGCCACGTTTCGATGGCCTCGATCAGGACGAGGTTGGAATTGCGCGACGTGGTATCGAAGGCGACGAGGCGCGCGAGCCAGTCGCGTGCGCTAGTCGGATCGGCGGAGAACGTGGTGGCCAAGGGCTGCCCTGCAATGACGGGATGCCCCGAGCCTAACGGCACGCCCGTGGATCGGACATGCCGTTCAGGACGATGGCTTAGCAGAAACGGACGCCGGGCTTGCGTATCGGTAACGCCGGCGTAGCCGTTCCGGCAAAGCCCCGCACTGCTTTGGCCAAGTCGGCGCGCGACGTTCGTGCATAGACTGCCGTGATGAAGACCCGCGTGTCCGCCCTCGCCTGCCTTGTCGCCTTCGCCGCGCCCTCCCTCGCGTCCGCCGTTGAATCGGACAAGGCCTTCCGCTGGGCGAACGGCGCCTCGCTCGCCACCGAAACGGTCTGGCGCGGCCAATCGCTGACGGCCGGCGGGACGGCGGTCGTCGGCGAAATCAAGCTGGAACATCGCAACGGCGCCTATGCCGGCGCCTGGGGCGGTAACATCGACCTCGGCCCGGGGACCGACACGCATGTCGAGTTCGACTACTTCGCCGGCTGGGCGAAGAAGATGGGCAAGACCTACGTCAACGCGGGCTACCTGTACCGGCAACGCCCGTCGGACACCATGGACCTCGACTTCGACGAACTCACGGTATCCGCGTCGTACGACTTCGGTGGCGCGGTGGCCGGCATGAGCGGTGCCTATGCCTGGGATTACTTCCAGGGCGGGCATTCGCGCTACACCGCCGCCAACGTGCGCGTCCCGCTGGGCAAGCCGCGCGGCATCCCGGTCACCGCCACGCTCACCGTGGGCGACTACGACTTCAGCAACCGCGCCATCGGCGACTACCGCAACGTCGACCTGCGCGTCACCGCCAGGCGCGACACGTGGTTCTACTCGGTGGGCTACGGCGATACCGACATCGATCCCGCCACCTCCGGCCTGTTGACCCGGCACGAGAGCGACGGCCGCTGGCGGGCGCAGGTGCTGGTGATGTTCTGACCGGGCGACGCGCCCGTCGCGTCGCGTCCCCGATCCCTGTTTCAATGCCCTGTCCCGGACCGGGATGCTTTCGGAGCCCCGCATGACGATCAAGACCCTGGCGTGCGCCGCCGTCGCCCTGCTGCTGATACTGCCGGGCGCGCGCGCCCTCGCCGCGACGACGCCGGCCGCACCGGGCTACACCATGCCGTCCACCGAGACCTGGGACATCACCTCGGACGGTGGCGAGGTGTACCGCATCTTCGTGTCGAAGCCGGCGAACGACAGCGACGCGCCGGAGGATGGTTACCCCGTGCTGTACGTGCTCGACGGCAACGCCTACTTCGGTTCGTTCGCACAGGCGCGCTGGGTCGCCGAGTACCTGCCGGTCGGCAAGGCGATCGTGGTCGGCGTGGGGTATCCCGGCGACGAAGCCTGGGACGTGCGCCGCATGAACGATTTCACCGCGGCGCTGCTCGATCCGCCGCCGCGCCAGTGGCGTTCGCTGGCGCAGTACAAGAGCGGTGCGCGCAAGCCGTTCCTCGATTTCCTGACCGGCAAGCTGCGCGCCGAGATCAGCCGCCGCTATCGCGTGGATCCCGACCGCCATTCGCTGTTCGGGCATTCGCTCGGCGGCCTCTTCGCGCTGTACGCGTTGTACGAGCGCCCCGATGCGTTCCACTCCATCGTGGCGGCCAGTCCATCGATGGAATGGAACGAGCAGGGCATGCTGGCCGAGGAACGGGCGTTCACCGCGCGACTCGCCAGCGGCAGGATCGGCAAGACCAGCCGGCTGATGGTGGTGGTGGGCGACCAGGACACCGACGACGATCCGGAGCCGGCGCGCGCGCTCGCCGACCGGCTGGACCGCCTGTCCGGCCATGGCCTGCGCGTGCGGCTGCTGCGCTACCCGGATGAAGTGCACGTCACCGTACCCGCGCGCTCGGTCACCGACGTGATGCGCTTCGCCTTCCAGATCCGCTGAGGCGGTGGCATCGACGTGCCCTGCGGGCGCGTTCTGCCAAGTCCGGGAGCGGGATGGCGAAGCGCCGCGCTCCCCCAGCCGCGAGCATGAAACCGCCATGATCGGTTTCCCGCCCGCCCACGACGCTCGTCCCCATCCGCATGGCGGACGGCACTCGCATGGCCTGCGCACGATCCCGATGGAGACCGACTGATGGCGGATACCCCTCTTCCCGCGGCGGCAGGCCTGAAACCCGGCCTCGGCTGGGGTTCCCTGCTGATCCTGGGTGTCGCGCAGATCCTCGGCGCCGGCGTCTATGTGCTGATCGGCACCGCGGCCTCGCTGTACGCGGGGCCGGCGGTGACGGTCTCGTTCCTGATCGCGGGACTGGCCTGCCTGCTCGTCGGCCTGTGCTATGCCGAACTGGCTTCGAGCGTGCCCGAGTCGGGCTCGGCCTACAGCTACTGCAAGCTCACGCTGGGCGTCGGTCCGGCGTGGGCGCTGGGTTGGCTGCTGTTCCTGGAGTTCAGTGTCGCCGCCTCGTTGCTGGCGGTCGGATTCTCGGGCTATCTCGGCAGCCTGCTGTCGGACTTCGGCATCGTGTTGCCACGGGCGATGTCGACGCCGGCGATCCAGTGGCTGTCCCATGCCGACGGCGCCTCGCTCGCGGTCAGCGGCCACGCCAACCTGGTGGCCGCCGCCGCCGCGCTGGGTGCGGGCGGCATCGTCGCCCTCGGCACCGCGCGTTCGTCACTGGCCAACACCGTGCTGGTGGTGGTGAAGGTGCTGGTGCTGGTCAGCTTCATCGCCATCGGCGCGTCCGCGGTCGAACCCGCCAACTGGTCGCCGTTCCTGCCTGCCAACGAAGGCGGCTTCACCTACGGCTGGGAAGGCGTGGCGCGCGCGGCCGCGCTGCTGTTCTTCGCCTTCCTCGGCTTCGAGACGGTATCCACCGCGGCCGCGGAAACCCGCGACCCGCAACGCGACGTGCCGATCGGCATCCTCGGCTCGCTGGCGGTGTGCGCAACGTTGTATGTCCTGGCCGCGATCGTGCTGACCGGGCTGGTGCCGTTCCGCGAACTCGACGTGCCCGATCCCATCGCGCTCGCGGTCGACCGCATCGGCTGGCCGCAGTTCGCGACGGTGATCAAGATCGGTGCGCTGGCCGGCCTGGCGTCGGTGCTGCTGGCCAATGCCTTCGGCCACTCGCGTGTCTGCTACGCGATGGCGCGCGATGGCCTGCTGCCGGACCTCTTCCGCCGCCTGCACCCGACCCGCAACAGCCTGTGGGTCGCGAACCTGCTGCTGGCGGCGCTCGCCGCGATCAATGCCGCACTGCTGCCGATCTCGCTGATGGCCGACCTGATCTCGTTCGGCGTGTCCTTCATGTTCGCGATGGTGGCGGTCTGCCTGATCCGCATCCGCAGCACGCAGCCGGAACGGCTTGGGCGCTTCCGCGTCCCGCTCGGCGGCGTGTGGATCCGCGGCACCTGGTTCGGCGTGGTGCCGGTGTGCGCCATCGTGATGAGTTTCGCGATGACGCTGCCGGTGGCGATCGACATCGTGCAGCAGGCGCTCGGCGGCGACCTGCTGCCGATCGTGCTGCTGGCGAGCTACGCCGCGATCGGCGCCCTGCTGTACCGCTTCTACGGCCGCGAGCGCGCACTGCGGCGCGCCGGCTGACCTCCCCTTCGAAGACGCTATCCGCCCCGCATGTCCACCCGCTCCCTCACCGACCAGGATGCCTTCGCGATCGGCCGTCTCGACGCGCATGACCAGGCCGCGCTGGTGCAGGCCGGCGAACTCGGCGCCGCCGGTCTGGTCGATGCCGCGATCCGCCGCATCGAACGGCTCGACGGCACGCTGCAATCGCTGAGCCATCGCGCCTTCGAGCAGGCGCGCCGCGAGGCCGCCCACCTCGACCGCGCGACCGGCGAGGGTGCGACCCGTGCCGCGATGGCCGGCGTGCCGTGGCTGGCGAAGGATTCGCTCGATCATCCCGGCATGCCGACGCGCGCCGGTTCGCGCAGCCGCGGCGATGCGCCGCTGGCGCGTGGCCATGCCTACGTCGACCGCCTCGCCGCACAGGGACTCGTCGCCGTCGGCAAGTCGGCGATGCCGGAGTTCGGCCTGCTCGCTTCCACCGAACCGCTACTGGGGCCGACAACGCGCAATCCGTGGTCGCTCGCGCACTCCCCCGGCGGCTCCAGTGGCGGTGCCGCGGCCGCGGTCGCCGCGGGTCTCGTGCCGCTCGCGCAGGGCAGCGACGGCGGCGGCTCGATCCGCCTGCCGTCGTCGTGCTGCGGCATCGTCGGCCTGAAGCCGGGACGCGATGCCACCGTCCGCGTGCGTGGCCGCCATCTGGTCGAAGACCTGCTCGTGGCCGACAGCCTGCATGCGCGCAGCGTGCGCGACGTCGCCTGGGGCTTCGCCACCACGCATCCACGGCCGTCGCATGCGATGGTGCGGTCTCCATCGCAACGGCGTCTCCGGATCGCCGTCATCGAGCGTGGCCTGCGCGGCACGGCGCCGGATCCCGATGTCCGCGATGCGCTCGTGCGCGCCGCGTCGCTGTGCGCCAGCCTGGGCCACGCGGTGGAGTTCGTCGGCTGGCCCCTCGATGGCCATGCGTTCATGGCGGCCTTCGAGGACCTGTGGTCGCACCTCGCTGCCGATGCCGTCGACGCGATGCTGCCGACGTTGGACGGGCGCCGCATCGAGGACGCCTTCGAACCGTGGACGCTGGGACTCGCCGAGCGCGCGCGACGGCTGCCGACCACGGCCCTCGAAGCCGCGTATCGACAGATCGCCGCGCTGCCGCCGCAGCTTTCGTCGTTCTTCGCGCGCTACGACGTGGCGCTGTCCCCGGTCACCACTACGCCACCGCCGCCACTGGGCACGTTCGCGCCCACGGTCCCCGTGGACGCACTGGCGCAGTCCATGTTCGCGTGGATCGACTACACCCCGTTGCAGAACATGGCCGGCACGCCGGCGATCTCGCTGCCGCTGTCGCACAGCGGCACCGGCCTGCCGATCGGCAGCATGTTCGCCGCCGACCGCGGACAGGAAGAGACCCTGCTCGCACTGGCCTACGAACTCGAAGCCGCGGCGCCCTGGGCCGACCGCTGGCCCGCGCATTCGGTCGCCCATCTCGCCTGACCGCATCCCCCTCTTCTCCGATCCCGACACCATGTCCAATCCCTCACTGTTCCAGGCCACCTCTCCCCGCGACATCGCCGACCTCGTCGCCGCGCAACCGCTCGCGTGGATCGTGTCGGGCGCCGCCAGCGCGCTGTCCGCAACGCCGCTGCCGGTGCAGCTCGAGTGCGACGCGGAAGGCCGCCCGTTGCGCCTGCTGGGCCACTTCGCACGCAGCAATCCGCAATGGCGCGCGTTCGAACAGGATCCGCGCGCCACCGTGCTGCTGATCGGTCCGCATGGCTATGTCTCGCCGTCGTGGTTCGCCGACCGCACCCGTGCGCCCACGTGGAACTACGCGACCGCCGTGTTCGAAGTGGACATCGAACTGCGCGATACCGGCGAGGATGCCGAGCGCCTGCTGCAGGGCCTGGTCGACGACATGGAAGACGGCCGGCCCGGCGCGTGGCGGACCGAGGACATGGGCGAGCGCTACTTCGGCCTGCGCAAGGGCATCGTCGGTTTCCATGCCCGGGTGCGCGAGGTGCGCGCGACCTTCAAGCTGGGCCAGGACGAACGCGATGATGTGTTCGACGACATCCTGCGCGGCCTGTGGAACACGCGGCAGCACGAACTGGCCACCTGGATGCGCCGCTTCGACGGCGGCCGCGGCGCGGACGCCATTGCGTCGATCGCGCCGCGCGCGAATCCGGTCGATCCGGAGATCGCCCACTTCATCGACAGCGTCATCGCCGAAGGCCGGCGCATCACCGCCGGCCGCACGCTGGACTGGCCGGCGAAACGCGAGATCGTCGAACAGGTGCGCAAGCCGTGGTGCGAAGGCGGTCCGGTCATGGGCCGTACCGAAGAAGTCCACGCCGACACCCGGCACGGACCGGTACGCCTGCGGATCTACGACCCTGCGCCGGGCAAACCGAAACCCACGCTGTGCTTCCTGCATGGCGGCGGCTGGGCGATGTTCAGCCTCGACACGCACGACCGGGTGATGCGCGAACTGGCGGCACGCGCCGGCGTCGCGGTGGTCGGCATCGACTATGCGCTGTCGCCCGAAGTGCGTTATCCGGTCGCGCTGGAACAGGTCATCGATGTCGTGCGCTGGCTGCAGCGATACGGCAGCGCGCACGGACTCGATGCGAGCCGGCTGGCGCTCGGCGGCGATTCGGCGGGTGGGAACCTGAGCACGGGTGCGGTGCTGCAGCTGCGCGACATCGGCGAAGGCCATCGCGTCGCCGCCGTGCTGAGCTACTACGCCGGCTTCACCCCCGACTGCTCGCCGCATTCGCGCCGTCGCTACGGCACCGACCAGGACATGCTGACGGCGAAGGAAGTGGACACGTTCTGGAACTACTACATCTCCACGCCCGACGACCGCAACACGCCCTACACCCACGGCCTGCTGGGAGAACTGGAAGGCCTGCCGCCGTATTTCATCGGCGTGGGCGAATGCGACGTGTTGAGCGAGCAGAACCTGGCGATGGCCGGCAAGCTGCTCGCGTCCGGCGTGAGCGTGGACGTGAAGCTCTATCGCGGCGCGCCGCACAGCTTCATCGAAGCAGTGGCGGTGTCGTCGATCGCGCAGCAGGCGCTCGAGGATGGCGCGGTGTTCCTGCGGCGTACCTTCGGCCTGGGCGTCGCGACCAAGCAAGCCGCCGCCTGAGCCTCGGGCGGACGCCAGCCGCGGGCCTTCATTTCCTGGTCGCTGCGCGCCGGCACCGCCGGCGGCGCCCGCTCGGCCGGCACGACTATTCCGGACCTTATTTACTCGACTGTCCTGCGCGAGATACCTGCGTCGGCAGGTATCTCGTCCAGTGGATTGTCGGGCAGGAGCCTCAGGGGCACATGGGGCTGATCTTGTTAAGTTCGATGGCGCTCTTCCCCCACGTCAGCTGGCCGTTGTCGCTGAACTGGTAATAGACCATGCCGTTGGGCAGCAGCACGACGCTGATGCCCCCGTAGCCGGACATGTAAGGCACCCACTTCGCCGCGCTGCATCCGTAGTTGTGGCTGTTCTGTTTCAGGTCGTAGTACCAGAAGCCGTTGTTGTAGCGGTCGGCGGACGATCCGGCCTGCAACCCACCGCTCCCCAGGTTCAGCGTGGCCGCGACCATGGTCGCGTCGAGCGTCTGCACGCCCTGGATCTTGCCTTGCGCCTTGTTGAGGAACTCTCCCAGCTTGACCACGTCATCGCGCACGTACACCAGCCCGTAGCCGGTGAAGGGCTGTGCGGCGGCGTCCTGGGTGCGCGAACTGACGTAGCTGGTCGGGCTGAGGCCCAGCGGGCGATAGATCTCTTCCACCATCACGTCGTTGAAGAAGTCGGCGCCGCTGCCGGCCTGCGACCGGTAGTACTGGTTCATCGCCCGGCCGAGCAGGTAGGTGTCGGTGGTGTGGTAGACGAACTTCGTTCCCGGGGTGGTCTTGTAGGGATAACCGCATGCGAAGGCGACCTTCTGCGCATGGGTTCCGACCTTGAAGAACCCGTCCGCCATCGCCTGCGAAGCTTCATCGGTGGTCGTGCCCGCCGACGTGTAGTTGCCGGTCGCCATGTCCAGCGCCTGCTCGAACGTGGGCGCGTCCCATTGCGAGCCAGTGCATTCGCTGACCCAGTCGTCGATGCCGAGGGTGCGCTGGGTGCCTGCGTACTTCTGCTCCAGCCGCATCAGGCCGTAACCTCCGGACACCGACTTGGCGGTGGAATAGGACGGCACGTTCAAGACTTCGCAGAACGGATAGGTGCCGTACCGCGTCTGGCATCCACCCACGTAGTGCACGCCGTTGTAGGCCACGCCGTAAAGGCTCATGTGCGCGGCGGTGACGTCGCTGCCGATGTTGGCGACGGTCACGCCGCTGGCCGGGTAGTCGGTGGCCAGCGCCGACAGGGGTTTGGTCGGCATGCGCCGCGACACCTCGGCCTCGTAGTGGCTGCGGATCGTGGCCGCGCCGCTGATCGCCGCCGGTGTGTAGGTCGCGTCCAGCCGGCCCCAGAAATTCACCTTGAGGTAGTAGCAGGTTTCGCTCGCGATCTGGTACGCCAGGTCCGAGACCGAGCCATCGTCCTTGAACAGGAAGGTCATCACGCCGTTCCAGAGGCAGTCGCTGCCGCGCTCCTGCAGCGCGAACGGGAACGCGACGCGTGAATAGCCACCATCGCCGTTCTCGTTCCAGACCCGACCCGGCTCCAGGATGTAGACCCAGGAAGGATGCGTGCCGGCGACCTTGCCGCGCGTGACGGGGATGAAGTGCGTGCCGTGCTGCACGAAGTCGAATTCGAACTCCGGCAGATACCGCGCCTGCGAGTAGTACTGCAGGTTGTTGTTGCCGCCCACCTCGGTGGCGTTTCCATTGCTGGCTTCACCAAAGAGGGTGAGCCGGCCCTGGAAGGTGTTGGCCGGATTGGCCGCACCGGCGGGCAATCCGTAGTGGCTGAAATTCATCAGGTTGAGCGTGCCGCTCCCGGTCAGGAAGCTCGCGCTCAATGCCGTGCGGCTGACGTTGCCGGTGCCGGCGAGCGGATCGTAGATGCCTCCCGCACTGGTCCCGGTGCCGCTGACGGCGACCGCAACGGTGGGGTCGTCGGCATCGTTGGAGGGGATGTCCAGCGTGTCGGAGAACGCGCCCGTCGCGGTTGGCGCGAAGCGCGCGCCGACGGTGCATGAACCGGCAGGCGCGATCGTCTGGCCGGAGCAGGTGTTGTTGACCAGGCTGAAGGGCGCGGCGAGTCCACCCAGGGTGCCGATGACGAGGTTGGCATCGCCGTCGTTGTGGATCGTCAGCGTGTTGGTGCTGCTGCTGCTGACGGCCACGGAGCCGAAGGTCCCCGAGCCGGTCACGGCAATCGCAGGCCACGTCGCGCCCGAGAGGGGGCTGCCCGTCAGCACCACGTTGTCGCCATAGCAGTAGTGCCCGTACAAGGTATAGGCACGCAGCCGGACGCGGAGGTTGGCGTTGTTGTCCAGGCCCGTCGAGAGGGTGCCGCTCTTCAGCGCCCCGGTATCTTCACCGTCGCCCACCAGGACCAGCGTGTTCCAGCTCGTGCCGCCGTTGGTCGAATACTCGGCGTAACAATAGTCGCCCTGGACCAGGTAGAGCGCGGCCATGTCCATGGAAAGCGAGACGTTGGTGTACCCGAGCGACGACATGGCGCGGGCGCCCTGACGCAGGCCGTCCAGGCGCATCGACACATTGCCCTGGTAGGTGTTGACGGCGTCGTAGCCCGTGCCGCTCATGGTCCAGCCGGCGTAGCTGCCACTCTGGAAGTTGTCGCTGAACAGCGTGGTGGTCTGTGCCTTCGCGGGGGCGCACATGAAGCTCGCCCACAACGCTGCCAGCGCCAGCAACGGGTGCATCACGTTCATCCGGATCTCCTCTCTCTTGCGTATACGGTTGACGGGCAACAGCAACTTCGTTCGAGATGCTTCCGGCCTTCCTGGCCCCCGCGACGGGATCCCGTGCGGAATTCGGTCGTGCGCGTCAGCCGATACCGCCCAGGCAGACGTATTTGAGTTCGGTGTAGTCGTGCAGGCCGTAGCGCGAGCCTTCGCGGCCCACGCCCGATTGCTTGACTCCGCCGAAGGGCGCCACCTCGGTGGAGATCAGTCCGGTGTTGACGCCGACGATGCCGCATTCCAGCGCCTCGGCCACACGGAAGGCGCGCGCCAGGTCGCGGGTATAGAAGTAGCCCGCCAGGCCGGCCTCGGTATCGTTGGCCAGCGCGACCGCATCGGCTTCGCGCTGGAAGCGGAACAGCGGCGCGACCGGACCGAAGGTCTCCTCGCGCGCGATCTGCATGCTCGCATCGACGTCGACCAGTACGGTCGGCGCGTAGAACGTGCCGCCGAGCGCGTGCCGCTGGCCTCCGGCGACCACCTTGGCCCCCTTGGCCCGTGCGTCGGCGACGTGCTGTTCCACCTTGGCGAGCGCGTTGGCGTCGATCAGCGGCCCCTGGTCGGTCGGACCGGCCAGACCATCGCCCACGCGCAGCTTGGCCACGGCTTCGACCAGCTTGCGCGCGAACGCGTCGTACACGCCGTCCTGCACGAAAAGGCGATTGGCACAGACGCAGGTTTGCCCGGTATTGCGGAACTTGCTGGCGATGGCACCGTCGACCGCCGCATCCAGGTCGGCGTCATCGAACACGATGAAGGGAGCGTTGCCACCCAACTCCAGCGAGAGGCGTTTCATGCCGTCGGCGCACTGCGCCATCAGCTTTTTCCCCACGCCGGTGGAGCCGGTGAAACTCAGCTTGCGGACCTTCGGGTGCGAGGTCATTTCACCGCCGATGGCGACGGCATCCCGGCCCGTGACGATGTTCAGCACGCCGGCAGGCACGCCCGCACGCTCGGCCAGGACCGCGATGGCGAGCGCGGAGTACGGCGTTTGCAGCGCCGGCTTGCAGACCACGGTGCAGCCGGCGGCCAACGCCGGGCCGAGCTTGCGACCCAGCATGGCAGAGGGAAAGTTCCAGGGCGTGATGGCCGCGACCACGCCGACCGGCTGCCGCAACACCAGGATCCGCTTGTCGGCGGCATGGCCCGGCACCGTGTCGCCATACAGGCGCTTGGCTTCCTCGGCGAACCATTCGATGAAGCTGGCCGAATAGGCGACTTCACCCCTGGCCTCGGCGAGCGGCTTGCCCTGTTCCGCGGTCATGAGCAGCGCCAGGTCGTCCTGGTGTCGAAGCATCAGGTCATGCAGCCGCCGCAGTATCTGCGCGCGCTCCCTGGCGGTCTTTCCCGCCCAGGCGGGTTGCGCCGCATGGGCGGCTTCGATGGCGTTCCTGGTTTCGGTCGCGCCCATGTCGGGCACGGTTCCCAGGACCGCACCGGTGGCCGGGTTGTGCACCTCGCAGGTGCCTCCACCCTCCGCGTCCTTCCATCGGCCGCCGATGAAGCACTGCATGCGCAGCAGCTCGGGATCGGACAGCAGCAGCGGAGACGGGGGCAACAAGGGAGCATTCATGCAGTGATATCCAATCGATCCACGCGCCACGCGGCCACGAGCATCGCCACGGCGGACGCCGCCAGCGCGACGATCGCCACGGTGATCAGCAGGGGAAAGTCGTTGTCGACCAGCAACCGTCCCGCGAGCATCGGACCGGACGCGAGACCCAGCTTGGAGAGGAAGCCCCCGAGCGTCGCCAGTCGACCGGAGGGATCCAGGCGCGACAGCATGCCGAACAGGTAGGGCACGACGAAGGACCAGGTGATGGCGGTACCGATGTTGGCGATGAAGAACACCGGCTGACGTCCGCTCCAGTAGAAGCCGGCCGTGCCGGCGAGCGTGAGCAGCATCGCCACCAACAGGGGCCGCGCGCGACCGAAGCGTGCGCCCATCATGATGACCAGTCCCGCGCCGGCCGCACCGATCCACGTGGCCCAGCCCAGTGCGTGGCCGATGAAGTCGCGGCCAAGATGGAAGTGCTCGCCCAGCCGGATGATGAAAGCCCCGAGCGCCATGTTCCCACCCTGGAACAGGAACAGCGCCAGCAGCACGATCGTCGCCGTGGTCCGCGTCGAGGAAGGCAGTTTCCCTGCCGCAGCGGCGTTGGCCTGGCGCGCGCCGTCGAGACGCGGCACGAGCGCCAGCGCGACGAGCGCGCAAGCGGTCAATGCCGCCAGGGAGAGGAACAGGATGCGCGTGCCGTAGTCGGGGACCAGGGTCGGCAGGAACATCACGCCCAGCCCTCCCAGTCCGAACTGCACCAGCAGCAACATGCCGAATGCGCGGTCGGGAGAACGGGTGCGCGCCATGACCGAATAGGTCACGCCGACCGCCATGCCACCGACCAGCCCGTGCAGCGCGCGCATCGCGATCAGCACGCCCGGTTCGCGGATCGCGATCGAGCCCAGGTCCAGCACCAGCAGCAGCGAGAGCAGCACGAAGAGTGCCGGTCGCCAGGCGATGCGCCGGATCGCCAGCACGGCCAGGAAGCTGCCGACGCTGGCGCCGTAGATGTTCGCCGCGCCGACCGTGCCGGCCTGCGGATTGCTGAAACCCAGGCCGGTCACCAGGCCATCCACGATGGCGGCCATGATGTTGACGTAGAAGAAGCCGGCGGTGGCCACGAGCGCCAGCAGGCCATACAGCCACAGGCGGTCTGCCGCGTCCCCGCCCGCGACGTGCGTGGGTGCGCTCATGCGGCGCGCTCCCGGTTCTCGTCGAGGCACACGCCGGCCTGCTCGAAGTACTGCCGCAACGGAGACAGTTCCTGCTCGTAGCGCCGCCACAGTCCCACCGAATCGCGGTGGATGGGTTGCCTCACCTGTGCCGCGCTGGCGGTCAGCGTGGGCTGCGGATTCTGCTCGAAGCGCAGGCAGGCGGCTTCCCATGGCAGACCCGCATGGGCGACGAGCCTGCGGCTGACGCCTTCCTGGTCGGCCACCAGTGCTTCGTAGGACACGTCCAGGAAGCGGTCTGCCGGCAACAGACGGCGCCAGTGCGCCATCAATGCGTCGTAGCCCAGCCAGTACCGGCCCAGGTCGGCAAGGTCGTAGGAGAACGGATACGCCATGCGGAACAACGTCTTGTACATCGCATAGCAGGCATCCATCGGATGGCGCCTCAGGTGGACGATGCGCGCCTGCGGCAGGGCCGCGGTGACCAGCGCCAGGTACAGGAAGTTCGCCGGCGTCTTGTCGATCACCCGCAGCGCCGGTTCTGCCGGCAGCGTCTCGCAGTAGGCCTGGCCCAGCGCGCGGAAGTCCATGTCGGCGCAGCGACGGATCAGCTCGGACTTGTCGCGGACCGGGCCGGCCAGCCGCACCACGGCCTGCGCCAGATCGGTGCTCTCGCCGCGGCTGAACGCGCTGCCGTGCGAGCCGAGGATCCGGTCGACCAGCGTGGTGCCGCTGCGCGGCAGCCCGACCACGAACAGCGGACGCGCATCGTCGCACCCGTTCCGCTTGCGAGCGAAGAAGCCTTCGTCGAAGGTGCTGCGGATCAACCGCAGGGTGTCGAGGTCGTCTTCCACGCGGTAGCGCAGCCGCGCCCGCCGCGCATCGGCGCCCGCACGCAGCGCCGCGAAGGCGCCGGCATGCAGGCCCAGGTCCTCGCGTTCCTTGGCCAGCGCGTAGTGCAGGCCTATCCGTGCCGGATGGCCGTCGGGCAGCCTGGCCAGTTGCGCTTCGAGTGCGTCGATGTGGTTGTCGTCCGCACGTTGCCTGCGCAGCGTGGCGCGGTTGTACCAGGCGGCATCGTCCTCCGGCGCCAGTTCGATCGTGCGATCGAGCAGGCGCTCGGCGGTGGTCAGCTCGCCCATGGCGATCAGCGCCGTGGCGTGGTTGTACAGGCCGCCGGGATCGTCTGGCCGCAAGGCGACGGCCTGCGCGTAGCAGCGCTCGGCCTGCCGGTGCAGGCCGAGCTGGGTGTAGCGCAGGCCCAGTTCCTGCAGCAGGTCGGGCTGGCCGTCGGCGGCCCCGGCCAATGCGTCCAATGCCGCGATGCAGCCGGCGGTGTCGCCGGACTGCCGGTGCCCGTCGATGCGCCGCAGCGCATCGGCGTGCGTCAACGATCCCTCTGGCGCGGCCGTCGCGTGCACGTCAGAAGCGGTAGCTGACGGTCACGCCGAGCGTGCGCGGCAGCGCCACCAGCGCCTTGGAGCCGTTGCCGTAGTAGCCCTCCGCAGGCGCGGTACCCATGTACTGCTCGGTGTAGACGCCACTGATGCCTTCCTCGTTGGCGAGATTCTTCAGCCAGAGCGTCACGTCCCATGCGTCGATGCTGTAGGTCGCCGAGGCATTGAGGATGGGGAATCCGTCCAGCGTGCGCCGGAACTTCGGATTCAGGCTCAGCGCGTTCTCGGACTCGGACTGGTAGTAGACGTCGCCACGCAGGGTCAGCAGGCCGTTGCCGAGCGGGATCCCGTAGCTGCCGGCCGCATTGAAGCGGTGTTCCGGCACGCCGGGCAGGGTGTCGCCCTTGCGGCCGTAGATATAGGTGCCGTCGACCGCGCGCGCGTCGGCCTCCAGCTGCGCCTTCGTATAGGTATAGCCGAGGTTGTAGGTGAAGCCCTCGCCCACGGTTCCGGTCAGCTCCAGCTCGACGCCGCGCGTGCTTGCCTTGGGTGCGTTCTGTACCGCGAAGAAGCCCCAGTTGGTGGTGGCGCTGTTGACCTGCGGATCTTTCCAGTCGACATAGAACAGGTTGGCGTTGTACATGGCCTTGCCCACACGGCCTTTCACGCCGAGCTCGTGATTGCGCACGGTATCGGACCGGTAGGTCCTCCAGGCCGGATCCTCGGCGAAGTTGCCGGTGGTCGGCGTGCCGTTGGTGCCGCCCCGACGGTAGCCTTCGGAAACGGTGGCGTAGAGCTGGCTCGCATCGGTGAAGAACCACGACATGTTGCCCTTGAACAGCGTGCGCGTGTCGCTTTCGGTTCCATGCGAGCGCGAGCTGTCCACCAGCGAGGCCCAGTTGCTCGTGGTCTGCGACACGGTCGTGTCGGCGTCATGCCGGAAGTGGCGGAAGCCACCGGTGAACTGCAGGCGATCGGTCGCATGCCAGGTCAGTTCGCCGTACAGCGCCTTTTCCTTGAATCGTTCGTCCTGGCGATAGTCGAAGTCGACGTCGCTGATGACGGCGCCTTCGAAGCCGGGAAACGCCGCGTCCCACCAGCGCTTGAATCCGCGCAGGTAGCTGACCTGCGTGGCGAACCGGTCCTGGTCCTGGTAGTAGGCGCCCATCACGTAGTCGAAACTGCCGACCGACTTGGACGTCAGGCGCAATTCCTGCGTGAACGCCTTCTCCCCGTACCCGCGCACTGCCGAGGCCAGCGGTCGCGGGTAGTTGTAGTAGAACGCCAGCCAGCCGTTCTGCGCGTAGAAGCCGGTGTTCTCGCTGGTGATGTCGCCCTCGTGGTTGTAGCTGGACGTGCTGGAGGTCAGGGTGGCGAAGCCCAGGTCGATGTTGGCCTCCAGGCTGGCGAGGTTGACGTGGCGTGCGGCCGGCTCGCGCTGCACCGAGCCCACCTCCAGGTCGCGGTACGGCACGCCCCAGCCATCGCTGCCCAGGGTCGTGGCGCGCCGGCCGCCAAAGCGGTCGGCCTGGGCCATGTAGCTCAGGGTGACATCGAGGCGGTCGCTGGGTTTCCACAGCAACGAGGCGCGGCCGTAGTTCTGGCGCACGAAGTCGGCGTCGCGGACCTTTTCGTACTCCGCCGCCGGGTCCAGCACGCCACCGGGCGCAGTCGGCAACCCGTCCGCGTCCAGCCTGTAGACGTTGCGGTAGTCGGTCGTCCCGGGGAAATCGTTGACCGTGACGTTGAAGCGCATGGCGACCGTGTCCGACACCGGTGCGTTGAGCATCGCAGAACCCGACCAGCCGATGCTGCCGGACTCGGAAACGCTGGAGGCGCTGCCGCTCAGGCGTGCGTCCCAGGCGCCCAGTTCCGGTTGACGCAGCAGGAAGCGCACCGCACCGCCCAGCGCGCCGGAGCCGTACAGCGTGCCCTGCGGACCGCGCAACACCTCCACGCGATCGATGTCCGACAGCAGGAAATTGGCGAACAGCGGAGTCTTGTCCACGTAGGTGGCGACCGTGGACGTCGCCGAAACGGCGTAGTCCCCCAGGGCCGAGCTGTCGACGTTGAGGCCGCGGATGCGCAGGCCGCTGACGACGCTGGAATTGCGCGCGCCACGGTCGACCACGGCCACGCCCGCCACGCCGCGCATCAGTTCAGCCGTATCGAGGATGTTCTGCTGCTCTATCGTTTCGCCGGAAACGGCGCTGATGTTGTAAGGCACCGCGACGATGTCCTGCTCACGGCCTTGCGCGGTGACGACCACGGTGTCCAGTTCGGTGGGCGAGGCATCGCTGTCGGCCGCCTGTTGCGCCAGGGCCGGCATGGCCTGGGCCAGCAGGCCCGCGATGACGGCGCCCGCAAGCAGGGAGCGGCGTGGCAGTGGGTGTTGACGATGCGTCGTGTGGCCGTGGTGCGGAATCATGGCGTTGCTCTCCCCGTGGCGTATGGCGATGGATTGGCGGTGCATGGATGCGAAAGTCAGGCGTCTGGCAGTTGCAGAGGACCGAGCGCATCCAGCGCTGCAGAAGGCGCGCGGGCGGCTCCATAGGCCGGGAACACCATGGGGTGGTCCCGGAAACTCTTCAGTGGCTGTCCCAGGCCGTGCCAGCCGCGTTCACGACACCGGCGCAGGTAGGCGAAGTCGACCTCGAACGCGATGACTTCGCGCCCGATGCTGGCCTGGTGGATCACCTCTCCACCGGGTCCGCAGATCACGGACTGGCCGACGCCCAGGTCGCCCGCCACGTTGATGTCGACGAAATAGCACTGGTTGGTCGCCGCGCTGGCGCGCGCGATGGCGATCTCCACCTCCCGGTCGATGGTATTGGTCATCGTGGGATGCAGGATCACCTCCGCGCCCAGGCTGACCAGCGAGCGGGTGGTTTCGGGAAACCACATGTCGTAACAGATGGACATGCCGAACCGGCCGGCGCCGGGCACGTCGAAGACCACGCATTCGTCGCCGGCGGCTATGTCGCGCTCGTAGGGCGCGAACGGAAACAGCTTGCGGTAGCGCGCGACGACCTGGCCCGCCGGATCGATGACGGGCGTGGTGTTGAAGATCGCGTCGCCGCATCGCTCATACAGCGAACCGGGAACCAGCCACAGACCGTGCTTCCTGGCGACGCCGCACAGGAAGGTCTCGGCATCACCGGGCATGCACTGGGCATGCTCGGGATGGGCGCCGAAGCCGCACAGTTCGCCCACCACCACCATGCGCACCCAGGGAAAGCGCTTGGCCACCATCCCGACCTCCGCCGCGATCCGCTGCAGGTTGTCGCCCGGGCCATAGGCCAACTGGAGGCCGGCGATGCCAAAGCTTCGGGGGGAGCCGGATGATTCCAAGGGGATTCTCGCAAGGCGGTGTAGCTGCGACGGTAGTGCCTGTCCGCAGCCGCGCTTAGATCCAGTCCAGCCCCATCGATGGTGCCAGAGGCCTCAGTCGCGTCGACGCGACGGTATCGGACGCGTCAGCACCGCGGCATCGACCATGACGCCATCCTCGCCGTAGAAACGGATCTGGTCGCCGTCCACGACCACCGCGTAGCCCGCCGCTTCGCCATAGGCCCACTGGCGCCACTGCCGGTACCAGCGGTCGCCCTGCAGCCACCAATGGCCCTGGTCGCAATCTTCGCCCGCGTAGCCGGCGGTACCGACCAGGTTTCCGTCGGCGTGGATTTCCAGGGTGCAAGGCTCGCCGTAGACCGTGCGGTAGAGCAGCGTGGCCCCCGCCATCGTGCGGCGCAGTGCGCGCCCACCCAGCGGCGGCTCCCGTTCGTCCTGGATACGCCGCGAAGATGGCGACGGGTCGTCGCGCACCAGGCGCGCCAGCGTGCGGATGCCTTCGCGGATTCGCGCAGCGGAGATGCCGGTGACTCCCATGCAGAGCGCTTCCCGGCCATCGGCACAGCGCGTGGGTTCCACCAGGATGCCGAGCACGGCGGCCCGCTGCGCGAGATCGCGGGCATCCATGCCCCCCGGCATGCTCACCCAATAGGCACTCGCGCCGGCCGACGTCTCGATGCTGATGCGGTCGTGCAGGTAGTGGTTGAGCGCATCGCGCAGGGCCATGCGTCGTTCGGCCAGTACGCGGCCGGCACGCACGAGGCACGCCGAGTAGTGCCCCAGGCCGATGAAGTACGCCCATGCGCGCTGGAGGATGCGTGGCAATACCGTGCCCTGGCTGCGGCGCAACTGCCGGGCACGCTCGATGAAGACGGCGGGAGCGACCAGCACGCCGGGAGGCTCGCCGCACGATGCCGTCGGCGCCAGCCCGCCGACATAGATCACGCGTCCGTCGCGGTCGAACGCACGCAGCGCAGGCGCGACGCGGCCACCGTCCTGCACGCCTGCCGGCACATCGTGCTCCACCACCAGGCCGTCCGCGGCCACCACCTGGGCGAGCAGTTGCCGCGGATAACCCGATTCCGCGGCGAAGCCGTGGCGACCGCTGGTCACGACCACGGCGCCCGGTGGCAACGGTGAGCGCAACTCCGGGTCCAGAAGATGGACATCGGCATTGCGTTCGCGCAGGCGCCGTTCGAATTCAGGATCCGTGGGTTGCTCCAGCACCACCGGGGTACCGCGGCGCACCAGCAGTTCGCCGGCCATCTGCAACGCATGGCGGCTGGTCAGGGTCATGAGCAGTTCGTCGGCACCGGCGTCGATGCCGCGCATCGGCAACACCTTGCCCCGCATCTCGTCGATCAGCATCGGATCATCGGCTTCGCTGCTCTCCAGCGGCCACTTCATGACCTCATGGCGCGACCCGGCCAGGCGTATCGCCTCCGTCCATTCCGATACCGGCGTGAGTTCGGCATCCACGCGGCCGTCAATGAACGGAAACGGGTAGCGATGCCAGTGTTGCGGGCAGCGGAAGCTGCCGTCGTCCACCAGCGGGACCAGGCGCGACGCCAGCGGCGACTCCGGATCCAGCGTGCGCTGGACCCTGCCGAGCCGCGCGCCCGGCACCGCCGACGCCACGTAGATGCCGCTGCGCGAGCGACTCGCCAAGTGCCCTTCCGCCAGCAGGGCGTCGTAGGCCAGGCTGACGGTGTTGCGCGACACGCCGATGCGCATCGCCAACTGGCGCGAGGAGGGCAAGCGCTGGCCCGCCCGCAGTACACCGCGATGGATGGCACCGACCAGCTTCTGCCGCAGTTGGAGCTGCAGGCTCAGCGGGTCGGAAGGATCCAGGACAAGATGAAGGCTGTCGGCGGCGCGGGGTTCGCGTTTCATCGCCGCACTTTAGCGCCAGCGCCGGCCACGATGCGCGCGGGAGAGGTTGCGCCTCATTTCCGCGCCCTATGCACCGGGCAAGCGTAGCGCGCTTTCCAGCAGGTCCAGGCCTTCATCGAGCACCTCATCCGGGATGGTCAGCGGATAGAGGAGCCGCACGGATTCGCCCAGACTGCCGCAGCCCAGCAGCATCAGTCCGTCGGCATGCGCACGCTGCAGCACGTCACGCGCGGCGACCGGGTCTGGCGTGGTGCCGCCCCGCTCCTGCAGCAGGTCGAAGGCAATCATCGAACCCGGACCACGCACATGCCCGATCGGGCGCAGATCCTCGCGCTGCGCCAGCGCGCGCAAGCGGTCGGCCACACGCGCACCCAGCACATCCGCGCGCTCGCACAGCTTCTCGTCCTGGATGACGTCCAGCACCGCGAGCGCTGCCGCGCATGCCACCGGCGAGCCGGCATAGGTGCCGCCCAGTCCGCCCGGCTCGACCGCATCCATGAGCTCCGCGCGGCCGATCACGCCGGAGAGCGGAAATCCGCCCGCCAGGGACTTGGCCACGGTAATCAGGTCGGGCTTGACGCCCGAAGGCTCGATGCCGAACACGCGCCCGGTGCGCGCGAAGCCGGTCTGCACTTCGTCGGCGATCAACACGATGCCGTGCGCATCGGCCAGGCGGCGCAACGCTTGCAGCAATTCCGTTGGAGCGGGCAGGAAGCCGCCTTCGCCCTGCACCGGCTCCAGAATGATGGCCGCCACGTCCTCGGCGGCGACATCGGCCTTGAACAGCCCTTCGATGGCGTCCAGGCTGTCCGCCACCGTTATGCCCTTGTGCGCGGCCGGGAACGGAACGTGGTAGACGCCGCCGGGCAAAGGACCGAAGCCGCGCTTGTAGGGGGCGGTCTTGCCGGTCAGCGACATGGCCATGAAGCTGCGGCCATGGAAGCCGCCGGAAAAAGCGATCACGGCGTGGCGTCGCGTGGCCGCACGGGCGATCTTGACCGCATTCTCCACGGCTTCCGCGCCCGTCGAGAACAGGATGGTCTTCGCCGGACCCTCGATGGGGGCGATGTCGTTCAGGCGTTCCGCGAGTGCGACGTATGCGTCGTAGCCGGCCACCTGGAACGCGGCATGCGTGCACCGGCGCAACTGCTGCTCGACCGCCTCCATCACGCGCGGATGGCGATGGCCCACGTTGAGGACCGCGATCCCGGAGGCGAAATCGATGAAGCGCCGGCCCTCCACATCCCACACCTCGGCGTTCTCCGCGCGATCGATGAAGATGCCCATGGCCGTACCGACCCCGCGAGGGATGCTCGCCTTCCGCCGTCCCATCCACTCGTGGTTGAGCAAGATCCACCCCGTACGCGTCAAGTTGGACTCTAGCGTGATGGTGATCCCGGGAAAGCCGTAGAGCCAGTGGGTGCAGCCGGATGGTGCCAGATGAAGCATCCGCATCGAAGCGACCATGAGGAATCCGGCGCTTTCTTCCTGTCGAAGCCCTTGGTCGATGCACTCACCGGGACGCGTGCAAGACAGCCGTCCATGCGGAAGCGAGCACGCCGGCCATGCCGGCGACGGAGGTCGGCGGGATCTCCCGCATCCACGTCGACCATCTCAATGGCCAACCGGACTCGGCTCACCCTGCGGCACCGCGATCTCTCCTGCGACCTGCCTTGCCTTGTCCAACCACGCCGGAATCTTCACTTCTCCGGCAAGACGCTCCGCCTCCATGACCGCGCTTCGCGCCTCATCGCTGTTGCCCGCCTTCGCATGCCACTCGGCCTTGGACAAGAGCAGCGTGAAGAGGATGGACCGGGCATACAGCGAGTCGATGCGTGCTGCGCCGTCAATCAAGGCATCCAGCGCGCTGGAACGTTCGGCGGTGAAGCCCGTCCTCTCGGTGGCCATCTCCCAGCGACTGTGCTGCGCCGACAGCACCTCCTCGCTTTGCGGACCGTACTGGCGCACGGCATCACGCTCGGCCTGCGCAATCTCCCTTTCCGCGCTTTCGTTCTCGCCGGCTTGATGCAGCATGTCCGCGAAAGCCATCCGATGAAGCGCAGGAACCTCGCCGTTGCGATGCTGATAGATCGCAATCGTCTCGCGCATCTCTTTCATCGCCTTGTCCATGTAGCCCGCGTCCTGGCGAGCCATCCACCAGTACTCGTTGGCGAGCAGGAAGCGCACGTCGAGCGTCAGCTCATGCGCCTCCCCATGGTGTCGCGCAAGTATCCCGCGGGCCGCCTCCGTCAGTGCGACCGCCTCCCCCAGCTTCGACTGGAATATCCGCAGATGCGATTGGGCCACGAGGACTTTCGCGTACGCAGGATGGTGCTTGCCCAGCGTCGACGCCAATATGCGCTCCGCGCGCCCGACGGATTCCTGTGCTCGCGCATTGTCTTGCGCCAGCATCTGCATCGACGCCAGTTCCACCCAGGCGATGCCGGTTTGAGGGTGTTGCGCACCCAAGGTACTGGACCGGCTCGCGAGAAGGTCGGTGGCCACCTTCAGCGCGCGCTTCTCCCTACTCTCCGAGCTTGATGAACGTATCGTCCTGACAAGCACTTCTCGCGCATCGTCCATGATGCGGGGATCGGTGGTGCTGGCCAGGGACATCGCGCGCGCGAGATCGCGCTCGGAAGCCTCCACGAGGAGCCGCTGCCGATACCAGCTTCCGCGAAGGATGAGCATTTGAGCCAGCGCCAACCTGCTTGCCGAGGTATCCAGGGCTTCGCACTCGGAAATCGAGTCGCCGAGAATCCTGAGCGCCTTCGCGGCGGCCCCTGCTCCATAGTGGGCCACGGCAAGCTGCGTATCGAGTTGCAAGCGTGCGAGCTTCTCCTGGTCGGTGAACACAAAGCCTAGCCGCTTGCGGCCTACCTCGACGGCGGTGATTGCAGCCGCATGCTGCGCGCGGAGATTGTAGAGGCGCGCCAGCGTCACCTGATTGAAGGCGAATTGAAGCCCTTCTCCACTGGCGAGCGTCGCCGACTCCGCCGCCAGGCGATGGGCGGCATCATAGTTGCCCGCCTCAGTCTGGCTACGCGCCAATGCAGACAGTCCCCTTGCCAGCACGGCCGGCGGATCCTTGTCGGCATAGCGTCGGAAATTGACCTCGGTGCGACCGAGAAATGCGGCGGAACCCACGGGCGCGCCGGCTTGCCTCAAGGCAGCCGAAGCCAACGATTGACTGAATATCTGTTCTGCGCGCGTGGATATCTCCACTTCCCGCACGGCTTCATGGTGTTGCCACGCCAGGACGGCACCGAGCGTCAGGGTCACCAGCGCGAAAAGGATCGCAAGCGATACCAGCCGCGAATTGCGCGCAACGAAGCGGGCCGCGGCATAGCCGAACGTCTTCCTCAGCGAAATCGGCTTCCCGGCACTCCAGCATGCCAGATCATCGCGCAAGGCCAGCATCGAGCGGTACCTGGCGTCGGGTTCGAACGCCACGCATCGCATCGCGATAGCGTCCAGATCTCCCTCCAGTTGCTTGCCGAGTTGCCGCGCCGTACCGCACGAACGGGCCGCATGAACGGACGGTGCGCACCGGGATGCCATCGCGCTGGGCGGGGCCGCGGCACTTCTCGAGGCAATCGCGATCTGGGCCTGGAGCGCGTTCGCACTGACAGGCGGTTGCCCGCAAAGCAGGACGTACATCAGCGCACCGACGGAGTACACATCGGATGCCGCCGAGCCTCTTCCGGCCGCCATCAGCTCGGGCGCAGAGAATCCAGGACTGAAGGCGGCCAACCGCGATGACGATCCTTCGCTGGCGACTCGGCCCGCATCCGAAATCTCCGCCACGCCGAAATCCAGCAGCTTGGGATGCCCTTCGACGTCGACGAGAATGGCCGATGGCTTGATATCGAGATGGAGTACGGCCCGCTCATGCGCATGAGACAGCGCTTCGCAGACGTCGATGAGCAGCTTGACCCGTCGACGGACATCGAGGGACCGCTGGTCGCACCACTCGTCGATCCGGTCGCCTTCCAGCAGCGGCATGGCAAACCATGCCGTGCCGTCGTCGTGGATGCCGCCGTCGATGATCGGCACGATGTCGCGATGATTCAACTTCGCGAGCGCGTTTCTCTCGGTCTGGAATGCCGAGATGGCCTCTTCCGACGTGAGCTTGCCCTGCATGCACTTGAGTGCGACGTCGCGCTGGTACGAGCCGTCGTCCCGCCTGGCCAGATATACGACCCCCATGCCTCCCATGCCAAGCAGCGACACGACCCGCCAGGCGCCCAGCCGGGAGCCGATGCGCTTGCCGGCGTCGACCCTGGCGTCTTCCTGGCCTTCGTTGCCCGCGCTACCGAGTGCGGACTGGAGGGGGCGATCCAGGATCGAATCTGAAACGGTCCGCCCGGAGACGAGTTCCCTCACGATGGCCGCCCCCGCGGGGTTTCCAACCGCGAGCACCCACAGAACAGCCCTCCTGGCGGGAGAGGGAAACCCCATCAGGCGGCTCGCCCACTTCAGCGCGAACGGTTCGAGGTGGTCGTCGGCATCAGAGCGGGCCATGGCAGAGAGCGGGCGTTAGCCCAGCGCGCGCAGGAGAAATGCCCGGGCGGTAAGCCAATCCCTTCTTACCTTGCGTACATTGACGTCCAGCAATCGACTTATCTCCTCTTCCGACAGCCCGCCGAAGTAGCGCCACTCGACCACCGTTGCCAGATGCGGCATCTTTTTCGAGAGCTTGGCGAGCGCCGCATCGAGTTCGACCAGTTGCTCAAGCCCCGAGTCCTCACCACTGTCCCACCCATCGGACAGCGACAGGACCTGCATGCCACCTCCGCGCTTCTCTCTCAACTTGCGGCGGGTCTGGTCGACGATGACGGAACGCATGGCCGTGATGCAGAGGGCGATCAACTGCCTCCTGTTCTCTGCTCCCACGTCGATCCCGGACAGCCTGATCCAGGCTTCATTGATCAGTGCGGTAGGAGAAAGCGTCTGCTGGGCGGACCTTCCCAGTTGCGCGCGCGCCTGATTGCGCAGGTCGCGGTAAAGCAGGCGATAGATCTGACCCCACGCGCTGGTCTGCCCCGAGCGAGCGGCGGCCAGCAACTGCGTCACTTCACCGGCGACGTCTCCCAAAGCCTTCTCGACCACTGGTCACCTAGCCATTCGATTCCTTCAGCCTCCCGCACGTGGCGCAGCATCAAGCCTCGATCGGCTGGCTGGGATGGCTGAGCGGCAAGCATGGTCGGAATGTGACATGGAGTCAATTTCCCGGCGCCCTGCCGTTACGGACGGCACTGCGCGTCTGTGCGGATCCATGCGCATCAAGGTCCTGGCGGGACTGGCCCGGCGCGTCCTTCCATGGAATCGAACTCCCGTCGCTTCGTTCGGGAAGCGCACTCCGCACGCCATGGTGCGGATCGACATCACCGCGCGACACGCGCCACGGATCAGGGCCGTGGCGCGCATCGTGCAGCAGGCATGTCAGCGTGCGACGTGCAGGCGGACTTCGACACGCCGGTTCGGAATCAGGCATTCCCGCAGCGCCGCCTGCGGCTTCACGCCGGCGCATTGCTGGACCTGTTCGGTATCGCCCTTGAAGCCGTAGGTCACCTTGCCGGCGTCGACGCCACGCTCGACCAGCAGCGCGCGCACGGTCTGTGCGCGGCGCTCCGACAGCGCCTGGTTGTAGTCGTGGCCACGGCCCTGCAGGCGGTCGGCATGGCCCACCAGTTCCACGCCGGTCAACGTCAGGCCTTCCTCGCGCAGGCGGCCGAGTTCACGGTCCAGGCTCTGCAGCGAATAGGCACGGATGTCGGTGCGGCCCGAACGGTCGAATTCGAACAGCACGTTCGCGGTCAGCACCGTATCCACCGGCAGGGCGGCAGGCAGGTTCGGCGCGGCGCCGCACTGGCGCGACAGCGCTTCGGCGTCGCTCACCCAGTCTTCGGCGATCTGGATGTACGGCTTGGCATGGCGCCACTGCTGCTGGTTGAACTCGTTGCCGGCATGCACCAGCTCCACTTCGCCGCAGGCGACGGCCTGCTGCGCGCAGGCGAAACCGGGGGTGCCGTGGATCGCGCCGAGGCGCTTCCACAGATCTTCGCGCACGCGCGCGGCGTTGTTCACCAGCGGCGTGTCGGTGGGCAGCGGCGTGACGCCCTGCTCCATCCCCACGATCAGCTTCTCCGACTCGGTCAGCGCTTCCTGCGGGAAGGCGCTGCGGTCGTTGCGCGAGTACTCGTGGAAGGACACGTCGAGCCAGCACTGCGCTTTCGACAGGTGGTAGTCGCGGATCGGGCGACCGCCGTCGTTCAACGCCTGGATGCGGCCCTGGGTGCGCTCGTAGCCGGACAGGTCGGCGTGGATCGCCTCGTCGGTGATGCGGTCGCGCGCCGGCACCAGCTGCGTCTGCTGCGCACCGGCGGTGAAGGCGAGGCCGGCCAGCACGGCGGCGCACAGGAGGGAGGTCTTCGTTGTGGTCATGTCGGTAATCCTCAGCGCACCGGATCGCGGTAGCGGGCGTCTTCCCTGCGGAAGAGGTCTTCGTCGAACTTGAAGCGCAGGCGGATGAACGCGCCCTGCTGCGTGTACTCGTAACCGGCCAGGTCGTCGTCGCCGCGGAAGCCGGTGGCGTTGTAGCCCACCGACAGCCACAGGTTCTGCCGCAGCAGGCGGCCGACTTCCATGCCGAACGCGTACTGGTTGGCGCCGTCCTGGCCGCGGAAGGTCGAGCCCAGCACGCCGATGTCCCAGTTCTCGGTGATGTCGTAGACGATGCGGCCGGACAACAGCACCGCATTGAAGTCGTCATCGACGCGACCGGTGTCGGCGTAGAAGAAGCTGTCCTGCTGCCACTTCGCCGCCACGCGCCCGGTCAGCCACCACGGCCGCGACGGGTGCCAGTCGGCATGCGCCGAGACGATGTGGGCGCTGCTGCGGATGTCCTGGCCGGTGTCGGAACCGAAGCCGGTGCCGTCCATGCCGCTCTCGTCCTTCTCCAGCTTGTACTCGTAGCGGGCCAGCGCGTTGACGCGGTTGGTGTCCGTGTCGCGGTACGCCGCACCGATCTGGAAGCGGTCCTGCAGCACATCGCCACGCGCGTCGTACTCGGTACGCAGCAGGTAGTTGCGCGCCAGCAACGTCCAGTCGCGGCTCAGCTTGCGCGCCGCCAGGAACTGCAGCAGCGTGGTGTTATAGCCCTCGTTGGTCGGCGTGCCGGCGACGTCGTCGGAGATGCGGTGTTCCAGCCGCACGTTGCCGCGCCACAGCGGATTGGCGCTGTAGTCCAGCGCGAAGCCGATGCCGGTGGAATCGCCGATGTTGCCGGAGATGACGTTGGTGTGTTCGAGCGTCGTGTCCAGGCGCAGGCCTTCGCGCACGTCCCAGCGATTGCGCATGCCCGACGCGGCCTGGATGTCGCGGCCGGCGATGGCGTCGCGCAGGCGGTACTCGGAGAACAGCTGCGTGTCCTTGATGAAGCTGGTGTCCACGCCCAGCGCGACCGTATCGGCCTCGCGCCCGTCCTGGGTCAGCCCGTTCACGCCGCTGATGCCGGTCTGCTTCTCGTAGCGGCCATAGATCCGGCTGCGCTCGCGCAGCTGGTAGTCCATGCCGAGCGCCACGCGGTTGCGGTCTTCGCCGTGGATGTCCTGCTCGACTTCACCGCCGATGCTGAAACGGTCGCTGGCACGGTAGCCCACGCCGACACGCAGCATGTCCGACGACAGCTCGGTGCCCACCGGCAGGCCACTGCCCACGTCGTTGGGATTGCCGCTGCTGATGATCGGCAGGCCGGTCAGCGGATCCAGCGGTTGCTGTCCGTAGCCGAGCGCACCACCACCGGCACCGGTGGCGTAGCCACCCGACAGTCCGCCGATGTTGCCGTAGCCGGTGCTGGTGGCCCACGTGTAGTAGGCGCCGACGGTTTCGCGGATCGCGCGATAACCGAAGTCCAGCGTCAGCTTGTCGGTGACCTTCACGCGCGTGCCCGCGCTGGCCGCTTCGCGTTCGCCGCCGTCGGGATTGCGGTCCTCGCTGCGCAGGCCTTCGGCATACAGCTCGAAACGATCGGTCAGGCGCCAGCGCGTGGTCACGCTGTACTCGCCGCGGCCGCCGTACAACGGCGATGCCGGGTTGTTGAACGCGGGATCGGACTGGCCGGCGAACAGCTTCAGGTCCACGGCCTTGCCGGCGTGGCCCAGTTCGACGCGCCAGGCATCGCCTTCCACCAGGCCGCTCAACCCTTGCAGGCCGGGCGTGCCGTACTGGTTGACGCTGTTGGTGTTGACCTCGCTGCGCGTGCGCGCGGCTTCGGCCACCAGCCAGGTGTTGGCGCCGAACCTGTAGCCGACGTTGGCGCTGCCCATCTCGAAGGCGGCGAAGGGATTGCGGTCATCGACGTAGGAACCGCCGATCTCGCCCTTCTCGCCGACGCGCAGCTGCGCATCCGCGCCCACCACCAGGAACTTCTCGGTGCCCTGGTCCAGTTCGTAGGTGATGCGCAGCGACACCGGATTGAGGTCGCTGTCGAACGAAGGCAGGAAGCTGTTGAGCAGGATGCGGCCGGAGAACGGCTCGAAGCTGTAGTCGACCAGCCGGCCCAGCGGACGCACCGACACGATCCGCGACGGCTGGTTGCGGTCGCGCACGACCACTTCCACGCGCTCGCTGCCTTCCAGCACCGCATTGTTGCGCAGGCCGTACGGACCACTGCCGGCGGCCGGCAGTTCCTCGATCACCTGGCGCAGCGAGTCTTCGATGGCGAAGACGTTGCCGCGCACGCGCGCGTTCTCGAAATGCCAGCCCAGGCCGGTGGCGGTGCGGTTGTAGGTGCCCAGCACGCGCTGACCTGCCTGTGCGCCGAAATCCACGCCGGTCTGCGTGGCGATGTTGTCGCCGGTCTGGAAATCGCCGTACAGCAGGTAGCTGCGGTCCTTGTCCACGCGCACGTACAGGCGTTCGGCCGAGCGCGCATCGAAGCCGCGCAGCGACGCGTCGCCGTACACCGGGTAGAACTCTTCCGGCTGGATGTCGCGCAGCAGGCGTGCCCGCACCTCCTTGTCGGAGTCGTAGGCGGCGGTCAGCAGGTACTCGCCCTTGATCGTGCCCTTGACGAAGAACGCCGCGCGCGCCGCGCCATTCGCCTTGCCGCTGTTGAACTGCTTCTCCCAGCGGCGGATCTCGCGCTCGAAGCCATCGCCACGCTGCGTGCCGTTGACCAGGTTGTCGCCCTTGCGGCGGAAGTTGATGACGCCTTCGATCAGGCCGGTGGCGATCAGCTCGCGCATTTCCGGCACGAAGCCGATGACGCCTTCCGCGCTGTGGCTGCCCGAGGTCACGCGCAGCAGCACGTCCTGCGGATCGTGCGGCGCCAGCAGCTCGAACTCGGCACGGCCGTCGCGCACGGCCAGCTGGATGCCGGGCGTGACTTCGTCGGCGTCCAGGCGACCCGGACCGAATTCGTCCGTGCGGCCATCGGCCAGCTTGATGCGACCGCCGCTGTGTTCGATGGTGGCGAACGCGTCGCCCGCCATCGGCTTGCCGTCGGCGCCGTACAACTGCACGACCACCTTGACCGGCGACTGGCCATCGGCCGGCACGCCATCGCGGTCGACCTCGACCACGACGCGATCAACGCCGGCGTTGACGCTGTAGTCGACATTGCCGGGCTGCGCGTACAGCGGCTGCGGCGCGGTGCGCTGCGATTCCGGCGATTGCGGGTACAGCGGCGTGGCCTGGCCCAGCGCCGGCGTGAAGCGCCGGTCGCCGGACACGGCCTGCGCCTGCACCAGCGCCGGCGTCACCGCCAGGGCCAGCGCCAGCGCGAGGGGATGGAACGAAGGACGCGAAGCACGCATGGCACGGGATTCCAGGGAAGTCGACGGACGCGGGGCGAAGCGGCTCATGGCTGCACCTCCCCGTTGCGTGCGCCATCCGTCGTCGTCGGCCTCGGATCCACGATCGGCCGCTGGTTGGCCGAATCGGTGCCCTGCTGCGGCGCGCGTGCGGGCTTGCTCTCGAAGCGCAACGGTTGCTGGTTGCGCTCGGTTTCCGGCGCGCGGATCTCGCCCTGCGTGCGGCGTGCCTTCACCTGTTCGATCACCGGGTTGGAGCAGCTGCCCTCGATGAAGTCGGCGCGGTGCAGCTCGCCGTTCTTGAGGTCGATGAACAGGCTGTCCGCATCGCCCAGGTTGCGGTTGCTGCTGGTGGTCAGGCGCGAACCCACGGGCAGGGTCGACGGATCGACCTTCAGCGTGTGGCTCTTCGGCGGCAGGCCGCAGTAGCTGTACTTGCCTTCCGAGTCGCTGACCATCCAGGTGCCGTCCTCGAAGTACATGCGCACGCCGGGGATGCCCAGCTCTTCCTTGTCCTGCACGTGGTTGACGTTGCAGTCCACGAAGATCTTGCCCAGCACGCAGCCTTCGTCGGCGAACACACCGCCGCTGATGATCACGCGGTACTCGGCCGGGTTGGACGGCACCACGCCACCGTTCGGATACGGCGTCAGCGTGGTCGGATCCACGCAGCCGCCATCGATCGAACAGCCCCAGGCACGCGCACGGTTGATGCCGTCGCCCTGCTGGCTGCCGACGCCGACGCGCACGCGGTACGTCAGCACCTTCTGCTGGCCGACCGCGAGCGGACCGACGTCGAACACCAGCGTCGGGCCCGGCTTGCCGAGCGGATTGGCGATGCCGGCGTTGTCGACGCGCGCGGTGCCATCGATGAAGGTGAAGCCGTGCGGCAGGCGGTCGATCACGTTGACCGTGCCCATCGACGCACCCGCGGTCTGGCGGATGGTGATGGTGTAGACCAGGCTGTCGCCCACTTCCACCGTCTTGCGGTCGCCGGTCTTGGTGATGACCAGGCCCGGCGCGACCTGCGGATCCAGCGGGATGTGGTTGTGCACCGGCACCGCCACGCCCGAACCCAGCGTCAGCTCCAGGTAGTACGTCGTCGACGTACCGACCGGACCGGTCGGCGCGGTCGCGTTCGTCTGCACCGGATAGCCTTCGCCCGGCGTGGACGGCGGCGTCAGCGGCGAGGTCTCGGCCGGGATCATGCCGGACTCGAACGTGTAGCCGGCCGGCGGCGTCACCGCCAGCTGGAAGCGGCACGACGCCGGTGCGTCCGAACCCAGCAGGAACTGGTAGAAGCCTTCCGCACCGACCGTCATCGACACCGACGTGCCCTGCACGGTGTAACCGCCCAGTGCGACGTTCAGCACGTGCTGCTCGGGCGAATAGCCCGCACAGGTACCGACCGGCGTCAGCGTCACGCGCGAGCCGGGGACCGGCGTACGCGTGGTCGCGTCATAGACCACGCCACCCGGATTCAGCGGCAGGCTCTGCTGCGGCAGGTTCGCGCCCGGCGCCAGCACCACCGACAGGTGCGTGTTGCCACCCTCGTTGCTGCGGCAGGAACTGGCCGTGCCGTTGGCGATCGCGCTGGTGGCGTCGCAGGGCACCGGCGGACCGGCGACGGTCTCGCCGCTCACCGGCAGACCCCATACCACGCCCGTCGCCGGATCGCGGAAGCGGATACCCAGCGGAATGCCCGGCACCTGGTCGGCGATGGAGTACGTGCCATCGGCGCCGGTGGTCGTCGTACCGACGACCTGGCCGCTGCCGTTGACCACCTCGACGATCCAGCCCGACAGGCGGCGGTCGCCACCGTCGATATGGCCGAAGTCGCTGCCCTGGTCGAACCACACCGTGCCCGACACCGAGGCCGACAACTGCACCGGCGTCGGCAGGCGGCACGCGTTCTGCGTGATCGCCGGGTCGCACACCGGCAGGTCGCCCGGATTGCCCTCGAAGTCGGCGCGTTCGTCCGGCGTCGGCGTGCGGAACTCGTTCTCGCCACCGCCTTCGACGATCACCGCGTTGTTCACCGGCGAACCGGTGGCGGCGCTCGCGGCCACGCGCACCGACGCGATGATGCTGTCGGCCGAGGTGGCACCGGCGGCGATCACCATGCTGCTCGCGCAGCGGAAACGGTTGTCGCCCTGTGCGCCGGTGCAGGTCCAGCCCGTGCCCACCGGCGTCGCGGCCAGCGTCAGGCCGGCAGGCAGGCGGTCTTCCACCACGTACTCGCCCGCGCTGGGCTGCTGCCCGATGTTGCGCACGCGCAGCGTGTAGGTGGCAGCGTTGTTGACGGTGAAGACGGCCGGCGTGGCGGTCTTGCTGACCACCAGGTCGGGCGAATCGCCGATCTCGCCGAAGTTGTTGTCGATCGACTCGCCACCCGGCGGCAGCACGATGCCGCTGATCGCCGACGGCGTGGTCGTTACCGGCGTCGCGGTACCGACGGTGGTGCCGTCGATGGTGCCCGCGCTGGTGATGCCGTTGAGCGTCTCCGCCGGCTGCGTGGGTTCGGTCACCGTGTAGGTGCCCGGGCGCAGGTCGTCGAAGCGGTAACGGCCATCGGCATCGGTGGTGACGGTGACGTTCACCGCCTGGCCCAGGTCGTCGGTGCCGGTCAGCACCACCTGCACGTTCGCGTAACCGCCCTCGCCCGCGTCGATGACGCCGTTGTTGTTGCCGTCGTTGTAGACGCGGCCGCTGATCGTGCCGGCCGGGACTTCGCCGAAGTCGTTGCCGGTGACGTCCTGGCCCACGCCCAGCGTGATGCCGCTGATGACGGACGGGGTGCTGGTCGGCGGTGTGGCGGTGCCGCCACCGGTGCCGGCATTGGTGATGCCGTTGAGCGTGCCCGCGGGCTGCTCGGGTTCGGTGATGGTGTACGTGCCCGGCGGCAGCTCGGTGAAGGCATAGGTGCCGTCCGGCTGCGTGGTCACTTCACGCGTGATCGGGTTGCCGGCCAGGTCGGTGCCGGTCAGGCGCACGACGACATTGGCGATGCCTTCTTCCGACGGATCGACGACGCCATCGTTGTCGCTGTCGCGCCACACGCGGCCGCTGATCGAACTGTTGAGCGGGATCTCGCCGAAGTTGTTGCCCACCGAGTTCGCACCCGGCGTGGTCAGGTCGATCGCGCTGATCGCGCTGGGTACGGTGGTGATCGGCGTGGCGGTGCCCGACGGTGTGCCGCCGATGGTGCCCGCGACGGTCTGGCCGTTGCTGGTGCCGGTCGGCTGGGTCGGCTCGGTCACCGTGTAGGTGCCCGGGCGCAGGCCGTCGAACGCGTAGTCGCCGTTGGCATCGGTGGTGGTGGTGAGCGACACGCTCGCGCCGGTGTCGTCGGTGCCGGTCAGCGTGATGGTCACGCCGTCGATGCCGGTTTCGGCCGCGCCCGACTGCACGCCGTCGTTGTCGGCGTCGAAGAACACGCGACCCGACAGCGCCACGCCGAACGTTTCACCGAAGTTGTTGTCGATCGACGCGCCGCCCGCAGGCAGCACGATGCCGGCCACCGCGCTGGGCACGGTCGCGACCGGCGTGGCGGTACCACTGGCGCTGCCGCCGATGGTGCCTGCCACGGTGGTGCCGTTGATCGTGGTCACGCCACCGACCACCGGCTGCGCGGCCTGTTCGCTGACGGTGTAGGTGCCGGCCAGCAGGTCGTCGAAGCGGTAGTTGCCGTTCGCGTCGGTCACGACCGCGGTCACGGCGTTGCCCAGCGCGTCCACGGTGCCCGCCGGCAGCGAGACGCTGACGCCGGCGATGCCGTTCTCGCCCGCATCGCGCACGCCGTTGTTGTTGGCATCCAGCCACACGCTGCCGCTCAGCGACGCGGCGCGTTCGCCGAAGTCGTTGTCGCTGGAACCGCTCGCCGGCAGGTTGGTGACGGTGATGGTGTTGGTCGGATTTTCCTGGCCGTTCGCCAGCCCGGTGGGCTGCGTCTCGACGATGCGGTAGTTCTGGCCGGTGATCGCACCGCCATAGCTGTAGCCGCCGTTGGCGTCGGTGGTCAGGGTGACCGGCGGCAGGTCGTCCGGCGTGCCGAACACGCCATCCGGACCCGCGCCTTCGATCACCACGGTGACGCCGGGAATGCCCGGATCCGTGGCATCGCGATCGCCGTCGTCGCCGCGGTCCAGGTAGACCGTGCCGCTGATGACGGCGTTGGCCAGTTCGCCGAACAGGTAGCCGGTCGCCACCTGGCCTTCGCTGATCACGATGCCGTCGATGACGTTGGGCGTGGTCGCGCTGCCCGGTGTCGCCGCGTTGCCCGGCGTGTGGCGGCCGTCGATGTAGCCGGTCGGCTGCGTCTCGGTGATGGTGTAGCTGCCGGTGGGCGGCAGCAGGTCGCGGAACACGTACGCGCCCGTCGCATCGGTCTGCACGGTGACGTTGACCGGGTTGCCGAGCAGGTCGGTGCCGGTCAGCACCACCGTGACGTTGGCGATCGGATTCTCGCCGCTGTCGAAGCTGCCGTTGTTGTTGTTGGCCGGCGTGGCCGAGAAGTCCTCGAACACCGCGCCCGCCAGCGAGCCCAGCGTTTCGCCGAAGTCGCGATCCGATACACCGGCGAGCGGCAATGCACTGACGTCGATGACGTTGCCCGCGTTTTCGGTGCCGTTGCCGTAGCCGGCCGGCTGCGTTTCGGTGACGCGGTAGTTCTGGCCGACCACCAGGCCGGTGAACTGGTAGGCACCGTCGGCGTCGGTCTGCAGCACCACCGGTGCCGGATCGTCGCCATTGCCGAAGATGCCGTCGGCACCCGCGCCGGTCAGGGTGATGGTCACGCCCTGCAGGCCGCCGTTGGGGCGCGAATTGACCGTGCCCGCATCGCCGGCATCGAAGTCGCCGTTGCCGTTGCGGTCCACGTAGACGTGGCCGCTGATGCCCGACACCGCGTCTTCGCCGAAGTTGAACTGCGTGCCGTCGACACCCGCACCCAGGTCGATGGTGCTGATGCGGTCGGTGGTGGCGGCATCGCCGCCCACGCCGGTGCCTGGCGTACAGCCGGTGACGCAGGCCGCGCCGCCGATCAGGCCTGGATTCACTGCGGTGGGACGGTTCTGGTAGGTACCGGCCGGCAGGACTTCGCGCAGCGTGTAGACGATCAGCGGATCGAGACCGGTGAAGCTATAGGCGCCGCCGGCATCGGTCGTGGTCGCGGCCACGACGGTGCCGGTGGCGGCATTGAGCAGTTCGACCGTGGCATTGGCGATCGCGCCGTCGCCACCATCGCGCACGTTGTTGAAGTTGCCGTCGACGTAGACGAAGCCGGACAGCGAGGGACGACGCACTTCCGGGAAGTTGTAGCGCACGCCGGCCTGGTTGGCGCCGACGGGAATCGCATTGATCACCGAGTTGGGCGAGCCCGCTGCATACGTGCCGCCCAGCGACGGCGCGCTGCCACCCGCGTTCGGCGGGTCGATCGGACCGTTCACGAAGTCCGCGGGCTGCGTCTGCGTGAGCGTGTAGCCCGCGGCATCGGCCGGCGACAGATCGGCGAAACTGTAGGCGCCGTTGCCATCGGTGGTCGCCGTGCGGTTGACCGCGTTGCCGTAGGCGTCGGTGCCGGTCAGCGTGATGGTCACGCCGGGGACGCCGGGTTCGGTCGCGATGCCCTGGTGCGTGCCGCCGTTGCCGGCGGCGCGGTCGCGGTCCTCGAACACCAGGCCTTCCAGCGACGAGCGCGTGACCAGGATGTCTTCCGTGCCGGTGTTGTTGCCGGGGTTCGGATCCACCTGTTCGGTAGTGATGCTGGTGGTGTTGACCTGCGCCGCGGCGCCCGGGTACGTCGTCCAGCGCACCGGGACGATGACGCGCGCCTTGCCCGTGACGGTCACGTCGCCCAGGTGGCAGGTGAGCGCGAGGCCGACGGCGGCGCAATTGCCGCTGCCGTTCGGCACTTCGTCGCCACCCGGCGACGGGCCTTTCTTCTGCCACGTCGCCGCGCCGAGGATCTCCAGACCGGCAGGCAGCGTGTCGGTGATGACCGTGCCGGTGCCGTTCAACGGGCTGGTGCCGGTGCGGTCGCGCGACAGGCTGGCACCCGGGCCGTTGTTGGTGCCCTCGATGACCCAGTAGAACGGTTGGCGCAAGGCCACCGTCGTGGCCGGCGATGCCGGCAACGCGACATCCGGATCACTGTCCGGCAGGTCGGTGAACACGTGCTTGGTGACGCCCACGTCGGCGCGCGCGCGGATCGAGGTCTGCTCGTCGACGCTGTTGTCGGAGGTATTGGGATCCGTCTCGGCATGCACCACGCTGACGTAGTTGCGGGCGGTGTCGCCGCTGGCGCCGGGCGGCGTCTCGTAGCGGTACTGCACGTACACGAAGCTGGTCGCGTTCACGCCCAGCACGCCAGGGGCATTGCTGCCACCGAAGCCCGCGCCCGGCACGTCGCATTCGATGCTCAGGCCGGCATCGCCCGGCGTCGTGCCGGTGCCGGTGAACGGATTGGCGCTGGTGACGGTGCAGCCCGCGGTGCTGAAGGCCGTCGACGGCCCGCCGATCGGGCCCGGCGCGATGCCCATGAAGCGCACCTGACGGCCGTTCGGCACGCGGTAGGTGTCGTGGATGCGCACGCTGGTCGCGACGGACGGACCGACGTTGCGCACCGAGATGCGGTACGTGATGAGATTGTTGGCGGGATTGAGGGCGTCGTAGCCCAGCGGATCCACGCCGCCGGTGAATCCCAGGTCGGTCTTGTTGACGATCAGGTCGGCGACGCCCTGCTCGAACGTCAGCGACGCGGTCTTCTGGTCGTCGGCCGCGCTGGTGTTGGTGTTGTAGTCGAACGCGCCATTGGCGTCGCTGCCGGTGGCGCCGCCGGTGATGGCGAACGTGGCGAGGTTGTCGAACTGGCGACCGGCAGGGTTGTTGCCGCTGTTGACGTTCGGGCGGATGGTGACCCGCATGTCCTCGCTCTGGCGGTGCGACATCGACAGCGACGGACACTCGATCGTCAGTGCCAGCGGCGCACCGGTGGGATTGGCGTAGGACATGCCGCCGGCCGTGCCGGTGGCGGTCAGGCCGCCGGCGGGCATGGCGGTACAGGCCACGGTGCCCGGCGTACGGGTGGCCGAGACCAGCACGAAGCCGGCGTCGTTGGCCGGGATGGTGAAGGTGTCGCGGAACACCACGCCCGGCACCGTCGCGGTGCCTTCGTTGAGGTACGACATCACGTACTGGCTGTTCACGCCGGCGCGGCCGACGTTGCCCGTGGTGATGTTCTTGGCGGTCGTGCGCAGGTTGGCCTCGCGCTCGATGCTCACCCAGTCGCTGGCCTGGTTGTTGGCGCCGTTGATCTCGCCGACCGAATCCGGCACTGCCGGGTCCACCGCCACGCCGGCGGTGTTGCAGAACGCACCGGTGGCCGGCGCGCCGACGCCGCAACTGCCCGGGCTCTGGCCCAGGCTGTCGAACAGCGGGCGGGTGACCGTGACGACGATGTCCGCGGACGTGCCGGGATTCAGCGCGGTGGTGCCCGAGCGGCAGACGATCGATGCACCCGTGACCGGGCAGTTCCAGCCGGCGGGCGCACTGACGGAAATGCCCGTGCTGGGCAGGCCGCCGGAGGCCGGCACGAAGCCGGGAAGCGTGTCGTTCACCACGATGCCGGTGGCCGGCACCGCGTCGGTGATGGCCAGGTTGGTCACGCGCAGCGTGTAGGTGAAGCTGCCGACGCCGACGGCGATGGTGTTGTCGCCCGCGCCGGGCGCGTTGGTCCACTTCTCGATCTGCAGGTCGACGCGGTCGTTGGTGGTGCGCGTGCCGTCGCCGGCGCAATCGTTGTTGGTGTTGCGGTCTTCGTCGATGCTGCCGGTGATCGGCTCGAGCGAACCGCCCGAACCGCCCGTGCAGGCGTTGTTGGTCAGCGCGATGTCCGCAGTGCGCGCGCGGGTGATGATGCGCAGGGCGGGCGCATCCGCATTCCTCGCCAGCGGATACCGCGAGGCGTCCAGGTCGCAGGTGACGACCTGCGTGGGTCCGCCCACGTTCCACGTCGGCGGCGCGACCGAACAGGTCCACTCGCCCGGGTTGCCGCCACTCACGTACTCCTCGCCCGGCGCCAGCGTATCGACCACGCGCACGTTGCCGGTGGCCGCACGCGGACCGTAGTTGTGCACCTCGATGGTGGACGTCATGCGGCTGTCGCTGTCGTCGCCGCTGCCCGGCCAGATCGCGACCAGCGCGGGCGCCTTGCGCTTCGCCAGGCCCAGGTCGGCACCGTCGGGCACCACGCTGAAGGTGGTGCTGCCGGTGTTGTTGGCGGGCACCGCATCCGGCGTGTCCGAGGCCACCGTCGCCGTGTTGGTGACGTTGCCGCTGCTGTTGGTGCCGTTGGACGGCACCATGGCCGTCACCGTGAAGTTGACGATCGTGCCGACCGCCAGGTTGCCGGCCAACGTGCATCCGCGCACCGTGTCGCCGCCGGACGTCGTGCAAGTCCATCCGGGGGGCTGGTTGCCGCCGGTGACGGTGAAACCCGCCGGCATCGTGTCGGTCCAGCGCGGATTGGTCGCGGCACTGGGGCCGAGGTTGCGCACCTGGATGTTGAACGTGACCGGCTCGCCGGCGATCGCAGGCGCAGGGTTGGCGCTCTTGCTGATCATCAGGTCGGCACCGGGCGTGACCGGTGTGGTCACTTCCGCCGTGTTGTTGCCCACGTTCGGGTCCGGCATCGCGCCAGCGTTGACCACGGCCGCATTGGTGATGTTGCCGCTGCCGACGTTGACCTTGCCGCGGAAGCTGAAGGACGCGCTGCCGCCATTGGCGACGGATCCGGCATGGGTCGCCGTCATCGTGCCCGCGTTGAACGTCCAGCCCGGCCCCACGAAGCTGCCCGCGATCAGCGTGACGCCGGCAGGCAGCGTGTCGACCACGTTGAAACCGGCCGATGCGTTCGGGCCGTCGTTGAACACCTGCAGGGTGTAGGTGACTTCGGCGCCGCCGATCACCGGCGACGGCGTCGCGGTCTTCAGCAGGCGCAGGTCCCCCGACTGCTGCAGCGTGGTGCCCTGGCTTAGGTAGTTGTTGTCGGTGTCGCTGTCGCTGCCGTAGAAAGGATGCGTGGGCGACAGGGTGTCGAGCGGCTCTGCGGCGCCCGGCAGGCTGCCGGCGAAGCCGGCCGCGCCGTGGATCTGCACGGTGCCCGCGGTCATCCCCGTGGTGTTCATCTGGATGTCGAACGCGACCGAGGACGATGCCTGCGTCAGCGTGGGGATGTTGCAGCGGATGCGCACGGGCGAGCCGCCCAGGCTGGCGCAGAACGCCGGCAACGTGCCGGGCGTGGCGCCGGCCGGCAGGTCGAACAGCGCGACCGCGTCGGCCACCGTGTCGATGTCGCCGTTCTCGACCACCACGTGATAGACCACGGGGCCGCCGACCGGCGTCGGGTCGTATCCGGTGTCGGACAGATTGCTGATCTGCAGGTCTGCGGCAAGGCCGACCGAGGACGCACCGCACAGCACGAGGAGTGCGAGGCTGCGCTTCGCAGCGCGTGCCATGCCACTGCCAAGGACGCCGCCCTTGTTGACGGCAGACAAAAGTGAGCGCGTGCGCGATACCAGCTCGCGCGCCGAGACGGATTTCTTGAGCACCTGATTTTCCCCTGTGCGACTGCTCGTGGCAGTCGCTCGACAACTAGACCGTTACTCAGGTCTAGGACGTCTTGTGAGCACTTCTTGACCGAATTTCTTTTGCGCCCGCCGTTCCGGCCGGGGCGACCCCGTATGTAATTATTGTTATCTCACAATAGTGGAGTCAACCGATTGGGGTGAATTCAAAGCCAATCGTTGGAAAAACGGTGAATCCGCTCGAATTTTCCTGAGGGAATCAGGCTTCCATGCTCTTATTGGTCCAATTTCATGGACAATCGGATCATTGCTGATCTCACAATACTGATGCGTACTGAAATGGGCGGTCGGTCGCAGGATGCCGCCTGGCCGACATGCCTGGCGGGGGTTGCGCAACCCGACCGGCGCCAGGAACCGCTGCCCCTGCATGACGCGACCAGACGTATCGCGGACCCACATACCGACCCGCCAAGGCACGACCGATGGACAAGATTGATCGCTACCGCGCGTTCCTCTACGTGGCGGAACTGGGCAGCTTCATTGCCGCGGCGAAACACCTTCGCATTCCGCGCGCGTCGGTATCCTTCGCTGTCCAGCAACTGGAAGCCAGTCTCGGGACGCGACTCTTCCACCGGACGACGCGCCGGGTCAGCCTCACTGCGGACGGCGAAGAGCTCCTTGAAAGGGCGCGCATCGTACTGGTGGATATCGACGCGCTGGAACGGCGCTTCCTGGACCGGGATGACGCGGTGGCCGGACGACTGAAGGTGGACGCTCCAAGCCGGATCGCAAGGCGACTCATTGCGCCAGGCCTGCCGCAGCTCCTCGAACAGCATCCCCATCTGGAGCTGCATCTGAGTTCGACGGATCGCTTTGTCGACCCCGTCGCAGAAGGGATCGATTGCGTGGTTCGCGTGGGCGAAGCACGAAGCCACGGCAAGCACCAGACGCTACGGGAGCTGGGCGCGCTCGACGTGATCAGTTGCGCGAGTCCCGACTACCTCGACCATCTGGGAATACCGGAGAACCCGCCGGATCTGCGCGAGCACTGCATTGTGGGGTACGACAACACGGCCGACTTCAAACCCGGCCACTGGGAGTACATGACGGACTCCGGACAGGTCGAACTGATCGAAGTGAAGGCCAGAGCCACCGTCGACAACGCCGAAAACTACATCGCCTGTGGTTGTGCCGGCCTGGGGATCATCCAGGTGCCACGCTTCGACGTACAGCATCTCCTCGATGCAGGACGATTGATCGAGATCCTGCGCCAGTACCAGGCGCCCCCGCTTTCGATCTCCCTGATCCACACGAATGACCGAAGGAAGTCCCGCCCCGTTTCCGTGCTCGCCGAATGGCTAAGCCAGCTGCTTGCCCCCCACACACTGGAAGGCACGCGCTAAGCGGATTCGTCTCTGACCAGAGGGGTCAGGGTGGGCCACCGGATCGATTGCCGCCATGCCAAGGGCGATGGCAAACCACGCGTATCCGTTACGTCCGCCGCGGTCGGGATGGATCGGACGGGGCCGGTACGCCGGGCGTGCCGTCGAGGAAATCGAATGGCTCGTGCGCCAGCGTATCGGCATCGAACAGGTGCTGCGCGTCCGCCGCTTTCACCTGCAGGATGCCGCGCGGCTCCTTCGGCCACGGGCTGCCAGGAACGTGCAAAGGAGAAATGCTCGCGCCGGTGCCATCACACCGGCACGACGGGTGCGGCGCGCACACTGAGCCTGAGCGAACCTGCACACGCGCATTCCTGAGGAGACCCGCGATGGCCAGAATCCTGGTGCTGTACTACTCCGCCTACGGGCACATCGAAACCATGGCGCACGCGATCGCCGAGGGCGCGGCCGGCGCGGGCGCGCAGGTCGACATCAAGCGCGTGCCGGAACTGGTGCCCGACGACGTCGCGCGCGCATCGCACTACGCGCTGGACCAGCCCGCACCGGTCGCCACGATCGCGGAGCTGGCCGACTACGACGCGATCATCGTCGGCACCGGCACCCGGTTCGGCCGCATGAGTTCGCAGATGGCGAATTTCCTGGACCAGGCCGGTGGCCTGTGGGCGCGTGGGGCGCTGCATGGCAAGGTCGGTGCCGCCTTCACCTCCACGGCCACGCAGCACGGCGGACAGGAAACCACGCTGTTCTCGATCATCACCAACCTGCTGCATTTCGGCATGGTGATCGTCGGCCTGGACTATGGCCACGCCGGGCAGATGACGCTGGACGAGATCACCGGTGGTTCGCCGTACGGCGCGACCACGATCGCGGGGGGCGACGGCTCGCGGCAGCCGTCGGAGAACGAGTTGCAGGGCGCGCGCTACCAGGGTCGCGTGGTCGCGGAGACCGCGATCAAGCTGCACGGCTGACTTCGTCGCGCGGCGCTCAGCCCTGCGGCACGCCCGTCATGTCGGGCAGGTGGTGGGCGACGCCCTTGTGGCAGTCGATGCAGGTCTTCTTGCCGGTGCCGAGCCACAACTTGTGCACCTGCGCGGCACGCGTGCCCTGCCGGGTCAGGTCCATCGAATCGTAGTTGTGGCAGTTGCGGCATTCCAGCGAATCGTTCGCCTTCAGCCGGTTCCATTCGTGCGTGGCCAGGATCAGGCGTTCGTCGAGGAACTTCTCGCGCGTGTCGATGGTGCCGAAGACCTTGCCCCAGACTTCCTTGGACGCCTGCATCTTGCGTGCGATCTTGTCGGTCCAGTTGTGCGGCACGTGGCAGTCGGGACACGTGGCGCGCACGCCCGAGCGGTTGGTGTAGTGGATGGTGGTCTTCAGTTCCTCGAACACGTTGTCCTGCATTTCATGGCAGCTGGTACAGAACGCTTCCGTGTTCGTCGCTTCCAGTGCGGTGTTGAAACCACCCCAGAAGATCACGCCCGCCAGGAAGCCGGCCACCGTCAGGAAGCCGAGGCTGTAGTGCCGGCTCGGCAGCCGCAGCGTGCGCCAGAAGGCCAGTCCCTCCCGCTTCATCCGTGACCACATGGGCGGCTACTCCTTCGTCGTCGACGGTGGCGACAGCACGCTGTCGATGTCGCGGAATCCATTGGCGACCAGCACCGGCGCGTCGGTCTGCACCACGTGGCACTGGTTGCAGAAGTACCGGCGCGGCGAAATCGTCGCCAGGAACTGGTCGTCACGGTCCATGTAGTGGGTCACGCTGACCGGCGGCGCCTGGAACGTCGCCGCGTTCGCGCGCGCATGGCAGAGCATGCATCGGTTGCTGTTCCTGTCGACCTGGTACCCGTCGATGGCATGCGGGATGGTCGGCGGCTGCATCGGATAGGCGCGGGTCCGCTTCAGGTCGGCATTCTCCACGTGCGCCATCGGCGGCGGATGGCCCTCCTGGTCGACCGGCACGCCGCGACGGATCGCGTCGATCTGGCCCGCGCCGGGCACGAACACCGCGCGTGCATCCACCGGCGTGGCCGCGACGGGCACCGGCGCCTCGTGCTTCGCGGGACGTCCCACCATCCATCCCGCCACGAACACCAGCGCCATCAGGGCAACGGTCAGCCCCACCGCGATCCAGAGATGCCTGTTCTGCATGACGAGCCTCCTAGGCGGCGACGACCTTGACCGCGCACTTCTTGTAGTCGGTCTGCTTCGAGATCGGATCGGTCGCGTCCAGCGTGACCTTGTTGATCAACTGCCCCGCGTCGAACCACGGCACGAACACCACCCCGCGCGGCATGCGGTTGCGGCCACGCGTCTCCACCCGCGAGCGCATCTCGCCGCGCCGCGAGGCCACGATGATTTCGTCGCCGCGCTTGAGGCCACGCTCTTTCGCGTCGTCCGGATTCATGAACACCACCGCGGCGGGAAACGCCTTGTACAACTCGGGCACGCGCATCGTCATCGACCCGGAATGCCAGTGCTCCAACACCCGCCCGGTCACCAGCCACAGGTTGAACTCGTCGTCCGGCGACTCGGCCGGCGGCTCGTACGGCAGCGCCCAGATCACCGCCCTGCCGTCCTGGTTGCCGTAGAACTCGAAGCCGCTCCCCGCCTTGACGTAAGGATCGGCCCCTTCGCGGTAGCGCCAGCGCGTCTCCTTGCCCTTGACCACCGGCCAGCGCAGTCCACGCGCCTTGTGGTAATCGTCGAATGGCGCCAGGTCATGGCCATGGCCGCGGCCGAACGCGGCGTACTCCTCGAACAGGCCCTTCTGCACGTAGAAGCCGAACACTGCGGATTCGTCGTTCGCGTACCCGGCTTCGATCTCCGTGGTCGGAAACCGGTCCACGTTGCCGTTGCGGTACAGCACGTCGAACAGCGTCTTGCCCTTGTATTGCGGATTCGCCGCCAGCAACTCGGCCGACCAGCACTCGTCGGTGGTGAAGCGTTTGGAAAACTCCATCAGCTGCCACAGGTCCGAGCGCGCCTCGCCGGGTGCCTTCACCAACTGGTGCCAGAACTGCGTCCGGCGTTCGGCGTTGCCGTAGGCGCCCTCCTTTTCCACCCACATCGCGGCCGGCAGGATCAGGTCCGCCGCCTGTGCGGTCACCGTGGGATAGGCGTCGGAAACGACGATGAAGTTGTCGGGATTGCGGTAGCCCGGCCAGGTTTCCTCGCGCAGGTTCGCCGCCGCCTGCATGTTGTTGTTGACCATCACCCAGTACGCGTTGAGCTTGCCGTCCTTCAGCGCGCGGTTCTGCTCCACCGCGTGGTAGCCCACCTTGGGATTGATGGTGCCGGGCGGCAGCTTCCAGATCGCCTCGGCGTGCTTCCGGTGTTCGGGATTGGTCACCACCATGTCGGCCGGCAGGCGATGGCTGAAGGTGCCCACCTCGCGCGCCGTGCCGCAGGCCGACGGCTGCCCGGTCAGCGAGAACGGGCTATTGCCCGGCGTGGCGATCTTCCCGGTCAGCAGGTGGATGTTGTAGACCATGTTGTTGGCCCACACGCCGCGCGTGTGCTGGTTGAAGCCCATGGTCCAGAACGACATCACCTTCGTCTCCGGGTCCGCATACAGCTCGGCCAGCTGCTGCAGCCAGCCGCGCTCGGCGCCCGTCATCTCGACCGCCTTGTCCAGCGTGTACGGTGCGACGAAGGCGGCGAAATCCTCGAAGCTGATCGGCTGGCCGCCGTTCGGATCCTTCGCGTTCTTCGCCTTCACTTCCAGGGGATGCTCCGGCCGCAGGCCGTAGCCGATGTCCTCGTTGCCGCGCTTGAAGGTGGTGTGCCTGCCGACGAAGTCCCGGTTGACTTTGCCGCTGCGGATGATGTGGTTGGCGATGTAGTTGAGGATGACCAGGTCGGTCTGCGGCTTGAAGATGATCGGGATGTCGGCCAGTTCGAAGCTGCGGTGTTCGAAGGTGGACATCACCACGACCTTCACGTGCGGATGCGACAGCCGCCGGTCGGTCACCCGCGTCCACAGGATCGGATGCATCTCGGCCATGTTCGAACCCCACAGCACGAACGCGTCGGCGGCCTCGATGTCGTCGTAACAGCCCATCGGCTCGTCCATGCCGAACGTGCGCATGAAGCCCATCACCGCCGATGCCATGCAATGGCGCGCGTTGGGGTCGATGTGGTTGCTGCGGAAGCCCGCCTTCATCAGCTTGTTGGCGGCGTAACCCTCGAAGATCGTCCACTGGCCCGAGCCGAACATGCCGACGGCGTCGCTGCCTTTTTCCTTCAGCACGCGCTTGAACTGCGCGGCCATCACGTCGAAGGCCTCGTCCCACTCCACGGTGGTGAAGTCGCCGTCCTTCGCGTACACGCCGTTCTTCTTGCGCAGCAGCGGCTTGGTCAGGCGGTCGGCGCCGTACAGGATCTTCGACAGGAAGTAGCCCTTGACGCAGTTGATGCCGCGGTTCACTTCGGCATGCACGTCGCCATGCGTGGCGACCACGCGCCCGTCCTTGACCGCGACGTTCACGCCGCAGCCGGTGCCGCAGTAGCGGCAGGGCGCCTTGTCCCATTTCAGCGCGGTCAGGTCGCCTTCGGTGACGACATTGCTGCCGGTACCGGTGAGCGGCAGGCCCGCCGCCGCCGCGGCCGTGGCCAGTGCGCTGTGGCGGATGAAGTCACGACGTGTGCTCATGGGCATCTCCGGTCGCCGACACGATGGACAGGGAAGGAAGCGGTTCGTCGAGTGCGTGCGCCGGCTCGGCATGGTGGTAGACCAGCAGCACGTTGAGCACGCCCGGCACGGCCTGCAGCGCATCCACCCGTTCCATCACCGCATGGCGATCGGCGGATTCGCAGATCACCACGCTGCGGGTTCCGCCCCGCAGCGCGAGATCGAGATCGTCGTGCGCAGCGATCATCGCGGCGAGCGCGTCCGCGGCCGTGTCGCGGTGCTGGATGACGAAGCTGGCGATATGGATGTCGGCATCGGGACGTTGGCGGTTCATGCGATGGCCTCCGTGGCTCGCGCGTGATGCAGGGAAATGGCACCGGCAGGACAGATGGCGACGCATGCACCACAACCCGTGCAGGCTTCGGCATCGACCACCGCCGCACCACGCGCGGCGGGCGGCACGCGGATCGCGGTCGTCGGACAGACTTCGCGGCAGCTGGCGCAGACCACGCCGTGCGCGGACAGGCAGGTGTCGGCGACCCGCGCGGACAGCGTCCACGGCGGATCGAGGGTCGGCAGGAAGGCATCGCTGTCGCACGCCGCGGCGCAATCCCCGCAGAACGTGCATTCACCGGCCTGCGCATCGAAGTGCGGCAGACCATCGGCGTCGCGCACGAGGACCTGCTGCGGACAGGCGCGCACGCAGGCATCGCATCGCGTGCAGGCATTGGCGAATCCGGATTCGGGCCTGGCCCAGGGCGGGCGGAAGGCAGCGGCAACCGGAACGGACACGGCGCGGCCGAACAACAGGGTGCGTCGCGAAAGGGAGCGCACGCCATCCACCGCTCACGGCCCCGTCGGCGGACCGGCGAACATCAGCTGCCACATCCAGACAAGGAAGCCGTACCCCGCCACGATCAGCACCGCCATCAACGGAAAAACGACGGCCGTCAGCAGCAGGAACGCGGTGCGCTCCCGTTGCTTGCTCGCAACGGCTGTTCCTTCGCCCTGCTCCATGAGGCCTACCTTGCGGGTGGGTACTGGGTGCGACGATGCTGCGGCCGCAGGCTATCACATTCATCCGGCAGGCCATGTCCGGTCATCGGACGCTGCGTTTTCAGGCCATCTTGCGCAGCGTGGCCCAGTCTTCCGGCGTGTTGCAGTTGCGCAGCGCATGCTGCCAGACGGAAGCAGGCAGGTGTTCCACGCCCAGCGACTGCTGCAATGCGCGCAACGAGCGCTCGCGCCCTGGACGGCCGCCGATATCGGCCATCACCGCGCGCACGCCGTCATCGATCCGCAACACCATCGGCAGCATGTGGTGCTCCACGCAGGCGCAGGCCGACGTGGTCGCCAGCAACGCATCGATCAGGCCCTGTGAAAGCAGGGGCATGTCCACCGGCACGATCAACCACGCGCCGTCTTTCAGCCGTGGAGCGAGTTGAGCCAGCGCCCCCATGGGGCCGGTGTCGGGAAGCGCGTCCGGCACGCCATCGACACTCGGCCGAGTGCCGCTGACGATCACCTGGGCCGTGCCTGCCGCGCACAGCAGCGCATGCATATGGGTGAGCAACGTGCCGTTACCCCAGGGCAGCAGCGCCTTGTCGGTGCCCATGCGCGACGAACGCCCGCCGGCGAGCAGCACGGCGCGCCATGCCTGTGTCATGCCGGCGACCACGTCGGCGGGCGCAGGTGGCCATGGCCATGCACGCCCACGAGTGCGCCGGCCTCGATGCGATCCGCGTCCGCCGGCAGCGTGATCCACACCGACGAGTGCGAGAACGGCAGCAGCCGGAACGACGCCTGCGCCTCGGCGATGCAGGCCTGCAAACGGCCCTCGCCATCGCAATGCAGCGTGCCGTGGAACGCGGCGTGCAGGCCGGCGCGCTTGCCGCAGGCCATCGCCAGCGGCAGTCGGCGCACCGGTTCGGGCGCCATGCCGAGCCACGCACGCAGCAACGGCTCGACCAGGAAGCGGAAACCCACTGCCGTCGACAACGGATTGCCCGGCAACCCGACGAAATGCGGGCCTTCGCGCAACCGTGCGGCGAAAACCGGTTTTCCTGGCCGCATCGCCACGCCATGGAAAAGCGCTTCTGCGCCACGCGTTTCCAGCGCAGCGGGCACGAAGTCGTAGCATCCCTTCGACACCGCACCCGTGCTGAGCACGAGGTCGGCGCCGCACGACACGGCCGCATCGATGGCGGCCTGGAACGTCGCCACGTCGTCACCGATATGCGTGACCTGGACCATCTCCGCGCCGGCGGCGACGACCGCCGCCGTGAGGTATGGCGAGGTCGCATCGTGGATGCCGCCCGCCGGCAGCGGTGCGCCGGTCGCGACGATTTCACGCCCCGTCGCCAGCAAGGCGATGCGCGGACGTCGCGCAACCTCGACGCGGTCGATGCCCGCGCCCGCCAGCAGCATCAGCTGCGCCGCGTCGATCAGCGTCCCTGCGTCGAACAATCGCTGCCCCGGCAGCACGTCCTCGCCGCGCCGCCGGATGTTCGCGCCAGGCAGCACATCGGCCAGCAGGCGCACGCGCGGCGCGTGTTCCTGCACGTGCGGCGGCAGCCTGTCGATGCGTTCCACCGGCACGACCGTGTCGGCGCGTGCGGGTAGCGCCGCGCCGGTCATGATGTCCCATGCGGACGCGTCGTCCTGCGGCGGCGTGTCGCCGGCGCCGATGCACGCGCCGATCTCCCATTCGCTCCCGGCGCTCGCGACCCGACCCGTCGACGCCAGCGCCACACCGTCCATCGCGGCGTTGTCGAACGGCGGCAGCGCGAACATGGCGACGACGTCGTCGGCGAGCACGCGACCGACCGCATCGGCCAGCACGACCCGTTGCGTGGCCAACCGGCCCGCCCCGTCCTTCAGTCGCGCCACTGCCTCGTGATAGCCGATCATTGCCGCTCCCTGTCCGCGATCTCCACGGCGGACCCAGCCTAGTGCCGCGCCGGGTGCTTGCCAATCCCGGTCCAGGCCGCCCGCTTCACGACGCTGAAGCCTGCGACGGCACGCCGCCGCCGGTTGACCCATGTCAAGGACAGCGCGGGGCCACCTGCCTAGTCTGCCCCCATGGCCAGCCTGTCCTCCCTCTTCGATCCCGACCTGCTGCGGCGCTACGACACGCCGGGACCGCGCTACACCTCGTATCCCACCGCGCCGCAGTTCTCGCCAGGCTTCCAGGAAGCCGACCTGCGCGCGATGGCCGCGATCAGCAATGGCGACCCCATTCCGCGACCGCTGTCGCTATACCTGCACATCCCGTTCTGCACCAGCCCGTGCTTCTACTGCGGCTGCAACCGCATCATCACCCGCGACACCGCGCGCGGCGCGTCCTACCTCACCCGCCTGTACCGCGAAGTGGCGATGAGTTCGGCGCTGTTCGACCGCGACCGCGACGTGGAGCAGGTGCACTTCGGCGGAGGCACGCCCAACTTCCTGTCGCCGGCGCAGATCGCCGAAGCGATGGACGTACTGCGCCGGCATTACTCATTCGCCCCCGCGTCGCGGCTGGACTGCTCGATCGAACTGGATCCGCGTTTCATTACCCCCGACGATGTGGGCGAACTCGCCGCCGCCGGCTTCAACCGCGCCAGCCTGGGGGTGCAGGACTTCGATCCGGACGTGCAGCGCGCGGTCAACCGCATCCAGAGCGTCGAACAGACGCTGGCGATCATCGAGGCCTGCCGCACGCACGGGCTGCAGTCGGTGAACGTGGACCTGATCTACGGCCTGCCGAAGCAGACACTGGCCGGCTTCTCGCGCACGCTCGACATCACCCTCGACGCGCGGCCCGACCGGCTGGCGATCTACAGCTATGCGCACATGCCCTCGCTGTTCCGCCCGCAGCAGCGCATCAACGCCGACGAGCTGCCGGCACCGGAGGACAAGCTGGGCCTGCTGCAATGCGCGATCGACAAGCTCGGCGAGGCCGGCTACGTCTACATCGGCATGGACCACTTCGCCCTGCCCGGCGACAGCCTGGCCATCGCACAACACCATGGCGGGCTGCACCGCAATTTCATGGGCTATACGACGCATGCCGAGAGCGACCTGATCGGCCTCGGCGTCAGTGCGATCAGCCACATCGGCCCCAGCTTCAGCCAGAACCCGCGCGACCTCGGCAGCTGGGAGCAGGCCATCGACCAGGGCCACCTGCCGGTATGGCGCGGCATGCGGCTGGAAGAAGACGACGTGATCCGCGCCGACGTCATCCAGCAGCTGATGTGCCACGGCGTGCTGGACTACCGCGACCTCGGCCGCCGCCACGTGATCGACTTCACGACCTATTTCGACGATGCATTGCGACGGCTGCGTCCGCTGCAGGACGACGGGCTGGTGCAGCTGGCCGCCGATGGCTTGCAGGCAACCTCGCGGGGACGGCTGCTGTTGCGTATCATCGCCATGTGCTTCGATCGCTACCTCCCCGCCACCGCAGCCTCGACGCCTCGCTACTCGCGCACGGTCTGATCCATCCGGGAGTGTCCGCATGACCTCACCGCTGGTCTTTCCGCGCACCGACGCGAGCATCGTCGCCGACGACGGCGACGCCCTGAACTTCTGCTCCACCTGCGCGTTCTCGCAGGCCTGCCTGTCCGAGGGCATGGACAAGCGCGCATTGATGGACCTGCACGTGCTGGTCGAACACGTCGGCCCGCTGCGCGCGGGCGAGCACGTGTTCCGCGAAGGCGACACGTTCGGCGCCATCGCCGCGGTGCGCGCCGGCACGGTGAAGACCTACCAGATCGACCGCAACGGGCACGAACAGGTGCTCGGCTTCCACCTGCCCGGCGAAGTGATCGGCCTCAACGCGATCCACGGCGACCGCTACCCGTGCAACGCGATCGCGCTGGACACGGTGATGCTGTGCCGCTTCTCGTTCCCCAAGATCGCGCTGCTGGCCGCGCGCCTGCCTAACCTGCAGCAGCACCTGTTCAAGCTGATGAGCCACGACATCGGCGTGGCCTCGCTGTTCGCGCGCGACAACACCGCCGACGAGCGCATGGCGGCATTCCTGATCGGCCTGTCGCGGCGACTGGCCGCACGCGGCTTCTCGCCACGCCGCTTCCAGCTGACCATGGCGCGCACCGACATCGCCAACTACCTGCGCCAGGCACCGGAAACCGTCAGCCGCGTGCTGCGCCGGTTCGAACAGGATGGCCTGCTGCACATCAAGCAACGCGACGTCGAGATCCTCGACCTGCCCCGCCTGGAAGCCCTCGCGCTGACCGTGCTGCGGGAGTGAGGGACGGGATCCCTGTAGGAGCGACGTCAGTCGCGACCGCACGGCCCGACTGCCGATCAGCTCCACGAAGACCGGACAGGCTCCGGTCGCGACTGACGTCGCTCCTACAGAAGGCAGATCGTGCGATTCCCTCCCGGCTTGACCTGCGTCATGGAGGCCCCCGGCCGGCGCGCCGATGATGCGGCCGTTCCTCCAGGAGAGCCGCATCATGAATTCGACACGCAAGTTGTGGGTGGGGTTGGCGGCCCTGCTCATTGCGTCGTTCGCCGTCCTGCTCTGGGTCGGCAGCGAAGTCCACCGCCAGGCGCCACCGGTACCGGAGCGGGTCGTCGCCGACGACGGCACGGTGGTCTATACCCGCCAGGACATCGAGACCGGTCGCCAGGTCTGGCAGTCGATCGGCGGCCAGCAACTCGGCTCCATCTGGGGCCACGGCGGTTACGTCGCGCCCGACTGGGGCGCCGACTGGCTGCATCGCGAAGCGGTGGCCGTGCTGGACCTGTGGGCCAGGCGCGACGCCGGACTCGACAGCTACACGCAGCTGGACGAAGCCACCCAGGCGGCCTACGCCAAGCGCGTGCAGCAGCTGTTGCGGCCGAACACCTATGACGAAGCCACGGGCACGGTGCATGTCAGCAACGACCGTGCGCTGGCGATCGCGCAGGTGGCCTCGCACTACACCGCATTGTTCAGCGACGAACCCGGTACCGCGGACTTGCGTGAGGCCTACGCCATGCGCAACAACACGGTGCCCGATGCCGAACACCGTCGCCAGCTGACTGCGTTCTACTGGTGGGCGGCGTGGTCGTCGGTGACCGAGCGTCCCGGCGCGGCGATCAGCTACACGGCCAACTGGCCGGCAGACGCGCTGGTCGGCAACACGCCGCCGCCGAGTGCCTTCCTGTGGACGGTCTTCAGCGTGCTGTTCCTGATCCTCGGCGTCGCGCTGCTGGGTTGGCACTACGCGGTCAACCACGGCGACGAGATGGCACCCGTGCTGCCGAAGACCGACCCGCTCGCGAAGATCAAGATCACCCCGTCGATGCGCGCGACCGCGAAATACTTCTGGGTGGTCATCGCGCTGTTCGTCGTGCAGATCCTGCTGGGCGCGATCACTGCGCACTACCAGGTGGAAGGCCAGGAGGCCTACGGCTTCGCATTGGCCGACATCCTGCCGTACTCGCTGACGCGTACCTGGCATACACAGCTCGCGGTGCTGTGGATTGCGACCGCGTGGCTCGGCATGGGCCTGTACATCGGTCCGGCGATTTCCGGGCACGAACCGAAGTTCCAGCGCCTGGCCGTCAACTTCCTCTGGACCTGCCTGCTGATCATCGTGGTCGGCGCGTTCACCGGCCAGTGGTTCGCGGTGATGCAGAAGCTGGGACTGGAGCACAACTTCTGGTTCGGCCACCAGGGCTGGGAATACGTCGACCTCGGCCGCTTCTGGCAGTGGTTCCTCTTCATCGGCCTGACCCTGTGGCTGGTGCTGGTGGGCCGCGCATTGTGGCCGGCGATCCGCCACGGCGGCGAGTCGCGCAGCATCGTCAGCCTGCTGTTCCTGTCCACCGTCGCCATCGGCCTGTTCTACGCGGCCGGCCTGATGTGGGGCGAACACACGCACCTGTCGATGGTCGAGTACTGGCGCTGGTGGGTCGTGCACCTGTGGGTGGAGGGCTTCTTCGAAGTCTTCGCGGTGGCGGTGATCGCCTTCCTGTTCACCCGCCTGGGCCTGCTGCAGACCAGGAGCGCCACGGTCGCCGTGCTGTTCGCGACCATCGTGTTCATGGCCGGCGGCGTGCTGGGTACCCTGCACCACCTGTACTTCGCCGGCACCCCGACGGCGGTGATCGCCATCGGCGCGAGTTTCTCCGCACTGGAAGTGGTGCCGCTGGCCTACGTGGGCTTCGAGGCGTACCACAGCTGGAAGATGGGCAAGGCCACGCCGTGGATGCAGCGTTACCGCTGGCCGATCATGTTCTTCATCGCGGTGGCGTTCTGGAACCTGGTGGGCGCCGGCCTGTTCGGCTTCCTGATCAACCCGCCGCTGCCGCTGTACTACATGCAGGGCCTGAACCTGACGCCCAACCATGGCCACACGGCGCTGTTCGGCGTGTACGGCATGCTCGGCATCGGGCTGATGCTGTTCTGCCTGCGCGGCCTGAAGCCGGACGTGGTGTGGAACGAGAAGCTGCTGAAGACCGCATTCTGGTCGCTCAACATCGGCCTGGCCGGCATGTCGCTGCTGACGCTGCTGCCGCTCGGCATCCTGCAGCTCAACGCGGCGCTGGAGCACGGCTACTGGTTCGCGCGCTCGGCGGAGTTCATGCAGCAGCCGATCGTGGACATGCTGGTGTGGATGCGCGTGCCCGCCGACACGCTCTTCAGCGTGGGCGCCCTGTCGCTGGTGTGGTTCGTGGCCAGCCTGTGGCTGGCCCCGCGCCGCGAGCCACTGCCCGTCGCGCAACCGAACGAAGCCTGACCCTGGAACCGGCCCCTCCGGGTGGGGAGGCCGGGCCACCTGCTGCGGGTTGCAGCAAGAGAGCCGCGATAGCGGCTCTCTTTTTGTTTGTTGACGAGGCTGTCGCCACGCCGCCATCCTGCACCGTCACCGCAAGGATCGCCAACCATGCGACCTTGCCCGAGCCACTCGCTCAGGAGCCGCCATGAAGTTGACCAGCCTGCTCCTGCTCATGGCCGTCGGTGTGGCCAGCGTGTACACCTACGACGTGTACAAGACAAAGCGCGCGACCCAGACACCAGCGGCGAACACTGCGCAGGTCGCACCCGCGCCATCACAGTTTGACCGACGCTGGGGACAGCCATCGGCTGGTTCGCCACCTCCCTCACGCCCATCCTCGTACCGCTGCGATGGCCGAACGCATTGCTCGCAAATGCGATCCTGCGCAGAAGCGACGTACTTCATCCAGCACTGTCCGAACACCAAGATGGATGGCGACCGGGATGGCGTTCCGTGCGAGAACCAGTGGTGCAGTTAGCCGCTGACGCGCGTTATCGTTCATCGCTGCCCACGCCGCACCGGAATGCCATCCGTACGGTTGCTCACCCAGCACCCATGCACTGCAGGACATCAGGAAATGGCAGAACAGCTTGTTGAATTCTGGCAGTGGCAGTTCTGGCTTGGGCTGATCAGCCTCGGCGCCGGCCTGGCGGTCATCGCGCCATGCCTGCTGGTGCCCTCCTGGCGACGCAGGATCCTCAAAGCCGACCTCGACATCGAAGGCGTGGGCCTGATCACCCTGGTCGTGGCGATCATCGCCGCCGGTTGCTACAACTACATCGGCTCCCGCATCAGCCACTGACAACACCGCCGAACTCCATGATGAATGCCTATATCATCCCGACGCCGCGCCAACGCCTGATCGCGCTCGGCAAGGCCCTTCTTCCGCCGTTCGGCGGCGCCACAATCTTCCTGACGGCGCGCCTTTACGATCGAAATGCGGCCGACCTGCCCCTCTGCAAACAGCTTCCATGGATGTGGGTCGTCGTCGTGATGGCCACGATGGTGGTGGCGAGTTTTGCCTATCTGTGTGGCCGAAGCGCCTTCAGGATATGGCGGTCCGGACAGTATCCCGCGCCCGGCACATCGGTGCTCTTCCGAACTCGCGTGCACACGGGCTGGTGGGCGCGCACGAACGCCATCGCCTACGCGATGATTTCGCTCCTTCTTGCCGCCTTCCTGGTGGCGCTTCTCAGCATGTTTGTTTTCCCCGAAGGGGGGATGCTCAACCTCGGGCTGCGAGGCTGCGAGCCTTGAACGCTCGGAATGCATCCAGGCCATGCTCTCGGCAGTGGAGGGGAGGGGCATGACGGCAATCTTCGAGGCACGAATCCGACTGGCATTGTCCAGGCCCAGAATCCGTCTTCCCGGGAAGACCCCATGGCTTTCGTAAAGACAGCACTTCCTTTCATGGTGCTTTCGTCTGCGCTGATGCAAGCGGGCTGCACGCAGACCGCCACCGCGCCTGTCGTCGATCATCAGGCCCAAGGCAATCTCGAATCGAATAATCCAATAGGGTGTATCGATTCCACCATGGCCAGTAATACATATACGCCAGCTGATCTTTATCAGGGCGTGGCAGCCTGTGTTTCTGCCGACGATCTCGAGAGCGGCGCCGTGCTGTATGCGCTTGCAGGAGCTTATGGCCGCTTCGATACGCTTCGCGTCACCGACAGAAGCGCGCACCAGGCGATCCCTGTGCTGCAGATGCAGGCATTGGGAACGTTACCGAAGGAAAGGGCTGACAGGTTCCGGAAGACCATCATGACAATGACGGAGGACCCGGCGCGTCTGCAGGCGTTGTGTATCGAAATCCGTCGGATTGGACCGCCGGATTATGTGCCCCGCTACATGGTTCAGCATGGTATGGGCGCTTTCTCGGCGAACGGCGGCAGTTGGCTCGATGAGGCCTTCGATGCAGCCGCGGGATGGGAGCAGGCACTTTCCTCCTACCTGCATTGCCCCGCAGAGAGCACTGGCACTGATCGATCGGCGGGGTGACGCGAGCGAGGACGCATGCAGACCCACGGAGTTCGCAAGCTCACCCGAATCCATGAGTTAATCGAGGGCTTCTGCAAGCCTCATGTAGAAGCGCTACCCGAGATCCTTTAGCCATCCATGCACCATGATCAAGGAGAAACCCATGCGGCACTTCCATGACGCGGTTTTCGGATGCGCCATCGCCCTCGGGGTCGTCGCGTGCGGCACTGTCGTCGCACCGATCGACGACGACACTTACGGACGCGACAAAGTCCACTTCATGGCGGAGATGGAGCGTATCGCGGGCGCAGACGCCAAGCCGTGCGGCACACTGGAGGCTCCCGGACGCAATGCCCTTGCCCTCGCCTGCGTTGCAGATGCTTGGGCGGCACGGCATGCGTTCACCCTCGTGACGGAACAACGGTCTGAGTACTGCCCGAATCTCGTCGCGTACGCAGGAGACGCCCACGGACGCGTCTACCTGCTCCAGTCCTGCCCCGACCGGGACCACAGGAAGAGGAAGGTGCTGCAACCGTCCATCGGTGAATGCCCCCACTTCAAGCCGCCTATCGACAACGGCGGATTCGGCCAGTGCAGCATCCTGGACGCGATCTGACAGTCCGGGACGAGGTGTGGGAAATCCTTCAGATCAACCCTTGATCAATGCGAACACCCGCCGCAGCACTGCCCCGCCTTGTGCCCGCGCGGTTCGCTTTCGCCAGCTTCGGCATGCTCGCCTACGTCCTTGAGAATGGCGATCACGCGCTCGGTCGGCAGCGTGGTCATCACCCTCAGTCGGCCGGTGCCGGATTCCAGGGTGACGTCGGCTTCCGGGTCCCAGGCGCGCAGGGCTTCGGTCATGGCCTGCCGGCGTTGTTCGGTCGGGGCGTGGGAATCGTCGGACATCGGGCTTCCTGTGGTCGCAATGATCGGCGCGCGGCGGCGCGGGTGACCGGACTGTAGGCCGTCGCTGCGCACCGGGCCTTGACCCGGATCAAGGCCGCCGCAGGCGGCGAATCGCCGCCGGCCTGATCCACGTCAAGGCGATGCGGCGCACCGCCGCGCAAGCTGGCCGCATGAAGATCGACATCGTCGCCCCACCCCGCCCGCGCACCACACCCGCATTGCCCGGCCTCTCGCCCGCGTGGCTGGCGCATGCGCCGCACCGATTGATGTTCTTCATCGGTGCCGGCAACGTGCTGCTGGCGATGCTGTGGTGGACGCTGTGGCTGGTCGCCACGCGCTGGGGCCTGTGGACGATGCCCGAGACGCCGATCTATGCGGGCTGGCTGCATGCGTTCCTGATGCAGTACCTGGTGCTGCCGAGTTTCATCTTCGGCTTCCTGCTGACCGTGTTCCCGCGCTGGATGGGCATGGCCGACCTGAAGCGCTGGCATTACGTGCCGGTCGGGCTGGGCCTGATGGCCGGGCAGCTGGCGATCCTGCTGGGCGTCGCCGGCTGGCAGGCGGGACTGACCGTCGGCCTGTGGATGGCGCTCGCCGGCTGGACCGCGGCGCTGCTGACGCTGGGCCGCCTGCTCGCCGACGACACCGCGAAGACCTGGCATGCGCGCTCGTGCTTCGCCGGCCTGGTGCTGGGCTGGCTGGGACTGCTCATGTTCATCGCCTTCACGCTGGGCGCGTCGCCGACGTGGGCGTTCGCCAGCATCAAGCTGGGCGGCTTCGGCCTGCTGCTGCCGGTATACGTGACGGTGGCGCACCGCATGTTCCCGTTCTTCGCCGGCAACGTGGTGCCGGGCTACGTGCCGTGGCGCTCGCTGCCATGGCTGGGCGCGGTGTGGGCGTTGCTGATGGCGCACCTGGGCCTGGAACTGATGCATGCGTATGCGTGGCTGTGGCTGGCCGACGTGCCGTTGCTGGTGCTGACCGCGTGGGCGGTGCATCGCTGGTGGCCGCGCGGGCGCATGCCGGGGCTGCTGGCGGTGCTGTTCATCGGCACGGCGTGGCTGCCGATCACCTTCCTGCTGTACGTGGTGCAGAGCGTGACGTTCCTGGCGACGGATGAATTCGTGCTGGGGCGTGCCCCGATGCATGCGATGTTCATCGGCTTCTTCGGCAGCCTGCTGGTGGCGATGGTCACGCGGGTGACGCAGGGCCACTCGGGGCGACCGCTGGCGATGACGAAGGTGGCGTGGTTCGCGTTCGTCGCGATCCAAGTGGTCGCGGTGATGCGCATCGTGGCCGACCTCGCACCGGATGCGATGGCGTGGCAGGCGGCTGCCGCCATCGGCTGGCTGCTGGCACTGACGCCGTGGGTGGGCCGCATCGGTGGCATCTACCTGGGTCCGCGCGCGGACGGGCGGCCGGGATGAGCGCCATGATGGCCTTCTATCCCGACATCAAGCTGGTCCACGTGGCGGCGGCGATGACCAGCGGCACCCTGTTCGCGTTGCGCGCGCTCGGCCTGCTCGCCGGCATGCGCTGGCCGCGCGCGGCGGTGGTGCGCTACACCAGTTACACCATCGACACCGTGCTGCTGACCGGCGCGATGATGCTGTTGACGCTCCTGCCGGCGGGGCTGTTCGCGAACGGCTGGCTGCTGGCGAAGATCGTGTTCGTCATCGCCTACGTCGGCCTCGGCATCGCCGCGTTCCATCCCGCGTGGAGCCTCGGTACGCGCGCAGGCCTGGTGGCCGCCGCCCTGCTGTGCTTCCTGCAGGTGTACGGCATCGCGCGGGCGCACGATCCCTGGGGCTGGCTGCTGTGGCTGGTCGGCTGACAGGCATGCAGACCGGACTCGATACCGCGACGTTGCCGGAAGCGTTCGGCACGTGTGCGTGCTGCGTGCGCGAATCGCTGGACGCGGCTGGCCTGTCGCTCGACTGCAGGCCAGCGCCGGACGACACGGAGATGCATGCATGGCGCATGGAGTGAACATGCTTCGCCTCGACCTGCGCGACCTGCCGGCGCCGGAGCCGCTGGAACGTATCCTCGAATGCCTCGACACCCTGCGGCGCGGCGAACGGCTGGTGGCGTTGACGCCGCGACCACCCCTACCGTTGCTGCCGATCCTCGATGAAGGCGGCTTCGCGTACCACGTATACGCGGCGGCTACCGGGACAGCCTGCATCGCGATCTGCCACGCCGAGGACAAGGACACACTGCGTCCACCCCGCGCCGCATGAGTGGGCTCGCGTTCGCACAGGCGCCGCCACCGGCGCTGCCGATGCGTTTCCTGTCCATTGCATTGGGCTGGGGCATCGCGGCCGGCCTGTGGCTGGCGTGGCAAGGCGACGCCGTCGTGCTTTCGCGCTGGACGCCGGCCGCGCTGGTACTGGTGCATATGCTGGCACTGGGCCTGCTCGGCAACACGATGCTTGGCAGCCTGGTGCAGTTCCTGCCGGTCGCCGCCGGCAGTCCGCTGCCTTGCCTGCGATGCGTTCCCTGGCTGCATGCCGCGTTCAACGTGGGGCTGGTGGCGTTGCTGATCACGCTGGCGTGGCAGGTGCGCGCGTTGGCGTGGCCGGCAGGCGGACTGCTCGGCGGGTCGCTGGTGATGTTCGCCGTGCTCGCGCTGACCGCAGTGGCGCGCGGCAACGGCGAGCGCGTGGTGCGTGACGGCATCGGCCTGGCGCTGATCGCGCTGGTGGCCACGACGATCCTCGGGCTGGTGCTGCTCGCCGCACGCACCGGATGGCGTGCGCCCGCGACGCCAGGCCTGGTCGACCTGCATGCCGCGATCGGTGGCATCGGCTGGATGCTCGGGCTGCTCGCGGCCGTCGGCAGCGTGACGTTGCCGATGCTGCACGGTACGCGCACGCCACCGCCCGCAGGCGTGCGTGCATGGCAGGTGGCGTTGCTGGCGACGCTGGGGCTGATGGTCGCGTGGCAGGCGGGTGCGCTGCCGTATGCCGCCGTGCGCGTGGCAGCCTGGCCGTTCGCTGTGTTCGCGCTGGCCGTGTTCGTGCTGCAGGCACGTGCCCCGCACCGCCGCAATCCGACGCTGCGCCGCTTCTGGCAGGCAGGCTGCGCGTGCCTGCTCGCGGCGAGCGTGGTCGTTGCGTGGCCCGATCCATCGCCGATGCTGACCGGCGCGCTGGCCCTCGGCATCGGCCTGCCGCTATTGGTGGTCGGCATGGCACTGGAGATCACCGGCTTCCTGACCTGGATCGCGCTGCGCCAGCGCATACCCCGTGGCATCCGCGTACCGGGTGTAGGCAGCTTGTTCGTGGAAGCACGCAAGCGGCGAGCCTTCCTCCTGCATGCGGTCACCGGCGGACTCCTCATCATCGCGATGCTCGCGCCCGCATTCGCTCGACTTGCGGGCGTCGCCCTCGGCTTGGCGTATGCGGTGAGCCTGCATGCGCAATGGCGGTGCTGGCGGCAGGCGTGGACGTGGCAGGCCGACGGTTCCGGCTGATCGCCGGACCCGTGCGCCGAACGGTCAGTAACGCAGGTTGAGCTTCACCCACGCGGTGCGGCCCGGCTCGCCGATCCGCACCGGATCGGCGGGATAACCGAAGGCGCTGTTGCCGCCCAGGTTGAGGTGCTCGCTGTAGGCGCGATCGAACAGGTTGTCGATGCCGGCGGCGAGTTGCAGGCGGTCGTTGAAGCGGTAGCCGCCGTTGAGCGAGAACACGGCAAAGCCGGCGCTCGGTCCCAGGTCGCGGCCGACGATGTTGCCCTGGCGCGTGCTGACGCGATCCTGCGATGCCACCACGCGCCACAGTGCGCCCCACGACCACGCGCCCTGTTCGCGGCTCGCGGACAGGCGCGCCTCCAGCGGCGGCATCTGCGGCAGTGCGGTGCCCGTGTCGCGCACGTCACCCCAGGCATGGGACAGTGCACCGGACAGCTTCCAGCCGTCGGCGGGGCGCCAGTCGATGCCGGCCTCGCCGCCGCGGATGCGGGCATCCACGTTGTGCGCCTGCGTGGAGTTACCCATCATCCCGCGCGCATAGTCGAACAGGATGAAGTCCTGCACGCGTCCGGCGTACAGCGATACCCAGGCGTCGACCTTGGCACCCTTGTACTGCGCACCGATGTCGATCTGCGTGGTGCGTTCGGGCTTCACGCCAGCGAAGGCATTCGGCGCGCCGGCCGGGCCGCGCGTCGGCGAGAACAGCTCCCAGTAGTCGGGCATGCGTTGCGTGTGGCCGAGGCCGGCGTACGCGCCCCAGCGACCGCCCATGTCGTACTCGTAGCGGACGAACGCGCTGGGCAGCGTTTCCTCGCGCACCATGCCGGCGGTGGGGTTCGGCATCGGCATCATGCCGCCCGTGCGCAGGCGCAGGTCGTCCACCTTCGCGCGATCGAAGCGAAGGCCGCTCATCAGGTGATGCTGCTCGGTGATGTGCCAGTGCGACTCGGCGAACACGCCCCAGGTCTGGAACTTCGCATCCACCGTCCACGGCAGCGCCCGATAGGCGCCGCGACCCGACGCGCTGCGCTGGCTGTGCCGGCTCGCGCGCAGGTCGACGCCGGCGGTGACCTCCCAGCGATCCGCCTGCCAGGTGGTCGCCACGCGACCACCGCGCGTGCGGTGCGCCACGTTGCTGGCCATCGGCATCGGCATGCTGCCGTTCGGGTCCGGATCGCGCAGCGTGTAGTTGTCCATCACGTGGTCCACGTCGTTCTGGTAGACGTTGGCCGCCACGGCATCGAGCACGCCGCCGATGTGTTTCTTCTCGAAGCGCAGGCCCAGGCTGTCGCGTTTGAACTGCGCACCGTCCATGCCACGGCCGGCATAGCGCGCCTGCGCGTCGCCGGTGCCGGCACTGAGTTCCAGCACCGTGTCCTCGTCCGGCGTCCAGCCGAGCGCGGCGTCGGCGTTCCACTTCTTCCAGGCCGACGGCACCACGTCGCCGTTGCCGTCCTTGTAATCGTCGGCTTCGGAACGATTGGCCGACACGCGCGCATAACCGCGCGGCGTGCCGGCGCTGATGTCGAGCACCTGGTCGTTGCGGTTGGCGCTACCCACCAGCGCACTGCCGGAGGCCTGCACGCCGGGTTCGGCGAAATACGGGATCTCGCGTTCGAAGCGCACCGTACCGGCGGACGCGCCGCCGCCCCACAGCACCGTCTGCGGCCCCTTGATGACGATCAGGCGGTCGTAGGTTTCAGGTGCGATGTAGGACAGCGCATTGTCCATGCGCGACGGGCAGGCGCCGCTCATCGCGCCGTCGTTGGTCATCAGGTTGATGCGCGAACCGAACATGCCGCGCAGCACCGGATCGCCGTTGGTGCCGCCACTGCGCAGCGTGGCGAAGCCGGGGATGGTCTTCAGATAATCCGCGCCATCGCTGGCCGGCACCGGCTGGCGCGGCAGCCTGGGATCGGTGACGAACGTGGTGGCCATCGCGGGCGCGACGCCGACCACGACGATGCCGTCCAGCGTGGTCGTCGCCATCGCATCGACAGGCATCGCGGCATGCGATTCGCCTGCATGCGCCAGCGGCATGTTCGCGAGCGCGCCCAGCAGGGCGACGGTCAGCAGATGACGGTTCATGACGCATCTCCTCGTGTGATGCCGTCATTCTCGAGACGCCTCCCGGCATGAAGATGCGACCGGTTGTCGCATCGTCCATCGCACTTGACCTTGGTCAAGCCGGCACGCGAATGCGCGCGTTCGCCCCCTTCGGATTGATCCAGATCAACGTCGCGTTTGCATGGCGTTTCCACCATGGCCGCACACCCAAGCGCCCATCGAAGGACACGTCATGAAACGCCTGCATCACTCCCTGCTCGCCTGCGCCCTCGCCGCTCTGTTCGCCGGCCCTGCCTTCGCCGAAGGCGGCCAGATCACCCCCGCCGGCGACACCATCCACGCCGTGCTGACGGCGCCGCCGATGGTGCCGCCGCCGATCACGCGCAAGACGCCCGCCCATGTCGTGGTCGATCTGGAAATGATCGAGAAGGACATGCGCATGGCCGACGGCGTGACCTACAACTTCTGGACGTTCGGCGGCACCGTGCCGGGCAGCTTCATCCGCGTGCGCAAGGGCGACACGGTGGAGTTCAAGCTGAAGAACCGGCACGACTCGCACATGTCGCACAACATCGACCTGCATGCCGTCACCGGCCAGGGCGGCGGCGCGGAGGCCACGTTCACCCTGCCGGGCAAGGAAACGCAGTTCTCGTTCAAGGCGCTCAACCCCGGCCTGTACATCTACCACTGCGCGATGGCGCCGGTCGGCATGCACATCGCCAACGGCATGTACGGCCTGATCCTGGTGGAGCCGGAAGAAGGCCTGCCGCCGGTCGACAAGGAGTTCTACGTGGTGCAGGGCGATTTCTACACCGAAGGCGCCTACGGCGAGCCGGGCCTGCAGCCCTTCAGCCTGGAAAAGGCGATCGACGAGCATCCGACGTACGTGGTGTTCAACGGTTCGGTCGATGCGCTGCAGGGCGACAACGCACTGACGGCCAAGGCGGGCGAGACGATCCGCATGTTCGTCGGCAACGGCGGCCCGAACCTGGTGTCCAGCTTCCACGTGATCGGCGAGATCTTCGACAAGGTCTACACCGAAGGCGGCAGCAAGTACCAGGAGAACGTGCAGACCACGCTGATCCCGGCCGGCGGTTCGGCCATGGTCGAGTTCAAGGCGGACGTGCCCGGCAATTTCGTGCTGGTCGACCACAGCATCTTCCGCACGTTCCACAAGGGCTCGCTGGGCATCCTGAAGGTCGAGGGCGCGAAGAACCCGGACATCTACACGGGCCAGCAGCACGACATCGAGTATCCGGAAGCCAAGCCGGCCGCCGGGGAGTGAAGCGCGGATGACACGGACGCCGCTCCCGACCGCACTGCTGCTCGCACTGGCACCGGCCTTCGCTGTCGCCGGCGATGCCGGCAACGCGTACCGGCAGGTCGAGGGCGGCGACTTCCGTTCTTCCGTGCGTTTCGAAGAGGCCACCCGCGTGGTGCGGGTAGCCTCGTTCTCGCTGATGGAGCGGCCCGTCAGCAACCGCGATTTTTCCGGTTTCCTCGCCCGCCAGCCGCAATGGCGCCGCGACCGCATTCCCGCGGTGTTCGCCAGCCCGGGGTACCTGAGCCACTGGACCGGCGCCGATGCGCCTGGCGATGGCGTGGATCCCGACGCACCCGTCACCCACGTGAACTGGTACGCCGCCGATGCCTATTGCCGCGCCCGGCAGGCACGCCTGCCGCGCTTCGTCGAATGGGAGTACGCGGCGGCGGCCGATGCCACGCGTCGCGATGCGCGACGCGACGCGGCATGGCGGATGCGCCAGGTCAACGACGGCACGCCGCATGCGCTCGATGCCGCGCCCGACGCGCCAGCGAATGCCTACGGCATCCATGGCCTGCATGGCGCGCACTGGGAATGGAGCGAGGACTTTGCCTCGCTGCTCGGCGACGGCGACCGCCGCGGCCAGCAGGATGGCGACGCGCTGCGCTATTGCGGCGCCACCGCCATGAGCTTCAACGATCCCGGCGACTACGGCGTGGTCAAGCGCTTCGTCCTGCTGTCGGCACTGCAGCCCGCAGCCACGCTGGGCAACCTCGGTTTCCGCTGTGCAAGGAGTACGCCATGAAGATCGCTTCCCTGTTCCTCTCCGTCCTGCTGGCATCCGCTGCGCCGCTGCACGCGCAGTCGCTGCCGGGCGATTCGGTCTACCACCTGCAGGCCACCACGCAGGACGCCGATGGCGCGCCCGTGGCCTGGGCTTCGCTGCGCGGCCAGGCGCGTCTGGTGTCGATGTTCTACACGCACTGCCACCTGATGTGCCCGCTGATCCTGGAAAACGCCAAGAGCGTGCAGAAGCAGCTGACGCCGGACGAACGCCGGCGGCTGGGTCTGGTCATGGTCAGCCTGGACCCGGTCCGCGACACCCCCGCCGCGATGCGCGAGGTCGCGCAGCGCCATCGCGTGCCGGACGGCTGGCAGTTCCTGACGCCCGCTCCCGACGACGTCCGTGCGATCGCCAGCGTGCTGGACGTGCGCTACCGATTCCGCGAGGACGGCAGCATCAACCACACCAGCATGCTGGTGCTGCTGGATGCCGAGGGACGGGTGCGCGCCCGCAGCGAGGTGAACGGCGCCACCGCCGATCCTGCCTTCCTGATCCAGGTCAAGGCGTTGCTCGCCGGGCCGTGATGACATGGCACCCACACCGCTCCCTCATCCGATCATTTCCCCAAGGAGTTCCACCATGAAGCTCTCCCGCACCTTCGCCACCATCGCCCTGCTCAGCGCCGCCGGCATGGCGCAGGCCGCCGGCAACTGCACCGTCAGCCTCAAGGGCGACGACGCCATGAAGTTCGACCTGAAAGAGGCCACCGTCTCCGCCGGCTGCCCGACCATCACCATCGAACTGACCCACAGCGGCAAGCTGCCGGTCACCGCGATGGGCCACAACGTTGTCGTCTCGAAGACCCCGGACCTGGCCGGCATCGCCCGCGACGGCATGAAGGCCGGCGCGGCCGGTGCGTACGTGCAGGCCAACGACGCGCGCGTCATCGCGCACACCTCGCTGGTCGGCGGCGGCCAGAAGACCAGGATCACCTTCCCCGGCAAGAAGCTCACCGCCGGCGGCGACTACAGCTTCTTCTGCAGCTTCCCCGGCCACTCCACCCTGATGAAGAGCAAGCTGGTCGTCACCAAGTAAGCACGACACGCTGCGCCGCTTCCACGCGGTGCAGCGCTTTCCGGAGCCCGGTCATGGAATACGTCATCCGCCTGGCCGATGCCACGGCCGACCTGGCCGACATCGAGCGGCATCTGGTCGATCTCGATCCCGCCATGGTCCTCGATCGCGATGCCGCGACCGGCGCGCTGCGCTGCTCGACCAGCGCCATGGCACAGGAATTGTCGCAGGCCTTCGCCGCCGCGGGTTACCGCGTGGCGCCGGAGGCCATCGAACGCCTGCCCTCGGTATGTTGCGGGGGATGCAGCGGGTGATCGCTGCGGAACCGCGCTACCCGGCCGAGCCGATCCACAACCGCGGCTTGCGGCCGATGCGGCCGATCAGCAGCACGGTGACGATGCAGGCGCCGATGCTCAGCGCACCGGACAACACGTTGATCATCAGCGCATCGTTCCCGGAGAAGCCCATGGCCTGCCACAGCGCCGCGCGGCAGTAGAAGACCACGCTGATGCCAACCAGTTGCTGGAACGTCGCCAGGCCGATGCCGACCCGGACGATGGGACGGATCTTGCCGGTCGCCGGGTTCTTCAGATCGGAGAGTTGCGGGCGATGGTGATCGGCCGACAGCGAGGCATCGATCCCGGCCAGCCCGGCCTGCGCCCCGGCCCCGCCGAACAGCCGCGTCAGTACGCGAAGGGCTTCGTCCTTGCGGCGCTTCACCACCAGATAGCGCGGACTTTCCGCAATGGTCAGCAGCAGCACCAGGAAGACCAGCGAGGGCACGGCCTGCATCCGGAACAGGCGGCCTAATCGGCAACACCTTCGGACCTTGCGCCTTGCGACGCTGACCGCGCGATCCCGAAGGGCCGACGGAAGGCGCTGCGATCAGCCTTGTGCGTCGGCCCCGCCGCCGCGCTCGTTCGCGCGGTCGTTCTCGCGCATCTCGTACCACATGCCGTTGAGGATGGCGAAGCTCGCGGCCAGCCCGGCGCCCAGGATCCAGCTGAAGTACCACATGCGATGCTCCTCAGTACGCGTTGGGATTGCGCCCCATGCCGTCCTGGTCGACCTTGCCGCGCAGTACGCGGAAGACCCAGGCGGTATAGAGCAGGACGATGGGCAGGAAGAACGCCGTCGCCAGCAGCATGATGAAGAGCGTCATGTGGCTGGACGAGGCGTCCCACACCGTCAGGCTGGAACCGGGCTGCGTGGACGACGGCAGCAGGAACGGAAAGGTCGCCACGCCTTCGGTCAGGATGATGCCGATGATGCTGGCCGCCGACGACAGGAAGGCCAGGCCGGCGCGCCCGGCGCGCAGCAGCACCGCGCTCAGCAGCGCACCCGCCACGCCGAGCAGCGGCAATGCCCAGGCGAGCGGCCAGCGCGCGTAGTTGTCCATCCACGCACCGGGTTGCGCGACCACGACCTTCGCCAGCGGGTTCGACGCGCCGCCAGGATCCATCGCGACCTGCACGGCATAGCCGTCGATGCCGGACACCCACACGCCGCCCAGCACGAACAGCAGTGCCGTCGCCAGCGCCGCGATGCTGCCGTAACGCCGCGCGCGCGCGGCGATCTCGCCGGAGGTCTTCATCGCCAGCATGCCGGCGCCATGCATCACCAGCATCGCCACGCTGACCAGGCCGCACAGCAATGCGAACGGAGTGAGCAACCCGAACAACCCGCCTTCGTAAAACACACGTATGGTGTCGTCGAAATGGAACGGGACGCCGAGCAGCACGTTGCCCATCGCCACGCCGAATACCAGCGCCGGCACCAGCCCGCTGACGAACAGCGCCCAGTCCCACGCCGCGCGCCAGCGCGGGTCCGGCACCTTGCTGCGGAACTTGAAGCCGACCGGGCGCAGGATCAGCGCGAACAGGATCAGGAACATCGCCAGGTAGAACCCGGAGAAGCTGACCGCGTACAGCGGCGGGAACGCCGCGAAGATCGCGCCGCCGCCGAGGATCAGCCACACCTGGTTGCCCTCCCACACCGGGCCGATGACGTTCAGCACGATGCGGCGCTCCTCGTCGGTGCGCGCCACCGCGGGCAGCAGCGTCGCCACGCCCAGGTCGAAGCCGTCCATCACCGCAAAGCCGATCAGCAGGATGCCCAGCAGCAGCCACCAGATCAGGCGCAGCGTGGCGTAGTCGAGGGGAATCGTGTCCATGCGTCGTCTCCCGTCAGCCCGCGTGGGCCGGTTGTGGCACGCCGTCGCCGTCGGGCGCCGGTTCCGACAGGTGCTCGGGGCCTTTCAGGATCAACTTGCGCATCAGCCAGACCTCGATGATGGCCAGCACCGTGTAAACCAGAACGAAACCGGTGAGCGTGATGACGATCTGGTGCAGCTTCAGTCCCGATGCCGCGAGGAAGGTCGGCAGCACGCTATCGATGATCCACGGCTGCCGTCCGTATTCGGCGATCAGCCAGCCCGCCTCGATCGCCAGCCATGGCAGCGGCAGGCTCCAGAAGGCGACCTTGAGGAACCAGCGGTACCGGTCCAGCCGCTGCCGGCTGGCGAGGTAGAACGCAACGGCGAAGAAGGCGATGAAGTAGAAGCCCAGCCCCACCATCAGGCGGAAACTCCAGAACAGCGGCGCCACGTGCGGCACGGTGTCGTGCGCGGCCTTGGCGACCTCCTCCTCGGTGGCGTTGCCGATGTCCTCGCGGTAGCGCTTCAGCAGCAGCGCATGGCCGATGTCGCGCCAGTGCGCCTCGAACACCAGCCGTGCCTGCGCATCGTGGCGGTCGGCGCGCAGCTTCTGCAACGCCTCGTAACCGAGCAGCCCGTTGCGGATGCGGCCCTCGGCGCGCTCGACCAGGTCGAGGATGCCCGGCATCTCGGTGTTGAACGAACGCGTGCCGATCAGCCCCATCACGTAGGGGATGTGCAGCGCGTAGTGGTTGGTCTGGTGCTTCTGGTCGGGGATGGCGAAGGCATTGAAGCCTGCTGGCGCGGGTTCGGTTTCCCACATCGCCTCGATGGCGGCCAGCTTCATCTTCTGGTGTTCGCTGGTGGCGTAGCCGCTCTCGTCGCCCAGCACCACCACCGACAGCGCCGCCGCCAGGCCGAAGCTGGCAGCGACCGCCATCGAGCGCTTGGCGAAGTCGGCATTGCGTCCGCGCAGCAGGTAGAACGCGCTGATCGCCATCACGAACATGGCGCCGGTCACGTAGCCCGCGGACACCGTGTGCACGAACTTCGCCTGCGCCACCGGGTTGAAGATCACCGCCATGAAGTCGGTGATCTCCATGCGCATGGTCTCGGGGTTGAAGACCGCGCCCACCGGGTTCTGCATCCAGCCGTTGGCCACCAGGATCCACAGTGCCGAGAAGTTCGATCCCAGCGCCACCAGCCAGGTGACCACCAGGTGCTGCACCTTGCTCAGCTTGTCCCAGCCGAAGAAGAACAGCCCGATGAAGGTGGCTTCCAGGAAGAACGCCATCAGGCCCTCGATGGCCAGCGGCGCACCGAAGATGTCGCCGACGTAATGGCTGTAGTAGGACCAGTTCATGCCGAACTGGAACTCCATCACGATGCCGGTGGCCACGCCCATCGCGAAGTTGATGCCGAACAGCGTGCCCCAGAACAGGGTCATGCGGCGCCAGATGTCGCGTCCCGTCATGACGTAGACGCTCTCCATGATGGCGATCATGAAGGACAGCCCCAGCGTCAGCGGGACGAAAAGGAAGTGGTACATCGCCGTCAGCGCGAATTGCAGACGGGACAGCTCGACGACGGTCATGTCCGGCATGGCACTACGGCTCCCGGTTGTCTGGCGGGGATTCTAGCCCCCGGCGTGCCGCAGGCAGGGGCGACCATCTGTCGCACCCCCCACGGCGCGGCGCTGCGGCATCCTGCACGCCCCGCGGCCTGCCGGCCATGGGGAAGGGGTTGATCCTGATCAATGCGGCCCGGCTGAACGGGGTCGAGAATCCACCGTACCAGAATAGGAGAGGCCGCATGCAAGGCGTCCAGGGGACTTACAACGACAAGGTGGTGCGCCAGTTCACGGTGATGACCGTGGTCTGGGGCATCGTGGGGATGCTGGTGGGGGTGCTGATCGCGGCCCAGCTGTACTGGCCGGCCCTGAATTTCGACCTGCCGTGGCTCAGCTACGGCCGCCTGCGCCCGCTGCACACCAACGCGGTGATCTTCGCGTTCGGTGGCTGCGCGCTGTTCGCCACCAGCCTGCACGTGGTGCAGCGGACCAGCCACGTGCGGCTGCTGTCCGACAAGCTGGCGGCGTTCGTGTTCTGGGGCTGGCAGCTGGTCATCGTGGCCGCCGCCATCTCGCTGCCGCTGGGCCTGACCCAGGGCAAGGAGTACGCCGAACTGATCTGGCCGATCGACGTGCTGATCGCGGTGGTCTGGGTGTCCTACGCTGTGCTGTTCTTCGGCACCATCGCCAAGCGCGCGGTCAAGCACATCTACGTGGCCAACTGGTTCTTCGGCGCCTACATCATCGCCGTCGCGCTGCTGCACATCGTCAACAGCCTGGCGCTGCCGAGCAGCCTGCTGCATTCCTACCCGATCTACAGCGGCGCGGTCGACGCGATGGTGCAGTGGTGGTACGGCCACAACGCGGTGGGCTTCTTCCTGACCGCCGGCTTCCTGGGGATGATGTACTACTTCGTGCCGAAGCAGGCCGGCCGCCCGATCTACTCCTACCGCCTGTCGATCGTGCACTTCTGGGCGCTGATCGCCATCTACATGTGGGCCGGCCCGCACCACCTGCACTACACCGCGCTGCCGGACTGGGCGCAGAGCCTTGGCATGGTGTTCTCGCTGATCCTGCTGGCGCCCAGCTGGGGCGGCGCGATCAACGGCGTGATGACGCTGTCGGGCGTGTGGCACAAGCTGCGCACCGACCCGATCCTGAAGTTCCTGATCGTCTCGCTCTCGTTCTACATGATGAGCACGTTCGAGGGACCGATGATGTCGATCAAGACGGTCAACTCGCTGAGCCACTACACCGACTGGACCATCGGCCACGTGCACGCCGGCGCGCTGGGCTGGGTGGCGATGATCACCATCGGCTCGGTCTACGCGATGCTGCCGAAGCTGCTGGGCCGCGAGCAGATGTATTCGATCAAGGCCATCGACACGCACTTCTGGCTGCACACGCTGGGCGTGGTGTTCTATATCGCCTCGATGTGGATCGCCGGCGTCATGCAGGGCCTGATGTGGCGCGCCACCAACGCCGACGGCACGCTGACCTACAGCTTCGTCGAAGCATTGAACGCCACCTACCCCTACTACCTGGTCCGCCTGGGCGGCGGCCTGCTGGTGTTCAGCGGCATGCTGCTGATGGCCTGGAATACCTGGAAGACCTTCCAGACCGCCAGGTCCACCGCGCCGCAGCCGATCCTGCCGCCCGATGCCAGCCAAGCGCGCGCCTGAGGAACCGACATGAGCAACGGAAATTCACACGAGAAAGTCGAGAAGAACGTCGGCCTGATGGCGGTGCTGATCGCGGTCGCCGTATCGTTCGGCGGCCTGGCCGAGATCGTCCCGCTGATGTTCCAGGCCGAGGCGATCAAACCGCTGGAAGGCGTCAAGCCCTACCCCGCCCTGCAACTCGCCGGCCGCGACATCTACATCCGCGAAGGCTGCTACAACTGCCACTCGCAGATGGTGCGCACGCTGCGCTTCGAATCCGAGCGCTACGGCCATTACTCGCTGGCCGGCGAATCGGTCTACGACCGCCCGTTCCAGTGGGGCAGCAAGCGCACCGGACCGGACCTGGCCCGCGTGGGCGGCCGCTACTCCGACGACTGGCACCGCGTGCACCTGACCAATCCGCGCGACGTGGTGCCGGAGTCGAACATGCCGTCCTTCCCCTGGCTGGAGAACGCCAAGGTCGACGGCGCCGAGGTCGCCCAGCGCATGAAGACGCTGCAGCGGATCGGCGACCCGTATACCGACGAAGAGATCGGAAACGCCGCGGCCGACGTGGAAGGCCGCACAGAACTGGACGCCGTGGTCGCCTACCTGCAAGGGCTGGGCAAGGCCGCGCCGAGGGGAGGTTGAGCCATGGTGTCGGGGATCGTGACCGGAGTACTGATCGTGTTGTTCATCGCCGGCTGGGCGTGGGCGTGGAGCCCGCGCCGCAAGGCGGATTTCGAGGATGCGGCACGCATGCCGCTGGGTGAGGAAGGGGAGCACAACCCATGAGCGCAGGCTGGATCGGATTCATCGTCGCGCTGGTCGTACTGAACATCCTGGGCTGCGTGTGGCTGCTGTGGTGGAGCAGCCGCCGCCGGCCCGGCGACCCGGCACCGGAAGAAACCTCGCACGTGTGGGACGGCGACCTCACCGAGTACAACAAGCCGTTGCCGCGCTGGTGGATCAACCTGTTCTACCTCACCATCGTCTTCAGCATCGGCTACATCGCGTGGTACGGGGGCCTGGGCATCGTTCCCGGCTACGCCAAGTGGTCGTCCACCGGCGAGCACGACCAGGCCAAGGCCGTGCAGGACAAGAAGCTGGAAGCCACGTTCGCGCCGTTCGCCAACCAGCCGATCGACCAGCTGGCCGAGGATCCGAAGGCGCTGGCGCTGGGCCAGTCCATCTTCAACAACACCTGCGCCACCTGTCACGGCTCCAGCGGCCGGGGCGCGATCGGCTATCCCAACCTGACCGACAACATCTGGCATTGGGGCGGCACGCCGGACCTGGTGCTGCAGACGGTGCTGGACGGTCGCGAAGGCGTCATGCCGGAATGGGGCACCGCGCTCACCAGCATGGGCGGCCCCAACGCCGTCGACTACGTCATCGCGTACGTCAACGTGCTGGGCGATCCGCAGGACGGCATGAAGAACAACTTCATGGCCGCCCAGGGCAAGCCGCTGTACGATGGCCTCTGCGTTGCCTGCCATGGCGTGGACGGCAAGGGCAACCAGGAACTGGGCGCACCCGACCTGACCGACGATTACTGGCTGTACGGCAACAGCAAGGACAGCATGCGCACGACGATCACCAAGGGCCGTCACGGCGTGATGCCCGCCCATCGCGAACTGCTGGGCGAGACGCGCGCGCGCCTGGTGGCATCGTATGTGTGGTCGCTCTCGAAGGAGGGTCGGGCTGCCGCCGGCGCGAAATGACCGATTTCACCGAACCCCGCCTCGATCATCCGCCCCGGCCGCTGGCACAGCGCGCCGGGGCGGTGCTCTGGCCCAGTTTCTTCGCCGCCGGCGTGGCGACGATGGTGTTCTTCGCCTTCGTCGACCCGCTGACGCTGCGCGACATGACCTTCCCCGACCTGGCGATCAGCCGCGAACTCGGCTACACGCTGGGTTTCTTCATGTTCTGGCTGGCGACCGCCGCCAGCAGCCTGTTCACCTGGATCCTGCTGCGCCCCGCCAGCCGCTTCAACCGCGCGCTGCCGCCGGACTGAGCACGCCCGCGCGCGCCGATGGCGCGCCCTGCGACAAACCGTCGCTCCCTCGCACGCGCATGCAGCGCGAGCATGACGCCAGCCAAGACTGACACTGCCATGTCCACGCCAGCATCGCCTCCTTCCACAACGCCCGACGGCAAGCGCCGCATCCCGCTGGATGTCGTCGATGCCCAGGGCAACTCGTTCTACGTCAGCGAACGCAAGGTCTATCCGCGCGACGTGGCGGGCACGCTCAACCGCCTGCGCGTGGCGGCGGTGTGGTGGCTGCTGGGCATGTACTACCTGTTCCCGTGGCTGAAGTGGGACGACCGCCAGGCCGTGCTGTTCGACCTGCCCGCACGCAAGTTCTACGTGTTCGGCCTGGTGTTCTGGCCGCAGGATTTCCTGCTGCTGGCGGTGCTGCTGATCATCGCGGCGCTGTCGCTGTTCTTCTTCACGGCCCTGGCCGGGCGCCTGTGGTGCGGCTATGCGTGCCCGCAGACGGTATGGACGGAAGTGTTCCTGTGGATGGAACGCTGGACCGAAGGCGACCGCAGCGCACGCATCAAGCTGGATGCCGCGCCGTGGAGCGCCAACAAGCTGCTGCGCAAGGGCGGCAAGCACGTGCTGTGGGCGGTGTTCGCGCTGTGGACCGGCTTCACCTTCGTCGGCTTCTTCACCCCCATCACCGATCTCGGCGCGCGCCTGTGGCCGTTCGCGTGGGGCGGCTGGGAAACGTTCTGGGTGTTCTTCTACGCGCTGGCCACGTGGGGCTTCGCCGGCTTCCTGCGCGAGCAGGTGTGCAAGTACATGTGCCCGTACGCACGCTTCCAGGCGGCGATGTTCGACCGCAACACGCTGATCATCGCCTACGATCCGATGCGCGGCGAACCGCGCGGCCCGCGCAAGCGTGGCCTCGGCAGCGTGCTGGAGCGCGCGCGCGGCCTGCTGCAGAACACCACCGCCTACGACTACGTGATGCGTGCCGCCGCGCACCCCAGCCTGGCCGACCAGCGGCTCGGTGCGCACGGCACCATCACCTTCGCCGGTGCCGGCGCGGTGATCGAGCCGCTGCCGAAGTTCGTGCCCGACCAGCTGGGCGACTGCATCGACTGCACGATCTGCGTGCAGGTCTGTCCCACCGGCATCGACATCCGCAACGGCCTACAGTACGAGTGCATCGCCTGCGGCGCCTGCATCGACGCCTGCGACGACGTGATGGGCAAGATGGGGTACCCGAAGGGGCTGATCCGCTACACCACGCAGAACGCCATCGACGGCAAGCCGTCGAAGGTGCTGCGGCCGCGCATCTTCGTCTACGGCACCATCCTGCTGGCGCTGGTGGCCGCGTGGGGCTGGGGCGTGTTCCACCGCGACGTGCTGATCGCGGAAGTCCTGCGCGACCGCAATGCGCTGTACCGCGAAGTGGCCGGCGGACAGGTCGAGAACAGCTACACGCTCAAGCTGGTCAACAAGGACCAGCAATCGCATCGCTACGTCGTGACGCTGGTGTCGGGATCGCCCGACATCCGCCTGCGGGATGGCGAGATGACCGCAAGCGCGGCGCCCGAGCAAGTGCTGTCGCTGGCGGTCACCGCCACCGCACCCGCCACGCTGAGCGGCCGTCATGCCGTGACGTTCACCGTCCGCGACGTCGACACCGGCACCGAGAAGACCGTGGACAGCAGTTACTTCGGACCGATCCAATGACCACGAACCCCGATGCCTCCGCCGGCAATGCCCGCCCGTTCTGGAAAGAGCCGATGGTGTGGCTGGTGTGGGGCCTGCCGCTGGCGTCGGTCGTCGCCGGCCTCTGGCTGGTGGTGACCGCCGTGCGCGCCGGCGGTGCCGATCCCGTCATCGACGACGTGCAGCGCGTGTCGCAGATCCAGACCACCGACCTGGGCCCGGACGAACGCGCGGCGCAGCGCAACCTCAGCGCCATCGTGCAGATCCGCCCCGATCACGTGGAACTGACCGCGGTGACCGGCGAGTTCGAGCGCGAAACCTCGCTCGTGCTGGTGCTGACGCACCCCACCCAGGCCGCGCAGGACCTGCACCTGCCGCTGGCACGCACGACCACGGGCTGGACCGCGCCCGCCGAGATCGACACCGGGCACGACTGGAACGTGCAGCTGCGGCCCGAGAACCGCGCATGGCGCATCCGTGGCCGCCTGCAGAAGGACACGCAGGCCCTGCGCCTGGCGCCCGCGCTCGGAGGCGGCTGAACGTCGCCATGGACGCGCCCGTGGTGTCCTGCCATCACTGCGGCGAGCCGGTCGCCGGCGGACATCCGGTGACCGCAGGCGAACATGCATTCTGCTGCGAGGGCTGCGCCGCGGCGGCGACGTGGATCCAGGATGCCGACCTCGGCAGCTACTACCGCCTGCGCAGCGCGAACGCCAATCGCGTGCAGGCCGACCGGCTGGACCTGGAAAGCTGGGACCGCACCGAACTGCTGGACGAACACAGCCGCGCCATCGATGGCGGCCGCGAGATCGTGCTGCTCACCGACGGCATGCGCTGCGCCGCCTGCGCCTGGCTGATCGACCGCGCCCTCGCCCGCGAAGCCGGCGTGCTCGACACCACCGCCAATGCCGTTACCGGCCGCATCCGCATCGCCTGGGATCCGGCACGAACGAAACTCTCCGCCCTGCTGCAGCGCCTGGCGATGCTCGGTTACCGGCCGTACCTGGCCACCGGCGATGCCCGCGAACAGGCCCGCCTGTCCGAGCGCCGCCGCTGGCTGCTGCGGCTCGGCGTGGCCGGCCTCGGTTCGCTGCAGGCGATGATGCTGGCCGAGGCGCTTTACCTCGACGTCAACGCCACCATGCCGCTGCCGACGCGCGACCTGTTCCGCTGGCTGACCTTCCTGGTCAGCACGCCGGTGGTGTTCTACAGCGGCTGGCCGTTCCTGGCCGGCATGGCGCGCGAACTGCGCGCGCGCCACGTGGGCATGGACACCCTGATCGCCAGCTCCACCCTGCTCGCCTACTTCGCCAGCCTGATCGAGACCATCCGCGGCGGCACGCACGTCTGGTACGACGCGGCGGTGATGTTCGTGTTCCTGCTGCTGGCCGCGCGCATGCTGGAGCAGCGCGCGCGCAACGTGGCCACCGCGCAGGTGGATGCGCTGGCGCGGGCGCAACCGGTGTTCGCGATCCGCGAACGCGAGGATGGCACGCGCGAATCGGTGCCACCGTCGGCGCTGCGCGTGGCCGACGTGGTCTGCGTGTCCGCCGGCGACGGCGTGCCCGCCGATGGCGTGTTGCTCGATGGCGCAGCGGATTTTGAAGAAGCGCTGCTCACCGGCGAATCCCGCCCGGTGCGCCGCCATGCCGGCGAGACGGTCTATGCCGGCACCACCTGCCGCGAGCGTCCCGCCCGCCTGCGCGTCACCGCCACCGGCACCGCGACGCGCCTGTCGCAGTTGGCGGAACTGGTCGATCGCGCACAGAGCCACCGCCCTCCCCTGGCCCGCATGGCGGATCGCGTGGGCCGCCATTTCGTCGTGAGCCTGCTGGTGCTCGCGGTCGCCGTCTACACCGGCTGGCGATTTTACCAGCCGGAACGCGCCTTCGAAGTGACACTGGCCCTGCTGGTGATCAGTTGCCCCTGCGCGCTGTCGTTGTCGGTGCCGGCGGTGCTCGCCGCCGCGCATGGTGCGTTGGCACGCTGCGGGGTGCTCGCTACACGACCCGAAGCGCTGGACACGCTGGCGCGCGCCACCGACATGGTATTCGACAAGACCGGCACGCTCAGCGACGGCCGTCCCGCGCGGGTGGCCGTGGACGTCTTCGGTGACCTGGACGCGGACGCGGCCACGCGCATGGTCGCCGCGCTGGAGAAGGACAGCGGACATCCGATCGCCACCGCCTTCGCGGATGTCGACGCGCGCGATGCCGCCACGTCCGTCGTCGCCCGCGCAGGCCTGGGCGTGGAAGGCGACGTCGATGGCCGCCACTGGCGCTTCGGCCGCGCCGACTGGGCGGCAAGTCGCGACGATGACGGAGCACTGTGGCTGGGCGAAGGCCAGCATGGCGTGGCCCGCTTCACCCTGGACGAGAAGCCGCGCGACGATGCCGCGGCCGGCATCGCGGCGCTGCGCGCGCAAGGCCTGCGCATCCACCTGGCCAGCGGCGATGGCGACGCGGCGGTGCGGCGGCTGTCTCAGGCCCTCGGGATCGATTCGACGCTCGCCCGCCAGTCCCCGGAAGACAAGCTGGCACGCGTGCGGCAACTCCAGTCGGAAGGCCGCATCGTCGCGATGGTCGGCGACGGCCTGAACGATGCCCCGGTGCTGGCTGGCGCCGATGTGTCCATCGCGATGGGCGAAGGCGCACCGCTCGCGCAACAGGCGGCGGATCTCGTCGCCACCGGCCCGTCGCTGCTGCGCATCGCCGATGCCGTGCGCATCGCGCGCCTGTCGCGCCGGCTGGTGAAGCAGAACCTGGCCTGGTCCGCCGGCTACAACCTGCTCGCGGTGCCGCTGGCGGCCGCCGGCATGGTGACGCCGTGGATCGCCGCGCTGGGCATGGCGGTATCCTCGCTGGTGGTCACCCTCAATGCGCTCCGACTGGCGCGCACCTCCACGGAGATGGCGGCATGAACATCCTGCTGATGCTGTTGCCGATCAGCCTGGTCCTGCTGGGCCTGGCCATCGCGGCGTTCGCGTGGGCGGTGCGCAAGGGCCAGTTCGACGATCTCGACACGCCCGCGCTGGACATCCTCGACGACGCACCGGCGAAGCCGCATGCGCCGGCCGCGCCGCCCGTCCGCGAAGGCGACGATGGCGCCTGACGTTCCGGTCCTGCTCGCCGCGCTGCTGGCCGGCCTGGTGGGCAGTACGCACTGCGCGGTGATGTGCGGCGGCATCGCCACCGGCTTTTCCGCGGTGTCGTCCCGCCCCGGCTGGGGCAGCGCGCTGCAACTCAATCTCGGACGCGTCGCCGGCTACACGCTGGCGGGTGCGCTGGTCGGCGCGTTCGGCGGCGGCCTGCTGTCGCTGGCGCGGCACGACACCGCCGTGCTCACCATGCGCGTCGGGGTGGGACTGGCGCTGGTCGTGCTGGCGCTGCGCCTGCTCGACCAGCGTGGCCGGCTCGATTTCCTCACCCGTCCCGGCGCGAGGGTGTGGCAGGCGCTGCGCCCGCTGCATGCGCGCGTGTTGCCGGCGAACACGCTGCCTCGCCGGCTGGCGGCAGGCGCGCTGTGGGGTTGGCTGCCGTGCGGGCTGAGCCTGAGCCTGCTGACGGTGGCGTGGCTGCAGGCCAATGCGCGCGATGCCGCGTTGACGATGGCGATGTTCGGCCTGGGGACGTTGCCGATGATGGTGACGCTGACCTGGTCCGGCGCACGCCTGGGCCGCCACTGGCAGCGTGCGTCGGTGCGCCGCACGGCGGCCGGCTTCGTGCTGTTCGCCGGCCTGCTGACGATCGCCTCGCCGTGGCTGATGCGGCATCCCGCGCTGCACGGCGTGCTGGCGGCGCTCGGCTGCCAGCCGCTGGCCACATGAGCGGCGAAACGATGGCGGCGCCGACGGGCATGACGGCAAAAGCGCGGCTGCAGGCGCTGGGCGCCGTCGCACGCACGCCGCTGCGCGGGGCCGGCGCGCTGGGCGTGATCGGCGGGATTCTGCTGGTGCCACAAGCCGCGCTGATCGCGCTGTGCCTGCAGCGCGCGTTCGTCGAAGGCGCCGCGCCCGCCACGCTGCTGCCGCTGCTCTGCGCGTTGCTGGCGACGCTGCTGCTGCGCACCGGACTGGGATGGGCGAGCCGCCGGCTTGCCGACCGTGCCGTCGAGTCGATCCGCGTGGACCTGCGTGCGCGCATCGCGCGTGGCCTGGTCGCGCGCGGGCCGGTCTGGGTGCGGTCGCAGCAGAGCGGCGCGCTGGCCGAACGGATGGGCGTGCACGTGGACGCACTGGAAGGCTACTTCGGCGGCTTCGTGCCGTTGCGGGCGGAAGTGGTGGGCGTGCCGCTGGCGATCCTGCTCGCCGTGTTCTTCGTCGACCGCACCGTCGGCCTGGTGCTGCTGCTGACGATGCCGCTGGTGCCGGTCTTCATGATGCTGGTGGGCTGGGGCGCGCAAGCGGCCAGCCAGCGGCAATTGCAGGCGCTGGCACGGATGGGCGGACACTTCGCCGACCGCCTGCGCGGGCTGGGATTGATCCGGCTGTACGGTCGCGGCGAGACCGAGCTGCAGGGCATCCGCGCCGCGGCCGAGGAACTGCGCGTGCGCAGCCTGCGCGTGCTGCGCATCGCCTTCCTGTCGTCGGCGGTGCTGGAGTTCTTCGCCTCGCTCAGCGTGGCGATGATCGCGCTGTACCTCGGCCTGAGCTATCTCGGCATGCTCGACCTGCGCGCCACGCCGCTGACGCTCGGCATGGGCGTGTTCTGCCTGCTGCTGGCGCCGGAGTTCTACGCGCCACTGCGCCGGCTCGCCACCCACTACCACGACCGCGCAGCGGCCCTGGCGGCGATGGACGAGATCGCGGTGGTGCTGGACAGCGATGCGTCCGCTCCGCCATCGGTTGAGACCGCGCACGCCTCCGTCGACCCGTCCGCGCTGGTCAGCGCGCGCGCCATCGCGCTGCGCCATCCTGCGGCCACGCGCGACGTGCTGCACGACATCACGCTGGACCTGCGCCGCGATCGGCACATCGCGCTGGTCGGTGCCAGCGGCGATGGCAAGAGCACCTTGCTGGAAGCACTGGCAGGCTGGCTGCCCGTGCGCGAAGGCACGCTGTATCGTGCGTCCGGCCTGCGCATCGGCTACGCGCCCCAGCGTCCCTTCCTGTTCGCCGGCACCCTGCGCGCCAACCTGCGCATGGCGAAGCCGGAGGCCAACGACGCGGAACTCGAGCAGGCCGCCGAGGCGGCGCAGGTCTCGCGCTTCGCGATGCGACTGCCGGAAGGGCTGGACACGGTGATCGGCGAGCGCGGCTTCGGCCTGTCCGGCGGCGAAGCGCGGCGCGTGGCGCTGGCGCGCGTGTTCCTGCGCGACCCCGACCTGCTGCTGCTCGACGAACCCACCGCGTTCCTCGATCCCGATACCGAAGCCGCCGTGCTGCGCGCGATCACGCAGTTCGGACGTGGCCGCGCCATCGTGATGGCCACGCACAGCTCCACCGCACAGGCGGCGATGACGCAGGTCTGGCAGGTGCGGGGTGGTCGTGTGCACACGGATGGAGGCGCCTCGTGAGCGCACCGGAAGACCGTCCGACCACCCTGCGCGAGGTACTGGCGCCGCATCGCCCCCGCATGGCGCTGTCCATCGGCCTGCTGTTGCTGACGCTGATGGCGGGCACTGCGCTGCTGGGGCTGTCGGGGCACTTCCTCACCGCCGCTGCGCTGGCCGGCAGCGCGGCGATCGGGTTCAACTTCTTCGCCCCGTCCGCCGGCATCCGTGCGCTGACCTTCGTCCGCATCCTGTCGCGCTACGGCGAGAAACTGCTCGGCCACGACGTGACGCTGCGGATCGCGCGCGACCTGCGCGCATGGTTCTTCGCCCGCGCGCTGCCGCTGGCGCCGCTGGGGCTCGGTCGTTTCCGCGTCGGCGAACTGATGGCGCGATTGATGGCAGACATCGACGCCGTCGACGGCCTGCTGGTGCGTGCGATCGGCCCCCTGCTCGCGGTGCTGTCGCTGTGCCTGATCGCAACAGTGGTGGCGATGGCGGTGCTGCCGTTGGCGGGCCTCGTGCTGCTGGTGGCGCTGGCGCTGATCGCCGCCCTGGCACCGTGGCTGGCCGAGCGCAGCGTCGCCGCGCTCGAAGATGAACGGGCGACGGCACGCATGCACCTGCGGGCCGCCGTGCAGGAAGGCATCGAGGGCCTGCCGGATCTCGTGGCGATGGATGCCAGCGCGGCATGGCTGTCGGCACTGGACGCGCGTAGCCATGAGGTCGCCCGTTGGGAAGACCGGCGAAAACAGCGGCTCGCGCTGGCAACGCTGGCGCACGCCCTCGTCACCGCGATCGCCCTGCCGTCGATGCTGTGGGCGCTGCTGTCTGCCGTGCAGGCCGGACGCATCGGTGCGGCAGCCGCTGGCGGACTCTTCTTCATGACGATCGCCGTGCTGGAAGCCTGCACCGCGATCGGACCAGCGTGGCAGGCATGGCGCGCGGCGACCGTCTCCGGGCAACGGCTCGACGCGGTGATCGATGCACCCCCTGCGGTGAACGACACGCCGACCGGCACGCGATCACCCTCGCCGCGCGGTGCGCTGGATCTGCAGGGCATCGTGTTCGCCTGGCCGGGCACGACGCGCCGCGTACTCGATGGCGCCAGCCTGCATGTCGCACCCGGCGAGCGCGTGCTGGTGGCAGGCGACAGTGGCGAAGGGAAGTCGTCGTTGTTGGCGCTCGTGCTGGGATTGCGCACGCCGCAGGAAGGGTGCGTGTCCTTCGCCGGCGACGACCTGCCGTCGCTGGATCCGGCGCTGTGGCATTCCCGCATCGCCTGGCTGCCGCAGGACGCGCCCGTGTTCTCCGGCAGCGTGCGCGAGAACCTGCTGCTGGGCGATCCCGCCGCCACCGACACACGGCTATGGCAGGCGCTGGCGCAGGTGAACCTGGACGAGCGCTTCCGCGAGGCGGGACTCGACACCTGGGTAGGCGAGAACGGTGCGACGCTGTCGGCCGGCCAGTCACGCCGGCTGGCGCTGGCGCGTGCCCTGCTGCGGGACGCGCCGCTGCTGCTGCTCGACGAACCGACCGAAGGCCTGGACCAGGACACCGCGGACGCACTGATGCGCGATCTCGCCGAAGCGGCGCATGGGCGCAGCGTGCTGATCATCAGCCATGCGGCACTGCCGGAAGGCGTGGTGGATGCGCGGTACCGGTTGCGGGACGGGAAACTGTCGCGGGAGTGAAATCTTCTGGGTCGATGTGGGAGCGACGTAAGTCGCGATGAAGCTCTACCGGTAACCCATCGCGACTTACGTCGCTCCCACGACAGGCATCGGGAAATCCGACAGCCTCAGCCCCGCGCTTCCGCCAGCGCGTCCAGCCGCGAGCGATCGAGCAGCCGCACGTGGTGCGGATCGTCGGTGGCGATGCTGCCTTCCTGGCGCAGGCGGGTGAAGCTGCGGCTGACGGTTTCGACGGTCAGGCCCAGGTAGTCGGCGATGTCGGTGCGCGTCATCGGCAGGATCACCTCGCTGTCGTCCTGGCCCTGGCGGCGACGGCGCTGCGCCATGTCGACCAGGAAGCCGGCCAGCCGCTCCATCGGGTTGAGGCGCGCCAGCGCCATCAGGTTGCCGCGCGTGGCATCCAGCTCCACGCAGGCGCGCTCCAGCAGTTCGCGCTCCAGTTCCGGATGGTCGTGGCACAGGCTGCGCATGTCGGCCATCGAGAACTCGCACAGCGTGCTGTCGGTGATCGCTTCGATCGTGTGCTTGTAGTGCGAGGTACCGGAGAAGCCGATGAAGTCGCCCGGCATCAGGAACCCGGCCACCAGCCGGCGACCGTCCGGCAGCAGCCGGATGCGCCGCAGCGCGCCCTTGGTGACAGTGAACACGCCGCGCCGGGGCTCGCCCTCGCGCACCAGCGCCTCGCCCGCCTTCAGCCGGGCGTCGTCGGCCAGCGCTTCCATCGCATGCGCCTTGGACACGGGCAGGGCGGCGCAGATCGCCAGATGCCGCACCAGGCAGCCTCCGCAACCACGGGCGTTGGCCTGGCACGCCACGCCATCGGCAGGCGCAGGGGGCACCGGGAGGTCGTTCTGGCGGAGTATGCGAAGGCTCATGGCGACAGGCTACGTGGGTCTTCGAGGGCCATGATACGCCCGGAAACCCTGCATTTCCGCACTGCGACAATCGGTCGCAGACCGGGCTTTCAGTGTCCGTTCCCCCATTCAGGTCCGAATTCGGGTACAGTGCGCGCCGCTTGCCTGCGGCCGTTCGTTTCCCCGATGGTCCGCCGGCGCAAGGAACTCCACGCGAGTTCCCGCGCCCGCCCCGCTCCGACTTCTTTCGTTGCGCAAGCTCGGTAGCGCCGTTTTGGCGCCTCCGCACCCCTTCTCGCAGCGCGGTTTCAGGGAACGCTTCGAGTCACGGTCTTGCCGCATTCCGCGCGTCCTACGTTGCCGCACATCGCTGTGCCGGCGTTGCGTGCGTGTTCCGGCCGACCGGCTTTGGAGCTTCCACCATGACGTTTGAAACCCTGGGCCTCGCGCCCGCCCTGCTGCGTGCGCTCGACGAACAGGGCTACACGCAGCCCACGCCCATCCAGGAACAGGCCATCCCGCTGGCCCTGGCCGGCCACGACCTGCTGGCCGGCGCCCAGACCGGTACCGGCAAGACCGCCGCGTTCGGCCTGCCGCTGATCCAGTACCTGGCCACCACGCCGCAGGAAGTCTCGGCCCGCGGCCCGCGCAAGCCGCGCGCCCTGGTGCTGACCCCGACGCGTGAGCTGGCCGTGCAGGTGCACGAAAGCCTGCGTGGCTACGGCAAGTACCTGCGCATCCCCAGCACCACCATCTACGGCGGTGTCGGCATGGGCAATCAGCTGGATGCGCTGCGTCGCGGCGTGGACATGGTCATCGCCTGCCCGGGCCGCCTGATCGATCACCTCGAGCGCCGCAGCGTGGACCTGTCCGGCATCGAGGTGCTGGTGCTGGACGAGGCCGACCGCATGCTCGACATGGGCTTCCTGCCGTCGATCAAGCGCATCCTGGCCAAGCTGCCGCGCCAGAACCGCCAGACCATGCTGTTCTCCGCCACCTTCGCGGACCCGATCCGCGAGCTGGCGCTGGAGTTCATGCACGACCCGAAGCAGATCCAGGTGACGCCGAAGAACACGGTGGCCGAGACCATCACCCACCGCGTGCATCCGGTCGATGGCAGCCGCAAGCGCGACCTGCTGCTGCACCTGCTGGCCAAGGACAGCCGCATGCAGACGCTGGTGTTCGCCCGCACCAAACACGGCAGCGACAAGCTGGCGATGTTCCTGGACAAGAGCGGCATCAAGACCGCGGCGATCCACGGCAACAAGTCGCAGGGTGCGCGCCAGCGCGCGCTCAGCGACTTCAAGGCCGGCCGCATCAACGTGCTGGTCGCCACCGACATCGCCGCGCGCGGCATCGACATCGACCAGTTGCCGCAGGTGATCAACTTCGACCTGCCGATGGTGGCCGAGGACTACGTGCACCGCATCGGCCGTACCGGCCGCAACGGCTCGACCGGCGAAGCGATCTCGCTGGTGGCGCAGGACGAAGCCAAGTACCTGCGCGCCATCGTGCGCATGCTGGGCCGCGACGTGGACCTGCGCGACGTGCCGGGCTTCGAGCCGCAGACGCCGATCCGCTGGGGCAACAGCGCCCCGGGCAAGGCCGAACTGCCCGGTGGCGAGCGCACCCCGCGCCGCAACGGCCCGCAGAAGCATGCGCGCCGCCCGCACAGCGAGGCACCGCGCCACGCCCATGCCGGCCCGAAGAAGCACGGCAGCGGCCCGCGCCGTGACGGCGGCCGCTCCGGCGGTGCCCGCCAGGGCCAGGCACGCCCCGCGCGCTGATCCGCCCCATCCGCGCGGCACCCTCGCCGGTGCCGCGCGTTCCACTGCTCCTGGAACCGTCGCATGGACATCTTCAAGGTCTTCACCGTGGAAGCGGCGCACCGCCTGCCGCACGTGCCGGAAGGCCACAAGTGCGCGCGCCTGCACGGGCATTCGTTCCGCATCGAACTGCATCTGTCCGGCCCGGTCGACCCGCAGGCCGGCTGGGTGATGGACTTCGCCGACGTCAAGGCGGCTTTCAAGCCGATCTACGACCGGCTGGACCACCACTACCTCAATGACATCCCCGGCCTGGAGAATCCGACCAGCGAGCAGCTCGCGACGTGGATCTGGGACCAGGCCAAACCGGTGCTGCCGCTGCTCAGCACCGTGGTGGTGCACGAAACCTGCACCTCCGGCTGCCGCTACAGCGGCCCTTGAGGCGCGAAACCGGTTTCATACCACCCCATACAAGCGTTTGATTTTTAACGGCTCCTGACCGTTCGTCGGATTTCCATACGCCAGTTATTGCACTGCAACATGGAGAGGTCTATGCTGCATCGCAACAGATGGAAATCCCCTTTCAGGAGCACGCCATGACCACGCAATTCAACGAAAGCTTCAGCCAGTTCACGCAGCAGTTCGCCGCCGCCGCCTCGCGCGCCAACCGTCTGGCCCTGGAAAGCGCCGAGACCGTGTTCGGTGTGCAGCTGAAGACGTTCGAAAAGAACATCGGCGCCACCAGCGCCTTCTTCGGCGAGTTGGCCGAGACCCGCGACATGGACGGCTACAAGAACCTGTGGCCGAAGGGCCTGCAGGTCGCCAAGGACAACGCCGAGCGCGTCGTCGCCGCCAGCCAGGAAGTGTTCGGCCTGGGTCTGAAGACCGGTGAAGCCTTCGGCCAGCTGGTGAAGACCCAGTTCGAAACCGCGACCGACAACGTCCAGGCCTCCGTGGCCAAGGCGACCAAGGCCGCCAAGGGCAAGTAAGACCCGCCCGCAACACAAGCGATACACGGTTTATTGCGCGGCTCCCCTCCCTCCGCGCAGCCGACCCGGGAGCTCCCACGCTGCCGGGTTTTTTATTGCCTGCGGCGCGGGATGTCCTGGCGGTCGTGATGCGGTCGGCGTCTCGGCGCCGGGTTTCATTGCGTAGCGTGCGCCGTGCGCACGTTTCGTAGGGGTAGACACAATGCGGGGTGGCGTCATGCGGTCGTGCGCATGGCGCACGCTACGGGCGGTCGACCTGGAGATGACGGGCCTGGGCGATCGCATCGGCGCCCGGCGCATACGGCAACCTCCCCCAGCACGGTACGGGCAGGCGCGCGGACAGCAGCGCGAAGTTCTCGTCCCTGCGCTCCATGTCAGGATCGACCTCGTTCGCGATCCAGCCCACCAGCCGCGCACCGTCGTCCTGGATGGCGCGCGCACTCAGTCGCGCATGGTTGATGCAGCCCAGCCGCATGCCGACCACCAGCACCACCGGCAGGCGCAGTTCCTGCACGAGATGCCGCTGGTCCAGCGTCGCGGTCAGCGGCGCGGCCCAGCCGCCGACGCCTTCCACCAGCACCAGGTCCGCCAGCGGATGCAGGCGCTCGAACGCCGACACCAGCACGCCCAGCTGCACGTCCACGCCGGCATCGCGCGCGGCGATCTCCGGTGCCAACGGCGCGGGCAGGGCATACGGATTGAGGTCACCGTAGGGTGGCACCGGATCGCTGGCCGCCTGCAGCGCCAGCGCGTCGTCGTTGCGCCAGCCCTCTGCGGTCGCCACGCAGCCGCTCGCGACCGGCTTCATGCCGACGGCACGCAGCCCTCGCGCACGGAACGCATGCAGCAAGGCCGCACTGGCGACGGTCTTGCCGACACCGGTATCGGTGCCGGTGACGAACAGCCGGTCCAATGCGCGCTCCATCACGGTCCTGCACCGGACATGCCGCGCCGGTGTCCTGCAGCCGGCGGTTTCGGGTAATGCAGTTTCATGGCCCGGATCATATCCGGCCCTCCCTGGACCCGCAGAGTAGAATCGACCGCATGTCATTCGCCTCGCAAACGCTCACCGGCAGCAAGCCGGAACAATACGCACAGCTGGCCGGGCAGGCGCGCGCCCTGCTGGCTGGCGAACCAGACCGGACCGCCAATGCCGCCAACCTCGCTGCGCTGCTTTATCACGCGCTGCCGGACTTCAACTGGGCGGGCTTCTATTTCTTCGATGGCCGGGAATTGGTCGTCGGGCCGTTTCAGGGATTACCAGCCTGCGTGCGGATCCCGTTGGACAAGGGGGTCTGCGGAGCCGCCGCACGCACTCGCCAGACCCAGCGCGTGGACGATGTGGAGGCTTTCCCGGGCCACATCGCCTGCGATTCCGCATCGCGCTCGGAACTGGTGGTACCGCTGGTGAAAGGGGACGAACTGGTCGGCGTGCTCGATCTGGACAGTCCCCGCCTGGCGCGCTTCGATGCCGACGACCAGGCGGGCATGGAACGCATCGCCGCCATTTTCGTGGATTCGCTGACATGACAGGCACCAAGCTGCGCAACATCGGTCCCAAGTCCGCTGCCTGGCTGCGCCAGGTCGGCCTGCGCACGCAGGAGGACCTGGAAGCGGTAGGCGCGGTCGAAGCCTTCATTCGGGTCAAGCGTGCGGGTTTCCGCCCAAGCCTCAACCTGCTGTACGCGCTGGAAGGCGCGCTGCTGGACTGCCACTGGCAACAGTTGCCCGAAGACCGCCGCAGCGAACTGCTGGTGGCCTACGACGCCGCCGCGGCCTTGCTGCCACCGCCGCGCGGCCGCCCCGCCGCCGGTCCGGTGACCACCACGCACACCGAGCGCGAAGAAGACACGGGGCAGTCGCTGAACCTGTTCGACTCGCGCGGCGGCGACGACTGATCCGCGCCATCCCGTATACTGCGCGCGCTTTCAGGTGACCCCCGGCAGTCCTGCCAGGGGTTGAAACGGGAAGCCGGTGGTCCGCGCAGGCGGCATTCCGGCGCTGCCCCCGCAACGGTAGGCGAAGACAACCACGGCATCGGCCACTGTGCGATCACGCATGGGAAGGCGCCGCGGCAGCGTGCCCTGTGCACGCCTTCGCAAGCCCGGAGACCGGCCTGGGAGTCCACTGGTTGCGATGCGGAGGGCGTCGCGGCGTGCCGCGCCGCCGTTCGCCTGCTGCGCTGTCCGCAACGTTCCCTCTCCGTCGTCGCAACTCCACGCCTAGCAATGCGCGCGGGGCGCGCGATGGAGTTGAATCCGATGTACAGCCGTCATTCCCTTTCCCTTCTGGCCGCCGCGGTCGCTTTGTCGCTGTCGTTCGGCGCGCAGGCGCAGGACGCCACCGACCTGGACGAGATCGTCGTCACCGGCACGCGCACCGACGTGGCGCTGCAGGACAGCCTGGCGCCGACCCAGCTCATCACGCGCGAGGACATCGAGCGCAGCCAGTCGCGCTCGCTGGTCGACCTGCTGAAGGGCCGTGCCGGCATCGGCTTCACCAACCAGGGTGGCCTGGGCAAGCTGAGCAGCCTCAACATCCGCGGTACCGAATCCGACCACGTGCTGGTGCTGGTCGACGGCATCCGCATCGGCTCGGCGACCGCCGGCCTGGCCTCGTTCCAAGACCTGCCGGTCGACCAGATCGAGCGCATCGAGATCGTGCGCGGCCCGCGTTCCAGCCTGTACGGCTCGGAAGCGATCGGCGGCGTCATCCAGATCTTCACCCGTCGCGGCACGCAAGGCCTGTCGCGCGAACTGCGCATCGGTGGCGGCAGCCACAACCTGCGCGAAGCCAGCGGCGGCTTCGCCTACGGTGGCGAGCGCGGCTGGATCGGCGCGAACGCGGCGTACCAGGAGACCGACGGCATCAACGCTTGCCGTGGATCGGGCACGCTGTTCCAGGGCTGCTTCACCGACGAGCCGGACAACGACGGCTACCGCAACGTGTCGCTCAACGTCCGCGCCGGCTACCGGCTGACCGATGCGCTGACGCTGGAAGGCCACGCACTGAACGCCGACGCCTTCAACGAATTCGACGGCAGCATGTTCGGCGGCAACGAGGCCGACAACGTGCAGCAGGTGCTCGGCAGCAAGCTGACCTGGAAGCCGTCCACCGCCACGACGCTGACCGCACAGGTGGGCCGCGCGTCGGACAAGTCGCACAACTACTACAACGACGCATCGGGCAGCGCCCGCAGCGATGTCAGCACCTTCGACACGCGCCGCGACACCGCCTCGCTGCAGGGCGACTTCGCCTTCGGCGAACAGCACCTGCTGAGCGCCGGCGCCGACTGGCAGCGCGACGAGGTCACCAGCAGCGTCGACTTCGTCAACGACACCACCGGCGTACCCGTGGACCGCCGCGACAACACCGGCGTGTTCGTCGAATACCAGGGCCGCTTCGGCGCGCAGCAGGTGCAGGCGAGCGTGCGCAACGACGATAACGACCAGTTCGGCAACCACGTCACCGGCAACCTCGGCTGGGGTATCGGCTTCGGCAGCGGCTTCAAGCTGAAGGTCAATGCGGGCACCGGGTTCAAGGCGCCGACCTTCAACGATCTGTACTACCCGTTCTCCGGCAATGCGCTACTGGAACCGGAACGCTCGAAGACGCTCGACATCGGGCTGTCGCAGCATGGCGATGCGTGGAACTGGGGCGTCAACGTCTACGAGACGCGCATCGACGACCTGATCGCACTGGACAGCAACTGGTTGCCGGCCAACACCGACGAAGCGCGCATCCGCGGCCTCGAACTGACCGGCGCGGTGACGCTGGCCGGCTTCGACATCGCCGCGCAGGTCAGCCACACCGATCCGCGTAACCACACGAGCGGCCTGAACTACGACAACCTGCTGGCGCGCCGCGCGCGCAACACCGCGCGCATCGACGTGGACCGTGCCTTCGGCGACTTCCGCATCGGGCTGACCGGCTACGGCGCCAGCCACCGCTACGACAACGCCGCCAACAGCGTGCGCCTGCCCGGTTACGGCACCCTGGACCTGCGCCTGGAATACGCGATCAACGCCGAATGGTCGGTGCAGGCGCGCGCCAGCAACGTGTTCGACCGCGCGTACGAAACGATCGCCTGGTACAACCAGCCCGGCCGCGAATACGGCCTGAGCCTGCGCTACAGCGCGCGCGACTGAGTCGCACGTCGACGCAGAGGCCGGCAATGGACTGTTCCGTTGCCGGCCTTGTCGACCTGCAGGCCCGGACGTAAACAGGAACACTCCCCCATTTTGCGATCCGCCGATGACTCCCACGTCTTCCGTCACCATCCTCCCGAACGATCCTGCCAAGCTGCTGCGCACCCTGTGCAACCACTGGCGCCACAAGTTCGAGATCGACCGTCCCGATGATGCGCACGCGCGCATTCCGTTCGGCGACCTCGGCCCCGCCGATTTCGCCGTGGATGGCGATGCGCTCGTCATCACGCTGTACCAGCCGGAAGCGGAACCCCGCGAACGTCTGCAGGGCGTGATCGCCTCGCACCTGCGTCGCTTCGAGCGCAACGAGGACCTCGCCTTCGAGTGGCGAGCCGCCTGACCGGCGCCTAGTCTTCCCGGAGGTCGAACAGGCCTGCCTGCACGACGGTCTCGTCGCGATCGCGGAAGCCTGAAATGCCGACGCCGACCAGGCGGTATCGCGTCGCCGCCGGCAGGTGCACGCGCTCGCGCAAGGCCAGCGCGATGTCGATGAACTCCCGCGCCGAGGCTGGCGGCGTCTCCGGCGTGAAGCTGCGGGTGAGGATGCGGAACTGCGCCGTCTTCAGCTTCAACACCACCGTGCGGCCGACGCGTTCCGTCTTGCGACTGGCGGTCCACGCCTTTTCGGCGATGCGCAGGATGTGCGGTTCCAGTTCGGACAGCAGCAGGTCGGTGGCGAACGTGTCTTCGGACGAGATCGACTGCACCGGCTGGTCCGGTTCCACCGGGCGCTCGTCGATGCCGCGGGCGCGCCGGTACAGGCCGCCCCCGAAGTTGCCGTAGCGCGCTTCCAGGTCGTGTTGCGAATACGCACGCAGATCGCCCACGGTATGGATGCCGGCCGCGTTCAACTTGCCCTGCATCACCTTGCCGACGCCGGGAATGCGCTCGACCGGCAGCGGCGTCAGGAACGCCTCCACCTGGTGCGGTCGCAGCACGAACTGTCCGTCCGGCTTCCTCCAGTCCGAGGCGATCTTGGCGAGGAACTTGTTCGGCGCCACGCCGGCCGATGCCGTCAGCTGCGTCTCTTCGCGGATCTGCGTGCGGATCGTTTCGGCGACCGCGGTGGCCGTCGGCAGACCGGACTTCGGCGCGGTGACGTCGAGATAGGCTTCGTCCAGCGACAGCGGTTCGACGAGATCCGTATGCCGCAGGAAGATCTCGCGCACCTGCCGCGACACCGCCTTGTAGCGCGCGAAGTCCGGCGGCACGAACACGGCCTGCGGGCACAGCCGCTCCGCGCGCACCGCCGGCATCGCCGAGCGCACGCCGAACACACGTGCTTCGTACGACGCCGCGCACACCACCGATCGCTCGCCGCGCCACGCCACCACGACAGGCCGTCCACGCAGCGAAGGGTCGTCGCGCTGCTCCACCGACGCGTAGAAGGCGTCCATGTCGATGTGGATGATCTTGCGCATCACGCGATGATATCGGCCGCCGTACGCGATCGCATGGATGCGGGCGCGAACGATACGGCGGCGTGTGGACATGCGGGCAGAACGCGCGAAACCCTTGCCGCAATTGCCTCGGGCCGATGGTACGCAGGCGTATGGAAAACCCCGGTTGATTTGCATCAAGACAAGCGTATGCACATGTGTGCATTATTTGCGGCTTCGCAGAATGGACGACGCCATGACCGCCCCCGCTTCCTTCTCGCGCGAACAGCTGCTGGCCAGCGCGCGCGGTGAACTGTTCGGCCCCGACAGTGGCCGCCTGCCCAACGACCCGATGCTGATGTTCGACCGCATCACCGAGATCCGCGAGGACGGTGGCGCGCATGGCAAGGGCATGGTGCGCGCGGAACTCGATATCCATCCGGACCTGTGGTTCTTCCAGTGCCACTTCCTCGGCGATCCGGTGATGCCGGGCTGCCTGGGCCTGGATGCGATGTGGCAGCTGACCGGTTTCTTCCTGACGTGGATCGGCGCACCCGGTCGCGGCCGCGCACTCGGTTCCGGCGAAGTGAAGTTCACCGGCCAGGTGCTGCCGACCGCCAAGCGCGTCAGCTACGAGATCGACATCAGCCGCGTGATCAACCGCAAGCTGGTACTCGCGGTGGCCGACGGCCGCATGCTGGTCGACGGCCGCGAGATCTACACGGCGCGCGACCTGCGCGTCGGCCTGTTCACGTCGACGGAGAATTTCTGATGCGTCGCGTCGTCATCACCGGCCTCGGCATCACCTCGTGCCTGGGCAACGATGCGGACACCGTATCGGCCGCGCTGCGCGCAGGCCGTTCGGGCATCCGCCACATCCCGCAGTACGCCGAGCTCGGCTTCCGCAGCCAGGTGGGCGGCGCGCCCGAGATCGACCTCGATGCGCAGATCGACCGCAAGCAGAAGCGCTTCATGGGTGATGCCGCCGCGTTCGCGCACGTCGCGCTGCGCGATGCCATCGCCGATGCGGGCCTGGACGAGGCGCTGGTCAGCCAGCCGCGTACGGGGCTGATCGCCGGCTCCGGCGGCGGGTCCGCCGAATGGCAGATCGAAGCCGCCGACCTGCTGCGTGCGCGCGGCATCCGCAAGGTCGGTCCGTACATGGTGCCACGCACGATGTGCTCCACCGTGTCGGCCACGCTCGCCACCGCATTCAAGATCAAGGGCGTCAGCTATTCCATCTCGGCTGCCTGCGCCACGTCCGCGCACTGCATCGGCGCGGCGGCGGACCTGATCCGCGCGGGACGCCAGGACATCGTGTTCGCCGGCGGCGGTGAAGAGCTGCACTGGGCGCTGACGATGATGTTCGACGCCATGGGCGCATTGTCGAGCAAGCGCAACGACGACCCGACGCATGCGTCGCGTCCGTACGACGCAGACCGCGATGGCTTCGTCATCGCTGGCGGCGGCGGCATGCTGGTGCTGGAAGACTACGATCACGCGGTGAAACGCGGCGCGCGCATCCATGCCGAACTGCTGGGCTACGGCGTAACGTCCGATGGCGCCGACATGGTCGCGCCCTCCGGCGAAGGTGCCGTGCGCTGCATGCGGATGGCGCTGGAAGGCGTCACTGCACCGCTCGACTACCTCAACACGCACGGTACTTCGACGCCGCTGGGCGACGTCATCGAACTCGAGGCGATCCGCGCCGCGCTGGGCGACCACCTGCCGCCGATCTCGTCCACCAAGGCGCTGTCCGGCCATTCGCTGGGCGCTGCCAGTGTGCACGAGGCGATCTACTGCCTGCTGATGATGCGCGACGGCTTCATCGCCGGCTCCGCCAACATCGAGACGCTGGACGAAGGCGCGGCCGACTTCCCGATCGTGCAAGCGAGCCGCGACGCGACGCTCGACACGGTGATGTCGAACAGCTTCGGCTTCGGCGGCACCAATGCCAGCCTGGTGTTCGGCCGGGTGTAAGACCGCTCAGCGGGCGTCGACCGCACGACGCCCCAGCGCCGGATCGTCGGTGAAGAAGCCGCCGATCCCCAGCGCGAGATAGGTGCGGATTTCGGCAACGGATCCCGCCTCGCTGCGCGTGCGCGGGTCATCGCCTTCATGGAGCGCCTTCGGGAGAAACTGGTTCTCGGGCCGGAACGTGTACGGCCACACCTGCAGGCCGGCGGCACGCGCGTCCGCCATCAGCGCTGTCGGCGCTCCCAGCGCGCCGTCCTCCGTCACCGGGATCAGCAGGCGCGTCCATGGCCCGATGATGTCGGCGTAGCTTGCGATGTCCTGCAGTCCCGCAGGCGTCATCAGGTCGGCATAACGCGTCCGCTGCCCGGCCGCCAGCGCATCGCCCAGCTGCTCGTCCGGTGCGCCCAGCAACTGCAACAGGCGGATGTTCGGATGCACAGCACCGAGCTGCTTGCGCAGCGCGCGAAGATTGGCCTGTTCGAACGACTGGATCACCACCGGGGCCTTGCGCGTGTACGCGTGCGCCGCCAGCGCTTCCAGCAGGCGCTCCTCCATCGGCAGGCTGATGCGCTGGAAATGGCTGGGATGCTTGATCTCGGGAATCAGGCCGATGGTCCGGCCGCGGCACGCGGCCTGTTCCGACACCAACGCGATGATCTCGTCCAGCGTCGCGATCCCGTACCGGCCATCGTGTGCGGTGCCACGCAGTTCCGGCAGGCGCTCGCGGGCGCGTAGCGCCTTCAGTTCGGCCAGGGTGAAGTCTTCGGTAAACCAGCCTTCGACCGCTTCGCCATCGATCACCTGCGTGCGTCTGCGCGACGCGAACTCGGGATGGCGGGCGACATCGGTGGTGCCCCCGATCTCGTTCTCGTGACGCGCCACCATCACGCCGTCGCGCGTGGCGACCAGGTCCGGCTCGATGTGGTCCGCGCCGTCTTCGATCGCACGCACATACGCGGCCAGCGTGTGCTCCGGCAGATGCGCGCTGGCGCCACGATGGGCGATGACGAGCGGCTTCGCCGGCGTTTCGCTGGCCATGACGGCCGACAGGGGGAGGATGGTCATCAGCAGCGGCAACAGACAGCGGAACGGCATGGCGGAATCCTCATGTGCGCCAGCATGCCACGTGCGGCCCGGAAAGCACGAAGCCCGGCTTCCGCCAGGCTCCGGGTGCAACGCGGGAGGAGAGGGAAGCCTCGTTGCAGGACGGATTCTGCACGGCTCCTGTTACACGCAGGCGACAGTCGCCACCCGCACCCAGCAGGCCTCATGACGACGACGAAGACCAGCGCGTTCAGCACGCCACTGCTGGACAAGGTCCGCAACGCCGACTTCGACAGCGGTGGCGACAAGCTCGGCGAGGTCGCGCGCATCGCGCGCTCGCTGAACCTCGACTCCTTCCACGGCCGCTCCAAGCTGCCGATCCTCGGCCCGCTGATCGACAAGCTGCGCGCCGCCAAGGATGACCGCGTGCAGCGCTGCAGTTCGACCAACCGCTCGAAAAGTTCAGCGCGGTGCGCGACATCACCATCCCGATGTGGCGCAACCCGTTCGCCATCCAGCTGTCGCTGGCCGACCAGCGCAACGCGATGGAACTGGCCAACGCCATCGACGACACCAGCAACGAGCTGATGCGCAAGAACGCCGAACTGGTGCACGCCACTGCCGTCGGCAGCGCGCGTGGAAGGCGAAGATCGGCGTGCGTCTCCTGCGGAGGCGATGCGGGAATCGAAGACCGCAGCATCCGGGGCGTGTCGACGCGGCTGCCTCATATCACGCTGCCGCTGATGTCTTAGACCCGAACCCTGTCCAGGCACGCGCTCGGTGCCGCCAGCGAGCCCCGTCCGGTTAGACTGGCCCGCCGCACGGACGACCGTGTCGGGCCAGCAGCGGATCGAAGAGAAGATGAGCGACGACGTCAGCGTCACCACCCCCCAGGCGAGAGCAGTGAAGACCTGGACCTGCCACCCTGACACGCGCCAGATGGCAGGCAGCATGGACGGGACGGTCGACGGCTGATGACGACCATCCTGATCCGCAACGCGGACGTGTACGCGCCCGAATCCCTGGGGCGCCGCGACCTGCTGCTCGGAGGCGGCAAGGTGCTGTGGATCGGCACCGAGGCGCCCGACCTGCCCGCCGCCTTCGGTGCCGAAGTACTGGATCTGGCCGGCCGCCGGCTGCTGCCGGGCCTGATCGACGGCCACGTCCACGTCACCGGCGGCGGCGGTGAGGCCGGCTTCGCCAGCCGGGTGCCGGCGCCCACGCTGTCGCGCTACACCCGCAGCGGCGTGACCACGGTGGTCGGCCTGCTGGGCACCGACGACGTCGCCCGCAGCACGCGCGAACTGGTGGCCCATGTCAACGCGCTGCGCGAGGAAGGGCTGTCGGCCTGGGGATACGCCGGTGGCTACCACCTGCCGCCAGCCACCCTGACCGGTAGCGTACGCACGGACCTGGCCTTCATCGACTGTCTGGTCGGCGTGGGCGAACTGGCGATCAGCGACCACCGCTCCAGCCAGCCGACCCTGGACGAAGTGCTGCGGATCGCGTCTGAAGCGCACGTGGCCGGGCTGATGACCGGCAAGGCCGGCATCGTCCACCTGCATCTGGGTGACGGCCCGCGCGGCCTGGACCTGGTGCGGCGCGCGCTCGATCAGTGCGAACTGCCGCCGCGGGTGTTCAACCCGACCCACGTCAACCGGCGCAAGGCGCTGTTCGACGAGGCCATCGAACTGGCCCGGCGCGGATGCAACATCGACATCACCGCATTCCCGGTGGACGAGGGCGAGGACGCGTGGAGCGCGGCCGATGCGCTGGTCCGCTACCTCGACAGCGGCGCCCCGCGTGACCGCGTCACCATCAGTTCCGACGCCGGCGGCTGCCTGCCCTGCTTCGATGCGCAAGGCCGCGTGTGCAGCATGGGCGTCGGCCACTCCGGCGCCCTGCTCGACACCCTGCGCGAGCTGCTGGCCCGCGGTATCGCCCTGCAGGACGCGCTGCCGGCCTTTACGTCCAACGTCGCCGGGCTGCTGCGCCTGCCCGGCAAGGGCCGCATCACGGCGGGAGCCGACGCCGACCTGGTGGCGCTGGACGCCGCCGGCGCGGTGACCGACGTGTTCGCCGGCGGCCGCCCGCACCTGCGCGATGGCGCGGTGCTGCGGCGTGGTACGTTCGAATCGCAAGACACCTGAAACACCGGAGCACTCGATGCCAAGCAAACCCGTCAACGGGGACCAACGCGGCTGGATCATCCCGATCGGCGGCGCAGAGGACAAGGAAACCAACCCGCGCATCCTGGCGCGCTTCGTCGAACTGAGCGGTGGCACCGACGCCGACATCGTCGTCATTCCGACCGCGAGCCGGCTGAAGGACTCCGGCACCCGCTACGAAGAGCTGTTCCGTGGCATGGGGGCGAGCCGGGTCGAGGTGCTGGACTTCGACACCCGCCGCGACTGCCAGGAGGAAGGCCGGCTGGCGCGGCTGGCGGAAGCCAGCGGCATCTTCTTCACCGGTGGCAACCAGCTGCGCCTGTCCACCATCCTCGGCGGTACCCAGGTGGCGCGCAGCATCCGTTCCCGCAACGCGCAAGGGGTGACCGTGGCCGGCACCAGCGCCGGCGCCGGGTTCCTGAGCGAGCACATGATTGCCTTCGGTGCCGAAGGCTCGTCGCCGCGCGCCAGCAGCGTGCGCCTGGCGCCCGGGCTGGGCCTGACCAACCGCTTCGTGATCGACCAGCATTTCCGCCAGCGCGACCGCCTCGGCCGCCTGACCGCGGCGCTGGGCTACAACCCGTTCGCGATCGGCATCGGCCTGGACGAGGACACCGCCGCCTTCATCTCCCCCGACGATACGCTCGAAGTCGAGGGCAGCGGCGCGGTCACCGTGGTCGATGCCCACGACCTGCAGTTCTCCTCGATGGCCCAGGCCGGCGAGGACGACCCCGTGTGCATACTGGGGCTGGGCGTTCATATATTGATCGCGGGCGCCACCTTCAACCTGCATACGCGGCGGGCCTCGGCCGGCCGACTGGCTACCCGCAAGACCTGATCCAACAAGGGGACATCCTGCATGCGCATTCTCGAACGCTCTGTCTACGTTGGTCCGTCCCAGCATGCGCACTTCCCGGTGATCCGGCTGCTGCTGGACCTGGGCGAACTGGAGCAGTGGCCCACCGCGCGCCTGGGTCCCGGCTTCATCGACGGCCTGGTGGCCGCCGTCCCAAGCCTGGCCGAGCACGGCTGTTCCTACCGCGAGCCGGGCGGCTTCCTGCGTCGCATGCGCGAGGGCGAAGGCACCTGGCTGGGCCACGTGCTCGAACACGTGGCGATCGAACTGCAGAACATCGCCGGCGAGGACGTCACCTTCGGCAAGACCCGCAGCGTCGACGGCCGTCCCGGCATCTACACCGTGGTCTACGAATACGCCCAGCGCGAGGAAGGCATCGCCGCGGGCGAACTGGCGTTGCGCCTGCTGTGCTCGCTGATGCCCGAAGGCATCCGCCCGGCCGGCAGCGTGCCCGCGGATTGGGCCTGGGAAGAAGCGCGCGACGACTTCATCCGTTACGCGCAGAAGCGCGCACTCGGCCCGTCGACGGCGTCGCTGGTGCGCGCGGCCGAGGAACGCGGCATCCCCTGGCTGCGGCTCAACAACCAGTCCCTGATCCAGTTCGGCCACGGCAAGTACCAGCAGCGCATCCAGGCCACCGTCACCGGCAAGACGCCCCACATCTCGGTCGAACTGGCCAGCGACAAGGAGGAGACCAACAAGATCCTCGGCTCGCTCGGCCTGCCGGTGCCGCGCCAGCATCTGGTTACCAGCCAGTCCGAAGCGGTCAGGGCCGCGCAGCGGCTCGGCGGCCCGGTGGTGCTCAAGCCCTATAACGGCAACCACGGCCGCGGCATCACCATCAACATCAGTGGCGACGACGAGATCCGCGCCGCGTTCGATGCCGCGCGCGAGCATTCGCGCTCGGTGATCGTGGAGACGTTCCAGGAAGGTGCCGACCACCGCCTGCTGGTGGTCAATGGCGAACTGATCGCGGCGACCCGGCGCACGCCCGGCCACGTGGTTGGCGACGGCCGCAAGACCATCACCGAACTCGTCGAGATCGTGAACCAGGACCCGCGCCGCGGCGTGGGTCACGAGAAGGTGCTGACCCGGCTCGAACTCGACCGCGAAGCCAACCTGATGATGGAACGCGTCGGCTACACCGCCGACTCGGTGCCGAAGGAAGGCGAGGTGGTCTTCCTGCGTTCCACCGCCAACCTGTCCACCGGCGGCACCGCGACCGATGTCACCGACGTCATCCATCCCGACAACCGCGACATGGCGGTGCGCGCAGTGCGCGCGATCGGCCTCGACGTAGGCGGCGTGGATTTCATCAGTCCCAACATCGCCGAGAGCTACAAGAACATCGGCGGCGCGATCTGCGAGGTCAACGCCGCGCCCGGCTTCCGCATGCACGTCGCGCCCAGCGAAGGCACGCCGCGCGATGCCGCCGGCCCGGTGATCGACATGCTGTTCCCGCCGGGCACGCCGTCGCGGGTTCCGATCGCGGCGGTCACCGGCACCAACGGCAAGACCACCACCGCGCGCATGCTGGCGCACATCACCAAGATGGCCGGCTACACGCCGGGCCTGACCACCACCGACGGCGTCTACATCGACGGCCAGCGCACGGTGGAAGGCGACATGACCGGCCCGGTGTCGGCGCGCATGGTGCTGTCCGATCCGCATGTCGACCTGGCGGTGCTGGAAACCGCGCGCGGCGGCCTGTTGCGCGCCGGCATGGGCGTGCCGGAAGTGGACGTCGGCGCGGTGATCAACATCGCCGCCGACCACCTGGGCCTCAAGGGCATCGATACGCTGGAACAACTGGCGGAGATCAAGCGCATCGTGGTCGAAGTGGCCAGGGACTGCGCGGTGCTCAACGCCGACGACGTCAACGTGCTGAAGATGTCCGGCTACACCGACGCGAAGACGATCTGCTACGTCACCATGAACCCGTCGCACGCGCTGGTGCGCGAGCATATCCGCGCCGGTGGCCGCGCCTGCGCGCTGGAGGCCGGCGTCAACGGCCACATGGTGACCCTGTACGACAAGGGCAGCCACATCCCGCTGATGTGGACCCACCTGATCCCGGCCACGTTGGAAGGCCGCGCCCTGCACAACGTGCAGAACGCGATGTTCGCCGCGGCGATGGCGTTCTCGCTGGGGATCAAGCTCGACGCGATCCGCCATGGCCTGCGCACCTTCGACACCACCTTCTTCCAGGCCCCGGGCCGGATGAACGTGTACGACGAGCATCCGTTCAAGGTCGTCATGGATTACGCGCACAACGCGCACGCGGTGGGGATGATGGCCGACCTGGCCCAGCGCCTGGAGGTGGCCGGGCGCCGGATCGTGGTGGTGGCCGCACCCGGCGACCGCCGCGACGAGGACATCCAGGACATCGCCCGCGCGGTGGCCGGTCGCTTCGACCACTACGTGGTCAAGCGCGACGACAGCCTGCGCGGCCGCGATGGCGACGAAGTGCCGCGCATCATCGCGCGCGCACTGCAGGCGGCGGGCGTGGCCGAGACGGCGATCGAACAGATCCCCGACGAGCAGCAGGCCATCGACGCCGCGCTGCGCATGGGCAGGCCCGGCGACCTGCTGCTGGTGTTCGCCGATGCCCTGGCCCGCTCGTGGAAGCAGATCACCAAGTTCACGCCCGAAGGCACCGAGCCGCGCAGCGCCCGCAAGGTCGAGTTGCCGTCGCTGCAGCCGGCGCCCAGCGCCGACGAGGCGGCGGTGGCGGCGATGGAGGGCGTGATCCGCGAGGAGCGCGGGCTGGTGTTCGCGCGTCACGACGAAGACAGCGATTGAGCGGTGGCGATCCGCACCCGCCGGATCGCGCCCTCCATCCACGACCTGCCGCATGAATGAATCATCCGCCCCCTTGCCGTTCGACGACCTGCGCCGCCTGACCGGCCCCAATCTGTACTTCGCCGGACCGGGCGCGGTGCTGGAAACGATGATCGGCGCACCGGTTCCAGCCGCGCTGATCGAGGACTGGAAGCGGCGCATCGCCCGCGCGCGCGCCGCCCTCGGCTGGCCCGATGGCCCGGTGACGGTACGCGAGCACGCCAGCGGCGCCAGCCTCGCCTTCGCCGCACCCGGCGACATGCTGTACGCCGCCGCCGACGTGGACGAATGGGCGTGGCTGTCTGCCCTGGCCGCAGCCGGGAGAGCCACCGGCGAACCCGCGCTGCAGCCGGGACATCCCTCGTTCGTCGACGAAGACGCGGACCTGCGCCTGCTGCGCGCCGTCGCCGCCGCGGCCGAATGCCTGCCACGATTGCCCGCCCTGCGCGAGGCCGCGCGTGCGCACGGCGTGCCGTTGCTGCTCGACGACGAGCAACTGTCCCTTGGCATGGGCGACGGCAGCCGCACCTGGGACAACGCCGCCCTGCCGATGCCCGATGACGTGCCGTGGCATGAGCTGCACGCGATTCCGGTGGCGCTGGTCACCGGCTCCAACGGCAAGACCACCACCGTGCGCCTGCTCACCGCGATCGCCATCGCCCACGGCTGGCATACCGCCAACAGCTGCACCGACGGCATCTACCTGGACGGCGGCCTGATCGAGGGTGGCGACTACTCCGGTCCCGGCGGCGCGCGCAGCCTGTTGCGCGATCGCCGGACCCAGGCCGCGATCCTGGAAACCGCGCGCGGCGGCCTGCTGCGCCGCGGCCTGGCGATCGAACGCGCCGACGTGGCCGTGGTCACCAACATCAGCCCCGACCACTTCGGCGAATACGGCATCCACGACCTCGACGGCCTGGCCGACGTAAAGCTGACCGTGGCCCGCGCCATCGACGCCAACGGCATGCTCGTGCTCAACGCCGATAACGAGCTGCTGCGACGCCACGCGGGCGGTCTCGATGTGCCGCTGGCGTGGTTCTCCACCGACGACGACCATCCGCTGCTGCGGCAGGCGCGCGCCGAGGGCCGCCGCAGCGGCGGCGTGCGCGAGGGCCACCTGTGGTTGTTCGACGGCATCCGCACCCACGATCTCGGCGCGATTGCCGACATGCCGCTGACCCTCGGCGGCCTGGCCGCGCACAACGTGCAGAACTGCGCCGCCGCCGCGCTTGCCGCCATCGGGCTGGGAATCGCCCCCGCGACGATCGCCGCCGTGCTCGCCCGCTTCGGCCGCGACAACCACGACAACCCCGGCCGCCTGCAGCGCTGGGTGCTCGGCGGCGACGTGCAGGTCTACGTGGACTATGCGCACAACCCCGATGGGCTGGCGCAGTTTCTCGATCTGGTCCGCCAGGCGCACCGCGATGGTGGCCGCCTGCATCTGCTGCTCGGCCAGGCCGGCGACCGCAGCGACGAGGCCATCGCCGACCTCGCCGCCGCCGCCGCGTCGTTCCGCCCCGACCATGTGGTGCTCAAGGACATGGAAGGCTACATGCGCGGACGCGAAAGCGGCGAGGTAGGCCGAGTGCTGCGCACGGCGCTGGTGCGCCACGGCGTGGCCGAGGCCGCCATCGACGACTGCCGCGACGAAACCGACGCCGTGCGCGCGATCCTGTCCGCCGCCCGCCCCGGCGACAGCCTCGCCCTGCCGGTGCACGGCGTCGCCGCGCGCGAACGCGTCAACGCCCTGCTTGACCACCTGCAGGCACAGGCGTGGTCGGCCGGCGATCCCGTCGCCGGCGACTGATTACTCCACCGTCACCGACTTCGCCAGGTTGCGCGGCTTGTCCACGTCGGTGCCGCGCGCCAGTGCGGTGTGGTACGCCAGCAACTGCACGGGGATGGTGTGCACGATGGGGCTGAGCACGCCGACGTGGCGCGGGGTGCGGATGACGTGCACGCCTTCCGATTCGCTGAAGTGGCTGTCCTGGTCGGTGAACACGAACAGTTCGCCGCCGCGCGCGCGCACTTCCTGCATGTTGGACTTCACCTTCTCCAGCAGCACGTCGTTGGGCGCGATCACCACCACCGGCATGTCGGCATCGACCAGCGCCAGCGGGCCGTGCTTCAGTTCGCCGGCGGGATACGCTTCGGCGTGGATGTAGGAGATTTCCTTCAGCTTGAGCGCGCCTTCCAGCGCGATCGGGTAATGCAGGCCGCGACCGAGGAACAGCGCGTCCGACTTCGGTGCGAAACGCTCCGCCCACGCCGCGATCTGCGGCTCCAGGTTCAGCGCATGCTGCACGCTGCCCGGCAGGTGGCGCAGCTGCTCCAGGTAATCGGCTTCCTGCTCCGGCGTGACCTTGCCGCGCAGCTTACCCAGCACGACGGTCAGCTGGAACAGCGCCGCCAGCTGCGTGGTGAAGGCCTTGGTCGACGCCACGCCGATCTCGGCGCCGGCGCGCGTGTAGCAGACCAGTTCGCTGGCGCGCGGGATGGCGCTCTCGGGCACGTTGCAGATCGACAGCGTGTGCTGGTGGCCCAGCGACTTGGCGTACTTCAGCGCCTCCATCGTGTCCAGCGTTTCGCCGGACTGCGAAATGGTGACGATCAGGTGCTTGGGGTTGGCGTACGCGTCGCGGTAGCGGTACTCGCTGGCGATCTCGACATTGCACGGCAGGCCGGAGATCGCCTCCATCCAATAGCGCGCGGTCATGCCGGCGTAATAGCTGGTGCCGCAGGCGAGGATCTGCACGCCTTCGATGTCGCGCAGCGCCGCTTCGGCGTTGGCGCCGAACAGCGCGGGCGAGAAGCCGCCATCGACCACCGCCTCGATGGTGTCGGCGATCGCGCGCGGCTGTTCGTGGATTTCCTTCTGCATGAAGTGGCGGTACGGGCCGAGTTCCAGCGACGCCAGCGACACGTCGGAGACATGCACTTCGCGCTGGATCGGCTGGTCCTTTCCGTCGAACACCTTGACGCCTTCGCGCGTCACTTCCGCGGTGTCGCCTTCTTCCAGGAAGATCACGCGACGCGTGGCCTGCAGGATCGCGGAGACGTCGGAGGCGATGAAGTTCTCGCCTTCGCCCACGCCGATCAGCAACGGACAGCCCATGCGCGCACAGACCATGCGATCCGGTTCCTTGCGGCTGACGACGGCCAGCGCGTAGGCGCCGGTCAGCTCCTTCACCGTGCGCTGCAGCGCGGCCAGCAGATCGTCGCCACCCTTCAGGTGGTGGTGCATGAGGTGGGCGATGACCTCGGTGTCGGTCTGCGACTCGAACACGTAGCCGAGCGCGCGCAACTTCTCGCGCTGCTCTTCGTGGTTCTCGATGATGCCGTTGTGCACCAGCGCCACGCCGTGGCTGATGTGCGGATGCGCATTGGCTTCGGTGACGCCGCCATGGGTCGCCCAGCGCGTGTGGCCGATGCCGAGGCTGGCGTTGAAGCCCTCGGTGGCGGCGGCGCCTTCCATCTCGGCCACGCGACCGGTGCGGCGCACGCGACGCACGTCCTGTCCATCGACCACCGCGATGCCCGCGGAATCGTAGCCCCGGTATTCCAGCCGCTTCAGTCCCTCGATCAGTACCGGCACCACGTCGCGATCGGCGATCGCGCCCACAATTCCGCACATAAGCGTGTGTCTTCCATCTGAGTGAAACGAGCGGACATTCTACGTGTCCGGCACTGGACAGCCCCTGTCCGCGCGGTGTCCGCGGACACCCGGACAGTCATCCGTACCGGACAACCCCTTTCAAAATCAACAGCTTGTATTTGGCACGCATCCTGCTGAGACATGCAGGTCATTCCACAGAACGCATGCCACCGATGATTCGGGACACCTCCGCGCAAGACCGAGTGCTCAGCTCTACCCAGACCCGACCGGCCTGGCGCCGCTGGGTATGGCCCGCCGCGGGTGCGGTCGTGTTGCTGGCGGGCATCGTGTTCGCCGCCCGCGGCTGGCTGGCCGGCACTTCCTCGATCGATGGCGCCCGCCTGCGCATCGCCGAGGTCACCCGCGGCGACCTGGTCCGCGACATCGCCGCCGATGGCCGCGTCATCGCCGCCAACAGCCCCACGCTGTACGCCGTCGCCGGCGGCGTGGTGACGCTGAAGGTCGTCGCCGGCGACCAGGTGAAGCAGGGCCAGCCGCTCGCCGAGATCGACAGCCCCGAACTGCGCAGCAAGCTGGCGCAGGAACAGACCACGCTGGCCGGCCTGGAGGCCGAAGCCAGCCGTGCGACGCTGGACGCCAGCGTCACCCGCGCCAACGCGCAGAAAGCACTGGACCAGGCCGGCATCGAACGCCAGGCCGCCGAACGCACCCTGCAGCGCTACCAGCGCGGCTACGACGGCGGCGCCGTGCCGCAGGTCGACGTGCTGGAGGCGCAGGACAACCTGCGCAAGAGCGAGATCGCGCTGTCCCACGCGCAGAAGGATGCCGGCCTGCAGGGCCAGGGCGCCGGCCTGGATGCACGCAACAAGCACCTGCTGGCCGATCGCCAGCGCGCGGTCGTTGCCGAAGTGCAGCGCCAGGTCGATGCGCTGACGCTGCGCGCGCCGTTCGACGGCCAGGTCGGCCAGGTGCAGGCGGTGCAGCGTTCGAACGTGGCGATCAACGCGCCGGTGCTGAGCGTGGTGGACCTGTCCGTGTTCGAAGTCGAGATCAAGGTGCCGGAGAGCTTCGCGCGCGACCTCGCCATCGGCATGCCGGCCACGCTGACCAGCGTCGGCCAGCCGTATCCGGGCCAGATCTCCGCCGTGTCGCCGGAAGTGGTGAACGGTGAAGTCGTCACCCGCCTGCGCTTCTCCGACAAGCAGCCGCCGGGCCTGCGCCAGAACCAGCGCCTGTCCGCCCGCATCCTCATGGACACGCGCCGCAACGTGCTGATGGTCGAACGCGGTCCGTTCCTCGAGCAGAGCGGCGGCCGCTACGCCTACGTCATGGATGGCCGCTCCGCCGTCCGCCGTCCGGTGCAGCTGGGCGTCAGCAGCCTGAGCAATGTCGAAGTCCTGAGCGGCCTGCAGCCCGGCGACAAGGTCGTCGTGTCCGGCAGCGACCTGTTCGGCGATGCCGAGCGCGTGTCGGTCAATTGAACGTCGTGATGGGTGATTCGTGAGACGTGATTCGTAAACGCACGCCTCGTCCCATCACTCCCGCCTTCGCTTCCCTCGAATCACCAATCACCACCTACCCATCACTGTCAGGAGCCCGCCATGCTAGAGATGCGCCAAGTCGCCAAGGTCTACCGCACCGAACAGGTGGAAACGCACGCGCTGCGTTCGCTCGACCTGCATGTCCGCGAAGGCGAGTTCGTCGCCGTCACCGGCCCGTCGGGTTCCGGCAAGACCACGTTCCTCAACATCGCCGGCCTGCTGGAAACCTTCACCGGCGGCCAGTTCCTGCTCGACGGCCAGGACGTCAGCCATCTCGGCGACGACGCGCGCTCGCGCCTGCGCAACCAGAAGATCGGCTTCATCTTCCAGGGCTTCAACCTGATCCCCGACCTCAACCTGTTCGACAACGTCGACGTGCCGCTGCGCTACCGCGGCATGCCGGCGGCGGAGCGCAAGCAGCGCATCGAAGACGCGCTGGCCCGCGTGGGCCTGGGCTCGCGCACGAAGCACTTCCCGGCCGAACTGTCCGGCGGGCAGCAGCAGCGCACGGCGATCGCGCGCGCGCTGGCCGGCAGCCCGCGCCTGCTGCTGGCGGACGAACCGACCGGCAACCTGGACTCGCAGATGGCCCGTGGCGTGATGGAACTGCTGGAGGAGATCAACCGCCAGGGCACCACCATCATCATGGTCACGCACGATCCGGAACTGGCCGCACGCGCGCAGCGCAACGTCCACATCGTGGACGGCATGGCCACCGACCTGTCGGTCGAGCCCGCGCTGATCCGCGCGGCGCACGCCACCGAATCCAACGCCTCTGCCTGAGGACACCGCCATGTTCGGCTACTACTTCTCCCTGGCGCTGCGCAGCTTCAAGCGCAACAAGGCGCTGACCTTCCTGATGGTGCTGGCCATCGCGCTGGGCATCGGTGCCAGCATGACCACGTTGACCGTGTTCTACGTGCTGTCGGGCGACCCGATCCCGCAGAAGAGCGACAAGCTCTTCTATCCGCGCATCGACCCGCGCTCGGCGAACGGCTTCACGCCGGGCGAAGAGCCGGAAAACCAGTTCACCCGCTACGACGCCGAGCGGCTGCTGCGCGACAAGAAGGCCGATCGCCAGGCGCTGATGACCGGCGGCGCGTCGTCCGTGGAGTCGGAAGACGGCAAGATCGAGCCGTTCCGCGTCGATGCGCGCTACACCACGGCGGATTTCTTCCCCATGTTCGACGTGCCGTTCCGCTACGGCAATGGCTGGTCGGCCGCCGAAGACGAATCGCGCGCACGCGTGGCCGTCATCTCCAAGGCGCTCAACGAGAAGCTGTTCGGCGGCGCCAACAGCGTCGGTCGCGACATCAAGGCCTCCGGCGCCACCTTCCGCGTCATCGGCGTGCTGGACGAATGGCGGCCCGCGCCGAAGTTCTACGACATGACGCAGGACCGCTTCACCGAAGTGGAGCAGCTGTTCGTGCCGTTCTGGACGTCGCGCACGCTGAAGATGGGCACGCAGGGCAACATGAACTGCTGGGGCGATTCGAGTGGGGACGAAGAAGGGTCGCGTGGACCGAACGCCCCGTGCTCGTGGCTGCAGTACTGGGTGGAGCTGGGCACGCCGGCCAAGGTCGAGGCCTACAAGCAGTACCTGGCCAACTATTCCGACCAGCAGCGCGCGGCAGGCCGTTTCGAGCGTCCCAACAACACCGACCTGCACAGCGTGATGCCGTGGCTGGACAAGCAGGGCGCGGTGCCTGGCGACGTGCGTTTGCAGGTGTGGCTGGCGTTCGGCTTCCTCGCCGTCTGCCTGCTCAACACGGTGGGCCTGTTGCTGGCGAAATTCCTTGGACGCGCATCGCAGATCGGCGTGCGGCGCGCACTCGGTGCGACGCGCAAGGCCATCTTCGCGCAGTGCCTGGTGGAAGCCGGCACCGTCGGCCTGGTCGGCGGCGTGCTGGGCCTGGTGCTGGCGTGGCTGGGCCTGCTGGCGGTCCGCCAGCAGCCGGCGGGTTACGCCGACCTGGCGCACATGGACATGAAGATGCTGCTGGCCACCTTCGCGCTGGCGATCGTCGCCAGCCTGCTGGCCGGGATGCTGCCCGCCTGGCGCGCGATGCAGGTGACGCCCGCGATCCAGCTGAAGTCGCAGTGATCCGTTCCCTCCTCCGCCCGCGGGGGAGGGTTGGGGTAGCGACGGTCGCAAGACGCTGACGCCCTACCCCGCTACGAAGAAGCGCCCCCATCCCGACCTTCCCCCGCCTGCGGGGGAAGGGGCAGAACACCCAGAGGCCCACCATGGACATCCGCCCCATTCTTTCCACCCTGGCCCGCCACAAGACGGCGGCCGCACTGATCGTGCTGGAAGTGGCGCTCTCCTGCGCCATCATCTGCAATGCGGTCTTCCTGATCACCCAGCGGCTGGAGCGCATCGACCGCCCGACCGGCATGGCCAACGAGGAGATCGTGCGCATCAGCATGGGCGCCATCGGCGAGAACCCCGACGCCGATGCGCTGGTCAAGCAGGATGTCGCCAGCCTGCGCGCACTGCCGGGCGTCAAGGCCGCCGGCAGCATCAACCACGTTCCGTTCGACAATTCCTCATGGAACACCTCGATCCAGCTGGTGCCGGACCAGGAGCGCCCCACCGCCCTGGCGAACGTCTACATTGGCGATGCGGTGATCGATACGCTGGGCCTGCGGTTGGCCGAAGGTCGCGACTTCACGGCCGATGAGTACGCCAACTGGACCGAGATGAACAAGCAGAACGCGAAGGTCCTGATGCCGTCGGTGATCATCAGCCGGGAACTGGCGAACAAGCTGTTCCCCGGCGAGAGCGCGATCGGCAAGAACATCATTTCGTGGAATGCCGACAACGTGCCGCATCGCGTGGTCGGCGTGGTCGAGCGCCTGATCCGCACCAACGACAACGGTGGGCCGGCGGAAGCCGGCTACACGATGATCCTGCCGGCGAAGGACGTGACCATGGGCACCTTCGTGCTGCGCACCACGCCGGACCGCCGCGCCGAGGTGCAGAAAGCCGCGATCGCCGCGCTGGAAAAGAACAGCGCGCGGCGGCTGATCCTGCGCGAAGGCACGTTCACCGACATCATCGACAACTACTACCGCGGCGACCGCGCGATGGCGTGGCTGCTGTTGACCGTGATCGTCTCGCTGCTCGTCGTCACCGCACTCGGCATCGTCGGCCTGGCCAGCTTCTGGGTACAGCAGCGCACCAAGCAAATCGGCATCCGCCGGGCGCTGGGCGCGACGAAGGGACAGATCCTGCGCTATTTCCAGACCGAGAACTTCCTGCTGGCCACCATCGGCATCGTTATCGGCATGATCCTGGCCTACGGCATCAACCAGCTGCTGATGGGCAAGTACGAACTGCCGCGCCTGCCGTTGCTGTACCTACCGGTCGGCGCCGTGCTGCTATGGCTGCTCGGCCAGGTCGCCGTCTACGGACCGGCGCGCAAGGCCGCGTCGGTACCGCCGGCCGTGGCGACGCGCACCGCCTGACCTCCACGTCCATCACACCCTGCACACCCGGCGGCGTGCAGGGCCGTCAGGGACACGCCGATGCCCGCTCCCTCCTTCTTGCTGCTGGGCCGTCCCCACGCAGGTACGTGGTGGCTCGCGCTGCAACTGGCCATCGGCGCGGTGCTGTGCGCGCATGCGTGGCAGACGATGCTCGGCGCGTACCTGCAACGCACGGCGCCGAGCGGGATCGACCAGACACAGGTGCTGGTGGTGCCGTGGATGCAGGGCACATCCGGACGCGACCCCGGCAGCGCCGCCGTGCTGCGTACGCTGCGTGCCGTCACCGGCGTACAGTCCGCCTCGGCCGCCAACCAGGCGCCTTACGGCAGCAGTGCCTGGAGTGCGCACCTGTGGACCGGGAACGCCATGCAACGCGACCTCGCCTCCATCTACCTGGTGGACGAGACCTTCTTCGCGACCCTCCGGATGGCGCCATCGCGGGGACGGCGCTTCGCCGCCGCCGAGTACCAGGACTACACGGGCGACCAGCAACGGCTGCACGCCGAGCCGGCACCCGCTCTCATCTCCGCCGCGCTCGCCATGCGCCTGTACGGCACCGGCGATGTGCTGGGCCGCCCGCTGCACCTGTTTCCCGGCAAGCGGTTGCATGTCGTCGGCGTGATCGACCGGATCCCGTTGCCGGCGACCGCGCATCGCCCCGACGGGACTGCCCTGGTGTTGCCGGTACGCATGACACGGGCCGATGACGCGCACTTCCTCGTGCGGCACACGGGCGACGCCGACGCCATGTCGGCGCGCATCCACGCCGCACTGTCGGCCGCGTTTCCCGATGCCGCCATCGCCACGCCCACCGCGATGTCGGCACTGCGCACGCACGCATCGCGCGGATCGTTGCGGCACGCGTGGATGGCACTGGCGACCTGCGGCAGCTGGTGGCTGCTGACGCTCGGCATGCTGATGTTCGGTGGTCAGCGCTGGGTCCGCGAGCACCGGCAGGAAGTGAGCCTGCGCCGCGCGTTCGGCGCCACCGGCTCCCAGCTTGGCTACCGCCTGCGATGGGAATACCTGCTGCTTGCGTCGGCCGCCTCGGCACTGGGTGCCGTGGCCACCGCGGTGCTGCTGCCCCGCATCGTGCCGACATGGTCTCCGGTGCCGACAACGGCTGCGCTGCTGCTCGCCATCGCGTGCACCGTCGTCCTCGTGCAACTCGCGGCGACGTGGCCGATCCGCCTGGCACGGCACATCCCGCCGCACCTCGTCAGCCGCAGTCCTTCGGTTAGGCTATAGCGCATGCCCACCATCCTCGTCATCGACGACAACCGCGCCGTCAGTACGGCGCTGGAAGTCCTGTTCTCGCTGCACGACATCGACACCGTGCACGCCGAATCACCGGACGCCGGCCTGGCGCTGCTGCGCGAGCAGGCTGTCGACCTGGTCATCCAGGACATGAACTTCACCCAGGACACCACGTCGGGCACGGAGGGCGAGCAGCTGTTCACCGATATCCGCATGCAGTGGCCCGACATGCCGGTGATCCTGCTGACCGCGTGGACGCATCTGGAAGCGGCGGTGAACCTGGTGAAGGCCGGTGCGGCGGATTACGTGGCCAAGCCCTGGGACGACCGCAAGCTGCTGGCCACGGTCAACACGCTGCTCGAACTTGCAGAAGCCCGCAGCGAACTGGAACGTCGTCGCAGTCGCGAGCGCCGCGGTCGCGAACAGCTGTCGAGCAAGTACGACCTGCGCAACCTGGTGTTCGAGGATCCCGCGAGCGAGCGCGTGGTCGCGCTCGCCTGCCAGGTCGCGCGCTCCGACCTGCCGGTGCTGATCACTGGTCCGAATGGTGCGGGCAAGGAGAAGATCGCCGAGATCATCCAGGCCAATTCCAGCGTCCGGTCGGGCGCTTTCGTCACGCTCAACTGCGGCGCGTTGCCGTCGGAACTGATCGAGGCCGAACTGTTCGGTGCCGATGCCGGCGCGTACACCGGCGCCAACAAGGCGCGCGAAGGCAAGTTCGAAGCCGCGGATGGCGGCACGCTGTTCCTCGACGAGATCGGCAACCTGCCGCTGACCGGACAGATGAAGCTGCTGCGCGTGCTGGAAACGGGCCGCTTCGAACGACTCGGCTCCAACCGCGAACGCCACGTGACGGTTCGCGTGATCAGCGCGACCAATGCCGACCTGCCCGCGATGATCCGCGACGGCAGCTTCCGCGAGGACCTGTACTACCGCCTCAACGCGATCGAACTGGCGTTGCCACCGCTGGCCGAACGGCCTGGCGACATCCTGCCGCTGGCCGAACGCTTCCGTCCCGCCGACAAGCCCCTGGGTGAAAGCGCGCGCGCCGCGCTGCTGCGCCACGCATGGCCCGGCAACGTGCGCGAACTGCGCAACGTCATCCAGCGCGCCGGCCTGCTGGCGATGGGCGAACGCATCGAGGCGGCCGATCTCAATCTGCCCAAGCCCGTGGTGGCGCGCACCGCCGTGGTCGCCGAACCGGAGCGCGCCGACATCGAGGCCGCGCTCGCACGCGCCGGCGGCGTGATCGCGCAGGCTGCGGCCGACCTCGGCATGAGCCGGCAGGCGCTGTACCGGCGCATGGAACGCTTCGGCATCAAGACGCCATGATCCGCCGCTCGCTCGCCGGCCGCGTGCTGTCCTGGCTGCTGCCGCTGCTGGCGCTGGCCGTGGTGCTGCCGGTCGTACTGTCGCACTGGATCGGCGACGACATCGTCGCCGTCCTCGTTTCGGCCATCGTGGTCCTGCCACTGGCGATGTGGGCCATCCGGCGCGGCCTGCGCAGCACCTACTCGCTGTTCCGCGCGCTGGCCGGCAGCGTCAACAGCTATCGCGATGGCGAGTACAACTTCGGCATCCACTGGCACGGGAACGACGAACTCGCCGAATTGGTGCGGGCGCACGCCGGATTGGGCGAGGTGCTGCGCGAGCAGCGCCTGAGCCTGGTCCAGCGCGAACTGCTGCTCGATACCATGGTGCAGAACACTCCGGTGGCCATGCTGCTGGTCGCACCCGGCGGCGACGGCATCCGCCGTGTGATCTTCGCCAATGTGGCCGCGCGCAAACTGCTGCACAGCGGCTGGAAGCTGGAAGGACAGGCCTACGAGACGCTGCTCGAGGCTGCGCCGGTCGAGATGCGCGAGGCGTTCGCGCGCGGCGGCGACAGTCTCTTCGCCATCGGCAGCGAGGAAGAGGACGGCGAGGAACAGGTGTACCACCTGGCGCGCCGCAGCTTCCGCCTCAACGGGCGGCCGCACGAACTGCTGCTGCTGCGCCTGCTGACCAGCGAACTGCGCCGCCAGGAGGTGATGACGTGGAAGAAGGTCATCCGCGTGATCAGCCACGAGCTCAACAACTCGCTGGCGCCGGTCGCCTCGCTCGCGCATTCGGGCGCGGAACTGGTGCGCCGCGGACGCCACGACCGGCTGGAAGAGGTCTTCGGCACCATCGAGGATCGGGCCCGCCACCTCGAAGGCTTCATCCGCGGTTACGCCCGCTTCGCCAAGCTGCCGTCGCCCCAGTTGCAGACCGTGCATTGGCGTGCCTTCTTCGAAGGCCTGCAGCGCCAGATCGGCTTCGAACTGGCAATGGCGGAAACCGAGATCGATGGCCGCATCGACATCGCGCAGCTGGAACAGGCGCTGCTCAACCTGCTCAAGAATGCGCACGAATCGGGCACCACGCCCGAAGGCGTGTCGGTGCGCCTCACGCGCCTGCCCGGCTGGCTGCGCATCGAAGTGATGGATCGCGGCACCGGCATGAACGACGCGGTGCTGCAGAACGCGCTGGTGCCGTTCTACTCCACCAAGCGCAACGGCACCGGCCTGGGCCTGGCGCTGACCCGCGAGATCATCGAGGCCCACGGCGGCCGGCTGTCGCTGCACAACCGCGAGGGTGGCGGGCTGTGCGTATCGATCCAGCTGCCCGAGAACTGATTTTTCCGGAGCCGGATAGCGCACTCGCTCGTTTGTTGTCGAAACCGAACCCGCATGGCACCAACTCCCCCTCTCCCTCCGGGAGAGGGCAAGGGGTGAGGGCGGGCAGCCGCGATCCGCTCTTCAGGTGCCGTGTGAACCGGCCGTCATCGTGCCATCCAGACGTGCATCAGGCGTGACCCGACATGACGCAGCGACCCGCGGTCGATGCGGTCGTGCGCATGGCGCACGCTACGTGGCATCGCGAAGCACCCTGCTTTATTTCGGCTTCTTCACCGGCCGCTGCCAGCCTTCGATGCTGACCTGTCGTGCGCGCGCGACCGTGAGCGTGTCGGCCGGCGCGTTCTTCGAGATCACCGAACCGGCACCGATGGTTGCGCCATCGGCCAGCGTCACCGGCGCAACCAGCGACGCGTTGGAACCGACGAACACGCGGTCGCCGATGGTCGTGGTGAACTTGTTCACGCCGTCGTAGTTGCAGGTGATGGTGCCGGCGCCGATGTTGGTGCCGGTGCCGATGACCGTGTCGCCGAGGTAGGTCAGGTGGTTGGCCTTGCTACCCACACCGATGCGCGCGTTCTTGGTCTCGACGAAATTGCCGACATGCACGCCATCCGCCAGTTGCGTGCCGGGGCGCAGGCGCGCATACGGGCCGATCAACGCGGCACCTTCGCTCACCACGCCATCGAGGTCGCAATGCGCACGCACTTGCGTACCGGCGCCCAGCTTCACGTCCTTGAGACGCGAGAACGGACCGACGACGACGCCATCGCCCAGTTCGACGTTGCCTTCCAGCACCACGTCCACGTCGATCTGCACGTCGCGCCCCACCTTCACCGTGCCGCGCTGGTCGAAGCGCGCAGGATCGATCAGGCGTGCGCCCTGCGTGCACAATGCACGCGCGGCGCGCAGCTGATAGGCACGTTCGAGTTGCGACAGCTGCCAGGGGTCGTTGGCGCCTTCCGCTTCGATGGGTTCGCCGACCAGCACCATCTCCGCCGGCGTGAACTCCTCCGCCGCCATCGCGAACACGTCGGTCAGGTAGTACTCGCCCTGCGCGTTCTCGTTGGACAGGCGCGACAACCACCCTTTCAGCGCACTGCCGTCGGCCGCGATGATGCCGGTGTTGATGGTGCGGATGCGGCGCTGCTCGTCGTCGGCATCCTTGTGCTCGACGATGGCGGCCACGCGGCCCGCCTCGTCTCGCACGATGCGGCCGTAGCCGGTGGGATCGACCGGCTCGGCGACCAGTACCGCCAGCCGGCCCGGCGCGTCCAGCAGCCGCTGCAGCGTCTCGCTGCGGGTCAGCGGCACGTCGCCGTACAGCACCAGCACGCGCGCGCCATCGGGAATCTCCGGCATCGCCTGCGCCACCGCGTGCCCGGTACCAAGCTGCTGCGCCTGGTGCGCCCAGTGCAGATCGCCCTGGTCGGCGAACGCGGCCTGCACCTGCTCGCCGCCATGGCCGTAGACCACGTGCACGCCCGCCGGCGCCAGCGCGCGCGCCGCCTCGATCACGTGCCCCAGCATCGGCCGACCCGCGATGGGCTGCAGCACCTTGGGCAGCGCGGACTTCATGCGCTTGCCTTCACCGGCGGCGAGGATGACGACGTGTAGTGGCTTCATGTGGTTTCCATTTACGATGATGGCGGCCTTCGCCCCTGCTGCGATGGTATCAACTCGGTCCATCGCAAGAACTCGCCCATGACCCAGCGCCTGCACGCCCCCACCACCCGCCCCTGGACCCTCCCAGCGATCGCGGCACTGCTGCTTGTGGTGCTTGCGCTTGCCAAGCAGGGGCAGGACGCGAACTGGGACCTGCGCAACTACCACCTCTATACGCCATCTGCACTGATGGACGGCCGCTTCGACGGTGACATCGCGGCAGCCCAGCTGCAGACATGGCACAACCCGGCCCTCGACGTTCCCTTCGCCTGGATGGTGAAGGCCGGCCTGCCCGGATGGGCGGTGTCGCTGTGGCTGGCACTGCCGGCGTTCGTCGCGGTCCTGTTCGCGCTACGCCTGCTCGACCTGCTGTGGCCGGATGGGCGCAGCGCCACCCGGACCGCGATGACCGGGCTGGCGGCGGTGGCGGGCGCCGCCGTGATGCCCAGTATCGGCACCACGTTCAACGATGCATTCGTGGCGGCCGGCGTGATCGCGGCACTGTGGTGGATCGCAGACTCACAAGGCCGCCGCCGGGCATGGGCCACCTGGTTGCCGGCAGGCCTGATGGCGGGACTATGCGCCGGCCTGAAGCTCACCGGCGCGCTGTACTGCGTCGGTTTCATCGGTGCCGCACTGGTATGCGGACCGGTGCGCGGCGCTCCATTGCGTATCCTGGCACTCGCTGTCGGAGGCATTGCGGGCGTTGCGCTGACCGCCGGGCCTTGGGCCCTGTATCTCTGGCACGAACACGGCAACCCGCTGTTTCCCTATTTCAACCAGTGGTTCAACTCACCCGATGCCTTGCCGCATGCGCACAAGGACGTGCGCTTCGTCCCTCAGGGGATCGACGCACTGCTGGTTCCCTTTCATCTTCTGGTCGACAGCAGCCGCTTCTCGGAGGGCAAGCTCTCGGATCCGCGCGTGCTGCTTGGCCTGGCGTCGCTAGGCGCATGGTGGGTGTCGGCATGGCGTGGACGCCGGCAGGACGGGACCGCCATGCCCATCGTCAACGCGCTGGTTGTGTTCGCCGTGGTCAGCTTCGCCGTGTGGGTAAAGCTCTACGGCATCTATCGCTATCTGTTCGCGCTGGAACTCGTCTGTTCCATTGCCATCTTTGGCGTGGTGTCGGCCAGGGTGCCCGCACGCCATGCGCGGGTCGCGATGCTGGCGCTGGCGGTGCTGCTGGTGGCGGGCACCAACAGGCCCAACTGGGGACGTGACCCGTTCCGCACGCCGATGATATCCGTGCAGATGCCCGCATTGCCGGAAGGCAGCCTGGTGGTGTTGGCCGACGACGACCCGTTGGCATACGCGGTTTCCTACCTGCCACGAACGGTACCGGCGATATCCATGCACAACAACTTCATGACGCCCGCCCGCTGCACGGATCTGCAGGCAAGGGTCGAGCAGCGGGTGCGGCGGCATGCGGGGCCGGTCTTCCTTCTGCGCAAGGCAACGGGATCCCCGATGTCCGACGCGATCCTCGCCTACGGACTGAGGGCGGAGGGCGCCTGCCTCTCCGCACCGACGAGTCTGGACGAACTGGAGCTGTGTCCGTTGATGCGCGGCACGCCTACGCCGACGATCTGCGCTGCGACAGCACCTGGTCCGTGATCAGCCGCTGGATTTCGTTGGTCCGGCGGTTGACGGTATCCAGGATGAGTCCGGTCGCCATCGACACCACGCCGACCAGTGCGAACGCCACCGCCAGCACGGCGGTGGACGGATGGGTAACCAGACCCGTGCGCGCGAATTCATTGATGACGATGGCGCCGAATCCGAGACTCGACACCATGCATGCTGCGGCCAGCACCCCGAAGAACAGCAGTGGCCGCATGTCCTTGAACAGGAACAGGATCGTCTTCAGGACGCGCATGCCGTCCCGGTAGGTGTTGAGCTTGGACTCACTACCATCAGGCCGCGTGCCGTACTCGATGACACGCTCGGACAGCACGAAGCCATTGGCCAGCGCGAATACCGTCATCTCGGTCTCGATCTCGAAACCACGCGACAGCACCGGCATCGATTTGACGAATCGTCGTGAAAAGACACGGTAGCCGGACAGTACGTCGCGGACCGGATGGCCAAACAGGGCACTGATGCAGCCGCGTACCAGGCGATTGCCGAATCCATGGAAACGGCGGAAAGACGCGCGGTCATGCGACTCCAGCCGCGTGCCGACCACCATGTCGGCCTGCTCTTGCGCGACACCTTCGATCAACGCTCGTACGGAAGACGCCGGATAGGTGCCGTCACCATCGACCATGACGTAGATGTCGGCATCGACGTCGCGGAACATGGCACGCACTACGTTGCCCTTGCCCTTGGCCAGCACGTGCCGCACATGGGCGCCGGCTTGCGCGGCCAGAGACGCGGTGGCGTCCATGCTCGCATTGTCGAAGACCCATATGTCGGCCTCCGGCAGGGCGAGGCGGAAATCGGCGACAACCTTCTGCACCGTGGGCGCTTCGTTGTGGCACGGAATCAAGACGGCGATGCGCAAGGCGACAATCCGGGTCGGCGACAGGCGCCCGCATCTTACACGGCAACACGCGCGCGGCCGGGGTTACCATCGCCGCATGGCACCTCGTTCCCTCAAGCGCGCCCTGCTCCGCCAGGGCGGCAGTTTCCTCATCGTCGGCGCGCTGCAGCTGCTGGTGGACTGGGCGCTGTTCGTGGGCCTGACCGCGCTGGGTGTATCGGCAGCACCCGCCAACCTCGCCGGCCGCATCGGCGGCGCATTGCTCGGCTTCTGGTTGAACGGGCGGGTGACGTTCGCGCAGGCGGGCAGTGCGCAGCTGGGGTGGTGGCGTTTCGCGAAGTTCCTGCTGGTCTGGATCCCGCTGACGGTGATCAGCACGCTGGCCGTCACCTGGGTCGCGGGGACGCTGGGACTGGCGCACGCCTGGCTGGCCAAGCCATTGGTGGAGGCGGCGCTCGCCGTGGTCGCGTTCTTCCTGTGGCGGCACGTGGTCTATCGCTGAGGGGTAGCGTGCGCTACGCGCACGACCTCGCGATGCGCGCATCGCGTGATGCCGACAACGTGCCGTGATCCCTGTCGTGCGTCGTGCGCACAGCGCACGCTACAAACGGAAACGCCGGCACGAGGCCGGCGTTTTCGATGGTGCGGAGCGATGGACCTCAGTGCTTGAGGTTCTTGCGCAGGCGCTCCAGCGCACTGAGCTGGGCGATGCTCATGGCCAACTGGGCCTGGGCCTCCTCGATGCTCATCTTGGGGTCCTGCTTGGACAGGATGCGCTCGGCTTCTTCCTTGGCCTTGCGGACCGAGGCTTCGTCGATGTCCTGCGCGCGGATCGCGGTGTCGGCCAGCACGGTGACGACCTGCGGCTGCACTTCCAGGATGCCGCCGGAGATGGCGAAATCCAGCTGCTCGCCACTGGCCAGCGTCACCACCACCTTGCCCGGCTTCAGGCGGGTGATCAGCGGCGCGTGCTTCGGCGCGATGCCGAGTTCGCCCAGTTCGCCGGTGGCGACGACCAGGGTGGCTTCACCGTGGAAGATCTCCTGCTCGGCACTGACGATGTCGCAACGGATGGTGCTCATGGAACTCTCTTTGGCTCGTGGGGCGGGCCGAAGCCCGCCGGACGTTCACGCGATGGCGGGACGTGCCCGCCGCGCGTCGCTTACGCCTTCTCGGCGAGCTTCTTGGCCTTCTCGACCGCTTCTTCGATGCCGCCGACCATGTAGAACGCCTGCTCCGGCAGGTGGTCGTACTCGCCGTCGACGATCGCCTTGAAGCCGCGGATCGTGTCCTTCAGCGAGACGTACTTGCCCGGCGAGCCGGTGAACACTTCCGCCACGTGGAACGGCTGGCTGAAGAAGCGCTCGATCTTGCGGGCGCGCGACACGGCCTGCTTGTCTTCTTCGGACAGCTCGTCCATGCCGAGGATGGCGATGATGTCCTTCAGTTCCTTGTACTTCTGCAGCGTCGACTGCACGCGGCGCGCGGTGTCGTAGTGCTCGTGGCCGATGACGTTCGGGTCCAGCTGGCGGCTGGTCGAGTCGAGCGGATCCACGGCCGGGTAGATACCCAGCGAGGCGATGTTGCGGCTCAGCACGACGGTCGCGTCCAGGTGGGCGAACGTGGTGGCCGGCGACGGATCGGTCAGGTCGTCCGCGGGCACGTACACGGCCTGGATCGAGGTGATCGAACCGGTCTTGGTCGAGGTGATGCGCTCCTGCAGCACGCCCATTTCCTCGGCCAGCGTCGGCTGGTAACCCACGGCCGACGGCATGCGGCCGAGCAGCGCGGACACTTCGGTACCGGCCAGCGTGTAGCGGTAGATGTTGTCGACGAACAGCAGCACGTCCTTGCCCTTGCCGGACGCGTCCTTCTCGTCGCGGAAGTACTCGGCCATGGTCAGGCCGGTCAGCGCGACGCGCAGGCGGTTGCCCGGCGGCTCGTTCATCTGGCCGTACACCATCGCGACCTTGTCGAGGACGTTGGAGTCCTTCATCTCGTGGTAGAAGTCGTTGCCCTCGCGGGTACGCTCGCCCACGCCGGCGAACACGGACAGACCCGAGTGCGCCTTGGCGATGTTGTTGATCAGTTCCATCATGTTGACGGTCTTGCCGACGCCGGCGCCGCCGAACAGGCCGACCTTGCCGCCCTTGGCGAACGGGCACATCAGGTCGATGACCTTGATGCCGGTTTCCAGCAGGTCGTTGGCCGAGGACTGGTCCTCGTACGACGGGGCCGAACGGTGGATTTCCCAATGGTCGGAGGCCTGCACCGGGCCGGCTTCGTCGATCGGGTTGCCCAGCACGTCCATGATGCGGCCCAGCGTGCCCGCGCCGACCGGCACCGAGATGGCCTTGTCGGTGTTCACGGCGATCAGGTTGCGCTTCAGGCCGTCGGTGGAACCGAGGGCGATGGTGCGCACGACGCCGTCGCCGAGCTGCTGCTGCACTTCGAGCGTGATGGCGGTGTTCTCCACCTTCAGCGCGTCGTACACCTTCGGCACCTCGTTGCGCGCGAATTCGACGTCAACCACCGCGCCGATGATCTGAACGATCTTGCCCTGACTCATTGCTGCATTCCTCTAGATGAATTCTTGTGACGAAGCGCGTCAGACTGCCGCCGCGCCGCCGACGATTTCGGAAATTTCCTGGGTGATCGCCGCCTGACGGGCCTTGTTGTAGACCAGCTGCAGGGTACCGATGAGCTTGTTGGCGTTGTCGCTGGCGGCCTTCATGGCCACCATGCGCGCCGCGTGTTCCGACGCGATGTTCTCCAGCACGGCCTGGTACACCAGCGACTCGATATAGCGCGTGATCACGTGGTCGAGCACGGTCTCGGCATCGGGTTCGTAGATGTAGTCCCAGTCGTGGTGCGCGACCTGCGTTTCCGCGGCCGGCAACGGCAGCAGCTGGTCGAACGCCGCGCGCTGGGTCATCGTGTTGACGAAGTCGTTGTAGACGACGAACACGCGGTCCAGCTTGCCTTCGGTGTAGGCGTCCAGCATCACCTTGATCACGCCGATAAGCTGGTCCAGCTTGGGCGCATCGCCCAGGTGCGACACGCTGGCCAGCATGTTGACCTTGACCCGGCGGAAGTACACCGAGGCCTTCTGGCCGATGGTGACCACGTCGACCTCGACGCCCTTCTCGTTCCACTGGCGGATCTCGCCGAGCATCTTGCGGAACAGGTTGTTGTTCAGGCCGCCGGCCAGGCCGCGGTCGGACGAGACGATGATGAAGCCCACGCGCTTGACGTCCTGGCGCTCCACCATGAAGGGATGCTGGTAGTCGGTGTTGGCCTGCGCCAGGTGGCCGATCACCTGCTTCATCGCCCGCGCGTACGGGCGCGAGGTCTTCATGCGGTCCTGCGCCTTGCGGATCTTCGAGGCAGAGACCATCTCGAGCGCGCGCGTCACCTTGCGGGTGTTCTGCACGCTCTTGATCTTGGTTTTGATTTCGCGTCCGCCTGCCATTCTCTACTCGCTTCGCTCGCGGTGATTCGTGATGGGTGATTCGTGATTGGAGGGGTTGGTGGTGCGGCGCCTGCTGTGCCGAATCACCAATCCCGAATCACGAATCACGGCTTACCAGGTACCGGTCTGCTTGAACTCGGAGATGCCCTTCTTGAAGGCGCCTTCGATCTCGTCGTTCCAGTTGCCGGTGCTGTTGACCGTGTCGACCAGCGCGCCCTGGGTGTTGGTGAAGTGCGCGTGCAGCGCGTCTTCGAACGCCAGGATCTTGCCGACCGGCACGTCGTCCAGGTAGCCCTCGTTGACGGCGTAGATGGACAGCGCCTGCAGGGCGATGGACATCGGCGCGTACTGCTTCTGCTTCATCAGCTCGGTGACGCGCTGGCCGCGCTCGAGCTGCTTGCGGGTAGCTTCGTCGAGGTCCGAGGCGAACTGGGCGAACGCGGCGAGCTCGCGGTACTGGGCGAGCGCGATGCGGATGCCGCCCGACAGCTTCTTCATGATCTTGGTCTGGGCCGCGCCGCCGACGCGCGACACCGAGATGCCGGCGTTCACGGCCGGGCGGATGCCGGCGTTGAACAGGTCGGTTTCCAGGAAGATCTGGCCGTCGGTGATCGAGATCACGTTGGTCGGCACGAACGCGGACACGTCGCCGGCCTGCGTTTCGATGATCGGCAGCGCGGTCAGCGAACCGGTCTTGCCGGTGACCTTGCCTTCAGTGAACTTCTCCACGTACTCCTCGGACACGCGCGCGGCGCGCTCGAGCAGGCGGGAGTGCAGGTAGAACACGTCGCCCGGGTAGGCTTCGCGGCCCGGCGGACGCTTCAGCAGCAGCGAGATCTGGCGGTAGGCCACGGCCTGCTTGGACAGGTCGTCGTACACGATCAGGGCGTCCTGGCCGCGGTCCATGAAGTACTCGCCCATGGTGCAGCCGGAGTAGGCGCTGATGTACTGCATCGCGGCCGACTCGGAGGCGGTGGCGGCGACGACCACGGTGTGGGCCAGCGCGCCGTTCTCTTCCAGCTTGCGCACGATGTTGGCGACGGTCGAGGCCTTCTGGCCGATCGCCACGTACACGCACTTGATGCCGGTGCCCTTCTGGTTGATCACGGCATCGATCGCCATCGCGGTCTTGCCGGTCTGGCGGTCGCCGATGATCAGCTCGCGCTGGCCGCGGCCGATCGGGATCATGGCGTCGACGGACTTGTAACCCGTCTGCACCGGCTGGTCGACCGACTTGCGCCAGATGACGCCCGGGGCCACGCGCTCGACGGGTGCGGTCAGCGCCGTACCCAGCGGACCCTTGCCGTCGATCGGCTCGCCCAGCGCGTTGACGACGCGGCCGAGCATTTCCGGACCGACCGGCACTTCCAGGATGCGGCCGGTGGTCTTGGCCACGTCGCCTTCGCGCAGGTGCTCGTAGTCGCCCAGGACCACCGCGCCCACCGAGTCGCGCTCCAGGTTCAGCGCCAGTGCGTAGGTGCTGTTGGGCAGCTCGATCATTTCGCCCTGCATGACGTCGGCCAGGCCGAAGATGCGCACGATGCCGTCGGACACCGAGGTGACCGTGCCTTCGTTGCGCGACTCCGCGGCCAGCTTGACCTTCTCGATACGGGTCTTGATCAGGTCGCTGATTTCAGAGGGGTTGAGCGTGGTAGCCATGGATAAGTCCTGTGTGCCGGCTTGCGCGCGGCGGTTCAATGGGAATTCAGTGCGTCAGCGCGGACTGCAGGCGCGCCAGCTTGCCTTTCAGCGAGCCGTCGATCACCACGCTGCCGGCATCGATCACGGCGCCGCCGATCAGCGATGCGTCGACCGCCGTCTCGACGTCGACCTCGCGGCCGAAGCGCTTCTTCAGCGCGGCCTTGATGACGTCCAGCTCGCCGGACGGCAGCGCCGTGGCGGAGGTGACCTTCGCCTTCACGACGTGCTCGGCCTCGGCGCGCAGTTCTTCGAACAGCCCGGCGATTTCCGGCAGCTGCGGCAGGCGGCGCGCATCGGCGAGGATGCCAAGGAAGCGGGTGAACACATCACTGGCGCCCTCGGGCGCCAGCAACGACACCGCCACCGCGGGCAGCAGCTGCGGGTTCGGCAGCAGGGCCGCCACACGCGGATCCGCCGCAGCATGCGCGGCGAAACCCAGTGCCTGCGACCAGGCGGCGAAGTTGCCTTCGTCGCGCGCCGTCGCGAAGGCGGCGCGGGCGTAGGGGCGGGCGACAGTCAGGGCCTGGCTCATCGATCGGATCGTCCGGATCAGATTTCGGCAGCGAGTTCGTCGAGCAGCGCCTTGTGGGCGTTGGCGTCGATCTCGCGCTTCAACAGCTTCTCGGCACCGCTGACGGCCAGCGCGGACACCTGCTTGCGCAGGTCCTCGCGGGCACGCGTGGCGGCGGCATCGATCTCGGCCTGCGCCAGTTCTTTCTGGCGGTTGGCTTCGGTGATCGCTTCGTTCTTGGCCGCGTCGACGATCTGGTTGGCGCGCGCGTGGGCCTGGTCGATGATCTCGTTGGCCTTGACGCGGGCGTCCTTCAACGCCTCGTTGACCTTTTCCTGGGCCTGCGCCAGATCCTTCTGGCTGCGGTCGGCTGCGGCCAGGCCTTCAGCGATCTTCTGCTGGCGTTCTTCGATGGCAGCCAGCAGCGGCGGCCAGATTTTGGTCGCAATGATCCAGATCAGGCCAGCGAAGGCCAGCGCCTGGGCGAACAGAGTGAGATTGATATTCATCGTAAACCTGCCGGTGATGAAGGGCCCGCGCACATCGCGCCGGCCCAGCTACGCCTGGTGACTGACCGCGGGCGGACGCCCGTGGTCAGGCGTGCACGCGACGGATCAGCCCGCCAGCTTGGCCAGCTGTTCGGTGAAGATCGTGATGAACGGGCTGGCGAAGGCGAACAGCAGGCCGACGGCGACCGAGATGATGAACGCGGCGTCGATCAGGCCGGCGGTGATGAACATGCGCACCTGCAGGACCGGGATCAGTTCCGGCTGGCGGGCAGCCGATTCCAGGAACTTGCCGGCCATGATGGCCAGACCCAGACCGGCGCCCAGCGCGGCCAGGCCGATCATGATGCCGATGGCGAGGGCGGTCGAAGCCTGGACCTGGGCGAGGTTGGTGAGGATGCTTTCCATGGTGATCTCCGGAACTTAAGTGCTTGAAAGGTGGATGGTAAAAGGCGAAACGGTGAAGCGGAAACTCAGTGACTGTCTTCCGACAGGCTCAGGTAGACGATCGACAGCATCATGAAGATGAAGGCCTGCAGCGGGATGACGAGCAGGTGGAACAGCATCCAGCCCAGGCCGAACGCCGCACCGCCGAGCATGCCGACGATGCCCGCGCCGCCCAGCACCCAGATCAGCAGGAAGACGATCTCGCCGCCGAACATGTTGCCGAACAGTCGCATCGCCAGCGAAATGGGCTTGCTGACCCATTCGACGATGTTGAGGATCAGGTTGAACGGCATCATCCACTTGCCGAACGGCGCCGTCAGGAATTCCTTGGCGAAACCGCCCAGGCCCTTGGAGCGGAGCGCGAATACCAGCATCAGGAAGAACACGCTGATCGACATGCCGAGGGTGGCGTTGACGTCGGCGGTGGGGACCGGCTTCCAGTAGTGCACGCCCATCAGTTCGAGCGGCTTGGCGATGAAGTCCGCCGGGATCATCTTCAGCAGGTTCATCATCAGGATCCAGAAGAAGATGGTGATCGCGATGGGCGTCACCAGCTTGCTGGTCCCGTGGTAGGTGTCGCGGGCCTGCTTGTCGACGAACTCGAGCATGATTTCGACGAAGGCCTGCCACTTGCCCGGCACGCCGGCCGTGGCCTTGCGGGTCGCCATCCAGAAGGCGAACACGATGAGCAGGCCCATCAGCACGGCCGTCACGAAGGTATCGACGTTGATCGTCCAGAACGGACCGTCACCGCCCACCTGGGCCGTGAGGTTCTTGAGGTGGTGCTGGATGTAGCTGGTGGGAGTAAGAGCCTCGCCCGCCATGAGTCGGAAACCTTTCTAGTTGGGTTATCGCTGCTTGCCGGTCGCGACCAGCACCTGTGCCACCAGTCCGGTGATCACGCCCGCCAGGAGAGGCAGCGGAGGCAGCTTGTAAAGCCCCGTGCCAACGACCAGCACACCGATCACCACGACCCACTTCACCACCATGCCCGCCACCAGCCTCAGCACCGCCGAAACGGCCCCGAGTACGCCGCCGCCGAAGGCCATCCAGGCCGCCAGCAGCGCGCCGGTCACGATCGCCAACCCGCCAACGGCCGCCGCAACCGCCTGGGGCACGCCCCGGAGCAGGAACAGCAGCGCGACCAGCAGTACCGCGACCGTCTGCCAGACGGCGGCGCGCAATACCAGCCGCCGGCCCGTAGCGACGGAATTCAGCACACGAAAGCCCTACGGAATTGGCGGAGTACAAGGCGGTAAAGCGCCTCGCCGAGCCGCAAAAGTATAGCAGCGGGACAATTTCCGGGACAACCGCCAAAGGTCGAAAGCCTGTTCACGGGCACGATCCTGCGGCAGGCCTTGCGGTGCCTGCGTGTAACCGTTTCCCCTGTTCAGAATTTTCCCGGGAAATTTCCGGAACTTTGACGGACACTGCCTGTCAGTCGTTGCAAGGCCTGCCGCTTAACCTTCCTCGTCCGATGCTCCGTTGCAGGCCCTCCAGAAGCCCCGGCTGCCCCCGGGGCTTCGCCCTTTCCGGGCTTTGGAAAGCGTGTTTTCCATCGCGCCGCACCCAGGGCATTCATGCAATTCACTCGATGACGACTCGGCGATGGCGAGGGTTGAAGCCCCCCCCTCGACGCATGGAGCGCCCATGAACCGGCCCTGCCCCCGCCGCACCCCCGTCTTCGCATCCGTCCTGGCCTGCCTGTCCTTCCCCTGCATGGCGGCGCCTGGATTGGCGCAGGATTTTTCGGATGACGCCCGTTTCGAAATCCGCCTGTCGGCGTTCAATCCGGAAGCCAGCATCCGGCTCGAAGGCGACGGGGTCGCGACCGACGGCGAGCGCTCTGAGGAGCTGGCGGCCTCCGGCGGCATCGATTCGGACGGGCGCTGGCGGCCGCGCGGCGAGTTGGCCTTCAACATGACCCCGCGCCAGTCGCTTCGACTGAACTACTACGACTACCGGCGCAACCAGTCCTGGAATTTCGACGGCGACTGGATCGACCCCGGCAACATTTTCGACGACGTGGAGGTTCCCGGCGAACCGGTGGAGGTTCCCGCCATCGATGTCGACGGCCGCATGAGCTTCGAACTGGCCAGCTTCAATTACGAGTTCGCCGTGGTCGATACCCCGCGCTTCCAGTGGGGACTCGGTGCCGGCGTCACCCACGCGGTGCTGGAAGTCCGCGGCACCGGCACCAGCACGGGTACCGGCGACGTCGATCCGCAGTGGGAGTCGTTCCGCTGGAAGCAGGACGGCACCTCCCCCAACCTGCATACGCGGGTGAGCTGGGCGCCCACGCCGCGGCTGCGCATCGAGGCGCAGGCGCAGTACCTGGATACGCGCTGGGGCGATTTCGTCGATGAGCGCGGCCATTTCGAGCGCGGCGGCCTGCTACTCGAATACCTCGTCACCGAGCGCCTGGGCATTCACGTGGGCTATGACTGGTTCCGCCTGAAGCTCAGCGACGACTACCGCGGCTCGTTCGAGGCGCCCGCTGAATCCGGCGTCGGAAGCGTCGATGTGACGGGCAAGCTGACCGGCCAGTTCAAGGTCCATGGCCCAATGGCGGGTGTGACGTTCCGGTTCTGATGAGCCAAACAGATAGATTCGTCCTATCGATTCCAGCGGAACGTTTCATTGGACGGCCGGTGCGGGGCGCCCATACTTGCGACCAGTTCTCATCTGGAGTCGCCGTGAACAAGACCCTCAGCTTCGCCATCCTGCACTTCGCGGTGGCCTTCACCCTGGGCTACCTGTTCACCGGCAGCCTGTTGGTCGGCGGCGCGCTGGCGCTGGTCGAGCCTGCGTGCAACACGGTCGTCTTCCACTTCCATGAAAAGGTGTGGACGCGGATCGAGGCGCGCCGGGCCGCGCGCGCGGCGTTGATGTTCTGACCGTTGGGCGGCCGCTTCGCCGACGTGGGAGCGACATCAGTCGCGATGAAGCTTTACCTGTAGCGCTTTCGCGACTGACATCGCTCCCACGCCAGACTCACCACAGGCATCGTGCGACCGGTGGCGTTCCGGATGGAGGACTTACTTCTTCTTCGGGATGTACAGGTCGGTGATCGTGCCTTCGTAGACCTCGGCTGCCATCGCCACCGATTCGCTGAGCGTCGGGTGCGGATGGATGGTGGCGCCGATGTCGCCGGCCTCCGCACCCATCTCGATCGCCAGCGCCAGTTCGCTGATCAGGTCGCCGGCATGCACGCCGACGATGCCCGCGCCGATGATGCGATGCGTGGCTTCGTCGAAGATCAGCTTGGTCGAGCCTTCGCCACGGCCGATGCCGACCGCGCGCGCCGACGCCACCCATGGGAACTTGCCGACGCCGATCTTCAGGCCCTTGGCCTTGGCTTCGGTCTCGGTAACGCCGACCCACGCGATTTCCGGATCGGTGTAGGCCACCGACGGAATCACCCGCGCCACCCATTCCTTCTTCTCGCCAGCCGCGACTTCCGCGGCCAGCTTGCCTTCGTGCGTGGCCTTGTGCGCCAGCATCGGCTGGCCCACGAGATCACCGATGGCGAAGATGTGCGGCGCGCTGGTGCGCATCTGCGCGTCGACCGGGATGAAGCCGCGCTCGGTGACGGTCACGCCGGCCTTGTCTGCATCGAGCTTGCCGCCATTGGGCGAACGACCCACGGCGACCAGCACGCGGTCGAACGCGCCCGATTCGAGTTCGGGCTTCTGGCCTTCGGTCGCGCTCTCGAAGCCGACGGTGATGCCCTTCTTGCCGGCCTCGACCTTGGCGGCCTTGGTCTTGAGGTGCACGGCCACGCCCTGCTTCTTCAGGCGGTCGGCCAGCGGCTTCACCAGGTCCTTGTCGGCGCCCGGCATCAGCTGGTCCATGAACTCGACCACGGTCACTTCACTGCCCAGCGCGCGGTACACGGTCGCCATTTCCAGGCCGATGATGCCGCCGCCGACGACGAGCAGCTTCTTCGGCACTTCGGCCAGCTGCAGCGCGTCGGTGGAATCCATCACGCGCGGGTCGTCCCACGGGAAGTTCGGCAGCTTCACCGCCTGCGAACCGGCGGCGATGATGCACTGCTCGAAGCGCAGCAGCTGCGTCTTGCCGTCGCTGCCCGCGATCTCCAGTTCGTTCGGCGACACGAACTTCGCCACGCCGGTCACCGTGCGCACCTTGCGCTGCTTGGCCATGCCCGCCAGGCCCTTGGTGAACTGGCCGACGACCTTGGTGTCCTTGAAGCCGCGCAACTTGTCGATGTCGATCTTCGGCTTGCCGAAGCTGATGCCGATGTCGTCGGAATGCGATGCCTCGTCGATCAACGCCGCCGCATGCAGCAGCGCCTTCGACGGAATGCAGCCGACGTTGAGGCAGACGCCGCCGAGGGTTTCGTAGCGCTCGATCAGCACCGTATCGAGGCCGAGGTCGGCCGCACGGAACGCGGCGGTGTAACCACCCGGACCCGAACCGATCACGACGATGCGGCATTCGATGTCGGCGGTCTTGCCGGTGCCCTGCGCCGGCTTCGGCGCGGAGGTCGCCGGTGCGGCGGGCGCGGCCGGAGACGGTGTGACCGGTGCGGCCTTGGCCGGCGCGGCGGCGGCAGCGCCCTCGCCTTCCAGGATCGCAACCAGACTGCCTTCCGCCAGCGAGTCGCCCAGCTTGACCTTGATCTCCTTCACCACGCCGGCGGCGGGCGACGGCACTTCCATCGTCGCCTTGTCGGATTCCAGCGTGACCAGGCCCTGGTCCTTCTTCACCGTATCGCCGACGGCGACCAGGATTTCGATGACCGGCACGCCATCGTAGTCGCCGATGTCGGGCACCTTGGCCTCGATCAGGCCACCACCGCCGGACGGCGCGGGTGCAGCGTCGGCCGGTGCGGCAGGAGCCGATGCCGAAGGCGACGCGGACGCGCCCCTTCCCCCGCTCGCGGGGGAAGGCTGGGATGGGGGCGAAGCGGCCGCTGCGGCCGGCGCAGCCGCGGAGGCCCCAGCGCCTTCCGCTTCCAGCACCGCCACCACGCTGCCTTCGGACAGCGCATCGCCCAGCTTGACCTTCAGCTCCTTCACCACGCCGGCGGACGAGGACGGCACTTCCAGCGTGGCCTTGTCGGATTCCAGCGTGACCAGACCCTGGTCCTTCTTCACCGTATCGCCGACGGCGACCAGGATCTCGATGACCGGCACATCGCTGTAATCGCCGATGTCGGGGACTTTGACTTCAATCGTGTTCGCCATCTCTCAAGTCTCCCGGATCAGAGCAGCACGCGGCGCATGTCGCCGAGCAGCTGGGCGAGATAGGCGGTGAAGCGCGCGGCGGCGGCGCCGTCGATCACGCGGTGGTCGTAGCTCAGCGACAGCGGCAGCATCAGGCGCGGCTGGAACTGCTTGCCGTCCCACACCGGCTGGATCGACGACTTGGACACGCCCAGGATGGCGACTTCCGGCGCATTGACGATCGGCGTGAACGCCACGCCGCCGATGCCACCCAGCGAGGAGATGGAGAAGCAGCCGCCCGACATCTCGGCCGGGCCGAGCTTGCCGTCGCGCGCCTTCTTGGCCAACTCGCCGCTTTCCTGCGCGATCTCGTTGACGCCCTTCTTGTCGACGTCGCGGACCACCGGCACCACCAGGCCGTTCGGCGTGTCCGCGGCGAAGCCGACATGGAAATACTTCTTCAGCGTGAGGTTCTCGCCGCTGGCATCGAGCGAGGCGTTGAAGTCGGGGAACTTCTTCAGCGCGGAGACGCTGGCCTTCATCAGGAAGGCGAGCATGGTCAGCTTGATGCCGGCCTTTTCGTTTTCCTTGTTCAGCGCCACGCGCAGCGCTTCCAGGTCGGTGATGTCGGCGTGGTCGTGCTGGGTGACGTGCGGGATCATCGCCCAGTTGCGGGCCAGGTTGGCGCCGGAAATCTTCTTGATGCGCGACAGCGCGACGACTTCGGTCTCGCCGAACTTGCTGAAGTCCACCTTCGGCCACGGCAGCAGGTTGAGGCCGCCACCGGATGCGGCCGGCGCACCCGCCGACGCCGGCGCGGCGACACCGCCCGCCAGCGCACCCTTGACGTACTTCTGCACGTCTTCCTTGCTGATGCGGCCACCGCGCTCGCTGCCGTTGACCTGGAGGAGGTCGACGCCGAGCTCGCGGGCGAACAGGCGCACTGCGGGGCTGGCGTAGGCCACCTTGTCCGGCAGCACGCGGTCGGCGTTGAACTCGACCGGCGGCGTGCGCGGCGGCGCGGCTTCCGGATCGATGCCCGGGGTGTCGTCCAGCACGCGCGATGCAGCGGCGGCCACGGCAGGCGCGGCGCGCTCCTGCGCGATCTCGCGCTGGGCCAGCTTGTCCGGCGTCGGCGAGACGGCGACCGGCTCGACCCTGGCGCCGGTCTCGGCGGTGGCGGTCGGCACGGGCGCAGCGGCGGGCTTCGCCTCGGCGGCACCCTCGCTGGCTTCGATCAGCGCAACGACGGCGCCTTCGGCGATCTCGTCGCCCAGCTTGACCTTGATCTCCTTCACCACGCCACTGAACGGCGACGGGACTTCCATCGTCGCCTTGTCCGATTCCAGCGTGACCAGGCCCTGGTCCTTCTTCACCGTGTCGCCGACAGCGACAAGGATCTCGATCACCGGCACGCCATCGTAGTCGCCGATATCGGGGACTTTGGCTTCCTTGATGTCGGACATGGCGTTACTCCGGTGCGGGCGTGAAGAGGGGAACCCCTATTGTGTCCGCAGCGGCGCGATGCGCCAACCATTCCTTCGGGTTAATTGATGTCCACGACGGGACAATGCAGGCCGCTGCGGGCTTGCGCGACCACCTCGCGAGGCGAAGCAGCACAGTGGTATCGCTTTGGTTCGACGCTCGCCCGACACGATACGGCGCCGCATTGTCAGCGCTGCGGCGACAGGAACGGCACGATCGCCGACCACGCGTGCAGCAACGCCTGCTCGCCCATCGCCGCATGGGCCGGGCTGGTCGAAGGCAGCGGGAACACGGCAGGCGTGACGGTGGGCGGCAACGTGGGCTGGACATGCCGACGGTACGCTTCCGCCGCCTTGCCTCCGTTGAGCGCGATCGCCGCGATGCTGCGATGCGTCACCAGCAGGTCGCCGATGGGGTTGGCGACTTCGCTGTTCCGCACGATGCACGCATCCAGGCTGCCGCGGCGCTCGCACTGGCCGATGACGTCCCACAGTCCAACGCCTGCGGAAAGCAGGCCGCGCAGGCGCTCGTCGTACGCAAGATCGGGAGCGAACCCGCACAGGGCCGCCATCACCGGCCAGAAACGATTGCGCGGGTGCGCGTAATAGCGCGTCGCCTGCAGCGAAGCGTCGCCGGGCATCGAGCCGAGCACCAGCACGCGACAGTCATCGCCCACCATCGGCGGCAATCCGGTCAGCACGCGCTCCATGTGTCAGCCGCCCGCGGCCTGCCAGGGCTTCACCACCAGCAATGCGCCCGCGACCACGAGCAGCAGGCCGACCACGCGCAACGCGTCCACCGGTTGCCGCGCATGCAGCACGCCGAAGTGGTCCAGCACGACGGATCCCACCAGTTGCCCGGCCACCACCAGGCAGATCAGCGACGCCGCGCCCAACCGTGGCACCAGCAGCGTGGCCGAGGCCACGAACACCGCACCGATCACGCCACCGGTCCACGCCCACCACGGCACCTTCGCCAAGGCTGCCGGCACGAACACCGGACGCGTCAGCAGCCACCACGCGAGCAACACGCCCGTTCCCACTAGGAAGGAACACAGCGAAGCAAACACCGGGCCGAACGTCTGCCGGCCGAGCGAGGCGTTGATCAACGCCTGCAGCGGCAGCAGCATGCCGATGAAGAGGGCCAGGGCCACGCCGGTCGCATTCATGCGTCATCCCATCCAGTGAGCGGGGAGCGACACGATACGCGAGACCCCCTGCGACGCGGCGTCAACGCCCGCCTGTCATGCGGACTGCGGCATGCCCTGCCGCTGCGAGATCGCGCGCCGCAGCAGCGCCATCGATACCAGCAGCATCGCCATCGGCGCCAGCAACAGGTAGAACGCGCGCGACCCGTCGAAGTGCGCGAACAGCTGCCCGGTCACGTACGAGCCGGTGGTGCCGCCCAGCGCGGAGAACACCACGATCAGCCCCGTCATCGCCGCATGCCGCGACTTCGGCAACGCGCTGAGCACCACCGAATTGATCGCCGGATAGATCGGGGCCATCAGCAGGCCGATCATCGGGAACACGTACACGGCCAGCGGCGCGTTCCACCAGGTCATGCCGTCGCGCGGCTGCACGTTGGCCGCCAGCGGCAGGGCCAGCAGCACCAGTACCGCCATCGCCACCACGCAGCCCGACAACAGCCAGAACCACGGCACGCGCCGCAGCAGTACGCCGCCACCCAGCCGCCCCAGCGCCAGCGAACCGGCGAAAATGCTGGCCGCCTGCACGCTGAGCGTGGTGGGCAGGTGCAGGATCTCGCGGTTGAACGTCGGCAACCAGGTGTTGATCGCTTGTTCCATCAGCACGTAGAGGAAGGCCGACACCAGGAACACCACCACCAGCGGCAATGCCAGCAGGCGGAACATGTCGATGAAGGACTCAGCGGCGGCATGGCCATCCCGCGCCGCGCGCTCGTCCAGCGTGCAGGTCGCCAGCAGCACGACCACCGCGACGCACATCGCGGCCAGCACCCAGTAGACATCCAGCCACACCGGATCACCGGGAGATTCGGCATTGATGAAGGCGGCGAACAGCCACGCGCTGCCAAGGATGCCGACCATGAACCAGCCTTCCACCGTGCTGGTGAGCGCGGCATGCGCCTTCGCGTCTTCGGTCAGCAGGCCGATGCTGGAATAGACCGACACCTTCACCAGCGCGAACGCCACGCCGACCGTGGCGAACAGCAGCTTGGTCGCCCAGAACGCCTGCAGCAGCGGCATCGCCACGCAGGCGGCCGCGACCAGCAGCAGCCCGAGCATCATCGCGCGCCGGTAACCCAGTCGTGGCAGGAACGACGCGACCAGGAACGACGTGACCGCGATCGGCAGGTCCTTGAAGGCTTCGAGCAGGCTGGCATCGGCCTTGGTGATGCCGAAGCCCTGGATGGACTGCAGGATCACCGTGCCCACGGAGTTCAACAGCATGGCGAAGATCATGTAGGTCAGGATCATCGCCAGGATCATGCGGGTGCGCGTCATGGATGGTTCCGGTCGGCTCGTGCGCACCTGGCCGCCGCGACGGCGCTGTGCGGAAGATGGCCGCGCCATCGCACGGCACGACCATCCGGATCAGGAAGAGAGTATCCGCCACCGCGCCGGGAGAGACGGCGCGACGGCGGACGACGGCCCACGCGAGCGTGGGCCGCGGTGCCTCACCAGCGGTAGGCGACGGACGCCTGGTAGGACGTGCCTTCCAGCGGGCGCCCCATGAACACGCCGCCGCTGGTCGCATTGCCCAGCACGCGCGCATTGCCTTCGGTCAGCGCGATCTCGTCGGTGATGTTGCGGCCGGAGAGGGTGAACTCCCAATGGTCGCCGACGTGCGCGCTGGCACCGATGTCCCAGGTGTCGTACTTCGGCAGCACCTGGCCGTTGGCGGGATCGGAGTAGCGGTCGCCCACGTGCGTGTAAGTGGCGAACGCCTTCAGGTCGCCCCACGGCATGGACCAGTAGTAGCTCGGCGTCAGGCGTGCGCGGAACTTCGGCTGCCGTACCACCTGGTTGCCGTCGTAGTCGGCGAAGTCGCCGTACTTGGCGCGCAGCCAGGTCGCGTTCCACGCCAGCTCGAAGCCACCGCCCGGCCGCCACGCGCCCTCGAACTCCAGGCCACGCGCCTTCGAGTCGCCGATGATGACGACGTTGTTGCCGTTGTTGTCGAAGGCCTGGTAACGCAGGCCGGTGAAATCGTTGAAGAACGCGGTCAGGTACATCTCGTACGTCGCGCCGCCCGCCTTCAGGCCCAGTTCGTACTGATCGATCTCGGTCTTGTTGTTGGCGCCATCGCGCAGGTTGTCGAACTGCGGGAAGGTGAAGCCCGAGTTGACCCGGCCGAACAGGCTGACGCTGTCGTTGAGCGTGTAGTTCAGGCCCGCCGTCCACGACACGTCGCTGTCGTTCTGGTCGATGCTGCGCGGCGTGGTCGACACGGAGGTGTTGTTGTCGTACAGGGTGTTCGGATTGCCGTCCAGGTCGACCGTGACCGGATCCCACACGGTGCCGTTCACTTTCTGCCGCTCGTAGCGCACGCCGGCATCCAGGCGGATGCGGTCGTTGACCGTCCATTCGTCGGCGATGAAGAAGGCGGTGTTCTGCCCGTCGTAGTCGCCGCGGATGTTGTAGAACGAGGTACCGACGAAGCCGTCGCGCGTGGCGACCTGCCCGTTGGACAGCGCCAGGTTGACCCGGCGCGCGTTGTCCTGCGCCGTCAGCAGCATGTTGTTGCCCAGCCACCAGCGGTCCTTGGACGAGTAGTCCGCGTAGTACACGCCGAAGGTCAGCGCGTTGCTGTCGGTCAGGTCGACGCTGAAGCGCAGGTCGTTGGTGAACGAGCTGATCTCCTTCTCCACCACCCAGAAGCCCGCCGTCAGCACCTGCTGGTTGGGGTCGACCACGCCGCCACCGTTGACGAACGTGCCGGTGCCGGTCACGCCGGCGCCGTAGGTGTCGGTGATGTACGACGACAGCGTCTGCGGGTTGGCGCCGGTGAACAGCGCATACGTCGGCGCGTCGCCCTTGAGGTAGTTGAACTTGTCGCTGATGGTCCAGTTGCCGACGTACCAGTCCAGCGAGCCGCCGAACACGTCGATGTCCACGCCACGGCCGTCGGCCAGGTCGCGGGTCATCGTCTGGCTACCCACGCCGGTCGGCAGCGTCACCCGGCGGAAATCGTCGCCTACCAGCGTGCCGGTGGTGGCGTCCAGGCCGGGGAAGCTGGAAATGTCCTTGCCGTTGTTGCGCGACACCAGCGGCACCGCCGTGTAGAAGGTGTTCTTGTCGTCGGTGTGGCGCGCATAGAGGTTGAACTCGCCGTCGGCCCAGCGCTTGGTCAGCGTGGCGCTCAGCTGCCCGCCCTTTTCCACCGGGAAGCCGGTCCGGCGTACGCCGTCGGTCTCGCGGTAGAAGCCGCCGACGCTGTAGTACCAGCCGCTGTCGGCACTGAGCGGGCCGCCGCTGTAGAAGTCCACGCGGCGCAGGCTGTCGGTACCCAGCGTCATGCGCACCAGGCCCTCCGGCGTGTCTTCGCCCTTCTTCTGGATGAAATTGACGGTGACGCCCGGCTGGCCGTTGGAGTAGATCGGGCTGGGGCCGCCGCGCAGGCCTTCGACGCGCGCGATGGTGTCGTCGATGCGGAACAGCGTGGTGTTCTCGAGGAACGACAGCGTCGGCGGCGGGAAGATCGGCGAGCCGTCGAGCTGCAGGGTGAAGAAGGGCGCATCGCCTTCGGACGGCATGCCGCGCACGAAGACGTTGGCGCCGGTGCCGCCGCCGCTGGCCTCGGCCCAGACGCCCGGCACGATCTTCAGCAGGTCGGCCGTACTGGTGGGCGCGGTTTCCTGGATCTGTTCCGGCGTCGCGGTGCTGATCGAGAAACTGGCGTCGCGCTTGCGCAGGCCCTTGAACTTGGCGGTACCGCTGACGACGACGGCGTCCAGCGTGGTCGCATCGTCCTTGCCGGCCGGGGCGGTGTCCTGCGCAGCGGCCAGCGCCGGCGCGAGCGCCAGCGCAATGGCGGCCGACAGGGCGTAGCGCATCGGATGTTTGGTGTGTTGCATGGTCTCTCCCTCCACGTAGTGCGTTTGTTGTTGTAGTGACAGGCTGCCGCCGCGGCTTCTGTGGCCACGTGCGGTCAAGGCGAAACGAACGTCCTCAGGTCGAACTCGGCGATGCGGGGAACCACGGCGTCGGCATGGCGCAGTGCGCGCGCATCGCCGATGCCGACGGCCGCCATGCCCGCGGCATGGATGGCCTCGATGCCGGCGGCGGCGTCTTCCACGCCGAGGCAGCGGTGCGCAGGCACGCCCAGCGCGGCCGCGACATCCAGGAAGATGGCCGGGTCCGGCTTGGCGCGCACGATGCGGCCGGCGTCGGCGATGTAGTCGAAGCGGTCGGCGATGCCGAGCTTGTCCAGCAGCGCGGGCGCGTTGCGGCTGGCCGACGCCAGGCCCAGCTTCAGTCCGGCCGAGCGCGCGGCATCCAGCACCTCGCGCACGCCGTCGAACAAGTCCTGCGGACCGACGTTCGCGATTTCCTGCACGTAGTAGCCGTTCTTGGTGTCGGCCAGCGCGCGCTTCTCGTCGGCGGAATACGTGCGCGAAGCGCGTTCCAGGATGATCTCCAGCGACGCCATCCGGTCCACGCCCTTCAGCCGTTCGTTGACCTGCAGGTCGAACGGCACGCCGATCCCGTCGGCCAACCGCTTCCACGCGCGGTAGTGCGTATGCGCGGTGTCGGTCAGCACGCCGTCCAGGTCGAAAATCAACGCATCGCATGCGCGCGGGAACATCGCCTTCGGCGGCGCCGGCACGGCCAGCGGCAGCAGGGCCTGGCGCCCTTGCGCCAGCATCACTTCACTGCCGGCATGGCGGAAGGCGAGCGTGCTGCCTTCGTCCAGCCGATAGCGCACGCCACGCGTATCCACGTCCACCCGCAGCACGCATCCGCGCCAGCGCAGGTTGAAGCCATAGCCGGTCCACGCCGACGGCAGCGTGGGCGCGAACTGCAACAGCCCGTCCACGACGCGCAGGCCGCCGAAACCCTGCACCAGGCCGAGCCAGCTGCCCGCCATTGCGGCCATGTGCACGCCGTGGTCGGTATTGCCGTGCAGGTCGTCCAGGTCCACGCGCAGGCTGGCATCGAAGTAGCCCCACGCTTTCTCGTCCTGTCCCACTTCGCTCGCCAGGATGCCGAACACCGGCGCGGACAGCGTGGAATCGTGGGTGGTGACGGCCTCGTAATAGTCGAAGTCGCGCCGCTTGGCCCCGGCGTCGATGCCATCGCCGGCCAGCACCAGCGCCATCACCACGTCCGCCTGCTTGCAGACCTGGTGGCGGTACAGCGTGAGCGGGTGGTAGTCGAGCAGCAGCGGACGGTGCGGCCCCTCGCGCTTCGGGAACGGCCAGCGCGGCTTGCCGAGGAAATCGTCGTCCTGCGGATGGATACCCAGCGCCTCGTCGACCGGCAGGTACATGGCGTCGGCCGCGCGGTGCCACAGCGCCACCTCCTCCGCATCAAGCCCGATGCGCGATGCCAGCGACGCCAGCGCCTCCGGCCGCTCGGCGGACAGGCGCGACCACGCATCGACCGCGCGCAGCAGATGCCGCTGCGCCATGCGGTTGGTGTACCAGTTGTTGTTGACCAGCGTGGTGTATTCGTCGGGACCGGTCACCTCGTGGATGCAGAACGCACCGTCGAGCCGAGGATTGGAGTGCCCGGCCTGCGGCCAGATGCGCGCGGTTTCGAAAAGAATCTCGGCGCCAGCCTCGCTGAGGAAGTCGAGATCATCGCTGGCGTCGAGATAAAGCCCGATCCCGTACGCGATGGCGGCGTTGATGTGGTACGCCGCCGACCCGCTGGGATAGTGCGCGGAACATTCGCGGCCGGCGATGGTGCGCCACGGATACAGCGCGCCGCGCGGATGGTTCATGGCACGCGCGGTAGCGCGCGCGCCGTCGAGCGTGCGATAGCGGTACATCAGCATCGCGCGCGCCACGTCGGGCGCGGTGAACGCCATGACCGGCAGCACGAAGGCTTCGGTATCCCAGAAGCAGTGGCCTTCGTAGCCCTCGCCGGTGATGCCCTTGGCCGCCGTGCCGGTGATGCCGTCGCGGCCGGCCGACTGCAGCAGGTGGAACAGATTGAAGCGCAGCGCCAGTTCCGCGGCGGGATCGCCGGTGACGGACAGTCCGGCCCGTTGCCAGAACGCCTGCATCGCATCGACCTGCACGGCCGCGATGGCATCGAAGCCTGCCGCGCGCGCGCGCGACAGCACCGCGTCCACGCCATCGGCCGCTGCGCCATTGCCATCGTCGTAGGCGACGAACTTCTCGATCGTCGCCGACGCGCCCGGCTTCAGCGTCGCGACGAAGCGCTGCTCGACGCGGCCGGCACTTGCCGCCGCGCCTTCGAAGATGAGGCCAGGCGACACCCGGTGCTGCTGTGCGCAGACCAGCGCGGCGCCGCTGTGCCGGGTGCGCTGCGTGAGCCTCGCCTGGTCGGCATCCGCGTGTTCGTCCGAGACCTGCAGGTCCTCGCCGCCGTGCACGCCGATGCGGGGATCGTCGCCCTGTTCGACCGCCTGCCGCCCGGTCTCGATGGACGAGACGAGCGTCAACGGCCCCGTGTAGTCGACGGAGGCCACCTCGAAGCGGATCGCGAGCAGCGCGCGCTCGGCGAGCGGCACCACGCGTCGCGCGGTGATCTCGAGCGTGTGGCCTTGAGGCGTCTTCAGCCGCAGGCGGCGATCCAGCGCGCCGGCCGCGAGGTCCAGCGTTCGTTCGAAGTCCAGCCATTCGCTGTCTTCCACGCGCAGGAGCAGGTCGCCCAGCCGCACCCGGATGTGCTTGCCTTCGGCCACCGGCACGCGCGTGTCGGTGCTGCGGGTGAAGCCGGGGAAACGCTCGTGGTAGTGGATCGGGTTCTGCTCGAACACGCTGGACAGGAACGTGCCGTCGCTGGCGCTGTCGCCCTCCTCCAGCGCGCCGCGCACGCCGAGCGTGCCGTTGGCCAGCGCGAACAGGGTTTCGTCGCGTGCGGCCCGCGCGGCGTCGAAACCGTGCTGCGTGAGTCGCCACGGATCCTGGCGCCCCCGGCTGGCGTCCCCGGCGAGGCCCGCTGTTTCCTTGCTGCTCTGCTGCACCGACATCCCCACGCTGGCCTGGTCCTTCCCGGGACCGACAGCCCGGGCGGAGGCACGCTAGGAGGCACTGTTATCGATGTCAAGTTATCGATGTCAGGCCGCAGGCATGGCTGTCAGGAAGGGGCGCACGCCGCGCCTTCTTCCAGAATAAAATTCAATAATTTCAGTCGGTTGCAGCGTATCGACGGGAGCACGGGCAGGCGCAGCACCCGCCCGAAAGTCGCTGCGATGCAGCAGCGCCCAGCGCTCAGGTGGCGCGGACCACCAGATGCGTCGGCAGGGTCTCGGAGGCGGCCACCTCTCCCTCGATCAGGGCGCGTACCTTGCGCGCGAGCAGCACGCCGGCGTCGATGAAGTTCTGGTGCACGGACGTCAGGGGAGGCACGTAGGTGGCGCCCAGCGGCGTGTCGTCGTAGCCGATCACCGACACGTCCTCGGGCACGCGGCGGCCCCGCTCGATCAGCGCACGGATCGCGCCGATGGCCAGCAGGTCGCTGGCCGCGAACAGGGCATCGACCTGCGGATGCGCTTCCAGCAATGCGTGCACGGCTTCCGCGCCCGCACCGACGGTGAAGCTGGCGACGGTAGGCGTCAGCGGCGTGATGCCGTGCCGGGCCAGCGCGCCCGCGAACCCGTCCAGACGCTCGGCGAATTCGCCATGCGCCGGGTCGCCGAGGAACGCGGGGCGACGGCGCCCGAGCGCGATGAAACGCTCCGCCGCGAGCGCTCCGCCGCGCCGGTTGTCGCTGCCCACCACGACCTGCGATTCGTGCCGGCTGACCGCGCCCCAGACGACCATCGGCCGCCCCCAGCGCTGCACTTCGTGCATCGCATCCTCGTGCGCGCCCTGCCCGAGCAGGATGACGCCGTCGGCCGCCTGCACGTTCGGCAGCGCGCCGCCCTGCAATGACGTCAGCAGCACGCTGTAGCCGGTGGAGGTGAGTTCCTGGGTGATGCCGCCCAGCAAATCGAGCGGATACGGCCCGGACATCTGCCGCTCCACGGTGGGCTTCATCTCGACCACCACCGCCACCGTCATGCTGCGGCGGAGCTTGAGATTGCGGGCGCTGACATTGAACGCATAGCCGTACTGCTGCGCGACCTGCCGCACGCGTTCGCGCGTTTCGGCATTGACCAGCGGACTGTCGCGCAGCGCGCGCGATACGGTGATCGCGGACACCCCCGCCACCTTCGCCAGGTCCGCCATGGTCAGGTGCCCGCCCGGTACGGGCATCTCCGTTCCGGCGCGGGGCTTGCGTTTGGCAGGGGGCATGCGGGTCACTTCCGTGCGCGGCTGGCTTCGTAGTGCGCAATATGCGCGCTCACCGGCGTCGATGCGATCACGGCGCCGATCACCTCGGGCAGCAGGTCATCCAGCGCCTGGAAGCGCAGGCAGCGCTTGCCCATGTCCAGTTTCTTCTCCGCATCCGCGTACGCGTTGCGCAGCACCACATCCTGTGCGGAATGCTCATGGCATGCGGTCAGGTACAGCGCGTAGTGCTGCTTCTGCGCCGCCAGCGCGACATACGACAGCGGCTGCCGGTTGTAGGTGGTGGGGTACCGCGACAGCGGGATCTCCCAGCTGACCATGCCCCAGCTCATCGTCTCGACGTAGCCGGCTGGCAGATGCCGGTTGACCAGGTCACGGACCGCCGACACCACGGCGCGGCGCTCCTCCGGCAGTTCCGCCAGATACTCGTCGACCGTCTTTGCCTCGCTGCTTGCCATGGTGGCCCCTCCTCGTCGCCGGAACAGTAGCGCAACCGCAAGAAGCCACCAAGCACCGGACGCAGCGGCGTTCGCCATCGTCGATGAGTTCCGCAACGACAGCGGATGGATGAACCGCGCCGGTCAGCGATATGCACGCGCAGTGAAATACGCATGAACGCAGCGGAAGAAATCGCCGGATTCGCGATCCGTTCACGTCGCGACGTGGGAGACGTTCATGCGTGGCTGGTTACGGTGCGCTCGCCCTCGGTGACGTCGCGGCACACGCCGCATCGCATCGACGGGACATAAGAAAACAGCAACAGGAGAATCTTGCATGACTTCGCTTCGTACCCTCACCATTGCCCTCGCTTCGCTGGTCGCCGTCCCCGCCGCTTTCGCGCAGGACGCGTCGACCGACGCCTCCTACTCCTCCGCCAGCGGCAAGCGCTTCGCCGTCGTCGGCGGTGCGGCCATCCTCAAGCCCGACCGCGATCCCGCGCCCGGCCTGAAGATCGATGGCGACGTCGCCCCGGTGATCAGCGCCAGCTGGTACGCCACCGACAACATCGCGGTCGAGTTGTGGGGTGCCGCCGACAAGTTCAACCATCGCGTGAAGGCGGACGGCCCCGGCAAGATCGGCACTGTAGACCAGCAGCCGATCGCGCTGAGCGGCCAGTACCATTTCGGCGCGCCGGACAAGGTCATGCGCCCGTTCGTGGGCCTGGGCTACTACGAGTCCAACTTCAGTAACGAGACCATCGGTGGCGACGGCGCGCACGTGGGCCTGGAAACCGCCAAGGGCGCCATGGCCACGGCGGGCATGGACTTCAACATCAACCAGACCTGGTTCGCACGCGCCGATGCGCGCTACATGAAGGGCGACGCCGGCGTGCGCGTCGGCGGCCAGGGCACCGGCGAAGAACTGACGATCGACCCGTGGGTCGTGGGCGTGGGTATCGGCGCGCGCTTCTGATCGTTGCTCCAACGCGTCGATACGGCGGCGGGCCTTCGGGTCCGCCGCTTTTTTTTGATTTCACTACCGGGCGTGATGGCCGCGCAGGCGCTGCAGCCGCGCAACGCGCCACTTCACGCCCCACGCATAGACCAGGTAGTGGCCGAGCAGCAGGCCTGCCACCGCCAGCAGGCTGCCATGACCGCTGAGCAAGGCATGTGCGGGCATCGCATGCCCGGCCTGCCCGTAGTGCGCCATCTGCACGAAGCCGAGCACGATGCGTGCGGCGACGACGGCGACCAGCAGCAATGCCAGCCACGCGTTGGGCTGGTAGAACACGCCCTGCGGTGCCACCTCCCAGCGCGTCAGCCACAGGCCCAGCAGGCCGAGCACGGCGCCCGCCGCCAACCCTGCGCCGGCGCCCAGCAGGCTGTCCGGCCACCAGAACAAGCCGAACGCGCTCATCGCGAGGAAGATCGCCACCGACACCAGCAGGCTCCAGGCATTGAAGGCCAGCAGCCAGCCCCGCGCCATCCGGCGTGCGCGACCGTAGCGGTAGCGCTGCCATAGCGACAGTGGCAACAGCACCACCCACAGGGCGAGCAGCAGGAACACGAACAGCAGGACAAGGAGGATCGGCATGCCCGGCATCATGCCGCAAAATGGAATGGCGTCAGGGATGCTCCGCTTCCACATGCACCGTTTCCCGGCGCAGCAGGTACAGGCCGCTTGCGACGATGATGCCGGCTCCGATCCAGGTGACGCCGTCCGGCAGCACGGACCACAGGGCCACGTCGAGCAGCACGCCCCACAGCAACGCGGTGTACTCCAGCGGCGCGATCAACGACGCCTCGCCACGGCGGAAGGCTTCGGTCAGCGCCACCTGTGCGAGCGAGCCGGACACGCCGACGCCGGCGATGATCCAGCCATGCGCAGGTTGCAACGGCATCCATGCCGGCAGCGCCAGCACCGAGGCGCCCAGCGAGAGCAGCACGACGAACCAGAACACCATCGCCTGCGTGCTGTCGCGCTGCGCCAGCATGCGCACGGTGACCGCGCCCAGCGCATAGCAGACGGCCGCAAGCAGGATTGTCAGTCCGCCGGCGGTCAGCATGCCGTCGCCGGTGGGCCGCAGGATCACCAGCACGCCAACCAGGCCGATGCCGATGGCGGCCCAGCGGCCGGCGCCCACCTTTTCCTTCAACAGGGGTCCCGCCATCGCGGTGACCAGCAGCGGTGCGACGAAGGTGATGGCGTACGCGGTGGACAGCGGCATCGTGCGCAGGCCGTAGACGAAGCCCACCATCATCACCACGCCCAATGCACCGCGCAGCAGGTGCAGCGGCCAGTGCACGCGCAGCAGCGAGCGCGCCGGCACGGTCGCCAGCACCCACACCGTCACCAGCGGCAGTGACGACAGGCCGCGCAGGGCCGCGACCTGCAAGGGCGGATAGTGCGGCGCCAGCAGCTTCAGGCCCGCATCCATCAGGGCGAACATGAGCACGGCCGCCAGCATCAGCAGGACGGCGGGGGTGAGGGACGGACGGGATGCGGCCATCGCCCATTATCACCGCCCGCCACTCGGTGGCGAAGGCGGCACGGTAGAATGCCCGGGTACCAACTGGATGATGCCCATGCCCTCCTTCGACGTCGTTTCCGAAGTCAACGCCCACGAACTGACCAACGCCGTGGACCAGGCCAACCGCGAACTGTCCACCCGCTTCGATTTCAAGGGCGTGGAGGCGAAGTTCGTGCTGGAGGAGAAGCTGATCACGCAGTCCGCGCCCAGCGATTTCCAGCTCAAGCAGATGACGGACATCCTGCGCGCGCGGCTGCTGGCCCGCCAGATCGACGTGCGTTGCCTCGAATTCGGCGACGTGGAAACCAACCTGGCCGGCGCGCGCCAGAAGGTCACCGTCCAGCAGGGCATCGAGCAGAAACTGGCGAAGAAGATCGTCGCCACCCTCAAGGACGCCAAGCTGAAAGTCGAGGCGCAGATCAATGGCGACAAGCTGCGCGTGACCGGCAAGAAGCGCGACGACCTGCAGGATGCCATCGCCCTGCTGAAGAAGACCGAATTCGAACTGCCGCTGCAGTTCGACAACTTCCGTGACTGATACCACCGCCCCGGCCGAAGCCGTCGACCCTCTGGACGCAACACGGCGCTGGGTGGAGCGCGCGGTGATCGGCCTCAACCTGTGCCCGTTCGCCAAGGCGGTGTACATGAAGCAGCAGGTACGCATCGTGCTGAGCGATGCCAGCACGCCGGAAGCGCTGCTCGAGGAACTCGCGGAAGAACTGGTGCTGCTGCGCGATACCGATCCCGGAAAGGTCGACACCACGCTGATCGTGCACCCGGATGTACTGACGGATTTCCTGGACTACAACGACTTCCTCGACAACGCCGATGCCGCGGTCGAGGCCTTGGATCTGCAGGGCGAGATCCAGGTGGCCAGCTTCCACCCGGACTACCAGTTCGCCGGCACGATGCCCGACGACATCAGCAACTACACCAACCGCTCGCCCTACCCCACCCTGCACCTGCTGCGCGAAGCCAGCATCGACCGCGCGGTGGAAGCCTTCCCCGATCCCGACGTGATCGTCGAGCGCAACGTGAAGACGCTGGATGCGCTGGGGCATGCGGGGTGGGCGAAGCTGTTCGTGGACTGACAAAACGGACCGCGATATTGGGCGCGGGGATACTGGATGTGGGAGCGACGTAAGTCGCGATGCTTTGCTTCTCCATCGCGAGGATAGTCAAAGCCAGACCGCATCCCACCACGGATACTGCCCCACACTTCGCGCAAGGCCCGCGCGCAGCGGATTGGCCACGATGTAACGTGCCGCCGCCAGGACGGCAGGACCGCTCCGCAACGAGCGATCGTGGAAACCCTTCTCCCAGACATGTCCGGCATCGGGATATTGAAGGCGAATCATCCTGGCGCTGTTGGATTTCACTCGCTGGATAGTGGTCGACAGATCGTCCAGCGACCCCAGTTCGATCACGCCATGCCAATGATCCGGCATCAGTACCCAGCACAGCAGCCGCGACCGATACCAGAGCCGCGCTGCGGTGAGGGTTTGGCAAGCGTAGTTTGCCAGGTCGGATTGTTCGAACAGCGGACGGCGCTCTGCTGTGGTGAATGTCACCAGATAGGCCTGACCCGGCTCGGAGAAGCGGCCTTTTCTCAGTTCAGAGTATCCCGACATGCCAACGCTCCCGTGAAAGAGACGAGCATGGCAAGCACCGAAGGAATCGCCATCGGAGGTTTACCCGACGGGATCTCGGAATTCGGGCCAGAAGCTTCGCGACTTACGTCGCTCCCACGTCAGATGTCCAGAGGCGATCCCAGCCGCCGCTCCAGCAACAGTCGCACCTCATCCAGCGACGGCAGAATGGTGTGGCCAAGCGCGCGCACCGCGTCATCCGGCACCAGCAGGTCGGGAATCTGGATCGGGTACATGCCCGCAGCCAGCGCGGCACGCACGCCGGTCGGCGAATCTTCCAGCACCAGGCACTGCGCGGGGTCGACGCCCAGCATGTGCGCGGCCAGCAGGTAGACGTCCGGCGCGGGCTTGGGGTGTTCGACATCGCTGCTGGTGCATACCACATCGAAATGAGGCAGCAAGCCAGAGGCCTTGAGCTTCTTCAGTGCCAGCGGACGCCGTGTGGACGTGGCGACGGCACGGGGAATGCCGCGCGCCTGCAGGAAATCCAGCATCGCGATGATGCCGGGACGATGCGGCACGCCCGCCGCGACGACGGCCTCGTACAACACATGCGAGCGTTGCAGCACGCGATCGCGCTCGACCTCACCGATGGCCTCGTCCAGCAGATGCCGGCACACGGCTTCGCTGTGACCCACCATCGACAGCCACAGCACCTCGGGCAGCTCATGACCGAGCTCGCGTGATGCTTCCGCCAGACAACCGATGATGGCGCGCTCGCTGTCGAGCATCAGGCCATCCATGTCGAAGATCACCGCCGACGGCGTGAACGGCAGCGCTCGTGCCGTCATTCGCCTGCCCCGAACAGCCGTCGCAGGTCGCCTTCGTCGAGGATGCGCCACTGGCCTTCGGGCAATCCGTCCAGCGTCAGGCCGCCGACACGGCTGCGATGCAGCGCCTCCACGTGGTTGCCGACGGCGGCGAACATGCGCCGCACCTGGTGGTAACGCCCTTCCGTGAGCGTGAGCTGCGCATGACGCGGATCGATGACATGCAGCGCCGCTGGCGCGAGTGGCGTCTGTTCCGACTCCAGCATCAACGTGCCGCTGGCGAAGATCGCCGCCTCGTCGCCACGCAGATCCTCTGCCAGCGTGGCGTCGTAGACCTTGGGCAGATTCGCTTTCGGCGAAATGATCCGGTGCAGCAGGCCACCGTCATCGGTCAGCAGCAACACGCCGCTGGTCTCGCGATCCAGGCGGCCCACCGTGGAAAGCACCGGCGAGCGGTCGCGGAAGCGCTGCGGGAACAGGTCGTAGACGATGCGTCCGGTGTCCTTGGTCGAGCAGGTATAGCCGACCGGTTTATGCAGCAGGATCGCCAGGCCGGGGGCAGGATCCAGCGGTTCGCCATCCACGCGGATCGCAGTGTGGTCGACCGGATCGTCGGCATACAGCACTTCGCCGTCGGCATCGGTGATGCGCCCCTCGCGGAACATCCACTGCACCTGCTTGCGGCTGCCGTAGCCGAGGTTGGCGATGTGCTTGACGATCTTCATCCGCTCACCGCCTCGCCTTGACAGCCGCGATGACCTTGAAGCCGTCGCGCTCGCCGGCCACGCGCACCTCGCCGAAGCTGTCGTTCAAGGTCTGCTCGTACGGCAGGTGGCGATTGGCCACCAGCCACAGGCGGCCACCCGGCTTCAGTGCGGCGGCGGCGGCAGTGATGAAGCGCTGGCCGATGTCAGGGCGGTCCGCGCGGCTCTGCGTATGGAACGGCGGATTGCTGACGATGAAGTCGTAGCGTTCCGGCAAACCGGCCGTGACGTCATGCCAGCGGAAATCGAGACGCGCGGAAGACGCGGTGTTGTCCATGTTGTCCCTCGCCAGTGCCAGCGCACGCGCCTCCGCTTCGTAGAGATCCAGCGCGGTGATGCCGGGGCAGCGTTCAAGCAACGACAGCGACAGGAAGCCCCAGCCCGCGCCGAGATCCGCGCCATGCCCGGCGATGTCGTCCGGCAGGCATTCGACCAGCAGCGCGGACGCCGGATCGATGCGGTTCCAGGCGAACACGCCCGGCCGGCTGAGGAAGCGACCACCTTCGATACGACGTGGCGCGTCGAGTGCCACCCATTGCTTCAGCAGTGTCCCCTCCATGGTCTCGGCCGGCGGCCGGGTCCAGAACGTGCGGCAGTGGAACTTGGTCAGCGTACCGGCCAGCCCGGCGAGCTGCTTCAGGTCGGCCTCGCCCGATTTCGCGCCCTCGTTGTTGGTCATCGCCGCGACGACGATGCCGCCCGGTGCGACGAGTTGCACCGCACGCGCCAGCAATGCGCGCGCCTCGTCGCGCTGGCGGGGCGGCAAGACCAGCACCAGCGGATAACGCGCGCCGTCGGCCGCGGCATCGGCCACCACACGCAATCCTGCGCGTTCGAGCAGTTCGGCGTCCGGTCGGAAGCTCTGTTCGCAGACCAGCGATTCGAGCGGGAACTGCCGCAGCGCCGCGCCATCGCGCGCGCGCAGGAACAGGACGGAACCCTGCGGCCAGGCCAGCGGACCCTGGGCGAACGGCAGCATCAGCGCGTCGAGCGCGGGATCGGAGAATCGGGAGGCCACGGACGGCACGCTACGGAAAGGAGGACGCCATTCTAGCGGTTGGCCACCGGGAGCCGCGTTGGCGATCGGGTCGAGATGGCGTACACGCTGCACCTGATGGTCTGCGGCAAGGCGGAATGCTGGCTCGTTTCTTCTTTTATCCCGTCTTGCGATGCGATACGGCGCGCCCGCCCTGCCCGGGGACAGGATTGAGCGCGTGATCGAGGAACGCTTGCGGTCGCCGCTTCGAAAAACGCCTCTGTAGGAGGGGCTTCAGCCCCGACCTGATCGCCAGGAAAAGCGGCCGGGGCTGAAGCCCCTCCTACAAGCGCTAGCCCTGCAACTCGCGAAGCGTCACCGACGGCGGCGCATCCAGCACCTTGCGCGTGGCGAACAGGCCCGCGCCCAGCGCGGCCAGCATGCCGAGGCCGCCGCCGATGGCGGCGAGCTGCCAGTTCGCCTTCCACGGCAGGTCGAACACCTGCGTGGCCACCACGCCCGACAGCACGGACGCCGCGATCGCCGCGACCAGACCCGCCAGCAATCCGATGGCGGCGAACTCCGACGCCTGTGCCAGGCGCAGCTGGCGACGGCTGCCGCCGAGCACGCGCATCACGCCACCTTCCAGCAGGCGCTCGTCCTGGCTCGCGCTCACCGCCGCCATCAGCACCAGCAGGCCGGCCGCCAGCGAGAACCAGAACACCACCTGCACGACCTGCGAAACCTGCTCGGCCGTGCTGCGCACCTGGTTGAGCACCGCTTCGACATCGATCACGGACAGATTGGGGAACTGGCCGACCAGTTCACGGGTGAAAGCGGTATCGCCCGACGGCACGCTGACGGCGGTGATGTAGCTGGCCGAATAACCATCGAGTCCGCCCGGCGATGCAACGACGAAGAAGTTGGGACGGAAGCTTTCCCAGTCCACGCTGCGCAGGCTGGTGATGCGACCCTCGAAACGCTGGCCGGCGATGTCGAAGGCCACCTGGTCGCCGAGCTTCCAGCCCAGGTCGTCAGCAAACCCCTCTTCCACCGACAGCTCCGGCGATGCTGGCGTGCGCCCGGTCCAGAACTCGCCGGCCGTCACCTTGTTGTCGTCGCGCAGCGTCGCCGCCATCGACAGGTTGAACTCGCGGTCGGCGCGGCGTTGCGTGCGCTCGTCCGCATCTTCGTAGTCGGCGCCGCTGGCGGGCTTGCCGTTGAGTTCGACCAGGCGGCCGCGGATCATCGGATAGAGATCGACTGCGGACAGGCCGCGCGCCTGCATGAACGTCTTCACCGGATCCACCTGGTCCGGCTGCACATTGATGATGAAGCGGTTCGGTGCATTCGCCGACAACGCCAGTTGCCAGCGATCCAGCAGGTCGGTGCGCACGAAGGTCAGCAGCAGCAGCGCCATCAGGCCCAGGCCGAGCGCGGATACCTGCGCGATCGACGTGCCCGCGCGGCGACTGACATTGGCCAGGCCGTAGCGCAGGCTGCCGCGCAGGCGCGAGCGCACACGACGCACCAGCAGGATCAGCGCCCACGCCAGCAGTGCGAGGACGGCGAGTGTGCCGGCAATGCCGACCAGCATCGCGGTACCCAGCGCCGGCGACCCCGCCTTCCACCACAGCAACGCACCGAGGCCGACGAAGCCGGTCAATGCCACCAGCCATGCACTGGGTTCGGTGCGGTCGAGGTCGCGGCGCAGCACGCGCAGCGCGGGCACGCGACGCAGTGCCAGCACCGGCGGCGCACCGAAGGCGAGCAGCACGACCATGCCCACGCCATAGCCCTGCAGCGCCGGCATCAGGCCCGCGGGCGGGATGTCGATCTTCAGCGACTGCTGCAGCCAGCTGCCGATGCCCCATTGCAGGCCGAACGCGATCAGCACGCCGAACGTGCAGGCGGCCAGCCCCAGCAACACCAGCTCACCGACATGGATGCCGACCAGCGTGCGCTGCTGTGCGCCGAGGCAGCGCATCACTGCCGTGCCGGACAGATGCCGTTCGCTGTGCCGGCGCGCCGCCATCGCGACCGCGACCGCCGCCAGCACGACCGACACCAGTGCGGCCAGGCCGAGGAAGCGGCTGGCGCGATCCAGCGCGGAACGGACTTCCGGGCGCGCGTCCTGGATCGTCTCCATGCGCTGTCCGCGCGCGAGCTGCGGCTTGACCGCGGCAGTGAACGTCTCGACCGCGGCGGCATTGCCGGCGACCACCAGCCGATAGCGCAGGCGGCTGCCCTCCTGCACCAGGCCGGTGGACGGCAGGTCGGCGAGGTTGAGGAACACCTTCGGCGCGACATTGAAGTAGTCGAGCGCCGCGTCCGGCTCCTGCGTCACCAGCGCCGCAAGTTTCAAGGTGCGCGTGCCAATGCCGATCTCGTCGCCCGGCTTGGCGCCCAGCGTTTCGGCACCCGCCTGAGTGATCCACAGCGTGCCGAATGCAGGAATGCCACCCGCATCGCGTTCGGCACCACCGGCGCGGTCGACCACGCGGAAGCTGCCGCGCAACGGGAAGCCCTCGCCCAGCGCGCGCAGGTCGCCCAGCGACAGCGATTCGCCGGCGCGGATCATGCTCTGCAGTTCCTGCGTCTCGGTCACGCGCAGGCCGGGCGCGTTCGCCAGCGCACGCAACGTATCGGTCGGCGGCGCGTCGCCGCGCACGACCACGTCGCCACCCAGCAGGCGGTTCGCTTCGATCGCCAGGGCGCGCTCGGCGCGATCGGTGACGAAGCCGACCGAGGTGACGGCGACGACCGCCAGCACCAGTGCCGCGAACAGGATGCGGATGTCGCCCGCCGCGAGATCGCGCCGCAACTGGCGCCACGCCAGCGACAGCATCCTCATGCGGGCGTGCCCTGCAGTCGTCCGGCGTCGAGCCGGATCACGCGCTGACAGCGCGCCGCCAGATGGTCGTCGTGCGTGACCAACACCAGCGTGGTGCCGGCATCGGCATTCAGCGCGAACAGCAGCTCGATGATCGCCTGTCCGGTGTGCGTATCGAGATTGCCGGTGGGTTCGTCGGCGAACAGCAGCGACGGCCGCGTCACGAACGCACGCGCCAGCGCGACGCGCTGCTGTTCGCCGCCGGACAGCTGGCGCGGATAGTGGCCCAGGCGCTGACCGAGGCCGACCTTGTCCAGGATCTGCCGCGCCGGACCCTCCACGTCGGCATCGCCGCGCAGTTCCAGCGGCAGCATGACGTTCTCCAGCGCGGTCAGCGACGGCAGCAGCTGGAAACTCTGGAACACGAATCCGACCTTCTCGCCACGCACGCGCGCACGGCCGTCTTCGTCCAGGTCGGACAGGCGCTCGCCGTCCAGCGTCACCGCGCCCGCGCTGGGCACGTCGAGACCAGCGAGCAACGACAGCAGCGTGCTCTTGCCCGAACCCGACGCGCCGACGATGGCGACCGTGTCGCCGTGTTCGATGCGGAAACCGATGTCGTCGAGTATCGTCAGGTCGCCACCGGGCAGCGGGACATGCTTGCCGAGGCCCCGCACGTCGAGGACCGCGTGGCGGCTGGTGGCTTCAGTGTGGAGTCTGCTGGCGTCGGCCATGATCATCTCGTCGGTCATGTCGTGAATCATCGGGAGCACGGATTAAATGTTTCTTAATTTGAACAGGTATGGGGCCCGACGCGTGCGCATGCAATGGGCCATGGGCCTCTCGCTGCTGCTGCTCGTCGCGCTGTTCGCGCGGTCCGCCGCGGCGCAGGCGACGACGGCCGCACCGGCGCAGGGCACGCGCACCGTCCTGGTGATGGGCGATTCGCTGTCCGCGGCCTACGGCCTCGCACCCAACCAGGGCTGGGTATCGCTCACCGCGGACCGCATCGGCACGACCGCACCGGGATGGCGCGTCGTCAACGCGAGCATCAGCGGCGAGACCACGGCAGGCGGCGCGGTACGCATCGCGGCGGAACTGCAGCGGCACAAGCCCGCGGTCGTCGTCATCGCCCTCGGTGCCAACGACGGCCTGCGGGGCCTGCCGCTGGCGCAGACCCGCGCCAACCTGGAGAAGATGATCAAGGCGGCCCAGGCGTCGAAGGCGAAGGTGCTGCTGGTCGGCATGCGCATGCCGCCGAACTACGGACCCGACTACACGCGCGGGTTCGAACAGAACTACAGCGCGCTGGCGAAGCAGTACGACACCGCGCTGCTGCCGTTCCTGCTGGAACCGATCGCGCTCGATCGCTCGGCTTACCAGGCCGACAACCTGCACCCGGTCGCCGCTGCGCAGCCCAAGCTGCGCGACCATGTATGGAAGGCGCTGCAGCCGCTGCTGCGGTGAAGGCGGGCATCGCACCTACAGCCGCGTAGGATTTTTCCTACGCGGATCCGGGGCATCCGCCGAATGTGATAGCTGGCACATTCGCGCACAGTTCCCACGCCGGTTCCCTGCCCGGCGTGTCGACTGGAGTCCACCATGCCCCGCCTGCTCTTCACCATCGCCGCCAACGACAAAGGCTGGCAACTCTACGAAGGCCAATACGGCCGCAACTGGTTCGACAATCTCGGCGATGCGCGCGAGAACGCGAAGCTGCTCGCCGCCACCCTTCACCAGCACCATGGCATCCCGACCGCGGTGGTCGTCGAGATGCCGAGCAACGAAGCCATCCTGCTGGCGCGCCACGGCTAGGACGCGACGGCCGTCCGCTCGATGCCGGCCGCACCCGGCAGTGGCAACCGGAGCGTCACCTGCAGTCCCGGCCGATGATCGTCGAGTCGAATCTGTCCCCGGTGCCGGTGGACGACGGCCTGCACCAGGCTCAGCCCCAGCCCGGTACCGGGTGAGCGTCGATGGCGCTCGAGGCGGTAGTAGCGGTCGAACACCCGTGCCCGCTCGGCCACGGGAATGCCTTCACCCTCGTCCGCCACCACGATCACCGCATCCGTCATCGACGACAGCACGGCCACCTGCACGCACCGGCCTTCGGGCGAATACTTGATGGCGTTGTCCAGCAGGTTCGCGACGGCCTGGAAAAGCTGGTCGGCGTCGCCGCGGACCGATACCGGCGCCACCGCCGCCGTGTCCAGCCGGATCCCGCGTTCCGCCGCGACCGGTTCGTAGAGTTCGACCGCATCACGCACGACGCGATCGAGGACCACCAGCGGATCGTCATCCACGGGGGGCTGCGACTGCACCCGCGCCAGTCGCAGCAACGCGTTGGACGATGCCAGCAACTGGTCGACCTCGGCGACGGCCGCATCGAGGGCCACGGATCGTTCCTCGTCCAGTGTCGCCATCCGCAGCGCTTCCAGGCGGCTGCGCAGGCGTGTCAGCGGCGTACGCAGGTCGTGCGCGATGTGGTCGGTGGCCTCGCGCACGCCGGTCAGCAAGCCGCCGATGCGGTCGAGCATCGCGTTGAAGCGCATGGCCAGGCGTTCAAAGGCGTCGGCGCTGCCATCCAGCGGCACGCGGCTGTCGATTTCACCGTCGCCGACCTGCGCCGCCGTTTCCTCGAGCCGGCGCAGGCGGCGGGCCACCCAGCGCGCGATCAGGTGCCCCAGGAGGGCACCGAGCACCAGGGCGAACACGGTGGCCATCAGCGTCGTCCGCAGTGCGATGGCGTTGAAACCGGCGGCGGCACGCATCCGCACGCCCGTGGCGAGGTACACGTTCGCGTCCAGCGCGCTCACGCGCACGCGACGGGGCGTGCCGGCGGGTTCGTCCGCCAGCGCGACCCAGCCTGGGTGCAGCGGGGCCGGGGCGATGTCCAGGTTGCCGGCCAGCAACGTCCCGTGACGCGCGTCGATGACGGCATACAGCGCATCGGGATCGATGCCGTCGGCCACGCGCTGGCGGACCTCCGACAACAGCACTTCGCGGCCGTCGCGCCGGTACAGGTCGGCCAGCCCGACGGCATCGGCCATCACCCGTTCGCGGGCGTCATGCTCGAGCAGCGACGACAGCGTGATGTACGCGAACGCGGAAAGCAGCCAGAAGCCCGCCAGGAAAGCGGCCGCCGCACCCCAGGCCAACCGCGCCGTCGTCGACCGCAGCGGTGTGCGGCGGCGACTCATCCGCCGAGGCGGTAACCCGCACCGCGGACCGTGTGGAGGAGCGGCGGCTCGCCCGCGCCTTCGAGCTTCTGGCGCAGCCGGCTGACGTGCACGTCGATGACGTTGGTCTGCGGGTCGAAGTGGTAGTCCCACACGGCTTCGAGCAGCATGGTGCGGGTGACCACGTTGCCTGCCTGCCGCATCAGGTATTCGAGCAGCCGGAATTCGCGTGGTTGCAGGTCGATGCGCCTCGTACCGCGGGTGGCGCGGCGCGACAGCAGGTCGAGTTCGAGATCGGCCACGCGCAGGGCCGTGGTGGGCGCATCGCCCTTGCCACGCCGGCTGACGTTGTCGATGCGGGCGCTGAGTTCCGCGTAGGCGAAGGGCTTGGCGAGGTAGTCGTCGGCGCCCGCCTTCAGGCCTTCCACCCGATGGTCCACGTCCGACAGTGCGGTCAGCAGGATCGCCGGCGTCGTGTTGCCGGCCGCGCGCAGCGCGCGCAAGAGACTCAACCCATCGAGCACCGGCACCATGCGGTCGATGACCAGCACGTCGTAGCGCTCGGTCGTGGCGAGGAACAGGCCGTCGCGGCCATTGTCGACATGGTCGGGGACGTGCCCTTCTTCCCGCATCGCCTTGCAGACGAAGGCCGCCGTGTGGGGGTCATCCTCGATCAACAAGGCGCGCATCGTGCCTCCCGTGGATCGCCATGGTACCGCCGCCGTGGGGGGAGCGGGGCGGTACCCGGCGCATGGTTCAGCTCTTCTTCGCGGCGGCCTTGACGTCTTCGCAACGCCCCTGCTTGTCCTGCTTCTGGTGCTCGCCGCACTTGGCGGCATGGGCGGGCTTGACGGCCGTGGTCTTGGCGGTGGGCGCCGGGGACGGCATGGGGGTGGCGGCGAAGGCGGTGGCACCGACCAGCGACAGGGCCAGCGTCAAGAGGGAATAACGCAGCTTCATGGGAATGCTCCTCGTTGTGGCGTTGATGCGGCGGGCCAATTCCCACCGTGGCGCCAGTCTGCGGCTGCCCTCCTCTCGCCATGCTTACCCCTGCATTACATTTCCGTCATTCCGGCGCCGGTGCGGGCAAACCCGCCAGTTGGCGAAGCGCCCGTTCGAACACCTCGGGCGGCTGGCCGCCCTGCACCAGGTGCCGGTCGTCGAAAATTACCGAAGGCACCGCGCGGATGCCGCGTTGCTGGTAGAAGTGCTCGCGCTCGCGCACCTGGGCGACGAATGCGTCCGTGTCGAGGATGCGCCGCGCTTCGTCGGCATCCAGCCCGGCTTCGCCAGCGATCGCCGCCAGGACGTCACGGTCGGACACGTTGCGCCCTTCTCCGTGATAGGCCTGCAGCAGCGCGTGCTTGAGCGCGAATTGCCGGTCTGCGCCGAGTTCACCCGCCCAATGCAGCAGGCGATGCGCATCGAAGGTGTTGTAGATGCGGTCCCGCTTCTGCAGGTCGATGCGCACGCCCAGTGCCTCGCCACGTTGCCGCAGCGCTTCGCCGTTCTGCGCCAGTTGCTCGGCGCTCAGCCCGTATTTCGTCCCGAGATGGTCGGCGATCGACTCGCCTTGCGGGACCATGTCGGGATTCAGCTCGAACGGCTGGAAATGCAGTTCGACCTGCAGATCACCACCGACGTCGGCGATGGCGCGCTCCAGCGCGGCCAAACCGATCGCGCACCAGGGGCAGGCGACGTCGGAGACGAAATCGATCTTCACGGGCTTGGACATGCGCTGCGCCTCACTCCTTCGCGGTGTTCTTGTAGACACGGCCCTGCTTCATCACGAAGCCGACGTTCTCCAGGGTGGAGACATCCTGCAACGGGTCGCCATCGACGGCGATCAGGTCCGCGTAGTAGCCCGGCTTCAGCACACCCGCGTCCTTGTCGATGCCGAACAGGCGCGCGTTGACCACGGTCGCCGAGCGGATGGCCTGCAGCGGGGTCATGCCGAACTGCACCATGCGTGAGAACTGGCGCGCGTTGAGGCCGTGCGGATAGACGCCGCCGTCGGTGCCGAAGCCCATGATGGCGCCGGCCTGGTGCGCCTTGCGGAAGTTCTCGCGCTGGGTGGCGCCGACGCGGCGCTCCTTCTCCAGCGATTCCGGCAGGAAGCCGGCCTTCTCGCCTTCGCCCAGGATGTACTCGGTGTTGTAGATGTCCATCACCAGCACGGTGCCGTTCTTCTTCGCCAGGGCGATGCCGTCGTCGTCGATGAAGCTGGCATGCTCGATGGAGTCCACGCCGGCCAGCAGCGCATTGCGGATGCCGGTGGCGCCATGCGCGTGCGAGGCCACCTTGCGGCCCAGCGCGTGCGCCTCGTCGACCAGCGCCTTCAGTTCCTCCAGCGAGTACTGCGGCGCGCCGACTTCGGTGCCCTTGGACAGTACACCGCCGGTGGAACAGGTCTTGATGAAATCGGCGCCGAACTTGACGTTCTGCCGCACCTTCTGGCGCGCCGCCCACGGACCATCGGCGACACCCTCGCCCACGGCCTTGTACTCGGCGGGCAACAGGTTGTTGTCGCTGCAGTGGCCGCCGGTGATGCCGATCGACACACCGCCGGCGAGGATGCGCGGCCCCTCGACTTCGCCGGTCGCGATCGCATCGCGCAGGGCGACGTCCGCGTAGCCCGGAGAACCCGGCACGCGCACGGTGGTGAAGCCGGCCATAAGCGTGGTGCGTGCGTTCTTCGCGCCCTTGATGGCGGCGGCCGGCAGCGAGATCGCCAGGCGGCGATAGCCCTGCAGGTCGGCGTCGCCATGCAAGTGCACGTGCGCATCCATCAGGCCGGGCAGCACGGTCTTCGTCGACAGGTCGTGGACCGTCGCACCGGCGGGCACCGGCGTGCTCGCCGCGGGGCCGACGGCGGTGATGCGCGCGTCCTCGATGACGATGGCCTGGTCGGTCAGCAGGCGGCCGGACTCGACATCCAGCAGCCGCCCCGCCTTGACGTAGGTGGTGGCCGCGAACGCGGGCGCGCAGGCGACGGACAGGACGGCGGCGAGGATGGACAGGCGCATGGATGTTCCGGAAGTCGAGTGGCGAAAAGGCGAATGTAGCAACCTCGCCCTGTAGGAGCGACGTGAGTCGCGACCGCAGGTTCAGAGCGACTGCCATGTTTAGCCCCTCGGAGACCGTGGGCCGCAGGAGTACGTTCGCGACTCACGTCGCTCCTACAGGGAATCCGTCGCCTGGCGGGCCGGTCCACGAGGTGCCGGCGTGTCAGACCGGCGTGGGATTGCGGTAGGCGAAGCCGGCCTGGTGCCAGTACGGATACGGCTTGGGGCGCTGGCTGGCGGCATCCAGCTTTGCCACCTGCTCCGTCGTGAGGCTCCAGCCGACCGCGCCGAGGTTCTGCTTCAGCTGTTCCTCGTTGCGGGCGCCGATCACCACGGTGCTGACGGTCGGGCGCTGCAGCAGCCAGTTCAACGCGACCTGCGGGATCGACTTGCCGGTCTCCTGCACGACCTCGTCCAACGCATCGACCACGTCGTACAGATACTCCAGGTCGACCTGCGGGCCGGCGTCCTGCGCGGTCTGCGATTGCAGGCGGCCGGTCTCCGGCAGCGGCTGGCCGCGGCGGATCCTGCCGGTCAGGCGTCCCCAGCCCAGCGGACTCCACACCACCGCGCCCACGCCCTGGTCGGCGGCCAGCGGCATCAGTTCATGCTCGTAATCGCGGCCGACCAGCGAGTAGTACGCCTGGTGCGCCACATAGCGTGTCCACCCATGGCGGTCGGCGGCGGCCAGTGACTTCATCAGGTGCCAGCCGGAGAAGTTGGAGACGCCGAGGTAGCGGATCTTGCCGGCTTTCACCAGCGTGTCGAGCGTGGACAGCACTTCCTCCACCGGCGGACGCGCATCGAAGCCATGCAGCTGGAACAGGTCGATGTAGTCGGTGCCCAGGCGCTTCAGCGCACCGTCGACCGCATTGATCAGATGATGGCGCGAGGAACCGACCTGGTTCTCGCCGTCGCCAAAGCGGAACGTCGCCTTGGTGGAAATGATCAGCGCATCGCGTGGTTTTCCCTTGATCGCTTCGCCGAGGATCTCCTCCGCCGCGCCCTTCGAATACACGTCGGCGCTGTCGAACATGTTCAGGCCGGCATCGAGGCAGACATCGACCAGGCGCCGCGCTTCAGCCACGTCGGTGCTGCCCCAGGCACTGAACAGCGCGCCCTGGCCGCCGAAGGTGCCAGTGCCGAAGGAGAGGACGGGCACACGGAAGCCGGATGCGCCGAGGTAACGATATTCCATGGGGGAATGCCTGCTGAAGCGGGGGAGTGCGCCATTGCACTCTCCCCACGCCGCAGCGGCAACCCCTCGCGGTGGAACGCTCAGTTCGCGCTGGCCGCCGGCCGCACGATCACTTCACTGACGTCCACATCATCCGGCTGTTCCACCGCATACGCGATCGCGCGCGCGACCGCCTCGGCGGGAATCGCCACCTGGCGGAAATCCTCCAGCCAGGCCTTGATGCCGGCATCGCTGGTGGTCTCGGCCAGTTCGCTGGTCGTCGCGCCGGGCGACACCACGGTGACGCGCAAGTGGTCGTGTTCCTGCCGCAGGCCTTCGGAGATGGCCAGCACGGCGTGCTTGGTGGCGCAGTACACCGAGGCGCTCGGCCACACGCGATGGCCCGCGGTGGAGGCGACGTTGATGATCTGCCCGCCGCCCTGCGCCTGCATGACCGGCAACGCGGCCGCGATGCCGTGCAGCACGCCGCGGATGTTGACGTCGATCATCCGGTTCCATTCGTCGATCTTCAGCGCGGCCAGCGGCGACAGCGGCATCACGCCGGCGTTGTTGACGATCACGTCGAGCCGGCCGAACTCGCTGCGGGTGAAATCCACGAACGCCTGCACGTCGTCGAGGCGGGTGACGTCGAGTGCTCGATGGCGCGCCGTTCCGCCGGCGGCTTCGATCCCGGCGACCAGCGTTTCCAGCCGGTCGGTACGGCGCGCACCCAGCACGACCGTCGCGCCGCGGCGTGCGAGTTCGCGTGCGGCGGCTTCACCGATACCGCTGCTGGCGCCGGTGATGGCGATGACTTTTCCTTGGATTCCGGACATTGGGACACCTCGTTGGGGGAAGCACGGCACGGGCTGTGCCGGGACGGGGCGCAGTCTGGGCGCCGCAGCCGGCGCGTCGATATCCGGTTCCTCCGCGATCCTTGCCCGATCCTGCGGACACCGCTCGCAGGCGGTTCCATCGCCGCGCCCGCTGCGTAGACTCGCTGCACGCCCCACGCCCTTCCCACAGGCCTCCGCATGCCCGACAGCCCTACGTTCCTCGCCGACCGCGTCCGCGAACTGGCGCGGCTGATTGAACGATCCACCGGCGAGGACGGTTTCCACGCCACCGCGATCCCGGCGCTGAACTTCTCGCGCCTCAGTGCGCCGATGGAACTGCCGATGCGCGGCGTGCAGGAGGCCGCGCTGTGCCTGATCGTGCAGGGCGCGAAGCGCGCGATCCTCGCCGACGAGATCTACGAGTACGACGCCAGCCGCTTCGTCGTCGCCTCGGTCGACCTGCCGGTGACCGGCCAGGTGACTGAAGCGTCGGCCGAAGCGCCCTACCTGTGCCTGATCCTGAAACTCTCGGCCGCCACCATCGCCGAGATGGTCACCGAGGCCGAATCGGCGAAGGCACCGCTGCCGCCGCCGTCGCGCGGCCTGTTCCTGCAACCGAGCAGCGTGGAGATGCTGGATGCCGCGATACGCCTGGTTAAGCTGCTCGACACCCCGCGCGACATCGCGCTGCTGGCGCCGCTGGTGGAACGCGAAATCCTCTACCGCGTGCTGTGCAGCCCGCAGGGCGCGATGCTGCGCCACATCGGCATCGCCGACAGCCAGGGCCAGCGCGTGGCGAAGGCGATCCACTGGCTGCGTCAGCACTACACGCAGCCGCTGCGCATCGACCACATCGCCCGCGAAGTGCACATGAGCGCATCGGCGCTGCATCATCACTTCAAGGCCGTCACCGCGATGAGTCCGCTGCAGTACCAGAAGCAGCTGCGCCTGCAGGAGGCGCGCCGGTTGATGCTCAGCGAGGTGCTGGACGCCGCCAGCGCCGGCCATCGGGTCGGCTACGAAAGCCCGTCGCAGTTCAGCCGCGAATACAGCCGCATGTTCGGCGCCCCGCCGGTGCGCGACGTGGAGCGGCTGCGCAACCTCTGAACGGCCTGGAAACAGGGACTGAACGCCACACGACGGCGCGCCGCCGCCCGGTTGTCTGGCCTCGGCAGCGGGCGCACACTTCGTGTCACATCCACGGAGGATCCGCCATGAAGGCGCCTGCCCTGCTGTTCACCGCCCTTGTCGCGCTGGCCGTCGCCGCGCCCGGCATGGCGCGTCCGAAAACCGTCACCGATCCCGCCCTGCCGCGCAGCCTGCCCGCCGAAGGCGGCGCCGTCAGCGTCAGCTGGACCGATCCCGCGCAGTTCAGCGAGATCAAGTACAGCGGCAACCGCTGGGAGTCCGAGCGCGGCACCTGGGTCAACCAGCTCGCCACGTACCTGCGCGATGAGGCGGGCCAGCGCCTTGCACGCGGCCAGACCCTGGACGTCACCATCTCCGACATCGACCGTGCCGGCCGCTACGAGCCGACCGTACGCGCCGGGATGAACGACGTCCGCGTGGTGAAGGACCTCTATCCGCCGCGCATGACGCTCACCTTCGTCCTGAAGGGCGCGGACGGCCAGGTCGTCGCCGAAGGCGAGCGCAAGCTGGTCGACAATGCCTTCCTGATGGGCACGCAGATCAACAGCAACGATAGCCTGCGCTACGAGAAGCGGCTGATCGACGATTGGCTGCGCAAGGAGTTCCGCAACGGCCCGGCGCTGACGTCGGCGCCCTGACCCTCGCACCGCGGCATCGCGACACCACAGGCCCCGCTCATCGCGGGGCCTGTCCGTTTCCGTCTTCCGATTCGTGCGGGTACACCGCCGACACCGTGCACTGGAAGCGCATGCCTGGACGGAACCGCGACGCACGCACGTCGTCGCTGATGGGGAATCTTCCGGCGGCGTCGAACGACACGACATCACCGGCGCCTTCGGCAACCACGCGGTCGCCCGGATTGCCGCAGATCAGGCTGATGCCGACGCCGGAGCGGAAGCTGATGGCGGGCGCCGAATCCAGGTCCGGGCAACTCTGCGGCAGCTCGACGCGGTAGTAGCGATGGCCACCGGAGCGCTTCGGCGCCACTTCCACCAGCATGCCCTTGCCGTCTTCCGACCACGAACGCAGGTAGCGCGTGTCGAAGCAGTAGCTGGACGAGCCACCGAACCCGCGCCGGCGCTCGCCGCGCACCTCCACCGTGTCCAGCGTGGTCGGCGCCGTCCCGTTGGCCAGGGTCGCGGCCGCGCGCGCCAGCGTCGCGTAGTCACGCGCGCCGACCAGTGCCACGCCGACGATCGGGCACGTGGCGGCGCCGATGCGCACCGCTTCACCTTCCGTGCCGCAGACGCGTCCACCGCGGGCGAGCAATTGCGCGCGTGCGCCGGCACTGCCCGGACAGGCGTCGCCGAGATCGATGCGGAAACGCTGGCCGCTGCGATCCAGCGCCGCCAGTTGCCGTGGCGACGCCTGCTGCAACTCGACGACCTGGCGCGCGTCCAGGCACACCGGCATCGATCCGGCCTGCGACGGGGCCGCGGCCGCCGGCATGGCGAGCAGCAACCCGATGAACGGGGACATCGGACGCATCCGTGCCTCGGTGCATGGAGGAAGCGGGATCATAGTCCAGGCTTGCGATCCGCCGCGCCCGGCACCATCTACGTCCTGCATCCACCACGGAGTTCACCATGACGGCCTTCGACCTGGCCCCGCCCACCGATGCGCAGCGCGACACGCTGGTCGCGGGCCTGAGCGACGAAGAGCGTCGGGTGCTGTTGCAGCATGGCACCGAGGCGCCGTTCTGCGGCGTGTTCCTCGACAACAAGACCGACGGCGTCTACACCTGCCGCCTGTGCGGCCTGCCGCTGTTCCGTTCCAGCGCCAAGTTCGATTCGGGCACCGGCTGGCCGAGCTTCTTCCAGCCGGTCGACGAAGCGCACATCGGCCGCATCCGCGACAGCAGCTACGGCATGGTCCGTACCGAGATCGTCTGCGCCCGCTGCCAGTCGCACCTGGGCCACGTGTTTCCCGACGGCCCGCCGCCGACCGGCGAACGCCACTGCCTGAATTCGGTATCGCTGGCCTTCACGCCGAACGGCGATGCCTTGCCCGACCCGCTGCAGCGTGGCGGCGAGGAAGCGCAACCGGCCGGATAGCGGGTCCGGGTTGTCACGAGACGGGCACATGACGGCGGTAGCCTGACCGTCACCCCACCGTCTTCCGGCTGCCGCACGCCTGCAACATGGCCCCGCCCGTCGAACCCGATGCGCTCCCCTCGCCGTTCGCCGGCCTGCCCGGCGCGCTGTGGCTGTACCGGTTCGACGCGGCGGGCCGCGCGCACGTGCTGGACGCCACGCAATGCGGCATCGATGCCGTGCACGCGCCCGATCACTGGCACTGGCTGCACCTGGACCTGAGCGATGCCCGCAGCGCGCAGGTGGCGGCGAAACTGCCGCTGCCCGACGACGCGCGCGCCACGCTGCTGTCGCCGGATTCGCACGTCAACCTGCAGCTCGACGAAGACGAGGCCGTACATGGGGCCTTCGTCGACTGGGCGCACCAGCGCGGTGTCGACCTGGCCGTCGAAGGCCAGTTGCGCGGTGACGACGGCATCGGCTGGCTGCACTTCGCACTGACGCCCGACCTGCTGGTCACGGCACGCCGGCAGGCACTGCGCTCGGTCGAAGCCGCGCGTCGCGCGGTCGGGGCCGGCACCCGCGCGGATTCGCCGGTACGCATGCTGGAACTCATCGCTGGCCGCTTCGCCGACACGGTCGAGCGCAGCGGCGACGGGTTGTCGGTGCGGCTGGACCGCATCGAGGACCGCGTGCTGGCCGACAGCATCGGCGAGGAACGGCGCGACCTGGCGCAGCTGCGCCACCAGACCGTGCGCCTGCATCGTCCGCTCACTGCGATGCGGCGCGTGCTGAAGCAGTTCGAGCAGCGCCATCCCGCCTATCCCGAACACGAACTGCTGCCCGCGGTGGCGCGCCTCAACCAGCGCTTCGACGATCTCGATGGCGATGTCGCGACGCTACAGGAACGCGCGCGCCTGCTGCAGGACGAAGTGGCGGCGAAGCTGGCCGAGCGCACCAACCGGCACCTGTACGTGCTGTCGATGGTCACCGCGTTGCTGCTGCCGCCCAGCCTGGTGGCCGGCCTGTTCGGCATGAACCTGCCGGGATTGCCGTTCGCCCACAGCACGCACGGCCTGGCCTTCGCCCTGCTGCTGGGCGTCGCATCGAGCGTCGTGGTCTATCTGGCGCTGCGGCGCATGGGCGTCTCGCGCTCCACGTAACCGCAGGAGGGGCTTCAGCCCCGACTGCCATCATCACCGGACAAGCCCCCGACCATCGGGTACCTGATCTGCCAGGCGCATGTTCGATCGCTCCGCCTCCTGCACGGTCGCGGCTGAAAGCCCCTCCTGCAACGGGCGCGGTATCCTGACGGCCTGATGATGCTTCCCCTCCGCACCGCCACCCGTTACGTCACCCCGCTGCGCGAAGGCGGCTCGATGCCCGCCGTGGTCGAGGCCGATGACGATGGCCTGTACGTCCTCAAGTTCCGCGGTGCAGGACAGGGACCGAAAGCGCTGGTCGCCGAACTGATCGCCGGCGGACTCGCAAAAGCACTGGGCCTGCCGATGCCGGACCTGGCGCTGATGGAACTGGATGCCGACCTCGCGCGCACCGAGGGCGATCCGGAAATCCAGGACCTGATCAAGGCCAGCGCCGGGCTCAACCTGGCGATGGATTACCTGCCCGGCGCGGTGAATTTCGATCCCGTCGCGGAGCAGCCCGACGCCGACCTGGCGTCGCGCATCGTCTGGTTCGATGCGTTCATCAGCAACGTCGACCGCACCGCACGCAACACCAACCTGCTGATGTGGCACCGCCGCCTGTACCTGATCGACCACGGCGCATCGTTGTACTTCCATCACGGCTGGGACGGCGATGTAGGGGGTGCGGGCAAGCCGTTCCCGCTGATCCGCGACCACGTGCTGCTGCGCTGGGCGTCGCGACTGGCCGACGTGGACGCGCCGATGGCGGCCTGCCTGACGGATGGCGTCATCGCCGGCATCGTGGCCGACGTGCCCGACGCGTGGCTGCAGGGACCGGATGCCTTCGGCGATCCGGCCACGCAGCGCGCCGCGTACGTGGCCTACCTGACGCAGCGCGTGGCGCAGCGCGAGGCGTTCGTGCAGGAGGCGATCCATGCACGCACCTGACACCTACGACTACGCGGTGATCCGCGTGGTGCCGCGCGTGGAGCGCGAGGAATTCGCCAACGTCGGCATCATCCTGTCGTGCGAGCGCGCGGGCTTCCTGGAAGCGCGCATCGAACTGGACGAGACCCGCCTGCATGCGCTCGATCCCACGCTGGACATCGACTCGCTGCGCCGGCACCTCGATACGATTCCGGCGATCTGCCGTGGCGGCGAGGCCGCCGCACCGATCGGCCTGCTGCCGCCGCGCGCGCGCTTCCATTGGCTCACCGCCAAGCGCAGTTCCATCATCCAGACCTCGCCCGTGCACATGGGCCGCTGCGGCGACCTGCCCGCGACGCTGGAACACCTGATGGACCGCATGGTGCGGCCGCCGAAGGCCACGGCACCGCGATGAGCGTGTACGTGGACGATCCGGTGACGCTGTGGCGCGGCCAGCGCTGGGCGCACCTGATGGCCGACACGCTGGACGAACTGCATGCGATGGCCGCACGACTCGGGATGCCGCGCCGCGCATTCCAGGACAAGCGCAGCGGCGCGCATTACGACGTGAACGAAGCCTTGCGCGAAGAGGCGTTGCGGCTCGGCGCCATCGCCATCTCGCGACACCACGACCGCGAGCGGGTCCGCGCGATCATCCGGATCGCGCGGTCGCAGTGGAGCGGCCTCACGGAAACACGTTGACGCCGTAGCGCCGAGCTTGCCCGGCTCCGTGGTCTTTGGGGTCCCGGTCAGCGGACCGAACCGCAGCGGAGCGAGCTCCGCTGCACGACAGCGATCAGAGTTGCTGCGCCTTGCCGCTGCGGATGGCCTCGCCAACCAGGCGGTCGACGTCGCGCTGCAGCTTGTCGGTCGCGGCCTCCTGCTTGCGGGCCAGCGCTTCCTGCTGGCGCGCGAGGGGTTCCTGCTGGCGGGCCAGGACGTCCTGTTGGCGGGCCAGCGCCTCCTGTTCGTCCTGCAGCGCCTTCATGCGGCGATCGTTGGCGGCATCGCGTGCGTTGTCGCCGCGCAGGGCGGCGGCGGCCTGGCCGGTCGCGATCTCCGACATCTTGATGCCCAGTTCGCCTTGTTTCGTGCCCAGCTCACCCTGGCGTTCGCCGAGCGCGCCCTGCTGTTCACCGAGCTTGCCCTGCTGTTCGCCCAGTGCCTGCACCGGCGCATGCGCCGCCTTCACCTGCTGCATCGTGGCGGCATCGCGCACCACGTACTGCTTGCCGTTCTTCCGCACCCACAGCACCGGGGCATTGCCCTGCCGCAAACGCTGCGCCGTGCGGATGTCGTCGCTGTCGCCCGCCATCGACACGTCGTCGCCGTCGATCAGCACGTAGGCATCGCCATTGCGCTGGTGGCCGATGCTGACCGTGTGCGCGCTCGAACGGGTGTGGATGCGCGGCGGGGGCGGTGGTGCCGGCGGCGGCGGTACCGCTACTGTCGGGCGAGCGGGCGGCGGGGGCGGCGCCGGCGGCGGGGGCGGCACCGGCATGTCACGCGCATCGGCGACGACGACCGGACGCGGCGACGCGGCGGCAGGCGTGGCGACGGTCGCCGGGGCGGGTGCCGCTGCCGGTGCCGCGACGGGGGAGGTGCGTGCGGTGACGCGATAAGGCACGGCGGCCAGCGCCACGATGCCGAGGGTCAGCGCGAGCGCGCCGGCGCGCAGGGGGGAAGCGGTGTGCTGCAACATCAGCAGTCTCCTCTTGAGGATGCGGAACGTGGGGGACGCGCCGGCCAGCGCCGGCACCGGGGTGGTCGAGACGCCCAGCTTCACCAGCAGGCGTCCGTAATCGCGCGGCGCATGACGTTCGTCGGCGATGACGACGGCATCGCAGGCGACCTCGCGGGCGAAGGCGTACTCGCGCGCAGCGAAATGCGCGACGGGATGGAAGAAGAACAGGTGCTGCGCCAGCGCCGGCATCCACGCCCACCACAGGTCGCGCCGCTGCAGGTGCGCGAGTTCGTGGTGCAGCGCCATGTGCAGGTCGTCGTTGCCCATCTCGGCCAGGCCGGCAGCGGGCAGCATCAGCACGGGACGCCAGGGCCTGGCCAGCAGCGGCGAATCGATCTCGTCGCTGACCAGGAGCGCGGGCCTGGTGGCGATGCCGAGACGATCCGCAAGCGCGTCGTACACCGCCCGCACGCGGCGGTCGCGGCAGGGACGTGCGCGTCCGATCTGCCGGTGCAGGCGCCAGCCGTGGCGCAGCGTGTTCGCCAGCATCACCGCCACGCCCGCCAGCCAGGCGGCGAGCAGCAGCACGCCGGTGTCGAACCGCGATGCCTGCGTCGCCTGCACGGGCACGACCGATATCACGGAGGCAGCCGACGTCGATGCTTCGGCTGCCATCGCCACCACGACAGGCGCGGCGGCAGGCGTCGCCGGCAACAGCGGCAGCGCGACCGGCGCATACCAGGCCAGCCCGACCACCATCTGCGTGGCGACCAGCCACCACAGCCAGGCGCGCGTGCGCGCATCCAGGCGCGGCAGGTAGCGGCACAGCGCCCACACCAGCGCGGCCAGCAGCAGCGACTGCATGCTCACCGCCAGCAGCCGGTCCAGCCACGTATCGAAATAGGGAAGCAGCTCCATGTCAGGCGTCCTTCCGCTTGGATTGCAGGGTGGCGACCATCGCCTCCAGTTCGGCCAGTTCGTCGTCGCTGACCTCGGTGCGCTGCGACATCCACGCCACGAACGGCGACAGCGAACCCTGCAGCGTCTTCTCGACGAAGCTGCCCACCGCATTGCGCATCAGGTCGTCCGGCTGCGCGGCCGGCGCGTAGCGGTACACGCCATCGACCTGGCGACGCCGCAGGTAGGCCTTGGCGCGCAGCCGTTCCATCATCGTCAGCACGGTCGAGCGGGCCAGCCCGCGGGCCTCGCCGAAAGCGGCCGCCACCTCGCCGACGCTGGCATCGCCGTGTTCCGACAGGTGCTGGAGCAGCGCCAGTTCCTGGTCGCCGATGGACTTGAGGGGCTTGCCGGGCATGGAATCGCCTTGTGACTACAGTTGTCGTCAACATGCCCGTGACGACAACTGTAGTCAACCCTGCCGAAGGTCATTGCCCGTGTCGGACCGATGGACGGTCGCCACTCAAGAAACCGCCCGCCGGGCCGATCCTTGGGTGACCCCACCCTGCGGCCGCGTCACCATGCTCATCATCGTCGGCTTCATCATCGTCACCCTGAGCGTCATCGGCGGCTACCTCGGCTCGCACGGCAAGCTCGGCGCCCTGTGGCAGCCGTTCGAGCTGGTCATCATCGGCGGCGCCGCGCTCGGCGCGTTCATGGCCAGCAATCCGATGAAGGTGGTCAAGGGCACGTTGACCGCCACGCTGTCGGTGTTCAAGGGCGCCAAATACAAGTCGTCCGACTACCTGGACGTGCTGACGCTGATCCACGAAATGCTCAACAAGGCGCGCCGCGACGGCTTCATGTCGCTGGAAGAGCACATCGAGAACCCGACCAACAGCCCGCTGTTCCAGAAGTATCCGAAGATCCTCGCCGACCACCACCTGCTCGACTTCCTCACCGAATGCCTGCGCCTGATGGTGGGCAGCAACATCGAGCCGCACGAACTGGAGCCGCTGCTCGAGCTGGAACTGGAAAAGCACCATCACGAAGCGATGGCGCCGGCGCATGCGCTGCAGAAAGTGTCCGACGGCCTGCCCGGCTTCGGCATCGTGGCGGCGGTGCTCGGCATCATCGTGACGATGGGTTCGATCGGCGGCGACATCGCCGCGGTCGGCGCGCACGTCGCCGCCGCGCTGGTCGGTACCTTCCTCGGCATCCTGCTGGCCTACGGCTTCGTCTCGCCGCTGGCCGCCGCCATCGAGGCGCAGGTGGAGCAGGACAGCCGCATGTACGAGTCGGTGAAGACCGCCCTGCTCGCCTGCCTGCGCGGTTACAACCCGGCCGTGGCGCTGGAGTTCGCGCGCAAGACCCTGCCCTCGGACGTGCGCCCGCCGTTCGCCGAGTTCGAAGCGCACCTGAAGGCGAACAAGTAAGCCACGGCGATGAGCGAACAGCGCCCCACCATCATCGTCCGCCGCGTCAAGAAGGTCGCCGGCGGCGGCCATCACGGCGGCTCGTGGAAGGTCGCCTACGCGGACTTCGTCACCGCGATGATGGCGTTCTTCCTGGTGATGTGGCTGATGGGCGCCACGACCAACAAGGAACGCGCGGCGATCTCGGAATACTTCCGCAATCCCAGCCCGCTGAGCGGCAAGAGCTTCTCGCCCGCGCCCGGCCCGGCCGGTCCCGGCGGCGCCAGCACCTCGATGATCAAGCTCGGCGGCACCATGGACTTGCCGAAAGGCGAGAGCGACAACCCGTTCGACAAGCCGCCGGGCGACGCGCAGCAGGTCTCCGAGCAACAGGAGAAGGCGCAGGAAAAGCAGCGGCTGGAAACGCTGATGCAGGCGTTGCAGGAAGCCATCGGCAAGAGCCAGGCGCTGGAACCGTTCAAGGACCAGCTGCTGCTGGACCTGACGCCGGAAGGCCTGCGCATCCAGATCGTCGACCAGCAGAACCGGCCGATGTTCGACCTCGGCGGCACCGTGCTGAAGCCCTACACGCAGGGGATCCTCGGCGAGCTGGCCGGCTTCGTGAACCAGGTGCCGAACCACATCAGCATCACCGGCCACACCGACACCACCCAATACACGTCCAGCCGTGGCTACACCAACTGGGAACTCAGCGCCGAACGCGCCAACGCCGCACGCCGCGCGCTGGTGGCCGGCGGCATGCACGAGGACAAGGTGTCGCGCGTCGTCGGACTGTCGTCGTCGGTGCTGTTCGACAAGCGGAACCCGCAGAATCCGATCAACCGCCGCATCAGCATCGTGGTGATGACCAAGGCCGCGGAAGCGGCGCTGCAGGGCGAAGGCAGCCTGCTGGCACCGGGCGCACCGCTGCCCGATGCCGATACCGCGATGCCCGATGTCGCCGTGGAAGCCGCCGCGCCGCCAGCGTTGTCCGCGCCCGTCGCGCCGCAGACCACGGCCGCGCCCTGACGCCTCAGCCGCCGCTGGCCGGCCCTTTCAGTTCGATGGTATTGCCGTCGGGATCGCGGAAATAGAGCGACGGCCCGTCGCCTTCCGCGCCGAAGTTCACCTCGGCCGGGCCTTGCGTCGCAATGCCGAAGCCCGCGAGGTGCGCGACCAGCGCCGGCTCGTCGAACGGTTCGACACGCAGGCACAGATGGTCGACGTTGCGCCCCTCGCTGCCGGCCGGTGCGCCGCCGCGCGCACCGAGCGTTCCGTCGATGCCGACCAGATCGATCATCGAAGCGCCGGCACGCAGGTGCACCAGGCCCAGGTGCCGGCGTTCGCGTTCCATCCGGCAACCCAGCACCTCGCGGTAGAAGTCCACGCTGCGCGCCAGGTCGCGCGCACGCAGTACCACGTGGTCGATGCGCTGGATGTCGAAAGGCCGTGTCATCGTGCCGCTCCGCAGGGACATGCCCGGGCGACGAACCCGCGCGTCCGGTTTCGACACGGCCACCTCACGCGGGCGCGCCATCCGCGGGCTTCGACCCGTCGGGCCGCGCCAGCGAGCGCAGCAGGTCCTCCGGCACCGAGCGCACATGCAGGTCCTGCTGCGGGAAGGGAATCTCGATCCCGGCCTCGCCCAGCGCCGCGTGCAGCCGGCCCATCAGGTCGCTGCGGATCGCCGACCAGTCGTCGAACTGGTGGGTCCACGCGCGGATCGCGAAGTCGAGCGAACTGGCACCGAAGCCGGTGAACAGCACGGTCGGTGCCGGATCCTCGGCGACACCGGGCGTCGTGCGCGTCGTTTCCTGCAGCAGCTGCATCACCCGCGTGACGTCGGTGCCGTAGGCCACGCCCAGGTCCACGTCGACGCGCCGGTTCTGGTCGGTGAGCGTCCAGTTGGTCACCTTGTCGGACAGCAGCATGCCGTTGGGCACCACCACGTCGGCGCCATCGAAGGTACGCACGGTGGTCGCACGCATGCCGATGGCGCGCACACGCCCGCTGGTGCCGCTGATGTCCACCACGTCGCCCGGCTGCACCGGACGCTCGAACATCAGGATCAGGCCGGAGACGAAGTTCTTCACCACGTCCTGCAGGCCCAGGCCGATGCCTACGCCCAGCGCGCCGAACAGGAACGCGAGCTGGCCGATCTTGAAGCCCGCCGCTGACAGCGCCGCCAGCAGGCCGACCAGCAGCAGCGCGTAGTAGCTGAGCGACGCCACGCTGTTGCCGACGCCGCGCGGCAGCGACATGCGTGGCAGCACTTCTTCGCGCAGCAGCGCACGCAACGTCTTCGCCACCCAGACCGCCAGCACCACGCCGATGCAGAACACCAGCACGTGCCCCAGGCTGACCGACAGCTCGCCGTACTCGAAGCGGTGCGTGATGATCGCCTTCGCCGTGTCGTACACCGGGCGGAAGATGCGGAACCGGCTCATCGTGTAGCCGATCCAGCCGACCACCGCCGCCACCCGCGCCCAGCGCGCCAGCGATTCCAGCAACGTGCCGCCATGCCGGCGCATCAGCCACAACCGCCGGACCTCGCGGCGCGCGCCCAGCCGGCGCAGCAACGCCTCGAACACGGTGACCGCCGCATACAGCACCAGCGCGAAATAGCCGCTCTCGATGATGCCGGACGCCAGCATCTCGGCCAGCGACACGTTGCCGAGCACGTTGGCGCCGACCGAGACCAGCAACACCACGACCGCCGCCCAGGCGAGGCCATGCACGAGCTGCCCGGCGCGACCGGCCAGCCCGGCGAAGCGTTGCCCGCGTGAGCGCCACAGCAGCCATCCCGTCGCCGCCAGCGCCAGCACGGCCAGCGCCAGGTAATACAGGCGATACAGATAGTCGCTGGCCATCAGCAGCACCGCCAGGCGCTGCAGCAGGTAGAACGCGGTGGCCAGGTACGGCCACGGCCCCAGCAGGCGTCGCCCCTGTTGCGGCATCAGCCGCAGCACCGGCACCAGCGCCACCAGCATCGCGAGCTGGTGCAGGAACAGCGGCGCGTTCGGTTCCAGCAGCAACACGCCGATCATCGACAGCAGCAGCCACGTCGAGAAAGGACGCCGGATCACGCGCGCCTCGGCGTCGGTCGCCAGCACCGCGGTGGGATCCACGCCCCGGCGCCGATGCCGCCACGCCACCCACAGCAGGAGCGGCAGCAACGCCACTTGCAGCACGTGCAACAGGCGCTGGTTGCCCATGTCGGCCGCCGCGTACTGGGCGACGAAGCTGTTCTCGGACTGGATCTCGCGGGTCAGGCTGCGGGCGACGTCGTCGCGCAGCGTCGTGGTGTCCTGCACGCGCCACAGCGGCGGCGCATCCAGCCGCAGCAAACGGCGGTCGGCGTAGGCGATCGCATCTTCCACCGCCTGCTGGCCGGTCTGGATGCGCGCCGCGAGCAGGTTGGCGCGGCGGCCCAGAGCGATCTGTTCGGCCAGCGGCGACGACAGCGCCTGTTCGGCCTGCTGCAGGCGGTCCCCGACGCTCTCGACGCGGGCACGCAAGGCCTCCGGGGTGAGGCCCGGCGTCATCGCGGCGCGCGTGAGGTCCCAGTCCGCGCGCCGCAGCGCGAGTTCGGCCGCATCCTCCGCATACGGCGCGACCGAGGCCTGCATGTCGCTGCGCCAGCGCGCGTACTGCCGCGCGTCGAACTTCCAGTGCCGCTCCATGCTCTCCAGGCGCACCACCGGCAGCGTGCGCAACTCGGCGTAGGCGAACAGGCCGTTCTTCTGCGCCACCGACTGCTCGATGGCCGCCAGCTTCGGCACCAGTCTGCCGAGCGGATCGGCGTGGCCCGCGCGCAACGCCACTTCCTCGGCGTAGCGTTCGTCCGCATCGGCGCGTCCCGGGATCTCGGCCAGCGCGATCGCCTCGGGCGCCTTCGGCTTGGACGGCGACAGCAGCGTCGCCACATCCTGCGCACGCGCGCCGGATGCCGCCAACAGCGCCAGACAGGCAAGACGGGCCAACAGCACGCGCATGACAGGCATTCCCGACGCGATGGAAGACGCCGAGTCTAGCGCGGGTACCATCGGGCGCACGTCGTCAGAACGCGTCGCTGCCCGGCCGGATCTCCACGCCCATCACCGCGGCCAGCTGCTGCATGCCGTCGTCGTCGCGGCGCAACGCCATCCAGCCCGCATACGCGTCGCCGCCGGTGTTCCAGTTCCACAGCGTGTAGCCGTGCTCGCGCAGGCGGTCGTAGGCGGTGGCCATCAGCGCGGGCACGTCGGTGCCGTCGAGGAAGTCCTCGTCGCTGGCGTCGCCGCCCCAGTCGATCTCGATGGCGTAGCGCGCCGCCAGCTGGTTGGCGCAGTCAATGAAGGATTCGGTGTCCTTCCAGTCCACGTAGAAGCCGGACGTCCAGTCGATGGCGTCCTTCAGCGTCCACAGCACCTGGTCCGGCTCGGTGCCGTCTTCGCCACCGGCATCGCGGTAGGCGGCGAACTGCCGCAGCGCGGTCTCGCCGTCGCCGGGATTGATCAGCACCAGCAGGTTCCACACCAGGGCTTCGGTGTCGTCCAGGTCCATGTCGTCTCCGTCATCGAAGGCATGGCCGAAGTTGTCGTCGGGATCGAACTCGTCGGGCAGGGTCATGGGGCGCATCGCGGCAACGGGAAGGCGGCGACATGGTACGCGCCGTACCCGTCGCTGTGCGTCATGCGAGGCGGCCGCTTTGTGCTGCCGCACCGGCGGGTCTATGGTGGTGCCGCCGGTGCGTACGCCGGCCTGCCGGGGAGGCCGCACCATGTTCAACCCCCGTCCCGCGGTCCAGCACCTGGCCATCGGCCACGGCCACGCCTGCGTCGTCATCGACGATGCGCTGCTGGCGCCGGAGCGCCTGCCCGCGTTCGCGGAGGCCTACCGGGAGGATTTCCAGCCGGCGCCGCCCGCCGTGTTCCCCGGGCTGCACCTGCGCATGCCCGCGGAGTTCACCGACTTGCTGCACGACGTGCTGCGCGACCACGCGCGCCACGCACTGGGCGCGCGCCGCGTGTTGCGCAGTGCGGGCCGGCTGGCGCTGGTGACCACGCCCCCGTCGCAGCTCGCGCCATCGCACTGGCAACCGCGCCGCGTGCGTGCCTTCGAGCCGGACCAGTGCATCGCGGTGGCGGAGCTGTTCCTGTTCCAGGATCCGGCGCTGGGCGGCACCCATTTCTTCCTGCCGCGCGTCTCGCCGCAGCAACTGGAGCAGCTCGAACACGATGCCGAGGCGCTGCCGCCGGAGGATTTCGCCCTGCGCCACGCATGCGCGGCCGGTTATCCGCAGGCATCGAATGCCAGCTTCACCCATGCGCTGACCGTGCCTGCGCGCTGGAACCGCCTGCTGATCCACGATGGCGGCGCCTTCCGCGCGCCCGCCATCACCGACCCCGCGCGACTGGCGGCCGATCCGCGCCATGGCCGGCTGACGCTGCTGGCCACGCTGGCCTGCAGCCGCCACCGCGTGGCCTGGTGATCGCCGCGCATCGGGTATCCTTGCGGCCCCGATATCCGCACGACGCCTCCCATGTCCGATACGCCTCCCGATCATCTGGCCTCCGATCCGCGCAGCCCGTTCTACAACGCCGAGGCGATGGATCGTGGCGTCGCCATCCGCTTCAACGGCGTGGAGCGCGACAACGTGGAGGAGTACTGCATCAGCGAAGGCTGGGTGCGCGTGCCGGTGGGCAAGTCGAAGGACCGTCGCGGCAATCCGATGACGATGAAGATCAGGGGCACCGTGGAAGCGTGGTTCCGCTCGCCCGCCGCCGAGTAGGCCGCCGTCTGGCGACGCGACACGCGGCCTGAAGACACGCGGCCTGAACATGACCGCGTGGCACAATCCCGGCCTGCACGCACGCCGGGAGGGCGCATGAAGTTCCTGCTGATGATCTACACGGACGATTCCCTGCTCGAAGCGCTGCCGGAAGGCGCCTTCGACCAGATGATGCACGGCTGCATCACCCACGCCGACGAACTGCAGGCACGCGGCACGCTGATCGAATCCCAGCAGCTCGAACACGGCAGCACCGCGCGCACCGTGCGCGTGCGCGACGGCAAGACCACCATCGTCGATGGCCCGTTCGCCGAGACGAAGGAAATCCTCGGCGGCTACAACCTGATCGAGGCCGACAGCCTGGACGAAGCCGTGAAGATCGCGCAGGAATTCCCCTGGATCGGCACCGGCAGCATCGAAGTACGGCCGGTGCGCGATTTCGACGCCGTGCGCCGGCGCGTCGGCGCCTGAGCGGCGGCCATTGCCCGAGATGCATCAGGCCGTCACGGCGACCACTCCCCTCATCAATCCAGATGCGTCATTCCCGCGAAGGCGGGAACCCAGCGCCTTTTGCCTCCCGGCTCAGTGACGCCTTCAAGCCGGCTCGAGGATGCACGTCAATCGGCCGGCATCGCACCATCGTCCATGTGCACGACTTCCCACTGGTGACCGTCGAGATCCTGGAAGCTGCGCTGGTACATGAAGCCGTAGTCCTTCGCTTCGAGCGTCTCGCTGCCGCCGGCGGCGATCGCCTTGTCCGCCAGCGCGTCGACACCGGCGCGCGTGTCGGCCGACAGGCACAGGATCACTTCGGTGTGGGTGCGCGCATCGGCGATCGTCTTGCGCGTGAAGCCCTGGAAGAACGGCTCCACCAGCAGCATCACGTAGATGGTGTCGCTGACGACGATGCAGGCGGCATTTTCGTCGGTGAATTGCGGGTTGTTCGCATAACCGAGCGCCTTGAAGAACGCCTTGGACTTCTCGAGGTCACGGACCGGCAGGTTGACGAAGATCTGGGTGGCCATGGTTGCTCCCTCAGGCGTGTGTCTGCGGCTGGATCTGCGCGGCGAGGCACGCTTCCTGCTCGCGCAGTGCCGGCGTCAGTTCGTCGCCGAAGTCCTCGGCTTCGAACACCGGACGCACCTCGACCTCATCGCCGCCATCGAACGGGGCGCGCTTGATCCACTCGATCGCTTCATCGAGGCTGCGCACCTGCCACAACCAGAAACCGGCGATCAGTTCCCTGGTTTCGCCGAAGGGACCGTCGATGACCGTGCGCTGCTTGCCGTCGAAACGTACGCGCACGCCGCGCGAGGTGGGATGCAGGCCATCGCCGGCCAGCATGATGCCGGCCTTGACCAGCGCTTCGTTGAACTTGCCCATCTCCTCCAACTGCCCGGTGCTCGGCATCCGCCCGGCTTCGGTATCGGCGTTGGCTTTCACGATGACCATGACGCGCATTGCGCTCTCCTGTCGTGCGGACCGGGTATTCCGGCCGCTTTCGGAATAGCGACGAACCGGCGCGGCGCGGATCGACACGGCCCTGCGGCCGGAAACGGCGCGCCGGCGCCCGCCCTATTGCAGGCGCAGTTTCAGGTCTCGCCGGCCCTGCGCCTCGTTGCCGCTGTAGTCGCGCGCGGTGATCCGCAGCAGGTAGTCGCCGGGCGGCAGCGCGCCCACTTGCCAGGTGCCTTCGGCCCATTGGCCGTCGCGTACGGTATTGGTGATGCTGTACTTGAAGCGGGTGACCGCGCTGCCGTGTACGGTGATGCCGCTGCCCGGCGCGTAGGCGATCTGCACGGCGTCGTCGGAAGGCAGGCGGAGGAAGTCGAGGTTCATGCGGGGCACTTCGAAGCCCGCGACCGGCGTGCCATCGTCATGCAGCACCTGGTAACCCAGCGCGTACAGGCCAAGGCGCCGACGCGGCAGGTTGCGATCCACCTGGTCCCACGCATCCACCACGATGCGCACGCCCTGCAGGTCGCGCGGTACCAGCACACGCCCGTCCTGGCGCTGGTCGATGGGTTGGTCCAGCGTGTCGAACAGCGCGACTTCGTCGATCCGCGGCGGATAGGTATCGGTGAATCCGGTGAAGCCCAGCGCGATGGCGTTGCGCTCGTAGCCCGAGGGACCGATCGACAGGTGCACGTGCGCCATGCGGTTGACCGTGCCCAGCGCATCGCCCGCCGCGAAGCGCGTGCCACGGCGAACACGGATGCGGCTGGGATCGCCACTGGCGTCGTGCAGCAGCTGGAAGCGCGAAGGATCGAGCAGATCGCCGCGCGGCGTGCGCCCGACGCGCATGTGGATGTAGTCCAGCGCGCCCAGGCCCAATCCTTCGCTCAGGCCGTTGAAGTTCCACGCGGCGGTCGGGCTGCTGACCTTGCCGTCGGCGATGGCGAGCACGGTGGCACCGACGTCGCCGCGGATATCCAGGCCGCCATGCAGGTGGTGGCGGCTCTCGCCCTGGTAATCGCCGCGCACTTCGCCCAGCGTGCCCACGACTTCGTGCCAGCCGTCCTGCGGCTGCAACGGCCAGCGGCCCGCCGTCTCGGGCAACGGATCCTGCGGCGACGGGCCGACGACGGCAGGGACCGGCGCCACGCCCAGCGCCAGCGGCGCGACGCGATGCACGCGATGGCTGCCGGCATCGGTGAAGTGCACGCTGCCGGCGGCATCGATGGCCAGTCCTGCTGCACGCGACAGCCGCTGTCCCGGAACGTCGCCTGCCAGCGCATGCCAGCGTCCATCCCGCATCACCTGCATCACGCGGCCGGTGAACAGCTCGCCGACATACAGGTGGCCGTCGTGGGTCAGCGCCAGCGACAACGGGCGGCGCGGTCCGGCCCGGGTCGGCAGGTCCGGCTGCACCGGCAGCGTGCTCACCCCGCCCTGCGGCCCGATGCGACGGATGGCGTCGTTGCGCAGGTCGGCCACCCAGACCACGCCGGTGGCATCCACGGCCACGCCGGTGGGAGTATCGAAGCGGGCTTGGCTGCCGGTGCCATCGACGAAGCCCGGCATGTCGCCACCGGCCAGCGTGGTGACCTGGCCGTCACGGTCGATCATGCGGATGCGGTCGTTGTAGGTATCGGCCACATAGACGCGCCCGCCGCCATCGACGGTTACCCCGATGGGTCCGTTGAACTGCGCCTGCACCGCGGGGCCGTCGCGGAAGCCGGCTTCACCCGTGCCGGCGACCGTGGTCACCGCGCCTTCCGGGGTGACCTTGCGGATCGCGTGGTTGCCGGTGTCGGCGACATAGAGATTGCCCTGCGCATCGCGCGCCAGCGTGGAAGGCGTATGGAACGCCGCCGCCGTCCCCGTTCCGTCGGCGAAGCCTTCGCGGCCGCCGGCAAGCGTGGAGACCACGCCATCGCGCGCGATGCGGCGGATGCGGTTGGTCTCGCCGGCATCGGCGACATACCGCGTGCCGTCCTCCATCACGACGATGCCCCAGGGATCGTCGAACCGGGCCTGCTGCCCTGCGCCGTCGCGTGCGCCACGGATGCCGTCGCCCGCCACCAGCGACACCTGCCCCGGCCAGCCGAACGGCGTGACCGGCGGGCCTGTGTCGGGCACGGGAACAGGGAAGCGCGGGGTGGCGAGGAAGGTCGCGGCAAGGGCGACGGTGGTCAGCACCACCACCACCCACAGCCAGGCAGTACGGCTCATTGCATCGATGCGGCGAAGAACGGAGCCGCATCATGGAGACTCGCGGCGCGCTTGGGAAGCGCACCGCGCCGGCCTCAGAAGCCGGTCGCCGTCACTTGGCAGGACACGGTGAAGGTCACCGTGCCGCCCGACGGCAGCGTGGGCACGGCCACGCCACCACTGACCAGGGTCGGCAACGCCGCCGCACCCGGGCACGTGGCGCCACCGCTGGCCGCGCAACCGATCGGATTGCCGGACGCCGGGCACGTCAGGCCCGCGCCGGGCGTGTCGCTGACCACCGTACCGTCGGCGGCGGCGGGTCCGGCATTCGACACGACCACGCTGAAGCTCTTCACCTGTCCGCTGACGGCGGCGCCGGGGGACGTCGACTTCACCACGGACACATCGACCACGCGCGCACGGTTGACGATCGTGCAGACGATGGCCTGGCCGGCATGCGCACCGGTCACCGTCAGCGTGTTGCCGCTGAGGTTGCCACCGCTGCACGACCACGCACTCGCCGTGTAGGTCCGTGCATTGCCTGCGCCCAGGACTTCGGACAGCGTGATCGCGTTGCCCGGCACCACCACCACGGCAGCGCCGGTATCGGTCTCGGACGCGCTGTTGGCCGTGGACGACAGCGTGGCATTGTTCGCACCGCCGGTCGCCGACAGCACCGCGGTGTCGTTGACGGCCGCGTCCACCCACGTCTTGGCCAGCGCCAGCGTCGCCGTCGCGCTGTTGGTGAACGTGCAGGTGATCGTCTGGCCGGTGCCATAGCTGGCGGCCGCGATGGCGATCTGCCGCGCCGTCGTGTTGATCGTGGCCGGCACCGTGGCGCCGGTCTGGTCGACGCAGCTGCCGGCGGTCATCACATAGCCGGCCGGCGGCGTGGATTCGCTCAGCGTGATCGCAACGGCGTGGTTGGTGATCGGATACGTCGTGGACGACACCGGCGTGTTCTGCGCCGTGGTCGTCAGACTGAACGAGGGCGTCAGCGCACCGCTCGTGGTGAACGGGAACGTTCCGGTACCGCCCACGGTCTGCTTGCGCACGATGACGTTGCTGCCCTGGAAGCTCCAGCGCAGTTCCAGTTCGTCGCCGCCGGAAGGACCCACCTGGTTCACGGTGAACGTCAGGCTGGTGATGCCGGTGCCGTTGAAGCGGATCGAACCGCAGGCCGTTCCGCTGGCGATCGTCGACGCGCTGCCCGAGAGGCACTCCGCATTCGCCGTGCCCGAAAACGCGGTGCCGGTCGCGCGCACGAACGTGCTGCCCGTCACCAGGAACTGCGCATTGCCGCTGAGGCGCGTCAGCGTCACCGCGCCGCCCTGTGACGTCGAGTTGCTCAGCGTCCAGCGCGAGCTGTTGGGATCGTTGCCCAGGGCGCCGCCCAGGCGGTCGACATGCAGCACCGGGTTGTCCACCGCCTTGCTGAAGGTGATGGTGTAGGTGCGGCTGGAGGTTTCGTGCAGCAGCGTCAGCGAGCGGCCGCCGGCGACCGTCTCGCCATAGGGATCGCTCCAGCGGCTGTCGTTCGTCGTGTTGAATGTCCCGTTGGCATATGCCTGGTCGGAGGTACCTGTCCAGGTCACCGCCACGCCGTTGAGCGTGATGTTCGCCGAGGTGGCGCCGTTGAGCGTCCAGACGCCGGTGATCAGCGCCAGTGCGGAGCCTGCGGCCAGCAGGGTGGCCAGCAGCAGGCCGGCCTGCAGGGGACGGCGTCGCCGGCCGCGCGATGCCGCGGCGTTGCATGAAGGCGCAGGAAAAGGCAGGCGAACGGAACGTGCGCCCTGCTGGCGCAAGGCATCAATAGCGCGGTACGACATCGACGAACGGATCCCCTGACGCTTCTGTGGAAGAGGCGCTCCCTAGGTCCATCCCGACAACGGACCCCTACCGCTTGCCCCCTGTGGCAAGCCGACCCAAGACGCCTTCCAGGCAAGGAGGGGCCGACCGCAAATGTGACGCGCATCCTAACTTACGGCCGTCACATTTGCGACACGAGTCACACTGAAGACGCCTGCCGCCATCCCGGCGGGAGGAGGACAGGACACAGGCCGCCGCGAGGCGTCGCGCGTTCCCCGACCAGGGGCGCCGCCTTCAACCGGTTTCGCGCGGCCGGAAGGGGGAATCAAGCACGACCTGGTCCGGCGGGTCGTCCGGCTGACCCGCCGCTGCCACGCAATCGGGGGCATGCGTTGCGGCGGCCACCCGTTCCTGGCGCTTGGAGCGCTCCGTGAAATAGAACTCGACCGGGACCCGCACCTGGGTCGCGATGCGCCGGCCGTCCACCTCTTCCGGGACATACCGCAACGTCGCCACCCACGCCTCGAGGCCCGCCTTGAACTCCTTCACCGACCCTCGACGCGCCTTCATCGATTGCACCGTCGCCTGCCCGTCCTCGCCGATCGACAGGATCAGGTCGATGTTGGCCTGCGTCCCCGCCCGCATCGCCGCAGGCGGATACGGCAGACGTGGCAGTCGCAGGGCGTCATCGGCGTAGCCGGGACCGTTGCCCTGATAGTCCATGCCGACCCGCAGGCTGCCATCCGGCTGCGGGATCGCACAGGCCTGCAGCCGGACATGGGTGATGCCCGGCCTGGCCACGCCATCGACCAGCGCGGGTTCAAAGCGCCACTGCTTCACCCGCCGCTCGATCGCCTCGCGCACCGGCGCGGGCAGTCTGGGATTGGCCTGCACCTCTCGCGGGATACCCTCAGCATCCAGCGCGATCCGTGCCGTCGCTGGAAAACGAACCGGCTCTTTCGCTCCCTCCGCCTGTGCCGCACCAATGCACAGCAGAAGTCCCCACACACTCCAGTTCTTCATGACCTTCTCCCCAGTCAGGCCGTCGATCCGGAATCAGCTCGTCGTGATCGGCTTGAACGGCGAGTCCAGCACGACGGGGCGCGGCGCGTCGTCACCGGGATGGGCTGCCTTCGCCGCCACGCATTCGGGCGAATTCTGCCGGGCACGCATCTCGTCCTTGAAACTGGCGCCGCTATCGCCGGTCGAGAACGTCACCGGCATGGCGACACGCGAGGCCACCGGCTTGCCGTCGACTTCCTCCGGGATGTAACGCAGCGCCGCCACCCAGTCGCGAAGCGTTTTTTCGAAGTACCGCAACTGTCCCTTCATGGGCTCGATGGTCTCGATCCTGGCGTGTCCATCCGGCTGGATCTCCATCACCACGCGAAAAGAGCCGCTCTTGTCGCTCTTGGCGGCATCGATCGGATAACGCGGCGGCATGACGACAGGCAGACCATTGGCGTAGCCGGGACCGTTCCAGTCGTAGTCCACAGCCAGTCGCAGACCGCTACCATGCGCGTCGGGCACGGCACAGGCACTGAGGAAGACGGTTGTTATCCCGGACCTGGGTTCGCCGTCGAGGCGCGCTGGCTCGAACCGCCACTGCATCACCCGCTGCTCGATCGAACTACGCACGACCGCCGGCAGTTTGCCATCGAGGAGCACCTGTTGCGGCACGCCCTGGGCGTCCAGCGACAGGCGCGCACTCGTACGGAAATAGACCGGCTTGCCGGCCGACTCGGCGGCCGACGCGCCGAACGCCGCCAGAATCAGACACATCCCCAGAACCCTGACCATGCTTACCCCCTTTTGTGAGGGGAGCATAGCGCCATTTCCGCTCACCGCGCGGGCAGTGGATCTTCCTTGTAGATCGCCACGTGCGGCACGCCGTCGGCGCCGATCCAGCCGCGGTACATGCCTTCGGTATTGAACGGGAAGGCCATGCTGCCGTCGGCACCCAGCGCGATGGCGCCGCCGTCGCCGCCGGCCTTCGGGATGTCGCGGTTGATCACGCCTTCCGAGGCTCGCGCGATGCTGTGCCCGGCCAGGCGTACGCGCGCGCAGACCTCGTGCGCGGCCGCGGCGCGGATGTAGTACTCGCCCCAGCCGGTGCCGGAGAACGCGCAGCGGTCGTCGGCCCAGGTGCCGGCGCCGATGATCGGCGAATCGCCCACGCGGCCGTAGCGCTTGTTGGTCATGCCACCGGTCGACGTGCCCGCGGCCAGCTGGCCCTTCGCGTCGAGCGCCAGCGCGCCGACCGTGCCGAAATAGGCCTTGCCCGGCAGCTCCAGCGGCGTGTTGCTCGCCTGCGCCTGCTTCTCTTCCTTCAGTGCGTTCTGCAACTGCTGCCAGCGCTTCTCGGTGCGGAAGTAAGACGGATTGACCAGGGTCACACCCTGTTCCTTGGCGAACGCTTCGGCACCGTCGCCCACCATCATCACGTGGCGCGACTTGTCCATCACCGCGCGTGCCAGCGTGATCGGATTCTTGACCCGGTGCACGCCGGCCACGGCGCCGGCCTTGCCGGTGGCGCCATCCATGATCGACGAATCGAGTTCGTTCTTGCCGTCATGGGTGAACACCGCGCCACGACCGGCGTTGAACTGCGGCGCATCCTCCAGCACGGTGATCGCAGCGGTCACCGCGTCCAGCGCGGGCTTGCCTGCGGTCAGTTGCGCATGGCCCGCGCGCAGCGCCGCTTCCAGCGCCTTGCGTGCGGCGTCCTCATCGGCCGGCGTCATGCCGGCACGTTCGACGCCGGCGCCGCCATGGATCACCAGCAGCGGCGAGTCGAGCGCCACCAGCACGCCGTCGCGCACCGCGTAGCGGCGTTCGGCGGCCGGCTTGTCGACGCGGCCGCTCGGCAGGTGCAGCACGGAGTCGACACCGGCGATGACGGTATCGACATGATCGAGGTTCATCGCCTCGTCTTCGACCTGCTTCTGCGCGAAGCCACCCTTCACCACCGTGGCACCGGCCCCCGGCGCAGTGGCGTAGACGCGCGCACTGCCGTCGCCTTCCACCGCGACGGCGGCGTCCTCGTCCACGCCCAGGCCCAGGATCGGGCGGCCGGCCAGCGACTCGGCCTTGGCGACGAACGCGATCAGGCGGCCCAGCCGGTTGCGCTCGCTGAAATGGGTATCGGTGATCACGCCCTTCAGCAGCGCCAGCTGCAGGAAACCGGTCTCGATGGTGTTGTCCGCACCCAGCGGATCGGCCAGCGCGCGCGGGCTGATGATGCTGCCGCCATCCATCGCGCCGTACAGGTACTCGCCCTGCATGGCCAGGCCGGCGCTGGTGCCGCCGAGCGGCTTGCCGGCGCGCACGTGCGCGTCCAGCGCAGCACCCACCGGCGTGCCGCGCCAGAAGCGCACGTAGCGCGACTGGTCGCCACCGGCCAGGAAGATGCCGTCGGCGCGCTTGAGGCTGCGCAGCACGTCCGGGTCGCTCGCGCCTTCGCGGTCGGTGAAGACGTAGGTCTCGACCGAGGCGATGCCGCCGACCTCGTTGAAGAATTCTTCGCCGATCTCGCCGGCCTGCGACGCGCGCAGTACGACGATGTGGCCGTTGCCGGCCTTCTTCATGAACCAGTGCATCGCATCGAAATTGCGATCGCCACCGCCCATCAGCAGCAGGCCCGGCTGCACCTGGCCAGGCGTTTTCGCGGTGGTGTCGCCCAGCACGTAATGCGCCGGCTTGGCGGCGAGCGCCGGCAGGGACAACGCAAGCGCCACCACGCAGATCGCGCCGCGCCGCAAAATGCCGAAGACAGACACCATGCCGTACTCCCAAGGTCGAAGGTCGCGGCAGGATGCCACGCACCGATGCGATGTGGAGACGAAGCGGCGACCGTCTTCCCCCATGCGGGATCGCCGGCGGTTGGGCTAGAGTGCGGCCATGCCCACCGAATTCGACGACTGGTTCGTCCGCGAAGTCCTCGTCCACGAACGCGCGCTCACGCTGTTCCTGCAGCGCGCATGGCCGCACCGCGACGAATGGCACGACCTGCGCCAGGAGGTCTACGCGCGCGTCTACGAAGCGGCGGGCCGCACGCGACCGGACACGCCGAAGGCGTTCCTCTTCGCCACCGCCCGCCACCTGATGACCGATCGCCTGCGCCGCAGCCGGGTGGTGTCGATCGAGCCGGTGGGTGATTTCGAGTCCTCGAACGTCTACCTGATCGACGAGGTGTCGCCCGAGCGGTGGACCGGGACCCGCCAGGCGCTCAAGCGCGTGGTCGAGGCCCTGGACCGGCTCCCCGACCGCTGCCGCGAAGTGGTGTGGCTGCGGCGCGTGGAGGAATTGCCGCAGAAGGACGTCGCCCGCCAACTGGGCATCAGCGAGAAGACCGTGGAAAAGCATTTGGCCAAAGGGATGCGCCTGATCGCCGACCATCTGTACGGCGGCGACGCCGTGCGTGCGTCGGACGGGCGAAGGACGGCCCGGGCTGTCATGGACAAGGACGACGGACATGACCGACAGCAGACAGATTGAGCAGCAGGCCGCCGACTGGCTGGTCCGTCGCGACGCGGACGGCTGGACGGCGCGCGAGCAGACGGCGCTGGACGGTTGGCTGGGCGAATCGCCCCGGCACAAGGTGGCGTTCCTGCGGTTGCAGTCCGCGTGGAACGAGGCCGGTCGCCTGCAGGCATGGGCCGCGGGCCTGCCCGCAGGTACGGTGCCGCCGCGTGCGGCGCCTGCCGACGGCAACACGGACGCACGGCCCGACCTGCGCGGCATCACCTTCGCACCGCGGCACGCCGGCGCGCGCGATGCACGCGGACCCGGCTGGCGTGGCGTGGCAGCGGCATTGACGCTGGTGGCGGTGGGTTCCGCCGCGTGGGGAGGCTGGCAGCTCAGTGGCCGCGAGCAGGCGCAGTACGCCAGCACCGTCGGCCAGATCCAGACGGTGACGCTGCCCGATGGCTCCACGGCCACGCTGAGCAGCGACAGCCGGCTGGACGTGCGCATCAGCCGTGGCGAACGCCATATCGCCCTGCTGCAGGGCGAGGCGTTCTTCGACGTGGCGCATGACACGCGGCGCCCGTTCGTGGTGGAAACCGAGGGACGCCGCGTGGCCGCCGTCGGCACCCGCTTTTCTGTCCGCCGCGATCCGCAGGCGATCCGCGTGGTGGTGACCGACGGCAAGGTGCGCCTGGAGAGTCGTGCCGGTGCCGATGGCCGCGCCCAGCCGGTGGCCCTGCTGCCGGCCGGCAGCGTGGCCACCGCAGGCCGCAACGGCGTACTGGTCCGCTCCCTGCCGCTGGCGGAGGCCGAGCGCTATCTGGAGTGGCGCGACGGCTTCCTCACCTTCGACGATGCCTCGCTGGCGGATGCGGCCAGCGAGTTCAACCGCTTCAACACGCGCAAGCTGGAGCTGGGCGACGCCACCGTCGCCGCGCTGCGCGTGGGCGGCAACTTCCGCTGGTCCAATGCCGAGGGGTTCGCGCGCCTGCTGGAACAGGGGTTCCCGGTGCGTGCGGAGCGGCACGAGGACCGCATCGTGCTGTACACACGCTAGGCCCGGCTCCCGCGACGAAAGTCATGGGGGGATTTGCCCGGTTCGTTCGTCCTGATAGCCAATAGGTGCCATACCGAGCACCCCCGGGGAGAGAGTCGATGCGGTACCCAATGCGCGTCCTGTTGTTGAGTACGGCCTGTAGCGTGGCGCTCGCCGCGCAGGCCCAGGCGGCCCCCGGCCGCATCGACCTGCCTGCGGGCGACCTGACGGCGGCGCTCAACACGCTGGCCAAGCAGTCCGGCACGCAACTGGTCTATCGCGCCGACCAGCTGAAGGGGCGGCGCACCACGGGCGTGCAAGGGGCCGCAACGACCGACCAGGCGCTGGACCGCCTGCTGCAGGGCAGCGGCTTCCAGGCCAGGCGCGACGCCTCCGGTGCCGTGCTGATCGTGCAGGCCGATGCCACGCCCCGGCGCGCACCGGCGCCGCGCCCCGCGCCCCAGGAGGCACCTCCCGGGGGCGGTTCCGCGCAGGCCGAAGAACCCGTGACGCAGCTGGAGACCCTGCAGGTCACCGGCTCGCGCATTCCGCGTGCGCAGATCGAAGGACCGGCGCCGATCACCGTGATCACGGCCGAACAGATCCAGGCCGCCGGCTTCACCTCCGTGCCTGACGTGCTGCGCTCGCTCAGCCAGAACAGCGGCACCGTGCAGGGCCAGCAGAACACCACCAGCGCCCAGTCCACGCCGGGCGCACAGGCGGTCGACCTGCGCGGCCTGGGTCCCAACCACACCCTGGTGCTGATCAACGGGCGCCGCATCGCCGACTTCCCGCTGCCGCTCAACGGCCGCAGCAACTTCACCGACGTCGGCAACATCCCGCTCGGCATGATCGAGCGCGTGGAAGTCCTGACCGGCAGCGCCTCGGCGGTCTACGGCTCCGACGCGATGGCGGGCGTGATCAACTTCATCCTCAAGAAGTCGATCGACGGCACCATCTTCGACTACCGCTACGGCGACACCGAACGCGGCGGCGGCGAGTCGCACCGGCTGACGGTCACCACCGGCTTCGAGCGCGGGGACTTCAGCGGCATCGTCGGCGTGGAACTGCTGGACAAGCGTCCGCTGTGGGGATTCGAACGCCGCAATCAGGATTCCACGCTCGATTCCCCGTTGGCGCGCCGCAAGCTGCCGCGCCTGACCGCGCAGATCCTCAACTGGGAAGACGACACCAACATCGCGCCCGCCGACGGGTGCGCGGCCATGGCGGGCTTGAACGAAGGCACGACGGTGCTCGCCGACGATCGCTTCGGCGAACCCTACTGCGGCAGCGAGCGCGCCATCGCGTATCGCACCATCACCAACGAGCGCAAGGGCGGCAATGTATACGGCGCGTTCGAGTACCGCCTGTCCGACACGCTCTCCTGGTTCGCCGACGCGCAGTTCGGCCACCAGACGGTCAGGCTGCTGACCGGCACCAACGGCAACGACGTGGCGAGCGACCACATGGGCTGGGAATTCCACGACCCCGCGTCGACCAACAACTACCGCGACAAGGTGTTCTACAACGCGCTCACCGACCAGCGCGAGATCTGGACACGCCAGTTCACGCCCGAGGAAATGGGCGGCCTGCGCAACCGCATGAACACCACGGTGCAGAAAACGCTGGCCGTGACCACCGGCTTCAAGGGCCAGTTCGGCGACGAGTGGAACTGGGAAGCCGCGTACAACCATTCGCAGTACAAGGCCGACGTGGAGATGCCACGCATCAAGGCGGACGCCGCCAATCGCCTGTTCCTGGGCGAACGCCAGGGCTACACCAGTCGCGGCTATGCCATCTACTCACCCGACCCGACGCGCCTGTTCACGCCGCTGACGCCAGCCGAGTTCGCGTCGATTTCCACCATGTCCACGTTCCGTCCCGTGGCCAAGAACGACAACCTGAGCTTCACCACCGACACCACCTCGCTGTTCACCCTGCCCGCCGGCGACGTGGGTTTCGCCGGCGCGGTGGAGTACGGCAGCCAGTCCTATCGCATCAATCCCGATCCGCTGGCGCTGACCGAGGACGCGTACTACGGCCCGCGCTATGGCGACGGCCGGGGCGACCGCGATCGCTGGAGCGTGGCGGGCGAACTGCGCATGCCGCTGCTGTCCACGCTGGAAGCCAGCCTGGCGGGCCGCTACGACCGCTACGACTACGGCGACAAGAATCCGGGCAAGTTCACCTACAGCGCTGGCCTGGAGTGGCGGCCGCTGGATACGCTGCTGGTCCGCGGCTCCTACGGCACCGGCTTCCGCGCACCGGACATGCATTACCTGTTCGCCGGCAACGACTACTACCGCACCCGCTTCGCGACCGACTATTACGACTGCCGCACCGCCGAACCCGGCGCCACCAACGACTACTGCTACGACGATGGCAGCTACGACGTGAGCACGTTCGACGTCTACAGCGGCAACATGGACCTGAACGTGGAGACCAGCAAGTCGTTCTCCGCCGGTTTCGTGTGGTCGCCGTTCAGCGGCTTCGACGTGTCGATGGACTACTACAAGATCAAGGTGATGAACCAGGTGCAGACGCAGGACCGCGAGCGGATCCGTCGCGACGAAGCCAGCTGCCGCCTCGGCGTCACCGACAGCGGCACGCCGGTGGACATCAACTCGGCGACCTGCCAGGACGCGATCGCCCGCGTCGTCCGCGACAGCGATGGGGTCATCACCAGCGTCCGCTTCAGCCCGATCAACATCGCCAGTGAAGAGACTTCGGGCATCGACACCAGCGTCAGCTACCGCCTGCAGACCGACCAGGCCGGCGACTTCCGCTTCACCGGCAGCTATACGTGGGTGCACCGCCACGAGAGCCAGCAGTATCCGGGAGACCCCACCCTGGACATGCTGGACTACGCGACCTACAGCCCCGCCTTGCCGCGCCGGAAGGGCAACATTGGCGTCAACTGGGACAAGGGCACGTTCGGCGCCAGCCTGTTCGGCAATTACCTGGGCCGCGTGCCGAACTACGCCGACGATGCCTGGATGCCCGACTCATGGCGCTTCAACGCCGGGGCGCGCTACGACATCAACGACCACCTGCGCATCTCGCTGACCGTCAACAACCTGCTCGACAAGATGCCGCCGAAGGATCCGACCTGGTCGAACTATCCGTACTACGACACGGCCTGGTTCGACAGCGTTGGGCGCAGCTACTTTTTGCAGGTCACCTGGAAGCTGGGCGGCGCGGCGCTGTAGGCACCGCTCGCTCCTGAAGAACGAAAAACCCGCCTCCCGGCGGGTTTTTCTTTGCCGGCGTCGCGCCGATTCACACCGTCCCGCGATTCTTCCCCTGCCAAGGCCGGTACCACTCGCGGATGGCCGCCATGTCGATCTCCATGTTGCCGGTGGGGTAGTACACGTCGCCGATGCCGATGACCTTCTCGGGGTAGTGGAAATACGCCATCAGGATGGGCACCTGCGCCTGGTGGGCGATCTTCAGGAAGCCGCCCTTCCACTTGTCCACGCGCCTGCGGGTGCCTTCCGGCGTCAGCGCGAACCACATTTTCTCGGACCTGCGGATCATCCGCACGGCCTGCTCCACGGTGCCCTGCGGCGAACTGCGGTCCACCGGCACCACGCCCAGCTTGCGCAGCAGCGGCGACAGCGGCCACCAGAACAGCTGCGCCTTGCCGAGCACGCGCACCTGGAACCCCATCGCGATCTTCGCCGCCATCCCCCAGATGCCATCCCAGTTGGACGAGTGCGGTGCCACGATCATCACCAGCTTGGGCAGGTCGGGCAGCGTGCCTTCGATCCGCCAGCCGAAGACCCTCAGGAACGTTCGCCCCATCCAGCGGGTGAACCGGTTCGGCGGCACCTGCGGCATGTTGGGTGGAATGCGCGGAACGATGTCGTGGCTCAAACGTCTACTCCCAATGGCTTTTCTGCGAACGGCCGCGCTTGACGTCGCTGCGCTCGCGCTTGGCGTCCATGCGGCGTGCCTTCGCGGCGCGCGAGGGCTTGGTGGCCACGCGCTTCTTCGGCACCACGAGCGCGGCGGCGATGATCGCGGCCAGCCGCTCCCGCGCGTCCTGCCGGTTGCGGTCCTGCGTGCGGAACCGCTGTGCGTCGATCACCAGCACGCCGGCATCGGTCAGTCGACGGTCGCGCTTGGCGAGCAGGCGCTCGCGCAACGCGTCCGGCAGCGACGGCGAGCCGGCCACGTCGAAGCGCAATTCCACCGCCGTCGAGACCTTGTTGACGTTCTGTCCGCCCGCCCCGCTCGCGCGCACGAAGCGCTCGACCAGTTCGTCGTCCGGAATCGCCAGCGTCGGCGTGATCTCGAGTGCGATGCTCCCCATGCGGCAGATTGTAGTCAGGATGCCTGTCCGTTCGCAGCGCGGGCCGGCGCATCGGCCGGCGATTAACACCAGATTTACTCCCCGGCAGGCACCCTGTGCCCCCGTTCCACGCCGCCCGCACTGCATGATCCGTCCCTCGCTGAATGCCGTTCGTTCGCACGCCCGCGTGCTGTTGCTCCTCGCCCTGGCACTCGCCGGACCGGCCTTCGCCGCTGAACCCACCGACGCCGACATCGACCGCCTGCTCACCGCTTCGCGCGCCGAGAGCCTGCTCGCAGGCGTGGTACCGCAGATGGAAGCGGTGCAGCAGCAGGAATTCGACAAGCACTTCGCCGGCAAGGAAATGACCGACGAGCAGAAGGCCGAGGTGGCACGCATCCAGGCCAAGACCCAGGACATCGTGCGCAAGGCGCTGTCCTGGGAAGAGATGCGCCCGGTGTACCTGGACGTCTACAAAAAGACCTACACCCGCGACGACGTGCGCGCGATCACCAAGTTCTACGAAAGTGCGGCCGGCAAGCGGATGCTCGACAAGAGCCCGGCACTGATGCAGAACATCATGGCGGCCGTGCAGCAGAAGATGGTACCGATGCTCGAGGAGTTGCAGGGCGAGATCAGGAATATCCCGGTCACGCCGCCCCCGCCGGTGTCGCCGCCACAGAAGCGCCGCCGCACAAGGTAGCGTGCGCCGCGCGCACGATCTCGGAACGAGACGCGCCGCAGGCTCATGCGATTGTGGGAGCGACGTAAGTCGCGATGAAGCGTTACCGGTGGACTATCGCGACTTACGTCGCTCCCACACCCGGTATTGATGCATCAAGCGTCGTGCGCATGACGCACGCTACGGTACCAACTGCTCCCGCGGCGGCAGCCGCCAGTCGATCGGCGCCAGCCCGCGTTGCGCCAGGTACTGGTTGGTCGCGCTGAAGTGTCCGCATCCCAGGAAACCGCGATGCGCCGACAGTGGCGACGGATGCGGCGCACGCAGCACGCGGTGGCGGCGCGTGTCGATCACCTTGCCCTTGGCCTGCGCATAACTGCCCCACAGCAGGAACACCAAGCCCTCGCGCTCGCGCGCCAGCGTCTCGATGGCGTGGTCGGTGAAGCCTTCCCAGCCCTTGCCCTGGTGCGCGCCCGCGCGGCCTTCCTCCACCGTCAACACGGCATTGAGCAGCAGCACCCCTTGGCGTGCCCACGGCAACAGGCAGCCGTGGTCCGGCGGCGCGATGCCCAGGTCGGCGTTGATTTCCTTGTAGATGTTGACCAGCGACGGCGGCACCGGCACACCGGGCAACACCGAGAAGCAGAGACCATGCGCCTGGCCCGGGCCGTGATACGGATCCTGCCCGAGGATCACCACCTTCACCGCCTCGAACGGCGTGGCGTCGAACGCCGCGAAGATCTGCGGCCCGGGCGGATAGATGCGCGCACCGGCGGCCTTGCGCTGGCGCAGGAAGGCCGACAGGTCGCGCATGTCCGGCCGCTGCAGCCAGTCGCCGATCTGCGCCTTCCACGAAGGCTCGAGCTTGATGCGGTCGTCGTCGGTCATGCGCGTCGCAGGCGGCTCATACCAGCGCGCGGGTTTCGTCCATGCGCGCCAGCCGCAGCTGGAACAGCACCTTGGTGACCAGCAGGCGCTCCGCGATCGGCTTCAGCACCAGGTCGTTGGCGCCGGCCTGCAGCAATTCGGCCTGGTTGTCGCGGTTGCTGTCGCCGGTCATCACCAGGATCGGCAGGCGCCGCTTGCCGTAGGCGAAGTCCACGCGGATGCGCTGCACGATGTCGCGACCGCTCAGTTCGCCCTTCAGGATCACGTCGGTGAGCACCAGGTCGAACTTGTGCGTGGACAGCCCCAGCGATTCGGCCGTCAGCAGCGCGAAGGCATCCTCGGCCTTCAGCACGTGCACCACGTTGAGCGACTGCCGCTCCAGCATGCGCCGCGTGGTTTCGGCGACGACGCGGCTGTCCTCGATGTACAGGATGCTGGCGCCGACCACCGGCTCCGGCTGCACGTAGCCGCGGATGAAGGCCGCCAGCGCTTCGTGGCCGAGCGCCTTGTCGAAATAGTCGGTGACGAACTCGGTGAAGCGGCGCTCTTCCAGATGCTGTTGCGCATCGCCGGACACGACGATCACCGGCACGTACGCCTGCCCGGCCGCCTCGCGCACGCTGCGCGCGATCTCGAGACCGTCGCCATCGGGCAGCGCCAGCGCGGTGGTGACCAGGTGCACTTCGCCGGCCGCCAGGGCATCGCGCGCCTCGGCGATGCTGGCGCAGCCAAGCACCTGCACGCCCGGCAGTTCCCGCTGCAACACATCGGCGATCAGCTTGCGCACCAGCTTCGACCCGTCCACCACCATCACGCGGGGCGCGTCGCTGATCAGATGCCGGAGCTCTTGGGCCATGAAGATGCGCGGATGTCAGGTGGCAGTCGGGCGAGTCTGACGCAAGAAGTGGCCCGTCACCAGCCATGCGCCTAGCCACCCGATGACCGTCGCCGCCACGATGACCGCCGTGGCACCGACCGCGTCCAGGCCCACCAGGGCAAACGGACTGCCGTAACTGCGTGCCAGCGCCGCCAGCGGATCGCGCAGCGCCAGCGCCGCCAGCGTCAGCAGGCCAAGCGCCGATGCACCGGCGGCCAGGCCGTACCAGGCACCCAGATAGACGAATGGACGCCGGATGAAGCCATCGCTGGCGCCCAGCAGCTGCAGCACGCCGATTTCCTCGCGCCGCGACTGGATGTCCAGGCGCACGGTATTGCCGACCACCAGCAGCGCACCCAGGCCGAACAGCGCGGCGAGCACCCAGACCAGCCGCTTGCCGAAGCCCATCCATCCGGCCAACCGTTCGCGCCAGGCAGCGTCGTGCTGCAGCAGGTCGGTTTCCGGCAGCGCCTCCAGCGCCGTGATCAACCGCGACTCATCGCCCTCGGGCACCACCACCAGCACGCTCGGCAACGGATTGCCGTCGATCAGGTCCAGCGATGCGCCGAGTCCGCTGCGCTCGCGGAATTCCGCCAGGCCTTGCGCGGGGGTGCGCAATTCGACGCGGGCGACATCGTCGCGCCCACGCAGGGCTTCGGCCAGCGCCTGCGCACGCGCCACCGGCGTGTCGGGCGCCAGGAACAGGTCGATCTCGCGCGACTGCTGCACGTCGCCGGCGAAATGGCCGACGTTCTGCAGCGCCAGCCACAACCCGAGCGGCAGCACGAAGGCCACCGCCATCACCCCGATCGTCAACAGCGTGGCCCACGGACGGCGCACGGTGCGGCCGAGGCTGGAGACGAAGCTGTAGAGATGCTGGTCGAGCCAGATGCCGAACCCGGAGCGCGCCTGCGCACGGCTGTTCTTCGCGTCGCTCATTCGGCCAGGTCCGCCGGGGAAATATCGTCGGCCAGCTTGCCGTGGTCGAGGATCAGCACGCGCTTCTTCATGCGCTTGAGCAGCGACAGGTCGTGGCTGACCACCAGCACGCTGGTGCCGCGCTCGGGCATCGACGCGAACAGCGACATGATCTCCGCCGCCAGCGTCGGATCGAGGTTGCCGGTCGGCTCGTCCGCCACCAGCAGGCGCGGCTCGGCGACGATGGCGCGCGCGATGCCGACGCGCTGCTGTTCGCCCGCGGACAGCTGCGTGGGCAGCGCGTTCTCGCGATGGCCCAGGCCCAGGCGCGCCAGCACCTCGCGCACGCGCTTGCCGATGTCGCCGCGGCGATCGCCGCGCAGGATCAACGGCAGCGACACGTTCTCCATCACCGTGCGGTCGGTCAGCAGCCGGTGGTCCTGGTAGACCGCGCCGACCTCGCGACGATGCAGCGGAATGCGGCCTCCGCGCACCTTCAGCAGGTTCTTGCCGGCGAACAGCACGGCGCCGCGGCTGGGCCGCTCGCTCAGGTGGATCAGCTTCAGCAGCGTGCTCTTGCCTGCGCCTGAGTGGCCGGTGACGAACAGCATCTCGCCTTCGGCCACTTCGAAGCTGACGTCCTCCAGCGCCGCGTGGCCGCCGGGGTATTGCTTGCTGACGTTTTCGAATCGCAGGACGCTCATGTGCGTCGATTATGCCGGAGCGGCCGAGACGCTGGCGATGCCCGCAAAAGAAAAAGCCGGGACGTGCCCGGCTTCTTCTCCATGCGCGCGACGACGTGGATCAGTCGCCCGACACCAGCGAGCGGATCTTGCGGCCCAGCCGCGTCAGGAAGCCCGCATTGTCGTCGGCGGGCTTCGGCGCAGCCGTTGGCTTCGCGACGGCCGGCGCGGCATTCGCCACGGCGCCTTCCGCACCTTCCAGCGGACGACCATGGCGTCGGCGACGGCGCTTGCGCGGCGTGCGCTCGCCTTCCGGCGGGACGGCGATGTCGGCACGCACCGCGTCGTCAGCGGGACGGGGCGCCTGCGGCTTGGCGGCTTCACTCTCGGGACGCGGCGCGCGGGGCGGACGCGGCGTGCGCGGCTTGCCATCGGCCGAACGCGGACCTTCGCGGCGACTGCCGTCACGACGACCCGCACCACCGGATCCACCCGGCTTGCGGCCACCGCCACGACGCTCTTCGTCGGCAGCCTTCTGCTCGCGTGCCTCGCGGAAGATCTGGCTGACGCTCTCTTCTTCCTCGTCGCCCTCGCCGGCGGCCGGCTTCGGACGTTCCGGACGCGGCAGCGCGGTCAGCAGTTCGGCGGTGACCGGCTCGGACGGGATCTTCTGCTCGATGTAGGCCTCGATGTCGGGCAGCGACATCGCATAACGCTCGCAGGCGAAGCTGATCGCATCGCCTTCGGCACCGAGGCGCGCGGTACGGCCGATGCGGTGCACGTAGTCTTCGGCATCGAACGGCAGGTCGTAGTTGAACACGTGCGACACGCCGTCGATGTGCAGGCCGCGCGCGGCCACGTCGGTGGCCACGAGCAGCTCCAGCTGGCCGGCCTGGAAGCGCTTCAGCAGCGACTCGCGCTTCTTCTGCGGCACGTCACCGGACAGCACGCCGACGCGGTAGCCCGCGCGTTCCAGCGCACGCGCGACGCGTTCGACGAAGGCCTTGGTATTGACGAACACCATCGTGCGCGCGCCTTCGCTGCGCGACAGCAGGCCGATCAGCAATGGGATCTTTTCTTCATCGGCCGGGTAGTAGAGCTTCTGCCGCACCTTCGCTGCAGTGATGAACTCGGTCTCGACGACGAGCTTCTCCGGCTCGTTCATGTGCTCGTACGCCAGTTCCAGCACGCGGTGCGACAGCGTGGCCGAGAACAGCAGCGTCTGCCGCGTGGTGCGCTCGGGCATGCGGCGCAGCAGGAAGCGGATGTCCTTGATGAAGCCGAGGTCGAACATGCGGTCGGCTTCGTCCAGCACGCACGTCTCGCACGCGTGCAGGCTGACCACCTTGTGCTGCTTGACGTAGTCGATCAGGCGACCCGGCGTGGCGATGATGACGTCCACGCCCTGCTGCAGGATCTCGCGCTGCTTGTCGTAGTCCACGCCGCCGTAGACCAGCGCGAAGCGCAGGCCGAGGTCGGCGCCGAACTTCACCGCATCCTTGTGGATCTGGATGGCCAGCTCGCGGGTGGGCGCCAGGATCAGCGCGCGCGGATCCTCGGGCTTGCGGTCGGCCAGCGCCGGGCGCGTCAGCAGGCGGTTCATGACCGCGACCAGGAAGGCCAGTGTCTTGCCGGTGCCGGTCTGCGCCTGGCCGGCGACGTCGCGGCCCGCCAGGGCGACCGGAAGCGTCATTGCCTGGATCGGCGTGCAACGGGAAAAACCTGCGCCTTCCAACCCGGCAAGCAGCGCCGGATGCAGGTCGAACGAGGAGAACGTGATGTCGGTTAACGGTTTGTCGCTCATGCCTTCTTCTTTGCGTCGCTGTGTTCCGCGCGCGTCTCATATGAATGCGGTGGGTGTGCTTGCAACGGCCTGACCGGCGTCGCACACTGCGCCCCCTGTGCCGGGTTGCGCGACCACCTGGGAACCCTTGAATAAGGTCGCGGAACGCCCCAGTTTACCCCAATCGTGGTGGCCGTCCCGGCCCGAACCCGTCCGCGCCCTTCCGCGGACCCCGCAGGAGATCCCCGTGAGCGACAAAGTGACCCACGTCGGCGATGCCGATTTCGATGCTGCCGTGCTGCAGTCCGGCGAGCCGGTGCTGGTGGACTTCTGGGCCGAATGGTGCGGTCCGTGCAAGATGATTTCGCCGGTCCTGGACGAGCTGGCCGAGGCCTACGGCGGCAAGCTGAAGGTCGCCAAGGTGAACGTGGACGAGAACCGCGCCACCGCCATCAAGTACCACGTGCGCTCGATCCCGATGCTGCTGCTGTTCAAGGATGGCCAGATCCAGGCCACCCAGATCGGCGCCGTCGGCAAGGGCCAGTTGACCCAGATGATCGACAAGGCCCTGGGTTCCCAGGCCGCCTGACCCGGTGCATGCGCCCTGCGGAGCCGGGGCGCACCGGCTGAATCCGTTTGAACCCGCTGCGGTGGCCCGTCTTGCCGCCACCGCAGGCCGGTGTTAGTGTCGGATCCGAATTCCGGCGCAGGGGATGCGCCGCACCCATCTGAACACCACTCTTCTTCATTTCACCCCGCCGCCGCAACGCCGGCGCTCGCCACCTAGCGAGGATTCGCACCTTGTCCGACAGCAGCAACGAAACCGGCGCCCCCGCCGAGAAGCGCGTGCGCAAAGCCCGTGCTCCGAAAACCCCGACCGCCGACACCGCCGCCGACACCGCCGCCGCGCCCACCGAGCGCGCGTCCGATCCGGCGCCGCAACTCCCGCTTCCGCCCGTCGTGGCCGAGCGCGCACCCGCTCCCGCAGCACCCGCTCCGTCCCACGACGGCGGTGGCGATGCGCCCGCTCCGCACTCGCAGGGTGGCGGTGACCAGCACGAAGGTGGTGGCCAGCATGAGGGCGGCGAACCGCGCGACGGCAACCGCTTCAACAACAACAATCGCCGCGACCGCTTCCGCAACCGCCGCGAGCGCAACCGCGACCGGCAGGGCAACGACGGCATGCCGCAGGACGGCAATGGCGGCGGCCAGGAGCAGTTCGTGCCGCGCGCCATGCCGAACGTGCCGGAAGGCTTCCCGCAGTATTCGCTGGGCGACCTCAAGCGCATGCCCGCGCCCAAGCTACTGGACATCGCCGAGCAGCTGAACATCCAGGAAGGCGTGGCCCGCGCCCGCAAGCAGGACGTGATCTTCGCCCTGCTGAAGGTACTGACCCGCCACGGTGAAGGCGTCGCCGCCGACGGCGTGCTGGAAATCCTGCCGGACGGCTTCGGCTTCCTGCGCGCCGCCGAGGCCAGCTACCTGGCCGGCCCGGACGATGTCTACATCAGCCCCAGCCAGATCCGCCGCTTCAACCTGCGCACCGGCGACCACCTGGCCGGCCGCATCCGCTGGCCGAAGGACGGTGAACGCTACTTCGCGCTGTCGACCATCGACACGATCAATGGCGAGCCGCTGGAAGCGTCGAAGAACAAGGTGCTGTTCGAGAACCTGACGCCGCTGTTCCCGCGCCGTCGCTTCACGCTTGAGCGCGGCAACGGCTCGTCGGAAGACATCGCCGGCCGCATCCTCGACCTGATGGCACCGCAGGGCAAGGGCCAGCGCGCCCTGATCGTGTCGCCGCCCAAGGCGGGCAAGACGATCATGATGCAGCAGATCGCCACCGCCATCACGACCAACCACCCGGACGTGCACCTGATCGTGCTGCTGGTGGACGAGCGTCCGGAAGAAGTGACCGAAATGCAGCGCACCGTGCGCGGCGAAGTGGTCAGCTCGACGTTCGACGAGCCCGCCGCGCGCCACGTGCAGGTCGCCGAAATGGTGATCGAGCGCGCCAAGCGCCTGGTCGAGCACAAGAAGGACGTGGTGATCATGCTGGACTCGATCACCCGCCTGGCGCGCGCCTACAACAACGTCGTGCCCAGCTCCGGCAAGGTGCTGACCGGCGGCGTGGACGCCAACGCCCTGCACCGCCCGAAGCGTTTCTTCGGCGCCGCGCGCAACGTGGAGGAAGGCGGCTCGCTGACCATCATCGCCACCGCGCTGGTCGAAACCGGCAGCAAGATGGACGAGGTGATCTACGAAGAGTTCAAGGGCACCGGCAACAGCGAAGTGCACTTGAACCGCCGCATCACCGAGAAGCGCGTCTACCCGGCCATCGACATCAACCGCTCCGGCACCCGCCGCGAGGACCTGCTGATCGAGCCGGAGCTGCTGCAGAAGATCTGGATCCTGCGCAAGCTGCTGCATCCGATGGACGAGATCGCCGCGATGGAATTCCTGCTGGACAAGATGAAGAACACCAAGTCCAACGACGAGTTCTTCAGCTCGATGAAGCGCTGATCCGGCGACGGAAAGGCGAGAAAGAAAACGCCCCGCATTGCGGGGCGTTTTCTTTTCACTGGTCATACGTGATCGATCAGGAGTCGCCCCCCACCGGTGTCAGCAGACGCAGTCCACCATCGGCGAGCAGCTGGGTTTCGCCGCCAGCCAGCGCTTCCGGGGATTTCCGGACCAGTTCCTGATCCACCCAGTCGGCGGTCTGGCGCGGGCCTGGCACATAGGCGACCCATTTTCCGTACTGAAACGTGTTCAAGTCGAGCAGATAGTCCACGTTGGTGCGCACGGTCCAGTACTCCGCCGAGGCCAGCGGCCCCTGCCTCGGCGGCGTGAACGTCCACTGGCGCGCCGCACTCACGGCAGACTCGGCGAACGATTCACGCATTCTCGTCATCACGTTTGCGGTTCCCAGTGAGCGCAGGTTGACCTGCTCCGCAAACGCGTTCTTCACGGTGCCGTCCCGACCGATCTTCAGCAGCAGGAACACCGTGCCGGACGCCCCTGCGCGGGCCAGCGCAGCGGGATAGCGGGGCGGATCCATCTTGTCGCTGACCACCTCGAAGCCGGCATCCTCTTTCAGCGGATGGAAACTGACCGCCTGCAACCTTATTTCGTAGCCCCCGGCATCGTCCTTCTTGGCGACCGCAAGCATGCGCATGCGGTTGCGGACCGCGACCGCTTTCCCTTCGACCTCCATGGGCTCGAAGGTCCATGCCGGCACCTGGGCCTGAACGAACGTCACCACGCCGGGCGGCAACTCGTCAGGTCTGTCGATGCTGAAATCCGCGACCTTTCCCGTTGCGTCCACGCTGATCTCGCCCTTGACCAGCAGGCTCATTTCGACCTGCTTGCGCACGGCACCCACGCCGCCGGCATGCGCCAGCGTCGAGACAACGAGCAATCCGAGCATCATCCATCCGCGCATACGCATTCTCCTTATGAAATTCGTGCGACCGCTATCCAGTCGGCGTCACAACACGCGCCAATCAAGCCTCATCCAACGGCGTCAGTAGCTTCGGCCGACGATTGCCACCCGCCATATGGATGCTACCTTCGGCCAGTGCATCGGGCGAGAAGCCGGGTGCGTCCTCATCGGGCGCCCAGCCGGGACGCGTGCGAGGACCGGGAATGTACACCTGCCACTTGCCATAAGGCAGCGGGCCGGTGAAGGTGAAATCCACTGGCACGCGTACGATCCAGTACGGCTGCGCCGCCTGTTCGCCTTCGGTCGGCGGTGCGAACGTCCAGTTGCGGGCGGCGGCCATGGCGACACGTGCGAAGCGATCACGGTGCCGATCCATCTGCGGCGCACTGGCCACGAAGCGCAGGTTGACCTGTTCGGTCGAGACATCGCCCACAGTGCCATCGCGCTCGACCTTGACCAGCAGATAGACGGTGCCCTGCACGCCTTCTTCGGCCGCGGACATCGGGAATGCCGGCGGTCGAAGCTGGCGCCCGGTAATCTGTTGCGTCGCCGGCACGACGGTGTCGTCGCTGAAATCGGCGCCGCGGATGGACACGGACATCTGGCCGCCGCCGATCGTCTTGCCGACCAGCAACGCACTGACCTTCGTCAACGCGCGTCGCGGAACGCCATCCACCAGGACCGGCTCGAACCGCCAGGACGCCATGTTGCTTTCGACGAAGCCGGAGATCCCCTTCGGCAACCTGTCGGGCGTATCCAATTGCACATGCTCGACGCTGCCGTCGGCCGCGATATGGATCGCGCCCGTCACGCGCATGCTGGCTTCGACCTGCTTGCGAACGCCAGCCGGTCCCTGCGCCGAAGCCGACGGCATCCACGCGAGCATCGCCGCCAGCGCCCACCATATCCACACACGGTGCTGCTTCACACGTCCTCCTGCATCCCTGGAAGAGGGCCTGGACGGCCCGGTCGCCCGCATACTATCGCCGCGAGGTGATCCATGCACGGTAGTGGTCTGGAGTTGGCGCTGGTGTTCCTGTTGGCCGCGGTGGTCGCGGTGCCGGTGTTCAAGCGGTTCGGCTTGGGTGCGGTACTGGCCTACCTGGTCGCGGGGGTGGTGCTGGGGCCGGATGGGCTGGCGCTGGTAAGGGATGCGGACCGCATCCTCAATGCGGCCGAGATCGGCGTGGTGATGATGCTGTTCGTCATAGGCCTGGAACTGTCGCCGTCGCGCCTGCGGGTGATGCGCAAGCCGGTGTTCGGTGCGGGCGGACTGCAGGTCGCGCTGAGTGCGCTGGTGCTGGGCGGGATCGCGTTGTGCTTCGACCACCACTGGAAGACCGCGCTGGTGATCGGGCTTGGGCTGGCGCTGTCGTCCACCGCCGTCAGCCTGCAACTGCTCGCCGAGCACAAGGAACTGACCAGCGAACACGGCCGGCTCGGCTTCGCGATCCTGCTGTTCCAGGACCTGGCGGCGATTCCGCTGCTGGCCGCGATCCCCTTGCTCGGCGGCGCCAAGAACGAAACGCTGACGTGGACCATGGTCCTGCATGCCGTCGGCGGCATCGCCATCGTGATCCTCGGCGGGCGGCTGGTGCTGCGACACCTGTTCCGCATCGTCGCGCGCACGCGCATGCCGGAAGTATTCACTGCCACCGCGCTGCTGGTGGTGCTGGGCATCGCCTGGTTCATGCAGCTGGCGGGCCTGAGCGCGGGCCTGGGCGCTTTCCTGGCCGGCGTGCTGTTGTCGGATTCGGAATTCCGCCACGAACTGGAGTCGCAGATCGACCCGTTCAAGGGCCTGCTGCTGGGCCTGTTCTTCATCGCGGTCGGCATGGACATCGACCTGGATGCCGTCGTGAAGGAGCCGGAACTGATCACGGCGGGCGTCGTGATCCTGCTGACGGTGAAGTTCGCGCTGCTGTTCGGGGTCGGTCGCTGGCCCGGGCGGCTGGAACCGCGCGGTGCCCTGATGCTGGCCGGCACGCTGTGGCTGGGCGGCGAATTCGCCTTCGTCGTCTTCAGCGAAGCGGCACGCGTGCAGTTGATGGATGCGGAACTCCGCAACCAGCTCAGCGCCATCGTCGGCGTGTCGATGGCGCTGACGCCGTTGCTGCTGCTGGGCCTGCACAAGCTGCTGCCGGCTTCGAAACGGACGCCGCAGGCGGCACGGAGCTTCGACGAGATCCCGGACGCGCAGCCGCAGGTGCTGATCGCGGGCATGGGGCGGTTCGGCCAGATCGTCGCGCGCCTGCTGACCGCGCAGCGCATCCCGTTCGTCGCCCTCGAGCACAGCCCGGAAACCGTGGACACCCTGCGGCGGTTCGGCAACATCCGCATCTACTACGGCGACCCGACACGCCCCGACCTGCTGCGCTCGGCCGGCGCGCAGCACGTGAAGGTGTTCGTGATCGCGATGGACGATCCCGACACCAACATCAAGGCGACACGGCTGATCCGCCGCATGTATCCCGAAGCGCGCGTGCTGGCGCGCGCGCGCAACCGCCAGCATGCGTGGCGGTTGATGGACCTGAGCGCGGAGGCATATCGCGAAACGCTGGGCTCGAGCCTGGAGATGGCGCAGCAGGTGCTGGTGGAACTGGGCCTGCCGCCGGAAACGGCCGCCGAGCATGCACGCCGGTTCCGCCAGCACGACGAGAAGCTGCTGCGCGCGCAATACCTGGTCTACGACGATGACGGCGCGGTGATGCAGACTGCGCGCGATGCGGTCAGGGACCTGGAGCAACTGTTCGAGGCCGACGCGACCGGCGAGGACGCCCCGCCAGCGAAATGAATCGGCTTGCCCTCAACCCCGGTCGCGCAGGAAGCGCGCCATCGACGCCCCGGCGCCCGGCGTGGCGGGGACGAATTCGGCCGCCACGTCGATGAAGCCGCGCATCACCGCGATCTCGCGCGGCGTGCGGTTCAGGGTGTCGCGCAACTCCGGGTCGGCACCGGCGCGCAACAGGCGACTGACCACGCGCAGCAGGCCGTGCAGCGAGGCCAGGTGCAGCGGCCCGAAACCACGCGGATCCTGCACATCCAGCGACACCCCTTCGTCCAGCAGGCGCTCCAGGCCGGCCAGCACCACCTCTTCGTCGCAGGCGGTGCCCGGCTCGGCGCGTGCGCCGAGCAGCAGCAGCAGCGGCGTCACCGCACCGGCGGCGACCTGTTCGGATTCCGCGCCCGATAGCAGCAGCGTGTCGAGCAATGCCACCAGTCGCGGTTTCTCGCGCGCGGTGAAGCCGTAGAGCGCGGCGCAATGCAGCGGCGTGAGCCCCTGCGCATCGCCGGCCTGCACGTTGGCGCCCGCATTGATCAGGCGCGCGGCGATGTCGGGCAGTCCGAGCGCGGCAGCCAGCATCAATACGGTCACGCCGCCCGGCAGGCGGTATTCGATGTCGGTGCCGGCCGCGAGCAGCGCGCCGACGATCTCCACCTGGCGCATGCTCACTGCGGCGGACAGCGGCGTGGCGCCGGTGTTGGCCGCACGCTGCGGATCGGCGCCGCGCGCCAGCAGCAGTTCCACGGTGGGCGCGGATCCGCCGCCCGCCGCACGCAGCAAGGCCGTGCATCCCTGCGCATCGGGCGAGTCGACATCGAACCCGAGATCCAGCAGGCGGCGCACGGCGTCGCGATCGCCCGCCATTGCCGCCGCCGGCAGGTCGGCCGGGCGCAGCGCACGACGCGGCAGCGACCAGACGCGCCAGTCGAGCCAGTCGGCCAGGTCGCGGCGGCCGCACGCCAGGGCCACCCCGAGCGGCGTCTGGCCATCGGCGGCGCGCGCATCGGGCGACGCGCCCTTCGCGATCAGATGCTTCAGCGCGGTCTCGCGACCGAGCACGGCCGCCAGGTGCAGGGCCGTCATGCCGTGGCTGTCGCGCGCCTCGCGGTCCACGCCGATCTCGAGCAGCCGGTCGAGCAGCCGCTGCCAGCCCAGGCGCACGGCCAGCGACAGCGCCGGGTCGCCCTGCGCCGACGCGGCGAATGGATCCGCGCCGCGTTCCAGCAGATCCAGCGCACAGGATTCCAGTGTCCGCGCCGCCTGGTCGTCCGCCGCGCACGCTGCCATGAACCGCGCCAGTCCACCGGCCCCGGCCGGAGAGACGGCGCGTGACAACAGGGTCGCTACGCCGGGCATGCCGGACGGACCCTGCGACAGCAGCGAAAACAGGACGGTATCGCCTTGCGCGTTGCGGCTTTCGGCGTCGGCGCCGTGGCGCAGCAGCCACGCCATGCGTGCCGGGCGCTGCATTTCAGGCTCATGCAGCAGCGCACCCAGCTCGTCGCGGGAACTCAGTCGGGCCAGTGCTTCAAGCCCGTCGAGCTGGCCGCTCGCCAATCCTTCGCGCAGCAGGGCGGAAGGCGCGCGGTCCGGCGGTGTTTCGTCATCGGACGAGGCGACCGCGGTGGGCAACGCGTAGGCGGGATCGAGTGCCGACACCAGCGCCCAGCGTCCGGCTTCGGCGGCCACGTCGACGGCCCGGCGCTCATGCGCGTCCATCAGGGCGGGATCGACGCCCCACTCCAGCAGGCGACGAACCATCGCCGGTGATGCGTGCTCGGCCGTGCAGGCCAGCATCAGTGCGGTGCGGCGCTCGGCATCCACCGCATCGCGGTCGGCACCGGCATCGGCCAGTTTCTCCAGCACAGCCAGGTGCGCGCCACGCGCCGCCTCCAGCCAGGGCGTGCGCTGCTGGTTGTCGCGCGCGTGCACATCGGCGCCAGCGGCGAGCAGGGTGGTGGTGATCTCGGCATGGCCTGCAAACGCCGCCTCGTGCAGCGCGCTGCGGCGCTGCGCGTCGCGCGCATCGACCTTGGCCTTGTGCTTGAGCAGCAGTTGCACGCCGGCCGGGTCGTCTTCTTCCGTCGACGCGGCCGCCAGCAACACCGGCTGCCCGCCCTGCGGGTCGGGACGCGCACCACGTTCCAGCAGGAACTTCGCCAGCCGCCAGTTGCCGGCCACGCAGGCCACGCCGAGCGGGGTCAGGCCGTCGTGGTTCAGCGCATCCAGTTCCGCCGCGGCATCGCGCAGCAGTGCGACCACGCCGGGATCGGAACTGCGCGCGGCGTGGTGAAGCGGGGTGTTGCCCTCAGCATCGGTGATGCGCGGATCGGCGCCATTGGCCAGCAGCGTGGTGACGGCATCCGGCCGCCCGTGCCAGCTGTCGCGCGTCGCCGCGAGCAACGGAGTGACGCCGGCGTGCGCATGGTTGAGGTCCACGCCGTGCGCGATCAGCGTGCGCAGCAGGCGAAGGTCGGGCAGCACCGCCGCCAGGGCACCCAGGCTGCGCTGGTCGCGTGCGCCTTCCGCCGGCAACGCGTGCGTGTCGGCGCCGGCTTCGATGAACTCCAGCGCGCGATCCACGCGGCCGGAGCGGGCGGCATCGAACAGGGCCTGCTCCAGATCGACCACCTGCTGCGGGGAGGCCTCGCTGGCGTGCGCTGCGAACGCCGCTTCATCACTGTCCGGCATCTCGACCACCGGCAGCACGCCGGCACCATCCAGGCGCTGGATGCCCCAGTGCAGCGCCGGCAGCAGCAGCAAATAGGCGACCACCCATCCGGCACGTGCCGCCTCCGGCACCAGCCCCGGCCACGCCAGGCCCAGCCCGCCACCGATGGCGAGCGCCAGCAACGAGGCCACCGCCAGGCCACGCCAGGCATGGAAGTCGCGCTCGACCAGGCCACGCCAATGCGCGGACAGCGCACCGCCATCGCGTTCCAGTCCGTGCCACAGCGGCCATGTGCGCCACAGACCGACGATCATCGCGCCGACCACCGCACTGACGCCGAGCGCCGCCGGCAGGCTGCCACTGTCGTGCAGGGATGCCAGCGGCCAGGCCAGCAACGCGGCGCTGCCGGCGAAGGCGACCGTCCAGGCCAGCAGCAGGGCGGGCAGGTCTTCGCGCCACGCGCGGGCCGGCGCCAGGACGCGCGTGCCACGCAGCCACGACACGCCCAGCGCCACCGCAGGCTGCGCGAGGCAGGCAGCGAGCGCCGCCACTGCGCCACCCGCCCACCCGCCGACGCCGGCCAGCAGCAAGCCGGCCAACAGGGCGATCACGGCAACGGGACGGGTCTGCAGGCGCGGCTCAGGCATCGGCACGGACGCGCGGATCGGGTGGCGGCGGGAACTGGACGTGGAAGCCGCGTGCCGACAGGTTCCCGCGGACGACGGCGGCATCCTCGCGCGCCAGGGTCCGGTCCGGGGTCAAGGCCACCTCCAGCACGAACGACAACTCGCCCAACTGGGTGCGCAGCGGCTCGGGCACGAGGGTGAACTCATCGCGCTTCGCCAGGTAGACGAACGTGTCGGCCTTGCGCTGGCTCTTGTAGACGTAGGCGTGCATCCGCGCGTATCGCGCTCCGCGTGTGGACAAGCGGGGATTGTGCGGGAAATGCCGTATGCGCGAAACCCGCACGCGTTCACGCCGGGCATGACCATCGGCGGCCGGAACCGCGCGCCGGGACTGGTAATCTTGGCCCCTTCACCTCGCACTAACGGATGCCCGATGCGCCCCGCCCTGATCGCCCTGCTGTTGCCGCTCGCCCTTGCTCCATCGGCGCACGCCCAGGCGTCCACGCCACTGACGATCGAACAGGCGATGGCCGAACCGGACTGGATCGGACCACCGGTCGAACGTGCGTGGTGGACCTGGGATGGCAAGCAGGTGCAGTACGAACTGAAGCGCGACAACAGCCTGGTGCGCGACACCTTCGAGCAGTCGCTCGATGGTGGCGCTGCGCGCCGCGTCGGCGACGACCAGCGTGCGGGGCTGGATGCGGCGGGACCGGTCTACGACGCGTCGCGGCAGCGCATGCTGCTATCCCGCAACGGCGACCTGTTCGTGCGCGACCTGCGCAGCGGAGCATTGACCCAGCTCACGCGCACCAACGAACCGGAGCAGCAGGCGCGCTTCGCCCACGACGGCGCAGTGATCTGGCGCACGGGCGACACGTGGTACCGCTGGACCGCCGGCACGGGCACCTCGACGGTCGCCGAACTCAAGGCCGAGCGCGATCCGCTGGCCCCGCCGAAGGCCGATGCGCTGCGCGAACAGCAGCTGCGCACGATCCGCACGCTCGCCGACGACCGCGCGCAGCGCGAAGCCGCGCAGAAGCAGGCGGAAACCTGGCGCAAGGCCGATCCCACCCGCGCACCCGCACCGATCTACCTGGGCACCGAGGTGGAGATCGAATCCAGCTCGCTGTCGCCGAACGGCCGCTGGCTGCTGGTGGTGACGCGCAGGAAAGGTGCCGATGCCGGACAGGGCGGCAAGATGCCCAAGTACGTGACCGAATCCGGTTACGAGGAATTCCAGGACGTGCGCACCCGCGTCGGCCGCAATGCGCCCTTGCCGCACGCCCTGTGGCGCGTGGACCTGGCCGACGGCAGCGTGAAGCCGCTCGCGTTCGACGCGCTGCCCGGCATCGACAAGGATCCGCTGGCCGCGATGCGCAAGGCCGCCGGCAAGGAGCCGCTGAAGGGCAACCGGGACGTGCGGGTGGAAGGTGGCCGCGGCGGCGATGCCGTGGCCTGGACGAACGACGGCGCGCAGGTTGCCGTGCAGGTCCATGCCGTCGACAACAAGGATCGCTGGATCGCCACGGTCGACCTGGCGGGCGCGCGGCTGTTGCCGCGCCATCGCCTGACCGACACCGCATGGATCAACTGGGGCTTCAACGAATTCGGCTGGTTGCCGGACAACCGCACGCTGTGGCTGCTGTCGGAAGAATCCGGCTATTCGCATCTCTACACCGCGACCGGCACGGAGAAGTTCCGCGCGCGCACGACGGGCAAATGGGAAGTGTCCGAGCCGGAGATAACGCCCGACGGCAACGGCTTCCTGTTCCTCTGCAACCGCGCATGGCCGGGCGACTACGAAGTCTGCGCGCTCGACCTCGCCAGCAATGCAGTGCGCGAAGTCACCGCACTGGACGGCGTGGAAGGCTTCAGCGCATCACCGGACGGCCGCCGGCTGCTGGTCCAGCATTCCCGCAGCTACACGCCGGCCCAACTGTCGGTGGTCGGCATGGAAGGCGGCCAGGCGACACCGCTCACCGACACCCGCACGGCTGCCTTCAAGGCCCGTGAATGGATCGAACCGCAGTACGTGCAGGTGCCGTCGAAGCATGGCGCCGGCGTGGTGTGGGGCAAGTACTACGGCCCGAAGACGATGGAACCCGGCAAGCGCTATCCCATCGTGATGTTCGTGCACGGCGCGGGTTACCTGCAGAACGTCACCGCGCGCTATCCCAACTACTTCCGCGAGCAGATGTTCCACCACCTGCTGGTGGAGCGCGGCTACATCGTGCTCGACCTCGACTACCGCGCCAGCGAAGGCTACGGCCGCGACTGGCGTACGGCGATCTACCGCAACATGGGCCATCCGGAACTTGAGGACTACCTGGACGGCCTGGACTGGCTGGTCGAACAGAAGCAGGGCGACCGCGACCGCGCCGGCATCTACGGCGGCAGCTATGGCGGCTTCATGACCTTCATGGCGCTGTTCCGCGAGCCGGGCAAGTTCAAGGCCGGTGCCGCGCTGCGGCCGGTGGTGGACTGGACCCAGTACAACCACGAGTATACCAGCAACATCCTCAACACGCCGGAGCTGGACCCCGAGGCGTACCGCGCCTCGTCGCCCATCGAATATGCCGCTGGCCTGCAGGACCACCTGCTGATCGCGCACGGCATGATCGACGACAACGTGTTCTTCAAGGATTCGGTGGTGCTGACGCAGAAGCTGATCGAACTGCGCAAGGACAACTGGGAACTGGCGGCGTATCCGCTGGAACGCCACGGCTTCACGCGGTCGGACTCGTGGCTGGACGAGTACAAGCGCGTGCTGAAGCTGTTCGAGCAGAACCTGAAGTAAGGCGATGGAGTCCGCGAAGGCCAGCGCCGCAGGGTCGGCCTTCGTCACCGTCACGGCGAAGGTGTCGATCGCGATCGGCATCGTCGCCACGCTGTACGCCACGATACAGGTCGTCATGGCATGGCTCCTGCTAGGCCAGGTGGACACCGATGCACTGCTCGGCTTCCTCGCGACGCAGGCCGTTCCCGCGACCGTGCGATGGATAGTCACCCATCTCACGACGCTCGCCACCGGCTTCCTGCTGGTCTCTGCGGCGTTCCTGGCGGTGTCGATCGGCCTGCTGCACCGTCGCAGATGGGGCTGGTGGGGTTTCGTGTTCTTCATGGTGGCCGGCGCGGGCGTCAACTTCGCCGGTATCGCGGCCGTCGATGCCGCGTTTTCCTGGGTGCAGGCCTTGCCCCCTCAACCGGGGATCGAGCGGCTGCAGGCGGAACTCGCTGCGCTGCGCCTGCTGACGCTGGCGACGCTGTGGCTCAGCGCGTTCGTATTCGCGGTGCTGCACGGACTGGTGGTGTGGCAGCTGAGCCGGCCGGCCGTACGCGCCGAATTCGGGATGGCTACATCGCCCCGGTAGAATGCGCGGCATGAACGACTTCACACCCGTCCGCGACTACCTCACCGACCTGCAGGACCGCATCTGCGCCGCCATCGAAGCGGCGGACGGCCATGCGCGCTTCCGCGAGGACGCGTGGGCGCGGCCCGCCGGCGACGCCTCGCCGATCCGCGGCGGCGGCCGTACGCGCGTGTTGCGCGATGGCGCCGTGTTCGAACAGGCGGGCATCGGGTTCTCCGATGTGTCCGGCGACCGGCTGCCGCCCTCCGCGTCCGCGCACCGGCCGGAACTGGCCGGCGCGTCCTGGCGCGCCGTCGGCGTGTCGCTGGTGTTCCATCCGCGCAATCCGCACCTGCCCACCACGCACGCCAACGTGCGCCATTTCCGCGCCGAACGCGATGGCGAAACCGTGGCGTGGTGGTTCGGTGGCGGCTTCGACCTGACCCCGTTCTATCCGGTCGATGAAGATGTCCGCCATTGGCACCGGACCGCGCGCGACCTGTGCGAACCGTTCGGTGGCCACGCGCGTTACGACGCGCACAAGCGCTGGTGCGACGAGTACTTCTTCCTCAAACATCGCAACGAGACGCGTGGCGTCGGCGGCCTGTTCTTCGACGACCTGAGCGACGACTTCGACCGCGACTTCGGTTACCTGCGTGCCGTCGGCGACGGTTTCCTGGATGCCTACCTGCCGATCGTGGATCGGCGCAAGGACACGCCGTACGGCGAACGCGAGCGGCAGTTCCAGCTCTATCGTCGTGGGCGCTACGTCGAGTTCAACCTGGTGTACGACCGTGGCACGCTGTTCGGCCTGCAGAGCGGCGGGCGCGCCGAGTCCATCCTGATGAGCCTGCCTCCGCTGGTGCGCTGGGAATACGGCTACGCGCCGAAGGACGGCAGCGACGAACAACGGCTGCTCGACTACCTCAGGCCGCGCGACTGGCTGGCTGAACCGACCTGAGCCGTTGTCTTGTGGGAGCGACGTACGTCGCGATGGCGCAACTGGATCACGATCGCGACTTACGTCGCTCCCACGCCGGCGTTCTCCGATTGTCTTGCCACCACCGTAATGTGCCCATTGTTCTCCAGCACGGCCAGCCGGATGTCGGCCATGTCCAGGCATCCCGCCTCGCGCATGGCCTTTTCGAAGTCCTCGCGGCTGATCAGCTCGCGTCGCAACACATCGCGATAGACCTGCCCGTCGCGCGCAAGCAACACCGGCGAACCTTCCACCCAGCGCTCCACCTTCGGCGAGCGCGCCGACGCCAGGCCCACGATCCAGTTCAAGCCGATCAGCGTGGCCGCGAGCAGCAGGCCGCCGCCCACGGACGTGTCCTCGCCGAGCAGCGCGTTCTGCACGGCATTGCCGAGCAGCACGACCAGCAGCATGTCGAAGGGCGTGAACTGTCCCATCGTGCGTTTGCCCGTCATCCGGATCATCGCCAGCAGGATGAAGTACACCATGCAGGCCCGCAGTACGAACGCCCACCAAGGCATGGCCATCTGGAACATCTCGGAGAACGTCGCACTCATGCATCACCCGGTGGTGGAGGTCTGCGCGCAAAGTAGCGCACGCTGCGCAGGTAAACGACGGGCAATAAAAAGCCCCGCAGACCAGGGGGAGATCGGCGGGGCCAGGGGAGCGGGACCTGGGGAGGGGTCGTCGCTCCGGGGGAGATCGCTCCAGGGGATGGGAGAGATCAGTGACAGACGTTGCATCTGTCACGGGCTATATGACCACTCCGGACATGGATAGTTCGTGAAGATTCCGGTTAAAAATCCGTAAGATTCAGGAGGAATTCAGTTTATTGAACTCGTCGGTATACAAATATACCTGACAGGGTTTTCCTGAACATTCCGCAAGCGCCTGTTCCGCAAGGGAAACCGTTTTCAGCCCTGCTCAATGGGCCTCTTCCCAGTTGTCGCCGATGCCGCTGTCGACCACCAGCGGGACGCTCAGCTGCGCCGCGGCGGCCATGCGGGCCGTGGCCTCTTCCAGCAACGTCGGCACGAAATCGGCGTCCGCCTCGAACACCAGTTCGTCGTGCACCTGCAGGATCATCAGCGCCTGTGCTCGGTGCGCCGACAGCCAGGCGTCCACGCCGATCATGGCGCGCTTGATGATGTCCGCGGCAGTGCCCTGCATGGGGGCGTTGATCGCCGCGCGCTCGGCCCCGGCGCGCTGCCCCTGTGTGCCCTTGTTGATGTACTCCAGGTACAGGCGGCGGCCGAACACCGTTTCGACATAGCCATGTTCGCGAGCCTGCTCGCGCGTGCGTTCCATGTAGTCGCGCACGCCGGGATACCGACTGAAATACAGCGCGATGTAGTCCTGCGCCTCGCCGCGCGCGATCCCCAGCTGGCGCGCCAGCCCGAATGCGCTCATGCCGTACATCAGGCCGAAGTTGATCGCCTTGGCAGCGCGGCGCTCGTTGCCGGTCACGTCTTCCAGCTTCCGGCCGAACACTTCCGCCGCGGTCGCCTTGTGGATGTCGGCACCGGACTCGAACGCGCGGACCAGGCCGGGGTCCTGCGACAGGTGCGCCATGATCCGCAGCTCGATCTGCGAGTAGTCGCAGGCCACCAGCTTGCGGCCCGGCGGGGCGACGAAGGCCTTGCGGATGCGGCGACCATCGTCGGTGCGGATCGGGATGTTCTGCAGGTTGGGATCGGTGGACGAGAGCCGCCCGGTCGCCGCGCCCGCCTGGTGGTAACTGGTGTGCACGCGGCCGGTGTCGGGATTGACCATCTCCGGCAACTTGTCGGTGTAGGTGCTGCGCAGCTTCGCCAGGCCGCGATACTCCAGGATCACGCGCGGCAACTCGTGCTGGTCGGCGATGGCTTCCAGCGCTTCCTCGTTGGTGCTGGGCTGGCCAGTCGGCGTCTTCACCAACACCGGCAGCTTGAGTTCGTCGAACAGCAGTGCCTGCAGCTGCTTCGGCGAATCGAGGTTGAAGGTACGGCCCGCCAGTTCCGTGGCCTTCTGCTGCGCGGCCAGCATGCGCTTGGACAGGTCCGCGCTCTGCCGGCGCAGTTCATCGCCATCGATCATCACGCCATTGGCTTCAACGCGTGCCAGCACCGGCACCAGCGGCATCTCGATGTCGCGGTAGACGCTCTCGAGCCCTGCTTCCGCCGCCAGTTTCGGCGCCAGCGCACGGTGCAAGCGCAGCGTGATGTCCGCGTCTTCGGCGGCGTAGCGGGTGGCGTCGTCGATGGCCACCTGCGAGAACAGGATCTGCTTGGCGCCCTTGCCGGCCACCTCTTCGTACTTGATGGTGTCGTAGCCCAGCCAGCGCTTGGCCAGGCTGTCCATGTCGTGGCGGTTGCTGCCGGCATTCAACACGAAGCTCTCCAGCATCGTGTCGTCGGCGTAGCCCTGTACCTCCACACCGTGGCGGCACAGGACGTGCAGGTCGTACTTGCCGTGCTGTCCCAGCTTGCGCTTGCCTGCATCCGCCAACACCGGCGCCAGCGCAGCGAGTACGGAAGCCCGATCGAGTTGCGGCGGCGCGCCAGGATAGTCGTGGCCCACCGGCACGTACGCAGCCTTGCCCGGTTCGGTGGCGAAGCTGAGGCCGACCAGGTTGGCCCGCATCGGGTCGAGGCTGTCGGTTTCGGTATCGAAGGCGAATTCGTCGGCCTGCTGCAGTTCGGCGACCAGCGCGTCGAGCTGTGCCTGTTCCGTCACCGCCATGTAGTCGCCGGCCACGCCCAACGCAGGATCGACGGGCGCGTCGTCGCTGGTGGCCGCCGCTACGCGGCCGGTGCCGCGTGCACGACCCGGCTCCTTCTCGGCAATGGTCGACGCACCGGCTACGCCGCCGTCCAGTTCCTTCAGGGCCTGGTGGAACCCGTAGCGCGCATAAAGTTCGCGGAGTTCATCGACGTGCCGCTCGCGCAGCGGCAGCGTTTCCGGCCCACCGTCCAGCATCACGTCGGTCTTGATGGTGACCAGATCGCGATTGAGCGGCAGGCGGGGCAGCGCGGCACGCAGGTTGTCGCCGATCTTGCCCTTGATCTCGCCGGACTTCTCGAGGATGGCATCGAGCGTGCCGTATTCGGCCAGCCACTTTGCCGCGGTCTTGGGACCGCACTTCTCCACGCCCGGCACGTTGTCGACGGTGTCGCCCATCAACGCGAGGAAATCGACGATCTGGTCCGGTCGCACGCCGAACTTTTCCATCACCGCGTCGACGGTATCCAGCCGGCTGCCGCTCATCGTATTGACCAGCGCGATCGAGCCGGCACCTGGCGTCGCAGGCTTCACCAGCTGTGCGAAGTCCTTGTCGCTGGTGGAAATGGTGACCTCCATGCCCTGCGCCGCACCCTGCACGGCGAGCGTGCCGATCACGTCGTCGGCCTCGACGCCCTCCACGCACAGCAGCGGAAAACCCAATGCCTGCACGATGCGGCGCATCGGCTCCACCTGCGCACGCAGGTCGTCGGGCATCGGCGGGCGATGGGCCTTGTAGGCCGGATAGAGTTCATCGCGGAAGGTGGGGCCGCTGGCATCGAGCACGAAGGCAACGAAATCCGGCCGTTCCTTGAGCGTCGAGCGCAGCATGTTCACCACACCGAACAACGCGCCGGTAGGCTCGCCGTCCGCATTGGTCAGTGGCGGCAACGCGTGGAAGGCGCGGAACAGGTAGCTGGAGCCGTCGATCAGTACGAGTCGTGTCATGGCGGCATTCTACGCCGCGCTCCCGTACACGGCGTCACGCGCACAGGGCCGTCGTGGGCGCATAATCGCGCCCTACCCGAGCGCCAAGGAGTCCGCGATGTCCCGCATGACGAACCGCACCCTGCTGCTGTCCTGCATGCTGGCCATGGCCGGCTGTGCGTCGACCGGCGGCGGCAATCCTGCTGGCGTGGATCTCGCCAACGCCCAGGTCGCCGTGCGTACGGAGACCAACGGCGACACGATCGAGGAATACCGCGTGGCCGGCAACCTGCGCATGGTCAAGGTCACGCCGGCGCGTGGCGCGCCCTATTACCTGTACGACTCCGACGGCGACGGCCGCCTGGACAAGAGCAAGGACAACAGCGACGTCTCGCCGGTGTACTGGAAGCTCTACGGCTGGTGAAACCCCGCGTTCATCGGATCACCAGCACCGGTACGCCGCAGCGCGCCAGGACTTCGCTGGTCTGGCTGCCCAGCAGCAGGCGACCCAGCGCACGCCGGCCATGCGAGGCCATGACGATCAGGTCGCAGCCCTGCCTTTCCGCCGTGTCGACGATCGCCTCGGCCGCGTAGCGGTCCGCCACGTGCAGCAGCGTCGGCGTCACGCCGGCCTGTTCGGCCTGCGCAGCGGCGGCATCCAGCACCTTGCGCGCAGCCTCCTCGCGGGCCTTCTGGAAGTCGGGCAACGAGGTCGCCACCGCGCTCCAGCCCAGGGCATCGTCGAAGCCCGTGTTGATCGGCTCGCTGACCGTCAGCACGGTCGCCTTGGCCTGCAGCTGCAAAGCGAGGGCAAGGCCATGCTGCACGCCCTTGCCTGCCAGGTCGGAACCGTCGGTCGCAATCAGGATATGCCGGTACATGCCGCACCTCGTGGTGATGGGGTGCGGCCATTACACGCCCGGTCTGCGTAGGGCGCCGTGATCTGGATCAATTGCGACGGCTACACCGCCTGGAGGTTCGCATAGGCCAGCACCAGCCACTTGCTGCCTTCGCTGTCGAAATTCACCTGCACGCGCGCGTGCGCGCCGCTGCCCTCGTAATCGGTGACCACGCCGGGACCGAACTTGGCATGGCTGACGGTCTGGCCCAGCTTGAGACCCGGCGTCTCCAGGCTGGCATGGCCGGGCGTGACGCGCGTGGCGAAGCCGGAGGCGGGCCGGCTGACCTGCACGCGCGGACGCACCTCGTTGAGCAGGTTGGCCGGGATCTCGCGCAGGAAGCGCGACGGAATGCCGTACATGTCCTGCCCGTGCAGGCGCCGCGCTTCGGCATAGCTCAGCACCAGCTTCTGGCGCGCGCGGGTGATGCCTACATAGGCAAGCCGCCGCTCTTCTTCCAGCCGCCCGCTCTCGTCCAGCGAGCGGTTGCTGGGGAACAGCCCTTCCTCCAGCCCCGCCAGGAACACCAGCGGGAACTCCAGGCCCTTGGCCGAATGCAGCGTCATCAGCTGCACGCCGTCCTCGCCTGCTTCGACCTGGCCCTCGCCCGCTTCCAGCGCAGCGTAGGACAGGAAGGCGACCAGTTCGCTCATGCCTTCCTGGACGTCTTCCTCGGCCGCAATGTCTTCGCGACGCACGAAGCGGGACGCGACCGACACCAGTTCGTCGAGGTTCTCGGTGCGGGATTCGGAATCCAGCCCGCCACGGCTCTCGCGTGCCCAGTGCTCACGCAGGCCGGAGCGCGCGAGCACATGGTCGACGCGCTCGGCCAGCGTCATCTCCGCGGTTTCTTCCGCCAGTTGGTCGACCAGGGCGGTGAACGCCGCCAGCGCATTGCGCGCACGACCCGCCAGGCCGCTGCCCTGTGCCGCCAGCATCGCCGCGCCCCACAGCGACACGCGCGCACCGCGCGCCAGCCGGCGCACTTCGTCCAGCGTGCGCTCGCCGATGCCACGCGTCGGCGTGTTGACCACACGCTCGAACGCGGCGTCGTCGGCACGGTTGGCCATCAGGCGCAGGTAGGCCAGCGCGTCCTTGATTTCGGCACGCTCGAAGAAGCGCATGCCGCCGTAGACGCGGTAAGGCACTTGCTCGGACAGCAACGCCTCTTCGAACGCACGCGACTGCGCGTTGCTGCGGTAGAGGATGGCGGCATCGCCCAGGCTACCGCCATCGCGCACCCACTGGCGGATGCGCTCGACGACGAAGCGCGCTTCGTCCATCTCGTTGTACGCGGCGTACAGGTCGATCGGCTCGCCATCGCCGGTGTCGGTCCACAGCTGCTTGCCGATGCGCCCCGGGTTGTGCGCGATGACCGCATTGGCGGCGCCCAGGATGTTGGCGCTGGACCGGTAGTTCTGCTCCAGCCGGATGGTCCGCGCCGACGGATAGTCGCGCAGGAACTGCTGCATGTTCTCGACCTTCGCCCCTCGCCAGCCGTAGATGCTCTGGTCGTCGTCGCCCACCACGAAGACATGGCCGGTGTCGCCCGCCAGCACGCGGATGAAGGCGTACTGGATGGCGTTGGTGTCCTGGAACTCGTCCACCAGGATCTGCCGGAAGCGCGTGCGGTAGTGCGCCAGCAGCGCCGGCGTATCGCGCAGCACTTCGTGCGCGCGCAGCAGCAGTTCGGCGAAGTCGACCAGGCCGGCGCGGTCGCAGCGCTCCTGGTAGCCGGCATAGACCTGCCGGCGCACATCCAGCCAGTCGTCGTTGGGTGCCGGCTGGATGTGTTCCGGCCGACGCCCTTCGTCCTTCTGCTCGTTGATCCACCAGGTGAGCTGCTTCGGCGGGTACTTGCCTTCGTCCAGCTCCATCGCCTGCACCACGCGCTTGACCAGCCGCTGCTGGTCATCGCTGTCGAGCACCTGGAAGGTCTCGGGCAGCTTCGCCTCCTGCCAGTGCAGGCGCAGCAGGCGGTGCGCCAGGCCGTGGAAGGTGCCGACCCACATGCCGCGGCTGCCGTTGCGCAGTTGCACGTCGGCGCGCGCGCGCATCTCGCCGGCGGCCTTGTTGGTGAAGGTCACCGCCAAGATGCCGTGGGTCGGCACGCCATGGACTTCGTTGAGCCAGGCGATGCGGTGGGTCAGCACGCGGGTCTTGCCGGAGCCGGCACCGGCCAGGACCAGGTAGTGCCCGGGTTCGGCGGAGACGGCGTCGCGCTGGGCGGGATTCAGATCATCGAGCAGGTGGGAGACATCCATCCGCGCATTTTACGGCCTGCGGCGGCCCACGCCCTGAGACGCAGCGTGTTCAGGCCAGATCGGCGACCTGCATCGAGACCTGCTTGCGGCCCTCGTCCAGCCACTGCCGGCCGGCTTCGACGAAACCGTGGCGCGCATGGAACAGGCGCGACGGCTCGTTCGGTGGCACCACGTTGAACTCGCAGGTGATGCGCGGGATGCCGCGTTCACGGGCGAAGGCGAACAGATCGCCGTACAGCGCCGATCCCAACCGATGGCCCTGCGCGGCGGCATCCACCACGATGCGGTCCACGTACAGGAAATCGGGGAAGCGTTCGGCGAACCAGACGAAGTTGTCGTTGCGGTAGTCCGCGCCCGCGTGCATCGTCAGCAGGAAGGCGACGACGCGGCCTTCCTGCGTCGCCACGCGGTGATAGGCGGACAGGGACGCCAACTGGCGCAGCCTGTCCGCATCCATCGGGCTGGTGTGCCGGACCTCGGCGAGGTTCAGGCCGACGATGGCGGCGGTGTCGCCATCATTCGCGTCACGAATGACCGGGCCATCGCCCCGCATGGCGGGTCAGTGTGCCGCCTGTTTGGCGGGCGCTCCGTTGTTCATCAAACGATCCGTGTAGGCGATGCCGATGGCCGACAGGATGAAGATGGCATGGATGATCGTCTGCCACATGACGCCCGTCGACGTGAAATCGCTGCACGTCTTCGCCAGCCAGCCTGCCGTCCTTGCGGCTTCCGCCGCCGCAAACGCTTCAGGCGTGCCACACAACGGCAGGCCACCCAGCGTGCTGGCGCCGATGAAGGTCTTCAGCAGGTGGATGGATGAAATGCCGATGATCGCCATGGCCAGCTTCACTTTCAGCACGCTGGCGTTGACGTGGCTCAGCCACTCCGGCTGGTCGGGATGCTTCTCCAGTCCCATGCGCGAGACGAAGGTTTCGTAGCCGCCGACGATGACCATCATCAGCAGGTTCGAGATCATCACCACGTCGATCAGACCCAGCACCAGCAGCATGATGTCCTGTTCGCTGAGGCTGGTCGCGCCGTGGACCAGGTGCCACAGTTCCTTCAGGAACAGGACCACGTACACGCCCTGCGCGACGATCAGGCCCAGGTACAGCGGCAGCTGTAGCCAGCGCGAACTGAAGATCAGGGCCGGCAACGGGCCCAGGCGCGCGGATTTGGGGTCGGTCATGTCGGAACGGTCTTTTCCAAGGATGGCGCAGGGTACCGGCCGGATTTGACGCTGCCAAGTCGGCCCGGGCCGCTAGACTCGGTCGCCTACCCCTGCTGCGGACGACGCCATGATCGACCTCTATTACTGGCCCACCCCCAACGGCCACAAGATCACCCTGCTGCTGGAAGAGCTGGCCGAGGCCGGCAGCAAGCTCGACTACCGCATCGTGCCGGTGGACATCGGCAAGGGCGACCAGTTCAAGCCCGACTACCTGGCGTTCTCGCCGAACAACAAGATGCCGGCGATCATCGACCACGCGCCCGCCGATGGCGGCGAACCGATCAGCGTGTTCGAATCCGGCGCCATCCTGCTGTACCTGGCCAACAAGGCCGGTCGCTTCTTCGGCACGGACACGCGCCAGAAGGTCGCCGTCAACCAGTGGTTGATGTGGCAGATGGGTGGCCTGGGACCGATGACGGGACAGTACGGCCACTTCACCGTGTATGCGCCGGAGAAGATCCCCTACGCCATCGACCGCTACACGCGCGAGGTGCAGCGCCTGCTCGGCGTGCTGGACACGCAGCTCGCGAAGCATGCGTACGTGGCGGGCGACGACTACGGCATCGCCGACATGGCGATCCACCCGTGGATCAACGCCTACGACAAGGCCCCGCTGGATCTTTCACCGTACCCGCACCTGCTGCGCTGGCAGGCGGAGATCGCCGCGCGTCCCGCCGTGCAGCGCGCGTATGCGCTGAAGGCACAGGTCAATCCCAACGCCGGCAAGCCGCTCACCGACGAGGAACGCAAGCACCTGTTCGGCAAGTAGCGTGCGCCATGCGCACGACCCCCTGCCCCCTATATCGCGCGCTGTGCGTGCGACGCGCGGTGTCGGATCCGGAGGTCGTGCGCGCGGCGCACGCTACGGTGACGGGTGCAATAATCGGGGCCTGACCGGCCCTGCCGCCCGAGAAATCCGATGCGCCTTGCCCTGTTCGCCCTGATGACCTTCGCCACCGCCCTGCCCGCCCACGCCGAAAAACTCACGCTGGAAGCCATCACCGGCAGCGCGCCGCTGTCCGGCCCCACGCTGACCAAACCGCAGGTGGCGCCGGACGGGTCACGGGTGACCTTCCTGCGCGGCAAGGACAGCGACCGCAACCGGCTGGACCTGTGGGAATACGACATCGCCAGCAGGCAGACGCGCCTGCTGGTGGATTCATCGGTGGTGTTGCCTGGCGAAGAAGTGCTGAGCGACGAAGAAAAGGCACGCCGCGAGCGCCAGCGCATTGCCGCGCTATCGGGGATCGTCGATTACCAGTGGTCGCCGGACGGCAAGGCGCTGTTGTTCCCGCTGGGCGGCGAGCTGTATTTCTACGACCTGTCCAGGTCCGGCAAGGACGCAGTGCGCAAGCTGACGGACGGCGGCGGCTTCGCCACCGACCCGAAGATCTCGCCGAAAGGCGGCTTCGTCAGCTTCATCCGGGGCCGCAACCTGTGGATCGTCGATCTGGCCAGCGGCAAGGAAGCACAGCTGACCCGCGACGGCAGCGACACCATCGGCAACGGCGTGGCCGAGTTCGTCGCCGACGAGGAAATGGACCGCCACACCGGTTACTGGTGGGCGCCGGACGATTCGGCCATCGCCTTCGCGCGCATCGACGAGACGCCGGTGCCGCTGGTGAAGCGCTACGAGGTCTATCCCGACCGCACGGAAGTGGTCGAGCAGCGCTATCCGGCGGCAGGCGACCGCAACGTGCTGGTGCAGCTCGGCGTGATCGCGCCGAAGGCCGGCGCCAAGCCGCGCTGGATCGACCTCGGTGCCGAGCAGGACATCTACCTGGCCCGGGTGGACTGGCGCGATCCGCAGCGCCTGACGTTCCAGCGCCAGTCGCGTGACCAGAAGACACTGGAGCTGATCGAAACCACGCTGGCGACCGGCAAGCAGCGCACGCTGGTGACCGAAACGTCGAAGACGTGGGTGCCGCTGCACAACGACCTGCGGTTTCTGAAGGATGGACGTTTCCTGTGGTCGTCGGAGCGCAGCGGGTTCGAGCACCTCTACCTGGTCTCCGAAGACGGCGCGGAGCTGTCGCAATTGACCCACGGCGATTGGCCTGTAGATGGAGTCTTAGCTGTCGACGATGACAAGGGTTTGGTCTATTTCAGTGCCGGCCGTCGATCCCAGATCGTCAGCAAAACCATGGATCCCATGGCCGTAGGCGCCGACCCCAAAGTGAGCCACGTCTACTCGGTATCCCTGGGTGGCGGTAACCTTCAGCAGTTGTCGAAGGCACCCGGCATGCATGCCGCCAGCTTCGCAAGTAACGCCAGCGTGTATGTGGACAGCTGGTCCAGCGACCTTACCTTGCCTCAGATCAAACTTTTCAAGGCCGACGGCACCGAGTTGGCGACGCTGCTGGTGAATGATCCCAACGATCCTTCACACCCTTACGCAAAGTATCTGGCTGCTCACCAAGCCACCACGTTCGGCACGCTGACCGCGGCCGACGGCACCACGCCGTTGCACTACAGCCTGATCAAACCGGCCGGCTTCGACCCCAAGAAGAAGTACCCGGTCGTGGTGTTCGTCTACGGCGGCCCCGCCGCGCAGACCGTCACCCGTGCCTGGCCCGGCCGCAGCGACGCGTTCTTCAACCAGTACCTGGCCCAGCAGGGCTACGTGGTGTTCTCGCTGGACAACCGCGGCACGCCGCGCAGGGGCGCCGCGTTCGGTGGCGCGCTGTACGGCAAGCAGGGCACGGTGGAAGTGGACGACCAGCTGCGCGGCGTCGAATGGCTGAAGTCGCAGCCCTTCGTCGATCCGGCGCGCATCGGCGTGCATGGCTGGTCGAACGGCGGCTACATGACGCTGATGCTGCTGGCCAGGCACAGCGAGGCCTATGCATGCGGCGTGGCCGGCGCACCGGTCACCGACTGGGCGCTGTACGACACCCACTACACCGAGCGCTACATGGACCTGCCGAGGGCGAACGAGGCCGGCTACCGCGAGGCCAGCGTGTTCACCCATCTGGGCGGCCTGCGTTCGAAGCTGCTGCTGATCCATGGCATGGCCGACGACAACGTGCTGTTCACCAACTCGACGCAGCTGATGAGCGACCTGCAGAAGCGCGGCACGCCGTTCGAGCTGATGACCTATCCCGGCGCCAAGCACGGCCTGCGTGGCAGCGACCTGCTGCATCGCTACCGGCTGACCGGGGATTTCTTCGCCCGCTGCCTGAAGCCCTGACCCGACCGGGAGCACCCCGATGTCCATGCACGCCCCTGTCCAGCCCGGCTGGTGGCAACGCAACTGGAAGTGGTGCGTCCCCGTGCTGGCGACGCTGCTGCTGGCGCTGTTCGCTGCGTTCGCCTTCGGCATCGTGGCGCTCGTCTTCGGCGCCATCCGGTCCTCCGGCCCGTACCAGCATGCCGTCACGCGCGCGCAGTCGGATCCCGCCGTGATCGCTGCGCTGGGCGAACCGATCCACGCCGGCTGGTTCGTGCAAGGCAACATCAACGTCAATGGCGCAAGCGGCAAGGCCGACCTGGCGATCCCGCTCGACGGTGCACGCACCGACGGCACGCTGTACGTCGTGGCGGAAAAGCGCGCAGGCGAATGGCGCTACGAAACGCTGGCGATCAACGTGGACGGCGGCGACCGCATCGTGCTGGAAGACAACGCCGCAACGACATCGCCCTGAATCTGGACGACGAAGGCGGCCATGGGCCGCCTTCGGGGACATCGCGCGTGGCGCGCTCAGCGCTTCGGCGAGGGATCCGGCACGACCAGCGCCGGATCGACGATGGTGCCGGGCGGGACATAGATGGCTACGCCGGCGGCCTGCTTCTGCGTGGTGGGGATACCCATGCTGAGGCCACCGCCGGAGTGCCGGCCGTAACTGCCGGCACCGACCGACATGCCGACGGGCGAGCCGCTGGAGCCTACGCCCAGCAACACCACGCCATTGGCGCCGAGGGCGGCGGCTTCGCGCTTGAGGCGGGCCACGGCCGCATCGGTCTGGCCCTGGGTGCCGAAGCCGACACCGCTTTTCGATTCCAGCTGCGCGATCTCCTGCGAGCCTGCGGGCGGAGTGCGGTAGACCTGGACCTGGGCCGGGTCGACCGGTGCGCGGGCCTGCCCCAGCATGACCTTGGAACTGCTGGCGCACCCGCTGGCCAGCAGGGCGGCGAACACGACGGTGGCGATGCGGAACGACATGACGGCTTCTCCCGTTGGCGTGAGGCGATCTTCCGCCGCTGCGGCTGAATACTGGCACATCCCGGGGCGGGCGAAAGCCGGCGGGTTATCATTTCGCCCTGACCATGCATCCGCTTCCCGCACGATGAGTTCCCCTCCCGACCACCCATCCGCACCACAGCGGCTGGCGGTCGACTACATCCATGCCCCCTCGCCGCAGGCGCTGCTGGGCCTGCCGGAGACCCTGGCGGTACTCGGCTTCGGCGCGCTGGCGCCGGCCACGTCCGCGATCGACGATCCCCGCTATTTGCGCGTTCCGCTGTCGCCGTTGCGTGAAGCCGCCGCCCCCTACGAAGTCTGGCGCGCCTCCGGCCCGGTCGTGACGGGTCGCGACGGCGCGGTGCGCTACAGCCACGACGGCACGCTGCTGTTCGGCGCGGTCGAATGGGAAGAACCCGAGGGCGGCATCCTGCATGCCAGCGCGCATGCCTACGCGGCGATGGCGGCCTTCTGGCGCGACAGCGGCTATCCGCACCTGCTGCGCATCTGGAACTACTTCGACGCGATCACCGAGGGCGACGGCGATACCGAGCGCTATCGGCAGTTCTGCGTCGGCCGCGTGCAGGGACTGGGCGATGTCGACACGCGCGTGTTGCCGGCGGCGACCGCCATCGGCAGCCGCGACGGACGCCGCATATTGCAGGTGTACTGGCTGGCCTCGCGCGAACCCGGCCTGCCGTTGGAGAATCCGCGCCAGGTCAGCGCGTACCGTTATCCGCGCGAATACGGCCCGCAGTCGCCGAGTTTCGCGCGCGCCCTGCTGCCGCCTTCGTTGCACGTGCCGTTGCTGTTGTCGGGCACGGCCAGCATCGTCGGCCACGCGTCGCAGCATGCGGACTCGTTGCGCGCGCAGCTCGACGAAACGTTGACCAACCTCGACAGCCTGCTCGGGGCGGCGCGCACGCATGCGCCGGGGCTGCCGCCGCACCTGGACCCGAGTTCGCGCCTCAAGGTCTACGTCAGCGATGCGGACGACGCCGAGGCCGTGGCGGCACAACTCGAAGCGCGCCTCGGCACGCGCGTGCCGTGGCTGATGCTGCACGCCGACGTCTGCCGTCGCGAGTTGCTGGTCGAGATCGAGGGCATGCACGGCGTCGGTGCTTGAAGCGCCTGTCGCGCATCCGCATAGTGGTGCCATGAGGCGCCGCACCGCGCGCCACGCTTTGGAGAACGTTCGATGGGACTGATCAGCCTGCTGTGGGGCGTCGTGGCGATGCTGTGGATGGTGCTGGCGCTGATTCCGTTGCTGGGATGGGGCAACTGGTTCCTGATCCCGTTCGCGGCGGTCGGCGCGATCATCGCCGCCATCGGCATCCTGTTCACCCGCACCCAGCATCGCGGACGCGCGAAGACCGGGCTGGTGCTCAACGGCATCGTCATCGTCGTCGGTATCGTCCGCCTGTCGCTGGGCGGCGGCATCATCTGACCTCCGGCCGGTCGCCGCGTTCCGCGCTGCGACCGCCTGTCGCAGGCCGGTGCACGGACCACCGGCGTATCATTCGCCGCTCTGCCAGGAGTCCGTGATGGCCTACCCCCACATCCGCCCCCGCCGCATGCGCCGCGACGACTTTTCCCGTCGCCTGATGCGCGAGCATGTGCTGACCACCAACGACCTGATCTACCCCGTGTTCGTGCACGAGGAAACAGGTCGCTCGCCGGTGGCCTCGATGCCCGGCGTGGAACGGCTGTCGATCGACGAACTGCTGCGCGTCGGCGAGGAAGCGCTGGAGCTGGGCGTGCCGGTGCTGGACCTGTTCGGCGTGCCCGATCCAGCGGCGAAGACCGCCGACGGCCGCATCGCCTGGGACGAGGACGGCATCATCCCGCGCGCGATCCGCGCGCTGAAAGCGCGCTTCCCCGAACTTGGCGTGATGAGCGACCAGGCGCTGGACCCGTACACCACGCACGGCCAGGACGGCCTGATCGACGACACCGGCTACATCCTCAACGACGAGACCATCGAGGCGCTGGTGAAGCAATCGCTGGCGCACGCTGCTGCGGGCGTGGACATCCTGTCGCCCAGCGACATGATGGACGGCCGCATCGGCGCGATCCGCGAAGCACTGGAGAAGGCCGGCTACATCAACACCCGCATCATGTCGTACGCCGCCAAGTACGCCAGCGCGTTCTACGGGCCGTTCCGCAGCGCGGTCGGCAGCGCCGGCAACCTCGGCAAGGGCAACAAGTTCACCTACCAGATGGACCCGGCCAACTCCAACGAAGCGCTGCACGAGATCGCGCTGGACCTGGAGGAAGGCGCGGACATGGTGATGGTCAAGCCCGGCCTGCCGTATCTCGACGTGATCCGCCGTGTGAAAGACGAGTTCGGCGTGCCGACGTTCGCCTACCAGGTCAGCGGCGAGTACGCGATGATCAAGGCGGCCGCCGCCAACGGCTGGCTGGACGAGAAGGCCTGTGCGCTGGAAGCGCTGACCGCGTTCAAGCGCGCCGGCGCCGATGGCGTGCTGACCTACTTCGCGCTGGATGCCGCGCGCTGGTTGCGGGACGGCTGACATGGCGTCCGTCGTCATCCGCGATGCGCGGCATGACGATGCGGGCGAGCTGGCGCGCCTGTGCACGCTGCTCGACTATCCGGTCGATGACGCCGCGATGGCGAAGCGTCTGCAGGCGCTGCTCGCGTCGTCGACGCATGCCGTGATAGTCGCCGCGGCGGCGGACAACGGTTCGCTGTTCGGCGTGGTCGCCGCCGAGTGGCGGCTGATGATCGAGTTCGGTGGCCGTGCGGAGATCACCGCGCTGATCGTCGATCCGCGTGCGCGACGCATGGGCGTGGGACGAAAGCTGGTCGATGCGACCTGCGACTGGATCCGGCAACAGGGAGGCACCGACGTTTTCCTGCGCTCCAACGTGCTGCGACCGGAATCGCACGCGTTCTACCCGTCGGTCGGCTTCACGCTGGCGAAGACGCAGCATGTTTACGTTCGCCCACTGGTACGCCCCGTGGACAGCTGAGCGGCTACCGGCGCGCTGCCGAGAAAACGGGAGCCTGTCGGCTCCCGTTTCCATTCCGGCGTCAGAAGCGGGCTTCGATACCCAGCATCACCGTGTCGGCACGGTTGAAGTCGCAATCGTAATCGTAGTCGCCGCAGTCATCGTCGTAGCTGCTGGCATAGATGAATCCGGTGTAGCCAAGACTGACGTTGAAGTGGCGACCGATATCCACGCCGACGGCGATGCCGGCGTAGCCGCCATCGGTCGAGAAGACGCTGTCGGAGTATTCCTGCTCCGCATCGAAATAGCCGCCGCGTACCGCCGCAAACCACGGACTGTTTCCGAAGTTGAAGCGGGCATTGGCGCCGATCGCCTGATAGGTCGCCTTCGCCACCGGGTCGCCGCGGTAGTCCGCGCTGTCCAACCGACCACCAGACAGCTCCACACCGACCTGCGCCCACGGACCCGCCTGCCAGCGGTAACCCGCGCTGACGGCCACGGCATCCTGTTCGACGTCCTCGTAGATCCAGCCCTGACCGGCCTGCAGGCCGACGAAGAAGCCGCCGTTCTCCCGTTCCTCGCGCGCGGCCGCAGGCGCGACGTACGGCGCAGGTGCGGGCGCGGCATAGGCCGGCGCAAGTGCCGGCGCCGCCGGCGCGGGAACCGCCTGCTGTGCCGTCGGCGTCGCGGGCTGGTTGGGGGTGGGCTGCGGCGCTTCCTTGTTGCGGAACGCTTCGTACGCCGGCGAGATGGACTGCGCCTGCGCATGCAGGGCAAAGGCCGCCAGTGCGAGCGGCAGGTAACGGAACATCGGTTTCATGGTGTTTCCCCTTTCGGTGGTGATGGAATCCCCCGCGTCCTTGCGGTACCGGCGGGTGGATCGGTGTGGTGCGCGTGGATGCCGATGGGGAGGCATGCGCTGGCGTGCGCGTCGCGCCGTTCCCGGTCGATGCGCGTCGTCGCAGTGGCAGAGTTCCATCGAAGGCGGTCGGACTCCCCAGCCCGGCCTGCCTGTCGCCTCGATCCCTGGCGTCCCCTTCGGCGGCGGCACATTGAAACGCACGCCGGCGCCTGTCAAGACGACGCTGGCGCACGGTAGACTTCGGCGAACACCAGCAGACGGGGTACCGCGCCATGTCGAGCCACCGCTACGCCGTCTTCGGCCATCCCGTCGCCCATTCGCTGTCGCCACGCATCCACGCCGCGTTCGCGCAGCAGGGCGGCATCACGCTGGAGTACACGGCCATCGACACCGCGCCGCACGACTTCGTCGCCGCACTGGACCGGTTCGCCGGCGAGGGCGGCGCGGGCGCCAACGTCACGCTGCCCCTGAAGGAAGCCGCCTTCGCGATCTGCGCGCAGGCCAGCGACCGCGCACGGCGTGCCGGCGCGGTCAACACGCTGACGCGCCATGACGGCCAATGGCACGGCGACAACACCGACGGCGCCGGCCTTGTGCGCGATCTCACGGGACGCCACGGACTGGACCTGCGCGCACGCCGCGCCCTGCTGCTCGGTGCCGGTGGCGCCGCACGCGGCGTGGCGCCCGCACTGCTGGATGCCGGCATCAGCGAACTGATCATCGTCAACCGCACGCCGGATCGCGCCGACGCACTGGCCGATGCGCTGTGCGAACCCGACCGCGCGCACTCGCGCTACTGGGACGATCTGCGAAACCTCGGCGACTTCTCGCTGATCGTCAACGCGACCTCGGCCGCACGCCAGGACCAGGGCGCCTTCACCTTGCCCTTCACCCTGGCCACGCCGCGCACGCTGGCGGTCGACCTCAACTACGGCGAAGCGGCGATTCCTTTCCTCGCCTGGGCCCGCGCCGCCGGCTGCCACGATGCGGTGGACGGACTCGGCATGCTGGTGGAGCAGGCCGCCGAAGCGTTCGAGCACTGGCATGGCGTGCGACCGGAAACGGATGCCGTCTATGCCACGCTGCGCGGCAAGGACAAGGTGCTGGTGACGGCGGATTGAGGGGCATGGATGCAATGTCAGACATTCCGGCAGTCGCGGAAACCGTCAATCTGCTCCTGCTGGTGATCACGTGTGTCGTGTTGCACGTGCGCCTGCGCAACCGTGCCAGCCTGTCGATGCTGCTAGCACTGGCTGCGATCGTGCTGTGGACCCTGAGCGCGCCGGCCATCCCGACCACGGCTGTCGTGGTCGACGTCCCCCCGATAGGCACCGGGATGAATGCGCGCGAAGCCCTGGATACATTCGAAGCCGTCGATAGCGAGGCGCGGCCGCGCGAGGCCGTCGGCATCGCGTTCCATGTCTGGTTTTGCGTGTCATGCCTGCTTGCCGTGATATCCATACCCAGGCGGCGTGCGGCTGGCTAAGATCGACACGGGTCCTTGGAGAAGGATCACGCTGCGATGGCGATGCCGCTGAGCGCCATCACCGTTACGGGATCGCCCGGGCAGTACGGTAGATTGGTTACTCCTTCAAGATGGAACTGCGCATGGACGGATTCCCTACCCAGATGCTGACGATGCTCGGCTACCAGTTGCCCGAACTGCTGGCCTGCGTGGCCGGCGCCGCGATGCTGGCGATGTGGGCGCCGCCGGCGCCGGGTCGCAAGCTGGCGCTGGCCGGCATTTCGCTGATGCTGCTGACCACCCTGCTGCGCGGCGTGATGAGCGTGTGGCAGGCATGGGTGATCAACAACGCCACCGACGGCTATGCCTCGGTGAGCAGCATGATGGGCCTGTTCAGCGCCTTCGGCATGCTGATCGGCGTCGTGTCCGCAGCCGGCCTGGTGATGCTGGCCTGGGGCGCCTGCAAGGCGATGCAGGCCACGCGCACGGCCTAGGCGATATCCGCATAGACGTCGCTGAAAACGGAATAGCGCGGCGACGCCTGGCAGCAGGCGAGCCGGCTAGCATCGCGGGATGAAACGCTTCCTGCTGCTGACGCTCCTCTGCCTCGCCTCCCTGGCGCCCTCCGCGTTCGCGCAGGGCCAGTTCAAGGTGCTCGTAGTCGCCATCCCCAACCGCTACCACCACGACTATGCCGTGGTCGCCAAGCCGCAGTTCGAACGCATGGCGCATGTGCATGGCTTCGATCTCACATGGTCGTGGAACAGCACGCCGTTTGATAGCGACCTGTCGCCGTATGCCGCCATCGTGCTGCTCAATACTCCGGGTGACGAGTTCAAGGGTGCACAGCGCGCGACGCTGGAAGCGTACGTCCGCGCCGGCGGTGGCGTGATGGCCGTGCACCGCGCGCTGATCTTCAATCCACCCGGCGACTGGCCGTGGTTCGAGCGCCTGATCGGGCGGACGTTCCGCATCCATCCGATGGTGCAGACCGCCACCGTGCGCGTTGAGGATCCGGCGTTCCCCGCCACGTTCGGCCTGCCGTCGCGCTGGGTATGGACGGACGAGTGGTACGAGTTCAACGCCCCGGTCACGCGCGGCCTGCGCACCGTGCTCAGCGTGGACGAATCCAGCTACGACCCCACCCGCATTTGGCCCGGCCAGACCGCCCGCGGCATGGGCAAGGACCACCCGGTCGCCTGGTACCACGCCTACGACGGCGGCCGCGTGTTCGTCACCGCGCTGGGACACACGCCGGCGCTGTACGACGACCCGTCGTACCTGGCACACCTGTACGGCGGCCTCTGGTGGACGGCGACGGGCAAGGGCATCGACGCATCGCGCTGACGCGCGGCGGTCAGTCGTTCGCGACGCAGAGCGCCAGGCGTTCACACAGGAAGGCGACCTGCGCCTCCTGTGTCTCCGGTCCGTCGTAAGCCAGCAGGGTCCAGTGCTCCTGCGCCTGCATCGCCTCGCCTCGCCGGCGGCGAGGGTGCGGAACGGCGCGTGCACTTCCATCTCCAGCAGGCCGGCCTGGACGTCGCCGGCATGGTCCAGGTAGAGCTCGACCTGGCCCTGCTCGGGATGGATGGCGGCGCGGGGCTGGTGGTCGAAGCGGATCACCAGCGCCTGTCCGCTGGCGAAGCCCGCCATCCAGCCTGCGGACGGCTGCAGGAGCGCCTTGCCGCGGCGCATCGGTAGGTCCGGCGATGCGGGCAGAAACGAGAATACGCCGCCCTCGATGCGCCACGCAGGCACGGCACCGTCCTCGCCTTCGACGCGCACGTCGCGCGCGTCGGTAACGGGCACGTACACGCGGGTGGCGGCGGACGTGCGCGTGTTGAACCACAGGTCGCGCGCGACAGGACGTCCGCGGATGTTGCGTGCGGTCGCCGTCACGATGACGGTGGACGGATCGGACGGATCGAACGCGAACGACTTCAGCAGCCGCACGCCGCTGACGGGGCTGTCGATGCCCTCCAGCACCAGCCGCTCGGGCGAGCGCGCGACCACGTGCGTCTCCGCGAACGCCAGGTACGGGTCCGGCGGCCACACCGCCTTGGCCGCGCGCCGGCCAGGGTTCGCCTCCTGGTCGGACCACCAGCCGCTCTGTGGTCCGAGCCAGACGTCATGGCCGAGATAGCCGATGTCGTCCGCGTCCGCCGAGACGGCTGGCGTCGGTTGCGACGCGACGGGCTCGCCGATCTTGATCAGGTTGGGACGATCGACGCGCCCGGCATGCAGCACACGGCCGCCCAATGCCGGCGTGATCTCGACGACCACCTCGGTCGACTGCAGGCGGATGCGTTCGACATCCGCGGCATGCGATGGTCCGGCACCGAGGCACAGCAAGACGAGGACGAGCGGCGTGGCGAGCGTGCGCATGCGCGCCACTACAGCACACCGTCGCGCTTCACCGCCAGATAGCGCTCCACCAGCGCGCCCGGCAGTTCGTCGGCGGTGACGTCCAGCACCATCATCCGATGGCTGCGCAACGCATCGTGGGCGGCCGTGCGCTGTTCCAGGTAGCGCGCGACGGCGCCGGCGTGGATCGCGCCCTGCAGGTCGTGCACGTCGCTGTCCAGCGCGTCGTCCAGCGAGGTCTCGCGCAGGCTGGCCACGCAGACGAGGTGCCGCTTCTGCAGCAGGCGCACGGCGGCCAGCAGATCGTCGATGTCCTCGTCGCGCACGTTGGTGACCAGCATCACCAGCGCGCGGCGGCGCTGGCGCAGGCTGAGTTCGGTGGCGGCCGCCAGGTAGTCGGTTGCGACCGCGCGCGGTTGCAGGTCGTAGCTGGCGCGCAGCAGCGTGTCGATGGCGGCCATGCCGCGCTGCGGCGCGACCCAGCGGCTGTCGCCGCCGGCGGCGAACAGGCCCACGCCATCGCCCTGCCGCAGCGCCAGGTAGGACACGACCAGGGATGCGTTGAGCACGTGGTCGAAGTGGCCCAGTTCGTCCTCGCGCGCCATCATCCTGCGGCCGGTGTCGATCAGCATCACCAACTGCTGGTTCTTCTCGTCCTGGTACTCGCGCGAGATCAGCTTGCGCGCACGCGCGGTGGCCTTCCAGTCGACCTGGCGCAGGCTGTCGCCGACGCGGTATTCGCGCATCTGGTGGAAGTCCGTGCCTTCGCCACGCCGGCGCTTCAGGTGCGCGCCCACCAGGCGCGAGGCCTGTTCGGCACTGAACAGCGCGAAGCGCGTCAGCGGCGCGAAGTTCGGGTACACGCGCACCCGCTGCGGCGCGCCGGCAACGCGCGACTGCCGCCACAGCGCCAGTGCCGAACGCAGGCGCAGCTGCACACCCTCGAAGTGCGCGTCGCCACGCACCGCAGGACGCAGGCGGTAGCTGATGCGGGTGGCCGACATCGGCGCCAGTGTCAGCCGGCGCGGCAGGCCGGTCGATGCCCAGTCGCCCGGATGCAGGTCGAACACCTCCACGCGCTGCTTCACCCTCGACTCGAACGAAAGCGCGACATCGCGCTCGACGCCCAGCGACAGTGCATCGGGGATTTCGCGCACGGTTTCCGGCGTCGGCCGGCGTCGCAGCCACCATCCATCCAGTGCCGCGACCACCAGCAACACCGCGCCCGCCAGCTGCCACTGCCACAGCGGCCAGCCGAGGAACGGCACGGCGAGGCCGGCCAGTCCCCAGCAGGCGATCAGTGCGACCAGCAGTGGCGCGGGCCTCATGGACATGCCCCTTCCCCCGCATGCGGGGGAAGGCCGGGATGGGGGCGAACGGAGGACGGATGCGTCGGCAAGCCATCAAGTTGGTCGCGCGCCCCCACCCCAGCCCTCCCCCGCATGCGGGGGAGGGAGCGGATCGCGGAGTCGATCGAGACCACGTACACGATCGTGGGCCGGGCGGGTCCATTCCCGATAGGCAGGGCCGGCAGCGGTGCAGGCCTCATGGACATGCCCCTTCCCCCGCACGCGGGGGAAGGTTGGGATGGGGGCAAAGGAAGACCGGATACATCTGCAAGCCGCAAGGTTGGTCGCGCGCCCCCACCCCAGCCCTCCCCCGCCTGCGGGGGAGGGAGCGGATCGCGGGATCGGTCGGGACAGCGCGGACGATCATGGGCGAGGCGCGTCCAAGTCCGATCGGCAGGCTCAGCGGTCGTGCCGGCCTCATGGACATGCCCCTTCCCCCGCCTGCGGGGGAAGGTTGGGATGGGGGCAACCGAAGACCGGATACATCTGCAAACCAGAAGGTTGGTCGCGCACCCCCACCCCAGCCCTCCCCCGCCTGCGGGGGAGGGAGCGGATCACGGGATCGGTCGGGACAGCGCGGACGATCATGGGCGGGGCGCGTCCACGTCTGATAGGCAGGCTCAGCGGTGGTGCAAGCCTCATGGACGCACCCCTTCCCCCGCATGCGGGGGAAGGTTGGGATGGGGGCAACCGAAGACCGGATACATCTGCAAGCCGCAAGGCTGGTCGCGCGCCCCCACCCCAGCCCTCCCCCGCATGCGGGGGAGGGAGCGGATCGCGGAGTCGATCGAGACCACGTACACGATCGTGGGCCGGGCGGGTCCATTCCCGATAGGCAGGGCCGGCAGCGGTGCAGGCCTCATGGACATGCCCCTTCCCCCGCACGCGGGGGAAGGTTGGGATGGGGGCAAAGGAAGACCGGATACATCTGCAAGCCGCAAGGTTGGTCGCGCGCCCCCACCCCAGCCCTCCCCCGCAAGCGGAGGAGGGGGCAGATCGGGAGGATGGTCGAGACAGTGCGGGCGCTCATTTGCGCGGTGCATCCACCTTGGCCAGCAGCGCGCGCAGCGCATCGTCCGGCGACTGACCTTCGATCTGCAGTTCGGGGGCGAGGGTGATGCGATGGCGCAGCGCGGGACGGGCGATGTCGCGCACGTCGTCCGGGGTGACGAAATCGCGGCCCTGCAGCACCGCCTGCGCACGCGCTGCGCGCACCAGCGCGAGGCTCCCGCGCGGGCCTGCACCCAGTGCGATGCCGGGCCACTTGCGGGTGGCGGCGGCGATGCGGACCGCGTAGTCGATGACCTCAGGATCCACGCGCACGGCCGCGGTCTCGCGCTGCATCGCGGCGATGTCGGCGGCGCCGAGCACGCGCTTCACCTGCGACAGGTCGAAGTCGGCGGCGGTGCGGCCGGTGGTGATGGCATCGACCATGCGCTTCTCGTCCTCCAGCGCCGGATAGTCGATCAGCACCTTCAGCAGGAAGCGGTCGAGCTGCGCTTCCGGCAGCGGGTACGTGCCTTCCTGCTCGACCGGATTCTGGGTGGCGAGCGCGATGAAGGGTGGCGACAGTGCGAACGACGTGCCTTCGATGGTGACCTGCCCTTCCTGCATCACTTCCAGCAGCGCGGACTGGGTCTTGGCGGGTGCGCGGTTGATCTCGTCGGCCAGCAGGATGTGGGTGAACACCGGTCCGCGACGGATCTGGAAACTCTCGGTCTTCGGATCGTAGACGGCATGGCCGCTGACATCGCTCGGCATCAGGTCGGGCGTGAACTGCACGCGCGCGTAGGTCAGCTCCAGCGCCTGCGCCAGCGCGCGCACCAGCAGCGTCTTGCCGAGTCCGGGCACGCCTTCGATCAGCACGTGTCCGCCGGCGAGCAGCGCGATCAGGATCTGGTCCAGCACGTCGGGCTGGCCGATGAAGGCCTTGGACACCTCCTCGCGTACGGCCTCGACGCGTTCCGACAGGGCGTTGCGCGGCGGCGTCGGGAGCGCGGGCGGCGCAGCGGCGGTCTCGTCGTTCATAGGCGGTTTCTCAGTTGGATCAGCAGGGAAATGCGGTCGCGGAAGGCCTGCCGGTCGTGCGAGGCAGGAACGTTGAGGGCGGTGCGGATGCGCTCGGCGGGCTGGCCGGTGCGCTCGGCGATGGCGGCGACCTGCGGCTCGCCGGTGAGGGCGGCGGCGACCGGATCGCGGCGGCGCAGGCGCGCGAGGAACGCCTGCCGGACGGCGGCGTACAGCATCACGCCGCGGCCATAACGATAGAGGTGCTCGCCGCTGGCGCGCACGTGTTCGAGCAGCGACCGGCGTTCGCCGGCGGGCGACGGCACCGGCGGACCGAAGCGCTGCATGCGCATCCACAGCCACGCCGCCAGGGCAAGCAACAACGGCGCCCACACCATCCAGCCCTGCAGGAACAGCGTGCGCCACAGCGATGGCATTTCAGCCGCATAGACCAGGTGCATGGTGCCCTGGCGGTAGTTCGGCGCCAGCACCTGCCGCGCCAGCGCGCGGTGCGGACCGTCGCGCAGGCCGCCGTCGGGCGGCGCATCGAGCGCTTCCTGCATGAAACCGCGCGCGGCGGTGTTGGCCAGGAAATCGAAGTCGGCCAGTACATCCACATGGCCTTTGCCAACCGCCAGGCGGGCGTAGACATAGCCGTTCTGCAGGTCGCCCCACGCGAGTTCGGGCACGGCGTCCTCGAAGGCGAAGCGGCGCCCGCGGCAGAACTCGACGTGGTGGCCTTCGCCTTCCACCTGGAAGTCTTCGCACGATGGCGTTTCGTCCACCAGCCAGGCCGACAGCAGGTCGAGCATGACGGCCTGGGGCGCGTTCGGGCCGCTGGTGTCGTCGCCCGGCGAGTACAGCGGCGTGCGGATCAGCAGGTGGCCACCGCCTTCCACCCACGCCAGCAGGCGTTCGGCCTCGGACGGCGACAGCGCGCGCGGATCGTTGAACAGCAGCAGGGTGTCGCTGCGCGCCAGCGGATTGTCGTCCAGCATCAGGCGCTGGCGCGCATTGACCTTCAGGCCATCGGCTTCCAGCGTTTTCGCCAGCGCATACAGCGGGTTGTAGGCGGCCTCGCCGGAGGGCGGCAGGTGGAGCGTCTTCTCGACGCGATGGAAGGTGTGCCGGAACCACAGGCCCAGCAACGCCAGCACCACCAGGACGACGACCAGGGTCGCGCCGACGACACGGCCATTGCGGCGCGCGGTGCTCATGTCACCCACCCGAAGCGCAACTGCAGTTCGCCGACCAGCGCATCGAACGTCTCGTCGACCGGAAGGCGTTCGGCGTAGGCGGCGTATTGCCAGGTGCGCACGATGTCGGCGAACGCCCGTCGGTCTTCCAGCTGCGGCAGGCGCCGCGACGCGCGCAGGCATTCGGCCTCGGTAGCGCCCGGCGGCAGCACGATGTCGACGCGCTGGCTCATGCTGTCCACGCTGGCCCGGTAGAGCAGCGCCAGGGCATGGCGTGGGCGACCCTCTCGCCACAGCCTGCGCGCCACCGTGGCGATGTCGTCAGGCAGGACGTCCGGCACCACCAGCGCCTCGGTCTGCGGCGCCTCCGGTACCGCGACCGGCGGCCGCGCGATGCCGCGCATCCATGGCCACCAGTAACGCACCGTCGCCAGCAGTGCCAGCACGAGTACGCCGACGACCAGCCACAGCCCCCACTCACCGATGAAGGCCATCACGGTGCCGATGCCGGACAGCCAGGCCTTGTTGTCCATGTCCCGCGCCTCGGCGGGCGTCTTCTGCTCGGGCTTGCGACGTTCCCAGCCGGACTGCACGTGGGTGCGGCCGAGCAGCGGATCGCGGTACGCCTGGTCGGCCGCCTTGCGGAAGGCGCGGTCGTCCACGCGCTGGTCGCCGAACACGATCGGCAGGGTCGGCGGCGTGGGCTTCCGCCCATCCGCCTGCGCCGCGGGCGGTGCGGACGTGGCTGGCGACGCACCATGGCGCTCCTGTGCACCGGCATTGCCCGCCATGCCGGTCCACAACAGCGCGACCAGCACCATCGGTGCCGCCGCGGCCAGGCGCGCGCGCAGCTTGCGGAACACGATCTCCAGGTCCCAGGCCTCAATCTGCGTGCGGCGGTTGAGGTAGAGGCCGAAACCGGCACCGACATAGAACGGTTCGATCACGCTGATCGCCGCCCACGCCAGCGCATTCCACGCCAGCTTGAACCCGCTGCTCCATTCGATGGTGGCGATGCGGAAAGCAGCCTGCACGCTGTCCGGCAGCAGGTCCTGCGGCAGGTACATCACCACGCCGACCACGCCGCCCAGCACCAGCACGCCCTGGAACAGCAGGCAGATCCAGGTCAGCAGGATGGCGGTGCCGTAGGCCTGCCCGCCCAGCACGCGGCGCCGCTGGCGCAGGCGCTCGCCCTGCACGCCCTCCAGCAGGTCGATCGGCATGTACAACGCACGCACCGGGCTGAAGCGGCGCCACGTGAGCAGGTGCGGCAGCACGCGCGTGCCCCATCCGAGCTGCGCACGCAGCGTGTCCGACGTGCCCGGCACGCTGCCGAACACCGCCCGCGAAATGACGTAGAGCGGGATGCGGTCGAACGCAGGCTTCAGCCACCACATCAGCAACGCGGCGAGCCAGAACTGGTCGATCCACCATGCACCGAGATTGAGCAGCGCGAACACCGGCAGCGTCAGCCAGAGCCAGGGCGTCCAGATGGCGCCGGCATGCCGGCGCACCAGGGCCATGCCCAGCTCGATGGCCTCCCAGTCGGAGCGCGCGCGCAGGCGCACCGTCAGCTGCTCAATCCTCATCGGACACCCCGCGTCCGCCGACGCCGAGCCACAGCGCCACCAGCGTCCACAGCACGCCCGACACGCCGTACTTCACCGCGGCGGGAATGGATTGCGTCGATGACCAGAACGCCTCGATGAAGGCCGCCACCAGCAGCATGAACGCCACGCCCAGGCACAGGCGCGCACCCTTCGCGCCCGCACGCGCCAACGCGTCGATGCGCCGGTGCCGGCCTGACGCGATCAAACTCAAGCCCAGCCTCAGGCCGGCGCCGCCGGCCAGCACAATGGCCGTGAGTTCGAACGGCGCATGCCCGCAGACGAAACGCCACAGCGGATCGCCGTATCCGATCTGGTGGAGATGGCCGAACACCGTGCCGATGCCGATGCCATTGACGAGCAGCACGAACAGCGCACCCACGCCCGCCACCAGTCCACCGGCGAACGTGCGCAGGCCGATGCTGATGTTGTTCCAGATGTAGTGGCCGAACATCTGCCAGTCGGTGCCGCTCTCGCGGCCCAGCGCATGGCTGGGGTCGCTGGGGTCGTACATGCGTTCGTACATCGCCACCTGTTCCGGCGAAGCGATGCTGTACACCAGTTCCGGGCGGACCTGCAGCAGCACGAACATCAGCGCCAGCGGAAACACGAACACCGCCGCCGCCACCCACATGCAGCCGGCTTCGCTGCGCACCAGGCGGGGAAACCCGGCCAGCAGGAACCGCACCGCACGCTGCCAGCGCGGCGGCGGCGTCCGGTACAGCACGCCATGGCCCCGCTGCATCAGCGCCTGCAGGCGATCCACCACCACCGGGCTGTAGCCGCGCCGGCGCGCCAGCGCCAGGTGCTGGCAGATGCGGCGGTAGCGTGCCGGCATGTCCTCGTCGGTCAACTCGCCGGTGTTGCGCTCGCCACGCGCTCGCCGCGCACTGGCACCACGCCCACGCAGCCACGCGTCGAACGCGAGCCACTCGGATTGGTGCCGGGCGACGAACTGCTCCTGTCTCATCGGCGGCCCAGCAGCCAGTTGGCCATGCCGTAGAGCCGCTGCACGCCGGCCTGCCCCTGCGCAGCCGTGATGGGCTGGGCGAGATTGGCCAGTTCCTCCTGGCGCGACACGGTCAACTGCGGCGCCCGCTCGCCGAATGCGACGATCGCCCCCTGCTCCTCGGGCAGCAGTTGGGCCGGTGGCACGAACACCGAATTGACCGGTGCCGGCGCGTGGCCACGCTCGCCGCCGACGTGCACCACCAGCGTACCGGCGACCATGTCGCCGAGACGGCGCGCATGCCGATCGGCCAGGCAGGCGACGAGTCCGGTGGCATAGCCGAACGGCAGCATGTCGACGGTGCGCAGCAGGTTGCGCGTGATCGCGGCCAGCCAGCCGACCGGTGCGCCATCGGCCGACACCACGCGTAGCCCCAGCGCTTTCTTGCCTGGCGTCTGTCCGCGCCAGGCCGATTCGAGCACGATCGGATACGCCCAGAACACGAGGAACATCACGATCAGGTACAGGCCGCCACCTACCTTGCCGAGCAGGGTCAGCAGCATCGCCATGACCAGCACGATGCAGAGCCGGATGGCCAGGTCAATGCCCCAGGCCAGCGCGCGCGGCACCGGACCCGCCGCCGGCAGGTGCAGGCCCACGCCTTCGGGCGTCACCACTTCGCGATAGGTATCCAGCATCACGCGCTCACCACGGGCGACGTTCCCCTGGCAACGCGATGGCCGCAACCGGATCGATGTGGTGGAACCTGCGTGTCCCGCTGTCCATGCGCCTTCCCCATGCCCGGCGACTTTAGCGGCGAACGCGACCCTTGCACAGCTACACTGCGCGCCATCGTGGATACCGCCTTCTCCTGCCGACCGGGTTGCGCCGCCTGCTGCACCGCGCCGTCGATCACCTCGCCGATCCCCGGCATGCCGCAGGGCAAGCCCGCCGGCGTGGCGTGCGTGCAGTTGGACGAAGCACTGCGCTGCCGCCTGTTCGGCAGGCCCGAGCGACCTGCGTTCTGCGGCACGCTGAAACCCGGCGCCGACATGTGCGGCGCCAGCCGCGCCGAAGCGATGGCCTTGCTGGCCGCGATGGAACACGCGACGACGCCCTGACGGCGCGCCGCCGTCATGCCACCTGCGTGGATATCCACCAGGTCGTGCCGCCGGCATCGCGGAAACCGCCACGCCGGTCGCCATCGCCTTTCTCTTCCGGTGCCTGCACCGGTTCGGCGCCGGCCGCCAGCGCGCGCGACCACGCCGCATCCACATCGGGCACGTAGAGATGCACATGGCTGGCGATGGCCGGCCAGCCAGCCATGCCATCGGCGAGCATCAGTACGGTGTCGTCGATGCGGACTTCGGCATGGCCCAGGCGATCGCCCACGGGATGCATGCGCAACGGCTGCGCATCGAAAACGGCGACGAGGAAGTCGATCGTGCACTGCGCACCATCGACGACGAGATACGGGGCCACCGAGGTGTAGCCATCCGGTTTCCAGGCCATGCGGGTCTCCCATGCGGCGCCGGTTGCGCCGACCGCCATCATGCCGCCGGCGGTGTCGGCTGCAGGTAACGGTCTTTCAGCTTCACGTAGTGGCTGGCGGAGTAATGCAGGCTCTCGATCTCCTTGTCGGTGAGCGTGCGCACGAGGCGCGCAGGATTGCCAAGCCAGAGTTCCGCTTCGCCGACCACTTTGCCCGGCCCCAGGATCGCGCCCGCGCCGAGGAAGCCGTACTTCTTCACCGTCGCGCCATCGAGGATGCAGGCGCCCATGCCGATCAGGCACAGGTCCTCGATGGTGCACGCGTGGATGATGGTGCCGTGGCCGATGGTGACGTCGGCACCGATCAGGGTGGGATGACCGGCCTTGTTGTACGGGCTGTGGTGGCTGACGTGGACGATGGTGCCGTCCTGCACGTTGGTGCGCGCGCCGACACGGATGAAGTTGACGTCGCCGCGCAGGATGGTGCCCGGCCAGACGGAAACGTCCTCGGCCAGTTCGACGTCGCCGATGACCGTGGCGGCGGGATCGACGTAGACGCGCGGCCCGAGGACGGGAAAGCGGTCAAGGTAGGGGCGCAGCGCGGTCAGATTCGTGTCCATGCCGGCATTGTAGAGCGCCCGCCCCGGGACGAAGGCATACACTCGGGCCATGACGACCTTCCCGCATGCCGCCACGACCGCCGCCAACGCGGCCATCACCGCTGCCAATGCCGTGATCACGGCGGCAAACGTGGATTCCGCCACCGCCCCGGGCAACGATGCGCCCGTTCCCGATGGCGATACGCCGGTCGCCGAGCTGGCCCCGGCGCTGCACCGGTTGCGCCAGGCCTGGCAGGCACGCAAGCCGGCGTACGCGCAACGCCGCGATGACCTGCGGCGGCTGCGCGACGCGCTGAAGCGGCGACTGCCGCAGATGGCCGACACCATCGCCGCCGACTTCGGCCATCGCTCGCGGCACGAGTCGCTGATCGCCGATGGCATGACGGTGCTCAACGAGATCGACCACCTGGCCTCGCATCTGCGCCGCTGGATGAAGCCCAGGCGCGTCGGCGTGGGCTGGCGCTTCTGGCCGGCGCGCGCGGAGATCCGGCAGGAACCCGTCGGCGTGGTGGGCGTAATCTCGCCATGGAATTACCCGGTCAACCTGGCGCTGATCCCGCTGGCCACCGCCATCGCCGCCGGCAACCATGTCTACCTGAAGCCGTCGGAGCACACGCCGCGCACGACCGCGTTCCTGCGGTCGCTGCTGGCGGAGGTGTTCCCGCCGGAACGCGTGGCCGTCGCCGCCGGCGGTGCCGAGGTGGCGGGCGCGTTCGCCGCATTGCCGTTCGACCACCTGGTCTTCACCGGTTCCACCGCGGTGGGCCGCAAGGTGATGGCGGCCGCCGCGCCGAACCTGACGCCGTTGACGCTGGAACTCGGCGGCAAGTCCCCCGCCATCGTCTGCGACAACTTCCCGGTGGAGCAGGCGGCGGCGCGATTGGCGACCGGCAAGTGGTTCAACGGCGGGCAGACCTGCATCGCGCCGGACTACGTGCTGCTGGTCGGCCGCCAGCGCCGCGATGCCCTGGTGCAGGCGTTGCGCGACCAGGTCGCGGCACGCTATGGCGACCTGTCCGACGCCGACGACTTCACCCGCATCATCAACGATGGCCAGTTCGCGCGGCTGGAAGGCTATCTGGACGATGCCCGCCAGCGCGGCCACGAGGTCGTCCCACTGGCGCCGACACACGACCGCGCGCAGCGCCTGTTCGCACCGACGGTCATCATCGAACCGGGCGACGACGCGAAGGTGATGCAGGACGAGATCTTCGGCCCCATCCTGCCGGTCCGCACCGTCGATTCGCTGGACGAGGCCATCGCCTACATCAACGCGCACGACCGGCCGCTGGCGCTGTATCCCTTCAGCCACGAACGCACGCAGGTGGAGACGATCCTGCGCAGCACGCTGGCCGGTGGCGTCACCGTCAACGACACGGTGCTGCATTTCGGCATCAACGCGCTGCCGTTCGGCGGCATCGGCCCCAGCGGCATGGGCGCCTACCACGGCCGCGCGGGCTTCGATGCGATGAGCAAGGCGCTGCCGGTGCTGTGGCAGCCGCGCCGCGCGGGCAGCGACCTGCTGAAGCCGCCGTACTCGAAGGTCGCGCGCTTCATCGACTTCATCATCCGCTAGCGCCGCATGCGCAAGCTCCGGCAGGCCAGCAACAGCCGTCGCGACCTCCGCGTGTACGGCATGCTGCTGGTCGGTGCGATGTTCGTGTATGCGGGACTGACCATCGATCCGGCCAGCAACTGCGATGCCAGCGGCCGGCAATGCGCCCCGTGGCTGGTACCTGCGGCCTTCTTCATGGGCGTCGCGCTCGCCGGCTCCGCGCTGGCGATGCTGGTACATGCGCGCAACTGGGGCAGCCGCTTGGACATCCAAGCGCGCACGCTGTGGTGGTGGGATAACGCGATGGGATCTGGCGAGCACGCCATCGCGCTGGACGACATCGCGCGCATCCGCGTTCAACGTCCGGAGGAGAACGCCGACCGCATCTTCCCGTACCGCCATGACGGCACGCTGTCGCACTTCCCGTCCGAATGCAGTGTCCCCTACGCTGCCCTGCAGCGCACCCGCGACCACGACTCGCATCAGCAATAGTCAAGCCGGCGCAGACAGCGCCTGTACGCCCTCACTACCGTGATAGCGCCGACGCAGTAGATCGGCAGCCTCTCGAAGCGCTTCATACTGCTCGCGCCTGACCCTACCCTTCGTGGCCAACCAGTGTGAGCCAACACCTGCCACCAACCCGATCCACCAGGTCTGCGCCACGACCATGGCAACCTTTGCAACCGCGCCCGCAGCGCCTGCACGCGCGCCCCTCGAACCCAGTTGGCTTGCGCGCTCGGTCCAGCTCATGTTCTTGTCAAGCATCAAGGACAAGCTGATCACTGCCAAGCCCAACGCTGATGGCATCAGGTCGCTGGCGCTGAAATGCGCACCGAGTCCATTGGCCGCATGATCCACGGCTGCCTGGAGCGAGACCTCGTTAATGCCACTGTTCGTCACATGTTCGGCCATGCCCATCGCCAGAAGCTGCGCGTGTACTTCGCTGGTGGAGACGATGTCGATGCCCGGGTAGCGATGAAGCGCGTCGATGACGTACTGGGCCGATTCGGTCGCCTTGGCTTGTAGTACGTCTACGACCTGTCCATGGTCGTCAAGGATTCGGATATCCCAGCCTGGCTGGTTCGCGGCTCCAGCCAGATCGGCGTGCAGGCCATCCGGCAGGCCGCCGTGATTGAAGTGTTCGACCAATTCAATCTCGAATAGCTTGCCCTTCACTCCCGAAACAAAGCCTGGGAGGCTATCCGTGGGTAGGCGCTCCACTACATCAGCGAAGCTTTCGTGTGCAGCAAGATCCGGATACGCCAAATTGAATGCCCGCAACACTTCGGGTGGCACATCCTCGGGATGATCCAGGACATACGCCAACGAAACGCCTCCGACCACCCACAGATCAAGCACCTCTGCTCGCCGTCGTCCATTCTGTGCAGATTCGATGCGTTGCTCGAGCCGTTCGGATTCCGCACGGATCCGCTCGCCGTACTGGCCAATCTCATTCCGGAGATCATCAATGTCCCGCTGACCCAACGCCACGCTATCCAGGAGTTCGGAAGCGATCGATGCGCCGCCAAGCGCAAAGCCTCCGGTCGCCACACCTACCGCCGACCCCGCCCTTGCCGTCAGGTCGCCGGTCGCTCGAACACCGCCACCAGTCAGTTCCACCCCTTTTCCGAGCAAGGCAGCTGCCTGTGCGGCGGTCTTGACCAAGGCATTGTCGGACTTTGCGGCTTGAGCTTTCATCCCCTTTGTAGCGGCGCGGCCCACCTTGGCGGTCACCGATCCCGCAGCAGCCACGGTCGATCCAGTCACTTCGACCGCAGTTCGCGTTGCGGCTGAAATCTTGTCCTGGTGCTTGCCGACGAACTTCGCAACGTCGAACGTGGCATCAGCTGCCCCCTTGAATACAGCCTTGCCAGCCTTGATCCACTCCATTGCAGCACTCCCCTTGCCCCGTATCGCCAACGATACCGCGAGTCACCGCTTCTGGATTCGCTAACGCTCAGGACCAATCATCACTGCCAAAATGGCTAGGGGAGCCTGGATCGCTGTCGAAGCCAATCCCCAAGCTGCGGTGATGACAGTAAAGATCATCGCTGTCGAATCCATATGGTTTTTCTGATCGCTCTTGTAAGCGTCTGGACTAGAATGGGGTGGCTTGGCTCCCTTCCGGAAGTGGACACGACACACCGTTCGTCATGGACATTCGCCTCCTACCGAATCGAGTTGGGGGTACGGGCGACGGTGTCTGAACCAGTTACCTGACACGAAATCCAATTAAATCAACTGAATATCGCGATCATGAAAATCGCCAGCTGGAACGTCAATTCGCTCAACGTGCGTCTGCCGCACCTCACGCAGTGGCTGGGCGCGTTCGCGCCGGATGTCGTCGGCCTGCAGGAAACGAAGCTGGAAGACCACCGGTTCCCCGACACCGCGCTGGCGGAGCTGGGCTACCGCAGCGTGTTCGCCGGGCAGAAGACCTACAACGGCGTGGCGTTGCTGTCGCGCGAACCGATCGGCGACGTGCAGGTCGGGATTCCCGGCTTCGAGGACGAACAGAAGCGCGTGATCGCCGCCACCGTCGGTGACGTCCGCGTCATCAATCTGTACGTGGTCAACGGGCAGGATGTCGGCACCGACAAGTACGCCTACAAGCTGCGCTGGCTGGACGCGGTACACGACTGGATCGCCGCCGAACTGCAGGCGCACCCCAGGCTGGTGGTGATGGGCGACTTCAACATCGCGCCGGACGACCGCGACGTGTTCGATCCCAAGGTGTGGAACGACGACCACATCCTGACCTCCACCGCCGAGCGCGCGGCGCTGCAACGGCTGTATGCGCTGGGCCTGCACGATGCGTTCCGCCTGCACAGCGACGAGGCCAACGTCTACAGCTGGTGGGACTACCGGATGGGCGGCCTGCGCCGCAACCTGGGCCTGCGCATCGACCTGACGCTGGTGTCCGACGCGCTGCGCGCGAATGCGGTGGAATCCGGCATCGACCGCGAGCCGCGCACCTGGGACCGTCCGAGCGACCACGCGCCCGCGTGGGTGCGACTGGGCGGCTGACGTCACCCTGTAGGAGGGGGGCTTCAGCCCCGACCGCAACTGCCAGCCTGCAGCCACCCAGCGCTACGCCGCCTTCCCGGACACGCGGGAATCATGTCTGGGCTGGCTTTCAACAGCCGAATGGCTGGTCAGCCCCTCCTACACATAACAGATGAGCAAAGGCCCGGCAGATGCCGGGCCTTTGCGTTGCCACGGGCCTTGGGTGCGTCTCGAACGCGCACGCGGCCGCAGCGGAACCGCTAGGTGGCTCGGCCACGCGTGAACAGATTGACGATCAGCAGCAGCACCACCGCGCCGATGAAGGCCGTGATGAGGAAGCCGACCCAGCCGCCTCCCAGGCCAAGGCCCAGCGTCGGCAGCAGCCAGCCGCCCAGGAAGCCGCCGATGATGCCGACCACGACATTCAGGATGATGCCTTGCGACGCATCGCGCTTCATCACGATGCTGGCCAGCCAACCGGCGATACCACCCACGATCAGATAGATGAGAAAATTCATTTCGTCGCTTCTCCCTCGATGGACAGGACCCCTTGGCGCGGGGCACGCTTCAATCTCCAACGCACTGCGTGAAACCGTCGTTAACTCCGTGGGGGAAGCCTCCGTGCCCGTGTTTGATAGCGCCATCGCCGCGGGCTTGCACGCTGTGCCGCACCACGGCATGGAAGTGGAACGGTGAGCTGGCGGGACGCCGCCGCGCACTGGCGGCACGACGGCATCGCGCTGTGGCTGCTGCCGCATGCGCCGCGGCAGCGCGGGGAGCCTGCGGCACGCGAGCACCTCGCCCGCGTGCTGGACATCGCGCCGCATGCGCTGCCGATCACCCGCGATCCGCAGGGACGTCCCCACTTCATCGCGCCGCTGCACCGGCTGGAAACCGGCTGGAGCCACAGTGGCGAGGCGCTGCTGCTGGCGCTGGGCGAGGACGTCGAACTGGGCGTCGATGTGGAGAAGCTGCGCCCGCGCCCACGCGCCATGGAACTGGCACGGCGCTTCTACCATCCCGACGAGACCGCCTGGCTGCGGTCGCTCGCCGGCGACGACGCACGCATGCTCGCCTTCGTGCGGCTGTGGTGCGCCAAGGAAGCGATCCTGAAGGCGCACGGCCAGGGCATCTCGTTCGGCCTGCACCGGTTCCATGTCCGGCTCGACGACGACGGCGCGCGACTGGCGTGGTGCGATCCGGCACTGGGTCGCGTGGACGACTGGCACCTGCACGAGTGGGCGCCGCACGGCGATTACCGCGCTGCGCTGGCGTGGCATCCGCGCGGCACGGCGTGGCGGCCTGCGATAATGTCGGCATGAACGACACCGCCTTGCCCGCCGACCTGCGCGACACGCTGCACCGTGGACTGTCCGCCCTCGGCCTGGATGCCGATGCGCTGTCGCCGCGCCTGCTCGCCTACCTGGCGCTGCTCGATCGCTGGAACAGGACGTACAACCTCACCGCCATCCGCGACCCGCGCGAGATGGTCACGCGCCACCTGCTGGATTCGTTGGCGATGCATCCGTTCGTCGACGGACTCGCTGCCCGCGGTGGCGCGCTGGCGGACCTCGGCACCGGTCCCGGCCTGCCCGGCATTCCGCTGGCGATCGCCAAGCCCGGCCTGCGCGTGACGCTGGTGGAGAGCAACGGCAAGAAGGCGCGTTTCCTGCGCGAAGCCGTGCGCACGCTGAAACTCGACAACGCCCGCGTGGCCGAATCGCGCGCGGAAGCGCTGGACGAACCGCAGGCATACGACGCGCTCACCGCGCGTGCGCTCGACGTGCTGGCCGGCATCATCGAGGTCGGTGGCCACCTGCTGAAACCCGGCGGCACGCTGCTGGCGATGAAGGGCGTGCGACCGGACGACGAGATCGCGGCCCTGCCGGCCGGCTGGTCGTCGGCCGGGCTGCATGCGTTGGCCGTCCCGGGCCTGGTCGGCGAGCGCCACATGGTCATCGTGCGTCGCGACTGAGCGGCATCGCCGGCGCAGGAGCCGCACGTAAGCCGTTGAAAAGACTGGCCGCACCTGCCTGGTCGTGCGGGTCCATGCGACCCCATGACCGGGCATCGCCGCGATGTGCGTACCTTTGATTTCGCACGGCCACGCCCGACCCCGCATAATCCCCCTTCACCCCCGTATCCGATAAGGCGCCCTCGCATGGCCCGCATCATCGCCGTCGCCAACCAGAAAGGCGGAGTCGGCAAGACGACCACCGCCGTGAACCTGGCCGCCGCGCTGGCGCGCGCGCCGCAGCGGGTGCTGCTGGTCGACCTGGATGCGCAGGGCAACGCGACGATGGGCAGCGGCGTGGACAAGCGCGAGGTGGAGGCCTCCACCTGCGACGTGCTGCTGGGCGAAGTGGAGGCGAAGGCCGCGGTGGTGACCACCGCCGAAGGCTTCGACCTGATGCCGGGCAACATCGACCTGACCGCCGCCGAGATCCAGCTGATGGACGTGGAAGGCCGCGAGCAGCGCCTGAAGACCGCGCTGCAGCCGATCCGCGGCGATTACGACTTCATCATCATCGACTGCCCGCCGGCACTGTCGCTGCTGACGCTCAACGCACTGACCGCCGCCGACTCGGTGCTGGTCCCGATGCAGTGCGAGTACTACGCGCTGGAAGGCCTGTCGGCCCTGATGGAAACCATCGATGCGCTGCGCGCGCGCCTGAATCCCGGCCTGGAGATCGAAGGCGTGCTGCGCACCATGTTCGACATCCGCAACAACCTGGCCAACGCCGTGTCGGGCGAACTGACCACGCACTTCGGCGACAAGGTGTTCCGCACCATCGTGCCGCGCAACGTGCGCGTGGCCGAAGCGCCCAGCCACGGACAGAGCATCGTGGGCTACGACCGCGCCTCGCGCGGCGGCGTCGCCTACCTGGGCCTGGCCGGCGAGATCCTGCGCCGCGCGGCCGACCGCAAGAAGCAACAGCAGCGAATGGAGCACGCGTGATGAGCGCCCCGAAGAAGCGCGGCCTGGGTCGCGGACTGGAAGCCCTGCTCGGCCCGAAGGCCGCCGAGACGCCACCGCCGGAAGCGCAGCCTGGAGAAGCGCTGCGCACGCTGCCGGTCGCGCACCTGCAGCCGGGCAAGTACCAGCCGCGCCTGCACATGGATGCCTCCAAGCTCACCGAGCTGGCGGAATCGATCAAGGCGCAGGGCGTGATCCAGCCGATCGTGGTGCGCGAGCTGTCGCCCGGCAAGTTCGAGATCGTCGCCGGCGAACGCCGCTGGCGCGCGTCGCAGGAAGCCGGCCTGGCCGAAGTGCCGGTGGTCGTGCGCGAACTGGACGACCGCACCGTCATCGCGATGGCGCTGATCGAGAACATCCAGCGCGAAGACCTCAACCCGCTGGAAGAGGCGCAGTCGCTGCAGCGCCTGATCAACGAATTCGCACTGACCCACGCCGAAGCGGCGGAGGCCGTCGGCCGCTCACGCGCCGCCGTGTCCAACCTGCTGCGCCTGCTGGAACTGCCGCCGGCGATCCGCGCCCTGCTGGAAGCGCGCCGGCTGGAAATGGGCCATGCGCGCGCCCTGCTGACGCTGTCGCCGGAGCTGGCCAGCAAGCTGGCCTCCGACGCCGCCGAACAGGGCTGGTCGGTGCGCGAAGTCGAACATCGCGCGCAGCAGTTCGCCGCCGGCAAGGTGCCGGTCACCGGCAAGAAGGCCAAGCCGGTGAAGGCCGCGCCGCAGCCCGACATCGCCTCGCTGGAAACCGAGCTGTCCGAAACCCTCGGCACCCGCGTCACCATCGCGCATGGCCGCGGCGGCAAGGGCAAGCTGATCATCCAGTACACCGACCTGGACACGCTGGACGGCGTGCTCGAGCGGCTGCGCCCGAAGGGCTGAGGCCCGCGCTTTCCTGTAGGAGCGACGTAAGTCGCGACCCCACGCCTCCCGCTGCCGAACCAGTCCAGACACGCAATAAAAGCGGGCGTATCGCACGCACCGTCGTGGTCGATAAAGGTATCCCGGCGTTGATGCCCCGCGGTCGCGACTTACGTCGCTCCTACAGAAAAGCACCGATCGCGCCCCTGCATTACCATCCGGTTTCCGTTTCCACCGGATGCCCGCCTTGAACCTCCGCATCGCCGCCCTGCTGCTCGCCTGTGCACCGCTGCCCGCACTCGCCTTCGCCCCCTCCGACGCCGACAAGCGCTTCCAGGTGCTGTACGAGAAGGAATGGAAGTGGCGGCAGGAACAGACCGGCCAGGCCGACGAGGACACCGACACCAGCGGCGACAAGCGGCGCCTGCCGGATGTCGGCGCCGACGCGCAGCAAGCCCGGCTGAAGGTGTGGGAGCAGGTGCTGAAGGACCTCGACGGCATCGACGCGACCGCGCTGTCGCCGGAGAACCGCATCAACCTGGCGATCTACCGCCCGCAGGTCGAGAACCTGGCAGACGAAGTGCGCCTGGGTGCGTACGAGATGCCGTTCAATTCCGACTCGTCGTTCTGGTCGAACCTGTCGTTCATGGCGCGCCGGCCGATGAAGACGGCGAACGACTACCGCGCCTATGCCGCGCGACTGCGCGACGTGCCGCGCTACTTCGACCAGCACATCGCCAACATGCGCAGCGGCCTGAAGCGCGGCTTCACCGTGCCGCGCGCGGTGCTGGACGGGCGCGACGTGTCGATCGCCGCGGTCGCGGACCTGAAGGATCCCGAACAGTCCACGTTCTATGCGCCCTACAGGAAAATGCCGGCGAGCATCCCGGCCGCCGAACAGGAAGCGCTGCGCAAGGAAGTCCGCGCAGCGATCGGCGAACAGGTGGTGCCGGCGTTCGGCACGCTGCTGACGTTCTTCCGCAGCGAGTACGTGCCGCAGGCGCGCACCACGCTGGCCGCCGAGGCGATGCCGGGAGGCAAGGATTTCTACGCGCAGCAGATCCGCGAATACACCACGCTGGACCTCAGCGCCGAGCAGATCCACCAGATCGGCCTGAAAGAAGTGGCCCGCATACAGGCCGAGATGCGGGAGGTCATCAAGCAGACCGGCTTCAAGGGAAGCTTTGCCGAGTTCCTGACCTTCCTGCGCACCGACCCGCAGTTCTACGCGAAGACGCCGCAACAATTGCTCGACCGCGCCGCGTGGATTTCCAAGCGCGTGGACGGCGAGGTCGGCAAGGTCATCGGCACGTTGCCGCGCGGGCGCTTCACCATCGTCGAGGTACCGGCCGACATCGCCCCGTTCTGGACCGCCGGTCGCGGCGGCCTGGGTACCTACTGGCTGAACACCTACGACCTGCCCTCGCGCCCGCTGTACAACCTGCCGGCACTGACCCTGCATGAGTCCTCGCCCGGCCATTCGCTGCAGGCCGCGCTGGCGCAGGAGCAGGGCGAGCAGCCGGCATTCCGCCGCGAGAACTACATCTCCGCCTACGGCGAAGGCTGGGCGCTGTACACCGAGAAGCTCGGCAAGGAGATGGGCATCTACGAGACGCCGTACGAGGACTTCGGGCGCCTGACCTACGAGATGTGGCGCGCCACGCGCCTGGTCATCGACACCGGCGTGCACCACAAGGGCTGGACCCGCGACCAGGCCCTGGCCTACCTGCGCGACCACACCGCCCTGTCCGAGCACGAGGTCACCACCGAGGTGGACCGCTATATCTCCTGGCCGGCCCAGGCGCTGAGCTACAAGCTGGGCGAGATCGCCATCGTTCGCCTGCGCGGCGAGGCCGAGCAGGCGCTGGGCGCGAAGTTCGACCTCAAGGCCTTCCACGACGCCGTGCTGAAGCAGGGCTCGGTGACCCTGCCGGTACTGGAAAGCCAGATCCGCGCCTTCATCGCCGAGAGCAAGGCCGCCCCGGCCAAGCCCGCCGCCGCCGCGCCGTGATCCCGTAGGGTGGGCCTCGGCCCACCTTGCCCGTCCGGCCTTCCGGTCCCCGAAAGCCCGCGATGTCGGGCCAAGGCCCGACCTACGCCGCAGGGTGGGCCTCCGCCCACCCCATCGCCGACCCGGCGATCTGGCGCCCGATCCGCCCTAAGTGCTTGCAGGGCAAGGGAAACCTCGGCATAATGCGCGGCTCGCTGCGTCCGGCATGACCGGATCTGCGGCCGGAAGCGCGATTCCGGCTTGGGTCAGCAGCGGTTTTCCTGCCGTATCGCGTGGTGTCCGACCTGTCCGCAGGACGTTCGCCGGGCCGCCGTTTCCCGGGCTACGGGCGACACAATTACTTATCGAGGTGCGTATGTCCCGCGTATGCCAAGTGACCGGCAAGCGTGTGATGACGGGTAACAACGTCAGCCACGCCAACAACAAGACCCGTCGTCGTTTCCTGCCCAACCTGCACGAGCGCCGCTTCTGGGTCGCCAGCGAAAACCGCTGGATCAAGCTGAAAGTTTCCGCGCACGCGCTGCGCACCATCGACAAGAACGGCATCGACTCCGTCCTGGCCGAGCTGCGTGCGCGCGGCGAGAAGATCTGAGGAGTAACCGACCATGGCATCCAAGCGCGACAAGATCCGTCTGATCTCCTCGGCCAACACCGGCCACTTCTACACGACGGACAAGAACAAGAAGAACACCCCGGGCAAGATGGAAATCAAGAAGTACGACCCGGTCGTGCGCAAGCACGTGATCTACAAGGAAGGCAAGATCAAGTGACCTAGCGGCGCGTTCGCACAGCGAACGCCTTTGCCGCTAGGTCATCCCCGCGCAGGCGGGAAACGCTTTTCAACAGCCGAATGGCTGGTCATCCAGTGCCTTACAGGAAACCCCGCCTCGGCGGGGTTTCTTGCTTTTGGACTTCGACGAAACGCAAAAAAGCTGCCCCTCATCCGCCCTTCGGGCACCTTCTCCCCGCTTTGCGGGGAGAAGGACACACCGGCTCGGGTTTTCTTTTACCCGCCCGCACCAGCAGAATCGACCCATCCCCCTCCAACGGACGCACCGCATGGACTGGTCCTACGGCACCGCTCTGCTGATCGTCGATTGGCTGATCCGGCTGGCGGCGCTGTGGTGGATTCCCAGCCGCACCTCGCCGGCGGCGGCGCGCAGCTGGCTGCTGCTGGTCGGTTTCGTGCCGCTGCTGGGCCTGCCGCTGTACCTGCTGCTCGGGCATCCATGGCTGTCGCGTGAGCGCATCGAGCGGCAGGCGCGCGCCTCCGACCTGATCCGCGAAGAGCAGCGCCCGCTCAGCGCGCTGCGCTGGACCCCGCACGACGGCGCCGCCGCCGAAATGGCCCCGCTGATCGAACGCCAGGGCGCCTTCATGCCGACGCACGGCAATGCGGTGGCGCTGCTGGACGATTACGACGCCTCGCTGCGCGCCCTGCTCGACGACATCGACGCCGCTTCGCAGCAGGTACACCTGCTGTACTACCTGATGTTCGACGATGCGGTAGGCGAAGCCGTCACCGCGGCGCTTTGCCGCGCCGCCACGCGTGGCGTGACCTGCCGCCTGCTGCTCGACGCCGTCGGTGCCAAGCGCGGCCTGCGTGCCTACGCTGCGCGCCTGCGCAAGGCGGGCGTGCAGGTGCATGCCATGCTGCCGGGCGGCCTGCAGTGGCGGCGCAGCGGGCGCATGGACCTGCGCAACCACCGCAAGGTCGCCGTGCTCGACAACCGCGTCGGCTATGTCGGTTCGCAGAACCTGGCCAACGCGACGTTCGTACCCGGGCATCCCAACCGCGAACTGGTCGCGCGCGTGCAGGGGCCGGCGGTGTCGCACCTGGAAGGCGTATTCGCCAGCGACTGGTACATCGAGACGGGCGAGCGGCTCGACGTGCAGCCGGACCTCGGCGTGCAGGCACAGGACGTCGCCGCCCAGTTGCTGCCGAGCGGACCGGCGTATCCGTTCGAAAACGCGCGCGACACCGTCAACGCGCTGATCCACCTGGCGCGCCGCAAGGTCGTGTTGACCACGCCGTACTTCGTGCCCGACGACGCCACCCTCAGCGCGCTGCGCATCGCGGCGCTGTCCGGCGTGGATGTGCAACTGGTGCTGTCGGCCACCAACAACCAGACGCTGACCGCGTGGGCGCAGCAGTCGTACTACGAGGAACTGCTGGCCTGCGGGGTGAAGATCGCGCTCTACCGGCCGTACTTCCTGCATGCCAAGCACCTGACGGTGGACGACAGCATCGCGCTGGTCGGCTCGATCAACCTCGACATCCGCTCGTTCGCGCTCAACGCGGAGATCGGCCTGGTCTGCTACGACGCCGGCGTGGTCGCGCGCATCCGCGCGATCGAGGCCGACTACCTGGCGCACGCGGACCATGTCGACGGCGACGCCTGGCGCCGGCGCCCCGGCTGGCAGCGCAGCCGCGAAGGCGTTGCGCGGCTGGCCGATTCGCTGATGTAGCGGCATCCCGTCGCAGGAGGCGCCACCGCCCGTTCGCCTACAATGGCGGCATGACCGACGTGACCACCACGCCCCTGCCGCCCTGCGACCTCGCGATCATCGGCGGCGGCGCCGGTGGCGTACTGGCGGCCATGCAGGCGCTGCGCCTGGCCACCACGCCGCTGCGCATCGTGATGATCGAACCGCGCGACGTGCTGGCGCAGGGCGTCGCCTATGCGACGACGCATGGCGAGCATGTGCTCAACGTACCTGCCGCGCGCATGAGCGCGTTCGACGACCGTCCCGCGGATTTCCTCGACTACGTCGTCGCCACCACACCGGTTGGCGGTCCCGACCGCGAGACGCTGGCGCATGCTTTCATCGAACGCCGACGTTATGGCGACTACCTGCGCACGCGCCTGCAGGAGGCCATTGCCGCCAGTCCCGCGTCGCTGCAGGTCGTGCAGGACAGCGTCTCCGAACTCGACGCGCGCGGCGACGGCGCCACGCTGCACTTGACGGGACACGGGCCGCTCGAGGCCAGGGGCGTCGTGCTCGCCGTCGGCAACACGCCGAAGCCGCTGCCGGCGCGTGGCGCGCCGCAATTGCCGGAAGGCAGGTCGCTGGCGGCATGGGATTTCGATGCGGTGAAAGCGATGCCGGTCGATGCCGAACTCTGCATCGTCGGCTCCGGCCTGAGCATGGTCGATACCGTGCTCAGCCTGGCCAGCAACGGCCACACCGGCACGATCCACGTGCTGTCGCGGCACGCCCTGCTGCCGCTGCCGCATTGCCACGGCGGTGCGGCGACATTCGACGCTGCGCCATTGCAGGCGATGGATCTTCGCGGCCGCATGCGCTTCCTGCGCGCCGCCGCGAAGCAGGCCGTCGCCGACGGCCTGCCGTGGCAGGCGGCGATGGAGCGCATCCGTCCGCACGGACAGGCGCTGTGGCAATCGCTGTCGATCACCGACCAGCGCCGCTTCCTGCGCCACGTCGTGCGCCAGTGGGACGTGCATCGCCACCGCATCGCGCCGGAGGTGCACGCCACGTTGCAGGCCCTGCTCGACCGGGGCCAGTTGCGCCTGCATCGCGGCCGCCTGGATACGGTGATGGACGAAGGTCGCCGCCTGCGCGTGACCACGCACACGCGCGATGGCCGCACCGACGAGTTCGACGTCGACTACGTGGTCAACGCCACCGGCGTGGAGATGCGCGCGCAGACCATGCGCAATCCGCTGCTGCACGACCTGCTCGGCAAGGGCAACGCGCAACCGGGACCCCACGGCATCGGCCTGAAGGCGGCGCGCGACGGCCGCATGGTCGATACCGAGGGCCACGCGCAGCCGCGCGTGTTCATCCTCGGCAGCCTGCGCATCGGCTGCGTGTGGGAGAGCATCGCCATCCCCGAGCTGCGCGGCCAGGCCGAAACCGCCGTGCGCGAACTGCTGGCGATTCCGGCGCCCTGACCCACCGTTGCGGCACGCGGCAGCCGGTACACTCGGCGACGGGTTGAGCGCCGGGAGAGGGCGTTGGTTTCGAGCTGGATCCTGCTGCTGGTGTCGGTCGGCTATGCCGCGCTGCTGTTCGGCGTGGCGTGGTGGGGCGACCGCCGCCCCATGTACCCCGACCGCCCCTGGCTGCGCCCCGTCGTCTACAGCCTGGCACTGGCGGTGTATTGCTCGTCGTGGACGTTCTACGGCGCGGTCGGCAGCGCGGTGCGCAACGGCCTGGGCTACCTGCCGATCTACCTCGGCCCGGTCCTGCTGCTGCTGTTCGGCTGGCGCATCATCGAGCGGCTGGCGCTGATCGCGCGCAGCGAGAACACCGTCTCCATCGCCGACTTCATCTCCTCGCGCTACGGCCGCTCGCGCCGGCTGGCCGCGCTGGTCACGGTGATCGCGCTGATCGGCGTGGTGCCGTACCTGGCACTGCAATACAAGGCCGTGGCGATGAGCCTGAGCGTGCTCAGCGGCGACGGCGGCGACAGCACGCACGGCTTCTTCACCGATCCCGCGCTGTACGTGGCGCTGCTGATGGCGCTGTTCGCCGCGCTGTTCGGCACGCGCCAGGTGGACGCCACCGAACACCACCACGGCATGATGCTGGCGATCTCGCTGGAATCGGTGGTCAAGCTGGTGGCGATGATCGCGGTGGGCGTGTTCGCCTACCTGTGGCTGGACGACAACGCCTTCCGCGTCACCGATTCGGCGCGCACGCTGTTCGAGAACGCGCCGCCGGTCGGCTTCATCGCGCAGACGCTGCTCGGCTTCCTCGCCATCGTCTGCCTGCCGCGCCAGTTCCACGTGGCGGTGGTGGAATGCAGCGACGTGGGCGACATCCGCAAGGCACGCTGGCTGTTCGGCGGCTACCTGGCATTGTTCTCGCTGATGGTGGTGCCGGTCGCGGCCGCCGGCGCGGCGCTGTTCGGCGGTACCAGCGTGGCCGACGACAGCTACGTGCTCGCGCTGCCGCTGGCCGAAGGCCGCACCGCGCTGGCGATCATCGCCTACGTCGGCGGCTTCTCCGCCGCCACCGGCATGGTGATCGTGGCCAGCATCGCGTTGGCGACGATGGTCAGCAACGACCTGGTCATGCCAGTGCTGCTGCGGCGCGGCTGGGCCGAACACCACGCCGAAGCCGACGTCGCCTCGCGCGTGCTGTGGATCCGCCGCGTGGCGATCCTGCTGCTGGCGCTGACGGCGTACTCGTACTACCGCAGCAGCAGCAACGACAGCACACTGGCATCGTATGGCCTGATGGCGTTCGCCGCGGTCGCACAGTTCGCACCCGGCCTGATCGGCGGCCTGTACTGGCGCGGCGCCAGCCGGCGCGGCGTGGAAGTCGGCATGGTGCTCGGCTTCGCCACCTGGATCTACACGCTGCTGCTGCCGACGATGACGCAGGCCGGCTGGTTCGACCTGCTGTGGCTGCACGACGGTCCGTTCGGCATCCGCTGGCTGCGCCCGCAACAGCTGTTCGGCCTGAGCGGCTGGGACACGCTGACCCACGGCACGTTCTGGTCGCTGCTGGTCAATACCGGCGCCATGATGATCGTCTCCGCGCGCTCGCGCCCCGGGGTCGACGAGCGCCTCCGCGCCGCGCCATTCCTCGATCCCTATGCGCAGCGCCCCGCACTCGTGGCCGGCGAATGGCCCGGCAGCGTGCGCGTTGGCGACCTGCGCACACTGGCCGAGCGCGTGGTCGGCGAGCGCCATGCGCGTCGCGCATTCGCCGAGCAGGCACAGCTGCTGGAGCGCGAACTGCAGCTCAACATTCCCGCCGACCGCGCCTGGGTGCAGTTCACCGAACGCCTGCTCGCGGCCGCGATCGGTGCGGCGTCCGCACGCATCGTGCTGACCAGCGTGCTGCGCGGCTCCGGCATGGAACTGGGCGAAGTGGTGGCCGTGCTCGACCAGGCCGGCCAGGAACTGCGCTTCAACCGCGAGATCCTGTCCACCACGCTGGAGAACATCAGCGCCGGCGTCAGCGTGGTCGATCCGGACATGCGCCTGGTGGCCTGGAACCGCCGCTACCAGCAGATGTTCGGCTATCCCGACGGCATGCTGTACGTCGGCCGCCCCGTCGCCGACCTGATCCGCTACAACGCCGAGCGCGGCGAACTCGGCGACGGCGACATCGACGCGCAGATCAACAAACGCATCCGTTACATGCGCGCCGGTTCGCCGCACATCTTCGAACGCGTGCGCGCCGATGGCCAGGTGATCGAGATGCGCGGCCAGCCGCTGCCGGGTGGCGGTTATGTCACCAGCTACAACGACATCACCGACTTCAAGCACGCCGAGGCGCTGCTGCTCGAAACCAACGAAACGCTGGAACAGCGCGTGGCCGAGCGCAGCGAAGCGGCCGAACATGCGCAGCAGTCGCGTACGCGCTTCCTGGCCGCGATCAGCCACGACGTGCTGCAACCGCTCAACGCCGCGCGCCTGTTCGTCAGCGCGTTGCGCGACAGCGAACAAGGGGTCGACGCGCAAGCGCAGGAACGCCAGCACCTGGCCGAGCGCGTGGACGCATCGCTGCGTGCAGCCGAGGAACTGCTGGATGGCCTGCTGGACGTGTCGCGCCTGGATGCCGGTGGACTGCAGACGCAGATCAGCGATTTCGACGTCGGCGAACTGCTGCGCGAACTCGCAGCCCAGTACGCACCGGTCGCCGCCGGACGCGGGCTGAAGCTGCGCGTGCATGCGCGCGCCGTGCCGGTGCGCAGCGACCGTCGCCTGTTGCGCCGCGTGCTGCAGAATTTCCTGGCGAATGCGCTCCGCTACACGCGCGAAGGTCGCATCGTGATCGGCATGCGCGCGCACGGCGAGCGGATCGCGCTGCAGGTCTGGGACACCGGCCCGGGCATTCCCGAGAACCACATGCGGCAGATCTACGACGAATTCCACCGCTACCAGCAGCCCTTCGACTGGGGCGAGCGCGGCCTGGGCCTGGGCCTGTCGATCTGCCAACGCATTTCGCGCCTGCTGCAACACGAACTGGATGCCCGCAGCACGGTCGACCGCGGCAGCATGTTCTCGATCATCGTGCCGCGCGGCACGATGATCAGTGAGCGCCGCGCGTCATCCCGCCGCAGCCTGTCCATCGACTCGCTGGCCGGCCTGCGCGTGCTGTGCGTGGACAACGACCGCGAGATCATCGACGGCATGCAGGCGCTGCTCGGCCGCTGGCAGGTGGACGTGATCACCGCCACCACCGTCGATGAGGCGCTGGTGAAGATCGCCCAAGGCCCGGCGGTGATGCTGGTGGACTACCACCTGCACGACCGCCTCGACGGCCTGGCCACGCTCGACGCCCTGCGCGCCGCCAGTCCCGGACCCATCGCTGGCGCCTTGCTCACCGCCGACGGCCGCGACGAGCTGAAACGCGAAGCCCGCGAACGCGGCTACCGCCTGCTCACCAAACCGGTGAAGCCCGCCTCGCTGCGCGCATTCCTCGCCGCGCACCATGTGCCGACGCCATCCCCAACGACCGATTGAGCGGACATTCCATCGTGCACCCCACGCATCCACGCCTGAACGGCCTGGCCACCCCGTCCCATCCCCGTATCGCGATGGATCGTCCAGATCACCGCGATTCCCCTTCAATACCGCTGATCACCCCGCTATCTTCCGATCAGAGCCTGGCGGCGCTATCGCCCCATGCCCGCCCTGCTAATCAGCCACCACCCTGTTTTCGCGGTGATATTTCAGACGAGAGAGGACAACGCCGGCGCTGCGAAGCCCGACAAGGTATTGATTGGAAAGCCCCCCGCATTGTTGACGCCCCGCCCTCGCCACCTGAATACTCCGCGCTATCACCCCGAAATGGGGTCTACTAGGCGTTATACGTGGGCGGCATTTGTTTCAATCTTCGCTGTTCACTCACGTTGTGCTTCTCAGCAACGTCGCCTCTGCGGCGCATTCTTCCGGCAACGTGATGCGCCGCTTGTGGCTTTAGGTCACCGGCATTGTTCGGCCAACCTGTTCCTTGGCATTTCCGTCTTCGGTCTGCGGCGCGCACCGGACTTCGGCGGGTGGTTCCTGGCCCCTCCATGGCGTTGGCTTGCATCTGGTGACAATCGGTTCCCCGACCTTTTCGGACATGTTGCCGTCGCCTGGCTTCGGCGCTACCGTGGCGTATAACAATTCATTCAAGCCGACGCCGCTTCGCGGCGCGGCTTAATTCAGGCGTTAGGTGTCTATGAATGCCACCGGCAGTTCAAGCAAATTCTGGAGCTGGGTGAGCATTGCAGGCGGCTCTGCAGCTATGCTTGTGGCACTCAACCAAGCCGTAACGTCATTCACCGCGGGATCGTTGCAGTTCTCATCCAGCAAGTACGGATTCACTGCTCACGGCATGGAGGCAGCAGTAATTTATGGCGCGGTGCTTATCGGCTCCGCCCTTATCATCGGTTTCGGTTGGCGAGGGCTGAGACATGGTCGGCAAGACACCTAACAATTCATTCAAGCCGAACCCGCTTCGCGGGTCGGCTTAATTCTGGTGTTAGGCGCGATGAAAGCACCTCCTTTTCCCATTGCGGCTCTCTCGACCATCCAGATCTTTTTGGGACTGGCGGTCGCCGGCGCTATGACTTACTGGCTCGCAACCGAGGGTTTCGTCGGAACCGACGGCGTACCGGCATGGGTTATGCCCGTCTCATTGTTGGCCGGCCTCTCATGCATTGCTTCTGCTGTTCAACTCTGGCGGCTTCGGTGGTCTGGCCCCATCAGCTTCCTTGCGTTGTGGCTGTTGCCGTTCTTTGGGTCACTACCCTTTGCCAGTCCCATGGAGATCATCCGGGACGCCAGCTTCATTGAGGGGCGTCTAGCGTATCTTCTCGTGTATGGCGTGATCGTATTTGAGTTCCGCAAGCAGTTCGCGCCTAACAAATCATTCAAGCCGAACCCGCTTCGCGGGTCGGCTTAATTCCGGTGTTATGCGTGGGCTGGCGTGTTGGTGTTGTCGGCTTCGGTGATGCGCCGACTTCCGCTGCATCGCTGGCTTCGGCGTTGGTCGGTTCTTGACGCACTCTGGCAGTCCACGCTCTCGGTTCCGTTTCCGCTCGGCTTCGGACGCATCGCTTTGGCGCCGCCCGGCACGAGGAAGGCTTCAGGACTTTCGGATCGGCGGCGCCCCTGGCTTCGGCCACAAAAGCGCGGGCCACTCGTTGCCCCCACTCCATCCAGTGATGGTCTCTTCGCCTGGCTTTCTCGGCTAAGATCGCCTCGACAGCCCGGACTACCTATTACCCAGGCTGCATAACAGTTCGTTCAAGCCGAACCCGCTTCGCGGGTCGGCTTAACTCAAGGTGTTATGCGTGG
>NZ_DAIUEE010000007.1:0-255599 GCF_036845285.1 Pseudoxanthomonas sp.
GCACCATCCGCATCCCGGTGCACATGATCGAGACGATCAACAAGCTCAACCGCATTTCCCGCCAGATGCTCCAGCAGTACGGCCGCGAGGCCACGCCGGAAGAGCTGGCGAAAGAAATGGACATGCCCGAGGACAAGATCCGCAAGGTCATGAAGATCGCGAAGGAACCGATCTCCATGGAGACCCCGATCGGCGACGACGAGGATTCCCACCTCGGCGACTTCATCGAGGACACCAATGTCGAGTCCCCGATCGAGAACACCACCAACATCAACCTGTCGGAAACGGTCCGTGACGTGCTCGCCGGCCTGACCCCGCGGGAAGCCAAGGTGCTGCGCATGCGCTTCGGCATCGACATGAATACCGATCACACGCTGGAAGAGGTCGGCAAGCAGTTCGACGTCACCCGCGAGCGCATCCGCCAGATCGAGGCGAAGGCGCTGCGCAAACTGCGCCATCCGTCGCGTTCCGAGCAGCTTCGCAGCTTCCTCGATATCGACTGACGCTGCAGACCGCGTCCCGTTGCACCAATGAAGCGCGGCCCCGATGGGCCGCGTTTCTTTTTGGTGCATGGCGTGCGATGCCCGGTACGCGAGCCTTGCCATCTTCGTCACGCGTGCGTGCCTACACTTGGCTTGCCCCACGAGCCAGACTTCCGCGTGCAGCGACGGGATGCAGTGAAATCCGTCCTCGCCATCGCATTGCTGAGCGGCATGCCGCGCGCGATGGCACAGGCCTCAATGGCGGCGGACAGCGCGACGGACGCCATGCGATTCACCTTGGAAACGGTTCCACGTCTCGCGCAGGCGATGGCGGCGCAGCCGTATCGCGCGTCGGATGAGCGACTGCCTGCCGCGCTGGATACCGGGTACGACGCTTATCGCGACCTGCGTTTCGACCCGGCACAGGCGATCTGGCGCAAAGAAGGCCTGCCGTTCCAGCTGCAGATGTTCCATCGCGGCTTCCTCTTCAAGCAGCGCGTCGAGTTGTATCGGGTGGAGGCTGGTCGCGCGACGCCGATCGCGTACACGCCGGAATTCTTTTCGTTCCCGCCGGGCGTGAAGCTCTAACTCGGCAGCGATCTGGGCTTCGCCGGCTTCCGCGTGCATACGCCGCTCAATCGACCGGATGTCTACGACGAACTGGTCGCCTTCCTCGGCGCAAGCTATTTCCGCGCGCTGGGCAAGGGCCATGCCTATGGTTTGTCGGCGCGCGGCCTGGCGCTGGGCAGTGGCGATGCCGGCGCCGAGGAGTTTCCGGTCTTCCGCGCGTTCTGGATCGAGCAGCCTGCGCCAGGCGACGATCATCTGGTCGTGCACGCGTTGCTCGACAGTCCGAGCGTCGCCGGCGCGTTCCGCTTCGACATGAGGCCGGGTGCCGACACGGTGATCGAGGTGCAGTCGAGGCTGTATCCGCGCGTCGACCTGACCCGTGCCGGCATCGCGCCGTTGACCAGCATGTTCGAGTTCGACGCCGGCGACCGCGTCGGCACGGACGACTACCGGCCCGCCGTGCACGATTCGGACGGTCTTGCGATCCTCAACGGCCATGGCGACCAGATCTGGCGCCCATTGAGCAATCCGCCGCGCGTGCAGGCCAGTGCATTCAGCGATGCGCGACCCCGCGGCTTCGGCCTGATGCAGCGCAAGCGCAGCTTCGCGGATTACGCCGACATCGAAGCGCGCTACCACCAGCGTCCCAGCCTGTGGATCGAACCGATCGGCGACTGGGGGCGAGGCGCGGTGACGTTGGTGGAAATTCCCACCGGCGACGAATACCACGACAACATCGTTGCGTTCTGGCGGCCGGAGCGGCCGCTGCGCGCCGGCCGCGAACACCGTTTCGATTACCGCATGCACTGGTGCGACACGCACCGCTGGAAAGCCGATCTCGCGGTGGTCACCGATACGCGCATCGGCGCGGCTCCGGATCCCGCACGACGCCTGGTGGTGATCGATCTCGACGGCGGGCGTCTTGCGTCCACGCCCAGGGACGCGGTGCTGATGCCGGATGTCTGGGCCACGCGGGGCGATGTCGTCGGTGCGGTGGTCTATCCGAATCCGGAAACACAGGGGTGGCGCCTCAGCTTCGAGTTCCGTCCGCATGCGGAAAGCGCGGATGGACGTGATGTGGAACTGCATGCGCGCGTGCTGGAGGGCCACGTGCCGCTGTCCGAAACCTGGCTGTATCGCTGGAGCCGCTGACCATGAGCAGCCATCGCCCCGTTTACTCGTCGCAATCCACATGGCTGCCGCCGGAGTCGCCGCTGCCCATGCCGGTGCAGGCACTGCGGACCGGCGGTCGGTCCGCGCGATCGCTGCCCACGTCGCCCGCCGGGATCGGCCTGCGGCGTGCACTGGTCATGGGGGCCGCGCTCCTGCTGACGCTGTTCGCGACCTATCAAGTCTGGTGGGTGTTGCGTGGCGACGGCATCGATGTGCTGGAAGGCGTCCTGCTGCTGCTCTTCGTCGCGCTGTTCGCCTGGATCGCATTGTCGTTCTCCAGTGCGCTCGCGGGCTTCGTGCAGATCGTGTCTGGACGGGCGCCTGCGCTCGGCATCGACGAAGCGACGCCGTTGCCGCTGCTGACCACGCGCACGGCCTTGCTGGTGCCGACCTACAACGAAGATCCATGGCGCGTGCTGGCGGGCGTGCAGGCGATGCACGAATCGCTGTCCGGCAGCGGACAGGGGAATCGCTTCGACTTCTTCATCCTCAGCGATACCACGCGCGAGGATGTCCGGCAGGACGAGGTCGCCGCAGTGCGCGCGCTGCGGCATCGGCTGGGCGACGATGCGCGCGTGTTCTACCGTCGTCGCGACAAGAACACCGAGCGCAAGGCCGGCAACATCGCCGACTGGGTCCGTCGCTTTGGCGGCGCGTATCCGCACCTGCTGATCCTGGATGCCGATAGCCTGATGACCGGCGATACGCTGGTGAGGCTGGCTGCGGCCATGGAACGGCACCCCACGCTGGCGCTGATCCAGACGTTGCCGATGATCGTCAACGGCCGCACGTTCTTCGCGCGCATGCAGCAGTTCGCCGGACGCGTCTATGGCCCGGTCGTCGCGCACGGCATCGCGTGGTGGCACGGTGCGGAAGGCAACTACTGGGGCCACAACGCGATCATCCGCACGGCGGCGTTTGCGCGGCATGCGGGTCTGCCGCACCTGGGCGGCGGCAAACCGTTCGAAGGCGCGGTACTGAGCCATGATTTCGTCGAGGCTGCCCTGCTGCGCCGCGGTGGTTGGGCGGTGCACATGGCGCCCGGGCTTGGCGGCAGCTACGAGGAGGGGCCGCCTTCGTTGACCGACATGCTGGTCCGCGACCGGCGCTGGTGCCAGGGCAACCTGCAGCACGGCGCGGTGCTGCCCGCGCGTGGCCTTCACCCGGTCAGCCGATTGCACCTGCTGGTGGGGATCGGGCACTACTTCACTGCGCCGATGTGGGCGATGTTGATGCTTGTCGGGCTGGCGATTCCGCTGCAGCAAGCCGGCTTCAACCTGGGCCAGCTGCATCTGGAGGGGTTCACGCCGGCGCTGTACTGGCGTGGCGGTGATCCGGAGCGTTTCCTCTGGGTGTTCTATTTCACGATGGCGGTCCTGCTGGCACCCAAGGTGATGGGTTGCATCGCCACGGTGCTCGACCCGGCCTTGCGCCGCCAGTGCGGCGGCGCGTTCCGCATCGCCGGCAGCGCCTTGCTGGAAACGGCGATGGCCGCGCTGATGGCGCCGGTCACCATGTACGTGCAATCGCGCGGCGTGGCCGAGGTGTTGGCGGGCCGCGATTCGGGCTGGGAAACGCAGCGCCGTGACGACGGCAGCGTCCCGCTCGGCAGCCTGCTGCGGCGCTATCTCGGCCTCACCGTGTTCGGCATCTTCACTGGCGTGCTCGCCTACCTGGTGTCGCCGGCACTCGCGGCGTGGATGGCGCCAGTGGTGCTGGGCATGCTGCTGTCCATCCCCATCAACCTCGTGACGGCGTCCCCCCGCGTGGGCGACGTCCTGCGAACGTCGGGATGGCTGCGCACGCCCGAGGAAATGGCGCCTCCCCTCTTGCTCGAACGCGCGCTGCAGCTGCGCACGCTGCACGCCGCGATGCCATTGTCCGCCGTCGCCTCCGGTACAATCGCCGCGGCGGGGGCCTATAGCTCAATGGTTAGAGCAGAGGACTCATAATCCTTTGGTTCCAGGTTCGAGTCCTGGTGGGCCCACCAATCGCATCCCCTCAAGTTGAGTTTTGATGCCGACCTCGCAAGTTGGAACATTGTTTCAACTTGCGATGACAGGAAAGGCAATAGTCGCAACGACTTGCCTCTACGACGACCGGATGGAACGCTCTGGCGGCTTTCTGCCAGGGATTCAGTCGATAAACATCGCAGCGTATACAGCGTGCGTGCTTGGCTATGCAGGCCAACCTTGAAGACAATTCAGCTGCTGGCACGGAAGCATGCCAGTTGACGCGGCTGGTCTTGGGGCGGCTCAACACGACACGCGACTGGCGTACGGATTTGACCCGTCCTCCACATGCATTGCTTGCACAACAGAAGCCTCCCTTTCTTGTGCGAATGCCACCTTCAGGCCGACAGTAAATTGACGGTTGCTGCGCCGGGAAAATGACACTACTGGTGTGATCCGATCCTTTGTTACCCTGCCGTTTCGGCGCCATTGCCAGACACTCCCACCGCTCCCCCAGCATGGTCTTCCGGCGCAGGCCTGGACTGCCCGGATGGCGCAGCAGTGGTGGTGCATGAGGCGCCTCGACGATGGCGAACAGGTCAGGGGACGAGGCGTCGGCGCGCTCGCATACATTGAGAATGAAACTGCAGAGCGAACCGAGAAGAGAAAAGGTGGCGGCCATCCTCACACTGGCCGGCGCGGCATGCGTCAGCCTGGGGCTGGCGTGGACATTCTGCTATTTGTATTTCGGGCGCCAAGAGCTGTCGGTGGTCTTCGTCGCCCTGACAGGGGTGGGCGTACTCGCCATCTATTGCAGCAAGCGGAGCAACGGCGCATCGCTTCTTCTCGTCGCGCATGGGGTCCTCGCCGTCATCTGCGCCATCGCACTGATCGACGCGCCAATCGCCTGGGTTCCACGATCCGCCCATCTCTTCCTGCTGCCGCTTGCAGCGGGTGCGGCGTTCACTTTCGAGCGGCGCGAGCGCTACGGCGCGCTGTTCTTCCCGATGGCGTGCCTTGGCGCTTTCGCCGCATTCGCGGTAGGCGCGCTGGACTCGCTTGCGCCCAACATCTCGCCGCCGGTGGAGGTGCGCGCATGGGGGGCGAGGGCGAATACGACGATTTCAATGATGCTGCTGGCCGCGATCTTTGCCATCTACCGGATCGACAGCGGAAAACGGCTCAGGATGGAGCGCGAGTTGGGGCGGGCCGTTCGCAACGGTGAAATCGAGATCCATTATCAGCCGCAGGTGCGCGACAGCGGCATCGTGAGTGGTGCGGAGGCGCTGGTCCGCTGGCGGCACCCATCCGGCAGGTTGCTGTCGCCCGATGCCTTCATCCACTTGGCCGAGGAAAGCGCGCTGATCCGCGAAATCGGGTTGGAGGTGCTTCGCCAGGCCTGCGAGACCCTGAAGCACTGGTCCGGCGATCCCCGGACGCAGGCACTGCGCCTGGCAGTGAACATCAGTCCGGTGCAGTTGCTGGACGATGCATTGGTCTCTTCGGTCTCCGCGATCATTCGGGCTGCCGGTGTCGATCCGGCATTGCTGGAGTTCGAACTGACGGAGTCCGCGTTGTCCACCGATACTGCGGCGATGATCGAACGGATGGAGGAACTGGAGTCGACGGGTGCTTCCTGGGCGCTCGACGACTTCGGAACGGGCTACTCCTCGCTGGCGACGTTGCGCACGCTCCCGGTCCGCAAGCTCAAGATCGATCGGCAGTTCCTGGTCGAGGCGACAAGGCAGGAAAGCGCGCAGCGGCTTCTCGGGAAGATCATTGAGATATCGCATGTCATGGGGATGAGTGCCCTGGCCGAAGGGGTTGAGACACTTGAGCAGCGCGAACTATTGCTTCGCCTCGGCTGCGATCACTTCCAGGGCTACCTGTTCGCGCGGCCGATGCCGCGCGCAGAACTGCAGGCGTGGCTGGATACGCAGCCGCTGCCCGCCACGTCTACGGATCCCCGTGCTGCGGCAGGGCTGCGACTTGTCCACGGTGCGCTTCATCGGCGCGTAACGCAGGGTTTGGACGGCATATGAGAGGATGCGGGCAGCAGTGTCGGCTGCGTATCGAACCGACGATGCCCTCGTATTGAACTTCCATCTGCCATCGGGTCGAACATGCGCGTGCTTGCCGGATGCGAACTGGTAGTTGAATCGGTCGAGGACTGCGCGGTGGTGGCGATGCTGCGGCCCCGCAGTGGCGAAGCGCAATGGCTGATCAGCGAAACCTATACCTTCGATCCCAACGTTCGCCCGACAGAGTTCGTCGACGTGTTCGGCAACCTGTGCCAGCGTTTCGTGGTGCGGCGTGGGCGCATGCGGATCCGCGCCGAGCTTGAGGTCGAGACCGAGCGCGACGTCGCCATTGCGCCGTGGGTCGCGCCGGCACCGGCCGCGCTCCTGCCCGATCACGTACTGCAGTATCTGTTGCCGAGTCGTTACTGCCCGAGCGATCGTGCTTTCAACCAGGCGCAGGCCATCGTCGATGCGGCCGATCCCCGCAGCGGCCAGGTCGGTGCGATCGTGGCGTGGATCCTCGCGCACATCGCGTACCGGTACGGCGTGAGCGACGCCAGCACGGACGCGCTGGGTACCATGGAGGCGGGTGCAGGCGTCTGCCGCGACTACGCCCATGTCGGGATCACGCTATGCAGGAGCTTGCGCATTCCCGCCCGGATGGTGGTTGGGTATCTGTACGGGCTGGAACCCATGGACCTGCATGCCTGGTTCGAGGCGTACCTGGACGGCCGCTGGTATACGTTCGACCCGACACAGTCGGCACCCCGTGGCGGCCGGATCGTGGTCGCCTATGGTCGTGATGCTGCCGACGTGGCGTTCCTGACCAATTACGGCTGGCTGCAGACGGTGGAAATGCAGGTATGGGTGGGCGAGCGAACGAGCGAAGCGCCACCTTCATTCACGGATGGCAGCCGGTAGCGGTCGGGTAGCGTCCGGGTCGGCATTCGAATCCGCAGCCGGAAGCCGGCATCGCCCGATGGAACGCGATCCAAGCGAGCGCTGGGCGCGGTCCACCGCGGCTGCCGAGCAAGCGGTTGGCCTCCAGGCTGGTCAACGGGTTGGACAGGCCGGCCTGTACGTAGGCGTGTGCTGAAGCAAGACGTCCGGGACGTGCTCGTCAGGCGTACGTACGGCGACTTGCGGCTGCCATCACCGTGCCGCTCTTCGGTGCGCTGCGCTGCTGTGGCCTGATCCAGTTGCCGCGCTTCCATATCGGGCCGTATCTGGAGGATGGGCGCCTGGTCGAATCCCGTTCTCTTGCCTCTTGAGTCCGTCCGCCTCTGGCGCCTGGCGCGTCCCGGCACTACGCTGGACACGGCCACTCGCACTGGGGAGCAAGCGCTTGGCCGCATCCCGACCCACAGCGTGACGCAGTCGACCTGCCGCAATCGTTGAAGCTCGCGGCCTGTATTTCCAGGCATTGGACGGGGCAGCCGGTCGCCGAACTGCCTCCGGCAACCCCGTCAGACACAGCATCACCACCCACCTGATCCATCCAGCATGGAGATCCGCCGTGAAAATGCTTGCCATCGGACTAAGCCTGGCCGCTCTTGCGCTGGCCGGTTGCTCCAAGGGACCTGCCGAAGCAGCGCCCGCCGGTTCGACTGCCGCAGCCGCCGGCCAGGCGGCCGATTCGATCTATTTCGGCGGTGAGATAATCACGGTGAACGATGCGCAGCCCAGCGCGGAAGCCATCGCGATCAAGGACGGGAAAATCATCGCCGTAGGCCGCCTCAGTGAACTCACCGAGAGTTCCAAGGGCGCGGATACGAGGATGGTGGATCTCGAAGGCAGGACGCTGCTGCCCGGTTTCATCGACCCGCACAGCCACTTCATCAATGGCATGGCGATGGAAGATCAGGCCAACATCACCGCGCCACCGGTAGGCCCTGCCAGCACGGCTGCCGAGATCGTTGCCGAGTTGCAGCGGTTTGCGGAAGCAAAATCGAAGAAGCCCGGCGACATCATCCTGGGCTACGGCTACGACGACAACATGCTTCCCGGCGACCACCCGCTGACCCGCGACGATCTGGACCCGGCATTCCCGGACAACCCGGTCATCGTCGTGCATGTATCGACCCATGGCGCAGTGCTCAATTCCGCCGCGCTGAAGAAGTTCGGCATCTCGGCGGCGACCAAGACACCGGAAGGTGGCGTCATCGCGCGCAAGCCGGGCAGCCAGGAGCCTACCGGCCTCCTGATGGAGACCGCGTGGATTCCGCTGCATGAGCAACTGCCTGCCTCGTCCAGGGACCAGGAACCGAGCCAGATCAAATACGCCCAGGACCTCTATGCCGCTGCTGGCGTCACCACCGCACAGGACGGCGCATCGATGGCGCCGCACGTGGAGATACTGCAGCGCGCGGCCAATCGTGGCGAACTCTTCATCGACGTCATCTCCTATCCCTTCATCGGGGACCTGGAGAAGGTCCTGCAGGCGCACCCGGCGAACACCTTCGGCCGCTACGGCCATCGCTTCAAGCTGGGTGGTTGCAAGATCCTGGCCGATGGATCGCCACAGGGAAAGACCGCCTACTTCACGACGCCCTACCTGACCGGAGGTCCAAGTGGCGAGAAGCACTGGAGGGGTGAACCCACCTTCCCGCAAGAGGTGCTCAACGGCATGTTCAAGACCTGCTACGACAACGGCCTGCAGGTCATTGCGCATGCGAACGGCGACGCCGGCATCGATGCCGTCCTGAAGGGTCATGAGTCCGCAATCGCGGGCGCCGCCGGCAAGGACCGCCGCACGGTCATCATCCATTCCCAGTTCGTCCGCAAGGACCAGCTCCAGAAATACGTGGAATACGGAATGATCCCGTCCTTCTACACCGAACACACGTTTTTCTTTGGCGAAGCGCACATCAAGAACCGCGGGCTCGAACAGGCGTCCTTCATCAGTCCGATGAAGACCGCGATCGGCATGGGCCTGCGCCCCACCAACCACACCGACTTCAGCGTGGTGCCCGTCGACCAGATGATGGTGGTGTGGTCGGCCGTCAACCGGACATTGCGGAGCGGCGAAGCGCTTGGCCCATCGGAGCGCATCAGCCCGATGGACGCCATCAAGGCCATCACGATCAATGCGGCCTACCAATATTTCGAACAGGATCGCAAAGGCTCCATCGAGCCAGGCAAGTTGGCCGACCTCGTCATCCTGGACAAGAATCCACTCACCGTTGCGCCCGATGACATCAAGTCGGTCAAGGTCCTGGAAACGATCAAGGAAGGCAAGACCATCTACATCGCGCCGTGATTGAAGACGCGGGACCAGCGTCCCGCGTCTGGCGAGGCGCCGCAAGCAGCGGGTGCTAGCCCGTCGTCTTGCGCGCTCGCGATACCTTAGGCAGCGCGTTGAGCTGGACGGCGACGTAATCCATGTGGCCGCCCGCGGTGTCGCGCGCGCGTTCGGCGTCGCGTGCGAGGATCGCGGACAGGAGCGCATCGTGCTGGCTGCGCAATTGCCGGGAAACCGGTGATTGCGGCGACAGGCCGGCGAGGCTGGCCTGCACGTGGTCGTGCAGCAGCGCGAGCAGCGAGGCGACGAGGTAGGAGAACACGGGGTTGTGGGTCGCATCGGCGATGGCGCGGTGGAAGGCGACATCGCTGCGGATCTGTGCCTGGCGGTCGCTGCCGCTGTATGCCGCATCGACGGCGGCATGGGCGGCCTGGAGGCGGATGCGATCGTCGTCGTCGTGGCGAAGCGCGGCGAGTTCGGCGGTGCGGCCTTCCAGCATCGCGCGGAATTCCACCAGGTCGGCCTGCAGCATCGGATGCTGGCGCGCCATGTCCTGCCAGATCTCGGCCATGTGCCGCTCGGCTGCCGCGACCACGTAGGTGCCATCTCCCTGTCGGCGCTCCAGCACGCCGCGGGCGACCAGCAAGCCGATCGCTTCGCGCACGGTCGCGCGCGATACCTGCAGGTGCCCGGCCAGCGTGCGTTCGGCGGGCAACCGGCGGCCGGCGGCGTAGCGTCCGGCGGCAATGCCCTGCTCGAGGTGCAGGACCACCTGGGCGACCTGGGACGGCATGGCGATGCGCTCCGCAACGGAATGGTCAGACCAATATACCGGCGGAGGAAGGACCGTCGGAGACTGCGTGCCGGACAACCCGGACCGCCCGCCATGCGCTCGCCAGATCCTGCCGGCTCCTCCCCTCGTCGGGACGTGTACCTGTTCGCCACGTGCGTGGTGGACCTGTTCATGCCCGATGCCGGCCTCGACGCGATCGCCGTGCTGGAACATCTTGGTTGCCGCGTGCACCTGCCCGAGGCGCAGACCTGCTGCGGACAGCCCGCCTATACCAGCGGCTTTCCCGAAGAGTCGCGCAAGGTCGCGCGGGCGCAGCTGGACCTGTTCCCGCAGCGCTGGCCGATCGTGGTGCCCTCGGGCTCCTGCGCGGGGATGATGCGGCACCACTGGCCACGGCTGTTCGCGGACGATCCCGTCCTGCTGGCGCAGGTCCGCGACATCGGGGCGAGGGTGGTGGAGTTCAGCGATTTCCTGGCGGCCACCGACCTGCCGATGCCTGCGGCCACCACCACGGGCCCGGTATCGGTGTGCCTGCACACCTCGTGCAGCGGGCGCCGCGAGACCGGTGCGCTGGCCAGCGGGCGCCGACTGCTCGAAGCGCTGCCCGGCGTGGAGTTGAAGATCCAGGCCTACGAGTCCGAGTGCTGCGGCTTCGGCGGCACGTTCGCGGTCAAGCAGCCGGACATATCGGCCGCAATGGCCGGCGACAAGGTGGATGCGCTGACGGACAGCGGCTGCGATGCCTTCGTCAGCGGCGATTGCGGCTGCCTGCTCAACCTCAATGGCACCCTGGCGCGTCGCGACAGCGCCCTGCAGGGCCGGCATATCGCCAGCTTCCTGCGCGAGCGCTGGGGCCTGCCGGCACCGGATGGCGACGCATGAGCACGCAGGTCGTATCGTCGCGAGCACGCGCTTCGATCCTGTCGCGGCTGCGCGCGGCCGCACCGGTCGAACTCCCGGCGCCGGACGTGGCGGCGTACTACGCCGATGCCGGCGCGCCATCGGCCGCCACGATGCGCGAGCGCTTCATTGCGCAGGCGCGCGGCTGGCGTGCCGAGGTGATCGAGACCGATGCCGCGTCGTGGCCAGCGGCACTCGCCACGGTGCTGGCGGACAAGGGCGTGCGCCGGCTGATGGCGGGTCGCGACACGGCGCTGGTCCACGGCCTGCACGCTGCCGCGCAGGCGGTGACGCTGGACTGGTACGACGCGCCCATTGAAACCCTCAAGCCGGTGTTGTTCGACACCGTCGACGCCGGCATCACCACCGCGCTGGGCGGCATCGCGGACACCGGCAGCCTGATCCTGTGGCCTGACGCGCGCGAACCGCGCACGCTGTCGCTGCTGCCACCGCTGCATATCGCCGTGCTGCGCGAGGAAGACCTGCAGCCCACGCTGTACGCGGCCATGCGCCACCGGCAATGGGCGGCGGGCCTGCCCACCAATGCATTGCTGGTGACCGGGCCGTCCAAGACGGCCGACATCCAGCGCCTGCTGGTGTACGGCGCGCACGGCCCGCGCGAACTGGTCATCCTGCTGCTGCGCGCGGAGGTCGCGGCATGAGCGCGACAAGGCCCGCCGCCGATCCGGTCGCGTTCAAGGACAACGCGCGGCTGGTGCTCGCCGATCCGGTGCTGCGTCGCGGGTTCCGCGGCGCGATGGATTATCTGGCCGACAAGCGCGCCGCGCAGTTTCCCGAGCAGGACGCGTTCGAACGCCTGCGCACGCTGGGCGAGCACCTGCGCAAGCGCGCGCTGTCGCGGCTGCCGGAACTGCTTGAACAGCTGGAAAGCGCGCTGCAGGCGCGCGGGGTGCAGGTGCACTGGGCCGAGGATGCGGCCGATGCGAACCGCATCTTCCAGGAGATCGCCGCGCGCCACGACGCCACCATGATGGTCAAGGGCAAGTCGATGGTCAGCGAGGAGATCGAGCTGAACCACCGCATGCAGGAGCAGGGCATCGCCTGCGTCGAGACCGACATGGGCGAGTACATCCTGCAACTGGATGGCGACCGTCCCAGCCACATCATCATGCCGGCGATCCACAAGACCAAGGAAGACGTGGCGAAGATCTTCGCAGAGCACATTCCCGGCGCCGGCTATACCGAGGACGTGGACGAACTGATCGCGATCGGCCGCGTCGCGCTGCGCGACAAGTTCCGCCAGGCGAAGATCGGGGTATCGGGCGTCAACTTCATGGTCGCCGAGACCGGCTCGCTGGTGCTGGTGGAGAACGAAGGCAACGGGCGGCTCTCGACCACGGTGCCGGACGTGCACATCGCGATCACCGGCATCGAGAAGGTCATCGAGAAACTCGAACACGTACCACCGCTGTTCACGCTGCTGACGCGCTCTGCGACCGGCCAGGCCGTCACCACCTACCTCAACATCATCAGCGGGCCGCGTCGCGAGGGCGAGAAGGACGGGCCGCGCGAAGTGCACCTGGTGCTGCTGGACAACGGCCGCAGCCAGGCCTTCGCAGAAGAACGTTTCCGCGCGACGCTGCAGTGCATCCGCTGCGGCGCGTGCATGAACCACTGCCCGGTCTACGCGCGCATCGGCGGCCTGTCGTACGGCACGACCTACCCGGGACCGATCGGCGCGATCATCTCGCCGCATCTGCTGGGACTGGAGTCGACCCGCGACCTGCCGACCGCGTCCAGCCTGTGCGGTGCCTGCGGCGACGTATGCCCCGTCGGCATTCCCATCCCCGAATTGCTGATGCACCTGCGCGAAGCCGGACGGCACCATCGTCCCGCAATGCAGCAGCACAAAGCGTTGAAGGGACAGGGTGCAGTGCGTAGCATCCCGGAGGTCCTCGCTTGGAAGGCGTGGCGACTGCTGTATTCGAGCCCGATGCGGTATCGCCTTTTTACCTGGATCGCCTCCCGGCTGCGCGGCCTGACGCCTGCGCGCCAGGGTGGCTGGACACGCTCGCGCATTCCCTTGACGCCCGCGCCGCGTTCGCTGCGCGAGCGGCTGCGGGATGCGCGCAATACCGCATCGCACGACACACGGGAGGAGTAGGGGAACACGATCAAGCCGACCGCGGACCGGGAGCATCCGCAGTCCATACACACGAACGGCACGCAAGCGGGAGCGTTTTCGGCCGGCCTTGGGAGGGGTGGCATGGCAACTGTCCAACAACACGTCGAAACGGTATTGCGGGTGATCCATTCGGGATCGCCGAACACCGGAAGCAACGCCAATACCGATCTGATCCACCGTTCGTGGCGCCGCTGCGCCACCGAACACGCACTCGATCCGGCGATGCGCCCGGACGTGCGGATCGAAACGAATTCGCGCCTGCGCGAATGCCGCCAGCAGGTGGAAGACCATCTGCACGTGGCGCGCGCCGGCATGGAGCAGCTCTACAAGCACGTTTCCGAACTCGGGTACGTCTTGCTGCTGACCGATGCGGAAGGCGTCACCCTGGATTTCATCGGCAACGACACCTGGGATGCGCCCCTGCGCCGCGCCGGCCTGGCGCTGGGCGCCAACTGGAACGAGATCCATGCCGGCACCAACGGCATCGGCACCTGCATCGCCGAGCAGTCCACGGTGATCTGCGACCGCGAGGACCATTTCTACATCGGCCACATCGGGCTCAGCTGTACCAGCACGCCGCTGTACGATCCCGACGGCGCCTTCATGGGTGCGCTGGACGTGTCGGCGCTTTCTTCGCCCGATCGGCGCGAAAGCCTGCACCTGGCCCGCCACCTGACCGTGCTGCACGCGCGGATGATCGAGGACGCCAACTTCATCCGCCAGTTCCGCGCGCACTGGATCCTGCGCCTCGGCACCGTCGGTCCGCTGGTCGATGTCTGCGGTGAGCTGATGCTGGCGGTGGACCGCGACGGCCGCATCGTCGGTGCCAACAGCGGTGCCCGCCAGCAGCTGCGGCTCCTGGAGTCGCTGCACACGCGCGACGCGGCGCGTGCGCAATTGGTCGGGAACCACCTGACCGGCGTGTTCGGTACGCGGATCGACGACATCTGGCGCCTGACCAAGGGCACGTCGCACGATTCGCGTGGCGTGGTGACCACGTGGGACGGCCAGGGCTACCACGCGTCGATGATTGCGCCCAAGACTGCACCGCGCATGCAGGTCGTCGATGCCGGCGAGGCGCAGCGGAATCCCACGCAGGACAGTGCGCTCTCGCGGCTGTCGGGCGGCGATCCGCGCATGGACCAGCTGCTCGAGCGCGCGGCGCGCCTGGTCGACAAGCCCGTCAGCATTTTCCTGCAGGGCGAAACCGGCACCGGCAAGGAGGTCCTCGCCCGGGCGCTGCATGATGCCAGCCGTCGTGCGGAGCGTCCGTTCGTGGCGGTCAACTGCGCGGCCATCCCGGAATCGCTGATCGAGAGCGAGTTGTTCGGCTATGCGCCAGGCACGTTCACCGGCGCTCGCAGCAAGGGCATGAAGGGGCTGATCCAGCGTTCCGATGGCGGCACGCTGTTCCTCGACGAGATCGGCGACATGCCGCTGCCGCTGCAGACCCGTCTGCTGCGCGTGCTGGCGGAACACGAGGTCCTGCCGCTGGGTGCGGATGCCCCGGTGCGCGTGGACCTCAATGTCGTCGCGGCCTCGCACCGCGACCTGCGCCGGCAGATCGTGGCGGGCACGTTCCGCGAGGATCTGTACTACCGCTTGTGCGGTGCCACGCTGGCGTTGCCGGCGCTGCGCGAACGCGGCGACAAGGCATTCCTCATCCAGCGCATCCTGAAGATGGAAGCGCAGGCGATGGGCGTGCGTGCCGAGATCGATCCGCAGGCCGTCGCCGCACTGCTGCGGCACGAGTGGCCGGGCAACATTCGCGAACTGCGCAATGCGCTGTGCTATGCGCTGTCGATCGCCGATGGCGCCACCATCGGCGTGGATCATTTGCCGCAGGAGGTCATGGAAGACGATGCGCTGTCCTCGCAGATGACGGCGACGGTGATCCCGTTCCCGCGCGAGGCTGCGGTTGGCGACGACGAGCGCGCGCTGTTGCTGGAGGTGCTCCGCCGCAACCGCTGGAACATCAGCGAGGCCGCGCGCGACCTGGGCGCGTGTCGCGCCACGGTCTACCGGCGGATGAAGCGCTTGGACATCGTGTCGCCGACACAGACGGAATAACGCCGCTTTCCTGCTGCTCCGCATGGTGGTTGCCATGCGATGACCCGACGGCCCGTCCATGACGGGCCGTCTTCGTTTGCGCCGTCGATGCGGACGTTGAAGGCCGGCGGGGTGCGACACCTGTCGCAGGGGGCTGCGACAGGTGGTCGCACCTACCTGTCGCATACGCATTGCACTGCCGCATGGATTCTGCGGCATTCGCCGATGCCGTTGGCGACAAGTCATTGATTCGACACGCATGCACGCCCAACGCTCCGTTGCACTGCAACGTGGCACGCGGCTTGCGCTAACGCCTGCGTGGACCTGATGCGCGTGCGCAGCGGTCCCGGAACCACCGCCGCCGCACGGACGAAGTTCCGCGAGCCGGGCGGTCCATTCACTCGGGAGGGAAGCACCACCATGAAGAGAGAGACGATGCCGTCGCTGCCGCGCCTGCTGCCGCTGGCCTTGCTGCCGCTGCTGGCGATCGCGGGCACGGCCAGCGCGCAGACCACGTTCGACGTGATCGGTCCGCGCGAATACGAGTTGCCGGTCGGCTTCGAGCCGTTCAACGTGTTCGTGCAGTACGCCACGTACCAGGACAACGGGCGCATCTTCAACGCCGATGGCGACCGCGTCGACGGTTCCGGCAGCAAGGCATTGACCGGCCTGTCCAAGTACGTGCGCTTCTGGACGCCGGAATCGAACAAGAAGATCGGCGTGGCCTGGGAAGTGATCGTGCCCGAGGTCTCCATCCGCAACCGGCGTGCCCCGGAAGGCGACCGCCACATCAGCGGCATCGGCGATCCGCTGACCGGCTTCGCCATCTGGTACAAGCCCAGCGAGAAGGCCACGCTCGGCTTCCAGTCGTTCGTGCAGATCCCCACCGGCACCGAGCGCGTCAGCGACACCAACTGGAAGAACCTCTCTAGCTTTTTCTGGGACTGGCGCATGGGCGACAAGTTCGGCTGGACCGGCGACGCCGGTTTCGTCTGGCAGAGCCGGCGCGACAGTGGCATCCAGCCCGGCCTGACGCTGCACACCAACAACCGCTTCGCCTACCGCGCGTCGCAGCGGCTGGAGCCGTTCCTGGCACTCGATGCCGAGCACACGGAATCGAACGACGGCCTGCCGACCGGCTGGGCCGTAGACGCCGGCGCCGGCCTGATGGTGCATACATTCGACAACCAGTCGATCACGTTGCGCTACTCGACCTCGCTCGACGGCAAGAACCACAGCGTCAACGACAGCTTCAACCTCAAGTACGCCTACGTGTGGTGATCGCCGCACACGGCGCGCCGTTCCCCATGGACGGCGCGCCCGCAAGGACAACGCAAGCCAAGGAAACCCCATGACACAGACCTACCAGAACTACATCGATGGCGCGTTCGTCGCCGGCGGCGGCGCGACCGTCGACGTCACCAACCCGGCCGACGGCGCCCTGCTGGCGCGCATTCCCGACAGCGATGCCGCGACCGTGGACGCCGCGGTATCCGCGGCGCGGCGCGCGCAGCCGGCGTGGGAGAAGCTGGCGCCGATCGAACGCGCCGGCTACCTGCGCAAGATCTCCACCAAGCTGCGCGAGCACCGCCAGGACCTGGCCGGCGTGATCGTCCGCGAGCAGGGCAAGATCCAACAGCTGGCGCAGGTCGAAGTCGACTTCACCGCCGACTACATCGACTACATGGCCGAGTGGGCGCGCCGCCTGGAAGGCGAGATCCTCACCAGCGACCGCGCCAACGAGAACATCTTCCTGTTCCGCAAGCCGATCGGCGTGGTCGCCGGCATCCTGCCATGGAACTTCCCGTTCTTCCTGATCGCCCGCAAGCTGGCGCCCGCGCTGATCACCGGCAACACCATCGTGATCAAGCCCAGCGAGGAAACGCCGATCAATGCGTACGAGTTCGCCAAACTCGTCGCTGAGACCGACCTGCCGAAGGGCGTGTTCAACCTGGTCGGCGGCCTCGGCCGCAGCACCGGGCAGGCGCTGGTCGAGCATCCGCAGGTCGACCTGATCACCTTCACCGGCAGCGTGGCCACCGGCAGCCGCATCATGCAGACGGCCGGCCGCAATCTGACGCGGGTGAACCTGGAACTCGGCGGCAAGGCCCCGGCCATCGTGCTGGCCGATGCCGATCTCGACCTGGCGGCCAAGGCGATCTACGACTCGCGCGTGATCAACACCGGGCAGGTCTGCAACTGCGCCGAGCGCGTCTACGTCGAGCGCGGTGCGCACGAAGCGCTGGTCGAGCGGCTGGTGAAGCTGTTCCGCGACACGAAGTACGGCGATCCGTCCGAACGCGACGACCTGCAGATGGGGCCGCTGGTCAACCAGGCCGGCCTGGACAAGGTGTCGGCGGCAGTCGAGCAGGCCAAGCGCGACGGCGCCACCATCGTCACCGGCGGCAAGCCGGCCGAGCTGGGCAAGGGCTTCCACTACGAGCCGACGCTGATCGTCGACGCGCGCGCCGACATGGCGATCATGCGCGAAGAGATCTTCGGGCCGGTGCTGCCGATCCAGGTGGTCGACAGCCTCGACGAGGCCATCGCGCTGGCCAACGATTCCGAGTACGGGCTGACGTCGTCGATCTTCACCCGCGACATCAATGCCGCGTTCAAGGCGGCACGCGAGCTGCGCTTCGGCGAGACCTACATCAACCGCGAGCATTTCGAAGCCATGCAGGGCTTCCACGCGGGCCGGCGCAAGTCCGGCATCGGCGGTGCCGACGGCAAGCACGGCCTGCTCGAGTTCACCGAGACCCATGTGGTCTACCTGCAGACGCCCTGAAGAAGAGAGTAGCCACGATGAGCGAAGCGAAAGAACAGGGCGGTTGCGCGTGCGCATGCGCCGGACATCCCGACGACAAGGGGCGACGCAGCATGCTGAGCGGCGCCCTCGCGCTGGCGGCGCTGGCGCCGCTGGCCGCGGTCAGCGGCGGTGCGCAGGCGCAGGCGGCCGCACCGCCCGCCACGCGTAGTCCGAAGCCCGAGCCGGGCGACAAGCTGGCTTTCATGATCGGGCCGAAGGCGGGCAAGGAAGTGAAGCCTGCCGATATCGAAGTCGGCAAGCCGCCGGTGCTCGCGTATCCGATGGATCCGGCGACCGGCAAGGTGCTGATCTCGAAAGCCAACCTGCTGACCGTGGTGCGGCTGAAGCCGGCCGACCTGAAGCCGACCAGCGCCCGCAACGCCGCCGACGGCATCGTCGCGTTCTCGTCGTTGTGCACGCACTACGGCTGTCCCATCACCACGCTGCACCCGAGCCAGACGCAGATCGTCTGCAACTGCCATGGCTCGGTATTCGACGCGGCCAACCGCGGCGCCGTCACCACCGGGCCGGCCACGCGCCGGCTCGCGATGCTGCCGGTGACGATCAAGGACGGCGCGCTGGTGGTCAGCGGCAAGTTCGACGGACCGCTCGGTCCGCCGACCACCTGATCAGCGCGCCGTTCCACATCCACGTTCCTTTTTGCACCACACACACCAACGCTTCACCCGGGAGGAGACCCATGCACCTGAAACTCATCACGGCCGCGCTTGTCGCGTCCCTCGCTTCGGCCCCGCTCGCGGCGGCCGATTACCAACCCGTCACCGACGCGCGCCTGGCGAAGCAGGAGCCGGCGAACTGGCTGCTGACCAAGGGCAACTACGCCGGCTGGAGCTACAGCGAACTGGACCAGGTCACCACCGCCAATGTCGCCAAGCTGCGGCCGGTGTGGTCCGCAGCCACCGGCGTCAACTCGGGTCATGAGGCGCCCGCGATCGTCAACGGCGACTACATGTTCGTGGCCACGCCGCACAACCAGGTGATTGCCTACGACACGCGTACCGGCAAGGTCCGCTGGAAGTTCGTGCGCGAAGTGCCGGAAGGCCTCGGCGCGCTCCATCGCACCAACCGCGGCGTATCGCTGTACGGCGATAAGGTGTACGTCGGCAGCATCGACTGCATGCTCAGTGCGCTGGATGCGAAGACCGGTGAGCTGGTGTGGGAAGCGCAGGTCTGCGACTGGGAACAGGATAGCGCCTACATCACGTCCGCACCGCTGGTGGTCAAGGGCAAGGTGCTGATCGGACCGTCCGGCGGCGAGTTCGGCGTGCGCGGCTTCCTCAAGGCGTTCGATGCCGAAACCGGCAAGCTGGCGTGGACGCGCTACAGCGTTCCGGGGCCGGGCGAGAAGGGCTTCGAGACGTGGCCGCAGGACGGCGAGTGGAAGGACGCGTGGAAGAACGGCGGCGGCACCATGTGGATGCCGGGCAACTACGACGCGACCAACAACGTCATCTACTGGGGCGTCGGCAACGGCGCACCGTGGCTGGGCGACCAGCGTCCGGGCGACAACCTGTATCTCGCCTCGGTGCTCGCGCTCGATCCGGAAAGCGGCGACATCGTCAGCCACTTCCAGTACCACTGGAACGATTCGTGGGACTGGGCAGGCATGAACGCGCCGACGCTGGTGGAGTTCAACCGCAACGGCAAGAAGGTCTCCGGCCTGATCAGCGCGCAGCGCAACGGCCGCCTGTACTGGCTGGACCGCGACGACAAGGGCCAGATCACCTACAACAAGTCCGAGCCGTACGTGACCAACACGGTGTTCACCAGCATCGATCCGAAGACCGGCCGTCCGACCTACAACGAAGAGGCCAAGCCGGCGACCGGCAAGACGCGCACCTACTGCCCCAGCCTGTGGGGCGGCAAAGACTGGCCGTACGAGGCGTACAACCCGAAGACCGGCATGCTGTACATCCCGTACAACGACAACCACTGCCTCACCCTGACCGGCATGATCCAGCCGCGTATCCCGGGGCAATGGTCGGCGGGCGTGGACATCAACCGCCTCGACCTGTCGGTGAAGAAGGACTTCGACCACATCGGCGGCATCCAGGCGTGGAGCGTGGACGGCGGCAAGGAAGTGTGGCGCGAGAAGTATCCGCACTCGTGGAACTGGGGTTCGATCATGACCACGGCCGGTGGCGTGCTGTTCGCCGGCGGCACCAACGACCGCATGTTCCGTGCGTACGACGCCAAGACGGGCAAGCTGCTGTGGGAGTTCCCCACGCCGTCCGGCATCATCGCGCCGCCCAGCACCTTCACCGTCGATGGCAAGCAGTACATCGCCGTGGTCTCGGGCTGGGGTGTGGATGCGCAATGGATCCAGGGCAAGATGCACGGCTTGGCGGGATGGGAGAAGGCGGTGCCGGAAGGCGGTTCGGTGTGGGTGTTCGCCCTGGGCGACTGATCCGCGCAACCGTTGTCTCCTGACTGCGCGGCCCCGATGACGGGGTCGCGCAGTGCAATCACCACGATTTTCAGGCACTCCCCCATGTCACCGAACTACACGATCCCTTCTCTCGCGGTGGCCTTGCTCGCGCTGCTTCCGCTGCACGCGGCGGCCAAGATCTGCAACGTGGCCATCGGCAGCAACGATGCGATGCAGTTCGACAAGCAGGAGATCCGCATCGCCGCCGACTGCACGCAGGTGAAACTGACGCTGCGGCATACTGGCGCCCTTCCCGCCGACGTGATGGGCCACAACTGGGTGTTGACCACCACCGCCGATCTCGAGGCGCTCGCCACCGCCGCCGGCAAGCTTCCCTCCAGCAGCGATCATGTACCCAAGGGCGACGCGCGCGTGCTCGCGGCCAGCAAGGTGGTGGGCGGTGGCCAGTCCACTACCTTCACCTTCCCAACGTCGGCGCTGCGCAAGGGCGGCGACTACACGTTTTTCTGCTCGGTACCGGGTCACTGGATGATGATGAAAGGCAAGCTGGTGTTCGGGTGATCCGCGCATGCGCATGAGGTCGCGCGTGTCGCCGCTGCTGGGTGCTGCGCTGCTGGCGCCAGGTGCCATGGCAGCATCCACGGGCGAGCCGGCGGCGCCGATGGAAACGCTCGATCGCGTGGTCGTGACCGCGACGCGGCTGGAGACGGTGGACGCCTTCGATGCGCCGGCCTCGACCAGCGTGGTCGCGCTGGGCGACGGCGGCGCGCGTCCGCAGGCGGCGCTGTCGGAAGTGCTGGACGGGATTCCCGGTCTGCTCGCGCGCGAACGGCAGAACCTCGCGCAGGACATGCAGCTGTCGATCCGCGGCTTCGGTGCGCGTTCGACCTTCGGCGTGCGCGGGCTGCGGCTGTACGCCGATGGCGTGCCGGCGACGATGCCGGACGGGCAGGGACAGGTCTCGCACGTCACCATGCTCGCGGCGGACCGCGTCGAGGTGTTGCGCGGCCCGTTCTCGGCACTGCACGGCAACTCTTCCGGCGGCGTGATCCAGGTGTGGAGCGATATTCCCGACGAAGGACACGAAGCGCGCGTGCAGGCCAGCGTGGCCAGCCACGACAGCACCGTGATCGGCGCGCGCTTGCGTGGCGCGGGCGACGTGCTGGGCTACAGCGTGGCCGCCTCGGTGCTGGATACGCAGGGCTACCGCGACCACAGTGCGGCGCGACGGGAATCGTTGAATGCCAAGCTGCGGTTCCGTCCCGGCACAGGCACGCTGGACCTGCTGCTCAACCATTTCAATGCGCCCAATGCCAAGGATCCCCTGGGCCTGACGCGGGTGCAGGCATGGCAGGATCCAAGCCAGGCCTCGCCGGTCGCGACCCAGTACGACACGCGCAAATCCGTCCGCCAGGACCAGCTGGGCGCGGTCTACGAGTGGCCCTTCGCCGACGGTCACCGCCTGCGCGCGATGGCCTATGGCGGACGGCGCGAGGTGGAGCAGTACCTGGCGTTGCCGATCGCGGCGCAGGCCAACCGGCTGAATTCCGGTGGCGTGATCGATCTCGACAACGACTACGGCGGCGCCGACCTGCGCTGGTCGTGGAGCGGCGATCTGGCCGGGCGCCCGTTCGAACTGAGTGCAGGCGCCAATGCGGACCGCCAGCGCCAGCATCGCCGCGGCTACGAGAACTTCGTCGGCACGACGCTGGGCGTGCGCGGTGCGCTGCGTCGCGACGAGCGCAACCAGGTATGGAACGTGGACCAGTACGCGCAGGCGTGGTGGCGCATCGCACCGCGCTGGTCGCTGCTGATGGGCGCGCGCCACAGCCGGGTCGGTTTCCGTTCGGACGACGACTACATCGCGACCGGCAATCCCGACGACAGCGGCCGCGTGGCCTACGAGCGCACGACGCCGGTGGCTGGCGTGGTGTTCGCGCCGGTGGATGCGTGGCGCGTGTATGTCTCGTTCGGCCGCGGCTTCGAAACGCCGACGTTCAACGAGGTCGGTTATCGCGCCGATGGCGGCGCCGGGCTAGCGTTCGACCTGCGCCCGGCGACCACCCGCAATGCAGAGCTGGGGATGAAGTGGCGCGGCGAGCACGGCGCCCGCGTCGAAGCCGCGTTGTTCCGCGCCGATACCGACGACGAACTGGCGGTCGCGCGCAATGTCGGCGGCCGCAGCAGCTTCCGCAATGTCGGCGCCGCCCGCCGGCAGGGCGTGGAGATGCAGGCGGACATGCCGCTATCGGAGGCCTGGCAACTGCAGGCCGCCTACACCTGGCTGGATGCGACCTTCCGCGACAGCTTTCCCATCTGCACGGCGAGTGGCTGTACGTCGCCCGTAGTGCAGGTGGCGGCCGGTACCCGCATCCCGGGCGTCGCACGGCAGCAGGCCTCGCTGCGGCTGCGCTGGCAGGGCGCACACTGGAACGCCGCGGCGCAGCTGCTCGGCGTGGGTGATGTGACCGTGAACGATACCGGCAGTGAGCGGGCACCCGGCTATGGCTTGCTCAACCTGGAAGTCGCGCGCGACTGGTTGGTAGGCAGTGGACGCCTGCAGGGCTTCGCGCGCATCGATAATGCGCTGGACCGCTTCCACATCGGGTCGGTCATCGTCAACGAAGGCAACGGGCGCTTTTACGAACCGGGTGCGGACCGCACGTTCACCGTCGGCCTGCGCTGGCTGTGGGCGGACGGCTGACGTACAGCCGGCTCAGGGCGGTGATGCGTCTTTCGCAGGCTGCCGGGAAGCGACGTACTGCATGATGTCGATGAAGGGCGCCACCCAGTAGACATCCGGGTGCGCGGCGAGATGGCGCAGCAGCTGCTCATGCGCCTCGTTCGACACCGCGAGGTGGTCGCCGCCGATGCCGTGGAAGGTGAAGCTGACCATCGTGCCGCGACGCGCGGCCTCTTCCACGCGTGCGATCAGCTGTTCGCCGGTCACGTCCACGGGCACATCGACCGGTACGGCGGCGGGATCGAGCGTGGCCATGTCGGCGACCACGCCGCCACTGCCGCGCTTGATCGCCACGAACTCCGACGCGACGGCATCGACATAGTTGCCGTCGCTCGCCTGCGTATCGCCGCAGGGCACGGTCATGGTGCGTGTGGTGCGGCCGTCCAGCGCCATCAGCATCACGTTCGCCAGCCGTATCTGGTCGGCCATCTGCCCGACCGTGGTGGTGTCGAGGTTGCGCTGCGGTTCCACCCAGGCGCGATCCGGGAGCGAGGCCGAGCACTGGTGGAACAGGCTGTGGTTGCCGAGCTCGTGGCCGTTGCGCGCGGCGGCGACCCATTCCTGCTGCCGCGTGCGTAGCGTGTCGGCCGCCAGTGTCAGGTAGAAGCTGCCCTTCAGCCCATGACGGTCGAGCGCGGGAATCGCGTTGTCGAGTTGCGACGGTGCGGCGTCGTCGTAGGCGAGGCTGACGGCGGCCTTCTGGCCGTCGGGCCACGGGAACGGTTCGGCCGCCTGCACCGTGCCGGCGACGGTCGCCAGCACAAGCAGGGCGAAGCGCCGTGCGCCGCGCATGCCTACTGTACCAGCGTCTGGATGGCGCGGGCAGGAATCGTTACCACCGCCGAATCCTGCCCGACATAGAAGTTGTACGCGATCTCCTTGTCGGTCGGGTTCATCACCACCGTTGCCAGGCGTCCGTCGGGATTGACGAAGGCGGTGGCCAGCAGGGTGCTGCGGCTGCTCGCCGTGCTGACGCGACGCGCTGCCGGCCGGATGAACCTGGAGAAGTGGCCGATGTAGTAGTAGCTGGGCGTGTAGATCAGTTCGCCCGTGCGCGTGTCGGCGTGCAGCGGCGCGAAGCAGAAGTTGCCGACGTGATTCGGGCCGCCGGTCTGGTCGAGCAGCATGTTCCAGTCGGTCCATCCCACGGCGCCGTTGTTGAAGTCGTTGATCATGGACGTGCCGTAGCGTTCGGCGTTCGGCCAGTGCTGGTAGCGGGCCGGGTCGAACTTCTCCACCGCCGCTTCGGTCAGCAGTACCGGCTTGTCGGGGAAGGCTTCTGTCACCGCCGCCACGTTGCGGAACATCGGATCGAAGCCGGCCCACGTCTCGTACCAGTGGAAGCCCAGGCCCCACGCATACTTCGCCGCTTCCGGATCGCCCAGGATCACCTGCGCGCGGTACAGCATCATGTCGCGGTTGTGGTCCCATACGATGATCTTCTTGTCCGCATAGCCGGCGGCATGCATCGTCGGGCCGAGGTGCAGCTTGAGGAAATCGCGCTCCTCTTCGGCCGTGTACAGCATCGACTCCCACGTCTGCGTGGCCATCGGTTCGTTCTGGATGGTGATGCCCCAGATCGGGATGCCTTCCTTCTCGTAGGCCTGGATGAACTTCACGAAGTAGTTCGCCCATGCGTCCCGGTACTCCGGCAGCAGCGCGCCGCCCTTCAGCATGTGCCGGTTGGTCTTCATGAAGGCCGGCGCGCTCCACGGGCTGGCGTACAACGGCAATGCACCACCGGCGGCCGCGATGGCCTGTTTGATCATCGGGATGCGCGCCTGGCGGTCGTGGTCGATGGAGAACGTGGCGAGCGCCTTGTCGCCCTCTTCGACGTAGGTATAGCTGGCGGAACTGAAATCGGAGCTGTGGATGGTGGTACGCGCGATCGAATAGCCGATCCCGTCCTGCTTGTCGTAGTACGCACGCATGAACTCGGCGCGCTTCTCCGGCGACAGCGTGGCGTAGACCTCGGCGGTGGAATCGGTGATCGCGCCGCCGATGCCGAGCAGCGCCTGGTGCCGCTTCGACGGGTCGACGAAAATCGAGTTCTCCACCTCGGTCAGCTTGTGGCCCGGCTTCAGCGTGGCGGTGCCGGTGCGCGCAAGCCGCTGTGTGCTGTCCTGTGCCGTGGTGTAGATGGTGACGATGGCGGGTGCGCCGGCGGCGCGCGCGTCAGGCGCGTCCGCCATCATCGACAGGCCCAGCACGGCGGCGGCGAACAGGGGGGTATGGCGCATCGGCAGGGTCCTCGTGGGCGCGACACGGCGTCCCGCGCAGTACGGCGGGCGATGTCGGATCGGATAGTTGACAGCGCTGTCATACAGTTGCTACACCATGCTGTCAACCGGGCGGTGTCGGCGCCCGCGCGAGCGCGTCGTGCAGCGGGGATTTTGCGTGTTGTGCGTCGCGCGGCGTGCTGCCATGCAGCATGGGAGGTGCGTCGCCTGCCGGTCCTGTTCGCGATGGACACGATACCCACCGACGCGTGGCGCTGTCAGAATCCGGCCTCGTTGTCGGAAGGGATGGATGAAGTGGAGCGGAAACCGTCTTATGCGTAGTCGGATCGAGGATGTGGCCGCCGCCGCAGGCGTTTCGATGAAGACCGTGTCGCGCGTGCTCAACAACGAGCCCAACGTGCGCGACGAGATGCGCCAGCGGGTCATGGCCGCGGTCGAGAAGCTGCAGTACCGCCCCAACCTGTCGGCGCGCAGCCTGGCGGGCCAGCGTTCCTACGTGATCGCGCTGGTCTACAACAATCCTTCGCGCAACTACCTGATGGAGATCCAGAGCGGCATGCTGGATGCCTGTCGTGACAACCACTACAACCTGGTCCTGGCACCCGTGGGTGCGCCGAAGCAGCGCAAGGCCGACGACCTGAAAGTCGTGTTCGAGCATTTCTCCCCGGATGGCGTGGTGCTGATTCCGCCGTTGACGGACGATCCCGTGGTGCTGGAGTTCCTGGAATCGCACGACGTGCCGTTCGCCTGCATCGCGCCCAAGCATCCCAGCGACCGCATCGGTGTGATGATGGACGAGACGGCAGCGGTGCTGGAACTGATCGAGGGGTTGGTGGCGCAAGGCCATCGCCGCATCGCCCACATCAAGGGACCGCCCGCGCACGGTGCATGCCAGTGGCGCTACAAGGGCTACAAGGATGCGCTGCGCAAGGCGGGGCTGGACTACGACGCCGACCTGGTCGTGCAGGGCGCTTTCTCGTTCGAATCGGGTATCGAGGCGGGCGACCGGTTGCTCGATCTGTCCGCACCGCCGACAGCCATCTTCGCCGCCAACGACGACATGGCCGCGGGCGTGATCCGCGCCGCCTGCGAGCGTGGCCTGGCGGTGCCGCGCGATATCTCCGTATGCGGCTTCGACGACACGCCCATCGCGCGCCACATCTATCCCGCGCTCACGACGGTACGCCAGCCCACGTCGGAAATGGGCCGGCTGGCGACGCTGCAATTGCTGGCCCGCATCCGCGCCGATGACGGTGGCTGCATGGTGCACGTCGAGCACGAAGTCCTTTTCCGCGAGTCGACACAGCCACCCGCCAAGCGTTGACGCGTGCGTCGGCGCTGGTCGATCTGGACCTTTTCTGGCCTCTGTGGTCGTGCCACGGCATTGGCGTCCATCATGTCCGGATGCCATACCAATAGAAAACCTTAGGCGTCGCGGTCAGAAAAAAATGTTGTGAAGTCGTGTTGCGTCGATAGTCCGGAAAACGGTTTCAGCTGCGTCGCAACATCGACTTCATGGCTTAAAACAAGCGGTTTTTTCGCTTATGTAAGTCGATTGGCGAAAAGTTGACAACGCTGTCAATCGCGCGTCCAATGCGGCCCAATGTGAGGGGCGAAGGGGTCCTCGAGCACGTTCATCCACGTCATTCGTGAATTTCCGGAGAGGGGAAAGTCCATGAAGCAAGTGCAATCCGTTCCAAGGAAGCGGGTGCTGACATCCGCATTGTTGCTGGCGCTCGCCGGCCCCGCGTGGGCGCAGCAGGCAGAGCCGCAGAGTGCAAGTCCCGCACCCACCACCGCCGAACAGGCAGATCCCACCGAGCTCGACACCATCGTCGTCACCGGTATCCGGGCCAGCCTTGAGTCGTCGATGAACCTCAAGCGCGATGCGCAAGGTGTCGTCGATGGCATCGTCGCGGAGGACATCGGCAAATTCCCCGATACCAACCTCGCCGAGTCGCTGCAACGCATCAGCGGTGTATCGATCGATCGCACGCCCAGTGGCGAAGGCTCGAAGGTCACGGTGCGCGGTATCGGGCCAGACCACAACCTCGTGCTCCTCAACGGCCGCCAGATGCCTGGCGCGCTGTTGAACGGTTTCTCCGCTTCCAACTCGCGCGCGTTCGATTTCGCCAACCTGGCGTCGGAAGCGGTGTCAGGCATCGAGGTCTACAAGACCGGTCTGGCCTCCAATCCGACCGGCGGCATCGGCGCGACCATCAACATCAAGACGGCCCGGCCGCTGGAAAGCGGGACGCTGGCGAATGTGGGTGTGAAGACCGTCCACGACACGTCCAACGGCAACCTGCCGAAGATCATGCAGGGCGACGATTGGACCGGTGAGATGTCGGGCATCTTCAGCCAGACGTTCGCCGATGGAAAGTTCGGTATCGCCGTCAACGGCAGCTACCAGGAACGCGACAGTGGCTTCAGCCAGGTCGGCGTGACCGCGGGCTGGCGCACGCATTTCGGTGGCGAGGGTGGTTGGGGTGCGATCGCGCCGGGAACGCCAGGCAATGCCAACCTGCCCGGTCCGGCCGATCTGTACTCGGTACCGCAGAACCTCAACTACAGCGTCAATGGCATCTCGCGTCAGCGCACCAATGGCCAGGTGACCCTGCAGTGGGCGCCGACGGACCGCATCACCACGACGCTGGACTACACGTACTCCGAAAACAAGATCCAGACGCGCCGCAACGAGATGTCGGTGTGGTTCAACTTCGTCGGCGTTGAGAGTGCCTGGACCGACGGCCCTGCCGCGGGTCCGGTGTTCTACCGTGAAAACATCCCGTGCACCGGCACCCAGAATGCCAACGGTACCTACGAGGGATGCAGCGATCTCGCCATGGCTGGCGGCATCAGCGCAACCAAGGCCGAGAACGAATCGGTTGGCTTCAACGTCGAATGGGAAGTGTCGGACGCGCTGGACCTGGCGTTCGACTATCACCGCTCCACCGCTGAGTTGAAGCCCGATAGCGACTGGGGGACGTCGGGCAACATCGGTACCGCCGCCTGGATCCGTGGCGATACGACGGTCTATTTCGATGGCGAACTGCCGATCCTCAGCTACGAGCTGGCGCCGGGTGTCACGGGCGTGAATCCGTCGCAGGCGCGCCCGACCGGCCGCCAGTTCGTGAACGGCTACTCGCGCGGCGAAGTAGATCAGGGCCAGCTGAGCGGTACGTTCAAGTTCGGCGACTACTCCGACCTGAAGTTCGGCGTCGCCAATACCGAGGTCAAGAACCGGACGGCATGGGGTATCAACGAGAATGCGGACTGGGGCGGGATTGGGTCTGCATCCGATTTCGACGACAGCCTCTGGCAGATCGACGACATGTCGCGATACTTCAATGCGTTCCCCGGTTACAAGGATCCGCGTTTCAACAGTCAGTCCTGGTCTTCGACTACGAGCGCATGCGCCAGGCCGTCGGTAATTTCACCGGCAGGCCGGACTTGGCACGTCGCCCAGACGATTACAATCGTGCCGACCTGCGTACCACTGAGAAAACCCGCAGCGCCTATCTGCAGTACAGCACCAGCTGGCAGACACGGATTCCCGTCAACCTGGCGGTGGGCGTGCGTTACGAAAAGACCGAGATTGAATCCGGAGCCCAGGTCGATACCCCGGTCCTCGTGCGCTGGGTAGCGGACAACGAGTTCTTCACCGACATGGGCGACAAGTCGTTCACCACCATGACCGGCGAGTACGACTACGTGCTGCCGAACATCGATACCAGCTTCGAACTTACGGAAGACATGGTGTTGCGCGCCAGCTATGGCCACTCGCTCGGCCGTCCCGGCTGGCAGGATATCCAGGGTGGACAGACCGTCAGCCCGCTGCTTCGCGTCAACGGCGGCAGCGGCAACTCGGGCAATCCGAACCTGAAGCCGCTGCTGTCGAAGAACATCGACCTGTCGTACGAATGGTATTACGCCGATGCCAGCTACTTCTCGGTCGGGTACTACCGCAAGAATATTTCCAACTACATCGACAGTGGTGCGGGATCGTTCCAGGACACGCTGTTCAGTCTACCCACGCCCGTGGGTGGGGCGTACTGGAACGCTGCCATCGGCGCCGGAGGTTGCGGCAGCGCGGACGTGGGGTGCATCCGCGACTACATCTTCGCCAACTTCGATGGTCAGCCGGGCGTGGACAGCACGGCGGGAAGTGCCGGCGAAATCACCGGCGTCGCCGGCGACCCGCTGGTGGTGTACAACGTTACCATCCCGGGCAACGCTGGTTCGCACAAGCTCAATGGTTTCGAGCTCAGCGTACAGCACATGTTCGGCGACAGCGGTTTCGGCTTGGCCGCCAACTACACCATCGTCGATAGCGACAGCCTGTCTTACAACAACAATGCCAAGGGTCCGCAGCAGGTGCTGATCGGCCTGAGCGACTCGGCCAACCTCGTGGGCTTCTACGACAAGGGGCCGTGGCAGGTACGTTTGGCGTACAACTGGCGCGACAAGTTCCTCAACGCGCAATACGACGGCGATGCTTCCGACGTCGCGAAGAACAATCCGGTGTATGTCGAGGATTATGGGCAGCTCGACTTGAGCGTCGGCTACAAGTTCAGCGATCGCTTCTCGGTCCAGTTCGAGGGCATCAATCTCACGGATGAAACCATGCGCCTCAGTGAACGCAACAAGAACACGCTGTTCTACGGCACTCAGACCGGCCCGCGTTACATGCTCGGTTTCCGCTACAACTTCCGCTGACGTTCGACGGCTTGCCCAGGCCCTACACTGGCCTGGGCGGCATCGCCAAAGCCGCTGGTTTTCAGCGGCTTTGGTTTTTGGGGCGGGCGTCATGCATGCCGCCAGGCGAGCGCACACACGAGGGAGCAGCGTGGATCTTCCTGTCAGGCACATAGTCATCCTAGGAGGCGGTTCTGCCGGCTGGCTCACGGCCGCCGTGCTGGCGGCCGAGCACCAGGCCGCTTCGGACACCGGGTTGCGGATCACGCTGATCGAATCGCCCGATGTCGCGACGGTAGGCGTGGGTGAAGGCACCTGGCCGACCATGCGCGACACCTTGCGCAGGACCGGCGTCAACGAAACGGATTTCATCCGCGAGTGCGACGCAGCGTTCAAGCAGGGATCCAAGTTCGTCCACTGGCGCGAAGAGGTGGAGGGCGACTACTACCACCATCCCTTCGTGTTGCCACCGGGATTCCTGGAAACCCACCTGGCCACCGGCTGGATGGCGCACCGCGACGTGCCCTTCAGCATGCTGACGTGCTTCCAGGCACATCTCTGCGAGGCAGGCAAGTCGCCCAAGCAGTTCGCCACGCCGGAATGGGCGTCCGTGGCCAATTACGCCTACCACCTGGATGCCGCCAAGCTTGGCGTGTTCCTGCGCAAGCACTGCGTCGAGAAGCTCGGCGTGCGGCACATCGCGGACCACATGGTCGAAGTGGAAACGCACGAAAACGGCGACATCGCGGCGTTGCGGACGCGCGAGCATGGGGCGATCGAAGGTGACCTGTTCGTGGACTGCAGCGGCATGCGGGCGCTGCTGATCGGCCAGCACTACGGCGTCGAAATAGAATCGCAGAAAGACGTACTGTTCAACGACCGCGCCATCGCCACGCGGGTGCCTTACGCAGATCCTTCCGTGGAGATCGCCTGCCAGACCATCTCGACCGCGCAGGAGGCGGGATGGATCTGGGACATCGGGCTGCAGAGCCGGCGCGGCATCGGTCATGTCTATTCCAGCACCCATACGACCGACGAGGCCGCAGAGGCCGCACTGCGCCGCTACATCGCAGCGACAGGCGGGCGCGAACAGGACATCGAGTCGTTGCCAAAGATCGTGATACGTCCGGGCTTCAGGCGGGGGGCATGGCACCGGAACTGCGTGGCCATCGGCCTGTCCAGCGGCTTCATGGAGCCGCTCGAAGCCTCGTCGCTGGTCATGGTGGAACTCGCCGCGGGCATGCTGGCCGACCAGATGCCCGCCACGCGCGCTGCCGTGGACATCGTCGCCAGGCGCTACAACGACACGTTCAGCTACCGCTGGGATCGCATCGTCGATTTCCTGAAGTTGCACTACGTGCTCAGCAAGCGCGACGACAGCGCGTACTGGCGCGACAACCGCAGGCCGGAAACGATCCCGGAGCGTCTGCGCGATCTGCTCGAGTTCTGGCGCCATCAGCCGCCTTCGCGCTACGACCTCAACCGGGTCGAGGAAGTGTTCCCTTCGGCGAGCTACCAGTTCATCCTCTACGGCATGGGATTCATGCCTGACGCACGGCCGACCACGCGGCGCATGGATGACGTGCGGCGCTCCGAAGAGTACTTCCGCCAGTCCGCCGACATCGCAAGGAAGATGCTGGCGGCATTGCCCGGGCATCGCGAGATGCTCGATCATGTGATGACGCGCGGAATGCCGCGCATCTAGGACAGCCCAACGATGCCCCGACACGCCCAGGTCAACAACATCGACCACAAGGATCTGAAGATCGATACCCGGCGCAGCGCTGCGCTGGGCGACGATGTCGGTTTTGCCGCCACGTTCCCGGCCGAGTTCCGCGACCTGCAGGCCTGCTATCCCATCGTGTTCCGCAAGGACGCCCACGGTGTGTTGTCGCCGGTCGCCTTGCTCGGGTTCGAAGAAGGGCGGAACCTGTTCCTCGACGGCGAGCGCTGGGATGCGCACTACCTGCCGCTGGCGATCGAACGGCAGCCGTTCCTGATCGGGAGAAACGGCGACGAGTTGACGGTGCATATCGACCTCGACAATCCCAGGGTCGGCCGCACCGATGGCGAGCCATTGTTCCGCGAACACGGCGGCAACACCGAGTACCTGGACCGTACCGCCTCGGTGCTTCTCACTCTGCACAACGGGCTGGAACGCGTGCCTGCCTTCGTCGATGCCCTGATGGCACTCGATTTGCTGGAATCTTTCGCGCTGGATGTGGAGCTGGATGATGGCTCGCTCAATCGCCTGGCCGGCTACTACACCATCAACGAAGACCGCCTCCGCGGCCTCGATGCCAAGGCGTTGGGCCAGTTGCACGCAGCGGGCCACCTGGAGCCGATCTTCATGGCGGTGGCATCGATTTCGAACTTCCGTTCCCTGATCGACAGGATGAATCGGAGCCGTGCTGGCGGACGCTAAGCCAATCCGGGAGCAGCGCGGTGATGTGGGTGATGCGCTGTCCAGCGTGTTGCCGGCCTCATCCGGGCCGGTCGTGCTGCGAGGGCTTGTTGCGCATTGGCCGATGGCCGCGGCAGCGCGCGAATCGCCGCAGGCGGCCGTGGCCTATCTGCATGGCTTCGTACGCAAGGACGCGCCGCCGGTGGTCGCGACGGTCGCGGCCCCCGAGGTCGGCGGAAGGGTGTTCTACAACCACGACCTGAGCGGACTCGATTTCCGCCAGGAACAGATTCCGCTGGGCACAGTGCTCGATACGCTGCTCAAGTACGCCGGGCATCCGTCGCCACCGATGATCTACGTCGCGTCGACGACGATCGATACCTGGCTGCCGGGCTTCAGCGACGACAACGGCCTGTCCCTGGGCGGGCGCGATCCGCTGGCCAGCATCTGGATCGGCAACCGCACCCGCATTGCCGCGCACCAGGATGTCCCCGACAACATCGCCTGCGTGGTGGCGGGGCGTCGCCGCGTCACCCTGTTTCCCCCGGACCAGTTGCGCAACCTGTACATCGGTCCGCTGGACCTCACGCCCGCCGGGCAGGCCATCAGCTTGGTCGATTTCGCGGCGCCCGATCTGGACCGTTTCCCGCGCTTCGCCGAAGCGATGCGGCATGCGCAGGTGGGCGAACTCGAGCCGGGAGACGCGGTACTGATCCCCAGCATGTGGTGGCACCACATGGAAGGACTGGAGCCGTTCAACGTGCTGGTCAACTACTGGTGGCGCGACGCGCCGGACTGGATGGACACGCCGATGAACGTGCTCATGTACGCACTGGTGGCCATCCGCGACCTGCCACCGCACGAGCGCGAGACCTGGAAAGAGGTGTTCCGCCATTACGTGTTCGAGGCCGACGCCGATACCGCCGCCCACATCCCCGAACACGCTCGCCGCCTGCTTTCGCCTTTCGACGAGATGCGCGCCCGCGATCTTCGCGCACGCTTGCTCAAACGCATCAACCGCTGACCAGAGACCACCAAGGAATCCGCTCGTGAGCGACCACGACAACGACATCCGCAACCGGCGCGTGAAGCGCGTGGTCATCGCCGGCGGCGGGACGGCAGGCTGGATGGCTGCGGCCGCGGTCTCCCGGGTCCTGGGTGCGACGCTGGACATCACGCTGGTGGAGTCCGAGGAAATCGGCACCGTGGGCGTCGGCGAAGCCACCATCCCGACGCTGCTGAGCTTCCACCGGATGATCGACATCGGCGAGCAGGAGTACATGGCCGCGGTGCAGGGCACCGTCAAGCTTGGCATCTCGTTCGAGAACTGGCTGGATGTCGGCCATCGCTACATCCACTCGTTCGGGTTCAGCGGCAAGGAGCGGGGAACGACCGGTTTCCAGCATTTCTGGCTGCGCGGGCGAAACGAAGGTACCGCCAGCGGCTACGAGGACTACTGCCTTGAACTGAAGGCGGCGACGGAGGACCGCTTCGCGCATCTCCCCAACGGGGGCCTCAACTATGCGTACCACATGGACGCCAGCCTGTACGCCAGGTTCCTGCGGAAGTTCAGCGAACGCCATGGCGCCACGCGCGTGGAAGGCAAGATCGCCGAGGTCCTGACCGACGCGGAATCGGGCTACATCACCGCGCTGAAGATGGAGAACGGCGACACGATCGAAGGCGATCTCTTCATCGACTGCACCGGCTTCCGTGCGCTGTTGATCGGCAAGACACTGGGCGTGGGGTTCACCGACTGGTCGCACTGGCTGTTCAACGACAGCGCCCTGGCCACCCAGACCACGGCGGTGCGCGATGCCGTGCCGTATACCCGTGCCATCGCGGGCACCGCCGGCTGGCAGTGGCGCATCCCGCTGCAGCACCGCGTGGGCAACGGCATCGTCTACTCGAGCCGCCACATCAGCGACGACGAGGCGCGCGAGCAGTTCCTCTCGAGTGTCGAGGGCGAGGTCATCAAGCAGCCGTGGCCGATCCGCTTCAAGCCCGGCCAGCGGCAGCAATGCTGGGCGAAGAACTGCGTGGCGCTGGGACTGGCCGGCAGCTTCATCGAGCCGCTGGAGTCGACCACCATCCACTTGATCCAGCGCGGCATCGTGCACCTGCTGCAGAACTTTCCGCAGGTGATCACCCAGCCCGCAATCGATGAGTACAACGCACGGCTTGATGAAGAACTGCAGCACGTGCGGGATTTCGTGGTGATGCACTACCACCTCACCGATCGCCGCGACTCGCCCTATTGGCGCGAGATCGCGGAGATGGAGATTCCCGCCACGCTGAGCCACCGCATCGAGCTGTTCCGCGAAACCGGGACGGTGTTCCATGTGCCGGGCGAGTTGTTCGGCGAGAACTCCTGGATCCAGGTGATGATGGGGCAGGGCATCGTGCCGAAGCGCTACCACCCGACGGCAGACGTGTTGTCACCGGATGAACTGAAGCGTTTTCTCGATGGCGTACGCCACCACGTGCTGGGGAACGTGCAGCGGATGCCGGCGCACATGGATTACCTGCGCAACTATTGTCCCGCGCCCAGACCCTGATCCGGGCCGACGCCGGCATGGCCTATGCTGCCGGCATGGACGACGCGAGACTCGAGGATTTCGTGGCGGCGCACCGCCGCCTGTTCGTGTTGACCGGGGCGGGCTGCAGCACCGCGTCCGGTATTCCCGACTATCGGGACGAGCAGGGCGCATGGAAGCGCACGCCGCCGGTGACCTACCAGGCCTTCGTCGGTGACGCAGGCACACGCCAGCGCTACTGGGCGCGTAGCCTGCTGGGCTGGCCGCGCATCGCGGACGCCCGGCCGAACGCGGCGCATCGCGCGCTGGCCGCGCTGGAATCGCAAGGCCGCTGCGAGCTGCTGCTGACCCAGAACGTCGATGGTCTGCACCAGGCCGCCGGCAGCGCATCGGTGATCGATCTGCATGGCCGGCTGGACGGCGTGGTCTGCCTGGCGTGCGGCGCATCGTCCGCGCGTGCCCGGCTGCAGGTGCGCCTGGCGCAGGCCAATGCGGCGTGGCTCGATCTGGAGGCAGGCACGGCACCGGACGGCGACGCGGATCTGGAGGGAATGGACTTCGGTACGTTCCAGGTACCGGCATGCGAGACCTGTGGCGGCATGCTCAAGCCCGACGTGGTGTTCTTCGGTGAGAACGTGCCACGCGACCGCGTCGAGACGGCGATGGCGCATGTGGGTCGTGCCGACGCGATGCTGGTGGTCGGGTCGTCGCTGATGGTCTATTCGGGACTGCGCTTCGTGCATGCCGCCGTGCGCCAGGGGCTGCCGGTCGCAGCGGTCAGCCTGGGTCGCACGCGCGCCGACGATCTGCTGCAGTTCCGGGTGGCGGCGCCGTGCGCCGATGCGCTCGGCTTCCTGCTGGAAGGCGCCGGGCCTCCCTCGCTCACTCGGCAGGTGGCTGCAGGCTGACCCAGCGTTCCAGCGAATGCGGCGACAACGGGCGCGAGACGTAATAGCCCTGCAGCAGATCGCAGTTGAGGGACGCCAGCACGGCCCGTTGCGCGGCGTTTTCCACGCCTTCGGCGACGACCTTCAGCGACAGGCTCTCGCCGATGCGCAGGATGGACGTGGTGAGCGCCCGCGCGGATTCGCTGTGCTCCAGGTCGCGGACGAAGCTCATGTCCAGCTTCAGTTCGCTGATCGGCAGGCGGTGCAGATGGCTCAGGCTGGAATAGCCGGTGCCGAAATCGTCGATCGACAGGCTCACGCCCATCCGGTGGATCGCATCGATGTTGGCCAGCACTTCCGGCTTCTGCGCCAGCATCACGCTTTCGGTCACCTCGACCATCAGTTCGTCCGGCGACAGGCCGCACTTGCCGAGCACGCTGCCGATGAACGTGGGCAGGTCCTGCTGCTCGAAGTTGATCGCCGACAGGTTCACCGATACGCGCGGCACCGGCACGCCGCGGCGACGCCAGTCCGCCATCTGCGTGCAGGCCTCTTCCAGCGTCCAGCGGCCCAGTTCGTCGATCAGGCCGCACTCTTCGGCCATCGGGACGAAGGTCGCGGGCGAGATTTCGCCGATCTCCGGGTGCCGCCAGCGCAATAGCGCTTCCACGCCATGCAGGCTCGCGACGTCGTCCAGCGCGACCTGCGGCTGGTAGTGCAGGCGCAGCTGGCCGCTACGGACGGCTTCGCGCAGTGCATTCTCGAGCGCGAGGCGTTCCTGCATCGCCTGGTTCATTTCCAGGCTGTAGAAGACGATGCGCGCGCCGCCTTCGGACTTGGCGCGGTACATGGCGATGTCGGCATGCCGCACCAGCGAGTCGACATCCCAGCCATCGGCAGGGAACATCGCCACGCCCACGCTGGCCTGCGGGGTGAGCATCATCCGGCCGGCATTGAGCGGTTCCGACAGCCTCGCCATCAGCCGGTCGGCGAGGTTGGCGGCCTCTTCCGCCGTGCGGTCGGGGATCGCCAGCACGAACTCGTCGCCCGCCAGCCGTGCCACCACGTCGACGTCGCGCAACTCGCCGCCCAGGCGCTTGGCGAGTTCGCGCAACAGTGTGTCGCCGGCCGTGTGTCCCTGCGTATCGTTGACGATCTTGAAGCGGTCGATGTCGACGAACAACAGCGCCACCTGGCTGTCGCGGCGCGCGGCCCCGAGCAGCATCTGCTCGACCTTGCTGTTGAACAGCGCGCGGTTGGGGAGCCCGGTGAGCGTGTCGAAGAAGGAGAGCTGGTGCATGCGGGCACGGGCGCGTTCGCGCTCCATGGCCAGGGCGCACAGATGCAGGCAGACATCGGCCACGCGCTGGTGGAATTCGTCCGGCGCGCGGTTTTCCCAGTAGTACAGCGCGAACGTACCCAGCACGCGGCCATCGTTGCCCTTGATCGGGCTGGACCAGCAGGCGCGGATGCCGAGCGCAAGGAAGGGGGCGTTGTGCGCCTGCCAGCGCGGGTCGCGCTCGATGTCGCTGCACTCGACCGGTTGCCCGCTCCAGGCGGCCGAACCGCAGGCGCCGACCATCGGGCCGGCCAGTTCGCCATCGATCATCGTGGCGATGTGGTCGGGCAGGCTGGGCGACGCCAGTGGCCGCATGCGGCCGTAGTCGTCCAGCCCGATCACCGAGGCCACCGCCTCCGGCATGACTTTTTCGACTTCGCGGCAGACCAGGGTCAACACGTCCTGCAGCGGTTGCTCGCGGACGATCGCGCCGAGCACCTTGCGGTGCATCTCCTCGTGCAGCTTGCTGTGGGTGATGTCGGTGTAGACGCCGAGCAGGTAACGCACGTTTCGTTCGGGATCGTAGACCGGGTTGACCACGGCGGAGATCCACAGCGGCACGCCGTTCTTGGCGTAGACCAGCAGTTCGGTGCGATAGCCCTGCTGCGCATGCAGTTGTCCGCGCACCCATTCGACGGTTTCGGGATCCGTATGCGGACCCGCGAGGAAATCACTGGGCCGGCGCCCCACGGCGTCTTCCCGTGTGTAGCCGAACATGCGGGTGAAGCCCTGGTTGGTCCAGGTGACGCGCGCCGTGTCGTCGCAGACCACGATGGCGTTGTCGCTGTGGTCGATGACCCAGGACACGTCCGGTTCGCCGTCGGCGATGTGCGAAGGCATGGCGATGGCAGTAGGCCTCACGGTCGGTTCTTCCCCAAAAGAACGGTTGCCGCCAGATGGACCGGGTACGCCACTGCATTCCCTGCCAAGTCGCCCCCGAAACAGGACATGACGTTGCGGCATCGCCCTTGTTCGCAGCACTTTACCTGAAGTTCTCCGCCACGCGGGCGCTTGGCGGGATGCAAACGATTCCAGTCTCACATCACGACGCGCGTGCGTTACAGGAGTAAGCCATCGACCCACGACGTCGCGCGCCGCGTCGGGGAGCGCATGACGGGGGCGCCCCTGCGTGCGGCCGAAGCGCCGGGCGCACGCCTGCCGGTATCCGGACAGGCGCGCACGCGGGCCGCACTGGCCGGACTGCCGCCTTGCGTGCTGATCGCCGCCAAGCAGGCGCATGCATCGAGCTGCGACGGCCGAGTGGTGTCGGCCGGCCTCTGCGGCGAGAATGGGGGCATGACGACCTCTTCCGCTTCCGACGTACTCGATACCGCCGAACATGAAACCGGCCCCGCGCCACAGTGGTCCGTGCTGTGGCTGCACGGACTGGGTGCCGACGGCCATGACTTCGCACCGCTCGTGCCCGAACTGGTACGGCCGGGCTGGCCGTCGCTGCGGTTCGTGTTCCCGCATGCGCCGGTGCGCGCGGTGACCATCAACAACGGTGTGCGCATGCGCGCGTGGTACGACATCGTGGGCATGGATTTCCCCACCCGGGCGGACAGCGCCGGCATCGAGGAATCCATCCTCCAGGTGGAGGCACTGATCGCACGCGAGCAGGCGCGCGGCATCGCGCCGGAGCGCTTGCTGCTGGCGGGTTTTTCGCAGGGGGGCGCCATCACCTTGGCCGCCGGGTTGCGCCGCAAGGTGCCGCTGGCGGGTCTGATCGCCCTGTCGACCTACCTGCCCGGTGCCGCACAGGCCGCCAGCCACCTGGACCCGGCGGCGACCGCGCAACCGGTCTTCATGGCGCACGGCAGCGGCGACCCGGTGATCCCGCTGGTCCATGCCGAACAGAGCGCGCGCGTGCTGGGCGAACTCGGCTTTGGCGTGCAGTGGCACCGCTATCCGATGGCGCACCAGGTCTGCGCTGAAGAGATTCGTGACCTGGGTGACTGGATGGCGGAGCGATTTGCGTTGTAATTCCCACGCGCCCCCCGCGGGATGACGCGTGGCGTCGCCACGGGTACCCTAGGCCACGGGGGATCACGCCAACGTTCACCGAGGACGCCTTTGCCGTGAAAGTGGTCATCGCAGACGACGAATTCCTTGCCCGCGAACGCCTGCGCGCGCTGCTCGCAGAGCATCCCGGCGTCGAGGTGGTCGCCGAGGCCGAGAACGGCCTCGATGCGCTGCAGGCGTGCTCGCAGCATCGCCCCGACATGGTGCTGCTCGACATCGCCATGCCTGGCGTGGACGGCCTGGAAGCCGCGCGCCATCTGGCGGCGTTCGATCCGCGGCCGGCGGTGGTGTTCTGCACCGCGTACGACGAGCACGCGCTGTCCGCCTTCGAGGCGGCCGCCATCGATTACCTGATGAAGCCGATCCGGCCCGAGCGGCTGGCCGCCGCGCTCGAACGCGCACGCACCCTCATCGCCGGTCGCGAGAGCCATCCGCCGGCGTCGAGCAGCCAGCCGCGCACCCATCTGTGTGCCCGCCTGCGCGGCAGCCTGCGGTTGATCCCGGTCGACGAAGTGCATTACCTGCAGGCCGAGGAGAAATACGTGGTGGTGCACCACGCCCGCGGCGAGGACCTGATCGAAGAATCGCTGAAGTCGCTGGAAGAAGAGTTCGGCAGCCGCTTCGTACGCATCCACCGCAACTGCCTGGTCGCGCGGCACGAACTGGTCGAGATCAAGCGTATCGGCGACGGCCACGTGCAGGCCATCCTGCGCCATGGCAAGGCCCCGCTCGAAGTCAGCCGCCGCTGCGTGGCCGGCCTGCGCGAGACCGTCAAGGCGCTCTGATCCCCGCGGGCGCCCTGCCATGCGGGATAATGCCCGCATGACCACGTTGCGCATCGCCACCCGCAAGAGCCCGCTCGCCCTCTGGCAGAGCGAACACGTCGCCGACCGCCTGCGTGCCGCCCATCCCGGGCTGGTGGTCGAGCTGGTGCCGATGAGCACGCGCGGCGACGAGGTGCTCGACCGTTCGCTGGCCGCGATCGGCGGCAAGGGCCTGTTCCTCAAGGAGCTGGAGCTGGCGATGCTGCGCGGCGAAGCCGATTGCGCCGTCCACTCATTGAAGGACGTGCCGATGGAACTGGAAGGCCCGTTCGCCCTACCGGCCATCCTCATGCGCGCCGATCCCGCCGATGCCTTCGTTTCCAATCGGTACGCCGGTGTCGTCGCGCTGCCGCAGGGTGCTCGCGTGGGGACGTCGTCGCTGCGCCGGCAGGCGCAACTGCGCGCGTGGCGGCCCGACCTCGAATTGCTCGACCTGCGCGGCAACGTCAACACGCGCCTGGCCAAGCTGGATGCGGGCGAGTACGACGCCATCGTCCTGGCCTGTGCCGGCCTGCAGCGGCTCGGCTTCGAATCGCGTATCCGCGCGCGGCTGGACGCGCCTGACTGGCTGCCGGCGCCTGCGCAGGGAGCGGTCGCGGTCGAGTGCCGCGCCGAAGATCCCGACACGCATGCGCTGTTCGCCGTGCTGGACGATGCCGCCACCCGCGTCTGCGTGGAAGCGGAGCGGGCGATGAACCGCGCACTGCACGGCAGCTGCCATGTGCCGGTGGCGGCCTTCGCGCAACGCGACGGCGACGATCTCGTCCTGTCGGGGCTGGTGGGTTCGGCGGCGGACGGGCAGGTGCTGCGTGCCGAAGCGCGTGGACCCGCCTTCGATCCCGATGCACTCGGTCGCCGGGTCGCCGCGCAGTTGCTGGAGCAGGGTGCGGGTGCGTTCCTCGCCTGACCCTGCGCGACGCTTTTACTTGAAGCGGTAGACCACGTTCATCGTGGTGAGCGTGTCGGTCTTCTTGATGTCCGGCGCCACGTCGCTGTTGTGGCGCGCCTGCCAGCCGGCCTTCAGGGCCAGGTGCGAATTCATCGTCACCGACACGCCCAGGTCGTTCTGCGCGAACGTGTTGTATTCGCCGGATTCGACCAGCAGCTTGTTGACGATTTCGGTGTTCTCGCTCAGCGCGTAGCGCATGTCGATGAGGCCACGGCCGATGAAGCTGGCCTCGTTGCGCCCGTCCAGCGTGTCGTAGGCGCGGCGGAAGCCGGGGCCGACCTGCAGGTCGAGGTGCGCGCGCTCGTTCTCGATCACCCGGTTGCCGTAGCTCAGGCTGATCGACTGTTGCCGGCTGTAGGTACCGAAATCGTCTTGCTCGTGGCGCACCGACGTATTGAGCGTGCCGCGGTCGTCCATCAGGTAGGCGCTGTTGGCGGTCACCGTGTAGCGGTTCGCCGTCGTGCGCCTGTCGCGGACCACGCTGCCATCGTCCTGTGTGCGCGTGTATTCCGAGCGCGAATGCAGGCCGAACAGGCTGGCGCTGTGCCGCCATGCGCTGCCGTCGTTGTAGGTCAGGTCCAGCCGGCCGTTGAAACTCTCGTTGTTGGTGTTGCCGCTCGCGGCCGCGAAGCCCAGTTCACCACCGCCGGTAAGGGTCGGTGCGGGAGGCGCGGGCGGCGGCGGTTCGGGAGGCGCTTCCGGGATCGGGCGCACGGCCATGGCGACCACCGGCAGTGCCATGCCTTCCTGCTTGCCGAATCCCTTGCCCGCCCGGGGCGCGTCGACCTTCTCGTTGCGCGGCAGCAGGACGTCGGTGGCCTGCGCCTGGGCCGCGCCCGCCAACAGGGCAATGGCGAGCAGGGAAAGGGGCATACGGGGGAACATGGCGAATCTCGGGGCAGCGGGTTGTAATCGGTTACATGTTAGGCGGCGACGTGTGACGCCACAACCCAAGTGCTTGTTCCGATTCAGGTTTGCGACATGGATTGTGCCATGGACGGCGTCCGGATCCCGGATGTCCGTCACGGTCGGCGGGATGCGGCGGCGCGCGTCGAAGGGCTGCCGACGGAACGGCCGACTCACCTCGCCCGTCTGCGGGTTCATCCGGTTCGCGAACACGGTGCTGCGGGGCGGGCGGGATACGCGGGCGCACGGATTCCGTCGCGGGGCATTCGCGCCCCGTTCGCCTGACTTTCCATGTGCCGATGCTGGCGGAACGAGTGCGGGTGCTGTCGCCAGCGGCCGGGAACCATACAGCGCCTTGGGTCCGTGCGTTGAGGGCGCCACGGCGGCGAGGACACGCCGCAGTACCAGGCACCGCACGGGCCCAAGGCGCCGTCGGCGCAGGTCCCCTGTCTCTGTTCCAACGCCAGGCAGGCGACGAAAACGGCCACCCGTCGGTGATAATCCCGCCACGCCCCCTGCCGTGCCGCTCATGGACAAGATCGAACGCATCACCGCCCTGCACCGCATCCTCAAGGCGGCGCGCTATCCGGTCACCGTAAAGCGCCTGCAGGAAGAACTGGGCTGCTCGCGCGCGACGGTCTATCGCGACCTCGCCTACCTGCGCGACGCGCTGATGGCGCCGATCGAAGGCGATGGCGAGGCGGGCTTCCGCTACCACGCTGCCGAAAGTGACCGCTTCGAACTGCCCGGTCTGTGGCTGAGTTCGGAAGAACTCTATGCCTTGCTGGCGGCGCAGCAGTTGCTGGTGCGGACCGGCGGCGGCGTGCTGTCGGGCGCGCTGGCGCCGCTGCAGAAGCGCATCGAAGGCCTGCTCGCCGACCATGCCGGCGTCGACCAGTGGCCGGTCGACCGCGTGCGCGTCATCCCGCATCGCGGCCGCACGCTGGACGAAGCCAGTTTCCGCACCGTCGCGTCCGCCGTGCTGGCGCGCAAGCAGCTGCAGTTCGAGTACCGTGCGCGCTCCACCGACGAGCGCACCCGGCGCACGGTGTCGCCGCAGCGCATCACCCATTACCGCGACAACTGGTACCTGGACGCCTGGGACCACGAGCGCAACGCGCTGCGCAGCTTCGCGGTCGACCGCGTCGGCCATGCGCGCATGGCCGAAGAGGCCGCCCGCGACCTGCCCAACGAGCAACTGAACCAGCACCTCGCCTCCAGCTACGGCATCTTTTCGGGCGAACCGAAGGGCTGGGCGACGATCCTGTTCAGTGCCAAGGCCGCGCGCTGGGTGGCCGACGAGCAATGGCACTCGAAGCAGCAGGGGCGCCACCTGCCGGATGGCCGCTACGAACTGAAGATCCCCTACAGCGTTTCGCGCGAGCTGTTGATGGACATCCTGCATTACGGCGCCGACGCCGAGATCGTCGAACCCGCCGTGCTGCGCGAGCAGGCCAAGGCACTGCTGGAACTGGCGCTGTCGAACTACGAGAAGAGATGATCTTCTGTAGGAGCGACGTCAGTCGCGACCGTTGATCTTGAGTGTCTTGATCCTGGTCGGCTCGGCAAGCGAACGCCACTTTCCTAAAGGAACGCCAAGGACCACTTCCTCATCCGGTCGCGACTGACGTCGCTCCTACAGGGAACCGAATCACGGCTCCTTCGGTCCGCCGAATCCCGGCTTGCCCACCTGGGCGGGCACCTGCGGCACGCGGACCAGTTGTCGGGCGTTGATGCCGTGGTCGCGGGCGCGCTTCACCAGGTCCTGGTACTGCGCATCGTCCATCACGGCATCACGGGACAGGATCCAGCCCATGTCACGGCCCGGGTAGTCGGCCAGCGCCCAGGAATAGTCCGGGGCCACGTCGACGATGCGCCATTTCGCCGGCACCACGCCGACGAACCACAGCGTCCATTCGCGGTTGCCGGACGCGCCCTTGACCGACGCGCGCGCTTCGCGCGACTGCTCGGGCTGATCGAAGCCTTCGCGGTAGTGGTAGGTCACGCCGACCTTGTCGGCGTCGCGCAGGACGTATTCGTAGCGTGCGGCGACGTGTCCGCGTTCGGCGAAATACGGGATGTGCGCCACCACCTGCCACGTCCCCATGAAGCGGGGCAGGTCGACCGCGTCCGGCACGTCCGGCACCGCGCCGCGGCTGGCACAGCCACCCGCCAGGCCGGCCACCAGGACAACCAGGGCGATGCGGGCCACGCGGTTAAACGACGCCAGGGACATGCGGAACTCCTTCCTTCCTCATACGGGCACGCTAGCCATCAGGATGCGAGGGAGATGTTAACCGGTGATGTCGCAACCCGTGAGATCTGCGTGCGCGACCGTGACGCCGTACTGACATCACACAAGGGAGTCCTTCACCATGTCCACGCTGTCGCTGACGTCTTCGCACGCGGTTGTCCGGGATCGTCCGGATGTCCATCTCGATCGCGTGTTGCGCAGGCTCGTGGTCACCGGCCTGGCGCTGGTGCTGCTGGTGCCGCTGGCGCGGGCAAGCACCGACTGGCTGGGCTGGCTTCCGCTGTGGCTGGTCGGCATGCCGGCGGCGGCCTGGTGGGCACTGCATCGTTTCCGCCTTCCGTCGGGTTGGACGGCGCGCGCAGGGCTGCGGCGGCGTCGCAGTCCGCAGGCGCGGCGGGTCCGGCCCCGGCGCGCGGCCGCCCTCCTGCGGGCGGCCTGACCTTCGGCATGGGGTGGCCTCCGGGCCTTGTGCTAGCGTGACATGTTCATGAACTGCACCTCCGGAGCCCCATCCGATGTCAAAACTCGCCCATGCCTGCCTGGCGGCAGGCTTCGCCGTTGCCGGCGCGCTGTCGGTTCCAGCCCATGCCAAGGACACTGACGTGTCCGACGACCCGTATGCCTGGCTGGAAGACGTCGAGGGCCAGAAGCCGCTCGACTGGGTGAAGGGCGTCAACGCCAAGGCCGAGGCCGAGATCGCGTCGACCCCGGCCTTCAAGCAACTGGAAGCCGACATCCGCGCCATCCTCGATTCCGACGCCAAGATCCCCGGCGTGCAGAAGATCGGCGACCACTACTACAACTTCTGGAAGGACAAGCAGCACGAGCGCGGCCTGTGGCGGCGCACCACGCTGGCCGAGTACCGCAAGGCCCAGCCGCAGTGGGAAACCGTGCTCGACCTGGATGCACTGAACAAGGCCGAAGGCAAGAACTGGGTGTGGCACGGCGCCGACTGCCGCAAGCCTGACTACGCGCGCTGCCTGATCGCGCTGTCGCGCGGCGGCGCCGATGCCGACGAGACGCGCGAGTTCGACCTGGTCAACAAGAAGTTCCTGGCCGATGGTTTCTACCGGCCCGAAGCCAAGGGCGGCATGGGCTGGAAGGACGCCGACACGGTCTACGTCTACAGCGATTTCGGCGCCGGCAGCATGACCAGTTCCGGTTATCCGCGCATCGCCAAGGAATGGAAGCGCGGCACGCCGCTGGACAGCGCCACGGTCGTCTACGAAGGCAAGCCGGACGACATGTACATCGCGGCATACCACGATGACACGCCGGGCTTCCAGCGCGATTTCGTCAGCCGTACGCTGGCCTTCTACAACGACGAAATGTATGTGCGGGGCAAGGATGGCACGCTGACCAAGATCGACGCGCCGAACTCGGCCAGCAAGGGCGTCTTCCGCGAATGGCTGACGCTGGAACTGCGCGAGCCGTGGACGGTCGGTGGCAAGACCTACGCGGCCGGTTCGCTGCTGGCGGCGAAGTTCGACGACTTCATGGCGGGCAAGCGCGCATTCGACGTGCTGTTCGAGCCGACCGCCACGACCTCGCTGGCCAGCGCCTCGGTCACCAAGAGCCATGTGGTGCTGAACGTGCTGGACGACGTCAAGAACAAGCTCAGCGTCCTGACGCCGTCGGCCAACGGCTGGAAGCGTGGCGAGTTCGTCGGTGCGCCGAGCTTCGGCACCGTCAGCGTGAGCGCCGTGGATGCCGACAGCAGCGACGCGGTGTGGATGACCGTCACCGACTACCTGACCCCGACCACGCTGTCGCTGGTGGAACTGGGCCAGAAGCCGGAGCAGTTGAAGTCGATGCCGGCGTTCTTCGATGCGGCGGGCAAGAAGATCGAGCAGCACTTCGCCACGTCCAAGGACGGCACCAAAGTCCCGTACTTCCTGGTGCGACCCGACAACCTGAAGTACGACGGCAGCACGCCGACGTTGCTGTACGGCTACGGCGGCTTCGAGATCTCGATGACGCCCGGCTATTCCGGCGGCGTCGGCAAGGGCTGGCTGGAGAAGGGCGGCGTGTACGCAGTCGCCAACATCCGCGGCGGTGGCGAATACGGACCGCGCTGGCACCAGGCGGCGTTGAAGGCCAACCGCCACAAGGCGTATGAAGACTTCGCCGCGGTCGCGCAGGACCTGATCGCCCGCAAGATCACCTCGCCGAAGCACCTGGGCATCCAGGGCGGCAGCAACGGCGGCCTGCTGACCGGCAACATGCTGACGCAGTACCCGGAGCTGTTCGGCGCGGTCGTGGTGCAGGTGCCGCTGCTGGACATGAAGCGCTACAGCCACCTGCTGGCCGGCGCGTCGTGGATGGCCGAGTACGGCAACCCCGATACCTCCGACTGGGAGTTCATCAAGACCTTCTCGCCGTATCACCTGTTCGATGCGAAGAAGGACTATCCGCCGACCCTGTTCATGACCTCCACGCGCGACGACCGCGTGCATCCCGGCCACGCCCGCAAGATGGCGGCGATGATGCTGGACGCCGGCAAGGACGTGCGCTACTACGAGAACATCGAGGGTGGCCACGGCGGTGCGGCGAACAACGCCCAGGCCGCGCACATGAGTGCGCTGGCCTACACCTTCCTCTGGCAACAGTTGTCGAAGTAAGTGTTTGCTCCCTTCCCCCGCCTGCGGGGGAAGGTGCCCGAAGGGCGGATGGGGGCAGCGCCGACGTCAAACGGAGTCGCTCGCCCCCCACCCCAACCCTCCCCCGCACGCGGGGGAGGGTGCCGATTCCCGCCGCCATTGCATCCCGCATTCCCGGACCCCATCCATGAAGACGACATCTTTCCTGCTTGCCGCGACCGTCCTGATGAGTACCCCGATCACCTCCGCCCTGGCCGCCAGCGCCACCCCGCCCGACGTGGCGAAGAAGCCGCACGTCGTGAAGGCGCCGCACGGCGCCGAGCGCAACGACGAGTACTACTGGCTGCGCGACGACAAGCGCGAGAACAAGGAGATGCTGGCGTACCTCAACGCAGAGAACGCCTACACCGATGCGCTGATGGCGCCGCTGAAGCCGCTGGAGGACAAGCTCTACAACGAGGTCGTCGCACGCATCAAGCAGGACGATGCCAGCGTGCCGTACCGCGAGCGCGGCTGGTGGTACTACGCGCGCTTCGTGACTGGCAAGGACTACCCCGTGCACGCGCGCCGCAAGGATGGTCCGGGCGTGGATGCGGTCTCCATCCAGAAGGCCAACGCGGCCGGCGACTTCGCCGGCGAGCAGGTGCTGCTTGACGTCAATGCGCTGGGTGAAGGCAAGGACTACTACAGCGTCGGCGACTACGAGGTCAGCCAGGACAACCGCCTGCTCGCCTACGCCGACGACACCAACGGCCGCCGCCAGTACACCATCCGCTTCAAGAACCTGGACACCGGCGAGATCCTGCCGGATACCGTGACCAACGCCGAGCCGAACCTGGTCTGGTCCAACGACGGCACCACGCTGTTCTACGTGGACAAGGATCCGGAGACCCTGCTCAGCAAGCGGGTGAAGTCGCACGTGCTGGGCACCCCGGCCAGTGACGACAAGCTGGTCTACGAGGAAGAAGACGACAGCTTCTACATGGGCATCGGCCGCACCCGCGACGACCAGTTCATCTGCATCGGCGTGGAAAGCACGGTGTCGTCGGAGATGCGCTGCACGCCGGCCGCCAGCCCCGGCGTGTTCACCGTGCTGGCGCCGCGAGAGCGCGACGTCGAATACCAGGCCGACCACCTGGGCGGCCGCTGGGTGATCCGCACCAATGCCGGCGGTGCCACCAATTTCAAGGTCGTCACCGCGCCGACCGGTTCGACCTCGCGCAAGGACTGGAAGGACTGGATCGCGCACCGCGACGACGTGTTCGTGGAAGGCATCGAACTGTTCGACGGCTTCAGCGTGGTGTCCGAGCGCGCCAACGCGCTGGAGAGCCTGCGCGTGGTCAAGGCCGACGGCAGCAGCGAGGCCATCAAGGCCGACGAGCCCGCGTATTCGATGGGACTGGCCGCCAATCCTGAGACTGGCACGGACTGGGTCCGCTACAGCTACACGTCGATGACGACGCCAGCCACGACCTACGAGATCAACACGAAGACCGGCGAGCGCCGGCAGCTGAAGCAGCAGCCCGTGCCGGGCTACGACGCGTCGAAGTACGTGACCGAGCGCGTGTGGGCGCCGGCCCGCGATGGCAAGACGAAGATCCCGGTGACGCTGGTATACCGCAAGGACGTGGCCCGCGACGGCAAGGCGCCGATGCTGCAGTACGCGTACGGCAGCTACGGCTCGTCGATGGATCCGAACTTCAGCATCACCAACATCAGCCTGCTCGACCGCGGCGTGGTCTACGCGCTGGCGCACATCCGTGGCGGCCAGGAAATGGGTCGCACCTGGTACGACGACGGCAAGCTGTACAACAAGATCAACACGTTCACCGACTTCATCGATGTCACCGATTACCTGGTGAAGGAAGGCTATGCGGCGAAGGATCGCGTTGCCGCGATGGGTGGCAGCGCCGGCGGCCTGCTGATGGGCGCGGTGTCGAACATGGCGCCCGAGAAGTACAAGGTCATCCTGACCCTGGTGCCGTTCGTCGACGTGGTCACCACCATGCTGGACGCCAGCATTCCACTGACCACCAACGAATACGACGAGTGGGGCAATCCGGAAGAGAAGGGCTACTACGATTACATCCTGACGTATTCGCCCTACGACAACCTGCAGGCCAAGGCGTACCCGGCGATGTTCGTCGGTACCGGCCTGTGGGATTCGCAGGTGCAGTACTGGGAGCCGGCCAAGTACGTCGCCCGCCTGCGCGACCTCAACACGGGTACGGGCCCGGTGGTGTTCCGCACCAACATGGAGGCCGGCCACGGCGGCAAGTCGGGCCGTTTCCGCCAGTACCGCGAGCGTGCGGAGATGTACGCCTTCATGCTCGACCAGCTGGGCGTCGCGTCGAAGTAAGCACGGCGGACGGGACTGCGGAGAGCCGGGGAAACCCGGCTCTTTCCGTTTCGGGCACTGGCCGACGGATGGTGCTTCAGGCCAGTGGTGTCATCGCCGATATCCGGAGAGGCGACGTCGGGTGAGGGTGGTGTGTCATGGCAAGGTGGGGCGCGGTCGTCCGGTCCGCGCAGATCGTATTTGCGCCGTCCGCGATGGATTTGGGGTACAAGGTCGCCGTGCACGAGCCGTCTCCGCCACCGCGTGACCTGCCCGAAGCGCGCCCGGTGCGTTTCCGCTGGGCGTGGTGGCTGCTGGCGTACGCCAGCCTGGGCCTGGGCATCGTGGGCGTGTTCGTGCCGGGCCTGCCGACCACGGTCTTCATCCTGATCGCGGCCTACGCGGCATCGCGCGGCTCCGAACGGCTGCACCGCTATCTGGTCACTCATCCGCGCTTCGGCCCGATGATCCACGACTGGCACCTGCATCGCGCCGTCTCCCGGCGGGCCAAATGGGCGGCCACGTGGACCATGCTGGCCAGCGCCGCCATCCTGCTCACGCTGATGCTCTGGACCGGATCGCACCGGTGGTGGATGGTCGCGTTGCCGATCGGCTGCATGGCCACGGTCGGCGCCTGGCTGTGGCGGCGTCCCGAGCCGCCGCGCACCGGCTGACCCGCCGCCGCGTTCATCGCGCTGTGGCTATACTCGCGGCATGAACCGGAATGCCCGACTCTTCTTCGCCGCCGCCCTGATGGCGGTCCTGTCCGCCTGCGGTGCCAAGGGCCCGTTGTTCATGCCGGAAAAGCCGGCGGAGGAAGCGCCGGTCGCGCCCGCCGAGAGCGCACCGGCGAGTACCGACACGGCGCCGGCGGAACCGCCGATCGATCCCGCCACGGTGCCTGCCACCGACGGGAATGGCTGAGTCCGCGCACGCGCGCTCCACGGCGATGCGGTTCACCAAGATGCACGGGGCCGGCAACGATTTCGTCGTGCTGGACCTGCGTGACGGCCTGCCGCCGCCCGACGCGAGGCTCGCGGCCGCACTGGCCGACCGCCACCGCGGCGTGGGCTGCGACCAGATCCTGACCATCGAGCCGCCACGCAGCCCTGGTTCCGTGGCGGCGTACCGCATCTGGAATTCGGATGGTTCACCGTCGCAGCAGTGCGGCAATGGTGCGCGCTGCGTGGCGGCATGGCTGGTCCGCGACGGTGCCGCCCGCAGCGACACGTTCGATGTCGACAGCCCGCTGTCGACGCACGCCGTCGAGCGGATCGGCGACGACCGCTATGCCATCGCCATGGGCGTGCCGGAGTTCGTGCCGGCACGCATTCCGCTGGTGGGCTTCGAGCAGGTCCGCGCGGAGTACGACGCCGACGTGGACGAAGGCCTGCGCCTGCGTTTCGGTGCCGTGTCGATGGGCAATCCGCACGCCGTCATCGAGGTCCCGTCGGTCGACACCGCGCCGGTGCAGCACTACGGCCCGCTGTTGCAGCGCTCGCGGCATTTCCCGGAATCGGTCAACGTCGGGTTCGCCGAGGTGATCGCGCGCGACCGCATCCGCCTGCGCGTGTACGAGCGCGGCGTGGGCGAGACGCTGGCGTGCGGCAGCGGCGCCTGCGCCGCGGCGGCGGTCCTGATCCGTCGCGGTCGCGTGGACCGTGACGTGGCAGTGGCCTTGCCTGGCGGCGAGTTGCACATCCGCTGGCCCTCCGATGACGCAGCGGTCATCATGTCCGGACCGGCGGCGTTCGTATTCGAAGGGGAATGGAAAGCATGAGCGACACACAGGAGAAGCTGGGCGCCCACGAGGTCGCGGCGTGGCTGCGGCGGCATCCCACCTTCCTGAAACAGTTCCCGGACCTGGCGATGAGCATGGTGGTCCCGCGCGACGAAGGTCCGACCGCTTCGCTGGCCAGCTACCAGCTGGAAGTGCTGCGCGACAAGAACCGCGAGTTGTCCAAGCGCCTCGGCGATCTGTTCGCCAACGCGCAGGAGAACGAACGCCTGGCGGTGCGCACGCACCAGTTGGCGCTGACGTTGATGAAGCAGGGCACCGCCGCCGACACGGTCCGCGCGATGGCGGCATCGCTGGCCGAGGACTTCAATGGCGACCGCGTCAGCATCGTGTTGCTGCATCCGGTGGCCGGACTGGAGGACAGCGAGTGGCTGCAGATCATTCCGGCGGACAATCCGCACATGGCGCCGTTCCGCGACTGCCTGCGCGACGGCGAGCCGATCTGCGGCCGCCTGCAGCCGGAGAAGCATGTGCTGCTGTACGGTGCGCGCGCCGATGAAGTGGCTTCGTCCGCGTTGCTGCCGCTGCCGGGCATCGGCCTGGTCGCCGTCGGCAGCCGTGATGGCAACCGTTTCTATCCCGGCATGGGCACGCTGTTCCTGCGCATGATGGGCGAGACGCTGGTGACGGCGTTGAAGCGGTTCGATGGTTGAGCGCGGGCCGGCGCTCCCTGCCGTCATTCCGGCGAAAGCCGGAATCCATGTTGCTCTTGCTCTTTCGGTGGACCGCGCAAGACAAACGCAAAGGCAACATGGATTCCGGCTTTCGCCGGAATGACGGATCACCGGAATGTACGCAGTCGCCGACTTCCTTGCCCATCTTGAGGTCGAACGTCGCGTCTCCGCGCACACGCTGGATGCGTATCGGCGTGATCTCGCCGCGCTGACGGACTGGGCGCAGTCCCAGGGCACCGCGGATCTCGCCGAGGTGCAGACGGAACAGCTGCGCGGCTTCGTCGCCAGCGAACACCGGCGCGGTCTGTCGCCGAAAAGCCTGCAGCGCCGCCTGTCGGCGTGCCGGAGTTATTACCAGTGGCTGCTCAAGCATGGCCGCATCGCCGCGAGTCCGGCGGCGGCGTTGCGCGCCCCCAAGGCGCCACGCAAGTTGCCGCAGGTACTGGATGCCGACGAAGCGGTCCGGCTGGTCGAGGTGCCGGTCGACGTGCCGCTGGGCAGGCGCGATCGTGCGTTGCTCGAACTGTTCTATTCCTCGGGCCTGCGTTTGAGCGAGCTGTGCGCGCTGCGCTGGCGCGACCTGGACATGGCCGGCGGCATGGTCACGGTGATGGGCAAGGGCAGCAAGGAGCGCAAGGTGCCGGTCGGTTCGCATGCGCGAAATGCGCTGGTCGAGTGGCGACAGGAACGGCCGGCGGCGAACGAAGCCTTCGTGTTCCCGGGTCGCAGCGACGGCCCGATCTCGCAGCGCGCCGTGCAGATCCGCATCAAGCAACTCGCGCAGCGGCAGGGCCTGTTCAAGCACGTGCATCCGCACATGCTGCGGCACAGTTTCGCCAGCCATATCCTCGAATCCTCCGGCGACCTGCGCGGCGTGCAGGAATTGCTCGGTCATGCCGACATCGCCACCACGCAGATCTACACGCACCTGGACTTCCAGCACCTGGCCAAGGTGTACGACGCCGCGCATCCGCGGGCGAAGCGGAAACGCTGAATCCCTGGCAGGCGCGACGTGGGTCGTGGCCGCAGATCCGCACCGAAAGGGCGACTTCATCAGGCGCGGTCTGGCGGATGATGCATGCCCCGCGTCCTGGGATCGTGGCCGCGACTCACGTCGCTCCTGAAACGCCTCCAAAGGTCACGCTTGAACCCGGAATCGGCGTCCCCACCTCAGGGTTAACACCCCGGAGGCCTCCATGGACCCCAGCCAGAATCCCAACGTCTTCCACGCCACCACCATCCTGTCCGTGCGCCGCAACGGACATGTCGCCGTCGCCGGCGACGGTCAGGTGACGCTGGGCCACACGGTCATGAAGGGCAACGCACGCAAGGTGCGCCGGCTCGGACGCGACGGCCAGGTGCTGGCGGGTTTTGCCGGCGCGGCGGCCGATGCGTTCACGCTGTTCGAGCTGTTCGAAGCCAAGCTGGAGAAGCACGGACAACTGACGCGCGCCGCCGTGGAACTGGCCAAGGACTGGCGCACCGAGCGCCGCCTCGGCAAGCTCGAAGCGCTGCTCGCCGTCGCCGACAGGGAGACCTCGCTGATCATCAGCGGTACCGGCGATGTCATCGAACCGGAAGACGGCATCATCGCCATCGGTTCGGGTGGCTCCTACGCTCTGTCCGCCGCGCGCGCATTGCTGGCGCACACCGAACTGGACGCGAAGTCCATCGCCGTCGAATCGCTGAACATCGCCGGCGACATCTGCATCTACACCAACCGAAACGTGGTGGTTGAGGAGCTGTGATCGGTGATTCGTGATTGGTGATTCGCTGAAGCGAACGCCAAGCTGAAGCCGCCCAGCGTCCCCGCCCCCCTCTTACGCATCCCGAATCCCCATGACTGAAAACACCTCCTCCACCATGACCCCGCGCGAGATCGTGCAGGAGCTCGACCGCCACATCGTCGGTCAGCACGCCGCCAAGCGTGCGGTCGCCATCGCGTTGCGCAACCGCTGGCGTCGCATGCAGCTCGACGCCGGGCTGCGCAACGAAGTGATGCCGAAGAACATTCTGCTGATCGGCCCGACGGGCGTCGGCAAGACCGAGATCGCGCGCCGCCTGGCCACGCTGGCCAACGCACCCTTCGTGAAAGTGGAAGCCACGCGTTTCACCGAGGTCGGCTACGTCGGCAAGGATGTCGAACAGATCGTGCGCGATCTGGCCGATACCGCGGTGAAGATGTACCGCGAGCAGGCCAAGGCGCGCATGCGCACGCAGGCCGAGGAGCGCGCCGAAGACCGCATCCTCGATGCGCTGCTGCCGCGGCGCGACGCGGCCGGCGGCAATGGCTTCGGTTTCGGCGCGGCCACGACGACCGTCGATATCGGCGCAGAGCCATCGTCGAAGGAATCCGAGACGCGGCAGAAGCTGCGCCGGCAATTGCGCAGCGGCGACCTGGACGAGCGCGAGATCGAACTGGAACTGGCCGCCAACGTCGGCGTCGACATCATGACGCCGCCCGGCATGGAGGAAATGGGCCAACAGCTGCGGCAGATGTTCTCCAACCTCGGCGGGCAGAAGACCCACAAGCGCACGGTGACGATCAAGGCCGCACGCCCGCAGCTGGTCGAGGAAGAGGCCGCGAAGCTGGTCAACGAGGACGACATCCGCGCCGCCGCCATCGAATCGTGCGAGCAGCACGGCATCGTGTTCATCGACGAGATCGACAAGGTGGCCAAGCGCAGCGGAAACATGAGCGGTGCCGACGTCAGCCGCGAAGGCGTGCAGCGCGACCTGCTGCCGCTGGTGGAAGGCAGCAACGTGTCGACCAAGTACGGCACGGTGAAGACCGACCACATCCTGTTCATCGCGTCCGGCGCGTTCCACCTGGCCAAGCCCAGCGACCTGATCCCGGAACTGCAGGGCCGTTTCCCGATCCGGGTCGAGCTGTCGGCGCTGAGCAAGGAGGATTTCATCCGCATCCTCACCGAACCCAAGGCGGCGCTGAGCAAGCAGTACGTGGAGCTGATGAAGACCGAAGGCGTGTCGCTGCGCTTCACGGACGACGCCATCGACCGGCTCGCCGAGATCGCCGCGCTGGTCAACGAGCGGCAGGAGAACATCGGTGCCCGCCGCCTGCACACCGTCCTGGAGCGGTTGCTGGATACGCTGAGCTACGAAGCGCCCGATCGTGACGGTCAGAGCATCACCATCGACCGTGCCTACGTCGACGCGCACTTGGGCGAACTGGTGCAGGACCCCGACCTGAGCCGCTACATCCTGTAGCGTGCGCCATGCGCACGACCGCATGAACCCGTCAGCACGCGGTCGTGCGCGCAGCGCACGCTACGGTGACGGCGTGCGACAATCCAGGCCGTCCCTGCTTCCCGGTCCGCGATGTCGACGCTGCCTCCCTGCCCCCAGTGCCAGTCTGCCTACACCTACGAGGACGGCGCCCAGCTGGTCTGTCCGGAATGCGGACATGAATGGTCGGCCGAAGCGCCTGTCAGTGGTGACGAGGAACGCGTCATCAAGGATGCGAACGGCAACCTGCTGCAGGATGGCGATACCGTCACCGTCATCAAGGACCTGAAGGTCAAGGGTTCTTCGCTGGTGGTGAAGGTCGGCACCAAGGTCAAGAACATCCGCCTGGTCGATGGCGACCACGACATCGACTGCAAGATCGACGGCATAGGCGCGATGAAGCTCAAGTCGGAGTTCGTGCGCAAGGCCTGATCCCGCGTTTCTCCTCCTCTCGACGGACACGGAAGACCGCATGGAAACCCTCCCGCGGACATCGCCGGATAACGCGGGCCGGACCGTGCTGGTGGTGGGAGGCGCGGGTTTCATCGGTGGCTACCTGGTGGCCGCGCTTCGTCGCCACGGCTGGAACGTGGTGCGCGCGGTGCGGCGGAAAGGGCGCCCGCTTGCGGACGACGAGCGCGCCTGCGACCTGCAGGCGATGGTGCGCAGGGAAGACTGGCTGCCGCTGCTCGATGGCGTGGATGCCGTCGTCAACGCTGCCGGCATCCTGCGCGAGGGCGGCGGCCAGACGTTCGAGGCGATCCACGTCGATGCGCCCTTCGCACTCGCGCAAGCCTGCATGGCATGCGGTGTAGGCCGTTTCGTGCAGGTCTCGGCGCTCGGCCTTCCCGAGGACGGTCCGTTCATCGCCTCCAAACATCGTTTCGACGAGCGACTTGGCGGCCTCGCATTGTCGTCCGTCGTGCTCCGTCCCTCGGTGGTGTATTCGGTCAGCGGTTCGTATGGCGGCACCTCGCTGCTGCGTGCGCTGGCGGGATTCCCGGGCGTGCAGTGGCTGCCCGGTGATGGCCGCTGGCAGGTGCAGCCGCTGGCGGTGGAAGACCTCGGCGAACTGGTCGCGCGCGCGGTGTCGGGCACCGTCACCGGCATCTACGACGTGGGCGGTCCCGCACCGCTGTCGTTGCGCGACTACCAGCGGCAGTGGCGGCGCTGGCTGCGGGTTCCCGGCGCGCGCGTCATCGCCGTGCCGGAAGCGGTCGTATCTGTCGCCGTCACCGTCATGGAGACACTCGGACGCGGTCCGGTTGGACGCACCATGTGGCGCATGCTCCGGCGGGGCAATACGACGGCGGCGGACGCGGGCGAACGGCTGGCGGCCGATTTCGGCATGCGGCCAAGCACGCTGGAGGATGCACTCGCATCGGCGCCGAGCCAGGTGCAGGACCGTTGGCAGGCGCAGCTCTATTTCCTTGCGCCGACCTTGCGATGGTCCGTGGTGGCGCTCTGGCTGCTGTCCGCGCTGGCCGGCTTCCTCACCCCGGCGGCCGATATCGTGCGCCTGTCGTCCGGCACGCCGCTGTATGCGATGAATTCTGTACTGATGGCCCGTGGCGGCGGCGTGGCCGACCTGCTGCTCGGCCTGTGGCTCGCCAGTGGCTGGCGGCCCCGTGCCGCCGTCTCCGCGATGCTGCTGTTGCTGCTCGCCTATACGCTGGTGCTGGGCACCGCCGTGCCGGCGCTGTGGTGGGACCCGTTGGGTGGATTGGCGAAGAACCTGGTGCTGGTGCCGGCCCTGGCCATGCTGTGGGTCCTGGCGGAGCGACGCTGATGACGTACCTGTGGGTGAAGTGGATCCATATCCTGGCCTCGACGCTACTGTTCGGCACCGGGTTGGGAATCGCGTTCTTCATGTGGCTGGCGCACCTGCGCGGCGATGCACGCGTCATCGCGGCCACGGCACGCACGGTGGTGATCGCCGATGCCTGCTTCACCGCACCTGCCGTCGTGGTGCAACTGGGCACGGGCCTCTGGCTGACGCACCTGCTCGGCATGCCGTTGGACGTCTTCTGGGTGAAAACGGCGCTGATGCTCTTCTTCGTGATCGGCGCCTGCTGGTTGCCGGTGTTGTGGCTTCAGGTCCGCGCGCGTGATCTGGCGCAACGTGCCGCCGCGGAAGGCGCGCCGCTGCCGCCGGCCTATCACCGCGCGATGCGGTTGTGGTTCTGGCTTGGCTGGCCGGCGTTCATCAGCGTCGTCGCGATCTTCTGGCTGATGGTGATGAAACCCGTCTGAGCGTGCGCGCGGCGAGCTCAGTCCTCGCCGATATCCTCGTTCCACACGTCGGGATTGGCGTGGATGTAGTCGCCAAGCATCTCGATGCACTCCTGGCTCTGCAGGTCGATGACCTCGACACCGGATTCGCGCAGCCAGTCGATGCCACCCTGGAACGTCACCGATTCGCCGACGACCACGGTGCCGATGTTGAACTGGCGCACCAGGCCGCTGCAGTACCAGCACGGTGCCAGTGTGGTGACCATGATGGTGTCGCGATAGCGGCGCTGGCGGCCGGCCTTGCGGAAGGCATCGGTTTCGCCGTGCACGGAGGGGTCGCCTTCCTGCACGCGGCGGTTGTGGCCGCAGCCGAGCAGCCGGCCGTCCTGGTGGTACAGCGCCGCGCCGATCGGGATGCCGCCTTCTGCCAGTCCCTGGCGGGCTTCGGCGATGGCGGTTTCCAGCAGGGCGCGGTAGTCGGGGGGGGTATGCATGGCAGGCAGGCAGCGGTGACGGACAGGTGCGCCGGATCATACACGCGGGGATTGTGATGCCACGCACGGCACGCCACCGCCATACCCGTTAGAACGCGTGATCCAGTGCGCGACGCGCGCAGATGCCAGGGGAGTCGGGGACCGTGAAAAGGAATGCAGGGGGCGCATCGCGAAGCGGGGTCGTCGCGGTACTGGGGTTCGCATGGAGCATGTCGTTCGCGATGGCGCTGCATGCGCAGACCATCGAACAGGGTCTGCTGCAGCTGGAGTGGGGCGATCCACCGCGCGCCGCCATGGGGGAACCACGGCTGGCGCCCCGCTTCAACGCCTCGCTGCTGAAGGACGATGGCACCCGCATCGCGCTCGACCCCGCGCAGGCGAAGCTCGCCGCCGGTGATCTGTACGTGCTGGCCAACCGTCGCGTCGCGGTGGCGTTTGCGCCGCAGGAGCGGGTGATGTCGTCCGCACCCGCGATCCAGGCCATCGTGCCCGCCGATCGCACCACCCAGCTGGCGCAGGTGCATCCTGCGAACGCGCGTGTCATGGCGGCGGCGCCGATCAGCGGGACCACCCGTTGGGTGACACTGATGTGCAAGTTCGGCGACGCGACCGAAGAACAGAAGGACCAGGCCTTCTTCCAGTCGCAGTACGGCGAGGGCGTCGGCCAACTCGGCCACTACTGGCGCGAGGTGTCGTACAACAAGATCAACCTGGCCGGCAGCACGGCGCATGGCTGGTACACCCTGCCGAGTCCCCGCTCGACCTACGTGACGAAGGTGGACGGCAAGGACAAGGCCGACCTCAACAAGCTGTTCGCCGATTGCGCGTCCGCTGCGCCCGAAACCGTCGACCTGAACGCGCCGGTCGGCATCAACATGATGTTCAACGGCGATCTCGACGGCTTCGCGTGGGGCGGCCAGAGCTGCGCCACCGTGCGCGGCGCACGCCTGTGCAAGCGGGTGACGTGGAATCCACCGTGGTCGTTCCGCAACCTGGCGCCGCTGGCGCACGAGATGGGCCATGGCTATGGCCTGCCGCACTCGGACAACTCCGATCGCGATGACGATACCTACGACAACCCGTGGGACGTGATGAGCGACAGTTGGTCCAACGCGGTGGGGGACACCACCTACGGCACTCGCCCGAAACACATCAACATCTTCCAGCGCCACCGGCTGAGCTGGGTGGATGCGCCGCGCCAGCGGATCATCGGGCTGGGCGACCTGACGACGCGCGAGATCGTGCTGGACTACGCGCACCTGGCCAATTCGACCAATGTGCAGATGCTGGTGCTGTCGCTGTCGCCGCAGGCCGATCCGTACGCGACCGTGGTCTATACGCTGGAGGCGCGCAAGCGCGAAGGCACCTACGAGGGCGGCCTGGCAGGCGATGCGGTGATCATCCACAAGGTGGAGCGGTCCGGTACCGCCTACAGCATCGATGCCGATGTGCCTCCCGCCACCCGGTCCAACAACGAAGGCTCGATGTTCAAGGTGGGCGAGCGCTGGATCACGCCGGAGGCATCGCATCTGGTGACGATCCGGTCGCAGACGGCGACCGGCTTCGTGCTGACCGTGGGCCAGGCGCGGGTGATGAGCAGTCCGTTGCCGGCGCTGGTGAAGCCTGCGGCGGCTTCCGCGTCGTCGCCGATCCCGTCGGGCACGGCACCCTCCCCGCCGCTGACGGCGACGCGGGACGACGCACGCGGAGCGACGTCCACGCGATGCCTGCAGCCGCGCGGACGCATGTCGTCCTGCGCACTGCGCGAGCGCTGAAGCGTAGGTATTTCTCCTACACGTTCCGGACAATCCCGACATCGCGGGGCGGTGCGATGTCGGGGGTGAGTCGAATGCGCTTCGCAAGCGAACCACGACCTGCATCGCAGTTCGGAACATCCGCACGCAAAACATGTCCTGTGGCACCGTAGTGCCCTCAAGACCCTGCGTTCCCTGCCGACACCCCGACCATGGCGGCGTCATCTCGACCCGCCGTCGTGAATGGGGTCGCGCGTGGTCAAGCACGGATCAGCCGACACACCGCGCAAGGGCATTCGGGTGCTCCTCGCTGCGGCAATGTCGGCCATGGCATGCCTTCTTCCGAATCTTCCCTTGCGGGCGGAGACGGTGGTGCAGGGAACGTTGCAGCTGCAATGGGCGGATCCTCCGCGCGCGCTGCCTGGACGCGCGCAGGCGGCGCCGCAGCTGGATGCCTGGCTGGACATCGGTCCTGGACACCGCATTCCGCTGGACGTGACCCAGGCCAAGCGTGCCGCGGGCGATCTGTATGCGTTGTCCAACCGTCGCGTGGCGGTGTCGTACACCGCGCGCGCGGATATCGCTTCGTCATCCAGGGTCATGTCCGCATCCGGTGCGCTCGCCTCGATCAGTGCGATCGTCCCCACGGACCGGTTGCCGGCGCGCGCGCTGGCGACGGGAGCCGACGGACGCGTGATGGCGTCCGCGCCCGTACTGGGTGCGACGCGCTGGATCACGCTGATGTGCAAGTTCGCGGACGTCGCGGTCGAGCAGAAGCCGCGAAGCTTCTTCCAGAACCAGTACGGCAATGCGCCCGGCCAGCTGGGCCACTACTGGTCGGAGGTGTCCTACGGTCAGGTCAATCTCGCGGGCAGTTCCGCGCACGGCTGGTACACGCTGCCCAAGCCGCGCGCGGCCTATCTCGCCGACGTCAACGGCAAGCAGAAGGCGCAGCTGTCGGAACTCTTCGCCGACTGCGCTTCGGTCGCGGACGCCGAGGTCGATTTCAGCGGTATCCAGGGCGTCAACCTGATGTTCAACGGCGAACTGGACGGCAACGCCTGGGGCGGCGGTGCCTGCACGACGCTGGATGGCGTGTACGTCTGCACGCGCGTGACCTGGAGTCCGCCGTGGTCGTTCGCCAACCTCGCGCCGCTGGCGCACGAGATGGGGCATGGCTACGGCCTGCCGCACTCCAACAACTCCGATGGCGACAGCGACACCTACGACAATCCGTGGGACGTGATGAGCGACGCGTGGCGCAATGCCACCAGCGATGCGACCTATGGTCTGCTGCCGAAGCATCCCAACATGTACCAGCGCGAGCGCCTGGGCTGGCTTCCTGCGTCGCGCAAGCGGGTGATCGCGGCCGACAACCGCGAGACGGTCGAGGTGGTGCTCGATGCCGGCAGCGTGCTGAAAACGGTCAATGCGCAGCTTGTGGTGCTGGCCATGCCGGCACAGCCCGATCCTTACAGGACGGTGATCTATACGCTCGAAGCGCGCCGGCGGACCGGCACGTACGAAGCGAACCTGGCCGGCGACGCGGTGATCATCCACAAGCTAGAAGACTATGGCATCGCCTACAGCATCGATCGCGACACGCCGCCGGCCAATTTCTCCAGCAACGAAGGCTCGATGCTGAAAGTCGGCGGACGCTGGAACACGCCCGACGAGTTGCACTGGGTGGAGGTGGTCTCGGCGACGGCACAGGGCTTCGTGGTGCGGGTCGGCCCGCGTCCACGCTCGATGAGTTCGCCGGCACCCGTACTCGAGCGGCCCGTGCCGGTGGCCGCGGCATCCTCCCCTGCACCCGGTACAGCGTCATCGCCGCCCGCAGCGGTGCGCGTCGTCCGTGCAGGCCGGCGCGCATGCGTCGCGCTGCCGTCGCGGTTGCGGGCATCGCCGTTGTGCGTTTTGCTCGAGCGTTGATGTCGTCAAGCGATTGGCGCGCATGGGTGCAAGTGTCGACGGGATCGCATTTGCGTGTGACAGCGACGAATCCTTGGCGCGTCGCTGCATTCGTATGCATCGCACCGTAATGCGGGCTGTGACGCAGACGAAGACGGACGTGCATTCCAGAAACGGAATGTGGTTGCGATAAACGCGAATCCGCTTGCCTCGTTGCGTATCGCTTGCCGATGTCCCGGGTAGTAGCGCAGCACGGCGCGCATTCGGAGAGCGACATGGTGTCGGAACAGCGGGTGGCCCGCAGTGCGATCGCGTGGATGGGCATCCTGCTGGCGGGCCTGGCGACGTGCGCCGCCGCGGTCGCCGATGCAAAGGCGGACGAGATTGTCCAGGGCGTGCTGCAGGTGCGCTGGGGAGATGCGCCGCACGCTCCCCATTCGCGGATGGAGGCGCATGCGCAGGTCGAGGCATGGCTCGATGCCGGGCCGGGTCGCCGTTATCGCCTGGATGTCGAGCAGGCACGCCGCGCGGCAGGCGACCTGTATGCGTTGTCGAACCGCCGCGTGGCCGTGGCGTATCGCCCGTCCTCGCGCGTGATGGTCGGCGCGAAGGCGTCGTCGCCGGTGGCGCCGGAGATCAGTGCGATCGTACCGACGGATACGTTGCCCTCGCGCACGATGGCGAAAAGCGAAGCCAACGGCGGCGGCGCGATGGTGCCGTTGTCGGGCAGTACGCGCTGGATCACGGTGATGTGCAAGTTCGCCGACGTCGCCCCGGAGCAGAAGCCGCGCGCGTTCTTCCAGTCGCAATATGGCGCTGCGCCTGGACAACTCGGCCACTACTGGTCCGAGGTGTCCTACGGTCGCATCGACCTCGCCGGCAGCACCGCGCATGGCTGGTACACCTTGCCGCGTCCGCGCGCAGCCTACCTGTCGGATGCGGGCGGGCGGACCAGGGCGGACCTGTCGCTGCTTTTCGCGGATTGCGCGGCGCAGGCAGACGCGGAGGTCGACTTCCGTGGCGCACAGGGCGTCAACCTCATGTTCAATGCCGAACTCGATGGCAGCGCATGGGGCGGTGGTGCCTGCGCCACGCTGGACGGCAGCTACCAGTGCACACGCGCGACCTGGAATCCGCCGTGGTCCTTCAGCAACCTCGCACCGCTGGCGCACGAGATGGGGCACGGCTACGGCCTGCCGCATTCGGACAACTCCGATGGTGATGGCGATACCTACGACAATCCATGGGATCTGATGAGCGATGCCTGGCGCATGGCGACCAGCGACGTGACGTACGGCCTGCTGCCGAAGCATCTGAACATGTACCAGCGGGAGCGCCTGGGTTGGGTGGCGGCCGCACGCAAGCGCACCATCCCGGCGAACAACGCCGACACGCACGAGATCGTGCTGGACGCGGCCAGCCTGCAGAACGCCGGGGGTGTGCAGCTGCTCATGCTGGCATTGCCCGCGCAAGCGGACCCCTTCGCGACGGTCCTCTATACGGTGGAAGCACGCCGGCGCACCGGCAAGTACGAAGCGGCGCTCGCGGGCGACGCCGTGATCATCCACCGGCTCGAGGACTACGGGATCGCGCGCAGCATCGACCGCGATACGCCGGTCGCATCGTTCTCCAGCAACGAAGGATCGATGTTGAAGGTGGGTGGTCGCTGGAATACGCCGGACGAGCGGCACTGGATCGAGGTGGTAGCCAGCACGGACAACGGGTTCGTGCTGCGCGTGGGGCCGCGTCCCCGTTCGATGAGCGCGCCGACACCGGCCCTGGAGCGTCCCGCGGTCACGGTCGCCTCGGCTCCGGCTCCGGCCGTCGTCGCAGTCCGCACGGCCCCGGCTACCCGGCCGGCACGCGGGGCAGTCGTCCCCCCCATGCGCAGGCGCGCATGCGAGGTGCTGCCGCGTGCGCTGCGATTGCCGACCCTGTGTGCCCTGCTGTAGCGCCGTACCTGATGGCGGCGGACCGTGATGCCGCTCGTGGCGGCCGGACACGGGTGGGTAAGCGAAAGAGGTTGAACGCGGTCGCAGAACGGACCCGTTGCGGGCCAAGGGTCCGTATCGCGTAGCCGCCTTTGGCACTCCACCGCGATATCCCGGGTAGCCGTGCGTTTTCTTGTCATATCACGGCGGGGAGGCGGTCGTGGACGTGTCGGGGCGGATCATCGGTGTCAACCGTATGCAGGTGCGGTGCGGGGTCGTGCTGTTGATCGCCCTGTGCAGTGCCGTACCCCTGGCCAGGGGGGATGACATCGTGCAGGGCACGCTGCTCGTGCGTTGGGGCGACGGGCCGCAGGCAACGGTCGGTCGTGCGCCGGCGACGTCGCAGGTGGAGGCATGGCTCGAGGTGGGTCCCGGACTGCGTTACCGGCTGGATGTGGGTCAGGCCATGCCCGCGGCGGGAGATCTGCCTGCGCTCTCCAATCGTCGGGTAGCTGTGTCCTATGCATCCCGTCGCCTGCCTGCCGGGAATGCGGATGCGAGACAGGCAACGACGCCCGCCATCGACGCCATCGTGCCGGTGGACCGGTTGCCGGCGCGCGCGCTCGCGAAGGCGGCGAACGGTCGCATCGCCCTGGCCGCACCGGTGACGGGCAGTACGCGCTGGGTCACGCTGATGTGCAAGTTCGCCGACGTGGCGACCGAGCCGAAATCACGGGCGTTCTTCCAGTCGCAGTATGGCGATGCCCCCGGGCAGTTGGGCCACTACTGGTCGGAGGTGTCGTACGGGACGATCGATCTGGCCGGCAGCAGCGCACACGGGTGGTACACGTTGCCCGCACCCAGGTCGACCTACGTCACCGTGGTCGGCGGCAAGGCGCGCGCGGACCTGTCGCTGCTCTTCAACGATTGCACCGCCCAGGCCGAGTCGCAGGTCGATTTCCGCAACGTGCAGGGCATCAACCTGATGTTCAACGCCGAACTCGATGGCCGCGCCTGGGGTGGCGGTGCCTGCGGCCTGCTGGAGGGCGTGCATACATGCACGCGCGCGACATGGAGTCCGCCCTGGGCCTCGGACAACGTCGCCAGCCTGGCGCACGAGATGGGGCACGGTTACGGATTGCCGCATTCGGACAATTCCGACGGCGACGCCGATACCCACGACAACCCGTGGGACCTGATGAGCGATGCCTGGCGCCATGCCGCCACCGATCCCGTGCTGGGACTCCTGCCCAAGCACCTGAGCATGCATCAGCGCGACCGCCTGGGCTGGGTGTCCCCGGCACTGCGATACGTGGTGCCGGAAAACAATGCAGCGGTCCACGAGATCGTACTGGAGACCGCCGGCGTGTCACCGCCGGGCGGCGTGCGCCTGGTGGTGCTGGCCGGCGCGGCGCAACCGGACCCCTACCGCACCGAGTCCTACACGCTGGAAGCGCGGCGACGCAGTGGCACCTACGAATCCGGGCTGGCGGGCGATGCCGTCATCATCCATCGGGTGGCGGACAACGGCGTTGCCTACAGCGTCGACACGGATACGCCGCCCGCCGACCTGTCCGGCAACGAAGGCTCGATGCTGCGGGCAGGCGAGCAATGGAACACGCCGGATGGACGGCACTGGGTGTCGGTCATCGCATCGACGCCCACCGGCTTCCAGATTCGCATCGGACCGCGCCCGCGCGTGATGAGCGCCCCCGCGCCCGCGCGGGAACGCGCCGCGGCACCGCAGGCGTCGGCCGTGGGGCGGATCGGCGCCATGCAGGAGGGCGTTCGCAGGCTCTTGGAGGGGCATGCACGCGATACGCCGACATGCGGCACCCTCGTGCGTCGGTGGCAGGCATCGCCGGCGTGTGCCCCGTTCGAGCGATGAGCGGGCCGTGGCCGGCGGGTAGTGCGATAATCCGCCCATGAGCGAATCCCCCTACGAACGCGGCACCACCCACTTCGGCTTCCGCGACGTCGCCGCCAAGGACAAGCAGAAGCTCGTGGGCGAGGTCTTCACCTCGGTCGCCGGCAAGTACGACCTGATGAACGACCTGATGAGCCTCGGCATCCATCGGGTCTGGAAGCGCTACTTCGTCGGCACCTGCCAGGTGAAACGCGGCGACCGCGTGCTGGACCTGGCCGGCGGCACCGGCGACATCGCCGCGCTGCTGAAGGACCGCGTGGGCGACACCGGGCAGATCGTGCTGGGCGACATCAACGCCGGCATGCTGTCGGTCGGCCGCGACCGCATGACCGACCGCGGCGTGGTGCAGGGGCTGGAATACGTGCAGTGCAACGCTGAGGCGCTGCCGTTCCCGGACGCCAGCTTCGACCTGGTCACGATCGCTTTCGGCCTGCGCAATGTCACCGACAAGGCGGCCGCCCTGCGCGACATGCACCGCGTGCTGAAGGTCGGCGGACAGGCGCGCGTGCTGGAGTTCTCCGAGGTGACCGTGGACTGGTTCAAGCCGGTCTACGACTTCCACTCGTTCAAGGTGCTGCCGAAGCTGGGCCAGCTGTTCGCGCAGGACGCCGGCAGCTACCAGTACCTGGCCGAAAGCATCCGCCAGCATCCACCCCAGGCCGAACTGAAAGGGATGATGGACGAGGCCGGGTTCGCGCGGACCAGCTACAAGAACCTGTCCGCCGGCATCGTGGCCATCCACACCGGCTACAAGGTCTGACGACGCGCGCCGTCCCCCTGCTGGAGGGACTTCAGCCCCGACCGCCGCGATGGTCGGGGCTGAAGCCCCTCCAGCAGCAACGGGAATGGCGGGAATCGGGAAAGCGGCTCAGGGGCCGGGGAAGGTAAACTGCCCGCTTCCCCCGTATCACTGGAAGTCCCCTGATGCGTTCTCTGGCTTTGCTGTTGTCCTGCGCCGCCGTGCTGGCGGCCGGTTGTTCCAAGGAACCCGAACCCGCCCCCGTGGCCGCCACCCCCAAGCCCGCCATCGAGGCGCTCGTCGACCAGGACGAGCACTCCTACGCCGAACCGCGAAAGGTCGCCATCGACGACCTGGCGCTCGACATCGCCGTCGATTTCGACGCCAAGACCATCGGTGGCACCGCGACCTACACCCTGGACTGGAAGGACAAGGCCGCCACCCAACTGGTGCTGGACACGCGCGACCTGACCATCGCCAAGGTGGAAGGCGAGGCCAACGGCGCCTGGGCCCCGTTGCAGTACGCACTGGCCGCCAAGGATCCGGTGCTCGGCAGCAAGCTGACCATCGAGACGCCGGCCCGCAATGCCAAGGTCCGCGTCACCTACACCAGTTCGCCGGACGCCTCGGGCCTGCAGTGGCTGACGCCGGCGATGACCGAAGGCAAGCAGTTGCCCTTCATGTTCAGCCAGTCGCAGCAGATCCACGCCCGCAGTTGGGTGCCGCTGCAGGACACGCCGCAAGTGCGCTACACCTACACCGCGCACGTCACCTCGCGTCCGGACGTGATGGTGCTGATGAGCGCCGACAACGATCCGGCCGCCGTGCGCGACGGCGACTACACGTTCAAGATGCCGCAGAAGATCCCGTCGTACCTGATGGCGATCGCCGCCGGCGACCTGGTGTTCAAGCCGATCTCCGCGCGCAGCGGCGTGTGGGCCGAGCCGGCGATGGTCGACAAGGCCACCAAGGAATTCGAAGACACCGAGAAGATGATCGCCGCCACCGAGCAGCTGTACGGCCCCTACCGCTGGGACCGCTACGACATGCTGGTGCTGCCGCCGTCGTTCCCGTACGGCGGCATGGAGAATCCGCGCCTGAGCTTCATCACGCCCACCGTCATCGTCGGCGACAAGACGCTGGTCTCGCTGATCGCGCATGAACTGGCGCACAGCTGGTCGGGCAACCTGGTGACCTTCTCCAGCGCCAAGCATGGCTGGCTCAACGAAGGCTTCACCAGCTACGTCGAGAACCGCATCGTCGAGGCGCTATACGGCAAGGAAACCGCGAGCATGGAGTACGCCATCGCCCGCAATGCACTGAAGAAGGAAATCGGCACCATGCCCGAGGCGACCCAGTCGCTGGCGGTCAAGCCGGGCACGCAGCTGGACGCCGACGACGCGCTGAGCGCGGTGTCGTATGACAAGGGCGCATGGTTCCTGCAGTTCCTGGAAGAGCGTTTCGGCCGCCAGGAGTTCGACGCCTTCCTGCGCGGTTACTTCGACCACTTCGCGTTCCAGAGCATCACCACCGAGCAGTTCCTCGACTACGCGAAGAAGAACCTGTTCGACAAGCATCCCAACCTGGTGACCGACGCCGAGATCCAGGCCTGGGTCTACGGCACGGGCATCCCGGCCAATGCGCCGCAGGTGCAGTCGCGTGGCTTCTCCAACACCGATACCGCGCGCATCGCCTGGCAGGGCAGCGGCCAGTTGCCGAATGCCCAGCTGACCGATACCTGGGTGACCCAGCAGTGGGTGCATTTCCTGGAGGGCATGGGCGACAAGCTGACCGTCGAGCAGCTGAAGCAGCTGGACGGTGCCTACCACTTCACCGGCACGGCCAACGGCGAGATCGCGATGCGCTGGTATCCGCTGACGATCCGCAGCGGGTATGTGGAAGCACGCCCGGAGATCGCGAAGTTCATCGAGCGCGTCGGCCGTCGCAAGTTGATCATGCCGATCTACGAAGAACTGGTGAAGACGCCGGAAGGCCTGGCACTGGCGAAGGAAAGCTTCGCGCGCGCCAAGCCGGGCTACCACCCGATCACGACCGGTTCGGTCGAGGCGTTGCTGGCGAAGGCGTCGGCAGGCCAGTAAGGCATGGCGTCGCGCCTGACCCGCACACGGACGGTCGCCTTGCTGGCGGCCGTTCTTGTTTGCGCGCTGGCCGTGTGGATCTGGCGCGATCCGATGGCGCCGTTGCGCAACGGGCTGGCGCTGCAGGGCTGGTGGATCGACCTGTCCGAGCGGCACGTAGTGGTGGGCGACCATCGCTGGGTCTACGACACGCGCGAAGCCGACGACCCCGCCGCACCCACCGTGGTGATGGTGCATGGTTTCACCGGCGGCAAGGAGAACTGGTATCCGCTGGCGACCCGCCTGCGCGGCCGCTATCGGCTGGTGATCCCGGACCTGCCCGGCTGGGGAGAAAGCCAGCGCATCGCCGGTGCGGATTACGGGTTCAAGGCGCAGGCCGCGCGGCTGGCGGATTTCCTGCATTCGATCCGCCGCGATGGCAGCCCCGTGGTGCTGCTCGGGCATTCGATGGGCGGCGGGATCGTCGCCATCACCGCGGCGGAGCATCCCGAACTGGTCGCGCGCGTGGCCCTGATCGACGCGGCGGGCGTGCGGTTCGCCGACAATGCCTTCGGCCTGGAGGTGCTGGCCGGACGCAATCCGTTCGCGGTGTACGACGCGGCGTCCCTGCAGCGCTACCTCGATACCGTGTTCCACGACCGCGCCGCGCAGCCCGCGATTCCGTGGCCGGCGTCGAAGGCGGTGATCGACTGGCGCATCGCACAAGCACCGTTCGAGCAGCAGGTGCTGGACCGTATCGGTCGGAGCGATGAGCGCTTCCTGCCCGGCGAGATGGCGGCCTCGATCCGCCAGCCGACGCTGCTGCTGTGGTGCCGGCAGGACCGCGTGATCGATCCCAGCGCGATGGCGCTGTACGCGGAAAGAATCCCGCAGGCGCTCCAGGTTTCACTGGACGGTTGCGGTCACATGTCCATCATGGAAAAACCCGATGACGTGGCGGCTGCGGTCGCCCTGTTGATCCAGCAAGGAAATCCCCGATGACGATGAAGAACGCGATGTCTCCTTTCCTGTTGGCCGTCGCCTGCGCGCTGGCCGTGTCGGCCTGCGGCGACCGCGAGGCCGAGCGTGCCGCGGCGGCCGCCGCGCAGGCCGCGGCCATCGAGCAACAGGCCGACGAGCTGGCGAAGAAGTACGACAGCGCGGTGGCATCCAACGACTGGGACATGGCGCGCATCCACGGTGTCGCGCTGGTCGACCAGTACCCGCAGAGCGCGGCGGCCGAACGCATCGGTCCGTTGCTCGACGAAGTGAAGGGCAAGGCCGAGGGCGCGCGCGACCAGCGCCGGATGGAGGCGCTGTGGGCGTACGCCCAGGTGGCGGCCGATGGCGGTACCCAGCGTTCGGCGATGATCTACAGCAAGGAGCCGGTGGACGTGGACGGCAGCGGCGCCAAACCGGTGCAGCTGGTGTTCCGAGATCATCCCAAGTGGAAGCGCAGCAGCTACCTGGTGCTGCAGGCCAGCGACTTCGCCAAGGCCTGCTACCGCGGCTGCCAGGTGACCGTGGTGGCGGACGCGGCGGCACCGAAGCGCATGGCGGCGCACCGGCCGGATACCGATGAAGCCACCGCGATGTTCATCGACGACAACAAGGCACTGTGGCGCTTGGTGCGCAAGACGAAAGTGCTGGAAGTCGAGTTCATGGTGAAGGACGGCAGCACGCGCAAGGCCGTGTTCGAAACCGGCGGGCTGGATGGCAGCCAGATGCCGGGATGGGATTGACGTCCGTGCCGGCCAGTGCCGGGGCGCCGGCGCTGGCGAGCCTGCGCCACTGGGTGTTCGACCTGGATGGCACGCTGACCGAACCGGTGCACGACTTCGCGCTGATCCGGCGCGCGCTGGACATCCCGCCTGATGCGGACATCCTGGAGCACCTCGCGGCGCTGCCGCCCGGCCAGGCGAGCGCAAAGCACGCCTGGCTGATGCGGCACGAACGCGGCCTGGCCGAAGCGGCGACGGCCGCCGCAGGTGCCGTCGCGCTGGTAGGCGCCCTGCACGCACGCGGCTGCCGCCTCGGCATCCTTACCCGCAATGCACGCGAACTGGCGGCGGTGACGCTGGCGGCCATCGGCCTGGCGGACGTGTTCGATGAAGCCGACATCATCGGGCGCGATGAAGCGGCACCCAAACCGGCGCCGGATGGCCTGCACTACTTCGCAGGCCGCTGGAACGTATCGCCGGCGCAGATGGTGATGGTTGGCGACTACCGCTTCGATATCGAATGCGGCCGCGCCGCCGGCACGCATACCCTGCTGGTGAACGGCAGCGATGAGGCAGGGCAGGTGCAGGCGACGTGGCGACTGGCGAATTGCGCGGCGGTCCTGGCGGGCCTCGACCCCACGCATGCGTGAGCCGGGTTTTACGGACGCGGAGAGTCGAGGAAGCGCGCCCGGACAGGGCCGACGGATGCGCTAGGCGACCACCCGGTTCCGGCCCATCGCCTTGGCCCGGTAGAGCGCGGCATCGGCCTGGCTGAGCAACTGCTCCAGCGTATCCAGCGGCATCGACCCCGATGGCGAGGCCAGGCCGACGCTGACGGTGATGTCGAGCACGCGGCCATCGTCCAGCGCGATCGGTTGGCTGGCCGCCACGCGCAGGCGTTCGGCGACCTGATGTGCGTCGCCGGTACCCAGGCCCGGCAGCAGTGCCGCGAACTCCTCGCCGCCGAACCGCCCAAACAGCCCGTCGTCGCGCAGGTGCTCGCGCATGCGCGAGGCGAACGCCGTCAGCACGGCATCGCCGGCGGCGTGGCCATGGCGGTCGTTGACCGACTTGAAGTGGTCGATGTCCAGCATCATCGCGACGAAGGGCGTACCGCTCGCCTGCGCCTGTTCGGCCACCGTGCGACCGCGTCGCAGGAAGGCGCTGCGGTTCAGCGCGCCGGTCAGCGCGTCGTGGTCGGCCGCGTGGTTGAGCGTGGCCAGCAGTCGGTTGCGCGCCGCATTGACGCTGGCCACGGTCAGGGGCGCCACGGCCAGCAGCGCCATGCCCATGCGCAGCGAGATCACCGGCAACGGGCCTTCGGCCTGCACCTGCAGGTCGATCACGCCATGCGCGATGGCGATCAGCGTCCACATGCACAGCAACAAGGTGACCAGGGCGGTGGTGAACAAGCGGTAGGCCAGCGCGCACCACAGCAGCGCCGGTACCGGGAAGGCGATGGCGCCGGGACCGCCGATCACCACCCCCAGCACCACCGCCAGCGCGAGCGCCGCCAATGGCAGCAGTCGGGCCGGCCGACGCCGCAGGCGTGTCCATGTATCCGCCAGGCGCGCGACCGCGCCGGCCGGTGACGGCGCCAGCAGCACGACCGGCAGGATCGCCACGTAGCTGACCAGTTCGGCCGAGAACCAGAAGCCGCTGGCCTTCAGCATGTCCATGCGGACCAGCGTGTGCGAGGTCAGCGCGCCCACCACGCTGGCGCCCAGCGCGGCCACCGCCGACACCGCCAGTACGCCCAGCATCGATAGGGGGTGCTGCAGGTGGCGGTCTTCCTGGCGGACGTGGCGGAACAGCAGGAAGCCCGCCGCCACGCCGGCCAGGTTGGCGAGCGTCAGCCGCAAGGTGATGGGCAGCGAACTGCCGGTCAACACATCCGCCGCCACGTAGCCCAGGGCGGCGGCGGCCCAGCCGGCCGGCGATGCCAACGCCGGGCGCCGGGCGAACAGGCCCAGCAGCAGGGCATTGGTCGGCCAGAAGGTCGCCAGCTGATGCTCGGGCCGCGTCAGGATGCCGAGTCCGCTGGCGAGGAAGACGAGGGTGGCGACGCCGAGCGCCCGTCCCGCGAGCTGGCGGAATGCAACGGCGGACGAGACAGGGACGCCGACGTCCTGCGAAGGAGGTTGCCGATGCTGCGCGACCATGCTGCCCCTGCCCGTTGCCGACTGCGCGGGGCGCGACCGTCGGGCCGTCCCCCGGCCTTACCTTACGTTACAAACAGGGGGCGGTGGTGATCCGCGGCGCGGCTGGAAGAAGGCCGCACGCGCGGCCTCGGATCACACTTCACATTCAGAGCGCGTAGCCGAACTGCTGCTTGAACTGTTCGCTGAACTCGGCGAAGTCGAAGCGCTGGTTCTGCGTGCCCGGGTGCTCGACCTTCAGCGCTCCCATCAGGTTGCCCATGCGGCCGATGGTCAGCCAGTCGTAACCCTTCTCGATGCCGAAGATCAGGCCGGCGCGGAACGCGTCGCCGCAACCGGTCGGATCGGTCACGCGGCGCTCGTGCGCTGGCGGGATGTCGTAGGTCTTCTCGGGCGTGTGGATCTGCGAACCGTGCGGGCCGCGGGTGGTGATGTAGGCCTTCACCCGCTTGACGATGTCGGCCTCGCTCCAGCCGGTGCGCTCCTGCAGCAGGTTGGACTCGTAGTCGTTGACGGTGACGTAGTCCGCCAGTTCGATGAAATGGCGCAGTTCCTCGCCGTTGAACAGCGGCATGGCCTGGCCCGGGTCGAAGATGAAGGGGATGCCGGCCTCGGCGAACTCGGCGGCGTTCTGGATCATGCCCTCGCGGCCATCCGGACTGACGATGCCGAAGGTCACGCCGGCCACGTCCTTCACGTGGTTCTCGTAGCTGCGCATCATCGCGCCCGGATGGAACGCGGTGATCTGGTTGTTGTCGTGGTCGGTAGTGATGAACGCCTGCGGGGTGAACAGTTCGTCGATCACCTTCACCTGGGACAGGTTGATGTCCTGTTCGACGAAATGCTCGCGGTACGGGCCGAAGTCCTGGCCCACCGTCGCCATCGGGATGGGATCGCCGCCCAGCAGCTTCAGGTTGTAGGCGATGTTGCCGGCGCAGCCGCCGAACTCGCGGCGCATGCGCGGCACCAGGAACGACACGTTCAGGATGTGCACCTTGTCCGGCAGGATGTGGTTCTTGAACTGGTCCGGGAACACCATGATGGTGTCGTAGGCAAGGGAACCACAGATCAGTGCGGACATCGGCAGACTCGGCTGGAGGCGGGAGCGGCCGCAGGGGCCGCAGGAAAGCGGGACGTGCGCCCCATTCCCGGCGCGCCGGTGCGAAGGTTACCGGGTGGGCCGGGCCGGGGCCAGTCTTGATCGGCGTCGTCGGAGCGTGCGGCGCCGGCGCCCGCAGCCGCTCGCAGGCTGCACGAACACCGGTTTTCCCCGTGGATTCACGAGATTTTTCCTTGCCCGCGCCATGCCGCATTGTTAGGCTAGCGGACTTCGTTTTTGTGCAAAAAATCGCCAGCCCCGCGCGATTTTCACAGCCCCCAGCAGGAACCCGTCCCCCGATGTTCAAGAAGCTCCGCGGCATGTTCTCCAACGACCTGTCCATCGACCTGGGCACGGCCAACACCCTGATCTACGTGCGCGGGCAGGGCATCGTGCTGAACGAGCCGTCGGTCGTGGCGGTGCGCCAGGACCGTGCCATCGGCGGTTCGCGCTCGGTCGCCGCGGTCGGCGCCGAGGCCAAGCAGATGCTGGGCCGCACGCCGGGCCACATCACCACCATCCGCCCGATGAAGGACGGCGTGATCGCCGACTTCACCTACACCGAGGCGATGCTGAAGTACTTCATCAAGAAGGTGCACAAGTCGCGCTTCCTGCGCCCCAGCCCGCGCGTGCTGGTCTGCGTGCCGGCCGGCAGCACCCAGGTGGAGCGCCGCGCGATCAAGGAATCGGCCGAAGAGGCCGGCGCCCGCGACGTCTACCTGATCGAGGAACCGATGGCGGCCGCGATCGGCGCCGGCATGCCGGTGACCGAGGCGCGTGGCTCGATGGTCATCGACATCGGCGGCGGCACCACCGAGGTGGCGGTGATCTCGCTGAACGGCATCGTCTACTCGCAGTCGGTCCGCATCGGCGGCGACCGCTTCGACGAATTCATCACCAACTACGTGCGCCGCAACCACGGCATGCTGATCGGCGAGGCCACCGCCGAGCGGATCAAGCTGGAGATCGGCTGCGCCTATCCGCAGGCGGACGTGCAGGAAATGGAGATCTCCGGCCGCAACCTCGCCGAGGGCGTGCCGAAGATGATCAAGATCAACTCCAACGAAGTGCTGGAAGCCCTGCACGAGCCGCTGTCCGGCATCGTCAGCGCGGTCAAGCTGGCGCTGGAACAGACCCCGCCCGAACTGTGCGCCGACGTCGCCGAGCGCGGCATCGTGCTGACCGGTGGTGGTGCGCTGCTGCGTGACCTGGACCGCCTGATCAGCGAGGAAACCGGCCTGCACGTGCAGGTGGCGGACGATCCGCTGACCTGCGTGGCCCGCGGTGGCGGGCGCGCGCTGGAACTGGTCGACATGCACGGCAACGAGTTCTTCGCGCCGGAATGAGGCAGGGAATGGGGAATCGGGAGTGGGGAATCGGCGTTTCGCCTTTCCGTGTGCCTGATTCTTCCCTCCGACAACCGCTTTCGCGCCTCGTATGGGAGGCGCACGATCCGGAACGCCCTCCACGCGCGCTTCGCCATTCCCGAGTCTCCCTTCCCGATTCCCGGCCCTGATGCCTGCCTACGCCGGTCCTCCCGTCGCCACCCGCGGTGAAGTCACCAGCACGCTGCGGCTGCTGGGCTATCTGGCGCTCACCATCGCGCTGGTGATCCTGGACCACCGTGGCGGCTGGCTGTCGCAGCTGCGCGCGCAGGCCAACGTGGTGACCCAGCCGCTGTGGTGGGTGGCGGGCTTGCCCGGACGCGTAACGACGCGCGTACAGGACGATGCGGCCACCCGCACCGGCCTGATCGAAGAGAACCAGCGCCTGCGCAACGACATGCTGGTCGCCAACGCCCGGCTCGCCCGCCTGCAGACCGCGGCGGCCGACAACGCGCAGCTGCGCGCGCTGCTGGGCGTGAAAACCTCGCGCGGCCTGGACGTGCAGCTGGCACCGATCCTCGACATCGACCTCGCGCCGGGCCGCCAGCGGCTGGTGCTGGATGCGGGCAGCCGTGCCGGGGCGACGGTCGGCCAGTCGGTCATCGATGCCGGCGGCCTGATGGGCCAGATCATCCAGACCACCCCCGCCCACGCCACCGTGCTGCTGCTGACCGATCCCGACCACGCGGTGCCGGTCGTGGTCGCGCGCAACGGCGTGCGCCTGATCGTCTACGGCCGTGGTCGCAGCGATCTGCTGGAGCTGGCGGACGTGCCGCTCAACAGCGGTGTGGAGGTCGGCGACGTGCTGGTGACCTCGGGCTTGGGCGGCCGCTTCCCGGCCGGATTCCCGGTCGGCACGATCGCCGCGCTGCGCCCGGACGACAGCCATGCCTTCCTCGTCGGCGACGTCACTCCGGCCGCGCGCCTGGACCGCGGCCGCGACGTGCTGCTGCTGAAGTCGGCGCCGCCGCTGCCGTTGCCGCCGGCGGATCCGTCGCGCTTTTTGCCCGAGGCGGCGTCGCCAGCGTCAGGCTCAGCCGGTCCGGCGGAAACGGGACCGGCCGCGTCCGCAACCCAAAGCCCCTCTCCCACCGGGAGAGGGGTTGGGGTGAGGGGCAACGAAGGCAGTAATGCTGGTGCGACCAACACCGCATCCGCGCCCGCGACAGCTGCTCCGCAAGCCCCACGCTCCACGAACGCCCCGGCCCTCACCCCAACCCCTCTCCCGGCGGGAGAGCGGCTCAACGCGCGCCCGCGAAGCACTGAAACACCGCCCCGGGAGCCGCAGCGATGAGCCGCGCGCGTACCGGCTGGCTGATGCCGCTGAGCATCATCGTCGCGCTGCTGCTGGGCCTGCTGCCGCTGCCCGATGTGCTGCAGCCGCTGCGCCCGTACTGGCTGGCGCTGGTGGTGGCGTACTGGGTGATCGAGGCGCCGGACAGCGCCGGCCTCGGGTTCGCCGTGATCGTCGGTCTGGTCGCCGACCTGATGTTCGGCACCCTGCTGGGCGAACAGGCGCTGCGCCTGCTGATCATGGCCTTCATCCTGCAGCGCTTCCGCGCGCGGCTGCGGTTCTTCCCGATGTCGCAGCAGGCGCTGGCCATCGGCGGCCTGCTGCTCAATGACCGCATCGTCACCACCGTGGTGCACCTTGCGCTGGGCGAGCCGACGCTGCCCTGGGCGTACTGGTGGGCGCCGCTGGTGGGCATGCTGCTGTGGCCACCGCTGTTCGTGCTGATGGATGCGGTGCGGCTTGGTCGCCGCAAGCGGGGCTGATCGATGATCGGAACCCGCCGGCGCGGCAAGAACCCGCACGCCGAAGCCGACCAGTTCCGTCGGCGGGCGGTGACCGGCTTCGCCGTGGTGGCGCTGTGCCTGATAGGCCTGGGCGCCTGGTATTTCAAGCTGCAGGTGGTCGACCACGACGAGTACGCGACGCGCTCGGAAGCCAACCGCATCCGTCCGCGGCCCGTCGTGCCCGGGCGCGGCACCATCTACGACCGCAATGGCCTGCTGCTGGCCGAGAACGTGCCCGCGTTCCGCCTCGACGTCACGCCGGACAAGGTGAAGGAGCCGGCGAAGCTGGTCGCCGATCTGGCGAAGATCATCGCGCTGTCGCCGGAGGACATCGAACGCTTCGAGGCCACGCGCAAGGCCACGCGCGGCTTCCGTCCCATCACGCTGAAGCTGCGCGTGAGCGAGGAAGAGATGGCGCGCTTCGCGGTGGACCGCTGGCGCTATCCCGGCGTGGAACTGGTGCCGTACCTGACCCGGCGCTATCCCTATGGCGAGCTGTTCGCGCACATCGTCGGCTACGTCGGGCGCATCGACGAGAAGGATCTCGAAACGCTGGGCGAGATCAATTCGGCGTTGACCCATATCGGCAAGACCGGGCTGGAGCGCTACTACGACGAGCAGCTGCGCGGCAGGATCGGCTACGAGAAGGTCGAGACCAACGTGGAAGGGCGCGCGCTGCGCGTGGTCGGCCGCGTGCCGGCCCAGGCGGGCACCGACCTGCGGTTGAGCGTGGACGCGAAGCTGCAGCAGGCCATCGTCGATTCCTTCGGCGAACTGGAGGGTTCGGCCATCGCCGTGGATCCGCGCACCGGCGAAATCCTGGCCATGGTCAGCCTGCCCAGCTACGACCCCAACCTGTTCGTCAACGGCATTTCCAGCACGGACTTCAAGCGGCTCAACGACAACCCGTCGCGGCCGCAGTTCAACCGGCTGGTGCTGGGCGGCGTGGCGCCCGGGTCGACGCTGAAGCCGCTGATCGCACTCGCCGGCCTGGACAGCGGCAAGCGCAGGCCCGAGGACACGGTGGTATCCACCGGCATGTTCTACCTGCCCGGCACGAGCCGCGGCTGGGGTGATGCCAGCCGTCGCGGCCACGGCGTGACCAACCTGCGCAAGTCGATCTCGCAATCGGTCAACACGTACTACTACCGGCTGGCGCTGGATCTCGGCATCGCGCAGTTCGACGACTACATGGAGCACTACGGCTTCGGCCAGCCGACCGGCGTGGACCTGCGCGGCGAGATCGGCGGCATCCTGCCGTCGCCGGCGGCCAAGCTGAAATCGCGCAAGGAACGCTGGTATCCCGGCGATACCGTCAACGTCGCCATCGGCCAGGGCGACTGGAAAGTCACGCCGCTGCAACTGGTGCGCGCCACTGCCGGCATCGCCAACGGGCAGCTGCGGCGCCCCCATCTGGTCGGCGAGGTGCGGCACGGGTTCGACCGGCCGTGGGAACCGTTGCCGCAGCCCGCGCCCATCGCGATCAGCCCGAATCCCGCCAACGTCGAGGTGGTGCGGCTCGGCATGCAGGACACCATGCAGCCTGGCGGCACCGGCTGGCGCGTCGCGCTGAACGCGCCGTACCTGATGGCGGGCAAGACCGGTACCGCGCAGGTGATCAGCCGTCGCGGCACGGCTGCGGTCGATCCGCGCAGCCTGCCGATGCACCTGCGCCACCGCTCGCTGTTCGTCGGCTTCGCACCGGCCGACAACCCCACCATCGCCATCGCCATCGCGGTCGAAGGCGGCGGCTACGGCGGCAGCACCGCCGGCCCGATGGCGCGCAAGATCTTCGATGCGTATCTGCTGGGGAAGATGCCGGAGCAGGAGGGTGGGGAAGGGGTTCCTGCAGGCACGGCGCCCGCGACACCGCCGGCATCGCCGACAACGGCACCCGTGCAGCAGACGAATCCGACTCCAAGCCAGGCTCCGAGTCCCGCTCCCTCTGGCGGAGTGCCCGTTCAAAGCCCCTCTCCCTCCAGGGGAGCGCCCGCCCAAAGCCCCTCTCCCCTCGGGAGAGGGGTTGGGGTGAGGGTCGGCGGAGAGGGGATGCGCGCAGGTGTTCATGGCATGGCCGTGCTCGTACCTTTTCGCTCGAACATGCCCGCCATCGCGCATGCCCCGACCCTCACCCCAACCCCTCTCCCGGGGGGAGAGGGGCTTGAAGCGGCATCCGCGCCGAGTACCGCGGCATGACCGACCTCCTGCGCTGGGGCTTCGACCTGCTGCGACATCTGCTGCGCACGCTGGACTGGTGGCTGCTCGGTGCCTTGCTGGCATTGATGGCGATCGGCCTGGCGGTGCTTTACAGCGCGGGGGGCGAGGCGCTGGGCGAGCGCCTGGTGCTGGCGCAGGGCGTGCGTTTCGGCGTGGGCCTGGTGGCGATGTGGGCGCTGTCGCGCGTCACCCCGGTGCGCCTGCGCGCGTGGACGCCGGGCGTGTTCGCGGTGGCGCTGCTGCCGCTGGTGCTGGTGTTGTTCATCGGCACCGGCAAGCACGGCGCGCACTGGATCGACCTGAAGTTCTTCTACCTGCAGCCGTCGGAGCTGCTGAAGATCGCGCTGCCGATGATGCTGGCGTGGTACCTGCACCGCGAACCGCTGCCACCGGGCTGGCGCACGACGCTCGTCGCGGCATTGCTGATCGGCCTGCCGACCGGGCTGATCCTGCTGCAGCCGGACTTCGGCACGGCGATGCTGGTGGCGGCCAGCGGCGTGTTCGGCCTGTACCTCGCCGGGCTGTCGTGGTGGTGGTTCATCACCGCCGGCGTGTTCGGCGGCACCGCGGTGGGGCTGGTGATGTTCGCGCCGATCTCGTGGTTCTCGTTCCTGCGCGAGTACCAGCAGAACCGCATCCTGACCTTCCGCGATCCCGAGAACGATCCGCTCGGCGCCGGCTGGAACATCCTGCAGTCGAAGATCGCCATCGGTGGTGGCGGCTGGACCGGCAAGGGCTGGGGGCAGGGGTCGCAGTCGCACCTCGACTACCTGCCGGAACACACCACCGACTTCATCTTCTCGGTGCTGTCGGAAGAGTTCGGGTGGGTCGGCGTGGCGATCGCGCTGTCGCTGTACCTGTTCGTCGTCGGCCGCTGCCTGTGGATCGCGATGGACGCGCGCGATACCTATTCACGGCTGCTTGCCGGCACGCTGGGCATGGCGCTGTTCGTCTACGTCATCGTCAACGGCGGCATGGTGTCGGGCCTGCTGCCGGTGGTCGGCGTGCCGATGCCGTTGCTGAGCTATGGCGGTACGTCGGCGGTATCGCTGCTCGCCGGCCTGGGGCTGGTGATGGCGGTGCGAGCGCATCGACCCGTGCACGGCTACTGAGCGCGTCGCCTCACGTCCGCATCGCGTGTGCTGTTCACCCTGCCGCGAAAGGTGCGTGCTACCCTCGCGCCGATGATGCGAAACGCACTTTCCTGTCTGCTGGTGCTGGGCCTTGCGTCCTGTGCCACACCGCAACCACCGCCGCCGGCAGCGTCGGCGACGCCTTCCACGCCCGCCCCGACGACCCCGGCCGAAACCTCGGTCGAACGCGTCGCCGAGGTGCCGCCCGAGGCCTTGAAGCCGGTCGATTTCCCCACCGCCCGCGCGCAGTTCGTGCGCGACACGGCGGCGAAGTACGGCATCGCACCCGCCGAGATCGAAGCGACGCTGGCGAAGGCGCAGTTCCTCGACAGCGTGGTCGCGGCGATGTCGCGTCCCGCCGAGCGGGTGAAGCCGTGGAGCGAATACCGCGTCGGCTTCCTCACCCAGGCGCGCATCGACGGTGGACGCAAGTTCATCGCCGCGCATCGCGACGAACTGACCCGTGTCGAGCAGCAGTACGGCGTGCCCGCCGAAGTGATCGTCTCGATCATCGGCGTGGAGACCAACTACGGCGGCTTCACCGGTCGGCACAAGGTACTGGACGCGCTGTACACGCTGGCGTTCCGCTATCCGCGCACCGGTGATCCGGCACGCGCTGCCTACGAGCATCGCCGCGAGCAGTTCTTCCGCGACGAACTGGCGCAACTGTTCGCGCTGGGCCGCGAGGAGAAGCTGGACATCGCCTCGCTGACCGGCAGCTATGCCGGCGCAATGGGGCTGGGCCAGTTCATGCCGTCGAGCTACCGCGAGTTCGCGGTGGACGGCAACGGCGACGGCCGCCGCGACCTGTTCACCACCTATCCGGACATCTTCGCCTCGATCGCCAACTACTTCCGCAAGAAGGGCGGCGAGCGCGGTGGCTGGGTGCCGGGCGGTGCGGTGGTGGCGCGCGCGCAGCTGCAGGATGGTTTCGCCGAGTTCAATCCGGAGACGTGGACGCCCGACTACACGCTGGCGCAGCTGGCCGAGAAGGGTTACCGCCCGTTGGAGCCGGTGGCGCCTGACGCGACGGCGACGCTGGTGCAACTGGACGGTGCCGACGGCAAGCAGTACTGGCTTGGTTTCCAGAACTACTACGCGATCACCCGCTACAACAATTCCAAGATGTACGCGATGGCGGTGTACCAGCTGTCGCAAGCCATCGCCGGCCGCGAGATCCCGCCGGCATGAAGTGGCTGGTACTGCCGCTGCTGGCGGTGGCCCTGGCCGCGTGCAGCACGGCGCCGAAGAAATCCCCGTCGCCCGCTTCTTCCGGTCACGCGGGCAAGCCGTCATCCACCGCGTCGTCGTCCACTGCAGGCAGGGACTGCTCGCGCTATGCCCCGGCGCAGGAAGATCTGTCCACGCGCGGCAACTACACGGCGGGCGGGCTGTACAAGCCGGGGGTGTCGGATACCACGCCCGACCACGTGCCCGACCTGGACTGCATCCGCGAACCCGTCGTCACTGCCGAAGCGCGTTCGAGCGTGGGCAACAAGTCGCCGTATTCGGTGCTCGGCAAACAGTACAAGGTGCTCGACCGCGTCGATGGTTATGTCGAGCAGGGCACGGCGTCGTACTACGGCAACAAGTTCCATGGCCGCCGGACCTCCAACCAGGAGGTGTACGACATGTACGCCTACAGCGCCGCGCACAAGTCGTTGCCGCTGCCGAGCTTCGCGCGCGTGACCAACCTGGACAACGGCAAGTCGGTGGTCGTTCGCGTCAACGACCGCGGACCGTTCCACGAAGGCCGCGTGATCGACCTCAGCTATGCCGCCGCAGTCCGTCTGGGCATCACGCAGCGCGGTACCGGCCGCGTGGAAGTGCGCGCCCTGACGCCGGACGGCAGCGTGCTGGCCACCGCGCCTGCCGCCGAGCCGTCGGCGATGGACCACCTGGTGGGGCAGTTGCCGAAGGATGCCGTCCGCTACCACGTGCCCGCCAAGCCGGGCGATACGCCCAGTGCCGCCGGTTTCGACGAATGGATGAAGGCCAACGGCGTGCGCGTGGCGTCGGGCAAGCCCGGCATGCCGGTGGCGTCAGTGACGCCACCCGTGGCGTCCGCCGCCCGGGCGGCCGTCGTTCCCGCCGTCCCGTCGGTCGCCTCGATGCCCGCGGCGTTGCAGTTGCAGGTCGCCAGTTTCTCCAGTCGCGACAACGCCGATCGCGCACTTGCACGGCTGACGGCGGCGGGCATCGCCGATGCGCGGCTCAGTGACGTGCCCGGCGCCGACCGTCCGCTGTGGCGCCTGCGCGTGGGGGCGGCCGATGCCGCATCGGCGGAGGCGCTGGCGGGCAGGATCGCCAGCCTGGGCTTCGGTCGCCCGCAGATCGTCCGCGAGTAGCGGCAGCCGCGCCGGGCGCCGGCTTTTTTACGTCTTTCCAACCCAAGTCGCGATCGTCGTCCCTACAATATTCGCTTGAATCGTCAGGCCCACGGCCTTGCCAGGAGTTTTCCGCCGATGAAGTTCCGTTTCGCTCTCGCCGCGCTCGCGACCACCGCCATGGGGCTGGCCATCGCCCAGACGCCCGCGCCGACGCCGCAACCCGCCGCGCCTGCCGCTGCCGTGGCGATTCCGCCCGCGCCCACGCCCACCGCCACCGCCTGGGTGCTGATGGATTACATCACCGGGCAGGTACTGGCCGGCGAGAACTACAACGAGCGCGTCGAGCCGGCCAGCATCACCAAGGTCATGACGTCGTACGTGCTGGCCGCCGAGCAGAAGAACGGCAAGATCAAGCCCGACGACCAGGTGATGATGAGCGAGCGCGCCTGGCGCGAAGGCGGCGCAGGCACCGACGGCAGCTACAGCGGGTTCGCCGTCAACAAGACCGCGCCGCTGCTGGACATGGAAAAGGGCATGGCCGTGCAGTCGGGCAACGATGCTGCCATCGCGCTGGCCGAGCATGCCGCCGGCAGCCAGGAGGCCTTCGCGTCGCTGATGAACAACTATGCCGCGCGCATCGGCATGAAGGGCTCGCACTTCGTCAACGCGCACGGCCTGTCCGCGCCGGAACACTACTCGACGGCGTACGACCTGGCGCTGCTGGGCCGCGCCTTCATCCGCGAGTATCCCGAGCAGTACGCGTTCAACAAGATCAAGGAATTCACGGTCGGCACCATCACCCAGCCGAACCGCAACCTGCTGCTGTGGCGCGACCAGAGCGTCGACGGCATCAAGACGGGCCACCATTCCGGCGCGGGTTACTGCCTGATGAGTTCCGCCAAGCGCGGCGACCAGCGCCTGATCGCGGTGGTGATGGGCTCGACGTCCGAGAAGCAGCGCGCCGACGACAGCCTGGCGTTGTTGAACTGGGGCTTCCGCTTCTACGAAACGCACCGCCTGTACGAGCCGGGCAAGGCCATCGCCACGCAGCGCGTGTGGAAGGGCCAGGCCAAGGAGGTCCAGCTGGGCGTTTCACAGCCGATGCTGGTCAGCGTGCCGCGCGGCCGCTACGAAGAGTTGAAGCCGACGATGGACGTGCCGAAGACGCTGGTCGCCCCGATCACCGCGGGCCAGGCCATCGGCACGGTGAAGGTCACGCTGGACGGCAAGGTCGTCGCGGAATCGCCGCTGGTGGCGATCACACCGATCGAAGAGGCCGGCTTCTTCAAGCGCCTGTGGGATGCGTTCTGGATGTGGTGGGAGTCGGAGTGATCCGGCGTACCACCTGCTGAAGAAAAGGCCGGCGCATGCCGGCCTTTTTCATTGCGGCCCCTACAACCCCAGGGCGATCAGCGCGATGGCGGCGATCGCCAGTGGAATCGCCAGCAGGTTCATCCGGCTCAGTCGCTCATGGAACAGCAGCATGCCGGCCAGCGCCCCCAGCACGACCACGCCGATGTTCATCGTCGAGAACACCACGGCCGGGTTGTCAGGCAGCGCACGGTGCGCCTTCACGTAGAAGAGGATGTTGCCGAAGTTCAGCGCGCCCAGCAGCAGGCCCGCACCGAGCGCGGACAGCGTGAGCATCGGGCCACCCCGCGCGCGTCGCACGGCCTGCACCGCCATCATCACCACGAACGCGGCGACGAACGCGACCTGCAGCGAAGCCGCGAACGGCGTACCGGCGGCCGCGATGTGCTTCAGCAGTACGTCGATACCGGCATAGCCGACCAGCACGACCAGCGGCAGTGCCCAACCAGACCAGCCTGCTGTGCCCGAAGGTGTGGGCGTTTCCGTGCGTGGCCTCAGCACCAGCAGCACGATGGCGATCAGGCCGAACGCGAGGCCCGCCAGACGCTGCGCATCGGCCCGTTCGCCGAACCAGAGGAACGCGGCCAGCAGCGACAGCACCAGCGACATCCGCTGGGCGATGTCGGTACGCACGATGCCGGCCGCGCGCACCGACGCCGACAAGGCCAGGAAAATGCCCGGCAGCAGCACCGCGAGCAGCGCCAGCGCACGCCAGGGGGCATGCGGTGCGGCGAGCGACGCCAGCGGTGGGTCCAGCAGGGTGAAGCACAGCAGCGAAGCGGCGAGGTAGTTCCAGGCGATGCCCTGGGCGGTGTCGATGCCGCGCCGCTGCATGAGCTTCAGCAGGACCGAGACGAGCACGCTGCACACAACGCTGGAAAGCAGGTAGGGCACGGTGGACCTCGCGGACGTGGCCGGCATTATCGCCGCATCGTCGTTCCGTGCCGGGTCCGGTGGCCTTCGACTCTCACTCTTCGCGTATGTAGCCAGCGAAACCGCATTCTTCGCCTATCATCGCGTTCGGGCGACCCGGCACGCGAAGGCAGGCCACGCCCGCAACGGAAGGTCCGCGGGGTGCGGGCACTATCATTCTGAAGGAGAAGCACGCGTGAACAGGGGAACCTGCAAGAAGGTAACGATGACGGCCTGCCTGCTGATGGCGGCCGCTGCGACAACGCCCGCGTGGGCGCAGCGCCAGAGCGCACAGGACCAGCGCAAGCAGCAGACCGCTGAGATCCCGACCTGCAGCAAGCCGCTCGGCACGATCTCGGTGATCGAGCCGGAGGACGGCGTGAACTGGTGGAGCGGCCAGCAGCTGCCGGCACCGTCGAAGCTGATCAAGGTGTTCGTCAACAAGTCGCGCTGTTTCACGCTGGTGGACCGTGGCGTGGGCATGGGTGCGGCGATGGCCGAGCGTGGCCTGGCCGCCAGCGGTGAGCTGCGCAACCGCTCCAATGTCGGCAAGGGCCAGATCCGCGCCGCCGACTACGTGCTGGTGCCCGACCTGATCTCGCAGAACAGCAACGCCGGCGGCAACGCCATCAGCGGCCTGCTGGGCGGACTGGTGGGCGGCAACCTGGGCCGCGTGGTCGGTGGGTTGGACATGAAGAAGAAGACCGCCGACGTGGTGCTGACGGTCACCGACGTGCGTTCGTCCGAACAGGTCGCGATGGCCGAGGGCAGCGCCAAGAAGACCGACATCGGCTGGGGCGCGGGCGGCAGCCTGTTCACCGGCAGCCACTGGGGCGGCGGCGGTGCGAGCGGTTACGCCAACACCGAGATCGGCCAGGTGATCACGCTGGCCTACCTGCAGGCCTACACCAACCTGGTGAGCGAGTTGGGCGGCCTGTCCGGCAACGCCTCGGCGTCCAACGCCCAGCAGGCGGTCGAGATGACCAAGCCGGGCCGCCTGTTCGCCAACCCGAAGGGCACCGGCAAGGCCGTGCGCGACCTGGATCCGGGCATGATGCTGTACCCGACCGGCAACAAGGACGGCGTAATGTGGGAAGTCGAGGACGAACTCGGCAACAAGGGCTGGGTCTCGTCCAGCCTGGTGCAACTGGCGCGCTGAACCGCCGTGCTGCAGGAACGAAGGGCCGCGCAAGCGGCCCTTCGTCATTCCAGTGCCGCGTGGCTTGGCTTTCGTTGCCGGTGTCCCAATAATCCGGGCATGGAAATCAAATCAGACAATCCCGAACACGGCTTCCAGTTCCCCGGCACGTTCGAGCTCAGCGCGATGGGCACGGCGGGCACCGGCCTGGAAACCGAGCTGCCGCGCCTGCTGGAATCCAAGGGTGTGGAGGTCGTCCACGAAGACATCAGCTGGAAGCATTCGGCCAACGGCAAGTACGTGTCCGTGCGCATCCGCTTCCAGGCCAACGACCGCGCACAGTACGACGCCGCCCATGAAGCCCTGCGCGACCATCCCGAAGTGAAGTGGACGCTGTGACGGCGACCTGCATCGTGCGCGAGCTCGGCCGCCAGCCGTACGAGCCGGTCTGGCGCGCGATGCAACGCTTCACCGATGCGCGGACCGAAGCCACCGCCGACGAACTGTGGCTGGTCGAGCACGACCCGGTGTTCACCCTCGGCCAGGCCGGCAAGCCAGAGCACGTACTCGCGGCGGGCGACATTCCCGTGATCAACGTCGATCGCGGCGGGCAGGTGACGTACCACGGCCCCGGCCAGATCGTCGCGTACCCGCTGTTCGACCTGAAGCGCCTCAAGGTGGGCGTGCGCGAGTACGTCTGCAAGATCGAGCAGGCGATGATCGACACGCTCGCCGACTGGAACATCCATGCGGAACGCAAGGACGGCGCGCCGGGCGTGTACGTGGCCGGCGCCAAGATCGGTGCGCTCGGCATCCGTGTGCGCCGTGGCTACACGTTCCATGGCCTGGCGTTCAATATCGCGATGGACCTGGAGCCGTTCCATCGCATCAATCCCTGCGGTTACCAGGGCCTGCAGGTCGTCTCGCTGGCCGACCTCGGCGGTCCGGCCGGCATGGACCAGGTGAAGCCGGTGCTGCTGAAGCACATGGCCGAGCAGTTCGGGCTGTCGTTGCGGCACGAAGCTGCCTTGCCGGATCTGTCGCAGGCGGCGTGATCCTGCCTGTTGTAGGAGCGACGTGAGTCGCGACCGCACGGCTGGGTAGTCAATGACGGCTGGAAGCAATAGAAGCGCATGCGTCCCCGGCGGGCGCATCTTTGCCGCAGGTTGTTGCGGTCGGGCGGCGTGCGGTCGCGACTCACGTCACTCCTACATCGGCGGCTACTGATCGGGTGTGTTGCGCCACCCCATGCCACAATCGGTCGCCATGAACGACGCGAACCTTTCCCTCGATGCCGAACGTACCGCACTGACCGAGCGCGGCCTGGCGCGTCTTCGCGCATCGTCGCCCGGCAGCGATGCGTTGCTGGTCGATGCGGGACATGTCGAGCGCGTGTCGCGCGTGATCGCGACCAGCGACTTCGCACTCGAAACCCTGCGTCGGCAACCCGACCTGCTGGCTGCCTTGCTGCACGATGATGGCGCCGCACCGTGGCCGACGCCCGCGTTGACGGCCGACAACAGCGGGCAATGGCCCGAGTTGCTGCGCCGCTACCGCACCGCGGAATCGACGCGGCTGGTGTGGCGCGACGTCCATGGCCTGGACACCGTCGACGACACGCTGGCCGGCACCACGCGGTTGGCGGAAGTCTGTCTGCAGACTGCCCTCGAGGCCCTGGAAGCGGAATTCGCACAGCGCCACGGCGTGGTGCGTGCGGCCGATGGCAGCGCACAGCGGCTGGTCGTGTTCGGCCTGGGCAAGCTGGGCGGCGGCGAACTGAACTTCTCCTCCGACATCGACCTGGTCTACGCCTATCCGCAAGGTGGCGAGTCCGATGGCGCGCGGTCGCTCGCAGCCGAGGATTACTTCATGCGGCTGGGCCAGCGGCTGGCGAAGCTGCTGGACGAACCGACGGTCGATGGGTTCTGCCACCGCGTCGACCTGCGCCTGCGGCCGTTCGGCAATGCCGGCCGCGTGGCGTTGTCGTTCGCCGGCATGGACCAGTATTTCCAGCGCGAGGGCCGCGACTGGGAACGCTACGCATGGCTGAAGGCGCGCGCGGTGGCGGGCGACATCATCGCAGGCGAGCAGTGGCTGGAGTCGCTGCGTCCGTTCGTCTATCGCCGCTACCTGGACTACACCGCGCTCGACGGACTGCGCGAGATGAAGGCGGCCATCGCCGCCGAAGTCGCGCGTCGCGAGTTGGCGGACGACATCAAGCGCGGACCGGGCGGCATCCGCGAGATCGAATTCCTGGCGCAGGCGCTGCAACTGATCCGCGGCGGCCGCGAACCGGCATTGCGCGAACGCCGTCTGCGCGTCGCGCTGCCGGCGCTGGTCGCGGCACGGCAGGTGTCGGTGGAGGAGGGCGATGCATTGCTGCAGGGGTATCGCTTCCTGCGCCGGTTGGAGAACCGCCTGCAGATGCTGCGTGATGCGCAGACGCACGGGTTGCCGGAGGATCCGCTGGATCGCCACCGCGTCGCGCGCGGCCTCGACTATCCGGACTGGGACAGCTTGCGCGCCGCGCTGGATGTACAGCGCGCCCGCGTATCCGCCGAGTTCGCCGAATTGCTGGCGCCGCGCCGGCGTGACGTGGCGCCAGGCGTGCTGGCGCTGTACTGGCGCGCGCTGCCCGACGGCGGTGAAGCGGAGACGCTGGCGTCGTCGGGTTTCGCCGATGCGGGCAGCGCCGACGGCGCGTTGCGCGAGTTCGCGCAGTTCAGTGGGGTGCGTGCGTTGTCCGACGGCGCGCGCGCGCGGCTGGATCGCGTGGTGCCTGCGCTGCTCGATGCGTGTGCGCGCTCGTCGCAACCCGATGCCGCGCTGCGCCGCGTGCTGTCGTTGTTGCAGGCCATCCTGCGTCGCGCCAGCTATCTCGCGCTGCTCGACGAACAGCCCAGCGCGCTGGGCCGGCTGGTCGACGTGCTGGCGCGCAGCGCGCTGCTGTCCGAGCGCCTGGCGCAGTATCCGCTGCTGCTGGACGAACTGCTCGACACGCGCGTGTCCGGCCCGATGCCGGACCGCGACGAACTGCGCGCCGAGTGCGAAGCCGCGCTGCAGGAAGACGATCCTGAGACCTGCCTGCGCGTGTTGAACGAGCGCAGGCTCGCGTTGAGTTTCCGCGTCGCGCTGGCGGCACTCGATGGGCGGCAGTCGGCGCGCGACAGCGTGCGCCAGCTGGCATGGCTGGCGGACGAGGTCGTCCGCGTCGTGGTGCAGGTCGCCACGCGCGATGTCGCCGCGTCGCACGGCGTCGTCGCGGCGGGCCGGTTCGCGGTGATCGGCTACGGCAGCCTGGGTGGCGAGGAACTGGGCTTCGGGTCGGACCTCGACCTGGTGTTCCTGTTCGATGCGCCCGCCGAGGTGGAGTCGGATGGCGCGCGCCCGCTGGAAGCCGGTCGCTGGTATGCGCGGCTGGCGCAGAAGGTCGTCGCGCTGCTCGGCGCGGTGACCGCGGCCGGCCGTCTCTACGATGTCGATGTGCGCCTGCGTCCCGACGGCGCGAAAGGTCTGCTGGTGTCGTCGCTGGCCAGCTTCGCCGAGTACCAGCGCGATCGCGCATGGACCTGGGAACACCAGGCGCTGGTGCGCGCCCGCGGCGTGGCCGGCGACGCGACGCTGCGGCAGGCGTTCGAGGACATCCGCACGGCGACGCTGGCGCGGCCGCGCGAGTTCGAAACCCTGCGCAGCGACGTGGTGAAGATGCGCGCACGCATGCGTACCGAACTGGATCGCAGCGATATCGCGCGCTTCGACCTGAAGCAGGGCGCCGGCGGCCTGGTCGACCTGGAATTCCTGCTGCAGTACCTGGTGCTGCGCGATGCGGACGCACAGCCCGCCCTGCTGGCACCACGCGACACGCCCGGGCTGGTGATCGCGCTGGCGACCGCGGGCGCGTTGTCCGCGGAGGAAGCGCCGGCCCTGGATGCGGTCCACGCGACGTTCGTGGCCGAAGGCCTGGCCTGCACGCTGGACCGGCGTCCGCGTCTGGTCGTCGAGAACGCGGCACTGGCGACGGCGCGCGCGGTGGTGATGCGGACGACGGCCGCGCATGGACTCGACTTCGAGGTGCGCGACCCGTAGCTCGGCGTCAGATCGCCAGGCGCAAGCGCACGTCCGCGGCGATGCGTGCGGTCTCGCGCAGGGGTTGGCCCTCGAATGGCGACGGTCCATCGGCGGCATCGCGGAGGCGTCCGCGCGCATGCAGTGCGTCGAGGAAGCGGCGTGGCCGCCCCGTCACGCGATCGCGTTCGAACACCTGCACCGGCGCACGCGTGCCGCAGGCTTCCGACACCATGTTGACCGACTCCGGCGTGCAGACGATGCGGTCGGCCCAGGCCAGCAGGCCGGCGTAGGGATTCGGGCCGTCGGACGGGCCGCACCACAGCACCGTGTGCGACCGCTGCACCCAGCGCCGGCGCACGGCGTCGACCACGGCGGTGGGCGTGCGTCGCGACGTGGTGACCAGCAGGCTGCCGCCGTCCGCCATCTCATCGAGCAGGATCGCGAGCCGCGCGAACGCGTCGGCGTCGAACCGGTAGTGCGCGCTGTCGCCACCGAGCAGTACCGCCGTGCGGGGCGACGGCAGGGTGGCGAAGGACGGAAAGGCGGCGCGTGCGTCGGCCAGCCAGGCATCGTCGACCGGATTCAGGCTGCCGAGCAGGGTCAGCACGTTCGGGCCGGCCAAGCCATCGTGCTCCGGCGCGATGACGAGGTCCCAGTGCGACGGGTCGATGCGCGGATCGAGGATCTGCACGACGCGGCTGCCGCGGGCGCGCAGCAATCGTGTCGCCAGCGCGGCCTGGCGGCCGCAACCGATCGCCAGTGCGGGTGGCTGGCGCAGCAATGGGGCGAAGGTGGAACCGAAGGCGCGCGTCGCGCCGGGCAGCACGCGGGGTGCGAGCCAGCGCCACGGCGCACGCGGCGCGAGCACGACGTCGCGCGCCTCACCGCCGAGTGCGCGCGCCAACGACTGCGTCTGGCGTACGTTGCCGGCGTGGCCATCGGTCAGTGTGCAGAGGCCGCGCGATTCGGCCTGGACGGGGCTTGTTTGTTCCACTGGTTAAAACAATCCGTTCCGGGTCGATTGGATGTTGCCATAGTCAGGACACTCTACACTGCCCCTCCGCGCCGCCGGCCCCGCCGCTGCGGTCGTTTCCTTCTTCGCGACAGGTAACCCATGTCCCACGCCCTTGATGCCGCCTCGCTCGACCAGCTGTTCCGCACCGCACGCACCTACAACGCCTTCACCGGCGAGGTCAGCGACGACGCCCTGCGGCAGCTGTACGACCTGCTGAAGTTCGGGCCGACCCAGGCCAACACCACGCCCGCGCGCTTCGTGTTCGTCAAGTCGGCCGAGGCCAAGGCCAAGCTGGGTCCGGCGCTGTCCGAAGGCAACTACGAGAAGACGATGGCGGCGCCGGTCACCGTCATCATCGGCCGCGACGAGGATTTCCACGAAAAGCTGCCGTTCCTGTTCCCGCACACCGATGCGAAGGCCTGGTTCGACGGTCCGCGCGAAAACCGCGGCAAGCCTTCGCTGCGCAACATGAGCCTGCAGGCGGGCTACCTGATCATCGCCGCGCGTGCGCTGGGCCTGGATGCCGGTCCGATGACCGGCTTCGACGCCGACAAGGTCGACGAGGCGTTCTTCGCCGGCACCGCGATCAAGTCCGACATCCTGGTCAACCTGGGCCACGGCGATCCCGCCAGCATCTTCCCGCGTTCCCCGCGCCTGGGCTTCGACGAAGCCGCGCGCATCCTCTGACACCCCACCACCCGGAGACATCCCCATGCGCAAGACCCTGCTCGTTGCCGCCCTGTTCGCGTTCGCCGGTTCCGCCTTCGCCGCGCCGGTGACCTACAAGCTCGATCCCAGCCACACCAACGTACTGGCCAGCTGGAACCATTTCGGCTTCTCCAACCCCAGCGCCAACTTCGGCCAGGCCGACGGCACGCTGGTGTACGACGCCGCCAACGTATCCAAGTCCAGCGTGCAGGTCACGCTGCCGCTGACCGGCCTGAGCGCGCTGGCCGACCAGTTCTACGACCACCTGACCAGCGACAAGTGGTTCGATGCCGCCAAGTATCCCAACGCGACTTTCAAGAGCACCAAGGTCGAGGCCGCGGGCGAAGGCAAGCTGAAGGTCACCGGCGACCTCACCATCAAGGGCATCACCAAGCCGGTTGTGCTGGACGTGACGCTGAACAAGGTGGGTGAGCACCCGATGAAGAAGGTGCCGGCGATCGGCTTCGACGCCACGGCCACCGTCAAGCGCAGCGATTTCGACGTGGGCGCGTATGCGCCGATGGTCAGCGACGAGGTCGCGCTGAAGATCACCACCGAAGCCACGGCCGACGCGAAGAAGTAATCCGTCCCCCGGTCGATGCGCTCCGGAACGCCGCCCTCTCCCGGGCGGCGTTCTTCGTTCCGGACCCCGCGCCTTGGGGCGTCCGGGAGCGGCTGCTAGACTGACCACCCCTGTTTCGCCACTGTCCACCGCCATGAGCCAGACCGCCACCGCGCCCGCCAACGCCCAGAAGCGCTACACCGTGTCGCGCGCCGACCTGCCGCTGAGCTGCCCGCTGCCGTCGATGGCGCTGTGGAACTCGCACCCGCGCGTGTACCTGGCCATCGAGGATGCGCCGGGCGGCGAGGTGCAATGCCCGTATTGCGGTTCGCACTTCGTGCTGGCCGATTGACGTTCTGATGCGGTCGCGCCGCATCGCCCCCCGACCATGCGCCGGTTGACCGTCGTCCAGTTGCTGCCGGCGCTGGAATCCGGTGGTGTCGAACGCTCCACCCTCGAGATCGCCGACGCGCTGGTACGCGCCGGCCATCGTGCCGTGGTGGTTTCCGCAGGCGGCCGGCTGGAACCGGCATTGCGTGCCACCGGCGCGGAGCACGTCGTCCTCGACATCGGCCGCAAGTCGCTGCTCAGCCTGCGCCATGTCGTCGCGCTGCGGCGGCTGTTCGCCGAGGTCGGTGCCGATATCGTGCATGCGCGTTCGCGCCTGCCGGCCTGGCTGGGTCTCTGGGCCGTGCGCGGCCTGCCGGCGACGACGCGGTCGCGCTTCGTCACCACCATGCACGGACTCAATTCGCCAGGCCGCTACAGCGCGGTGATGACGTACGGCGAGCGCGTGATCTGCGTGTCCGACACCGTGCGCCGTTACCTGCTGCATCACTATCCGCGAACCGATCCCGCCCGGCTGGCGGTGATTCCACGCGGGATCGATCCGGCCCAGTTCCCGCGCGCCGCGCATCCCGATCTGGATGCGCGCGCATGGGCGGCGGCGCAGCATCCTGCGTTGTCGGGCGATGGACCGCTGCTGCTGTTGCCCGGACGGGGAACGCGCCTGAAGGGACATCGCGAGGCGATCGCGCTGCTGGCTCGCCTGCGGGCGACGGGCATGGACGCGCGGTTGTGGATGCCCGGCACCCGTGAAGCGGGGCGTGGGCCATACGTGGCAGCACTGGAAGCGGAGGCGCAGTCGGGTGGCGTCGCCGATGCGCTCGTGATCGCGCCGCCGATCACGGAGATCGCGCGCGCGTATGCGGCCAGCGATCTGGTGCTGCAGCTGTCGCGCAAGCCGGAAGCGTTCGGTCGCACGGTGATCGAGGCGTTGTCCGTCGGGCGGCCGGTCGTTGGCTGGGCGCATGGCGGCGTCGGCGAGTTGCTGGCCGAACTCCAACCGCCCGGTGCGGTACCGGCCTTCGACGAAGATCGCCTGTTCGATACCGTGAAGGCGATGCTCGCCCATCCGCCACCGCCATTGGCTACGATGCACGCCTACACCCTGCGCGCGATGCAGGACGCCACGCTCGCCCTCTACCACGATCTCGCCGATGACCGCTGATTCGCCATCGATCCCTGCCTCGCCCGCACGCCAGGACGCGCATGGCTGGCGCTGGGCGCCGGCCTGGGTGCTGACCTACGTCGCGCTGTGGCCGGCGCCGGGTTATGCCGAAGCGGTGATGGTGCTGGGCGCGCTGGCGGCGATCGTGCACCTGCTGCTGGGACGCTTCCGGGGCGGTACGCGGTTGTTGAGCGGTGCCGCGTGGGCGCTGACCAGTGCCCTGTTCGCCGCGTACTGGTTGCCGCAGGCCATCTCCGCCGTGGATGCGGTCGATACGCCGCGCGCCCTGCGCGAAGCGGCGGTGGACCTGCGTTACCTGCCGTTCCTGTGGCTGGTGGCGGCATCGGTCGCCAATGCGCAGGAACGTCGCACGACGTTCAATGGCCTGGCGATCATCGTCGCGGTCTGGACGCTGGACGCGCTGGCGCAGGTGGTGTTCGGTACCAGTCCGCTGTTCTGGGGGCTGGACCAGTTGAAGCAGCTGATCAGCGGGCGACCGATGTGCACGCTGGAGCAGATGGCCGGCATCGATCGGCTCAGCGGGTTCCTTGGCCCCTGCAACCGCAAGCTGGGCATGGTGATAGCCAGCCTGTCGCCGTTCCTGCTGTTCGCGGCTGCACGGCGCATGCAGGTTGCGGGCTGGCTGCTGGCGTCGATGGCGATCGGCGTCGTCGTGCTGTTGGCCGGCGCACGTGCGGCATGGATCACCTACGCGCTGGTGCTAGTGTTCTCCGGCTGGAAGCTGCTGGGCTGGCAACGGCTGGTGGGCGTGTTCGCGTTCGGTGCGGTGCTGTTGGTCGGCCTGACGCTGGTGTCGCCGCAGGTGCGTGAGCGCATGCGCCTCACCACGCATGCACTGACGGCAAGCGAGTCCAGCGTCGATACCGCCCTGTCCGGTCGTGCACAGATATGGTCGGCGGCGGGCTGCATGATCGCGCAGCATCCGGTCAACGGCGTCGGCGCGCGCGGCTTCCGCGAAGCCTTCCCCGCCTGCGATGCGAATGCCGAGGGGCGGCCTGCGTGGGGCCAAGGCCCGGCGTTCCACGCGCACCAGATCGTCCTCGAAATCCTCAGCGAAACCGGCATCATCGGCCTGCTGCTGTGGCTGGCGGGCGCGGCACTGGCCTGGCGCGCGTGGCGATACGCCACGCCGCAGGCGAAGGAACGCGCGCGGCCGGCGATGCTGGCGCTGGCGGTGACGGTATTTCCGATCAACACCCATTTGGCGTTCTATTCCACCTTCTGGGGCGGACTCACCCTGATGCTGGCGGCCCTGTATGCGGGCAGCCTGCTGGCGCGCGATGACGAGTGAGCGCGCGTCCGGCGTGCGCTGCTGGTTCGTGGCGCCCGCCAATCTGCTGGCCTCCGGCATCGCGCGCCTGCCGCAATCCTGGCTGCTGGCGCTAGGCAGGCTGGCGACTGCGCTGTTGTGGCCCCTGCTTGCCAAGCGAAGGCGTCATGCGGCGACCAACCTGTCGCTGTGTTTTCCCGAACTGGACGATCGCGCCCGCGCGCGCCTGTTGCGCGACACGGTGCGCGCGACGGTGACCGGCGCGTTCGAACTGGTCCGCGGCTGGTACGCGCCTGCGCGCGTGCTGCGTGGACTGGCCGATGTGCAGGGACTGGAGCACGTGCGCGCTGCACAGGCGCAGGGACGCGGCATCCTGTTGTTCGGCGGGCACATTCCGCATTCGGAACTGTGCGCGCGCCTGCTGGGCGAGGCGCTCGGCCAGCGCGTGACCATCGTCGCGCGGCGCAACAACGATCCCTGCATCGAGCGCCTCATGGACGGCGCGCGCCGCCGCGTGTTCGCCGATGTCATCGGCAAGAAGGACGTGCGCGGCCTGCTGCGCGCGCTGTCGCGCGGCGCCATCGTCGCGTACTCGGCGGACCAGGATTTCAACTACCAGAACGCCTTCGTGCCGTTCTTCGGCATCCAGGCCGCAACCCTGACCGCGACGCCCGACCTTGCACGCCGCGGCGATGCCGTCGTGCTGCCGTTCTGGTTTTATCGCGACGCTCAGGGACGCTATCAACTGCGCGTGGAGCCGACCTGGAGCGGATGGCCGAGCGGAGATCCCGTGCAGGACGCGGCGCGTTACATGGCCGAACTGGAGGCCGCCGTCCGCCAGCACCCGGAGCAGTACCTGTGGGTGCATCGCCGCTTCAAGACGCGGCCGCCGGGCGAGCCGGATCTCTACCGGTAGAGTGCGCCGCGCCCGTCGGGCTGGCGCTTGAAGCGCCGGTGTATCCACAGATATTGCGTGGGAGCGTCGCGCACCATGTCCTCGATCGCGGCGATCACGCGCGCCGTGTCCGCCGTGGCATCGGAAGACGGAAAGCCCTCGAATGCCGGCGACAGTTTCAGCGTGTAGCCGCCGTCCTCGCGGCGCACGTGCGAGAACGCGATGACCGCCGCGCCCGACAGCCGGGCCAGCTGGTGCGTGGAGGTCAGGCTGTAGGCGGGATGGCCGAAGAACGGGACGAACACGCTCTCGCCGCGGCGCGTGTCCTGGTCCGGCGCGAACCACAGCAGGCCGCCCTGCTTGAGGTGCTTCAGCGCGGGTCGCAACTCGTCGCGGGTGAACATCGCGGTGGCGTAGCGCAGGCGGCCGCGCTTGACCGCCCATTCCATCGCGCCCTGGTTGTGCGGGCGGTACATGCCGGCCAGCGGCGCGTAGTCGCACATCAGCCGTGCCGAGATTTCCAACGTGGTGAAGTGGCCGGACACGACGATCACGCCACGGCCGCCAGCGCGCGCCGCGGCCAGGTGTTCCAGGCCTTCCACCCGCAAGCCGCGTCGCATCGGGTCGACGCTGCCCCACCAGGCGCGCGCGAACTCGAACAGGCCGATGCCGAGCTCGGCGAAACTCGTCCTGGCCAAGGCGTCCTGTTCGGCGGGGGTCAGCGCCGGGAAGCACAGCGCAATGTTGCGGCGTGCGATCTCGCGGCGCTCGCGCATCGTCATGAAGAACAGCGCGCCGGTCAGGCGACCGAGTGCTCGCTGCAGCGCCCACGGCAGGCGTGCGACCAGCCACGCCAGTCCGATGCCGATCCAGGCCGGCCACTGGCGCAGCCCCCGCGGGGGGCGTTCGCCGGCGTCGGAGGGTCGTTTCTCGGATTCGGCCATGGCCCATTGTAGCGGCGGCCCCGGGTATCCTTGTCGCCCATGTCGAACCGTACCGCCGAACGCCTGCTGCGCGCCCTGTATTCGGCGGTGCTGTACGTGCTGACCCCGTTGACCATCTACCACCTGATCTGGCGCGGTTTCCGTTACCCGGACTACTTCCAGCGCTGGAACGAGCGCTACGGCAGCTACGCCATGCCCGGCGGCACCGTCGACGTGTGGCTGCATGCGGTGTCGGTGGGTGAAGTGAACGCCGCCGCGCCCGTCGTCGATGCGTTGCTGAAGCGGCATCGCGGCCTGCGCCTGCTGATCACCACGATCACGCCGACCGGCTCGCAGCGTGTGCAGGCGCTGTGGGGCGAGCGCGTGTCGCACGTGTATTCGCCGTACGACCTGCCCGGCGCCGTGTCGCGGTTCCTGCGGCAATTCCCGCCGCGCCTGGCGCTGATCATGGAAACGGAATTGTGGCCCAGCCTGCTGTTCGGCTGCCACGATCGCCGGGTGCCGGTGTACATCCTCAATGCGCGCCTGTCCGCACGCTCGCTGCGCGGCTACAGCGTGTTGCGGCCCTTGATCGCGCGCACGCTGCGCACGGTGCGCAAGGTGGCGGCGCAGTCGGAAGCGGATGCCGAGCGCTTCATCCAGCTCGGCGCGGCGCCCGCGCAGGTGCGCGACGTCGGCAACCTGAAGTTCGACATCCCCGTGCCGGCCAACGTCGCCGAGGTGGTCGCAGGCTTTCGCCAGCACCTGTCGCCGGGACGCCGCGTCTGGATCGCCGCCAGCACCCACGAGGACGAAGAGGGGCCGGTGCTCGCCATCCACGCACGCCTGCGCCAACGCTGGCCCGACCTGCTGCTGCTGTGGGCGCCGCGGCACCCGGAACGGTTCCCGCGGGTGGCGGATGCTGCACGCGAGGCGGGCTGGAACGTCGGTACCCGCCGCGGCGATCGCTGGCCGGACGCGCACAACGATGTCTTCGTGCTCGACACGCTGGGCGAACTGATGGCGTTCTACGCCTGCGCGGATGTCGCCTTCGTCGGTGGCAGCCTGCAGTCCATCGGTGGCCACAACATGCTGGAACCTGCCGCCGTCGGCACCCCGGCGGTCACCGGCCCGCACCTGCACAATTTCAGCGAGATTTCCCGCCGTCTCGAGGAGGCCGATGCGCTGGTGATTGCGCCGGATGCGGCGGCAGTGGGCGATGCGGTCGGCGACCTGCTGGCGGACGACACGCGACGCCATGAGGTCGCGGCCCGTGGCCGCGCGCTGGTCGAGCATGGCCGCGGCGCACTGGCGCGCACGCTGGCCATGATCGCCCCGCACCTGCCGGCGCCGGTGGCATGACCAAGCACGCGCCGCGCGCGCTGGAGGGCGTGCGTGTGCTGGACCTGACGCGCGTGCTCGCCGGGCCTTGGTGCACGCAGGTACTCGCGGACCTCGGCGCCGACGTGATCAAGGTGGAACGCCCCGGCGCTGGCGACGACACGCGCGGCTGGGGTCCGCCGTTCCTGCGCGATGTCGACGGCAACGAGACGTCGGAGTCCGCGTACTACCTGTGCGCGAACCGCAACAAGCGCTCGCTGACGGTCGACATCTCCACGGAGGAGGGCCAGGCCGTCATCCGCCGGCTGGCAATGCACAGCGACGTGCTGGTGGAAAACTTCAAGGTCGGCGACATGGCGCGCTACGGCCTGGACGCGGCAACGCTGCGTGACGCGCATCCGCGCCTGGTCTACTGCTCGATCACCGGCTTCGGCCAGGAGGGTCCGTACGCGCACCGCGCAGGCTACGACGTCGCCGTGCAAGGGCTCGGCGGCCTGATGAGCGTCACCGGTACCGCCGATGGCGAGCCGCAGAAAGTCGGTGTGGCCGTCGCCGACCTGTTCACCGGCATGTACGCCACCGTCGCGATTCTCGCCGCGCTTCGCCACCGCGACGCCACCGGCGAAGGCCAGGCGATCGACATGGCCCTGCTCGATGCGCAGGTGGCGATGCTGGCCAATCTCGGCAGCCACTACCTGGTCGGTGGTGAGGTGCCGCCGCGGCAGGGCAACGCGCATGCCAGCATCGTGCCGTACCAGGTCTTCGCCGTGGCCGATGGGCACCTCGTTGTCGCGGTCGGCAACGACCGGCAGTTCGCGCGCCTGTGCGAGGTGCTGGGGGATTCCACATTGGCCGGCGACGCGCGTTTCGCGACCAATGCGGGACGCGTCCGCCATCGCGACGTGCTGGTGCCGATGTTGCAGTCGGCCTTCCGGTCGCGCGACCGGCAAGCATGGCTGGCGCTGCTGGAAGCGGCCGGCATTCCGTGTGGACCGGTCAACGACATCGCCGATGTATTCGCCGATCCGCAGGTACAGGCGCGCGGCATGGTGGGGCAGGTGGCGTATCCGCACGTTGGCACGGTGCCGCTGGTGGCGAGCCCGTTGAAGCTGTCGGCCACGCCGGTCGATCTGCGGCGTGCGCCACCTCTGCTTGGCCAGCATACCGACGAGGTGTTGCGCGAGGCCGGCTACGGCGATGATGAAATCGCCGCGTTGCGCGCGCATGGCGCGATCTGAGTTGCCGTTGTAGGAGCGACGTAAGTCGCGACCGCGAGCCACGATGACCCCGCAGCGTAGAAGCAGGGCGGAAGATTCCCGGTCGCGACTTACGTCGCTCCTACAGAAACGCCCATAACCGGAAACGACAACGGCGGGCCGAAGCCCGCCGTCGTGATCGCGTGGGACGCGAGGGGTTACTGCGAAACGGGCTGCGACGACAGGCGCGCCTCGGCGTCGGCGGTCAGCAGGCGATTGACGTCCTGTACGTCGGCGCCATCCAGCGTGCCGGCGGCCTGTTCCAGCAGCAGCCGGTTCTGCAGGAAGTTGTAGCGCGCCCGCGCGTACTCGACCTGCGCCTGGAACAGCGTGCGCTGGTTCTGCAGCACGTCCAGCACGGTACGGGTACCGACTTCCAGGCCGACCTGCGAGGCATCCAGCGCGCTCTGCGCAGACACGACCGCCAGGCGGCGCGCCTCCACTTCGGTGACGCCTGCGACCAGCGCCTGGTAGGCATTGCTGGTGTTGCGCACCAGCGCGCGACGGGTCTGCTCCAGGCCATCGGCGGCGCGGTCGCGCTGCGCCAGTGCCTGGCGCACGCCGGACTGGGTGGCGCCGCCGGAGAAGATCGGCACGGTCAGCGTGACGCCCCAGTTGTAGCCCTCGCCATCACGCGACAGCGTACCGGGCACGCTGTCCCAGTCGGTGCCATTGGAATAGCCACCGCGGAAATTCAGCGTGGGGTAGTGGCCTGCGCGAGCGCTGGACACGCCATGCTGCGAGGATTCCAGCACATACTCGGCCGACTTCAGGTTCGGATTCTGCTCCAGGGCGCGGTCCACCCACGACTGCGCGCTCTGTTCCACCGGCAGTTCCGGGCGGAAGTCGTCCGGCAGGCCCTTCAGGCCGCTGATCGGCTGGCCGGTGATCTCGGCCAGGGCGCGGTAGCTGTCGTCCAGTGCGTTACGGGCCAGGATCGTATTCGCACGCGCACTGTCGTACTGCGCGCGGGCTTCGTGGACGTCGGTGATCGGGGCCAGGCCGACGTCGAGGCGCTTCTGCGCGTAGTCGAACTGCTTCTTCGATGCAGCCTCGTTGGTCTCGGCGGCAGCAAGCGACTCGATGCCGATCAGCACGTTGAAATAGGCGGCCGAGGTGCGCGTGATCAGTTCATTGTTGGCGGACGCCAGGTCGAAATCGGCGGCGCGGCTGATGGCGCGCTGGCCGCGCAGGTTGGCGATGCGGCTCCAGTCGAAAATCGTCTGGTTGACCGAGGCGCCGTAGCTGCGGCTCTTGCCGTCGCCGGTCGGATCCCCTGGACGGCTGCTGTGGGTCAGTTGATAGCCCGCGCTGCCGGTGATCTGCGGCAGCAGGGCCGCACGCGCCTGCACCGCCCCTTCCTTGTCGATCAGGCGGGTCGATTCCGCGATCGACAGGGTCGGGTCGCCGGTGCGCGCCAGCTCATAGGTCTGCATCAGGTCGGTGGCGTTGGCCGCGGACGGCAGGGCCAGGGCGAGCGCGAGTACGAGGGGGCGACGGCTCATGCGGGGTTCCTTTTTGTATTTCTTCAGAAGACGAACTGGGGCGCCGGTGCGGCGCCGACCAGATAGGGGAGGTCGGTTTCGAACAACGATTCGATGCGTGCACCGTTGACATCGGCGATGTGCAGCACGGCTTCCATCACCGGCGATGCGCCCTGTACGACGAACAGGCGGCCACCGGGACGCAGCCACTGCAGGAAGCGGGCCGGCACGGTCGACACGGCGCCGGTCACGCAGATCACATCGAAGCGGCGGTCGCTGTTCCATGCCAGCGCGTCGACCGATTCGATGCGCACGTTGCTGCCGAGGCCGGTGGCGTCCAGGCGCGCGCGCGCGGCATCGGCGAGGTCGGGATGGATCTCCAGGCTGACCACGTCGCGCGCCAGGTGCGCGAGGCAGGCGGTGAGGTAGCCGCTGCCGGTGCCGATCTCCAGCACGTCTTCGTCGGCCTGCGGTTTCAGTGCCTGCAGGGTGCGGCCCTCGATGACCGGCTTGGCCATCGACTGGCCGTGGCCCAGCGGCAGTTCCAGGTCCGCGTAGGCCAGCGCACGGTGCGACTCGGCCACGAAGGCCTCGCGCGGCAGCGTGGCCAGCGTCTCCAGCACGCGCGCATCCAGCACGTCCCAGGGACGTACCTGCTGCTCGACCATGTTTTCGCGGGCCTGGGTGTAGTTGATCGTCATGGGGGTGGTCATCCGACGCGGAAGGCTGGGCCGGGCATTTTACCGGGCTGGCTGCGTCCGCGCTGCGCAAGGATCGCGGCAGCCGCGGCGGCGGGCGCAGTGCCGGAAGTCACCGCAACCTCCGTCGCCCGGGACGCGCTTCAGTTTCAGCGCCGGCCATAGGCCCTCAGGAACATGTCCACCGTGGCATCGACATGCCGGCGTGCGTCGAGCGGGCCGGGCTGGCTGCACAGGCCGCAGGTCATGCGGGCATGCACCTCGCCCTTGATCAGGGTGAAGAACTGCATCGAGGCCGTGGCCACGTCGGGGATGTCCAGCTCACCCTTCGCTACCAGCGCCTGCAGCATCGCGGCGAACGCGTCGTGCGTGCGCTGCGGGCCGGCTTCCCAGAAGGTCTGCTTGAGTTTGTCGTCGATGTTGCCCGGGACCATCATCATGCGGTGCGTGCTGATGGCCTCCTCGCTGGTGACCAGCGCGAAGAACGCCTGTGCGATGGCCTTCAGCTGGTCGCGCAGGCTGCCCGTCAGTTCGATCTCGAACAGCGCATCCGGCAGCATTTCCTCGCACTTCGCCTGCACGGCGGCGGCGAACAGGGCGTCCTTGTCGCCGAAATGGCTGTACACCGTCAGCTTGGAGACGCCCGCCTCGGCGGCGATCTGGTCCATGCTGACGCCGTTGAACCCCTCGCGCGCGAACAACTGCTTGGCGGCTTCGAGGATGGCGGCGCGCTTGCCCAGGTCCTTGGGGCGGCCGGGACCGCTGGCGGCGGACTTGATGGGGGGCTTGGGGCGGCTGGCGGAGGAGCGTGGGCTGACCATGACGTAATACTAGACTACCCGGTTCGATATTTATACTATACCGTCAAGTCTACTAATTAAGTCGCAACGGAGAGCGGTCATGCGCCAGACGCGCTGGAACGGAATGTTCGGAATCGTACTGGTCGGCCTGGCCGCCTGCAGTGCGGAGCAGCCGGCGGAAACGCCACGGCCCGCCCTGGTGGTGCACCCGGGAGGGGGTTCAGAAGCAGCGCTGTCGGCGTACGCCGGCGAGGTCCGCGCCCGTGAGGAGAGTCCGCTGTCGTTCCGGGTCGGCGGCAATCTGGTCCGGCGCAATGTCGATGCCGGTGCACGCGTGCAGAAGGGCGAGGTGCTGGCCGTGCTGGACGCGGGCGACTTCGCCCTGCAGGCGCAGGCCGCACAGGCGCAGCAGGCTACGGCGGAAGCCGATCTCGTCCGCGCGCGCGGCGACCGCGACCGCTACGCGAAGCTGGTCGGCGACAAGCTGGTCAGCCAGTCCGCGTACGACGCGCAGGTCGCCGCCTACAAGGCGGCCGAAGGCCAGGCGCGCGCAGCACGCGCGCAGATGGACGTGATGCGCAACCAGGAGGGCTACTCGCAGTTGCGCGCGCCGCGCGACGGCGTCATCGCCAGCCGCCAGGCGGAAGCAGGCCAGGTGGTCGCCGCCGGCCAGACCGTCTTCACGCTGGCGGCCGATGGTGGTCGCGAAGTGGCCATCGGCCTGCCGGAAAACCGCATCCGCGACTTCAGCGTCGGCCAGCCGGTGGTGATCGAATTGTGGAACGCGCCCGGACAGCGCCTGCCCGGCGCGATCCGCGAAATTGCGCCCGCCGCCGATGCGCAGACGCGCACCTATGCCGCACGCGTCAGCCTGGTGGGCGACGCGCAGCAGCAGGTCGAACTGGGCCAGAGCGCGCGTGTCTACGTGCAGGAGTCCGGCAACAAGGCCGCGTTGACGTTGCCGCTGTCGGCGATCCAGCGCGGCGAAAACGGCACGACCACGGTATGGGTCGTCGATCCTGCCACCGGCAAGGCGCGTGCGCAGGCCGTGCAGCTCGGTCCTTACGGCGATGCCTCGGTGCCGGTGCTGGGCGGCGTGAAGGCGGGCGACTGGGTGGTCGCCGCCGGCGGCCACCTGCTGCGCGAAGGCCAGGCCGTCGCACCGGTGGACCGCAACAACCGGCCGCTGGCATTGCGGTCGACGAAGCCGCAGGAGGCGCGCTGATGGACGTGTCGATGCACTCTCCCGCCTCGGGACGCGCTCCTTCCCCCGCGTGCGGGGGAAGGTCGGGAGGGGGGCAGGGTGCCCTCGGACTTTCCGGACAAAGACTGCACACGTTCGCCCCTGCCCCAACCCTCCCCCGTGAACGGGGGAGGGGGCTGATCGCGGGGAGTCATTGACCCATGCGCCGCTTCAATCTTTCCGAGTGGGCGCTGACCAACCGCAGCCTGGTGCTGTTCACGATGATCCTGCTGGGCCTCATCGGTGCGTGGTCGTACAAGCACCTGGGCCAGTCCGAGGACCCGCCCTTCACCTTCAAGGCGATGGTCGTGCGTACGGTGTGGCCGGGCGCGACCGCCGAAGAGGTCTCGCAACAGGTCACCGAGCGCGTCGAGAAGGCGCTGATGACCACCGGCAACTACGAGTACATCCGCTCGTACTCGCGTCCCGGCGAATCGCAGGTGATCTTCGCCGCACGCGACAGCCTGCGCTCGCGCGACATGCCGGAGCTCTGGTACCAGGTACGCAAGAAGGTGGGCGACATCCGCGCCACGCTGCCGAGCGGCGTGATCGGTCCGTTCTTCAACGACGAGTTCGGCGACACCTTCGGCAACATCTATGCGCTCACCGGCGAAGGCTTCGACTACGCGGTGATGAAGGACTACGCCGACCGCATCCAGCTGGAACTGCAGCGCGTGGATGACGTCGGCAAGGTCGAACTGGTCGGCCTGCAGGACGAGAAGATCTGGGTCGAGCTGTCGAACACCAAGCTGGCCACGCTGGGCATTCCGCTGAGCGCCGTGCAGCAGGCGCTGGAAGAACAGAATGCGGTCACGCCGGCCGGTTTCTTCGAAACTCCCAGCGATCGCGTGCAATTGCGCGTGAGCGGCGAGTTCACCTCGGTCGACGAGATCCGCGAATTCCCGATCCGCGCCGGGGGCCGCACGGTGAAGCTGGGCGACATCGCCGAGATCAAGCGCGGCTTCGCCGATCCGGCGGCGCCGCGCATGCGCTTCATGGGACAGCCCGGCATCGGCATCGCGGTGGCGATGAAGGACGGCGGCGACATCCTCAAGCTGGGGGAGACGCTGGAAGCCGAGTTTCATCGGCTGCAGAAGACGCTGCCGCTCGGCATGGAACTGCGCAAGGTGTCCGACCAGCCGGCGGCGGTGGAGGATTCGGTCGGCGAGTTCGTCCGCGTGCTGGCCGAGGCCGTCATCATCGTGCTGCTGGTCAGCTTCTTCTCGCTGGGTCTGCGCACCGGTCTGGTGGTGGCGGTATCGATCCCGCTGGTGCTGGCGATGACGTTCGCGGTGATGCATTACTTCGGCATAGGCCTGCACAAGATCTCGCTGGGCGCGCTGGTGCTGGCGCTGGGCCTGCTGGTGGACGACGCGATCATCGCGGTCGAGATGATGGCCATCAAGATGGAGCAGGGCTTCGACCGCTTGAAGGCGGCCAGCTTTGCCTACGAATCCACCGCATTCCCGATGCTCACCGGCACGCTGGTGACGGCGGCCGGCTTCCTGCCGATCGCGACCGCCGCGTCCAGCACCGGCGAGTACACGCGCTCGCTGTTCCAGGTGGTGACCATCGCGCTGGTGGTGTCGTGGATCGCCGCCGTGCTGTTCATTCCGTACCTGGGCGACAAGATGCTGCCCGACCTCGGCAACCCGCAGCCGCCGAAACCGGGATCGCTGGCGGCGCGCTGGCATGCGTTCCGCGCGGGACTGGCGGATCGCTGGCCGCAGTACGTCGGCATGCTGGCGCCGAAGCCGCATGACGCGCACGACCACAACCCGTACCACACGCCGTTCTACCAGCGCTTCCGCGGCTGGCTGGCGTTCTGCCTGCGCCACCGCTGGCTGGTGATCGGCGTGACCGCGGCGGCGTTCGTGGCGTCGATCGCGCTGTTCCGGTTCGTGCCGCAGCAGTTCTTCCCGGATTCGGTGCGCCCCGAACTGATGGTGGACCTGGAACTGGCCGAAGGCAGTTCGCTGAAGTCCACCGACGCGCAGGCGCGCAAGCTCGAAAAGCTGCTGGCCAAGCGCGACGGCATCCTCAATTACGTCGCCTACATCGGTACCGGTTCGCCGCGCTTCTACCTGCCGCTCGACCAGCAGCTGCCGCAGGCGAACTTCTCGCAGTTCGTGGTGCTGACCGACGACACCGCATCGCGCGAATCGACACGCCGCTGGCTGATCGACGAGGTGGCGCCGCAGTTCCCCGAACTGCAGTTCCGCGTGACGCGGCTGGAAAACGGTCCGCCAGTCGGCTATCCGATCCAGTTCCGCATCTCGGGCGAACATATCGATCGCGTGCAGGCGATTGCGCGGCAGATGGCGGAGAAGGTGCGCGCCAATCCGCACGTCACCAACGTCAACCTGGACTGGAGCGAGCCGAGCAAGATCGTGCGGCTGCAGATCGACCAGGACCGTGCGCGCGCCCTCGGCGTGAGCACCGCGCAGGTGTCGCACTTCCTGTCTGGTTCGCTGTCGGGACTGAGCGTCAGTACCTACCGCGAGGGCAACGAGCTGGTCGAGATCCTGCTGCGCGGGCCGGAAGAAGAACGCACGCGGCTGGACCTGCTGGGCAGCCTGGCCGTGCCGACGAGCAGCGGCGGCAGTGTGTCGCTGTCGCAGATCGCCAATCTGGAATACGCGTTCGAGGACGGCATCATCTGGCATCGCGACCGGCTGCCTACCGTCACCGTGCGCGCCGACCTGAACAGCGATGGCGTGACCGCGCCCACCGTGGTCGCGCAGATTTCGCCCACCCTGGACGACATCCGGGCCACGTTGCCGCAGGGCTACCTGCTGGAGACCGGCGGCACGGTCGAGGATTCGGCGCGCGGCCAGAAGTCGATCGCCGCCGGCATGCCGCTGTTCCTGCTGGCCGTGACCACGCTGCTGATGCTGCAGCTGCGCAGCTTCTCGCGGATGGCGCTGGTGCTGCTGACCGCGCCGCTGGGCCTGATCGGCGTGACGCTGGCGCTCCTGGTCTTCCGGGTGCCGTTCGGCTTCGTCGCCATGCTGGGGACCATCGCGCTGGCGGGCATGATCATGCGCAATTCGGTGATCCTGGTGGACCAGATCGACCAGGACATCCGCGCCGGGCACGACCGCTGGCACGCGATCATCGATGCGACCGTGCGCCGCTTCCGGCCGATCGTGCTGACCGCGCTGGCGGCGGTGCTGGCGATGATCCCGCTGTCGCGCAGCGCGTTCTTCGGTCCGATGGCCGTCGCCATCATGGGCGGCCTGACGGTGGCCACGGTGCTGACGCTGTTCTTCCTGCCGGCACTGTATGCGACCTGGTTCAAGGTCCGGCCGGAAGAGCGCGCCGTGGAATAGGGGGCGCGAGGCGGGGGGTTCAAGAAGCCCCCCGTTGCAGCCGATACTGGAAAGGTCGAAGTCCTCCGGACCCCGTGCCCGCCGTGCGCCGCCTGTTCACCACCGGCCTGTGTCTGCTGGTCCTGCTTGCCGGCGCGCCAGCGTGGGCGCTCGACCCCGCGCGCAAGGTGGACGAGTACACGATCGCGCGCTGGACGATGGAAGACGGGTTGCCGCACAACCTGGTGCACACCATCAGCCAGGATGCCGACGGTTACCTCTGGGCCGGCACGTGGGAGGGCGCGGCGCGTTTCGATGGCCGCCGCTTCACGCCCTACGATGCCGGCACCGTGCAGGGACTGGAGGTCGAGGGGGTACGCGCGATCACGCCGCATCCGCAGGGCGGCATGGTGCTGAGCCTGGGCCGGGTGGGTCCGGGCGTGCTGCGTTTCCACCAGGGGCGCTGGCAGCGCCTGCCAGGACAGGCCGGCACGCTGGCGGACGTGTCGGTGCTGCGGTTCGGGCCGGACGGCGCCCTGTGGATCGGTACGGACCACACCCTGTTCCGGATGACGCCCACGGGCGAACTGCACGAGATCGGCAGTACCCATCCGCGGCTGGCGAACGAGCGCGTGCTGGCGATCCTGCCGCTGCCGGGCGGACGGGCGCTGGTCGGCAACCGGCACGGGTTGTTCCGGATCGATGGCGGCCGTGCCAGCGAGTGGGGACGTGAAGCGGGCTTGCCGGAGACCTCGGTGCTGGCGATCCAGGCCTCGCGGTGGGGCGGCATCCTGGTCGGCGGAGGCGGGGGCGTGTGGCGGCTCGAAGCCGGCCGCGCCCAGCAGATCACCGGCGAGCGCGCGGAAGCCATGCTGGAGGACCGCCATGGCAACCTGTGGATCTCCACGCTCGATGGCCTGCGGCGCTACGCGCAGGGGCGTTACGAAACACTGGGCGAGCGCAACGGCCTGATGGGGCGGCTGGCGCCGGCATTGTTCGAGGATCGCGACGGCCTGCTGTGGGTCGGCACCACCAATGGCCTGTACCGGATCTCCGACGGACCGTTGTTCGGACTGACACGCAGCAGCGGCCTGCGCGACATCTATGTGCGCGCGATCATCGAACGGCCTGGGCAGGGCGTCTGGATCGGCCATCCGATGGGCGTGGACGTATGGCAGGCAGGCCAGAGCCGCGCCGTGTCGCTGGCATTCGATGGCAAGACGGACCCCTCGGTCCTGTCGATGGCCAATGCGCGCGACGGCGGACTGTGGATCGGCACCTACGACCAGGGCGTGATCCACCTGCCCGCCACCGGCAGTGCGCAGGCCCGGCCATGGCGCATCGACGAGACGCATGGCCTGCCCTCCAACCATGTGCGCGCGCTGCTGGAGCGCGCCGACGGCTCGCTCTGGATCGGCAGCAATGAAGGCGTGACCGTCTATCGCGATGGGCGCATCGCACGCCATTACGACGCGGACGACGGCCTGCCGAAAGGCAATGTGTACGTGCTGTACGAAACGGCGCAGGGCGTGCTGTGGATCGGCACGAGCAATGGCATGGCGATGATGCGCCGCGACGGCAACGTGCAGCGGTGGGAGCCGATGTCCGATTTCCCGGCCGTCGCGGCGTTCGACTTCCTGGCCGATCCCGACAGCAGCCTGTGGATCGCCACCGACCGCGGCCTGCTGCACTGGCGCAACGGCATCTTCGTGCAGTTCGACCATCGCCAGGGCCTGCCGAACAACCGCCTGTTCCGCCTGCTGGAGGACGACAACGGCGACTTCTGGACGTCCAGCAACCGCGGCGTGTTCCGCATCTCGCGCGCAGCGCTGACGGCGGTGGAGAACCATCATCTGGCGCGGTTGCCGGTGGAAGCGTTCACCCAGGCCGATGGCCTGCCGAGCAGCCAGGCCAATGGCGCCTCCGCGCCCGCGGGCTGGCCGATGCGGGACGGCAAGCTGTGGTTCGCGACGGCGAACGGGATCGGCGTGATCGATCCCGACGACGCGCGGCGCCAGCGCGCCCAGGGCATCACGCTGGTGGTGGAGGCGGTCGAGGCCGATGGCGTTGTACTGCCCCTGCAGGAGCACTACGCGCTGGCCGCGGACACGCGGCGCGTGGTGATCCGCTTCACCGGCCTGAACCAGCGTGCGCCGGAACGCCTGCGTTACCGTTACCGGATGGTCGGCTTCGACCGCGACTGGATCGAGACCGACAACGGCGCCGCCCATGACGCGGTCTATACCAACCTTCCTTCCGGAAAACTCCGCTTCGAAGTCCAGGTGATGAATGCGCCGGCGGACTGGAGCAAGCCGGAGGACGTGGTGACGCGCGCGGTGGTGCTGGACAAGGCGGCACCGTGGTGGATGCGGGCGTGGGCGGTGGCGATGTATGCGGTGCTGCTGGGCCTGATGGGCTGGGGCGTCCTGTTGCTGGCGATGCGTCGCCACCGGCACCGCCAGCGCCGGCTGGAAGCGCTGGTGGATGCGCGGACCGCAGAGCTGAGCGACAAGAACGCGCAACTCGAGCAGGCGGGCGAAGCGCATGCGCGCCTGCTCGAACAGTTGGCCTACCAGGCGCGCCACGATCCGCTGACGCGGCTGGCCAACCGCCGCGCAGGCGATATGTTCCTCGCCGATGCGCTGGAGGTCAGCCGGCGCGAAGGGCGTCCGCTGTGCGTGGCCTTGCTGGACATCGATCATTTCAAGGCCGTCAACGACCGCTACGGCCACGCGTTCGGCGACGACGTGCTGTCGCAGGTGGCCGCACTGGCCGAACAACTGGTGGGCCACCATGAAGGCGTACTGATCGCGCGCTATGGCGGCGAGGAATTCCTCGTCTGCCAGCAGTTGCCGTGGTCCGTGGCGCGTGCACGCCTGGAAACGCTGCGCGAAGGCATCGCCCAGGCGGACATCGATACACCGGATGGCGGCAGCCTGCGTTGCACGGTCAGCATCGGCGTGGCGGAGCTTGGCGCCGGGCAGGACCTGCGCGACCTGCTGCGCATCGCCGACGAACGCCTCTACCGCGCCAAGCAACAGGGGCGCAACCGTCTCGTGTCGGGATGAGGCGCGCGCGTCGTCAGCGTCCGACGAAGCGCAGACCGCTCGCCTCGCCTTCGCCCACCGTTTCCGGATCGGTCAGCAACGCGTTCTCGAAGCCGCCGCCACTGCCGTTGTAGAGCAGGTAGACCGGCTTCTCGTTGCGCAGCAGGTCGATCGCGTTCTGGAAGTCGTCCAGGTGGTAATGCAACTGCGGTTGCGTGCCATTGAGGCCGTCGGCGGGCAAGGCAGCACCGTTGGCATGGAAGACCAGCTGGCCGATGTAGGCGCCGCCGGCCATCAGGCCGATGCGGCGCCGGAACGTGTTGGCGGAATAGATGACGTGGTACTTCTCGATCTGCGTGGTAGGCATCGTGCCCCTCCCGTTCGTGCATCCCCTGCATTCGGTTCAACGCAGGGGACGACGGGCTCAGGTCACGGCGAGCGTCAGTCGCGCAGTTCCGCCACGTAGCACCGCGCCTGCATCTGCTCGAGCACGGCCTGCGTCGCCACCTGCGTGGAGACGCCGCGGCCGCCGGTCGCCAGGTCGTTGGTGAACACCTGTGCGTTGAGCGCGCCATCGACCGCGCGTTCGATGCAGTCGGCTTCCTCGTGCAGGCCCAGCGAGTGGCGCAGCAGCAGCGCGCAGCTGAGGATGGTGGCGTAGGGATTGGCGATGCCCTTGCCGGCGATGTCCGGCGCCGAGCCGTGGATCGGTTCGTACAGGCCGATCTTGCCGTCGCCCAGCGACGCCGACGGCAGCAGGCCCAGCGAGCCGGCCAGCATCGAGGCCTCGTCGGTCAGGATGTCGCCGAACATGTTCTCGGTGACGATGACGTCGTACTCGCGCGGCTTGGACAACAGGTGCATGGCCATCGAATCGACCAGTTGGTGTTCCAGCGCGACGTCCGGGAACTCCTCGCGACCGATACGCGTGGCGACGTCGCGCCACAGGCGCGAGGTTTCCAGCACGTTGGCCTTGTCCACCGACACCAGGTGGCTGCGTCGTTGGCGCGCCAGCCTGAACGCGCTGCGCACCACGCGTTCGATCTCGGTGACGCTGTAGCTGCACAGGTCGCTGGCGCCGCGCGCATCGCGCGTCTTCTCGCCGAAGTAGATGCCGCCGGTCAGTTCGCGCACGACCACGATGTCGACGCCGGTCAGCAGGTGCGGCTTGATCGGCGAGGCGTTGAGCGCGGCCGGGTGCGGGCGCACCGGGCGCAGGTTGGCGAACAGGCCCAGTCCCTTGCGCAAGGCCAGCAACCCTTGCTCGGGACGGACCTTCGCATTCGGATCCGACCACTTCGGTCCGCCGACGGCGCCCAGCAGCACCGCATCGGCTTGCTGGCACCCCTGCAGCGTGGCCTGCGGCAGCGGCTCGCCATGCTTGTCGATGGCGATGCCGCCGATGTCGTATTCGTGGAAGTCGAACGTGTGGCCGTGGCGTCGCGCGAGCGCGCGCAGCACGGTCACGGCGGCGGCGGTGACCTCGGGACCGATGCCGTCACCGGGCAGGAGGGCGATGTCAGCGTGCATGGCGGGTGGCCTCGTAGCGTTCGATATCGGGGTGGCGGGCCAACAGGTAGCCCAGTTCGTCGACGCCCTGCAGCAGGCAGGTCTGCGCGAAAGCATCGAGCGGGAAAGCGAAGGCGGCACCGTCGGGCGTGCGCAGTTCCTTCGCGGCGACATCGACGACCAGCTCGTCGTCCGGCCGCTGCATCAGCGCCTGTACCGTGGCTTCCGGCAGTACGACCGGCACCAGGCCGTTCTTCAGGCTGTTGTTGCGGAAGATGTCGGCGATCTCGCTGCTGACGATGGCGCGCAGGCCCAGGTCGGTCAGCGCCCACGGCGCATGCTCGCGCGAGGAGCCGCAGCCGAAGTTGCGGCCGGCCAGCAGGATCTGCCGGCCCGCGTTCTGCGGCTGGTTGAACGCGAACGCCGGGTTCGGCGACCCGTCGGCCTGCCAGCGCCAGTCGTTGAAGGCATTCCTGCCCAGGCCGGCGCGTTCGGTCGTCGACAGGAAACGCGCGGGAATGATCTGGTCGGTATCGATATTGGTCTGCGCCAGCACCACGCTCTGCGAGCGCACTTCGTTGAAGCCGGCCATCACGCCACCGCCTTCTGTGCATCGAACAGGTCGCGCGGATCGCTGACGCGTCCGTTCACCGCCGCCCATGCGGCCGTCAGCGGCGACGCCAGCAGCGTGCGCGCGCCGGGACCCTGGCGCCCCTCGAAATTGCGGTTGCTGGTGCTCACGGCCAACTGGCCGGGCGCGACCAGATCGCCGTTCATCGCGATGCACATCGAGCAGCCGGACTCGCGCCATTCGGCGCCTGCCTCGCGCACGACGGCGTCGATGCCCTCGGCCTCGGCCTCGCGCTTGACGATCTCCGAGCCGGGCACGACCAGCATGCGCACGCCATCCGCGACCTTGCGCCCGCGCAGTACCTGCGCCACCTCGCGCATGTCGCGCAGGCGGCCGTTGGTGCACGAACCGACGAACACCACGTCCACCGGCGTGCCTTCCAGCGCGTGGCCGGCGCTCAGGTGCATGTAGTCCAGGCCCTTCTGGTCGGCGGCGTCGGCGGGTGCGGGAATCGGCGCATCCACCGCGATCGCGGTGCCGGGATGCGTGCCCCAGGTCAACGTCGGCCGGATGTCGGCGGCGTCGACGCGCACTTCCGCATCGAAGGCGGCGCCGTCGTCGCTGCGCAGCGTCGTCCAGTACGCGACCGCGCTGTCGAAGGCCTCACCCTTCGGCCCGCGTGGCGTCTTCGCCACCCAGTCGAAGGTGGTCTGGTCCGGCGCCACCATGCCGGCACGTGCGCCGGCTTCGATCGACATGTTGCACAGGGTCATACGCTGCTCCATGTCCAGCGCCTCGATGGCGCTGCCGCGGAACTCGATGACATGGCCGGTGCCGCCGTTGACGCCGATCACGCCGATCACGTGCAGGATGATGTCCTTGGCGCCGACACCCGGCGCCAGCGCGCCATCGACGGTGATCGCCATGGTCTTCGGCTTGCGTTGCAGCAGGCATTGCGTGGCCAGTACATGGCCCACCTCGCTGGTGCCGATGCCGAACGCCAGCGAGCCGAACGCGCCGTGCGTGCTGGTGTGGCTGTCGCCGCAGACGATGGTCATGCCGGGCAGGGTGAAGCCCTGTTCCGGCGCGATGACATGGACGATGCCGCGGTTCGGCGACGCCATGTCGAACAGTTCGATGCCGTATTCGGCGCAGTTGCGGGCCAGCGTTTCGACCTGTGTCTGCGCAGCGGCCGTGTAGTACGGCAGTTTGCCGTCCGCACCGGCGGGCAGGGTCGGGGTGGAGTGGTCCATCGTCGCCTTGGTGCGGTCCGGGCGGCGCGGCGACAGGCCACGCGCCTTCAGCTCGGTGAACGCCTGCGGCGAGGTGACCTCGTGGATCAGGTGCAGGTCGATGTACAGCACGGCGGGCGCCGCGTCGGTCTCGGGGACGACGACATGGGCGTCCCACAGTTTGTCGAACAGGGTGCGGGGTGAAGGAGAAGCACTCATCGGATGTTTTCGCGGTCTTTCGGCAGTGGGTTCAAGCTCCTTCCCCCGCGTGCGGGGGAAGGCTGGGATGGGGGCGGAACGAAGTCACGGATGTTCAAGGAAAGAGATGGCGCCGGATAGGGCAAGCGGCGTTGCGTTCGAAGCGGTGCAGTCGGGAAGGGGCGGCCGGCTCCGGTTCGCCCCCACTCCAGCCCTCCCCCGTGAAACGGGGGAGGGGGCTTGTACGGAGCAGTGGATACCCCTCACGCCGCCGCCACTTCCTGCCGCTCGACGCGGCGCTGGCGCAGCAGCCGGTTGGCGACATCCAGCCAGGCCAGCGCGCTCGCCTCGATGATGTCCTTGCTGGTGCCGGTGCCTTCGTATTCTTCGCCTTCGCAGCGCACCGACAGGCTGGCTTCGCCACGCGCATCCGCGCCGATCCCGACGCTGTGCACCTGGTAGCTCTCCAACTGCAGTTGCACGCCGGTCGCCGCAGCGAGCGCGCTGAACAGCGCGTCGACCGGACCATTGCCCTGTGCGGTTTCGGAGATGCGGTTGCCGTCCGGATCCGACAGTTCGACCAGCGCGTTCGCGCGGCTGCCAACGTCGCTGATCGTCATCGAAGACAGCCGGTAGCCGTCGCTGACCGCCGCATCCTGCATCAGCGCCTGCAGATCGGCGTCGCCGACCACGCGCTGCCGCTCGCACAGCGCCTTGAACTGCTCGAACACCAGCTTCAGTTCGTCCTCCTCCAGCCAGTAGCCCAGCGCGCGCAGGCGCTGCTCGACGGCGGCGCGGCCGCTGTGGCGGCCCAGCACCATCTGCGACGACGGCCAGCCTACGTCCTGCGGCTGCATGATCTCGTAGGTGCCGCGGTGGCGCAGCATGCCGTGCTGGTGGATGCCGGACTCGTGCGCGAACGCGTTGGCACCGACGATCGCCTTGTTGCGCTGGACCGGCATGCCGACCAGCCGCGACAGCAGCTGCGAGGTGGGCACGATGCGCTGCGTGTCGATGCGGGTGTCCAAGTTGTAGAACGCGTTGCGCACCTTCAACACCATCACCAGTTCTTCGATGGCGCAGTTGCCGGCGCGCTCGCCGATGCCGTTGATCGAGCCTTCCACCTGCCGCGCGCCGCCTTCGATGGCGGCCAGCGAGTTGGCCACCGCCAGGCCCAGGTCGTTGTGGCAGTGCGTGCTGAAGACCACGTTGCCGGCGCCTGCGACGTTGGCGATGGCGCGCTCGAACATGCGGCGGATCTCCTCCGGCGTGGTGAAGCCGACCGTGTCGGGCAGGTTGATGGTGGTGGCGCCGGCGGCGATGGCGGTGGCGATGGCCTCGTGCAGGAAGTCTTCCTCGGTGCGGGTCGCGTCCTCGGCCGAGAACTCGATCTCGTCCACATGGCCGCGCGCCAGTCGCACGTGCGTGTCGATGGACTGCAATACCTGCTCGCGGCTCATGCGCAGCTTGTGCTCGCGGTGCAGCGGGCTGGTGGACAGGAACAGGTGCAGGCGCGGCCTCGCGGCGGACGACAGGGTGCGCAGCGAGGTCTCGATGTCGCCGGGCAGGCAGCGCGACAGCACCGCCAGGGTAGTGTCGCGCAACTCGCGCGCGATCAGCGCATGCGCCTCGCGGTCGGACTGCGAGCTGGCGGGAAAGCCGGTCTCGATGATGTCCACGCCCAGGTCGGCCAGGCCACGGGCCATCACCACCTTCTGCTGGGGCGTCATGCTGCAGCCGGGGGATTGCTCGCCATCACGCAGGGTGGTGTCGAAAATGCGGATCTGCGCGGGGGTGGGAATGGTCGTATTCACCAGATGGATTCCTCGTGTACTTCTGTTTCCGTGGCGGCGACCGCGATGCGGCGCGCCCCGGTCTTGATGGGGGGCTTCGGGGCGGCCGCGCGGCTGGGCGCACGACCGGTGGCAAGCGAGGGGTCGCCGTCGACGCTGCGGCGGCGTGGCTTGCGCGGCGCACGTGGACGCACGTCGGACAACAGCTGGGCGAGCACCATCGCGTCGATGTTGCCACCCGAGACGACGGCGCACTTGCGCTTGCCGGCGACGCGACGGCCGGCGGCCAGCGCCAGCGCCCCCGCGCCTTCCGCGATCAGGTTCTCTTCCAGCGCCAGCCGCACCAGCGTCTCGCGCAGTTCGGCTTCGCGCACGATGACGACATCGTCCAGCAGTTGCGTGCACAGGCGGCGGGTGATGAAGCCGGGCACCTTCACCCGCACGCCGTCGGCGAGGGAGGCGACGGGATCCTTCGGTGTGGTGTCTCCCTTCATCGCGCGGATCATGGAGTCTACGCCCTCGACCTGCGCGCCGACGACGCGCACGCCCTGCGACTTCAATGCCAGCGCGACGCCGGAGGCCAGGCCGCCGCCACCGATCGGCACGATCACCACGTCCGGCGTGTGCGGCGCGATCTCGATGCCGACCGTGCCCTGGCCGGCGATCACGTCCGGGTCGTCGAACGCGGACAGGAAGCGGTAGCCGTTCTGCTCCGCCAGTTCCTTCGCGAAGGCGAACGCTTCGTCGTAGCTGTTGCCGTGCTGGCGCACGGTGGCGCCCCAATGGGCGACGCCGGCGATCTTGGTTTCCGGCGCGCCGTGCGGCATCACCGTGATGGCCTGCACGCCCAGGCGGTAGGCGGCCCAGGCCAGGCCCTGCGCATGGTTGCCGGCGGACGCGGCGATCACCGGACGATGGTCGCCACGCTCGCGCGCTGCCAGCAACGCGTTCAAGGCGCCACGCACCTTGTACGAGCCGGTGCGCTGCAGGTTCTCCAGCTTCAGCATCACGCCGAAGCGCTCGGCATGGTGCATCGGCGTCGGCGGCAGGTAGCGGCGCAGGCGCGCCTGCGCCGCCAGCACGTCGGCCACGGTGACGACGACGTCGCCTACGTCGGGGTCCTTGCCGGCGGTGGCGCGACCGGCATCAGGCATCGCGGCACGCGAACGGCTGATGTCGAAGAAGACGCCTCCGGACCGCTACGACCGCGTTGGCGGGTACGGCCTTCATGCAGCACGGTCCTGGTGGCGGCGATCCCGGCTCAGTTCCTGCACGGCACTGAACGACAATTCCTCGACATCGTAGATTTTCAACAGCTGCTGGCGCAGGGTCTCCGGGGCGCGGGTACTGTCGATCACCAGCGCCAGTGCCCAATAGCCTTCGCTATCGTGGGTGGCGTGCACCGCATGGGGCGGGAAACCGCGGCGCTCGATCATGCCCAGGACGCGCAGCAATGCGCCCTCGGCAGGTTTGAGCTTGAGTTCAAGCCGGTAACGCATTCTTCTTCTCCGGTCCGTCGGCCGCGACGGCAGGCTCGGCGGGCTGTTTTGCGGGATTGGCATCCAGCATCGAGCTGTTGGCGTGGTTCGGCGGCACCAGCGGCCAGACGTTGGCCTTGATGTCGATGGTGACGTGCAGCAGCGCCGGACCCGGCTTCGCCAGCAGGTCGGCCAGCGCGCTTTCGACCTCGTCGCGCTGGCTGATGTGGTGCGCGGGGATGCCGAACACGCGCGACAGCGCGGCGAAGTCCGGGTTGTCGGACAGGTCGATCTCGCTGTAGCGCTCGGCGAAGAACAGTTCCTGCCACTGCCGCACCATGCCCAGCGCGCTGTTGTCGATCAGCACGATCTTCACCGGCAGCTTGCAGCGGGCGATGGTGGCCAGTTCCTGCACGTTCATCATGAAGCCGCCATCGCCGTTGACCAGGACGACGGTGCGGTCGGGACAGGCGAACTGCGCACCCATCGCGGCCGGCAGGCCGAAGCCCATCGTGCCCAGCGCGCCGCTGGTCAGGTGGTTGCGCGGATGGGTGAACTTGCAGTGCTGCGCCACCCACATCTGGTGCTGGCCCACGTCGCACGCGATGATCGCGTCGGCCGGCGCCACTTCGCTCAACCGCTTCAGCAGGCCGGGCGCATAGATGTCGGTGCCGGGTGCGTCGTAGCGGAAGCCGAAACGCTCGCGGTTGCCCGCGCAGCGCGCGCGCCATGCGTCGCAGGTGCTGCGTGCCGCCGTCAGCGCCTTCAGACTGGTGGCGACGTCGCCGGGCACCGCGATTTCGGCGGTGCGCAGCTTGCCGATCTCGTAGGCATCGGCGTCGATGTGCAGCACGCGCGCGAACGGGGCGAATTCGGCCAGCTTGCCGGTGGCGCGGTCGTCGAAGCGCGCACCCACCACGATCAGCAGGTCGCTTTCCTGCACTGCCATGTTGGCCGCGCGGGTACCGTGCATGCCCAGCATGCCCAGGTAGTGCGGATGGTGGGCGGGCAGCGCACCCAGGCCTCGCAACGTCAGCACGGTGGGGATCTTCGTCGCGTCGACGAACTGGCGGAACGCGTCCACCGCGTCGGCGATGCCGATGCCGCCGCCGCCGTAGATCACCGGCTTCTCGGCACCGGCGATCGCGGCCAGTGCGTCGGCCAGCTTCGCGTCTTCCGGCGCCGGGACCGGATCGACGCTGGCCGGCACGTGGTCGGGCAGGTGCGAGGCATCCGACATCTGCACGTCCTTCGGCAGGTCGATCAGCACCGGCCCGGGTCGGCCCTCGCGCGCGATGCGGAAGGCCTCGCGGACCATCTCCGGCAGGTCGTCCACGCGCCGGGCGACGAAGCTGTGTTTCACGATCGGCAGGGTCAGGCCAAAGACGTCCAGTTCCTGGAACGCGTCGGTGCCCATCAGCGTGGTGGCGACCTGGCCGGTCAGGCAGACCATCGGCACCGAGTCCAGCATCGCATCGGCGATGCCGGTCACCAGATTCGACGCGCCAGGGCCGGAGGTGGCCACGCACACGCCGACCTTGCCGCTGGCGCGTGCGTACCCGTTCGCGGCCAGTGCCGCGCCCTGCTCGTGGCGCACCAGGATGTGCTTGAGGCTGGAATCCACCAGCGCGTCGTAGAACGGCATGATGGTGCCGCCCGGGTAGCCGAACAGCGTGTCCACGCCCTCGGCTTCCAGGGCGTGGGCCAGCCAGCGGGCGCCATTGCGTGGGGCAGTGGCCGCAGCGGCGTTCATGCGGCGGCCTGCTCGTCTGTATCGGGTTGGGCGGCGTTGGCCTGCAGCCACACCATCTTCGCGCGCAGTTCCTTGCCGACCTTCTCGATCGGGTGGTCCTTGTCGGCCTGCTGGAACTTCTTGTAGTTCGGCAGCCCGGCGTCGTACTCGGCCTGCCAGTTGCGGGTGAAGGTGCCGTTCTGGATGTCGGTCAGCACGTCCTTCATGCGCGCCTTGACGCTGGCGTCGATGACACGCGGGCCGCTGACGAAGTCGCCGTACTGCGCGGTCTCCGAGATGAACTCCAGCATGCGGGTGATGCCGCCTTCGTAGAACAGGTCGACGATCAGCTTCAGCTCGTGCAGCACTTCGTAGTAGGCGATCTCGGGCTGGTAGCCGGCTTCCACCAGCGTCTCGAAGCCGGCCTGCACCAGCGACGACGCGCCGCCGCACAGCACAGCCTGCTCGCCGAACAGGTCGGTCTCGGTTTCTTCCTTGAAGGTGGTCTTGATGATGTTGGCGCGCGCGCCGCCCAGGCCGCCGGCATAGGCCAGCGCGAACTGTTCGGCCTTGCCGCTCTTGTCCTGGTGCACCGCGTAGATGCAGGGCACGCCGCGGCCGATCTCGTATTCGCGACGCACCAGCGCGCCCGGACCCTTCGGTGCGACCAGCACCACGTCCAGGTCGGCGCGCGGCTCGATCATGCCGAAGTGGACGTTGAGGCCGTGCGCGAACAGCAGCACCGCGCCCTGCTTCATGTTCGGCGCCAGCACCTCGGCGTAGAGCTTCTTCTGCACCATGTCCGGCGTCAGCACGGCGACCAGGTCGGCGTCCTTCACCGCGTCGGCCGGTGCCTTCACCACGAAGCCGTCGGCTTCTGCTTTTGCTTCGGTCGGGCCACCCGGGCGCAGGCCGACGATGACATCGAAGCCGGAGTCGCGCAGGTTCAGCGCGTGCGCGCGGCCCTGGCTGCCGTAGCCGACGACGGCGATCTTGGGTTGCGGGAGTGCGTTGGCGGTGGTCATGGAGCGTGCTTCCTGGAGGGTTGAGGTAAAGGGAAAGGCGCTTAAACAAAAAACCCCGCACTTCTCAGTGCGGGGTTTTGCGAATCTGGCGTTGCTTGTTGCTTACACGCCGGTCCGTCCCGCAGTTGTGGGCGAGGTAATAAGGACGAGTACGAGGACAGGGGCCGCAGTGAGTGCGGTCAGGTCGGTCGTCATGGGCGTGTGGCGCTGCAACATGCGGCAAGAGAAACATGCCGCTTGGAAGCGTGTCAAGCAATTCGGCAGGCTTTTCGACGATTGGATGATTTCACTCGAAATGGTTGCAACTGAAACCGTGGAAAGCCAGCAGAATCAAGGCCTCCCACGTCGTCGCAGCACTGCTGGTTTTCATGCCCGAGTACCGTTCCAAGACCTCCACCCACGGCCGCAACATGGCCGGCGCCCGCGCGCTGTGGCGCGCCACCGGCATGAAGGACGAGGACTTCCACAAGCCCATCGTCGCCATCGCCAACTCGTTCACCCAGTTCGTGCCGGGCCACGTGCACCTCAAGGACCTCGGCCAACTGGTCGCGCGCGAGATCGAGCGCGTTGGCGGCGTGGCGAAGGAATTCGACACGATCGCCGTCGATGACGGCATCGCGATGGGCCACGACGGCATGCTGTATTCGCTGCCGTCGCGCGAGGTGATCGCCGACTCGGTGGAGTACATGGTCAACGCGCACTGCGCCGACGCGCTGGTGTGCATTTCCAACTGCGACAAGATCACGCCGGGCATGCTGATGGCGGCGCTGCGGCTGAACATCCCCACCGTGTTCGTGTCGGGTGGGCCGATGGAAGCCGGCAAGACACGCCTGGCCGACCACAAGCTGGACCTGGTTGATGCCATGGTGATGGCGGCCGACCCCAACGTGTCCGACGAAGAGGTCGCGGCGGTCGAACGCAGCGCCTGCCCGACCTGTGGCTCGTGCAGCGGCATGTTCACCGCCAACTCGATGAACTGCCTGACCGAAGCGCTGGGCCTGTCGTTGCCGGGCAACGGTACCGTCGTCGCGACGCATGCCGACCGCGAGCAGCTGTTCAAGCGCGCCGGCGTGGTGGCGGTCGAGCTGTGCCATCGCTGGTACGGTGGCGAGGACCCGACGGCATTGCCGCGCGGCATCGCCACGTTCGAGGCGTTCGAGAATGCGATGACGCTGGATATCGCCATGGGCGGTTCCACCAACACCATCCTGCACCTGCTCGCCGCCGCCCAGGAAGGCGACGTGCCCTTCGACATGCGCGACATCGACCGCCTGTCGCGGCGCGTGCCGCAGCTGTGCAAGGTGGCGCCGAACACGCAGAAGTACCACATCGAGGATGTGCATCGCGCCGGTGGCATCATGGCGATCCTCGGCGAACTGGCGCGAGGCGGATTGCTGCACACCGGCGTCGCGACCGTGCATGCGAAGACATTGGGCGATGCGATTGCGAAGTGGGACGTGACCACGAACGACGACGAAGCCGTCGCCACGTTCTACAAGGCCGGCCCGGCGGGTATTCCCACGCAGGTCGCCTTCAGCCAGGCCACGCGCTGGCCGTCGCTGGACACCGACCGCGCCGAAGGCTGCATCCGCAGCGTCGAGCATGCGTTCTCGCAGGAAGGCGGCCTGGCCGTGCTGTACGGCAACATCGCAGTCAACGGCTGCGTGGTGAAGACGGCCGGCGTGGACGAATCGATCCATGTCTTCGAGGGCAGCGCCCGCGTGTACGAAAGCCAGGACGCGGCGGTCACCGGCATCCTTGGCGACGAGGTGAGGGCGGGCGACATCGTCGTGATCCGTTACGAAGGCCCGAAGGGCGGGCCGGGCATGCAGGAGATGCTGTATCCGACCAGCTACCTGAAGTCGAAGGGCCTCGGCAAGCAATGCGCACTGCTGACGGACGGGCGCTTTTCCGGCGGCACCTCCGGCCTGTCGATCGGCCACGCCTCGCCGGAAGCGGCGGCGGGTGGCGCGATCGGTCTGGTGCGCGAGGGTGACCGGATCCGCATCGATATCCCGCAGCGGTCGATCGCCTTGCTGGTGTCCGACGAGGAACTCGCCACGCGTCGTGCCGAACAGGATGCGACGGGTTGGAAGCCCGCGCAGCTGCGTCCACGCAAGGTCAGCACCGCGCTGAAGGCGTATGCCCTGCTGGCCACCAGCGCCGACAAGGGCGCGGTGCGTGACAAGGCGCTGCTGGATGGCGTCTGATAGACGGATGCATCTTCGCTCCGTTGTTGTCCTGCTGTTCGCACTCGTCGTCCTTCCCGTCTGCGCGAAGGAGGAACCGCGCAAGCCGTGGGTCGTCGCCACCTACGCCTATCCCGAGCGCGACCGTATCGCGGCGATCCAGCCGCTGGCCGACTATCTGGCAAAGCGCGGCCGCCATCCGGTGCAGGTGAAGCTGTTTCCGTCCCCGACCGCGCTGGCACAGGCGATGCGCGAGGGGCAGGTCGATGTGGCTGTCCCCAATCTGCACGGTTACCTGCAGGCGCGCCGCGACATCCCGCAGGTGACCACGCTGCCGGTGCCCCAGGTGCCGGCGCTGCAGGCGGATCGTTACCGTGCCGTGCTGGTCGCACGGGATGCCGAATCGCTCGCCGAGGTGAAAGCGAAGGCCGGCCAGCTGCGCTTGATGCTGGTCGGTCGCGATTCCGCCTCCGGTGGTTTCGTGCCGGTCCGCTACCTGCGCAGCCAGGGGCTGGATCCGGCGAAGGCATTCGCATCGGTCGCCTATGCAGGTTCGCACGCCGCAGCGTTGCAGGCCGTCGCCGAGGGGCATGCCGACGTGGCGGCGTTGGCGGCCGATGTGCACGACGCGGCGCGCCCGGACGGCGTCAACGAACTGTGGCGCTCCGATCCCATCCCGCCCGGCCCATTGCTGTGCCGTGCGGCCACCGATGTGCCCTGCCAGACCATCGCCGCGTGGCTGCTGGAGGCGCACGAAGAAAGCCCTGCGGTCATGGCGGCGCTGCGGGCCGGCTGGCCGGAGTTCGGGGATGCGACGGTGTTCATTCCCGCCGATCTCGGTCGCCTGTCCGGGATCGCGCTGGAGCGGGACTGAGCATCGCTCCGGCCTGAACAGGCCCCTCAACCCACTGCTTCTGCGGCCGCTACCTATAGGCGGAGGGGGGCGATGGCAGCGATCGAAGACAGGCAGGCCGATAGTGTGGCCGAAGCGGGCGTCCTGCCGGACGCACCCGTGGGACTGGTGCGCCTGGATGCGGCCACCCGCGTGGTGGCCGCCAATCGCGTCGCCTGGGATCTGCTGGCCGTATCGCCCGACACGTTGCTGGGCCAACCCTGTGAATCCCTGTGGGGCCTGCCGGCGGGCGTGCTGAACGACGAAGAAGGCAACTGGTGCGCGCCCGGCAACGACCCGGCGCGCCGCATCCGTTACCAGGCCGACCGCGATGGCGAGGGCTGGCTGCTGTCGTTGCCGCATCCGGAAACCGCCGCGCTGCTGCGCGATGCCGCACGGCTGGCGCAGGGCGAGGTTCCGCCCGCCGTGACGCCGCCACTGCGTGACCTCGCGCAACGCCTGGCCCAGGCGACGACCGAACGTGCGTTGCTGGAGCGCATCGGCGGCCTGCTGGGTGGCTGCGATCTGGATCTGGCACTGCCCGACACGCAGGCCGCGCATCCGCTGTCGCGGCAGATCGCGGCCGGCTTCGGCAACCTGGCCGAAGCGATCCGCCAGGCGGTGGCGCTGTCGGTGCAGGTGGCGGCGGAAGTACCGCACCTGGTCGGCGACAACGATGAGCTGCTGACCCAATCGCAGGCGCAGGTGGCTGCGCTGGACACCGTGCTCGATGCCACCCGCCGCCTCCTGCAGGGACTGCAGGGCGCGGGCGATGAATTGCAGGCGGTGATCCGCGTGGCCGCGAGCGCCGACGCCAGTGCGCGCGAGGGTGTCGTGGCCGCGCGCCAACTGGGCGATGCGATGCGCGAAGTGGAGCGTCGCTCCGCGCGCGCCGGCGACGTCATCGAGGTCATCGACGCCGTCGCGTTCCAGACCAACATCCTGTCGATCAACGCGAGCATCGAAGCCGCACGCGCCGGTCCGGCCGGTCGTGGCTTCGCCGTGGTCGCCACCGAGATCCGTCGCCTCGCCGAGCAGGCCGCCACGGCGGCGCGCGACGTGCGCGTGATCCTGGACGAAAGCGGTCGCGCGCTGACCGAAAGCGCGGCCTCGGCCGAGGCGACCGGGCAGGTGCTGGATGGCATCGGTCAGCTGATGGCACGCGCAAGCCAGGCCATGGAATCCGTGGCCGGGCGCGTCACGGCGCAGGACGACGAGATCATCGCCATCGATGCCGCCGTCGAGCGCGTGGCGTCGCTGAGCCGAAGCAACCTGCAGCACGCCGGGCAGGTCGCCGCGCGCGGCACGGCACTGGCACAGGGCACCGATACGTTGCGGGACTGCGTCGGCCTGTTCCGCTTGCCAACCGATCCGCTCGGGCATCGTCGCCACGCGCGTGTCCGTGACCTGGCCCAGGCGGCGTCGCTGCGCATCGGCGATGCGCTCGCGCAGGCGCTGCGGCAGGGACGCATCGACGAAGAGGCGCTGTTCTCCCGCGACTACGTGTCGGTACCGGGCGTCGAGCCGGCGAAGTTCACCACCCCGTTCGACGCGCTCTGCGACGAACTGCTGCCGCCCCTGCAGGAGCCGGTCGCCGCGCGACACCCTTGGATCGTGTTCGCGATCTGCGCCAATCCCGACGGTTACGTACCCACGCACAACCTGCGCTTCACCCGGCCGCTCACCGGCGACCGTGCGCAGGACCTGGTCGGCAACCGCACCAAGCGCCTGTTCGCCGACCGCGTCGGCCGCAGCGTGGGCGCCCATACGGACCCTTACCGCCTGCAGGTCTATCGACGCGATACCGGCCAGATCATGTTCGACCTGTCGGTGCCGGTCTTCGTCGGCGAGCGGCACTGGGGCGGCTTCCGCGTGGGTTATACGCTGGAGTGACCTCCCCGTCCCGGCGTTTGTGGTCTAATTCGCGCCGAAGCGGGGGTATCGCCGGCCGGGCCGGCGATTGAGACAGACCCTTCGAACCTGATCCGGTTGAGACCGGCGTAGGGAAGCTTCGCAGGATGCGCCGTGTTGCCGAGCCACCCGTTCCAGGCCCGCCATCCGTCCGCCGCCGCGCCGCCGCTTCGTCCGTGATGCGATCCCCTCGCGTCCCACTACGCGAATTCCCCGCAAGAGCCCTGCGGGGATTCAAAAAGGACGATGCCGATGAATGCCATTCCCAAGCCCGCCACCGACCTGTTGCAGCAGACCGGCCAGCTCTCCGAATCCGTTACGCGGCCCATTCCGGGCTCGCGCAAGATCTTCGTCGAGGGATCGCGCCCCGACCTGCAGGTACCGATGCGCGAGATCGCGCTGACGCAGACGCCGACGATCTTCGGCGGCGAAGAGAATCCGGCGGTCACGGTCTACGACACCTCCGGCCCGTACACCGATCCCGACGCGCGCATCGACCTGGCCTCGGGCCTGGCCGCGCTGCGCACGAAGTGGATCGAGGAACGCGGCGATACCGAACAGCTCGACGGATTGAGTTCCGAGTTCGGCCGCAAGCGCGAACACGATCCGAAGCTCGACGCCGTGCGTTTCCCGGGTCGCGTGCTGCCGCGCCGTGCCAAGGCAGGCGCCAACGTCAGCCAGATGCACTATGCCCGGCGCGGCATCGTGACGCCGGAAATGGAGTACGTGGCCATCCGCGAGAACCAGCGGCTCGACGCGGTGCGCGATGCGATGCTGCTCAAGCAACACCCGGGTGAATCCTTCGGCGCCAGCATCCAGAAATTCATCACGCCGGAGTTCGTGCGCGACGAGATCGCCCGCGGCCGCGCCATCCTGCCGAACAACATCAACCATCCCGAAAGCGAGCCGATGATCATCGGCCGCAACTTCCTGACCAAGATCAACGCCAACATCGGCAACAGCGCAGTGTCGTCGGGCATCGCCGAGGAAGTCGAGAAGCTGGTGTGGTCGATCCGCTGGGGCGGCGACACGGTGATGGACCTGTCCACCGGCAAGCACATCCACGAGACGCGCGAGTGGATCATCCGCAACTCGCCGGTGCCGATCGGCACGGTGCCGATCTACCAGGCGCTGGAGAAGGTCGATGGCCGCGCCGAGGCGCTGACGTGGGAGATCTTCCGCGACACGCTGATCGAGCAGGCCGAGCAGGGCGTGGACTACTTCACCATCCATGCCGGCGTACTGCTGCGCCACGTGCCACTGACCGCGAAGCGCGTGACCGGCATCGTGTCGCGCGGCGGTTCGATCATGGCCAAGTGGTGCCTGGCGCATCACAAGGAGAACTTCCTCTACACGCACTTCGAAGACATCTGCGAGATCATGAAGGCCTACGACGTGGCCTTTTCGCTGGGCGACGGCCTGCGTCCCGGCTGCATCGCAGATGCCAACGACGCCGCGCAATTCGGCGAACTGGAAGCGCTGGGCGAGCTGACCAAGATCGCGTGGAAGCACGACGTGCAGTGCATGATCGAAGGCCCCGGCCACGTGCCGATGCAGCTGATCAAGGAGAACATGGACAAGCAGCTGCGCGAGTGCGGCGAGGCGCCGTTCTATACGCTCGGCCCGCTGACCACCGACATCGCGCCCGGCTACGACCACATCACCAGCGCCATCGGCGCGGCGATGATCGGCTGGTACGGCACGGCGATGCTCTGCTACGTCACGCCGAAAGAGCACCTGGGCCTGCCGAACCGCCAGGACGTGCGCGACGGCATCATGGCGTACAAGATCGCCGCGCACGCCGCCGACCTGGCCAAGGGCCATCCCGGTGCGCAGGTGCGCGACAACGCGCTGAGCAAGGCGCGCTTCGAATTCCGCTGGGAAGACCAGTTCCACCTGGGCCTGGATCCGGAGAAGGCGAAGGAGTTCCATGACGAGACGCTGCCGAAGGACGCGCACAAGCTCGCGCACTTCTGTTCGATGTGCGGCCCGCATTTCTGCTCGATGAAGATCACCCAGGACGTGCGCGACTACGCCGCCGAGCATGGCGTGGAGGAGCAGGCGGCGCTGGAGGCCGGCATGGCGGAGAAGTCGGCGGAATTCCTGGCGCAGGGCGCGCAGGTGTATCGTCAGGGCTGACCGGGCAGGGGCGGTCGCATCCGTCCCGGGCCTGCTGCCGTAGCGTTCACGGGACGTCCGCCATGCTGGCGGCGTCCCCGACAGGAGCACGATCATGGCCCGTTTCGCCCGTAATGCCGGCCGCTGGATGGCCGCCGCCGTTGTCCTCGTCCTGGCCGCCTGCGCGACCGGTCCACGCGTCACCAGCGACGTGGATCCGTCCGCCAACTTCGGCCAGTACCGCAGCTTCGCCTTCTATTCGCCGCTCGCGATCGAAGGGCAGGGCTACGCCACGCTGACCAGCGGCCGCATCAAGGACGCCGCGCGCAGGCAGATGGAGTCCCGCGGTTACGTGTACGACGAGAAATCCCCCGACCTGTGGGTCAACCTCAACGCGTACATGCAGGAGAAGACCGACGTCGTCAGCACGCCGGAAGTCGACTACGACTACTACTACAGCTACCGCGCGCGCCGTTACGTGGCGGTGCCGACCTGGCGCGACCGCACCGACGTCTACAAGTACACCGAAGGCACGTTGAACGTGGACCTGGTGGACGCGAAGCAGAACCGCCTGGTCTGGACCGGCGTGGCGGTCGGGCGCGTCGGCCGGACCAAGCCGGAAGAGCGCGGCGCGAAGATCGATGCCGCGATCGCCGAGATCTTCCTGCGCTATCCCTACCGGGCGGGTGCAGGTACGCCGGCGACGGCGCCATGAAAGGAAACGGCACCGTCATCGCGAAGGCGGGCATCGGCTTCGGCACCGCGCTGGCCATCACCATCTCGTGGAGCGCGAACAAGTCGCTGCTGTGGGCGGTGATCCACGGCCTGCTGTCGTGGATCTACGTGGTGTATTACGCGCTGGTCTACCACTTCAAGTGAGGCGCGCATGACCACCTGGACCCGGTTGCGCTGGATGGTGACGGCGCGGCGGCACCCTTGCGCCTTCCTGCTCGTCGTCCAGCTTGCCGGCATCCTGCTGTATCCGGTGATGGAGGATACGCAGGCAGGCCGCGCCCTGTTCGGCGCATTCGGCATCCTGGTATTGGCGCTGGCGCTGTGGGTCGTCAACCGGAGTGCGGCGGTGAACTGGATCGCCTGGTCGCTGGCGATCCCGTCGGTGTCGTTGTCGATCTCGGCCGCCCTGTTCGATCTTCCCGCGCTCGGCATCTACGCCCACCTGCTGGAAAGCGGGCTGTACTTCTATACGGCCGGCAGCCTGATCGCCTACATGCTGCAGGACCATTCGGTCAGCAGCGACGAACTGTTCGCGGCCGGCGCCACGTTCACGCTGCTGGCGTGGGCGTTCGCGTTTTCCTTCTCGGTCTGCCAGCAGTGGTATCCCGGCAGCTTCACTGCGGCGGTCGATCCGCAATCGCCGCGCAGCTGGATGGAGCTGCTGTTCCTGAGCTTCAGCCTGCTCTCCGGCGTGGGCCTGAGCGATGTCGTGCCGATCCTGCCGCAGGCCCGTGCGCTGGTGATGCTGGAGCAGTTCGCCGGCGTGATGTACATCGCCGTGGTGGTGTCGCGACTGATCGGATTGACGGTCCTGAAGATGCCCGCACGCAAGGTGGAATGAGCTTCGTCCGGCGGATAAAAAATTCGCGCCTTTCGGCGCGAATGCTGGAACTCATGTAATAGGACGTCGGCGGAGAGAGAGTTGCCTGTGATGCTCCCATTCAGGGGGAGCATGCCGGCCACTGTAAAATGCGCCGCGACGGTGCGCTTTCCCGGTGCTGCCTTTGAACTTTGCCGAATCTGCCGGATCGCTTGGCCGTACCAGCGGCAGTCGATGGCACATGACGGACCCCGGAAGACAGCGCAGCATTCGCCCCCGATGAAACCCCCCGATTCCGCCACCCCTCCGCCGGGCGATCGCCTGAAGGTGGGGGAATGCATCGTTGACGTTCCGCTGCGTGAAATCCATGCGCCGGACGCACGCAGGCCTGCGCGCATCACGCCGAAGTCGATGGGCGTGTTGCGCGTGCTGGCGGACAACGCGGGTCGCGTGGTGACCCGCGACGCGCTGCTGGCGGCCGTCTGGCCCGACACGTTGCCCACCAACGATGTGGTCACGCAGGCCATCACGCAGTTGCGCAAGGCGTTCGGCGAGCGGACCGACGGCCCGCGCTACATCGAGACGATCGCGAAGAGCGGCTACCGCCTGCTGGTGGATGTCGAGTGGATGCCGCATGCGACGGACAGCGAAACTGCCGACGTCGTCGACGTCGTCGACGTTGCCGCGGTGTCCGCAGCACCCGGTGCGGTGACCGTGCCTGCTCCGGTGCCGGCGCGCCAGGCGCTCCTTTTCAGGCGCTGGACGTGGGGCATCGGCCTGGGCGTGCTGGCCATCCTGTGCATGGTCGCTGCGTTCTGGTGGTTCGGCGGCGGGAAAGGGGCGCAGCCCGGCGTGCAGGATGAACTCACGGCGTTGTTGCCGGCGCCCAAACCCTACCGGCTGATCACCTCCGCGCCCGGATTCGAGCTGGCGCCCACGCTGTCGCCGGACGGTTCGCAGGTTGCGTACCTGTCCGGCATGACCGAGGAACTCGCGGGTACGGCGATCCTGGTGCAGACCACGGAGCCGGCGCAGCCGCGCAGGCTGACCTTCCCGCCCGAGGGGGCCTGGGATACCAACCCCGAATGGTCGCCCAATGGCCGCGAGATCGCGTTCCTGCGCCGCTCGCCTGGCGAGGACTGCCGCATCATGGCGGTGCAGGCCAGCGGCGGCGAGCCGCGCGTACTGGGGAGCTGCGATCCGCACAACCGCCCTTCCTTCGACTGGACGCCGGACGGCAATGGCCTGGTGTTCAGCAGCCCGCTGAGCGGAAACGGGGAGCCGGGCCTGCGCCTGCTGGACCTGGCGAATGGCCGTTGGCGTGCGATCGAGTACGGCGCGGCCGCGCAGGACGTGGACACGGCACCGCGGTTCTCGCCGGACGGGAAGTGGATCGCCTTCATCCGCAATACGCCGCTGGGCGATCTCTGGCGGATTCCCGCCGGTGGTGGCCAGGCGGAGCGGCTGACCCACCAGCGTGCCGAGTTTCGGGGCTGGGACTGGACGACCGATGGCAAGGCGATCGTCTTCGGCCGGCGCGTGGACAGCCATACGCGCCTGTACCGCCTGGATGTTTCCGCCCGCACGATCGCCGACCTCGGCATCGAGGACGCGCAGGCGCCCGCCATTGCCGCCCAGGCCAACCAGTTGGCGTTCGTGCAGAGGAAGCCGGCGTTCGGCCTGTATCGCATCGGCGATGCGACCGCGGGCGACGGCAAGGCGCCGACCCTGCAGCGCCTGTTCGCCTCCACGGGCCGCGATTCGCTGCCGTCGGTCGCGCCGGACGGGCGCCAGATCGTCTTCACCTCCGACCGTTCCGGTGAATTCACCCTCTGGTGGGCCGACATGGAACGGCCGGCATCGCTGCGTCCCATCGAAGGCATCCGGCCCGAGTCCCGGCATCTCCCGGCCTGGTCGCCGGACAGCCGCCGGCTGCTGGTGATCGGCACGGATGCGCGCGGCGATTACGGGCTGCACGAACTGGAACCGGCCAGCGGCCAGCTGCGTCAGCTGCCGGTCCCAATCCCGCGCGAGGATCTGCTGTTCGCGGCCTACATGCCGGATCCCGCGCAGGTGCTGGTGGTGGCAGGGCGTGGTGATGGCCAGCAACTGGTGCTGTTCGACCGGCGCAGTACCCCCTGGCGCCGCATGGGCAGCATCGACGGTGTCTCGTTCGCGCTTCCGGACCCGGCGCGGGGCCGCGTGCTGTTCACCCGGCTGGGGCGTGACGGACTCTGGCAGTCCGACGCCGGCCTGTCGGCGGCCAGCATCCGCCAGGTGGACGGCCGCCGTCCTGCCAGCCAGCGCTACCGGACCTGGACGGTGACCGAGGACGGACAGGTGGACTACCTGGAGCAGGCGCCGGATTGCTATGTCAGCGTGCGGCACATCGGTGCCGGCCGCGCCCATGCACCACCCAGGTGCCTGGAGCCCACGCACCTGGCCACCATCAACGGGTTCAGTGCGGACGCGCGCAATGGTGTGACCTATGTCGCCATGGCGGTCGTCGACGGGTCGGACATCGGCCTGCTGTCGCTGGAGCCCACACCTCCCGATCCCGGCGGCGGCTTCTGGTAACTTCCTGACAGGAAAGAGGAAGTTTCCTTCGTAACTTTGTCGGATCGGCGTTCGGCGAGATTTCGTGCGCTTTTCCGCCAAACTTCCTGCCGCCCTGGTCCCGATCCGGCACACCGCTTCCACACGTCATGCAAAGTGGAAGGGCCGATGGAGCAAACACGATGGGGAGACCGCGGGCAGCTGGTCCGGCTGGACGCGGCAGAAGGAGCCGTTTCGAATGGCTGCATCGCCGTTTCGCGGCTGGGAGGCGCGCAGGCGAGCGGTGACCTGTTCACGATCTGGGTACAGCTCAGGGGCGCTTCCTGGGTCGAGGCGAAGGAAGGACGCTTCCGCCTGCGGCGCGGGCAATGGATCGCGCTGGAGCGCGACTCGAAGCCGCTGGTGCAGAGCGACCGCTACGGCCTGTGCATCGGCATCGTGCTGAGCAGCGAGGGCATGAAGGCGATGGCGCGATTCGCCGATGGTCCCTTGTACGCGGGGCGCGGGCGGCTCGGTCGCCGCGATGCGCTGACCATGTTGCGGCTGTGGCGCGCGGCCTCCGAACGCGGCGCCGAGGGCACCGATGCCTATGCGCTGCGTCCCCTGTTGCTGCATTTCGCCGCCGTCCAGCAGGAACTCGATGGCTACATCCAGCGCTGCCCGGGACGCTCGCGCACCCGCAAGCGCCAGGTGTTCGGCCGCCTGCAGCGTGCCCGCCTCTATCTGGAAGGGAATTGCGACCGCGTGGTCCGCATCAGCGAACTGGCGGAACTGACCAGCTTCTCGAGCTGGTACTTCTCGCGCACGTTCTACAGCCTGTACGACGAAAGCCCGCAGGCGGCGGCCGCGCGCATGCGCCTCGAACATGCGGCCGACCTGCTGCGCAGCACGTCGATGATGGTGGGCGAGGTCGCGGCGGCGTCGGGCTTCGACAACTGCTGCAGTTTCGCGCGCGCATTCCGTGCGCGCTTCGGCACGTCGGCCAGCCGTTACCGCAGCGCCTCCGCGACGTCGAGGACAGAGTCGGCAAAGTCATCGGGCGTCGGCCGCAAAGCGGTATCGAGGACTGGAACGTAAGTTTGCAAGGCGTTTTAACACGCCCATAACGCTACACGTTCCTCTGAGGAGAGATTGAATGAACCACCGCAATTCGCGTCGTGCGATGCGGGTCGGCATGCTGCCGGCCGGTATCGCCATCGCATTGATCCCGGCGTTCGCCAGTGCACAGGAAGCCACGACCGAAGCTTCCAACACGACGACGCTGGATCGCCTCGAAGTCACCGGCTCGCGCATCCGCACGGTCGACACCGAGACCCAGCAGCCCGTGCTGACGATCAGCCGTGACGACATCGAGAAGCAGGGTTTCAAGTCCGTTGTCGACATCCTCCAGAACGTCACCGCCGCCGGCTCTCCCGCCATCAGCCGTTCGGAACCGCTGTCCTCGGGTGAAATGGTGGGCGGCGCGTACATCGACATGCGCAACCTCGGCACCACCCGTACGCTGGTGCTGGTGAACGGCAAGCGCCTGGGCGCGAGCGTCAGCGGCTGGCAGGATATCTCTCAGATCCCGGCCGTGATGGTCGAGCGCATCGAAGTGCTGAAGGACGGCGCGTCGTCGATCTACGGCTCCGACGCGATGGCGGGCGTGGTGAACATCATCACCCGCAAGAACTTCGAAGGCGCCGAGGCCGGCGCATATATCGGCCAGTACAACGAGGGCGACGGACAGAAGGAGACCTACGACTTCATCATGGGCTTCTCGGGCGACCGCGGCTCGCTGACCCTGGGCGCCGAGTATTCCAAGGAAGAGGGCGTATGGGCGAAGGACCGTTGGTACTCCTCCAGTTCACGTACCAACCGCCACCCGACCCAGGGCTGGACACCGGTCGGCCAGTGGGGGGCCCTGAGCAACGGCGATGAGGATGCCGACGGCAATCCGATCTTCTACTCTCTCGACCGTGGCGCCAATCCGTACGATTTCGGCAACTTCCACGAGCAGGATCTGACGCCCATCACCGGCGACGTCAGCAACTCCAACCAGCAGATGCACCTGGTGACGCCGACCGAACGTCGTTCGGTGTTCGTCAACGGTACTTTCGACATCACCGACAACGTCCGCTTCAACACCGATGTGCTGTATTCGCGTCGTGAGAGCCAGGCGCAGGTGGCGGGCTATCCGCTGCAGTCGGGCGCGTACGGCATCACCATGTCCGCCGACAGCTACTTCAATCCGCTGGGCAACCAGTGGAACCCGGGTGCGGGCCAGGAAGTGGGCTTCAACCGTCGCGGCTGGGAAGTGCCGCGCGTCTCCAACAACCAGCTGACCACGTACCGCTTCACCGGCGCGCTGGAAGGCAGCTTCCAGGTCGGCGAGCGCTACTTCGACTGGGATGCGGGCTACCTGTACAACAATGCCGAACTGGTCCAGCGCCAGACCGGCAACTTCCGCGTCTCCGCCGTCGAGCAGGCCACGGGCGAGTCCTTCTACAACGCCACCACCGGCCGCGTGGAATGCGGTTCGGTCGCTGGCCTCGCCGCAGGCACCAACCCGGCTTACGGCGCGGGTCCCGGCGCCTGCACTCCCTGGAATCCCTTCATCCCCTATGGCCGCACCGGCGATGGTGGCCTGACCGGCAACGCAGACCTGATCGCGTTCCTGTTCCCCACCTCGCACGCCACGGGTGAAGTCGAGACCACGAGCTACTTCGCCAACATCTCCGGTTCGGTGCTCGAACTGCCGGCCGGGGATCTGGGTTTCGCGCTGGGCTATGAATACCGCAAGGAAAAGGGTTCGTTCGAACCCGACGCGCTGGCGCAGACCGGTGACTCCACCGACCTCGCAGCAGGTCCCACCGGTGGTGGCTACGATGTCAACGAAGTCTATGCCGAGTTGAACATCCCGGTGCTGTCCGACCTGCCCGGTGCGCGGGAGTTGAGCTTCAACCTGGCGACCCGCTACTCCGACTACAACACCTTCGGCGACACACTGAACAGCAAGTTCGGCTTCAAGTGGAAGCCGATGGAATCGCTGCTGGTGCGTGGTACGTGGTCCGAAGGCTTCCGTGCGCCGACCATCGCCGACCTGTACGGCGGAAGCTCGCAGTCGTTCGAATACTTCACCGATCCGTGCGACACCCTGTTCGGCGACGCGGCCACCAACGCCGCCACGCTGGCGCGTTGCTCGCAGGACATCGCCAACGCGGCGACCTATCGTCAGCTCAAGCAGGGCTTCGTGGTCGCGGAAGGTCCGGACGAGCAGAGTCCGGTGCCGTTCACGGCCGGCTCCAACCCGGACCTGACGCCGGAAACCTCGACTTCCAAGACGCTGGGCGTGGTATGGAGCCCGGGCTTCGCGCAAGGTTTGAACATCGCGCTGGACTGGTGGGCGGTCAAGGTGGAGAACACCATCATCGACGACACCCCGACCGACCAGCTCAACGACTGCTACATCCTCGGCATCGCCGAGCGTTGCGGTACCTTCACGCGCGACGCCAGCCGCGGCTACGTCAACGCCCTGTCGTACGGCAGCCGCAATGCCGGTTACCTCGATACCGAGGGCTACGACATGGAAGCCACGTACCGCTGGGAGACGGAGGGCTTCGGCCGCTTCGACTTCAACTGGCAGACCACGTACGTGTCCAAGTACGAGCTGAAGACCACCAACGATGCCAACCTGCCGGTCAACATCGAGAACGGCTTCGGTGCCTACTTCCGCGTGCGTTCGAACCTGAGCACCAACTGGACGATGGGCAGCTTCGGCGTGGGCTGGAACATGCGGTACTACTCCGGCACGAAGGAGCGCTGCTACTACGCTGATCGTTGCTCGGAGCCGGATTACGTCTCGGCCGATCCGACCAAGAACTACGCGATGCACCGCATGGGTGCCAACACGTTCCACGACCTGCAGGTCCGCTGGAACGCGCCGTGGAACGCGGTCATTTCGCTGGGTGCGAACAACGTGTTCGACCACTACGCCGCCCCGGCGTATTCGGCGCCGAACTCGCAGTTCTCGTACTACGGCGGTTTCGACATCGGCCGTTTCGTCTACATGCAGTACAAGCAGAGCTTCTGATTACGGCAAGCGACAAAGCCCTGCACCAGCACCATCGCCACGGCCCCTCTGGGGCCGTGGTTTTTTTTGCCTTGGCGGTGGACTACGGCCGGTTCCTGCAGGACCCGCAGCGCGAGGCGCAGCGCCTGAGCGGGTTCGCCGGCAGGTCGTGGGACCGCGAACTCGGTGCGCAGTTGCCGCTGTCGCGCTACACGCTGTCGAAGCCGGACCCCGACAAGTGGCGGCGGCATGCGGCCGAGATCGAGCCGCGCCTGGTGCAGTGGAAGGCCACGATCGACCGCGCGGCGCGCGCCGCTCTCTGACCGGTCAAAAAAAGAAGGCCGCCCAGGGCGGCCTTCCCGTCCACGAGCGCGTTGCCGCGCCGGGGCTCAGAACTTGTGCTTCTCGTCGTCGGGCTGGGCGGCCTGGCGGGCGATGGCATCGACCAGCACGGCCTTGGCTTCGGCGGCGTTGCCCCAGCCGTCGAGCTTGACCCACTTGCCCTTCTCCAGGTCCTTGTAGTGCTCGAAGAAGTGGCCGATGCGCTCCAGCCAGTGCGGGCTGACCTGGTCGATGTCGCTGATGTGGCTGTAGCCGGCGAACACCTTGTCCACCGGCACGGCCAGCAGCTTTTCGTCGCTGCCGGCTTCATCGCTCATGCGCAGCACGCCGACCGGGCGGCAGCGGATCACCGAGCCGGGGATCAGCGGCAGCGGCAGCACGACCAGCACGTCGGCCGGGTCGCCATCGCCGCACAGCGTGTGCGGGACGTAGCCGTAGTTGCAGGGGTAGCGCATGGGGGTCGACAGGATGCGGTCGACGAAGATCGCGCCGCTGGCCTTGTCCACCTCGTATTTCACCGGCTCGGCGTCCTTCGGGATCTCGATGATGACGTTGATTTCGTCCGGCGGGTTCTTGCCGGCGCTGACCAGATCCAGGCCCATTGATTGCTCCGAGGGGTGCGGTGAGTGAGGGCCGGCATTTTACGCGGTTGGCTGTTGCGGCGCAGCAGGACCATCGGCGGACGTGCCGGTGGTCGGCATCGGCCGCGTGGTTCAGGTTGAACTTCAGGCGCCGGGCCTAGAATCCGCCGCCCATGCCCTTCCATCGATCCGCCGCCAGCCTGCTGCTGACGGTGCTGGCCTTTGCCAGCACCGAGGCGGCTGCGCGTACGGTGTACCGCTGTGTGCAGGGTGGGACGGTCAGCCTGGCCACGGCGCCCGAGCCGGGGTCGAAGTGCGTGGCCAGGGAGATCGACGACAACGCCGTCAGCACGCCCAACCTGTGGGGTTCGATGGGCGTCTTCAGCGGCACGCTGTACGAACGGGAGCAGGACGGGCAGAAGGTCTACTCCACCCGCAACCTGCCGGGTTCCACCCCCTACCTGAAGTTCACCGTGCAGACCCCGCCGGGCGAACCTGCGCATCCCGGGCTGGGCCGCGTCGGCAAGCCGCGGCTGGACCGCTATCCCTCGGAATTCAAGGCCGCCGCGCGGCAGACCGGCGTCGACGATGCCTGGCTGCGCGCCGTGGCGCATGCGGAAAGCGATTTCGACGCCAGGGCGGTGTCGCCGAAAGGGGCGATGGGCGTGATGCAGCTGATGCCGGATGTAGCCAAGGAATACGGCGTGGCGGACCCGTTCTCCTCCACCGAATCGATCAACGCGGGCGCGCGCCACCTGCGGCAGTTGATGCGTCGCTACAAGGGCGACCTGACCCTGGTCGCTGCCGCGTACAACGCCGGCATCGGTACGGTGACGCGCTATGGCGGCGTGCCGCCGTACGCGGAAACGCAGGAGTATGTCTCCAAGGTCACCGCGCTGTACGAACTCTACCTGCGTGCGCTGGGCCGCAAGCAGGCACCGGAGCGTCCGGCGCTCTGAAGCGGGCGCCGCCTGCGGCCGCGTCCGCAGCCGCGCGCCCAGGTGCTACCGCACGGCCTGCAGCAGTAGCCTGGAACGGGACGTATCATCCCCACGACACCGGAAGAGGAAGGGCGCATGAAGCGTTGGGCGATCACGGGAGTGCTGTTCTTCGCCGGGGCGGCGATCGCGTCGGCCGCGTCGCCGTGGGAGAAGTACGGCGCCGACCTGCCCGCAGGGCCGGTGGTGCCATTGGCGCAGGCGCTGGCCGATCCGGCCGCGCATGAGGGTCGTCCCCTGATCTTCAGCGGCCGCGTCGTCGACGTGTGCCAGAAGAAAGGGTGCTGGGTGATGCTCGAGGACGAAGGGCAGGGCGCGCGCGTGCTGCTGGGCGATCATGCGTTCTACGTGCCCAGGGATGTGCGCGGCCAGGCGCAGGTGCATGGGGTGCTGTCGAAAGTGGCGCTGTCGCCCGCGGCCCGTGCGCATACCGCGCAGGAAACCTCCTCCCCCGGCACCGCAGTGGCGGACGTCGAGTACCGCATCGTGGCCGACGGCGTGCAGGTGCTGGCCGACGATGACGGCGCCTGACCGGAGCCTTCAGCCGAGCAGACGCTCGGACGGGATGACGTGCCGCCCCGGCGCCGCATCCAGTGCGGCCTGCAGCAGCGACTCGGCGACGCGATCCGCCGGCACGATGCGGTAGCGCGCCGGCAGCACCGCGTCCAACACCCCCATTACCCGCAGCGCCAGGCGCTCGCCGCCGCGATGCTGTTTGCGTTCGCCGCCCAGCAGGCCGGGGCGCAGCAGGCTGAGCGACGTGAAGCCGATGCCCGCCGATGCTTCTTCCAGCTCGCCTTTCGTGCGCGAGTAGAAGATGCGCGACCGGATGTCCGCGCCCATGGCCGAGACCAGTGCGAACGTCGTCGCGCCGTGCGCATGGGCATGGCGTGCGATCGCGAGCGGATAGTCGTGGTCCACGCGGCGGAAGGCGTCGCGAGAACCGGCATCGCGGATCGTGGTGCCAAGCGCGCAGGCCACGGCGTCCACCCGCCACCAGTCGGCGTCGGCCGGCAGCGCGTCGAAGTCCACCACCGGGTTCAGCAGTTTCGGATGCGGCGCGAGCGGCCGGCGCGTGGGGGCGACGACCTGCTGTACGCGCGTGGAGCCAAGGGCGCGCCGCAACGTGGCGTCGCCGACGAGGCCGGTCGCGCCGGCCAGCAGTAAACGCGTCATGGGATGCCTGATGTCCGGGATGGAGAGCGGCCATCTTGCCAGCTGTCGCTGCGGTGTCGACGGCATCGGTTACCCTTCCGCGACGGGCAACGCCCGATGACACGGGATTCCCGCATGCGCCATTGCACCGACCTCGCTTCCTTCGCCGCGGGCCTCGTCCGATGAACCTGCCGCTCCACTTCGGCGTGCTGGGCGCCCTGGAGGCGGGACTGATCGCGCTCCTTGTTGGACTGTCGTGCTTCCTGTTCTGGCATTGGCTGAGTGCCACGATGCGCTGGTCGATGGGCCACGCCATCGGCTGGGCGTGCGTGTCGGCCGTGGTGATCGCCGCAGGCATCGACACCTGGAACCTCTTCTACCTGGGCATCGCGCGTCTCGAATCGCCGCTCTATGCGCGTATCGCGCTGCAGGGCATCCATGATCCCGACGGCCTGGGGTCGCGCGTGGTGCTGGAAATCGCCGGCGCGTTGACCGGCGTGGTGTTGGGTTGGCAATGGTTCAGCAAAAAAACCGCGGATGCGGGTGATGCGAACGGCACCGGAAAAACGGATGCGTAACACCAAACCCGGTGCAAGGTCACGCATTCGACGGCGTGATGACGGTGCGCTCACGGACCGCTAACACCGGTTTAGTCGACAACGCGGACGGTGTGGTTAAGCAGGCGTGCACGTTCATGTCACGCCGCAAATTTCGTTCAGACGCGTGGCGGCAAGGTGGGGCCGTGCGCAATCGGACGCACTCCCACAGAACGGAGCACTGACATGACGAACAACAACCGCAAGCCGCTGATCGCCCTGGTCGCCTTGAGCGCCGCGTTGGCCATGCCGCTGGCATTCGCACAGGAGGCGACCGAAGACGCCGCCCAGGCCCAGACCGAACAGAGCGCCGAGCAGGCTGCCACGGGTTCCGCCACCACGCCGACCCAGAGCACCGATGCTTCCGCCACCCAGGCCAAGCAGGGCTGGGCTGAAGTGGATACCAATGGCGATGGCAACATCAGCAAGGAAGAAGCTGCCGCAAACCCGGGCCTGAGCCAGGTGTTCGACCAGGCTGACGCCAATGCCGATGGTTCGCTCACCGCCGACGAATACAAGGCGTTCGTGAGCAAGAACTACGGCGACCAGCAGAAGTAATCGGCATCAGCACCACGGGCAGGCGCCGCGCGTGACCGCGCGCCGGCCTTGTCCGAAGGAAGGGGGTGGCCTTTCGTGCCGCCCCTTTTTTTCGGAACACGACAGGACTGGAGCGATCGATGACGACCATGAAGAAGTTTCCGCTACTCGGTGCGGCATTGGCGCTGGCATGCGCTGCCGTTCCCGTGGCACTGGCGCAGGACGCCAGCGAGCCGACGCAGGAGCGCACCCCGACCACCGCGCCGCTCACGGCGACACCGCGGCCCTTCGAGGAACTCGACCGGAACGCCGATGGAGCGATCAGCAAGGACGAAGCGGCAGTCGACCCGCCGCTCGCGCAGGCATTCGGCACGCTGGACAAGGACGCCGACGGTCGCCTCAGCCCTGAAGAATATGCGGTGCATGCGCAGGGCACGCCCTGACCGCATCGCCGTTTCCCACATCGCCATGCTTGATGGAGGAACCCATGAATCATTCCACCCACCGATTGACGCTGGGCCTCGGCCTGGCACTGTTGAGTGCAGGCCTGATGACGGCCTGCGGCCCGAAACCGGAAGACATGCCGCCGCCGCGTGCGCCAGAGCCCATGGAGACGGCACCGCCGACCGACCACATGACGCCGCCCGCACCATTGCCGACGGATCCCGCGGTACCGCCGACCGATGATGCGACGTTGCCGCCACCGGCCAATCCGAATGCACCGGAAACCACGCCGCCGCCCGCCGATGGCGCGCCGCCGCCCGGTTCGGGTGGCTGACCGCGGACCGGTTCGCAACCATCTGCCGGCGACACGACGGCCACCCTCCCGAGGGTGGCCGTTTTTCCATGTGTCGCGCGACCGGCTGCTATCCTTCGCGGCCTTCAGGCAAGTGGTACAGGACGGTATCCGATGGCGCGCATCCGATGGGTAGGCTTCGACGGCGACGACACGCTGTGGAAGAGCGAGGACTACTACCGGCAGGCCGAAGCGGATTTCGAGGCCATCCTGGGCGCCTACGTCGATCTCGCCGACGCCCGCACGCACCAGCACCTGCTGGACGTGGAGCGGCGCAACCTGAAGATCTTCGGCTACGGCGTGAAGGGCATGACGCTGTCGATGCTGGAAACCGCCATCCAGGTGACGGGCGAGCGCATCAGCGCGCGCGACCTGCATCGGGTCATCGAGATCGGCCGCACCACGCTGCAGCATCCGGTGGACCTGTTGCCCGGCATCCGCGACGCGGTCGAACGGATCGCCGTTGACCACGAGATCGTGCTGATCACCAAGGGCGACCTGTTCCACCAGGAAGCCAAGATCGCGCAATCCGGATTGGCCGATCTGTTCCATCGCATCGAAGTGGTCTCGGAGAAGGACGAAGCCACGTATGCGCGCGTGCTACGCGAACTGGACGTCGCACCTGCGGATTTCGCGATGGTCGGCAATTCGCTGCGGTCGGACATCGAGCCGGTGCTCGCGCTGGGCGGCTGGGGCATCCACATGCCTTACCACGTCACCTGGGCGCTGGAGACCGAGCACGGCGTGGCAGACGACGCGCCCCGGCTTCGCGTGGTCGAGAACGCCGGCCAGCTGCCGGACGCGGTGGCGGGGATCGAAGCGGCGAGGATCGCGTAGCCGTTCGGCGGATGCCGCCGTCGTGGGGCACAATGACGGCGTGAAGCGCGCCTTGCCCGTCCTTTTACTGCTGTCATGCCTGGCTGGCGCCGTTCGCGCGCAGCAGCAGGCACCGGCCTACATGCCCGCCACGGGCGATGCCTCGGTGGATCGTCGCCTCGCCGACATCAACGAGTATGCGAGCCGCTACCCGGCGGCGTTCGCGGACGAGATGGGACGCTACTACGCCGTGCCGCGCGCCTACGTGGAAGCGATGCAGCAACAACCCGACTGGACGGCGGGCGACATCTTCATGGCGTGCGCCCTGGCCCAGATCGTGGGCCAGCCGTGCCGTGCGGTCGTGCGTGAGTGGTCGCGCGACCACGAAGGCGGATGGAAAGCGGTGGCTGCCCGTCTGCAGGCGGAACCCGGCAATCCCCAATACCGGCGCCTGCGCAGCGCCATCGACGCCAGCTACGCGCGTTGGGGCAGGCCGGCGCCTGCGGGCGAGAAGTGAGTGGAGAGGCGTGAGTCAAGGCGCGCTTCCGCTCACTCCTGCTTCTTCGCGTACATGATCAGCAGTACCAGGTCTTCCTCGCCTTCCTGGCGTATCGCATGGGTGCTGCCTGGCCGCGTCAGCATCGCATCGCCGGCGCGCACGTCCTGCGGCGTGCCGTCCAGTTCGTAGATGCCGCGGCCGCTGAGCACGTAGTAGATCTCGTCCTTGTGGTGCTGGTGCAGGCCGATGCCTGCGCCCCGGTGCAACACACGCTTGCGGAATTCGAAGCCCAGCGCCGGCGCATCCTTGAAGAAGGGATAGGCCGTGGTGGTGCCCGCACCGCCGTGCGGGCCTGGCTGGTCGATGGCGATGTCGCGCTCGTGCACGATCAACGAGGGATTCGACTGCGCCTTGCGATCGGCAAGCGCGGTGTCCGGCGCACCGCAATCGGTATCGCGCTTCACATGCGCGTCGAGCGATGGGTCGATCCGTTTCCAGCCCGCGACCACCATGCACGCAACCATCACCGCGCCGCGTTGCTGGAAATGGGTGTCGTCCTGTTGCGCCTGTGCCGGCACATGCATGAAGTAGGCCTTGCTGGCGTCGTCGCCGGTGGCGCGCAGCCAGTCCATGCTCAGGGCCGTCAGGTCGATCAGACCCACCTGTTCGCGCTGCGCGAGATCGCGCAGCGCCTGCGCGTACATGCCATGCGTGTCGAGCAACTGGCCATGGTCGAACTTGCGACGCGCTACCGGCGTCACCAGGATCGGCGTGGCGCCCTTGTCGCGGGCCAGTGCGACATAGCGCATCAGCCATGCGGGAAACGCGCGCTGCGGTTCGTTGTAGCGGGTCGGGTCTTCGATCTTCTCGTCGTTGTGGCCGAACTGGATCAACAGCACGTCGCCGGTGCGCATCTCCTTCGCCATGCCGTCGAACCAGTCCTCGGCGATGAAGCTGCGCGAGCTTCTCCCGCTCTGCGCATGGTTGCGGACGACGTAAGCGCCTTCATCGAGGAAGCCCTGCAGCTGTTGGCCCCAGCCCTGGCGCGGTGCGCGTTCCGGACCGTAGTGGCTGGCGGTGGAGTCGCCGGCGATGAAGACTTGCCGCGGTGGGGTGGCGAGCGCGGGCATGCAGCAGATGAAGAGCGTCGCGATGACGAGACAGCGCAGCATCGGCGGCCTCCTCGACCGGCCCCCTGTGGGAGCGACGTCAGTCGCGATGACGAATCGGGATGCCTGCTTCGCGACTGACGTCGCTCCCACAGGATCCCGTGCAGACATGCGCCGCGTCAGCGTGCCAGCCAGCCGCCATCGACCGGAATGACCGCGCCATTGACGTAGTCGGATGCACGCGAGGACAGGAACACCGCCGTGCCGCCGAGGTCCGACGGCTCGCCCCAGCGCGCGGCGGGGATGCGATCCAGGATGGCCTTGTTGCGGTCTTCGTCCGCGCGCAGTTGCGCGGTGTTGTCGGTAGCCATGTAGCCGGGCGCGATGGCGTTGATGTTCACGCCCTTGGCGCCCCACTCGTTGGCCAGCAGGCGCGTGATGCCGGCGATGCCGCTCTTGGACGCGGTGTACGACGGCACGCGGATGCCGCCCTGGAACGACAGCATCGAGGCGATGTTGATGATCTTGCCGCTGCCCTGCGCGATGAAGTGGCGGCCGGCGGCCTGCGACATGAAGAACACGGACTTGATGTTGACGTTCATCACGTCGTCCCAGTCCTTCTCGCTGAAATCGACCGCATCCGCGCGGCGGATCAGGCCGGCGTTGTTGACCAGGATGTCCAGCCCGCCCAGGCCGTCGACCGTCTCCTTCACCAGGCGCTCGACCGGATCGATGCTGATGAGGTTGGCTTCCAGGTTGAGGAAGCGGCGACCGAGCGCGCGCACTTTTTCGCCCGTCTCGGCGGCTTCCACGATGCCGGCCGCGGCGATATCGGCGCCGGCTTCGGCCAATGCCACGGCGATGCCCTGGCCCAAGCCGGTGTTGGCGCCGGTGACCAGCGCGATCTTGCCTTCGAGACTGAACGGATTGCTTGCCATCATGGATTCCCTCGTGTGGTGCGGTGCAGGTAGAGCGGAGCTTGCTCCGCTGCGCGTGGTGCATCGACTTCGGATGCTGGTTCAGCCGAGCAGGCTCGGCGCTACGCAGCGTCGATTACTTCAGCTGGCAGATGTCCAGCACGTGCATGTCGGTGTAGTCCAGGTTCTCGCCGCCCATCGCCCAGATGAAGGCGTAGTTGCTGGTGCCGGAGCCCATGTGGATCGACCACGGCGGCGACACCACGGCTTCGTCGTTCTGCACCACGATGTGGCGCTGCGCATCCGGCTCGCCCATGAAGTGGTAGACGCGGTCGTTGTCGGCCAGGTCGAAGTAGAAGTAGACCTCGCTGCGGCGGTCGTGCAGGTGCGGCGGCATGGTGTTCCACACACTGCCGGTCTTCAGCACGGTCAGGCCGAGCAGCAGCTGCGAGGACTGACAGGTGGCGGGCACGATGAACTGGTAGATCGTGCGCTCGTTGCTGGTTTCCAGTGCGCCGCGCTCGAGCGCGACGGCGTCCTTGATCGACAGCTGCTTCGTCTCGAAGCGCGCATGCGCCGGCGTCGAGGTCAGGTAGAACTTGGCGGGGTTCGCCGCATCGTCGGATTCGAACACCACATCGGTGCTGCCCATCGCGACGTACAGGCCATCCTTCGGACCGAGCGCGTAGGGGGTGCCATCGACGGTGACCTTGCCTGCGCCGCTACCGACATTGATCACGCCCAGCTCGCGGCGTTCGAGGAAGGGATGTCCCGCGGCCGACGCCGGTTCGGTCTGGTGCGGCAGGGCGACCTGCTTCGACACCGGCGCGGCGCCGCCGATCACGAAGCGCTCGTTGTGCGAGTAGTTCAGCTGCACCGTGTCGGTGACGAACAGGTCGCCGATCAGGTAGCGGTCGCGCAGTTGGTCGTTGCTGGCGCCGTCCATCATGTCCGGGTGGGTGGCGTGGTAGGTCTTGCAGAACATGGGCGGGGCTCCGTTTGATGCGGATGCCCTTGGACAGGGCATCGGGGAAGGTCGTGGGAAGAGAGTCTAAAGTCTTTGGTAACCGGTGTCATTTTGCGTTGCGGCACTGCGGCGGCCTTGGGCGCAGCGGGATCGGGCTTACTCGGGGGGCTGCGACGAGTCGCGGATGACCAGGTGCGGGCGGATGCTGGCGGCGGCCAGCATCGGCGTGCCTTCCGGCTGGATCAGCATGGCGGCGGCGGTGCGGCCGGTGTCGCGGGTGTTGCGGCGCACCGAGGTCAGCGAGGGCCACAGGCGCGAAGCCAGCGGACTGTCGTCGAAGCCGACCACGGACAATTGGCGCGGGATGCTGATGCCAGCGCGCATGGCCACCTTGTAGACGCCGGCGGCCATTTCGTCGTTGCCGGTGAAGATGGCGGTGGGCCGGTTCTTCGCCGACAGCAGCTTTTCGGCGGCGACCACGCCGGATTCGAACGTGTAGCCGGCTTCGATGATGCGCGATTTCGGCAGTTCCAGCCCGCGCCTGGCCAGCGCCTGCACGAAGCCGTCGGTGCGTTCGATCGACGACCGGTACGCCGCGGGGCCGGTGATCAGGGCGATGTCGGTGTGGCCCAGCGACAGCAGGTATTCGGCGGCTTCGGCGGCACCGTCGCGGTCGTGGGTGACCACCATGCGCGCGGGCGTGTCCATCGACACCGAGGCGATGCGCGTGTAGCGGCAGCCGATCTCGGCCAGCATGTCGGCCAGCGCCTGGTCTTCCGAGGCGCGAGGCACCAGCATCACGCCGTGCAGTTTCTGCTGTTGCACGAAGCGGCGCACGCCATCGATGTAGCCCGGGCTGCGGCTGTCGCAGGGATGCACGACCAGTTCGAAACCGGAATCGCGCAGCGCGTCCAGCGCGCCGTACTGCATGTTCACGATGTACTGCGCGGTCGGATTGTCGTAGACCATGCCGATCAGGAACGAGCGGCGGAAGGCGAGGCCACGCGCCATCGGATCGGGCGAGTAGCCGACCTCCCGCATCAGCGCTTCGACCTTCTCGCGGGTGTCCTTACGGACCAGCGGCGAATGGTTGATGATGCGCGAGACGGTCTTCTTGGAAACGCCGGACAGCCGCGCGATGTCGTTGATGGTCGCGGCCTTGCCGCCGGTCGGCAGGGCGGCGGGGGTGTCGGGCTTCTTGCGCGCGGGCATGGGGCAGGGCGGGTCCGTTCGTCTGTCGGAAGGATTCTAGCGGCTGGCGGTCAGTCCAGCGCGCGATAGCGGAAATTACGGCATCCCTTATCCCTTGAGCGCCTTCGGAAGCCAGAGCGACAGCTCCGGACACAGCGTCACCACCATCAGGACGGCCAGCCCCGCCAGCCAGAACGGCCAGATCGTGCGCATGCTCTGGGCGATCGTGATCTTGCCGATCGCAGTGCCGATGAACAGCACCGACCCCACTGGCGGGGTCACCAATCCCAGGCCGCCGGTCAGGACCAGGACCAGGCCGAAATGGATCGGGTCGATACCGTAAGCGCGTGCCACCGGCAGGAAGATCGGCGTACAGATCAGGATCATCGGCGCCAGGTCCATGAAGGTGCCCAGCAACAGCAGCACCAGCACGATCAGCAGCAGGACGGTGTACTTGCTGTGCGCGATGGACTGCAGCGCGTCGACGGCCGCGGCCGGTACCTGCAGGTAGGCCAGCAGCCAGCCGAACACCGCCGCCGTGGCGATCACGAACAGGATGACGCCCGTCGTGCGCGCGGCATGCGTCACCGTGGCGAAGAATTCCTTCAGCGACAGCTGGCGATACAGCACGCTGGTCACCAGCAACGCATACACCACGGCGATGGCCGCGCTCTCCACGGCAGTGAAGATGCCCGCGCGGATGCCGAAGAAGATCAGGCCCACCAGGCCCAGGCCGGGCAGCGCCGCCACCAGCCGCAGCATGACCGCACGCAGGCCGGGGAACGGTTCGGTGCCGTAGCCGCGCTTGCACGCCACCGCCCAGCCCGTGACCATCAGGACCGCCGTCATCAACAACGCGGGCACGATGCCGGCGGCGAACAGGTCGGCGATGGACAGCCCGCCGCCCGCCGCGGCCGAGAACAGGATCAGGTTGTGCGAAGGCGGCACCAGCAGCGCCACCAGCGCTGCCGTGATGCTGACGTTGACGGCGAAGTCGCGGTCGTAACCGCGCTTGACCATCTGCGGAATCATCGTGCCGCCCACCGCGGAGACGTCGGCGATCGCCGAGCCCGACACGCCGCCGAAGAACAGCGACGACAGGATGCTGACCTGGCCCAGGCCGCCGCGCAGCCGGCCGACCAGCGAAGCCGCCAGGCTGATCAGGCGTTCGGAAATGCCGCCGCGCAGCATGATCTCGCCGGCGAAGATGAAAAGCGGAATCGCGATCAGCGACGCCGAGCCGGTGCCCGACGAAATCTGCTGCACCAGCACGATGCTGGGCAGGTCCAGGTAGAGCAACGTCGCCAGCGACGCGGCCGCCAGCGCATACGCGACGGGCACGCCGACCAGCAGCAGGATCACGAAGACAGAGAAGAGCAGGGTGATCGCCATGGGTCAGCGGGCCTCGTCGGTCGACGGCGCGCGCAGCACCAGCAGCAGGCGGTACAGGGCGAACACCACCATCAGCACGCCGCCGATCGACAGCGGCAGGTAGCCGATGCTCTGCGGCATCGGCGCGCCGGCGATGCGGATATCCAGGCCGTCCAGCAACAGCACCGCGCCCCAGTACGCCATCACTGCGCCGATCGCCGCGATCACCAGCGGCGACAGCGCATGCAGCACCTTCTTCAGGCGTGGCCCCACCGCGTCGGCCAGCAGGAAGAAGCCGAAGTGGCGGTTCGTGTGCACGCCCGCCGCGGCGCCCAGGCTCATCGCGGTGGTCAACAGCAGCACCGTGACGGGTTCGGTCCAGCTGGGTGAGTCGTTGATGACGTAGCGGGCGATCACCTGCCAGCCCTGCACGACGACCAGGCCCAGCAGCGCAGCGACCGCGAACGCGATGGCCGTGTTGGACAGCAGGTCCATGCCGCGCTGCAGGGGCGCGGCGGGAGACAGCGTGGTTTCTTCGGACATCGTCGGGTCTCAGGCCAGGTCGCGGATGCGGCGGTACAGGGCGTCGATCGCCGGATCGGCGCAATACTCGGAAAGCAGCGGCTGCGATGCGCGCGCGAACGCGGCCAGATCGGCCTCGTTGTGCTTCACGCCGGACGCGAACACGGCCTCGCGCGCCTTCGCCTCCGACGCGTCCCAAAGCGTGCGCATCACGCCGACCGACTGGCGTGCCGTCTCCACCAGCAGCTCGCGATCGCGCGGCTGCAGGCCGTCCAGCGTGCGCTGCGATACCAGCAGCACGTCCGGTGCATAGGAGTGGTTGGTCTGCGACCAATAGTGCGCGGCTTCGAAATGCCGGCTGGAATGGAAGCTGCGGATGTTGTTCTCGGCGCCATCGATCATGTGCGTTTCCAGCCCGGAAAACACTTCGCCCAGCGAGAGCGGCGTTGCGTTCGCGCCGAACAGGCGCAGCATGCGGATGAAGATGTCCGACACCGGCACGCGGACCTTCAGGCCGTGCAGGTCGGCGGGCACGCGAATGGCGTGCTTGGTGTTGTAGAAGCAGCGCGCACCCGAATCGTAGATGGCCAGTCCCACCAGGCCGCGGCGGGCGAAGCCGTCCAGCACCGCCTGGCCGACACCGCTGTCCATCGCCCGCCGCATGTGCGGCACCGAGTCGAAGACGTACGGAAGGCACAGCGCCTGCGTCAGCGGGAACGCATTGTTCAGCGCGCCCGCATAGACGCGGGTGATGTCGATGGCGCCGAAGCGCGCCATGTCGATGGCCTCGGACTCGCGGCCCAGCTGGCCGGAGTGGTACTGGCGCAGGGTCACGCGACCGCCGGTCTCGCGCGCCATCGTGTCGCCGATCCAGCGCACCGCTTCGACGGTGGGGTAGTCCTTCACGTGCACGTCGGTCGCGGTCAGTACGTGCCGGCCGTCGTCGGCGAAGACGCGGCCGGTGGCCAGCGGCAGGGCCATGGCGGCACCGAACCCGGTACCGAGGAAACGACGACGGTTCATCATGCGCGCCAGTCTCCTTCGTCCTTCGGTGTGGCGGCGGTGGCCAGGCATTCGATGCTGCCATGCCCGTCGAAGTCGATGCGCGCCTGTTGCCCCGGCAGGATGTCGTGGATGCCGGTCGCGTTGCCGGTCGCGATCAGGTCGCCGGCCTTGAGCGGACGACCGCGTCGCGCGGACCGCGCCAGCGCGAAGGCAAAGGCCGCGCGCAGGCCACCCGGCAGCGTGGTCGCGCCGCCCTGGCCCACGTGTCGGCCATCGATCCAGGTCGTACAGGTCAGGGAGGCGTCGCTACGGTCGGTCCAGTCCGGGATTGCCGCGCCCATGACCAGTCCGTTGTTGTTGCCGAAGTCCGACACGACTACGCGGGGTCCCAGTTGGTTGATGGTCGCCAGCGGACTGCTGGCCACTTCCATGCCGATGAACAGGGTGGACGGAACCGATGCGGCTTCCTCGGGCGTCCAGTCGGTCTTGCTGGCGGGCGCGTCCGCCTCCAGGCGCAGGACGTACTCCGCTTCCACCGCACCGAAGCCGCCCCCGAAGACCTGGAAGCGTGTCTGACCACCGGTGGTCAGCTGCAGCTGGCGGGCGAAGATGGGGCCGAGCAGGCGCTCGTCGCCGGACACATCCCGCCGCTCGGGCGCGATGAAGCCGACCTTCCAGCCCACCACCCGGTCCGGCCACTGCGCGATCGCGAGATCCTGCACGCGATAGGCCGCAACGAGGTCTTCCGGGACATCGCCGGGAAACCCGGGCAACGCCCGCCCTTCGCGGCGTGCACCCACGAAGGCATCCGCAATGTCGGCCAGCGCGGGCGCGTCGGCGCGTGCATCGGCAAGGGCGTTCTGGTCATTGCTCAAGTGGGTTCTCCCCGCGGTGTTTGTTGCACTGCCGAGTGACAGTGCAGGCTGGTGACCTGTATATGGTAAACCGGTGTCATTGACAATGTGCACTGCCGCAAAATCCATCCCGATGCCACGATGCGTCGCTTACTCCTGGGAGGGAGCCAATGCTTGATCTTCGTTTTCCCGCGCCTGCGCGGTTCCGCGCGCTGGCCCATGGTGTGGCCGCCTTGCTGATCGCGTTCGCCACGGCCACGGCATGGGCCGCCGACACGCGTCCGGTCGCCTTCCCGGGCGCGCAGGGCGCCGCCGCACATACGCCCGGTGGGCGGGGCGGCAAGATCGTCCGCGTCACCAGCCTGGCGGCCGATGGCCCCGGTTCGTTCGCGGAGGCGGTGACCGGCACGGGTCCGCGCATCGTGGTGTTCGAGGTCGGCGGTGTCATCGACCTGGGCATGAAGGAACTGCGCATCACCGAGCCGTTCCTGACCGTGGCCGGCCAGACCGCGCCACATCCGGGCGTGACGATCATCAAGGGCGGCCTGACCATCGCCACCCACGATGTGGTCATCCGCCATCTCCGCATCCGGCCCGGCGACGGTGGCAGGCCGAAGCGCTCAGGCGACATCGACGCCGTCACCACCGTGCGCGGCGCGCATGACGTGATCGTCGACCACTGCTCGCTCACCTGGGCGACGGACGAAAACCTGAGCGCTTCCAGCACGCGTTTCCATGGCGAGAACGAAGCCGAGTGGATGGCCAACGCGTCGCGCCGGATCACCTACAGCAACAACATCGTCAGCGAAGGGCTGGCGCATTCCACCCATGCCAAGGGCGAGCACTCCAAGGGTTCGCTGATCCACGACCATGTCAACGAGGTGCTGATCGTCGGCAACCTCTATGCGCACAACTACGAACGCAGCCCCCTGTTCAAGGGCGGCGCACGCGGCCAGGTGATCAACAACCTGATCTACAACCCCGGCCAGCGCGCCATCCATTACAACCTGATCGCCGAAGAGTGGCTGGGCCATCTGTACTCGAAGGGCGAGATGGCCGTGCGCGGCAACGTCATGCGGGCCGGCAAGTCGACCGAACCGCTGGCCTTCCTGATGATCGGCGGTTCGGGCGACCTCGACCTCTATTCGCAGGACAACCTGATCGTCGATCGGGTCGGCAACACGAGCATCCAGGAAACGGGCAGCTATACGACCGCGCCGGTGAAGCTCAACCGCGTGAAGACCGCGCCCCCCTTGCCGTTCGGCGTCATGCTGCTGCCGTCGGCGAAGGTGCAGGACGCCGTCATCGAGACCGTCGGTGCCACGCCCTGGAACCGCGACCTGATCGACCGCCGCATCGTGGCGGATGTCATCGAAGGACGTGGCGAGATCATCGACAGCCAGGAACAGGTCGGCGGCTATCCGCAGTACAAGGAGGGCCGGAAGCCGTTCGTCGAAAGCGAATGGAACCTGGAGGTGATGGAACCGGTCTCGGGCGTCTATCCGCGCGGTGAGCCGCTGCGCTAGGGTGTCATGGCGGACGACGGCGTCCGCAACCGGCATGCATGCGAGCCCGCCGTCAGGCGGGCTTTCTTTTTCCCTGCTTCCGGCTTGGGCCGGGTGGCTGCGGATGGACTCGCGTCGCATCCGCGCATTGGCCGAGCCGCCGTCATCCGCCGCAGTGGGTGGCGTGTTGCGCATCAAGGCGGACGTGGCAACCGTGGTGGCGAAAGACGGGGCGATAGCGCGTGCCGCCGCCCGCCGGCATTGCGCAAGGGCATTGCGCCGCAAGCGCCGAGTCGCCTTGCGCACGGATCACCGGCTTCGTCGGAGCGGGTGGCAGGTGGTGACGATCGGTGCGACGTCTCGTGGCGGCGTCCCCGGCCGCTGTTCCGCAATCCGCGGACCGTGCCGGTTGTGCAAAGCCATGCAGGCACTTAGCCCCTCGCATGCAGTCGAATCCCGGACAGCAAGAAGCCCGGCCGGGAGAGGCGGCCGGGCTTCGAGTGCGTCCGGTCCACCGGACGCCAAACGGTCAACGCATCAGAACTTGTAGCGCAGGCCCAGCAGGTACTGGCGGCCGGTCTCGCTGTACTCGAGCGGCAGCTGCACGGCCGGATTGGATACCCACGACGCCTGCGCCTCGTTGGTCAGGTTGCTGCCTTCGAGGCTGACTTCCAGCCTGTCGCTGATCTTGTAACGGATCGAGGCGTCGAGGATGGTGGTTCCGCTCTGCCCGTGCACGCCATTGGCCTCGCTGTTGAAGCCCACTTCCGTGCCGGGCACCAGGATCAGGTAGTCGGAACGGTTGGTCGCCGAAATGCGGCCGGACAGGCGCTTGCCTTCGTAGTACAGCGAGGCGTTCCACCCCGTCCTGGAGGTGCCGGTCAGCTCTTCCTTCTGCGCCAGCGCGCCCGAGGACAGCATGTACTGCACTTCCGAGTCGACGTAGGTGTAGTTCAACTGCATGCCGACATCTTTCAGGGCGCCCGGCAGGAACGTGAACGGCTGCGTGTAGTTCAGCTCGATGCCGCGCAGCGATCCGCCCGGGGTGTTGATCGGCACCGTGAAGACGAAGTCCTCCGTGGGCAGCGCGATGGTTCCATCCAGCAGGCTGTTGGGCAGGCCGCTGGTGTTGTACGGACGCGTTTCACGGGTGTTCTGGATGAAGCTGTCGATGTCCTTGTAGAACAGTACGGCGCCCAGCATCGCTCCCTGGTTGAAATACCACTCGAAGCCGAGGTCGTAGGTCTTGGCGCGCTGCGGATCCAGCAACGGATTGCCGGCGGAAACAGTCCGGGCCGTACCGCTGACGCTGACCGCCACGCCGGGGCTGAGGTTGCCGAGCGGCGGGCGTGCCATCACTTTTGCCGCGCCGAAGCGGACCAGGAAATCAGGCGTGATTTCGGCCACCAGGTTCAACGACGGCAGCACATCGCTGTACTCGCGGTCCACCGTGATGACGGTAGGCGTGCCGTTGACGGTGCCGACGCCGGTCGATGTCTGGCTGGTCCGCACATAGCGCACGCCGACGTTGCCGGAGAACGGGATTGCGCCGATATCCGTGTTGAACTCGCCCATCACATACGCGCCGCGATCCTTCTCGTAGACGCTCTGGTCGCTGGGGTTGTAGTTGATCATCGCGAACGTGCCGCTGTCGCTGAAGATGTCGTACATGCCGGCGATGGCGTCGAAGTCCGGCACCACCCAGGTGCCCGGCGAGCCGCTGACGCCGCGCAGCCGGGCCTGGATGATCTGGTTGCCCGGCAAGGGCACCGGCGTGGTGGACGTGCCGCCGGCGGTGTTGGTCGGCACGATGGTTTCGGTCGCACCGCGGCGGCGTTCGCTGGACACGAAGCCGAAGTTCTTGGCCTGGAGACCACCCTTCAGGGTGAACGTCGGCGACATGAACCAGGCGAAATCCAGCTGCCCGGTGTCGTAGTCGTTGCTGACGTAGTTCTCGCGCAGCCGGATGACCGACAGGTTCCAGCCGTTGGGATCGGTGGGGTTGATGCCGTAGTTGAAGACCGGCAGGTTCGGGTTGCCGCGGTAGTCGTAGCTGTAGCCGTTCACGCCATAGCGATCCATCATCACTGTCGCCTGGATCGGATTGCTGTGTTCGGACTTCGAGGTGCCGATCTTGCCGCTGACGCGGAAGCTGTCGCTGAAGCGGTGTTCGCCGTCCAGACTGACCTGCCTGAAGGTCGTTTCCCATTCGTCATGGCGGTTCTCGGCGCGCAGGCCGACGTTGTCCATGACCGCATAGACCAGCGCCCCGTTCTCGACCACGCCGTCGATCACCCGGATGTCGTTCTTCCTGCCGAGACCGCTCGGCTTGCTCAGGCTGTTGGCTTCGATATAGCGCTCGTCGCGCACCGCGTCGATCTTCGAGTACAGCGCGTCCAGACTGAAGCTGGTGTCGGACGAAGGCTTGAACTGCAGGGCGGCGGTCACGCCCAGGCGCTTCTGGTCGTGCTCCATCAGCGTGTAGCGCGGGAAGCGCGGCGCGTAGACATTGGCCGCCAGCGCCGGGGCGAAGGGCGACGTCGAATTGAAACCGCCATTGGTGGTGCCGCCCGCCCAGCGCACCGTACCCGAGCCTTCCTCCACGGTGTCGCGTTCGGAGTAGGCCACCGAGAACAGGGCACCGAACCTGCCGTCGGCCCAGCTGTTGGAAATCAGGCCGGCGAAGCGTGGGCTGGTGGTCTTGGCGGCATCGTTGAAGCTGCCCTGCAGGTTGCCGGTCGCCGTGAACCCGTCGAAATCGAACGGACGCGCCGTGCGCAGGTCGACGGTCGCGCCCAGCGACCCTTCTTCGATGTCGGCCGATGCGGTCTTGCGCGCGATCAGCTGCGAGAACAGGTCGGAAGCGAACACGTTGAAGTCGAAACTGCGGCTGCGGTTCGCGCCGCCCTGGCCATCGCTGCTGCCTACCGAACTCATCGCCTCAAGGCCGTTCAGGCGCACGCGGGTGAACTGCGGTCCCAGGCCGCGCACGGTGATGTTGCGGCCTTCGCCTGCGTCGCGGGTGATCACCACGCCCGGAATGCGCTGCAGCGATTCGGCCAGGTTGAGATCCGGGAACTTGCCGATGTCCTGGGCCACGATGGCATCCACGATGCCCTTCTCGCCGCGCTTGATGTCGAGCGCCTTCTCCAGGCTGGCGCGATAGCCGGTGACGCTGATCGTGTCGAGCGTCTCCACGCTTTCCGCCGGCGCGGACTGGTCGGGACCGGCCGGCTGCGTCGCCTCCTGGGCCTGTGCCGCTGCACTCATCTGCAGCGCAACACCGATCGAGACCGCAAGCAAGGTAACCGGTGTCTTCCGGCGTTGATGAATGACTGGCATGTTATCCCCTCCTCAAAGGACCATGGCCGCATGGCGCGACTGTTTTGATGGCAAAAATCGCTGTTTTTTCCCTTCCAGCGTGCGTCCGGTGGTAAAATGACACCGCTGGTCAAAAACAACGCTAACAGAGTGTGCGCTGCAACAACAACTGTTAGTCGAGCCGGTTTATCTTGTCCCATGGACAAGCGGAAACCGGTCTGCAAGCGCAGCATCAACACCACGGGAGAAGCGGGGCATGGGGAAGATCGTCTGTTTCGGTGAGCTGCTGCTGCGGCTTGGAGCACCGGGTCGCCAGATGCTGTTGCAGTCGCCCGTGCTGGAGGTCCACGTGGGGGGGGCGGAAGCGAACGTGGCGGTCTCGCTGGCACGCTTCGGCCACGACGCGCACATGGTGGGACTGGTCGCGGACAACGCATTGGGCGAAGCGGCGCTGGGCGAACTGCGCCGGCATCGGGTCGAAGCGCGGGCCGTGCGGCAGGCACCCGGACGCATGGGACTGTATTTCCTCACCCCGGGTGCCATCCAGCGCCCCAGCGAGGTGTTGTACGACCGCGCGGATTCCGCCTTCGCGCGTGCCGGCGGCGGTACGCATGACTGGCCTGCGCTGCTCGCGGGTGCCGATTGGCTGCACGTGTCGGGCGTGACGCCGGCACTGGGCCAGCGGGCGGCGGATGGCGTACTTGCCGCGGTGAGGGAGGCGCGCTCGGCCGGGGCAAGCGTGTCGTTCGACGGCAACTTCCGTCCCAAGCTGTGGGAAGCGTGGGGCGGCGACGCGCCGTCGATCCTGCGCGGGCTGATGTCCGAGGCCGACCTGCTGTTCGCCAGCCACCGCGATCTGCAGGTGGTGCTCGGCCTCGACTTTCCGCAGGCAACGCCGCAGGAACGGTTCGCGGCAGGTGCGGCGGCTGCCTTCAAGGCGTTCCCGCACCTGCAGCAGATGGCGGCGACGGTGCGCGTGCAGCACAGCGTCGATCACCATGCCCTGTCCGGCATCACCGCGTTGCGGGACGGTTCGCTGCATACGACGCCCGCCTATGAGGTGTCGCCGATCGTCGACCGCATCGGCACCGGCGACGCGTTCGCGGCCGGCGTGCTGCATGGCGGGCTGGCGGGCATGACGAAGGAGGACGCGCTGCACTTCGGCGTGGCGGCGGCCTGTCTGAAGCATTCGCTGCCCGGCGACTTCAATCTGGTGACGGTCGCCGACGTGCAGGCGTTCCTCGGCGAGAACAGCCTGGACGTGAAGCGCTGAGCGCGGGGAAATACACGGGATGTTGCGTTGCGCAATTCCCGGACGAAGTAAAAACTATCGTTTGAAAATGCCGCGGCGGGCTTTGCCGCCGGACGGTTTCCCGCAGACTGCGCGCCATGATGAGCGCCGTCCATGCGTAGCAAATTGTTTGTTCCCGGCAGTCGTCCCGCGCTGTTCGACAAGGCGCTGGCGAGCGCGGCCGACCTGGTGTCCTTCGATCTGGAGGATGCCGTCGCCGGCGCCGACAAGGATGAAGCGCGCGCCCAGGTATCGGCACTGCTGCGGACCGGAACGCACCGCGCCGCCGGCAAGCGAGTGGTCGTGCGCGTCAACGGATGGAACACGTCGGCGTGGGAGGCGGACCTGCGCGCCGTGCTGCCGCTGGAGATCGACCTGGTCAACCTGCCGAAAGTGGAATCACCGCTGCAGTTGCAGCAGGCCATCGCGGAGATCGAGGCGATCGAGGCCCATCTGCCCAGGCGCGCACCGCTGGGGCTGCTGATCAATATCGAGACGCCGCGCGCGCTGCGGCATGCCGGCGCGATCGCACGCGCGCATCCGCGGGTGCGCGGGCTGCAACTGGGGCTGGGAGACCTGTTCGAACCCCATGGCATCCGCCGCGGCGACCTGCGCAACGTGCATGCGGCGCAGTACGCGCTGCGCATGGCAGCAGCGGAAGCGGGCGTGTTCGCCTACGACGCCGCGTTTCCAGGGCTTGACGATGAAGCGGGTTTCGTCGCCGAAGCGGAATCCGCGCGCGCGCTGGGCTATGCCGGGAAAAGCTGCGTGCATCCGCGACAGGTCGCGTGGGCGAACACCGTGTTCGCGCCATCGCACGAGGAAATCGAGGCCGCACGTCGCACGGTGGATGCGGCGGCACGGACGGGCGATGGCGCCTTCGCGGTCGATGGCCGCATGGTCGACGCGCCTTTCCTGGCCCGCGCACGCGACGTACTGACCATCGCAAATCGCAACGAGGGAACGGCATGACGCAGCAGGCAACACGTTCGGCGCGGACGCAGGTCCGCCGCCTGGCCCGCTGCGCCATGGCCATGCTCATGCTGTGCGCACTGTCGTGGTCGTGCCTGGCGCGGGCCGACAGTCTGGCGACGGTTCGGCAGGACGCGTTGCCGGCCGTGCCGGGCGGCCAGGTGGATGGCCTGCATGCGGTGGGGACGTCACTGTTGGCAATCCACGCCGGCAAGGCGTGGCGACTGCCCGCTGGCGCAACCGCGTGGACCCCGGTCTCGCTGCCTGCGGACGTTCCCGCCAACGCCGTCTGGCTCACCGCCAGGAACACGCTCTACCTGGTGCGTCCCGCGCAGGGCGGATCCTCGTTCGTCGGCGTGTCGACCGCGATCCTCGAAGGGGATCGACTCGTGTTGCGCGCCTTGCCGGCGTGGCCGGTGCCGCTGCGCGACACCAGGCTGGCCGAAGGGGATGGCGCCCTGCATGCCACCGGGTTGGATGCGCATGGCACGCCGCATCTCTTCCGGCTGGCACTGGACACCGCGTCGGCGCGCTGGACCGCGGTGACGCCATGGCCGGGCAGGGAGGCGGCGTCGAGCCTGCTGGCGCAGCGCGGCGACCTGTTCGCCACTGTTCCATCGGTTGCCGGAACGATGCTGTGGCGCTGGCATCGCGAGACGGGCTGGTCGCGCATGCCGCCGGTTCCCGGCAGCCTGGTGGGAGATGGCGCGCGCGCCCTGGGGCAGGCGCACCTGCTGTACCTGGTCGCCGAAGGCGGTGGCGCGCCGCGCATGCTGACCTTCCATGCCATCACCAAGGCGTGGGCGACGCTGCCGGCGGATCTCCCGACCGGCATCGCAGGCGTCACTGCGTGGAGCGACGGACTGGCATGGCGCAGCGCCACCGGCACACTGCACAGCGTGCAGGTGCAGTCCCGCAAGCACCTGCTGGCCTGGCTCGACTGGCTGGTGATCGTGGTCTACCTGGCGGCGATGATCGGCATAGGCCTGTACTTCTACCTGCGCGAGAAGCGCAATTCGACGGAGAACTTCTTCGTCGGCAGCCGCACGATCCCGTTCTGGGCGGCGGGCCTGAGCCTGTACGCCGTCAACACCAGTTCGATCAGTTTCATCGCGATCCCGGCGAAGGCGTTCGAGACCAACTGGCAGTACCTCACCAACAACCTGATCGCGGTCCTCGGCCTGATGTTCGTCGCGGTCTGGATCGTGCCGCTGCTGCGCCGGCTGGACCTGATGTCCACGTTCTCCTACCTGGAGACGCGCTTCCACCCGTCCATCCGCATGCTGGCCAGTGCGCTGGCCATCTTCATGCAGATCGGCAGTCGCATGAGCGTGATCCTGTTCCTGCCCGCGCTGGCCATCTCCACCATCACCGGCATCGACGTGATCTGGAGCGTGCTGCTGATGGGCGGCTTCACCATCATCTATACGGCGATGGGTGGCATGAAGGCCGTGATCTGGACCGACGTGGTGCAGGTGATCGTGAAGATGGGCGGTGCGATCTTCGCCATCCTCTTCATCGTCTGGACCTTGAAGGGCGGTTTCGGCGAGTTCACCCAGATCGCGATGGCGGAAGACAAGACGAAGCTGTTCGACTTCAGCTTCGACCTGACCAAGGCCACGGTGTGGGGTTTCATCTTCCTGGTGCTGTTCGAGGTGGTGCTGACCTTCCCGAAGGACCAGGTGCTGATGCAGCGCGTGCTGTCGACCAAGTCGGACAAGGAAGCGGGCCGTTCCATCTGGGCCTTCGCCGCCATCATGATTCCCGGTGGTTTCGTGTTCTACGGCATCGGCACGGCGCTGTTCGTCTATTACAAGAACAATCCCGAGCGGATGAATCCGCTGCTGCCCGTCGACGCCACGTTCCCGCTGTTCATCGCCGCGGAGCTGCCGATGGGCGTCACCGGCCTGATCATCGCCGGCATCTTCGCCGCGGCGATGGCCACGCTGTCGGGCATCATGAACTCGGTGGCCACGTTGATCACGGTCGACTTCTACGAGCGGTTCGCCAAGGACAAATCGCAGAAGAAGGGCGTGTTCTTCGCCGAGGTCATGACGGTGGTGGTGGGCCTGGTCGGCATCGGTGCCGCCCTGGTGCTGTCGCGCTTCGACATCGGCTCGCTGTTCGACGTGTCGATCGAGCTGGCCGGCCTGCTCGGCGGTGGCTTTGCCGGTGCCTACACGCTGGGCATGTTCACCCGGCGCGCCAATTCGCAGGGCGTGGCGATCGGCATCGTCTCGGCGATCGTGCTGACCTTCATCGCCTGGTGGTACGACCTGGTGCATCCATACTTCTATCTGGCCATCTCGATCCTGGTCTGCGTGGTCGTGGGCTATGTGGCCAGCCTGTTCTTCCCGCCACCGTCGCGCTCGCTGCAGGGCCTGACCATCTACCGGCAGGGCAGTCAGGACCCGGCGGTCTGAGCGCATGGGCCGAATGTCCCATCGTGTGCCTTGCGGTCCTCGTGTAGCCTGACGGCAGCAAGGGGAAGCACGTGGACACCCAGTTCCTGAATACCTTCGTGGTGGTGGCCGACCGCGGCTCGATGGCGGCGGCGGCCCGCGTGCTGAACATCACGCCGGCGGCGGTCGCGCAGCAGATCCGCACGCTGGAGCGCGAACTCGGTGCGCCGCTGATCGCGCGCGCCGGCCGCACCGTCAGCCTGACCGAAGAGGGGTCGCGCATCCTGCAGCGGGCGCGAGACCTGCTGCGCGACGTCTCCGACATGCGCAGCGTGGCCAACGACAGCGAAGTGTCGGGCGAGCTTCGCCTCGGCGCGTGTCCCACCGCGCTGGCCGGCATGCTGCCGGACATCCTGGCGCGCATGGTCGACGCGTTCCCGCAGATCAACGTCTACATCCGTCCCGGCTATTCGGCCGAGCTGTACCGCGCGGTCGAGACCGGCGAACTGGATGCGGCATTGGTGCTGCAGGCGCCTTACAACCTGCCGAAGACCTGCGACTGGCAGCTGCTGCGCGAGGAGCCGCTGGTGATGATCGCACCGGCGCGGATGGCCGGGCGCGATCCGCATGAACTGCTGCGCGAGGAGCCGCTGATCCGCTACGACCGCACGCAGTGGGGCGGCCGCGTGGCGGACGACTACCTGCGGCGCGCCGGCATCGTGCCGCGCGAGCGCTTCGAACTGAACGGCCTGAACGCCATCGCGGTGATGGTGGATCGCGGCCTGGGCGTCTCGCTGGTGCCGGACTGGGCGCGTCCGTGGCCCGAAGGCCTGGACCTGGTGCGCATGCCGTTGCCGCTGCCAAGCGAGCCGCGCCGGATCGGCATGGTGTGGTCGCGCGCCACCGTGCGCATCCGCCTGGTCACCGTGCTGCTGCAGGAGAGTCGCGCCGCCACCGGACAGGGCTGATCGCCGGCCGCGGTCCGCGATGCTGCATTGCACGCTACAAAAACTAGCCTGTGAACATATCCGCGGGCGATTCTTCCGTGACGGACGTTTACCTAGGCTGTGGCCATCGTCGGGTTCGAGCGTCTGGGAGGAACGCTGGGCACGCCGGCCGCCTCCGCGGCCTTCTCGTACACCTACCAGCCACGCGCCGACGCGCACGCGCGCTCGCCGTCCACCGAAGCATTCCGAGAACAGACCATGAAACAGGTACCCGCCGCGTTCGGCGTTTTCCTGCTGGCCGCCGCCGTCAGCGCCAGCGTCCAAGCCCAACAGAACACCCCGTTGCCAGAGGATAAGGCGGCCGAACAGGAGCGCGGTAAGGACGCCGTCAACCTCGACCGCATGATCGTCACCGGCACGCGCGCGCTCAAGTCCGTGGACAAGATCCCGGGCGCCATCAACGTGGTGTCGAAAGAGGATATCCAGCGCACCCTGCTGGTGACCGAAGATGCGACTGCGGTGCTGGCGCGCACCGTGCCCGGTTACTCCGAAGCATCCCAGGCCATGAGCAACACCGGCGAAAACCTGCGTGGGCGCATCGCACTGCGCCTGTTCGACGGTGTGCCGCAGGGCTCGCCGCTGCGCGAGGGGACACGGAACGCCACGTTCACCGACATGGGTATCGTCGAGCGGATCGAGGTGATCAACGGCCCGTCGGCGTCGGAAGGCATCGGCGCGGCGGGCGGCATCATCAACTACATCTCCACCCAGCCGAGCGAGGACGGCACCAAGTTTCGCCTCGTGACCCGCTACTCGACCCAGTTCAAGGATGACAGTGCGGGCTGGAAGATCGGCGCCAACATGTCCCACAAGAAGGACGACTTCGACGTTGTCGTGGGTGTTTCCCGGATCGATCGCGGCATGAGTTACGACGGCAACGGCGTCCGCCTGGGCATGAACACCAGTGGCTCGCTGCATGATTCCGAGGCCAACAACCTCTTCGTCAAGGCTGGTTTCAACTTCGGCGAGGCCGGCGAGAAACGGCTACAGGCCAGCTACAGCGACTTCAAGATCGAAGGCAAGGGCAACTACCGTCAGGTCGACGGTTGCCGCTATGAACCCGTCTGGTGCGAGGATCCGCGACCGAATACCTCGGAGCGTGGCCACCTGTTCGAGACCAAGGCCGAGTTCAACGACTTCAAGCAGTTCAACGCGGTCTACACCGATGCCGATTTCCTCGGTGGCACGCTCGTGCTCAATGGCTACTGGGCGGACCAGGCCATGCGTTATCCGCCCGAAGACGGCAATGATCGCCAGGATCCCGACATTCCGCCGAACGGTCCCAACGGCCGCATCTGGGACCAGTCCGAGATCCGTTCGGACAAGCGCGGACTCCGTGCTTCCTGGACGCGTCCTGACTTGTTCAACATCGACGGGTTGGAACTGCATACGGGCGTGGACTGGGTGAAGGACACTGCCGACCAGCGACTCGCGTTGACTGATCGTCTGTGGGTACCGCCGATGGAGTACATCAGCCTGGCGCCCTATGCGCAGCTGAGCTACGAAATTGGACCGGTGACGATCAGCGGCGGCCTGCGCCGTGAAGATGGCGAACTGAATGTCGACTCGTACACCACCACCTGGTACCGAGGCAGGAAGTTCGTCGAAGGTGGAACGCTGAGCTACACCGACACGATGAAGAACCTTGGCGCGGTCTGGCAGATCACGCCGCAGTTGTCGGCGTTCGTCGCCTACGGCGAAGGCTTCGGCCTGCCCAACGTCGGCATCCCGTTGCGCAACGTGGATACCGATGGCCAGACCGTCAAGGGGATTGTCGACCTGCAGCCTATCGTCGTGGACAACAAGGAAATCGGCTTCAACTGGTACGGCAAGCACCTGTCCGTCAGTGCGTCCTACTACGAGTCCAACGCCGATTTCGGCAGTTCGCTCGCGGTCGACTGGCGCACCAACGATTTCGTGTTGAACCGCGCGCCGACCCGCATCAAGGGTTACGAGGCGACGGTGGACTGGTACGTCAACGATGACTGGAAGCTCTCCGCCGTCTACGCCCACACCGAGGGCTGGACCTCGTTCTGGACGTCCGACTTGGAAGGGCGCTGGGATGCGGGTGGCCTCAACAAGCCGATGGGCGCACTGGATACCAACCCGGACAAGCTGGTGCTGACGGCGCGCTGGAAATTCTCGCCGAAGGGCGACATGACACTCAGCTCCGCGACGCAGATGTCGCGCGACCTATACGGCAGCGACTACCGCGAGTACAACGACACGAGCTTCAAGTACGAAGAGCACACCACCGGTTACACGCTGTTCGATTTCAGCGCGAACTACGCCGTGGACAAGGTGGGCCGCTTCTCGCTCGGCGTCGAGAACCTGCTCGACAAGCAGTACATCCTGACCTGGTCGCAGGTGCCCGGCTTCCGCAACTACTGGGCGGGCCGCGGCCGGATGTATTCTTTCACCTACGAGCGCTCGTTCTGACGAATCGCAGACAGCGCGTCGACAAGGGTGCCGGCGCAGACTTGCTGGCCGGCGCCCCGATGTCGGGCCATCGCATGATGATCCGACATCGATACGACGCGTTCTGCACCGCAGCTGATCCAGGAGGAAATACATGATCCCGCGACACGGAGCGTGCCTGCGGGCGTTGCTGGTGCTGTCCGCCGTGCTGATGCCATCGCTTGCCGCCGTTGCGGCGAAGCCGACAACGGATACGCATGCATGGTTGCAGGCGAATGTGGTGGATGCCGGATATCCCGGTGCACGGATGATCGTGCTGCACGATGGCAAGGTAGTGCGCGACGAAGCATTGGGATTCGCTGACATTGCCCGCACCCGCCCGTTGCGGGGCGATGCCATCTACCGCATCTATTCGATGACCAAGCCCGTGGTGTCGGCCGCCGTGCTGCGGCTGATAGGCGAGGGCCACGGTGCGCTGGACGATCCTATTGGAAAACACCTGCCGGAACTGGCGGGGCTGAAAGTGATGGGCGTCAGTGGCATCGCGCGGGCACCGGTACAGGTTCCCACGATCCGCCATCTACTCACCCACACCACCGGTTTCCCGATCGCGGAAGGAAAAGCCATGCGCCGTCGCATCGAGGCGCGTCTTGAGTACAGCCTCGACCTGGCCACTTACGTCCAGCGCGTTAGCAAGGTGCCGCTGGCTTTCGAGCCGGGGACGCAGCGCGGCTATGACAGCATCAACACCGAAGTGCTTGGCCGGTTGGTCGAGGTCTGGAGCGGGCGGTCGCTGCCGCTCTACCTGCACACCGAGTTCTTCGTGCCGCTAGGCATGGTCGATACCGGATTTGAAGTACCGGTCGACAAGCGCGACCGCATCGTCGAACTTAGCCGCATCGACGACGACGGACGACTGGTGTTGTCCGACGAGCCGACCGCGCGCTACCCCGGCACCCGGCCTCACCCCTATTTCAGTGCCGCGGGCGGGTTGTACTCCACGGCGTCGGACTACCTGGCCTTCGCCCGCATGCTGCTGGCGCACGGTCGCATGGGCGAGCGCCAGTTCGTACCGGCGGCGCTGATGGAAGACATGTTCCGTGAGCAGCTGGCGCCGATGGGACTCGAACGTCCGTGGATCGATGAAATCCCGGGACGCGGTTTCGGCCTGGGGCTGTCGGTGCTGCTCGACCCGGCCGCGCAGGGGCGCTCGGGTGCGGCCGGACAGGTCGGCTGGACGGGCGCGGCATCGACCGCCTTCGTGATCGATCCGGCCACGCAGTCCATCGGTATCCTGCTGCTGCAGCATCTGCCCAACGACAAGCCCGGCGACCTGCCGCGCGTGGCGAAGGCGTTCTACAACCACGTGCAGCAGGTGGTCGCGCCATGACCCCGCCCACCACCGTACTGGTGGCCGGCTCCGCCAACCTCGATTTCGTCGTGCGCGCGCCGCATGTCCCGGCGCCTGGCGAAACCGTGCTGGGCCGCGACTTCGCCACATTCCCGGGCGGCAAGGGCGCCAACCAGGCGGTGGCCTGCGCGCGCGCCGGCGGCGCCTACACGCGCATGCTGCTGGCGCTGGGCGACGACCCGTATGCGGCCGTGCTCGACAGGGCGCTGGCTGAGGCCGGCGTGGAACGGCACGTCATTCGCGTGCCCGAGGCCGCCAGCGGCACGGCCTTCATATGCCTATCCGACGATGCCGAGAACGCCATCACCGTCGCGCCCGGCGCGAACGCCGCGTTGCGGCCGCACCACCTGCCATCGTTGCGCGGCGTCAGTCACCTGCTGCTGCAACTGGAAACCCCGCTGGACACGGTCGTCAGCTTCGCGCACATCGCGCGCGCGGCCGGCGTCCGCGTCATGCTCAATGCGGCCCCCGCGAACGCGTTGCCGGCGGGCCTGCTGGACGACGTCGACCTGCTGGTCGTCAACGAAGGCGAACTCGCCACGTTGGCCGGCCCCGGTACGCTGGCCGAGCAGCTCGCGCGCCTGCCGGTGCCCTGTGTGGTGGTCACGCTGGGCGCGCGCGGCTGCATCGCACGGCGTGGCGGCGAACTGTTCATGCAGCCTGCCTTTCCGGTGGAAGCCGTCGACACCACGGCGGCCGGCGACACCTTCTGCGGCGCGCTGGCCGCGCGCCTGGCGCAGCATGCCTCGCTTGCGGACGCGCTACGCTTCGCCAGTGCCGCGTCGGCGCTGGCCTGCACGCGCCTGGGTGCGCAGACCAGCGTGCCCACGTGTGCCGAGGTCGATGCCTGGCTCGCCGAGCAGGCAAACGAAACACCGCGCCGCGAGGCGCTCGCCGCGTACAGCGGCCTCCCCGGTTCCTGATCCGATACCCCATGACCGTCCCCATGCCCTCCGATGCTTCGCCTGCCGCCCCGTACGACGACGATCGCGCGCCGCCGCCGGTGAAGACCGAATACAAGTTCTCCCACGTCACCACCCAGCGCTACCTGCCTACGCCGGGCAAGGCGCCGGGCTGGCCGTTCGCGGACATCGGCCAGTGGAAGATCGACGCCAACGCGTCGGCCGACGACTGGGTGGCCGAGCTGAAGGACTGGCGCCGCGAGCACCTCACCCGCATCGGCTACGACGACGCCAACTACCGCCGCCCGGAACTGCAGTGGGCGCAGCGCAACTTCGTGCATGCGCAGGTGATGGTGGAGGACCGCTACCTCTACGATCCCGTCGCCGGCCACTACACGGTCGACCGCTACCTGGACGATCTGGAGGCGCGCTACGGCGGGCTCGACAGCGTGCTGCTGTGGTGCGTGTATCCGAACATCGGCGTGGACGACCGCAACCAGTTCGATTTCGCGCGCAGCCTGCCGGGCGGGCTGGAGGCATTGTGCGGCGCGGTCGACGATTTCCATCGCCGCGGCGTGCGCGTGTTCCTCACCACCATGCCGTGGGACAATGGCACGCGCGACGAGGGCGAACCGGACTGGCAGGCCATCGCGAAGATCGTCAAGGCGGTCGGCGCCGACGGTATCAACGGCGACACCTACAATGGCGTGCCGCGCGCGTTCTTCGACGCCTGCGATGCGCTGGGCCATCCGGTGGTGGTGCAACCGGAATCGACGATCAGTGCCGAGGAGCACCTGATCTGGAACGTGCAGAGCTGGGGCAAGAAGGCACCCAACGAGGTCGTGCCGCCGGTGGCGAAGTTCAAGTGGCTGGAACCGCGCCACATGATCAACTACGAGAACCGCTGGGGCCGCGACCGCAACCACGACCTGCAGTACATCTTCTTCAACGGTGTGGGCTACAACGCGTGGGAGAACGTGTGGGGCCTGTGGAACCAGCTGACCCCGCGCGACGCCGCGTCGCTGCGCCGCATCGCCGCGATCTACCGCCGCTTCCCGTCGCTGTTCGTCAGCCTGGACTGGCGCCCGTACGAGCGCACGCTGCAGGCCGGCATCTTCGCCAGCCGCTTCCCGGGTGACGACCGCACGCTGTGGACGCTGGTCAACCGTCACGAGTACCCGATCGAAGGCGAGCAACTCGCCGTGCCGCATGTCGAAGGCACGCGCTACGTCGATCTGTGGAACGGCGAGGCGCTGCAGCCCCGCGTCATCGGCGGCCAGGCAATCCTGGAGACCGCGCTGGAAGGCCGCGGCTTTGGCGCGTTGCTGGCGCTGCGCGACGGCGCACAGGAGGCCGGACTGGAGGACTTCCTTGCGCTGATGGCGAAGGAAGCGGCGACACCGCTGGCCTCGCTGTCCGCCACGTGGACGGCACTGCCGCAGACCTTGCAGCCGATCGCGCCGACCACGCCACAGGCCACCGCGCCGGCCGGCATGGTGACCATTCCCGCAGGCGAATTCCTGTTTGCCGTGCAGGGCATCGAGATCGAAGGGCAGGTCTGGGAAGGCGTGGATGTGCAGTTCCCGTGGGAACCCACGGCGCGTCGCCACCATCGCCGTCGCATGCAGGTCGCGTCGTTCCACATCGACCGCCATCTGGTGACGAATGCGCAGTTCAAGGCCTTCATCGATGCGACCGGCTACGCGCCCCGGGACGTGCAGCACTTCCTCCGCGACTGGCGCGATGGCGCGCCGCAACCAGGCTGGGAAAACTGTCCGGTGACCTGGGTGTCGATCGAGGACGCGCGCGCCTACGCCGCATGGGCGGGCAAGCGCCTGCCGCACGGCTGGGAGTGGCAGTACGCGGCGCAGGGCACGGATGGTCGCCAGTATCCGTGGGGCGATGCCTGGCGCGACGATGCGGCGCCGCCGGTGTTCCGCGGCCGCGTGCTGCCGCCACCGGCGGAAGTGGGTGCATTCCCCGCGGGTGCCAGTCCGTTCGGCGTGATGGATCTGGTCGGCCATGTCTGGCAGTGGACCGACGAATTCCACGACGAGCACACCCGCGCTGCCATCGTGCGCGGTGGCAGCGACTACGAGCCGCGCACCTCGCACTGGTACTTCCCGCAGGCCAAGCGCCTGGATCAGCACGGCAAGCTGCTGCTGATGGCACCGGGCAAGGACCGGTCCGGCCGCATCGGTTTCCGCTGCGTGGTGGACGCGGCGTGACGGACATGAAGGTCACCCTGGAAGGGCTGCTGGGCGAGGCGCTCGACGCGAACCGCCGCGGCCGTCTTTCGCACTTCATCACCGGCGCCGACAGCCCGGCCATCGCGCTGTTCTCGCCCGCGCACCGCGCGCAGAACGCCGAGGGCGACTGGTACGGCGAACACGCCGGCAAGTGGCTGTGCGCCGCCGCACGTGCATATGCGCGTAGCGGCGACGCGACGCTGGGCGAGCACCTGCGCGAGGTCGCCGACTACCTGCTGTCCGTGCAGGAAGACGATGGCTATCTCGGCACCTACGCGCCCGAACGCCGCTTCATGCAGCCGCAGCCGCCGGGGCCACCCAGCTGGGACGGCGCGCCGGCACTGCGCACCTGGGACATCTGGGTACACGCCTACCTGATCCTCGGCCTGGTCGAGACCGCACGCGCGCTCGACGACCCGCGCTACACGCAGGCCGCCGGCCGCATCGCCGACCTGTGCGCGCGCACGCTGCAGGACGGCATCGACATCACCACGCTCGGCAACCACCACGGCATGTCGGCGACCGTGCTGATGGACGCCGCACTCGAACTGTACGAAGCCGCCGGCGAGCCACGCTTCCTCGCACTGGCGCAGCACGTGTTCGCCCAGGCCAATGCGCATCCCGCGCTGCGCCTGCTGCCGGCCATCGAAGCCGGCGCCGACGCCTCGGAGATCGCCACCGGCAAGGCCTACCAGCTGCTGTGGAACCTGGTCGGCGTGGCCAAGCTGTGCCGCGCGACCGGCGACGCCACGCTGCGCCGTGCGGTCGAAACGATGTGGGACAACATCCGCGAATACCACCTCACCCTCGGCGGCGGTCCCTGGGGCGGCGTGGCGCACCGCTCGCGCGAAGTGTTCAACGCACGCGGCACGTTCAGCCCGCTGGCCTATGTCGAAACGTGTTCGCTGCTCGCGTGGATCCAGTTCAACCGCGAACTGCTGCGCCTGACCGGCGACGCGCGCTACGCCGAGGAGATCGAGCGCACGGCCTACAACGACCTGCTCGGCGCGCATGCGCCCGACGGCGAAGACTGGTGCTACTACTCGTTTCCGAATGGCCGCCGCGTGCACACCACGTACTGGCGCTGCTGCAAGTCCAGCGGTGCGATGGCGCTGGAGGAACTGCCGGCGCTGGCATACGCGGTCGACGGCGACGTCGTCCGCGTGCAGCTGTACGGTCCCGGCGAGGCGCGTCTCGCGCACCCGGCCGCGGGCACGTTGCTGCTGCGGCAGCAGACCGGCTATCCGTTCGAGGGCGACATCACCCTGGACGTGCAGCCGGCACATGCGTCCACGTTCGAACTACGCATGCGCATTCCCTCCTGGGCCGAGGGCGCCACGCTCGCGATCAACGGCGAAGCGGTGGACGTGCCGCTGGTGCCCGGCACCTTCGCATCGCTGAATCGCCGATGGCATGGGGGCGACCAGGTATCGCTGCGGCTCCCGCTACGGCCCGTGCTGCATCGGCAGGTGTTGCGCAACGTGCAGGAATCGCGTGCGCCGGACGGGTCCGCGGTGCACCAGCAGGTGCTGGACCTGCACTATGTCGGCCTGACGCGTGGGCCGATGGTGTATGCCACCGAGCTGATCGACGGATTCAAGACCGAGGACACCATCCGCCTGCCCGACGCGCCACAGGACGACTGGCTGCAGGTACTGCCGGTGGCCGACGACGAGGAAGGGCCGGGCATTGCGCTTGAACTCGGCTACCGGCCCCCGTTGCTGTTCTGGCCGTACTACCGTACGGGAGGCCGCGTGGATGGCGCCTGGCGCCTGACCTGGCTGTCGCTGCCGCCGGCATCATGAACGCTGGCGCGCTCGCAAGAATTTGTGGCCGCAGAAGCTACGGCGGCCGACTGTATCCGCCGCACCACCTGCAACAGACTGATCATCGGCCTGCAGGCATCGGTTGAAGGAGCCTTTCCCCATGGACACCGCCTCTCCCTTCCGCGCGCCCCGGCGCCACGGCCCGGCCGGGCCGCTGAGCGGGGTCAAGGTGCTCGACCTGAGCGCCTACATCGCCGGTCCCTACGGCTGCACGTTGCTGGCCGACCAGGGCGCCGACGTGGTCAAGGTCGAGCCGCCCGACGGCGACAACCTGCGCCAGTACCCGTCCACGCTGGTGAAGGAAAGTCGCGCCTTCCTCGGCGTGAACCGCAGCAAGCAGGGCATCGTGCTGGACCTGAAGCAGGCGGCGGACCACGCCGCGCTGCTGCGCCTCGTGCGCGAGGCCGACGTGCTGGTGCACAACTTCCGCCCCAGTGTGCCGAAGCGGCTCGGCATCGACTTCGACAGCCTGTCGGTGATCAACCCGCGCCTGATCTACTGCGCGGTGACCGGCTACGGTGAGACCGGGCCGATGAAGGACAAGGCCGGCTACGACCAGGTGCTGCAGACCATGACCGGCATGTGCACGCTGCAGGGCAAGCGCGGCGGCGCGCCGGAAATCATCTACGGCTCGGTCGTGGACTACTACGCCGCGGCGCTGCTCGCCGGCGGCGTGTCGTCGGCGCTGTACGAACGCGAGCGCAGCGGGCTGGGCCAGTTCGTCGGCGTCTCGCTGCTGCGCAGTGCGCTGACCATGCAGTCGGCGCGCATGATCTGGGCCGAGGGCGAGGCACTCGACATCGGCCGCGACATGCGTTCCGGCGGCGTCACCGGCATCCATCCGGCGCGCGACGGGTACCTCTACCTGTCCGCCAACACCGCGCGCTTCTGGAAGGCGTTGTGCCGGCTGACCGGCCTGGATGCGCTGGCCGACGATCCGCGCTACGACACCGTGCGCAAGCGCGCCACGCATGCGGCCGACATCGTCCCGCAGCTGCACGACGCGCTGCAGGCGCGCACCGCCCAGGAATGGGAAGCGCATTTCGGCGACGAAGTGCCGTGCGCGGCCGCACGCCGCGTCGAGGACATGTTCGAACATCCGCAGGTGCTGGCCGAAGACATGGTGGCGGAGATCGCCCATCCCGTTGTCGGCAGCTACCGCGGCGTCACCCGGCCGATCGCCTTCGGCCGCACACCGGGTCCGGCGCCGTTCGCCGCGCCCACCTTCGATCAGGATGCGGACCATGTCCTCGGCCGCGGCGGCAGGACGCGCGCGTCGGGCTGAGATGTCCAGGCATTCAAGCGTCGCTGGAGGCGCCCGTGCGTCATCGTGGCGGTCTGACGCCCGGAAGCCGCACGTTACAATGGCGGCATGAGTTCTCCCCGCATTTCCCACGACGCCCTGCGCCTCTCGGTCGCCCCGATGATGGACTGGACGGACACGCATTGCCGCGTGTTCCACCGGTTGCTCGCGCCCAACGCGCGCCTGTACACCGAGATGGTGCACGCGCAGGCGGTGATCCATGGCGATCGCGACCGGTTGCTGGGCTTCGATACCGTTGAGCATCCCGTTGCCGTGCAGCTCGGCGGCAGCGAGCCTGCACAATTGGCACAGGCCTCGCGCATCGCGCAGGACTGGGGCTACGACGAGGTGAACCTCAACGTCGGTTGCCCGTCCGACCGCGTGCAGGCCGGTCGCTTCGGTGCCTGCCTGATGAAGGAACCGGCGCTGGTGTCCGACTGCGTGGCGGCGATGATCGAGGCCGTGAGCATCCCGGTCACGGTGAAGTGCCGTCTCGGCGTGGATGAGCAGGAGGACTACGACCTGTTCCTCGCCTTCATCGACACGGTGGCGGCGACCGGTTGCAACACGTTCTTCGTGCATGCGCGCAAGGCGTGGTTGCAGGGCCTGTCGCCGAAGGAGAACCGCGAAATCCCGCCGCTGCGTTATGACTGGGCGTACCGGCTCAAGTGCGAACGGCCGGCGCTGACCGTGGCGCTCAACGGTGGCATCACCACGACGGCGCAGGTGCACGAACACCTGCAGCACAGCGATGGCGTGATGATCGGTCGCGCGGCGTATCACGAGCCTTATGTGCTGCACGAGATGCAGGTGGCGCTGTTCGGCGGCGAGCTGCGCTCGCGCACGGAACTGTTGCGCGCGTGGCGGCCCTATGTGGAAGCGCAACTGGCGAGGGGCGTGGCGTTGAAGCATCTGACCCGCCACGTGCTGGGCCTGTTCCATGCGCAGGCGGGAGGGCGTGCCTTCCGCCAGATCCTCAGCGAAGGCGCGCACAGACCGGGCGCGGACTGGTCGCTGGTGGAGCAGGCGCTGGCCGCCACCTCCCGCGAATTGCGCCCTGCGGCCTGAGCATGATCACCCGCGACCTCGCCGCCTTCACCGCGTTCGCAGGTTCGCTGGCAGCGGATTTCGGGCCGGCGACCGCACGCGCGGCCTTCCTGGTGTCGCCGGATGGCTTCATGCGCGCCGAGCAGTCGGCGCAGGACAACCGCTACATGGCCGACGCCGGCGCCTTCGATACCGGCGCGGCGTTGCGCGAACACCATGCGCTGCATCGCGCATTGGCGCAGGACGTACCGGTGATCTGCTTCCCCGGCGACGAGGCAACGCCGGATGCGGTGTTCCCCAACAACGTGTTCGCCACCGCGCGCGTGGACGGCGAAGCGCGCCTGATCGTGGGCCGCATGCGTCACGACGTGCGCCAGCGCGAGGCGGGACGGGCGGACATCCGCGCGTTCTTCCGCGACACGCTGGGCTATGCGGAAGTGGACCTGTCCACCCAGGCGCATCCCTGCGAGCTGACCGGGGCGCTGGTCATCGATCGCGCGCGGGGTATCGGTTTCTGTGGCCTGTCGGAGCGCTGCGACGAGGCTGGCGCGGCACGGATGCACGCGGCTTTCGGTCTGCGCGCCACGCTGATGTTCGACCTGGCGCCGGGCGAGTACCACACCAATGTGCTGCTGGCGGTGCTGGCCGGCCGTGCGGCGTTGGTCTACCCCGCTGGCGTGGTGGCACCGGATATCGAGGCGGCGCTCCAGGCCATCTATGGCGGTCACGTGGTCGTCCTCACGACGGACGAACAGGCTGCCTTCGCCGGGAATGCCATTGCGTTGGACCCGGACAAGGTCTGGATGAGTCGGCGCGCCCACGACGCGCTGCGGCCGTCCGCGCTGGCGCAGTTGTCGGCAGCGGGCCTTTCGGTGCATAGCGTGGCGCTGGATGCGATCGAAGCGGGTGGTGGATCGCTAAGATGTTGTATAGCAGAGGTTTTCTGATCATTCAGCTGTCTGAATGGGCGATACGGTCCTGTGGATAAATTCAGAACGGATTCACCGCCGCCGTCCAAGACTTCGCTTCCCTTCCACAAAGGCGGTTTCGGGTTTCGTTCAGTTTCGCGACCCCAGTTCCGTTACGATTCCGTTATGCGTTTTCGTACCCCGACCCTAGCCGCCCTCGCCCTGGCGGCACTCACCGCCATCGCCGGCACCCACGTGGTGCATGCGCAGGATGATCGCGGCCGCGGCGACGCTGAGCCTTCGCGGGAACGCAGCAGCGCGCAGCGCAGCGACGATCGCGGCCACCGCAGTTCCATGTCGGACTCCGTACGTCGCGTACGCAGCGAATCCGGCAACCAGGTGTTGAGTGTCGAACGCATGCAGTACGACGGTCGTGACGTCACGCGGGTCAAGTACATCGATGACCGTGGCCGCGTGCGCACGCAGGACGACATGGGACCCGCGCGACGCGACGTCGATTCGCCCGTGCGCCCGCGTCGCGACATGGCGCCGCCGCAACCTCCACGCGGCGATAACCCCCCGCGCCCGTAGTCTTACGTAGAATCACTGCTCATACGAGCATGTCCCGCGCGGTGGCAGACGCCGCGCCGCATTCCCAAGGAGAGTCCATGCGTATCCTGCTGGTCGAAGACGAAGCCCCCCTGCGTGAAACCCTCGCCGCGCGCCTGAAGCGCGAAGGCTTCGCGGTGGACGCGGCACAGGATGGCGAAGAAGGCCTCTACATGGGTCGCGAAGTGCCGTTCGACGTGGGCATCATCGATCTCGGACTGCCGAAGATGTCGGGCATGGAGCTGATCAAGGCACTGCGCGACGAGGGCAAGAAATTCCCGGTCCTGATCCTGACCGCGCGCTCGAGCTGGCAGGACAAGGTCGAGGGCCTGAAGCAGGGCGCCGACGATTATCTGGTCAAGCCGTTCCACGTGGAGGAGTTGCTCGCACGCGTCAATGCGCTGCTGCGCCGCGCGGCCGGCTGGAGCAAGCCGACGCTGGAATGCGGCCCGGTCGCGCTGGACCTGGCAGCGCAGACCGTCAGCGTCAACGGCAGCAATGTCGACCTGACCAGCTACGAGTACAAGGTGCTCGAGTACCTGATGATGCATGCCGGCGAACTGGTCTCGAAGGCGGACCTGACCGAACACATCTACCAGCAGGACTTCGACCGCGATTCCAACGTGCTTGAAGTCTTCATCGGCCGCCTGCGCAAGAAGCTGGACCCGGACGGCGAACTGAAGCCGATCGAGACCGTGCGCGGCCGCGGCTACCGCTTCGCCATCCCGCGCAGCGGCGAAGGCTGATGCATCGCGCCGGCATCGCCTGCATTTGATGCCTGCGCCACCCTCCGGCGGCGAGGCTTCCGCTCCCGCCGGACGTGATCGGTTCGGTGGATGGCGGCCGCGCTCGTTGCGTGCCCGCCAGTTGCTGGCGGCCAGCCTCGCGTTGCTCGCATTCCTGGCGCTTGCCGGCTACGCGCTCGATCGTGCGTTCGTCGACACCGCCGAGGACAACCTGCGACAGCGCCTGAAAAGCTACGCGCTGTACTACACCGACAAGGTGGAGTTCGGCCGTAACGGTACGCTGATTCCGCCCTACAACACGCCGGATCCCCGATTCGACATGCCCGACAGCGGCATGTATGCGCAGGTGGCCCTGCAGGGCGTGCCGCCCTGGGGTTCCAATTCCACGCTGGGTCCCGAACTGCCGGCGCCGCGGATGCTCGGTGCACTGGAGGAATCGTTCGAAGGTCCGTTGCCGATCCGGCGCGCCGACGGCAGCGAGAGCGAGGCCTACCGCTATGGCGTGGGCTATGCCTGGCCTGCGACCCACCAGCATGCGGAGATTCCGTACAGCATCTACATCTTCGAGGACGCCCAGGCGCTGAGTGCGCAGATCCGCGTGTTCCGCGGTTCGCTGTGGGTCTACCTCGGTGGCGCCGGCGTGATCCTGCTGCTGTTGCAGATGTTGGTGCTGCGCTGGAGCCTGCGCCCGCTGCGGCGGGTGATCTTCGAACTCAGTCGCGTGCAGCGCGGCGAGCTGTCCGGCATGACCGAAAGCCATCCGCGCGAGTTGGAGCCGCTCACCGACAGCATCAATGCCTTCATCGAAAGCGAGCGCGAAAACCTGGAGCGCCAGCGCAATACGCTGGCCGACCTGGCGCACAGCCTGAAGACGCCGATCGCGGTGCTGCGCACGCAGCTGGACAGCGGCGGCGGTGATCCGCAGGCGCTGCGCGAAGAGCTGGACGTGCAGCTCAAGCGCATGAACAACCTGGTCTCGTACCAGTTGGCGCGCGCGGCCTCGAGCGGCCACAAGCTGTTCTCCGCCGCCATTGCCATCGAACCGCATGCGGAGGAGATCGTGCGCGGCCTGGAGAAGGTCTATGCCACGAAAGGCGTGATCTGCGAATTCGAAATCGACCCGCGCGCGCGTTTCCACGGAGAGACCGGCGACTTGCAGGAACTGATGGGCAACCTGTTGGAGAACGCGTTCAAGTGGGCGCGTTCGCGCGTGCTACTGACGGTGACGGTGGGCGCGACGGCGCCGCAGCGTCGTCCAGGCGTGTTCATCGCCGTGGACGACGACGGCCCGGGCATTGCCGAGGACGATGTCGCCAAGGTCCTGCAGCGCGGCGTGCGCGGCGACGAGCGCGTGCAGGGGCATGGCATCGGCCTGTCGATCGTGCAGGACCTGATCCGGGACTACCGTGGCGAGTTGCACGTGCGGCGCTCGGACGAGCTGGGCGGCGCGCGCTTCGAGGTCCGGTTGCCGCCTGGCCTGTGATTCAGGCCACCGCGCCCGCCATCGGCGAGGGGCCGTAGAAGCGTTCCAGATGCGCCGCGACGTCCGGCATGGCCTCGGCCAGCATGGCGGGTGCGGAGAAGTGGTACTCGGTGGCGACCGCGAAGAATTCCTCTGGCGCCTCCGCGGCATACGGATCGATGGCGGTCTCGCGGCCGAGATCGACCTGCATGCAGAACTCGTCGTAGGCGCGCTGGAAGTCCCGCGCCCAGCGGGCACGCCATGCATCGGGCAGTGGGGGCGTGCCATCGAGTTCGCCGTCGAGGACATCCAGCTTGTGCGCCATCTCGTGCACGGCGACGCAAAAGCCCGCATCGGGTTCGGCCATGTCCGCCTGCACGTCGGCCCACGACAGGATCAGCGGTCCCTGGTCCCATGCCTCGCCTGCCAGGTCGTCTTCCCACTCATGCAGCACGCCTGCGGCATCGGTGTGCGTGCGCTGCACACGGAAGGCGTCCGGGTAGACGATCAGCTGCGACCAGCCGCGCAGGCCGGCCTCGCCGTATTCCAGCAGGGGCAGGCAGCACAGTGCTGCCAGCTGCGCGCGCTGCACCTCGTCCAGGCTTAGGCCGGCCAGTGGCGTGATGGTTTTCTGGTGCAGGAAGCGCGCCGCCAGCGCACGCAGCCGGTCTGCGCGTGCGTCGTCCAGCTGGGAGACCCAAGGGGTCGTGGAGCGCACGTGATGCCAGAGGCGGTCTTCAAGCGTTGGGGCAGGACGCCGCAGGCGACGCAGGAGTCCGATCACCGGGTGACGCCCGCGTCAGCGGAACATGCCCGGCAGGAAGCTGTGCCATTTCGAACCACGGCTGCGCGGCAGCGGCGTGTCGTCGTCGTCGCCACCGCCGCGGGTGGTGGACGGTGTCAGCGAGGCAGGCATGCCGTATTTGCTGCGCACGGCGGTGGCGCGCGCACGGCGTGCATCCGGGGCGATCGGTACTGCATCGCCGGGCCGGTCGGCAACCGCACGGTCGGCGACATCCTGGCAGGGAGACGTGTTGCCGTTGACGATGCCGCGTCCGTTCTGGGCGAACACCGTCGCCGAGGCACACAGGAGCAGCAGGGCAAGGCTGGCGCGAAGCATCGGAAGGACTCCTGTCGGTCGGTTACAGCGGCCAGATGACGCCGCCGACTATAGCCGGTATGGCCTCGACAGGCATGAATGCGGCCGCGCCTTGCGACGAACCGCCGGCCTGCGGCGACGGATCGAGGACCTCCGCGTTCGGGCTGCTGCGTCGCAGCAGGCGGGGGCCGGTGCTTGCGTCAGACTCGCGCCATGCCGACCCCTTCCGATCGTCCATTGACCGCCCCCGCCCTGCGCCTGGCGTTGATCGCGGGAGCACGGCGGGTGATCGCCTCGCGCGACGGGCTGAACCGCATCAACGTGTTCCCGGTGGCCGACGGCGATACCGGCAACAACCTCGCTTCGACGCTCGGCAGCGTGCTCAACGGCGCGCTGAGCCAGCCCAGCCAGCATGCCGGCGATCTGCTCAGTCGCGTCGGCAACGATGCGATCGATGGTGCGCGCGGCAATTCCGGCGCCATCCTCGCGCAGTTCCTCCACGGGGTGGCCGAACGCGTGCGCCCCTTGCCTGAACTGGACGTGCGCTCGCTGGCTGCCGCCGTACGCCAGGGGGCGCAGAGCGCCCGCCAGGCGCTGGCACAACCGGTCGAAGGCACGATCCTGAGCGTCATCGCCGCCTTCGCCGACGAACTGGATGCGGCGGCGGCCGACAGCACGCAGCCCGACGCGCGCAGTGGCTTCGTCCGCGCACTGGTCCGTGCCCGACGGGCGCTGGCCGATACGCCGCGCCAGATGGCGCTGCTGCAGAAGGCCGGGGTGGTGGATGCGGGGGCGCAGGGATTCGTCGACCTGCTGGAAGGCATCGCCGAATTCGTCGAAGGCGGGCCGCGGGCGGTCCGCATGCGCACGGGCGCGCCGGTGGCGGCCAACGATGCCGCCGTCCCCTTGGTGCACGACCATGAGATCGATCCCGAGCGCCGCTGGTGCACGGAGTGCCTGCTGCTCGGCGAGGCGCTGGATCGCGAGCGCCTGCGCGTTGCGCTGGAAGCGGCCGGTGCGGATTCCATCGTCATCGCCGGCGGCGCGTCGCGGTTGCGGGTGCACGCCCATGCCGGCTCGCCGCAGGCGCTGTTCGATGCCTGCGCGCAGCAAGGCCGGGTGGAAGGCATGAAGGCGGACGACATGATCCGCCAGCAGGCGGTCGCCGCCGCACCGCAGCCGCTGGTGGTGGTCACCGACAGCGCCGCCGACCTGCCGGACGACATCGCCGAGCGGTATGCGATCGGCGTGGTGCCGGCGCGCGTGGATCTGGACGGTCGCGATTACCTGGACAAGGTGGGACTGTCGACGGCCGAGTTCTACCGGCGCATGGCCGCATCGCACCAACTGCCGCGTACCAGCCAGCCGCCACCGGGCGACTTCCGCCGGCAATTCGAACTGTCGCTCGCGCACCATGCGCGCGTGCTTTACGTAGGCCTGTCGCGCGCTCTCTCGGGCACGCTGCAGTCGGGCGAACACGCCGCGGCGCGCGATCCCGGCCGTCGCGTGCGCGTGTTCGACACCGTCAATGCGGCCTGCGGACAGGCCTTGCTGGTATGGCGTGCCGCCGAACTCGCGGCGGAGGGGTGCGACGATGCCGCGGTGGTGGCGGAACTCGAACGCCTGCGTCCGTTGACGCGGATGTGGGCCATCGCTCCCGACATTTCCCATGCGGTGCGCGGCGGCCGTATTCCGCGCTGGGCGGCGCCGATCGCGCGGCTCAGCGCGCTGACCCCGATGGCGAAGATGAGTGCCGATGGGCGCATGGTGGTCGCCGGCCTGCTGCTGACCCGCGCCGGAGCGCTGGAAGCGTTCGCGCACCGTGTCGCCCGCCAGCTTCCGGCGGGAAAGCGCTGGCGTCTCATCGTCGGGCACTGCGACGCGCGCGCGGGAGCAGAGCGTTTACTGACCGCGTTGCGTGCACGCGTCTCCATCAGCGAGGACAGGCTGGTGGAAACGGGGGCGGCCATCGGCGCACATGCGGGGCAGGGTGCGCTGATCGTGGCCGTGCAGCCGGCATCCGACGCCTGAGCCTGCGGGCGCGTGGCCCATAATGGCGCCATGCCGACCACCTGCCTGCTGTTGCTGTTCGCCTACCTGATCGGGTCCGTATCGGGCAGCCTCGCGCTGGGCCGCCTGCGTGGCGTCGATATCCGCACGCAGGGCAGCGGCAATGCAGGAGGAACCAACGCGTTCCGCACGCAGGGAGCGACGTTCGCACTCGGCGTGGTGGTGATCGATATCGGCAAGGGCGCACTGGTCGCCTGGCTCGCATCGCGCTTCGCTCCCGTCGATGGTCCGTTCTCGCCGCGTGCGTTGGGATTCATGGCGGCCCTGGCCGCCACCGTCGGCCATGTCTGGCCGATCTGGCATGGTTTCCGCGGCGGCAAGGGCGTGGGCACGCTGCTGGGCGGCATGGCGGTGCTGTGGCCGATGGCGTTGCTGCCGCTGTTCGCGGTGTGGACGGGGGTGCTGGTGGCGACCGGCTATGTGGGGCTGGCGTCGATCATCGCCACGGCCTGCCTCGTGCCGCTTGCGTGGTGGATGCAGGTCGACCGTGCCGCGCAGCTGTTTTCCCTTGCTGCCGCACTGCTGGTGCTGTTCACCCACCGGGTGAACATCCGCCGCCTGTGCGATGGCACGGAGTCGCGTTTCGAACGCGTGCGCCTGTGGCGTCGTCGCGCATGACCGGCGAACGCGACCTGCTGGCGCGCCTGATCGAAGGCCCGGTGTCCGGCGACGCATGGGCGCGCGATGCGGGCCTGACGCGTGCCGCCGTGTGGAAGCGCATCCAGGCCTTGCGCGACGGCGGCCTGCGCATCGATGCACGAGCGGGGCGCGGCTACGCTTTGGGCGAACCTGTCGAGTTGCTGGATGCCGGGCGCATCCGCGCGCAGCTGGCGGGTGCAACAGCTTCGGCACTGTCGTCGCTCGAAGTGGCATGGTCCCTGGATTCGACCAACAGCGAGCTGCTGCGTCGGAAGGCGCCCGAACGCGGCGTGGACGTGCTGCTGGCCGAGCAGCAGACAGGTGGACGCGGCCGGCGCGGTCGCCTGTGGGCATCGCCGATCGCGGCCAACCTCTACCTGTCGCTGTCGCGGCAGTTTTCCGGCGGCCTGGCGCGGCTGGGCGGGGTGAGTCTGATCGTCGGCGTGGCCGTGGCCGAAGCGCTGCGCCACGTCGGTTACGACGCCGTGGGGGTGAAGTGGCCCAACGACCTGCTCGCGCATGGCCGGAAACTGGGTGGCATCCTGGTGGAAGGCGGTGGCGAGCATGGTGGCCCGGTGCGCGCAGTGATCGGGATCGGCATCAACGTGCGCATGCCGTCGCCCGTCGCCACCGCCATCGACCAGCCATGGACCGACCTCGCCGCGCTTGCCGACGGCGTGCCGTCGCGCAACACGCTGGCGGCGCAGGTGCTGGATACGTTGTTGCCGGCACTGGATGCATTCGACCGCGACGGACTTCCCGCCTTCCTCGCGCGCTACGCGGCGCTGGACGTGCTGGCGGGGCGTGCCGTCACCGTGCATGGCCCGCAGGGTGACGAGCAGGGCGTCGCCGATGGCATCGGCGATGACGGTGCGTTGCGGGTGAACATGGGGCAGGTCATGCGGCTGGTGCATGCGGGGGATGTAAGCGTGAGGGCGACATGACGCAGTGGCTGTTCGATCTGGGGAATTCGCGGGTGAAGTGCGCGCCGCTGCATGCCGATGGCACGTTGGGCGAGATGCATGCCATCGCCTACGGAGAGAATGTCATCCCAGCGCTCGATGTTGTGCTGTCGACGGCGACACGCGATGAAGCGGCGTCGGCCGTCCTCGCCAGTGTCGCGTCGCCAACCCGCACGGCCGCCATCGTGGACTGGCTGGCCACGCGCTTCACTACCATTTCCATCGCGCGCACCGCGCCTGTACTGGCAGGCGTGCGCATCGCGTACGAGGAGCCTGCGCGGCTGGGTGTCGACCGCTTCCTGACCCTGCTGGCGGCACGCCGTCGTGGAGCGCGGCCTTGGCTGATCGTGGGCGTCGGCACGGCGGTCACCGTCGACCTGCTGGATGCGCAGGGGCGCCACCGGGGTGGGCGCATCGCGCCCTCGCCACGCCTGATGCGCGACGCGTTGCACGCGGCCGCCGTGCAGCTGCCGGCACAGGGCGGCCGGTATGCCGAGTTCGCCAACGACACCGTCGACGCGCTGGCGTCGGGCTGCGAAGGTGCGGCATGGGGGTTGATCGAACGCAGCCTGCGGCAGGCGCACGACCTGCTGGGCGAACGCCCCGTGCTGCTGATGCACGGCGGGGGCGCCGACGCGCTTCGGGAGCAGATGCGTGAGGGCGAACTGGCCCCGGCCCTCGTGCTGGAGGGGCTGGCCGTGTGGGCACGGCTCGGAGTGGATGCATGAGCAACGCTAGAATCGCCGCATGCTGATTCGCGCCCTGATCGTCCTGCTCGCCGTGCTGAACCTGGGTGCCGCCGCGTGGTGGTTGACCCGTCCCGCGCCGGCACCCGAGCCGGAGCCCGTCCTGCCATCGGGCGTGGCCCGCCTGCAACTGGTGGAAGATGCCGTACCGCCGCGCGCTGCCGCTGCCCCGACATCCGCCGCGCCGTCCGCGACGGTCGCGACGTGTTTCAGCCTGGGGCCTTACACGAGCCAGGCTGCCGCGCTGCAGGCGCAGGCCGCGACGTCGCGTCAACTGTCGAGTGCGCGCCTGCGCGAGATCCCCGGCGCCAGTGCCAGCGGCTATCAAGTGGTGATCCCGCCGGCCGCATCGCTGGAAGACGCGCAGGCGACTGCTGCGCGCATCGGCGCGGCCGGTTTCGATGATTTCCTGGTCGTGCGTCAGGGCGAACAGGCGAACGGTATCGCCTTGGGGCGGTATCGCAGCCGCGAGGCCGCGGAGCGTCGCCTTGCGCAACTGCAGGCGGCCGGCTTCGGTGTGCAGCTGCAGGCGGTGGGCCGTGCCGGTCCCAGCCTGTGGTGGCTGGATGCCGGCGTCGTGGAAGGCGTGGATCCGGCCGTGCTCGCGCGTACCGCCTCCAGCGCCGCGCCACAGCCCCTCGAATGCGCCGCGCTGCGCTAGAATTGCGCCCCACGCCGCTTTAGCTCAGCTGGTAGAGCAACCGCCTTGTAAGCGGTAGGTCATCCGTTCGATTCGGATAAGCGGCACCATCTCGTTGTCCTATGACATCCAGACCAGTCCAGGATTCACAATAAGCCCGCAGAAATGCGGGCTTTTTTGTGCGTCGTGTGGCGAGGATGCCCAGCCCCATACGAGGGAGTGGGGGTGCAACCGGGGGTGCTTTTCGGAAATCGGAGATTCCCAAGGAGGATGTACCCCCAATGGGTGCTAAGCAATTGACGGATATGGCAGTTCGAAATGCCAAGGGTAAAGACAAGCCTTACAAGTTGACCGTTGGCGCGGGACTCTATTTGCACGTTATGCCAAGCGGAGCGCGTTACTGGCGGGTGAAGTAAAGGTTTGACGGCAAGGAAAAGCTGCTGTCGATCGGCGTATATCCGGAGATCTCCTTGAAGGAGGCGATCGGCAAGCGAGACTCGGCGCGCGTTGAGTTGCGGGAGGGGAAAGATCCCTCCGGGCAGCGGCAGCTAGTGAAGCTGAAATCGAAGCTCTCAGCGGATACCAAGTTTGAGGCTATCGCGATTGAGTGGTGGGATACGCGTCAGGACCTGGCGCCGACGACGAGAGAAAAAGCTAAGTGGATGCTAGAGACATATGCTTTTCCCTGGCTCGGCAAGCGCCAGATCGAGGAAATCACCACAGCCGAAGTGCTGGCCATCCTGCGAAGGCTCGAGTCGCAGGAAAAGATTGAATCCACTCAGCGCTTGAGACAGATATGTGGCCAGGTGTTCCGCTACGCGGTCGCTACCGGGCGCCTGGATCGCGATCCCACTAGCGCTCTCCGCTGAGCATTGAAGACCGTTAAGAATCGGCACTACGCCGCCATTACGGACCCTGTCAAAGTCGGAGAACTGTTGCGAGCAATAGAAGGGTATTCAGGTCAGTTCGTGACTTTGTGCGTACTAAAGCTTGCCCCCTTAGTCTTCACGCGTCCTGGAGAGCTGCGAAAGGCTGAGTGGAGCGAGTTCAGCCTGGAGGCGGCACAGTGGAACATCCCGGGAGAAAAAATGAAGATGGGGTCGCGCATGTCGTGCCCCTGTCCAAGCAGGCGGTCGTAGTGAATCGCCCCTGGTTCGAGGCACCCCCAGTGGCATGTTGGTCCAAAGAATCCGAACTTTGGAAAGGAAAACTTCAGTTGGTGGTCTTGGGTCAAGGCAGGAATGCCAATGAGATGGAAATGAATACGTCAACTCCGCGCGTCAGCTACGTTTTCGAGAACGAGTCAAACCTCGGCGGCAAAGAGCACGAGGCAGCTTACGTCGCAGCCCTCGTTCAAGTGCTAGCCTCCATTAGAGTTCTTTTGGACTCTCCCGCGACTGTGCAATTAAAGCAGGATTTCCTAGGTGCTGGAGACAGTAGCGAACGCGCATCAGAGTTTGCCCGTTCCATATATTGGGACGGAAAGGATGCGGTGAGACTGCCTTTGATAGGGACGGACCTAGAGTTGCTATGCAACGCAGACCCTATAGCGTTTGCATTGCTTTCGAGAGGTGAACGGTTTCCCTAGCGATGATTGCTTCGCCACACAGCTCAGGTGCTGGATTCTCCCTGCGCCACCTTCCTGAATCCCATGCGCCGGGCGATGAAGTCGTCTCCTCGCGTCCACTGGCGGAATATCGCTGCGAGTGCGTGGAGGCACACCAGCCCCAGCAGGATCCAGGCGCCGTATACGTGTACGTACCAGGCGAGGGCGCGTCCGGTTTCGTCGTCGGGCGGGACGAACAGCGCCGGCACCTCCAGTCCGACGAACAAGGTCCGGTCCGCGCCCATCCATACCCAGATGACATGGCCGCTGATCGGCAACGCCAGCGCCAGCAGATAAAGCAGGCCATGGACCCAGGATCGCGCGCGGCGTAGGCCGGGTGGTTCGCCGGTGTCCACCGCCGGCATGGGCAGCACCAGGCGCAGGCAGAGGCGTAGCACCGTCAGTCCCAGGATCAGCACGCCCAGCTTGAAATGCAGCGGCAACAATGCCTCCGACAGTCGCTGGGCGCCGTATTCCACCCCGAAACCGAGCGCGAATTGCACGACCAGCATCAGCGCGAGCAGCCAGTGCAGCACGCGCAGGGCGCAGGGATAGCGTCCCACCACGGGCTGCGTCATGGCGCGCACCCGGGATACCCCGGGATGTTCCGGCCCAGCACGATGTCGCGGCGTGCCAGCCATCCGTCGGTGGTCCGCACCGGCGTCACGATCCCGCCGCCACCGCGTCCCTTGTCCGCCTTGCGTGCGGCCGATGCCGTCAGGTGCGGGTCGTCGCGGAACAGCACGTCGTCGATGTAGTACAGCGCGCAGCCGGGCTCGATGACGTACAGATGGATGTGCTGGGGCATTGTGCTGCCCGGGTAGCTGCCGGGACGGATGGTCAGGAAGGTGTACCTCCCGTCCGCATCGCTCGTGGCCCAGGCGCGCAGTCGCCCGTGCTGGCGGATGCCTGCATCGCGGTCGGCACCTGCGTCCGGATAGACACCTTGCCGGTCCGTCTGGTGCGCATACACCACCACGCCGCGCCGCGGCGCGCCCTCCGCATCGGTCACCCGCCCGGTCAGGCGCAGGCGCTCGCCAGGCTCGTCGTCGGGCGCCAGTTGGACGATGGCGGGCGGGTCGGCGGGCAGGCCGAGCAAGGGGACTTCGCAGTCCTCGCAAGGAAGTCCGACGACGGGCGTCGTGGCGGCGCCCGATGGTGCACACGCGGCAACCAGCAACAGGACGAGTGCGCGTGCGACGCGGGACAGGGTCGAGGGCGTGGGGTGTGGCATGGGCGGTCTCCGGAGGGTGCAGAAGGGAAGAGACGGCATCGCCACGCGCCGTTAACCGCGCCTGGCGTGTTAACACTTCCATCCGGCATCCCCTCTACTTCCAGGCCACCCCGGACCCCATGGGCCATGAAGGCCACGATCGATCCCGCTGACATCGCCAGGCAGGTGCAGGACGCGCAGCGAGGCTCGCAGGCGGCATTCGCGTGGCTCTACCGCACCTTCGCGCCGCTGGTGCATGCCATCCATCTGGGCATGACCTCGCGCGCCCGGGCGGAAGAGCTGACGCAGGAGACCTTCGTCATCGCGTTCGACCGGTTGGCGCAACTGCGCGACCCCGCGTCCTTCGGTCCGTGGGTCGCGATGATCGCCCGCAGGAACCGTCCGGCCTCCGGGGTGGAGGAACGGGACCTTGCGGAAGCCGACGATCCCGCGTGGCCAGGTGCGGGTCCCGAATCGGCCGCCCAGGCCAATGAAGCCCTGCGCGCGATCCGGCGCTTGCCCGAGGCCTATCGCGAGACGCTGATGCTGCGACTGGTCGAAGGCCTGAGTGGTCCGGAGATCGCGGACCTGACCGGACTGACGCCGCAGTCGGTCCGCGTGAACCTCCATCGCGGCATGGCCCGGCTGCGCGAGGCGCTGGGCATGATCACGCAGCACGAGGAGAGGGGTGATGATCGAGCAACCTGATCCGCTGTGGGACCCGGACCAGCCGGGTGACGAGACGCTGGAGCGCCTGGCGTCGTTGCTAAGTCGATATCGGCATGTTCCGGTACCCGGTCACGCATGGTCGGCAGGGCCGACGGTCGTTCCGCGCAGGCGCCGGCGCCGCGCCTTGCTCGCCGCTGCCGTCGCGCTTGCGGCGTGCGTGGCGGCCGTCGCCGTCTGGGTGCCGTGGCGCCTGCACTGGGATGAACGCCGGCAGTGGACGGTCGACGCGGACGCCGGTCCGGTGCCGGCCCCGTTGGGGGTCGGCAGGACGCTGACGACGGCCGCCGGCGAATCGGCCACGGTCCGGGTAGCACGCATCGGCCGCATGGACGTGCTGCCGGGAACGCGGATCCGGTTGCTGGATACGCGCGCCGGCCATCATCGTCTGGAACTGCTGGAAGGCCGCGTGCGTGCGCGTATCTGGGCGCCCCCCGGATACTTCGGCATCGCAGCGGGCGCCAGCGAAACCGTCGACCTGGGCTGCGAGTTCGAGATGAGCCGCAATCCGCAGGGCGAAGGGTCGATTCACGTCACCAGTGGCTGGATCATGCACCGTGTGAACGGGCAGGAGACGCTGGTGCCTGCGGGATCGCGCCTGGATTTCGATGCGGCACGCAGCGGCATTCCACTCGCGACCACGTCGAGTGCCGCCTTCCGGGCCGCCGTCCAGCGTCTCGACCTGGCGATGGCGGAAGGAAGGCGTCCGCCCGGCGCCGAGGAGGCCGTCGTCCGCGAAGCGAGCGGATCGGACAGCTTCGCGCTGCTCAGCCTGCTGACACGCTATCCCGCACTTGCCAGCGGCCCGGTCTATCCGACGCTGGCGGCGCTTCTTGATGCGCCGGCTGACGCCAGGCACCAAGAGGCGTGGTCACGTGGCAGCATGCATGCGATGGACCTGTGGTGGCAGCGCATTCCACGTCCACCCAAGGCATGGTGGTTGAACTGGCAAGACGTATTCGGGTAGATCAAGCCCGGGAATCAGGGATGCGCCGGGTTGGTTGGCTGGATGGCGATAACGAACTGGAGCATCCATGTTGGAAGATCTCATATCCCTCGGGTTCAAGATGGTCTGGGCGTCTGTCGGACTCTTCTGGCTGTGGAGCGCGCGCGATGTGAAACGCTCCAGCCGCACTGAACCCATGTTGCTTCAACTTGCCGTCTACTGGACGCCATTGCTCCTGGCCTTTCTGCTGCTCGGCCCAAGCGACTGGTTCCAGGGCGGCTTCCTCAACGAGCGCTTCATTCCCAAGGCGTTGTGGGTGAAAGGGCTTGGCCTGGCCCTCGCCGCCTCGGGTGTAGTGCTGGCCTGCTGGTCGCGGCATCTCCTGGGACGCAACTGGAGCAGCGTCGTCCAGCTCAAGCAGGATCACGAACTCATCGAAGCCGGCCCTTACCGGTACATCCGCCATCCCATCTACACCGGCCTGCTGCTCGCATTCCTGGGCACGGCGTTGAAAGTGGGCGACTGGCGGGGTCTCCTTGCCGTTGCGATCGTGCTGGCATCCTTCTGGCGAAAACTTGGCGTGGAGGAGCGTTGGCTCAGTGAAAGATTCGGCCATGTCTATGTGGCATACCAGCGACGCACCAAAGCGCTGGTTCCGGGCATCCTCTAGATGGCTGATCAGCTGCGCCGGGGCGGGTGCGTGCGTGATCCGGCCGATGTCTGGTGTCGACGGTAGCGCACCCTCGCGTCGAGGGACGGATGGCCTGCCAAGCAGGTGCAACCCGGACTCGTCGGCCATGGTCGGGCCGTGGCTCGCCGCACTACAGGCGTCGATGAGGATGCGCGCGAACCGTCTTGCCGTGCTGGCGGCCGCCTGTCTGTTGGCTGTTCCCCTGGTGGGTGCCACGACGGAGGCGATTCATTCCGAAGAAGTGCCTCTGTGGCCCGAGGATTCCCAGGTGCTGAAGGATGGGATCAGGGAACTCGCCGGGGAGACATGGGCTTTCACCCGTCCGACACTTCTGGTCTATCGCCCGCATACCAAATCGGAGCGCGCGGCCATCCTCGTGTTCCCCGGTGGCGGCTACAAGGCTCTTGCGATTGGACCGAACAGCACGATCGGACCGAATGGGGCCGAGGTCTGCCGATGGTTGACGGACTCCGGGATCACCTGCGTCCTCGTGAAGAACCGCGTTCCCAACACCGGCTGCAACTGGAACAAGAAAACCAGGAGACACGAGACACCCAGGGTGCCGATGGCGCTGCAGGACGCGCAAAGGGCTGTCTCGCTGGTCCGGTTCAACGCCGCGGAGTACGGCATCGAACCGGACAGGATCGGCGTCATGGGGTTCTCGGCAGGCGGCAACCTGGCAGTCCTGTCCAGCACGGCGTTCGACTCGCGATCCCATGATCCGTTCGATGATGTTGACCGCATCAGCAGTCGCCCCGACTTTGCGATTCCCGTTTACCCGGGGCACCTGACGATGGAGCACAAGAACAAAACGCCCAAAGCCGTCGCGGCGCAAGAGCTCAATACCGACATCGTCGTTTCGAAGCAGGTGCCTCCTACGCTGCTGGTACATGCCAGAGACGATCCCGTCGATCCGGTTCACTACTCGGAGGTGTATGCGAGGGAACTGGGTAAGGCTGGGGCTGACGTCAAGCTCATCGTCTACGAAACCGGCGGGCATGCCTTCGGGGTTTGGAAGCAGGGCAAGGATTCCGACCGATGGACAGAGGATGCGATTCGCTGGCTGCGTGAGATAGGAATCCTCTGAGTTCCTGCCTGCTGCGCAGCGGGTCGCTTGCCTGATGTCCGGTAGTGGCCATCGGCACACATGCGCTGGTCTGATCCATCCGCGCAATTCCGCTCAGGAAACATCCGATTCCGGCGTTGTTGCAGATGCCGTGGGTCGCCGTACCTGGCCGTTCAGCAGCTTGCCGATCATGGTATGTCGGACCATCACCTGGTAGCTGGCGAATGCCAGCAAGAGCGTGGCCGCGAGCGACAAGGTGAACTTGGCCAGCCAGTGCCACGGCGTGTCCAGAAGGCGGTACTGGATAGCCAGCAACAGCGGCAGGTGGACGATGTAGACCCAGTACGCGCTGTCGGCGAGCCAGCGCATCCACACACTGCGCGAACCCAGCCATCGTCTTGCGGCAAGCAGGCACCAGAACGTCATCCAGCATCCCGCGCAGGCTTCCAGCAGCGCATGCAGTGCATGCGTCATCGCGTGCGGCGGTGCGGCCGTGAAGCCGTCCGTCAGGTGGAACAGCACCAGACAGGAAACCACCGCGCCTGCCAACAGCAGCGGCGCTAGCGGCTGCAGGCGATCGAGCAGCCGGTGGTGGTGGAACAGTTGGTAGCCGAATGCGAAGTACAGCCCGAAGAACACCAGCGCCCACAGCGCGGGCACGAAGAACTCCGGCGCAGGCCATGGTGTGCCGACCAGCACAAGCGCGGGCGTCGTCAGCATGGGAAACACCAGCACCAGCGCCGCAGCGGGCATCTCGGCGACCTTGGCGCCCATGCGCCCCAGATCAAGGGCCGAAGCGATCCAGACCATGAGCGTGAACAGCAACAGGTAGAACAGGAACCAGAGGTGCGCCCACCCTGGCATCGGTGGCAGGGCACCGTGCTGGTCGACATAGGTACGGATCCATGCCAGCGCCGGTGAGGGTCGCAACACCGTTTCCGCCGCACGTTCGGTCAGCCACGCCATGCTGACGAGCACCGGAGGTGCGAACAACGCCAACGGCAGCAGCACGCGTGCGCAACGATTGCGGAACAGGCCCGCCATGCCGCGGCGCGCCACCAACAGGGCCGCGAAGTAACCCGCGAGTGCGAAGAACAGCGGCATCCGGAACATGTGCATGAACCAGGCGGCCGCATCGACGATGACCGATCCTCCTGCATCCGCCGCCGGCCAGACCGGATGCATCAAGGGGCTGTAGGCGAGCGCCGCATGGAACACCACGCCGGCCAGCATGGCCAATGCGCGGAGGTTGTCCAGGTAATGGACGCGGCCGTCCCCCGGTACGTCACCGTTCTCACAGGAAAGATGGTTTGCGCGCATGCACCCAACCGGCGGCGAGGATCGCGATCGCGATCACCGCCAGTTCTCCCGCCAGGATGCCCAGCACGGATGCGTTCCAGACGACCTGGTCGGTCTGCAGGTGACGGGAGACGCCATCCATCCGGCTGACCCAATAGATGTACGGGCCGATCAATGTCATCAGGGCGAGCATCGTGAAGACGTTCCAGCCCTCGGAATCGATGGCGATCGCCACGCACAACGACACGCAGAAATTCGTCAGCAGGAACATCGCGACCAGCACCATCCAGGGCACGGCACCGTCCGGGCGCGGCGTGGTCAGCACCAGGGCGAGCAGGCCACCGACCACAAGCAGGAAAGGCACCAGGTAGATGACGAGGTTGGCGAGCAACTTGCCCCAGAACACGTCCATGGGCGTCAGCGGCAGGCTCATGACGAAGGGCTGCGTCTGCTGCTTGCGCTCCGCCATGATCGAGGACTGGATCGCGTACGAGCCGACCACGACCAGCAGCACGAGCGACAGCAGGGCGCCGGTCGCGGACAGCAGCGGCGTGCCCATCCCGACCAGGCCGAGCGCCAGCAACAGGCCGGCGACATAGCCGGCCAGCTGCTTCTGGTAGACCTGCCAGTCCTTGACGATCAGCCTGCGGACCATCGCGGCATCCGATGCGAGCCAGTTCATGCGTTGTTTCCTGCGCGGACGGTGGTGACGAAGATGTCTTCCAGCGACATCGGTTCGACCGAATCGACGGAGAGTCCGAGCGCCTGCAGCGAGGCCACGGCGGACGCATCGAATGCGCCGATCTTCAGCTCGACCAGCGGCGCGCTGCTGCGGACCGAAGCAACGCCAGGAAGCGCGCGAATCGCGTCTGTGTACTCACCGCGGCACAGGACACGCCGCCAGCCATCGAGGAACGATTCCTTGTCGCGCGATGCGACCACGCGGCCGCCGTGCAGGAAGGTGATGGAATCGGCGATCTGTTCGATGTCGGCGGTGTTGTGCGACGAGAACAGGATCGCGCGCCGCTCGTCGCGCAGCACCTCCGCCAGCGCGTCCAGCACCTCGCCGCGCGCGACCGGGTCCAGCCCGGTGGTCGGCTCGTCCAGCAACAGCAGGCGCGGATGGCGCGCGAAGATCAGCAGCAGCAGCGCCTTGACCCGCTGTCCGTGCGAAAAGCCGCCCAGTGCTTGCTGCGGCCGCAGGTCGAAGCGCTTCAGCAGGTCCTGCGCATAGGCCTCGTCCCATCCGGGATAGACGCTCCGGATGAAATCCATGTGCCAGCGCAGCGTCTGCCCCCGGTAGAGGCGCATGTCGTCGGAGGCGAATCCGATGTCGCGCTTCACGGCGACCTGCGCCTGCGGCAGCCGCTGGCCGAACACCTCGACCTTGCCGCCGTCGGCACGGACCAATCCCATCAACAGGCGCAGCAGGGTCGACTTGCCGGCGCCGTTGACGCCGACCAGGCCCATGACCTGGCCCTCGGGAAGTTCGAGGTCGATATCGTGCAGGGCGAACTCGTCGTACTGCTTGCGCACGCCTTCGAGCGCGATGGCAGGGGTCATCCTGGTTTCCTTCGATCGGGATTCGTGGGTGCCGACGTGCCCGGCTCGCTGGACAGGGCTTGCTCCACCCGGTCGATGATCTGCTGCCGGTCGAGTCCGAGTTTCCTGGCCGTGTCCAACAGGCCTGCAAGCTGCGACTGGAATTCCTGGGCAGCCAGGGCCTGTGTCGCGTCCAGCGTTTCGGCCACGAACGAGCCTTTGCCTTGCCGCGTCACGATCACGCCGGCCCGTTCCAGCTCCAGATACGCCCGTTTCACCGTAATCACGCTGACCTGGCTGCCTGCGGCCAGTTCACGGATGGACGGAAGGGGAGCGCCGGCTTTCCATTCGCCCGCCATCACCTTGGCGACCACCTGCTCCATGATCTGCACGTACATGGGCGTGATCGAATGGGGAGACAGCAGCAGTTCGGTACGCATGCAATCCTTGGAGGACGGAATCAAGCCGCGTTGCCCGGCGGCAGCGGCGCTCACGCCGACGAACCGTCGCATGGCGCTTTCTCTGGCGCCTGTGTATAGTGAGTATATACAGTGGTTTGCGGTCGTCAACCGGGGGGGTAGGGCGTGCTCACCGTGCCAAGCACCCGGAGCATTGCGGTGTAGCGCACTCCGATGGCGCTTCCCGTCGCCGCGCGCCCACACGGAAGCCTGGCCTTTTACTGCAGATCCGTTCGTGACCGGGAGTGGTCATGAGGTGCATGCAGTCCTGCAGAGAAATCAGGGGGACGTTCCGATCGCGCTGGTTGGATGACACACCGGTTTCCTGCCACCGCGGGGGCGCACGTGCTGCGATGCCACAGGCCCGTCATCGCCGGCGGCATAGACTGTGCGCCTGTTTTTTCGCAGGACGTACCCATGAGTCGAGCCTTTCCTCCTGTCTCCCTGATCGGCGTGCCCACCGATATCGGTGCTGGCCACCGGGGTGCACGCATGGGTCCGGATGCGCTTCGCATCGCCGGCCTGGGCGAAGCACTGGCTGCGCGTGGCGTGGAGGTGATCGATACCGGCAACGTGCAGGGACCGTCCAATCCATGGACTGGACCGGTTGCAGGCTATCGCCACCTGGATGAAGTGGTGGCGTGGAACCGCGCGGTAATGGACGCCACGGCGGCCGAACTGGCGAAGGGGCGGCTGCCGGTCATGCTGGGCGGCGATCACTGCCTGGCGATGGGTTCCATCACCGCCGTCGCGCGGCATTGCCGCCAGACCGGCAAGCAGCTGCGCGTGCTGTGGCTGGACGCGCACTCGGATTTCAACACCAGCGAGGTCACGCCCTCGGGCAACATCCATGGCATGCCGGTGGCGTGCCTGTGCGGAATCGGACCCGAGGCATTGACCAGGCTCGGCGGCGACTCCCCGGCCATCACGCCTGCGATGGTGCGGCAGATCGGCATCCGCTCCGTGGATCCGGAAGAGAAAAAGCTGATCAAGGACCACAAGGTGGATGTCTACGACATGCGCTACATCGACGAGGTCGGCATGAAGCGCACGATCGAAGCGGCGCTGGACGGCGTCGACGACAACACCCACCTGCACGTCAGTTTCGACGTGGACTTCCTCGACCCCAGCATCGCGCCCGGTGTCGGCACCACGGTGCCCGGCGGCCCCAACTACCGCGAGGCGCAGCTGGTGATGGAAATGATCGCCGACACCCGCCTGATGGGATCGCTGGATATTGTCGAATTGAACCCGGTGCTGGACCGCCGCAACCGGACGGCGAAGCTGACGGTAGACCTGGTGGAAAGCCTGTTCGGCAAGTCCACGCTGATGCGGGACTGAGCCGTCGCCGCAGGGAAAACTGCGACTGAACGGTGCTATGCGGGCTTCACGCAGCCTATACGGCGCGACGCAGAAGGTGGGCGCACACGCCGCTGCACTGTGGGACGCACGTGCAGCGGCACCCCATCACCCAGGAGATAGATGTATGAAGCGTGCAATGATGCTGCTGCTGACGGCGATGTTCTCGATGGCGGTCCTGTCGGGCTGCAACACCGTGGCCGGTGCCGGCAAGGACGTGCAGAAGGTCGGTGAGAAGGTCGAGGACAAGGCGCAGGACTGCAAGGACGGCAAGTGCTGATGCACGCGGCCTGACGGCTCCCTCCTGGCTGGAGGCGGGCGGAATGAAGGGCCGGGCAACCGGCCCTTCTGCTGTCCGGGAAGCCTTGTGGTCGCAAGCCGCATGGTCAGTTGCCAGCCAGTATGGTTGAATCAGACTTGCTGAACGCGACGACGGGTCAGCCGGCCCGGCATCGCGCCCCTTCACCACTATCGAGGAGTCCTGCCATGAAGCGTTTTCCCGCATTGATCGTACTGGCCCTGCTGTCCGTCGCCGTTCTTTCCGGTTGCAACACCGTCAAGGGCGTTGGCAAGGACGTACAGAAGGTCGGCGAGAAGGTCGAGGACGCATCCGGCAAGTGAGCGCCGGGTCTTCGCGTGATCTGGAACGGGCCGCATCGCGGCCCGTTTTCTTTTGGAACAGGCGTATTCAGGCCCGCGAATCCAGCGCTGCGAATGCGCCTTCATGCCACTGAATGCTTCGGCCATCGTAATGCCGTGTTGACGCGTGGTTGATCGCATCGAAACAGACCCCTTGCGATGCTGTCCGTGCGGCGCCCCCAGCCGCTCAATCAAGCGAGGCAACACCATGAATCAGGACATCATCGCCGGCAACTGGAAGCAGCTGAAAGGCAAGATCCAGGCGAAATGGGGCGACCTGACCGATGACGATTTCAAGGTCGCGGAAGGCAATGCCGAGTACCTCACCGGCAAGCTCCAGGAGCGCTACGGCTACGATCGCGACCGCGCGCACACGGAAGTCGAGGATTTCAAGCGCACCCTGCGTTCGGACAGTTCGTTCAAGCACTGACCGCGTTCCGAACGCATGACATCCGGAAGGACGGGCCGCTTCGTGCGGCCCGTTCCTGTTTGTGCATGATGATTGGCGCGTGCTCAGCGATAGCGCGGCGGATCGGCGACGAATCCGCCGGGAAACGCACGCGGGGTTTCATCGCGCCAGGTCGGTCCAGGGCGGCGCGGCACTACGCCGAGGGCGACGAGTCGACGGTATTCGTCGTACCGCACTTCGCTGATCTGTTCCGGCTGGCGGGTCGCGCGGTTGAAGCCCGTCCGCGACGTCGGCGCCCATTCGCGGCCGCCATGCCCGGTGCCGATGCTCTGCTGCCTGGCGGCGTCGTTGGCGGCGGTGCCGCGGGATGATCCCGCCGGTGCGGCCGCTTCGGCCTCTACCCGCTTCTCCATCGATCCGCGCGCGATCGGCGGCGGTGCGTACGGCGGATAGCGGTACGTACGTGCCTCGCGGAAGGCGGCAACGCCGATCACGCCGACATTGCGCGGCCGGCCTGTCCGTGCGGCGTAGCTGTCGCCAAGGTCGGTGAACACGAACTGCGCGACGTCGTCCATCGACTTGCGCCAGCCGGTGACATCGGTGGTCTGCCAGGGTTCGAGCACGTAGCCGGCCTGCGAGGGGTTCGCGGTCTGGCCGGTGATCGCATTGACGCCGTCGACGGACAGCACCACCAGCACGCGTTCGCCCGTGGTGTTGGTCAGGCGGACGCTGTAGCGGTGCCCGGGCGTGCCGGCGATCCAGAGGTCGCCCCGGTGCGGATGCCGTGCCAGCCATTCACCGGTATCGCGGTCGACCACGCTGACATCGACCAGCGGGCCGGCGTGGGCGGGCGCGCAAGCCAGCAGGGCCAGCGTGGCGAGGGATGCAAGGAAGCGATGCAGCATGTCCGTTCTCCAGGTGGGGACGATGCTGGGAACGGCCGGCCGGAGGCAGTGGGGTTGCGGCGGCGGCAAGGCGATGCCGGCGCCGGTTGAGGGGTGGACGGGCCGACGCCTGCGACGCCGTGTCGCAGTGCCCCCATCCGCATGTCCGGCCCCCAGCCGGTAAACTGCCCGCTTTCCCGCATTCCCCCGCTTCGCACATGACGATCCGCGTCCTCACCGGTATCACCACCTCGGGCACGCCGCACCTGGGCAACTACGTCGGCGCCGTCCGCCCTGCCGTGGCGGCCAGCCGTGCGCCGGACACAGAGAGTTTCTACTTCCTGGCCGACCTGCACAGCCTGATCAAGTCGCAGGACCCGGCGCGCACCCAACGCTCCACGCTGGAGATCGCGGCGACCTGGCTGGCGTGCGGCCTGGACCCGGACAAGGTGTGGTTCTACCGCCAGAGCGACGTGCCGGAGATCACCGAGCTGACGTGGTTCCTGACCTGTGTGGCGGGCAAGGGCATCCTCAATCGCGCGCATGCCTACAAGGCGGCGGTGGACAAGAACAACGCCGAGGGCGAAGACCCGGATGCCGGCGTCAGCGCGGGCCTCTTCATGTATCCGGTGCTGATGGCCGCCGACATCCTGATCTTCAATGCGCACCAGGTGCCGGTGGGTCGCGACCAGATCCAGCACATCGAGATGGCGCGCGACTTCGGCCAGCGCTTCAACCACGTGTACGGCAAGGACTACTTCACCCTGCCGGAAGCGCTGATCGACGACAACGTGGCGACGCTGCCCGGCCTCGACGGCCGCAAGATGAGCAAGAGCTACAACAACACCATTCCGCTGTTCGCCCCGCGCGAGGAGTTGAAGAAGCTGGTGTTCTCCATCCTGACCGACTCGCGCGGCCCGGGCGAACCGAAGGATACCGAGGGTTCGGCACTGTTCCAGCTGTACCAGGCGTTCGCCAGCCCGGAGGAAACGCGTGCGTTCGCCCGACAGTTCGCCGACGGCATCGGCTGGGGCGATGCGAAGCAGCAGCTGTTCGAGCGCATCGATGCGGAAATCGCCCCGCTGCGCGAGAAGTATGAAGCACTGATGGCGAAGCCGGCCGACATCGAAGCGATCCTGCGCGACGGTGCGCGCCGCCTGCGCGAACGGTATGCCGCGCCGCTGCTGGCCGAACTGCGCCATGCCGTGGGCCTGCGCGACCTGTCGCAGCAGACGGTCAACGAAACGAAGGTCGCGAATGCGAAGGCGGCGCTGCCGGCCTTCAAGCAGTACCGCGACACCGACGGCCGTTTCTATTTCAAGCTGGCGGATGCGGACGGCAAGGTGCTGGTGCAGAGCAACGGCTTCGACTCGCCGAAGGATGCCGGCAGGCTGATCGGCGTGCTGAAGCAGGCCGAGCAGGCCGATGCGATGGAAACGCCGGAGATCGTGCTGCAGGTGTCGGCCGCGGACGTGCTGGCGGCGCTGGCGGCGCTGCGCGCGGCGGAGGCCTGAGGCCATGCCTTATCTGGCGGTGATCCTGTTCCTGCCGTGGTTCCTGCTGCTCGGCTCGCTGTTCTGGCTGTTCCCTCGCCAGCCACGCAACGCACGCCGCAAGGGCTTCGACCTCGCCGTGCTGGCGGTGGCCTTCGTGCTGAGCTTCATCGGCATGCAGTGGGGCTATGCCCTGGGTGCCGCCGATGTCGGCACCGGCGCGATCTGGAAGCAGGTGCTGGCCACGCTGGTGGCGTACGGCGCATTCCTGTTCGTGCTGACGCTGGCGGTGCCGCTGCGTGGCTGGTGGTTGTCGCGCGGCTGACGCCGCATGCGGATGGACCGTTCCACCAAAGGCGGGTCGTGCGGATGCGACGCGCGGACTAGAATCGGAGCATCCGTTCCACTGCAGGCCTGCGGATGAGCCTCCACGGCATCCATACCATCGACGCCGCGTTCCATCGCGACCATTTCGACGCCGCCTACCTGGTGGTCGAACAAGGGCGCGGTGCCTTCATCGATTGCGGCACCAATCATTCCGTTCCGCACCTGCTGGCCACGCTGGAGCATGCGGGGCTGGCGCCGGAAGACGTCGACTTCCTCATCGTCACCCATGTGCACCTGGATCACGCCGGCGGTGCCGGCCTGCTGATGCAGCACCTGCCGAATGCCACCCTGATCGCACACCCGCGCGCCGCGCCTCACCTGATCTATCCGGCGAAGCTGGTCGAAGGTGCCACCGCAGTCTATGGCGAAGAAGAGATCCAGCGAAGCTACGGGGTCGTCCAGCCGGTGCCGAAATCGCGCGTGCGCATCGTCGGCGATGGCGAGAGCGTCATGCTGGCGGGGCGCCCGCTGCTCTGCATCGACACGCCGGGACATGCGCGCCACCACCATTGCATCTGGGACGAGCGCAGCCGCTGCTGGTTCACCGGCGACACCTTCGGCCTGTCCTATCGCGAACTGGACGGGCCGAATGGCGCCTTCATCCTGCCGACCAGCACGCCGGTGCAGTTCGAGCCGGTCGCGCTGAAGGCGAGCATTGCGCGCATGGTCGCGTACGCGCCGGACGGCATGTACCTGACCCACTACGGCCGCGTCGACGACGCGCCTCGTTTGGCGCAGGCGCTCTACGAGCAGATCGATGCGATGGTCGCGATCGCGGACGCCTGCGACGGACGCGCGGATCGCCACCGCTGCATCGCGGCGGGCCTGTCCGCGTTGTACCTGGAACGCGCGCATGCGCTGCAGGTGCCGCAGGCGGACGAGGAGGTGCTGCGCGTACTCGCGATGGACATCGAATTGAATGCGCAGGGATTGGGCGTGTGGCTGGATCGCGGACGGCCGTGAGGCTCGAGATTCCGTGGGCGCCCATGTGGGAGCGACGTCAGTCGCGATGACGCCATCTGGACATCGGCGTCGCGATTGACGTCGCTCCCACGTCGATCACTTAGAATTCCGATGTCTTCACGTCAGGCGAATCCGATGAAATTCTCGTTCCCGCTGCTACTGGCATCCCTGTGCGCGATGCCGGCGTTCGCCACCGACATCCCCGGCGGCGGGGTCAGCGCCGACAACCTCTCGCGTCATGTGCGCGTGCTCGCATCCGATGAATTCGAGGGTCGCGCGCCGGCCACGCCGGGCGAGGAGAAGACGATCGCGTACGTGATCGATGAACTGAAGAAGGCGGGTGTACAGCCGGGTGGCGAGCAGGGAACCTGGACGCAGGATGTCCCGCTGGTGCGTGCGCAGGTGGACGGTGCCGTGACGTCGTCGGTGACGCTGGGCGGTACCGTCCAGCCGCTGGTCAACGGCGATGACGTGGTCCTGCAGAGCCTGAGCCCGGTCGATCGTGTCGACATCGTCGATGCGCCGCTGGTGTTCGTCGGCTATGGCATCACCGCGCCCGAACGCGGCTGGGACGACTACAAGGGCGCAGACCTGAAGGGCAAGGTCGCGGTGGTGCTGGTCAACGATCCGGATTTCGAAACGGACTCGTCAGGTGCTTTCGATGGCCGCGCGGTGACCTACTACGGGCGCTGGACCTACAAGTACGAAGAACTCGCACGGCAGGGTGCGGCCGGCGTGCTGATCGTCCACGAGACCGCACCGGCGGCCTATGGCTGGGCCACCGTGCGCGCATCGGGACTGTCGCCGGTGTTCGACATTCCGCGTGCGGACGCCGATACCTACCACACGCGACTGCGCGGCTGGGTGCGGCGCGGCTTGGCGGTATCGCTGTTCGAGCGCGCCGGCCTGGATTTCGAAACGGAAAAGCGTCGCGCACAGACCGCCGCCTTCGTGCCGGTGCCGCTGGGCGATGCCACCCTGTCGGCCGCGTTCGCCGTGAAGCGCGACCGGGTGGTGACGCGCAATGTCATCGGACGCCTGGAAGGGACGGAGCACCCGGACGAGACCGTCATCTACTCCGCGCACTGGGATGCGTTCGGCGTCGGCGAACCCGACGCGGCGGGCGACGGGATCCGCCACGGCGCCGTCGACAATGCCACTGGTGTCGCGGCGGTGATCGAACTGGCGCGCGTGTTCGCCGCCGGCCCGCGTCCGCAGCGCACCCTGCTGTTCATGGCGCTCACCGCCGAAGAGAAAGGCCTGCAGGGTGCGACGTACTACGCTGCGAATCCGCTGGCGCCGCTGGAGAGGACGGCGGCGGTGCTCAACATCGAGATGCTCAGTCCGGATGGCCCCACTCGCGACATCGCTTCGTGGGGCAATGGCCGCGTGTCGCTGGAAGGAGACCTGAAGCGCGTGGCCGAGGCGCACGGCCGTACCTATTCGCCCGATCCGAATCTCGAAGCGGGCTTCTTCTATCGTGCCGACCATTTCGCCTTTGCACGCGCGGGTGTTCCGGCGATCACCGTGGGCGCAGGACTGGACCGTGCAGACGGTGGCGTGGCCAGCGGGAAAGCGCTGCGGGACGCTTACTTCGCCAGGTGCTACCACCAGCCTTGCGATGCGTGGACGACGCAATGGAACGCGCGCGGGCAGGCGCAGGATGTCGCGCTGCTGTACGCGCTTGGCCGGGAGATCGCAGACAGCCGCGCATGGCCGCGCTGGCTGAACGGTTCAGAATTCAGGGCAGTGCGCGAACGCAGCGAGACTGAACGCGAATAGCGGCGCTGGCGCACGTCGTTCATGTGATCCGCTGCGCTATGCTGCGCGCCCCTTTCGATCGACCGGAACGCCCGTGGCTCCTCTTCATGTACTGGTCTACCAGAGCCAGGCCACGCGTCCGATGGAGGCCGGCGATCTCGACCAGTTGCTCCTGGACGCGCGCGTGGCGAACGAACTGGCGGAAGTGACCGGCGCACTGCTCTACGGCGATCAGCGCTTCTTCCAGTATCTAGAAGGCGCACGCGCCGACGTCGAACAGATCTACGCGCGCATCGCGCGGGCCAGCCAGCACCATCGCCTCGAGATCCTGGAGCAGGGGCGCGTGGACAAGCGCCTGTTCCAGCGCTGGCACATGGGTTTCGCCAACGCGCCGCAGACGCTGGTGCAGCAGCTCAGCCAGTCGCAGTGGAAGCGCGAGATGCCCTGGCTGGAAGACGAGGCCGCCTCGTCTCCAGGCTTGGCGCGCCTGCTGGCGTTCTGGAAGGACGAAGCCGTTCCGACGCGCTGAGGCGCGTCACGGCCAGCGGTTCGGCTTGGCCCGCGCGCTGTCCTCGTCCATCGGCACCACGCAGAAGCGGTGGCCGGTCGGCGCTTCCATCACCCACCAGCGGTTGCGCACGTGCCGCACGCGTTTCGCGCCGAGGGCTTCCAGACGCGCGACTTCCGCTTCGATGTCGTCGGTTTCGATGTCCAGGTGCACGCGGGCTTCGTGCTTCACTTTCTGCACCTCGATATGCAGGCCGCCGGGACCGGGTTCGAACTTGTCGTAGATGCCGAGATCGCCATCGTCCGGGTGCGTGATTTCCAGTCCGAGCGCAGCACTCCAGAACGCGGACGCGGCGGGCAGGTCGTCGACCTGGCTGTCGATGATGAAACCGGCGAGGCGGCTGCGGTGGGCCATGGCGGATTCCTGGCGGAGGGCGACGGGCGTCATCCTGCCATCGTTCGAGGTCAGGCGTCGTCGCAGACCGGCGTGCCGAACTGCAGCAGGTAACCGTTGTTGTCGTACACCGCGAACTCGCGCATGCCGTAGGCGAAGGTTTCCGGCGTGTAGCAGACGCGCGCATGGTCGCGCACGGCGTCCCACAGCGCATCGACGTCGGCGACCTCCAGGTACAGCGAGCCGGTGAAGCCCGTTGCGGCGTCGCCCTCGTGAGCGTTCAGGCCCGACAGCATCAGGTCGGCGCCGTCGCGGCGCAGCGCCAGCCAGCCGTGTTCCGGCGCACCCGAGGCCAGTTCGAAACCCAGCACGTCGCGGTAGAACGCGAGCGTGCCGGGCAGATCCGGCGTACGCAGCATCGGGGTGAGCCGGCGGAACATCACGCGGGCAGGGCGAGGTCGTCGATCAGCACCTTGAGGAAGCGCGCGGCTTCGCCACCGGTGCAGGCGCGGTGGTCGAACGTCACCGACAGCGGGATGACCTTGTGCGATTCGAAACCGCCCATCACCGGCGTGACCTGGTGGCGTGCGCGTCCGGCGGCGACGATGGCGACGCACGGCGGCACGACCACGGGCGTGGCGTAGCGGCCCGCGAACATGCCGAAGTTGGACAGCGAGATCGTGTAGCCGGTCAGTTCCGACGGCGGGATGCTGCGGTCTTCCACCTGCGTACGCAGGCGGTTGATGCCGTCGCGCACGCCACCGGCTTCCAGCAGGTCGGCGTTTCGCAGCGCGGGGACGAACAGGCCGTCATCGGTGTCCACCGCAATGCCGATGTCCACGTGCGGATGCAGCGTGCGGGTCAGCTTCTCGCCGTCGAACCAGGCATTCATTGCCGGCACCGTCTTGCAGGCGCGCACGATGGCGCGAACGAGGCGGCCGGTCATGTCGTTGCCGGGCATCCACGCATGCACGTCGGCATCGTCGCTCAGCGTGGTCGGCACCACCCTGGCATGCGCATCGGCCATCACGCGCGCCATGTTGCGGCGCACGCCCTTCAGCTGTTCCGGCTGGCCGCTGACGGACACACCCGGTGGCTGCGTGCGCATCGGCTTGCCACTGGCGGACAGCGCGGTGCGCTCCTGAAAATCCCTTCCTCCGCTTGCGGGGGAAGGTGCCCGGAGGGCGGATGGGGGCGTGCTTTCAGTCGCATGCGCCGCCGGAACCACGGCCCCGATCTTCGCCGAGCCATCCGCGGCCGCCTGCTTCACGTCCTGCATCGTCACCGCGCCATCGGCACCGGTCGCACGCACGCGCGACAGGTCCACGCCCAGCTTCTTCGCCATCGCGCGCACGGCCGGCATGGCCTTCACGCCACCGACGGCGACGGCCTGCTCGGTGTGGATGGCATTGGAGGACTGCATGGCACCGACGACGGTGCCGGCGTCGGCTTCTGTAGCGGTGGCATCTGCTTCGGTGCGCGCCACGTCGCCCCCATCCGCCCCTCGGGCACCTTCCCCCGCAGGCGGGGGAAGGGTGGAGGATGCAGCAGGCTTCGGCGGGCCGTGGTGGTGGCCGGTGTCCTGGCCTTCCGCGCGCTGCGGCAGGCTGGCGTCGGGTTCGAACACCGCCAGCATGCTGCCGGTGATGACGATGTCGCCTGCCGCGCCCGCCAGCTTCGTCACCTTGCCGGAAACGGGCGAGGGTACTTCGACGATGGCCTTCGCCGTTTCCATCGACACCAGCGGTTCGTCCAGCCGGATCACGTCGCCTTCCTTGACGAACCACTCGACGATGGTGGCGTCCGGGAGGCCTTCGCCCAGGTCGGGAAGGTGGAAGGTCTTGCTCTCGCTCATTCGGATGTCTCTTCGAAGATTCTTTCGTTGATCGATGCGCGGCGGATCAGCCCGCCGCCATCGCCCGCTTCGCCGCGGCGACGATCTTGTCGACGCTGGGCAGGTACTTCATTTCCAGGCGGAACAGCGGGATGTGCGTGTCGTAGCCGGTGACGCGCTCGACCGGCGCGAGCAGGTCGTACATCGAATGCTCGGCCAGGCGCGCGGCGATCTCGGCGCCGAAGCCGGCGGTACGCGGCGCTTCGTGCACGATCACGCAGCGGCCGGTCTTGGCCACGGATTCGGCGATGGTGTCGAAGTCGAGCGGGCGCAGCGTGGCGACGTCGATGACTTCGGCACTGATGCCCTGGCCGGCCAGCGCATCGGCGGCTTCCAGTGCTTCCTTCACCTGCGCGCCCCAGGTCACCAGGGTCACGTCGGTGCCGTCGCGCAGCACGAAGCACACGTCCAGCGGCAGTGCCTCGCCGTCGTCGGCGACCACTTCCTTGTACTGGCGGTAGATGCGCTTGGGTTCCATGTAGATGACCGGATCCGGATCGCGGATCGCGGCCAGCAGCAGGCCGTAGGCGCGCTGTGGCGAGGACGGCATCACCACGCGCAGGCCCGGCACGTTGGTGAAGATGGCCTCGTTGGCTTCGCTGTGATGTTCCGGCGCGCGGATGCCGCCGCCCCACGGCACGCGCAGCACCATCGGGCAGTGCAGGCGGCCGCGCGTGCGGGTGCGCAGGCGGGCGGCGTGGCAGATGATGTGGTCGACCATCGGATAGACGAAGCCGTCGAACTGCGCTTCGGCGACCGGCTTCATGCCCTGCGCGGCCAGGCCGATGGTCAGGCCGGCGATGGTGGTTTCGTCCAGCGGCGTGTCCAGCACACGCTCCGGGCCGAACTTCTGCTGCAGGCCGGCGGTGGCGCGGAACACGCCGCCGTTCACGCCCACGTCCTCGCCCAGCACCAGCACGGTGTCGTCGTGCGCGATCTCCCAGGCCAGTGCCTGGGTGATGGCTTCGATCAGGGTGATCGCGGTCGGGGTTGCGGCGGCATCCGGTTTCGCGACTGACGTCGCTCCCACGGTCTTGTTGTCAGGCTTCATCACGGTGCTCACGGGCGGTTCTCCGCAGCGATGGCCGCCGCGCGCTGCTGCAGCAGTTCCGGCGGCGGATCGGCGTACAGGTAATCGAACATCGCTTCGACCGGTTGTACCGGCGTGTTGAGATAGGCGTTGACCTCTTCGTCGACGCGTGCGCCGCATTCGTCTTTCCACGCGGCTTCCTCGGCTTCGCTCCATGCCCCCTGTGCGGTCAGCCAGGTGCGCAGGCGCGTCATCGGCTCGCGCTCCCAGCCGGCCTTCACTTCGGCATCGTCGCGGTAGCGGCGCGCGTCGTCTGCGGTGGTGTGGTCGGACAGGCGGTAGGTGACGAATTCGATCACCGTGCCGCCCTGGCCCTTGCGGGCACGCTCGGCGGCGCGGCGCATGCCTTCCAGCACGGCGATCAGGTCGTTGCCGTCGACTTGCAGACAGTGGAGGCCGCCCGCCAGGCCCTTCTGCGCCAGCGTCTGCGCGCCGGTCTGCGCGCTGCGCGGCACCGAGATGGCCCAGCCGTTGTTGATCACGCCCAGCACCAGCGGCAGTTCGTAGGCGCCGGCGGAATTCAGCGCGGCATAGAAGTCGGTCTTCGACGAACCGCCATCGCCGCAGGTCGCCACCGCGATGTGGTCCTGCTTGCGCAGCTTGAACGACAGCGCCGCGCCGGCCGCGTGCAGGCACTGGGTGGAAATCGGCACGCAGAACGGGAAGTCGTTGCGGGCGTCGCTGGCGCGGTCGTAGTCGCTGCCGCGCTCGTCGCCGCCCCAGTACATCAGCACGTCGCGCGGCTTCACGCCGCGCATGAACATGGCGCCGTACTCGCGGTAGCTGGGGGCGTACACGTCGCCGGTGCGCATCGAGGCGCCGATGCCGACGTGGGTGGCCTCGTGGCCCAGGCAACTGGCGTAGGTGCCCAGCTTGCCGGTGCGCTGCAGAGCGATGGCCTTGGTGTCGAAGGTGCGCACCAGCAGCATCTGCTTGAACAGCTCGCGCAGGCGCTGGACGTCGCGCCCGGCTTCCGGGAGGTCGTCGCGTACCAGGGTGCCGTCAGGCCCGAGGTACTGCAGGTATTCGATGGTGAAACTTGCGGCGGTGGTCATCTGGACGGTGTTCTCGTCGGCCGGCGGAATTGGTTTCAAATGTAATTTTAGGGACGGAGCGCCCGGCAGCCTTCGTGCAATGCAGCAAGACGACGGCGGATGGCAGCGGCGCGACACGGGAAACCGGTTCGGAAGCAGCAGCTTGGCCCGCTGTCGTTCGGTGTCAGTCCGCCTGCGGATGGCGTGGGCCGGACGTGATGCGCATCGCGTGCTGCGCAAACGACAAGGGGCGCGGTTGCCCGCGCCCCTGTCGACCCCACGATCCCGCGAAAGTTCAGCGGATGCGCTGGACCAGCGTGTCGTGGTTGTTGGCCTGGTTCGGATCCGGCGTGTCGCTGCTCACGGTGGCTTCGAACTCGAAGGACGTCCCGCGCTTCGGCTTGCCGGGCACGATCATCGCGAAGGCCAGCGTCTGCACGCCCTTGGCCATGGCGCCACGGCGCGTGCATTCGGCCTTGGAGCCGTCCGCCGTGTCCTGCACGCGCGTGCACGACCAGCCGCTCGGCGCGGCGACCGCGGCGTAGCGGGCATCCACGTTGCTCGACAGCACCACCTTGACCTGCTCGGCGGTGTCCGGACCGGCGTTGCGCACCGGCACCAGCAGGGTGGCGATGGTGTTGCGCAGCAGCGGCAGCGCACCGCCGGCCAGCTTCACCGACAGGTCGGCCTTGCGGGTCGGCAGGGCAGCGATGACCACGCTGGCGGCAGCGGTGTTGTCGCCGTTCGCCGGGTCGAGCACGGTGGAGTTGGCCGACACGCCCAGGCCCAGCGTGGTGCCGGAGGCACTGGCGGGAACGACCGCGTCGAGCACGAACGTCGCGTTGGCACCCACGGCCAGCGACGGCACGGTGCAGGCGACGCGCGTGGTACCACCGGTGACTTCCGCGGCGGCGCAGCTCCAGCCGGCGGGCAGCGTGGCCAGCGACGGCGACAGTCCGGCCGAGAACACGAAGGCGACTGCGGCCGGCGACGCCGCACCGGGGCCGGCGTTGCGCACGGTAGCCGTGTAGCGCACGGTCTCGCCGACGTTGGCGGTGGCGCGGTCGGCCGACACCGTCGCCGACAGGTCGGCGCGGGCGAACGACGGCACGCGGATGCTCAGGCGCACCGGATCGTGGTCGGACGATCGCACCGCCAGCGTGGCGTCACCGAAGTTGTCCACGCCGAAGTCCGCATTGATGCGCGGATGGTCCACGCGCAGCGCGGCGTCCATCACCAGCGACTCGTTGACCAGCACGTGGTCCAGCGTCTGCGCATTGCCCTCGAACGTGTACGAGTAGCGCTGCGCCGGGTCGGCGATCAGCTGTGACCCGTCCACCAGCGGCGTGGTCAGCGGGCTGGCCATGTACGTCAGCACCTGGTCTTCCGGCGCCGCCTCGCCCTTGATGATGCCGAGCACGTCGACGTAGCCGTCGTTGAACTCGAACGCGTTGAAGTCGCCGACCAGCACGATCTTCTCGTCCGGGTTCGCCTGCTGCATCTGTTCCACCAGGCCGGCCAGATACACCGCCTGCGCACCGCGCTTGACGCGGACACGTTCGCCGCCGGTCGCCCAGCCGCTGCTGCCCGGCAGGGTGTCGTTGATGTCGTTGAGCGAACGCAGGTGGTTGACGATCACCGTCAGCGGATAGCTCGAGGCCGCGTCCTGGTGCACGCGGGCGCGCAGGCGCAGCGGTGGACGGTCGTTGAGCAGGCTGGTGGTGCCGTTCGGGTTGATGATGGTGGTTTCCTTGCCGAACTGCGCGACGTCCAGCACTTCGACGCGGGCCGCACCGCCGGCGATCTGGCGAGAACTCACCAGGAAGCCGACATTGATGCCGCCGACGTCGTTGCCCGGCTGCAGGTACGGCACGTAGCCCGGGCGCGCGGCGCAGGTGGCGTCGATGCGCTCGGACAGCAGCTGCAGCACGCGCAGGTTCTCCACTTCCACCGCGCCCACGATGTCCGGGGCCTTCAGGTAGTCGCAGATCGCCAGCGCCGCCTTGGACAGGCGTTTGTCCAGCGCGGCCGGCGTCAGCGTCACCGCGCCGTTGCTGTCGTTGACCTCGTCGAACAGGCGCAGCAGGTTGAAGCTGCCGATGGTGACTTCGTCGTAGCTGGCGTCGTTCACGGCTTCCGGCAGGCGACCGCCGGTAACGGTCGGCGGTGTGGCCGTGTCGGGCAGCAGCGCCCACGTGCCGGCGAAATAGTCGAGCACGCCGATCAGCCCGGCGACAGCCGCGCCGGTATCGACCGACAGCGGGACCGCGCCGACCTGGCCGCGGCTGCGCACCATCAGGCGTTCCTGGTTGGTGTCGAAGCGCGGCGGATTCTTGCCGGCGGGCAGGCTGATGGCGTCCATCACGGCGATGCCGGCTTCGCGGAACGGACGCGCGACGCCGGGCAGGACCACATGGAACACGCCGTCGCTGCTGGACGTGGCATTGGCTTCGCTGAGGCTGCCGCCGGACGGCGCGATGGCTACCGCTTGCGCCACGCTGACACGCATGCCTTCGAACCGCTCCAGCGTGCCGGGAAGGGCGTCGGGACCCAGCTCGGCAGCGGTCAGTTCGATCGCGGCAGGCAGGGAGACGCCGGTCTCCAGCATCTCGACCGACGGGGTGACGATCTCGGTGATCGCCAGTTGGTGCGGGTTGGCGGACGGCGTGTATTCCTCGACCGTGCCGGTCACGCGCACGCGGTTGCCGACGGCGGCGGTGGCCGGCGGCGCGCTGCTGGTGAACACGAACACGGCGTCGGACGTGGCCGGGTCGCCGTCATCGTTGGCGGCCTGCAGGAAGAAGCCGTTGTTGAACTTGATGGCGGTGACGATGCCTTCGGTCACCACGCGCTTGCCGTTGTACGGCGACAGCAGGCCGCTGCCCTGGATCTGCGCGATGGTCAGGGCCACCGGCGGATCCGGCGGTTCCGGCGGCGCGGCGCCGCTGTTGCGCGGGTTCGGCGCACCGACCGCGAAGTCGGCACCGTTATTGTCGGTGTCGATGCTGCCGTCGCCGCCCCGCAACGCAGCGGTGGTGTTGCCGAGCGTGCCGGTGGGTGCGCTGCCTTCGAAACAGTTGGCCGCGCTGCCGAAGCCGACGAAGTCGACCACGTTGGCATCGGTGAGCGGGCAGGCGCCGGCCAGTGCGGCGGTGCTGCGGCTGAGCGCGACCTTGCCCGCGCCTGCAGCCATCGCGATGGTGCCGGTCGCATCCGGCGTCGGCAGGTCCAGCGTACCGCCGGCGCCCTGCGCCTGCTGCACCAGGTAGAAGCCGCCGGCCGGGATGCTGCCGCTGAGGGCGGTGCGGTTGGTCCAGGTGGCGCCGGTCGACGAGGTGTACTGCACGCTCCAGCCGGTCAGGTCGACCGCAGTGGGTCCGTTGTTGCGCAGTTCGATGAAGTCTTGCTTCAGCGTGGCGCCGCTGTTGCCGCCGCCGCCGTAGACCTGGCTGATGACCACCTGTGCCTGCGCCGACGAGGCGGCGAACAGCAAGGCGAATGACGCAAGCACGGCCGCAACGCGGCCCCGTGGCATATCCATGTAACGGACTCTCCCTCAGTGGTGTGGATGCCGCCCCCCGTCGGAGGCGGATGCCACCCCCGGCTGACGCAATGTAACCAAAGCCTGGGGTACACGCATTTCATCGGCGTGACATAAGTGCCGGATTTTGTTCGCCTTGCGCGGACATCGGGGCGCCATCGGTTACGCTGGCGCCCCCGCTGCCGGCCCGGTGGCGCACCGGTGCAACGACGGATGGCCGTAGAGAAGAACGAGCGCCCGCTGGAAGCGGGCATCCACACCGACCTGTCGGGCCGCCTGAGCTATGGCGGCTACCTGCACCTGGACCGCCTGCTGTCGGCGCAGCACCCGGTGTCGGATCCGCCGCACCACGACGAGATGCTGTTCATCGTGCAGCACCAAGTCTCCGAGCTGTGGATGAAGCTGATGATCCACGAACTGCGGGCCGCGATCGGGTTCCTGCAACGCGACCAGGTCTGGCAGTGCCGCAAGGTGCTGGCGCGCGCGAAGCAGGTGCTGCGCCAGCTGACCGAGCAGTGGTCGGTACTGGAAACGCTGACGCCGTCCGAATACATGGGCTTCCGCGACCTGCTGGGGCCGTCGTCCGGTTTCCAGTCGCTGCAGTACCGCACCATCGAGTTCCTGCTGGGCAACAAGAACGCGGCGATGCTGAAGGTGTTCGAGCACGATCCGGAAGGCCATGCCGGGCTGGAAGCGGTGCTCGATGCGCCCAGCCTGTACGACGAATTCCTGATGTACCTCGCGCGCTGGGGCCATGCGATCCCCGGGCAGCATGTGCAACGCGACTGGCGGCAGACGCATGCGGCGGATACGGCGCTGTTGCCGGTGTTCGAAGCGATCTACGAAGACACCGACCGCTACTGGCGCGAGTACTCGCTGTGCGAGGACCTGGTGGACCTGGAAAGCCAGTTCCAGCTGTGGCGCTTCCGCCACATGCGCACGGTGATGCGCATCATCGGCTTCAAGCGCGGCACCGGCGGTTCCAGCGGCGTCGGCTTTCTGCGGCAGGCGCTGGAACTGACGTTCTTCCCGGAACTGTTCGACGTACGGACCTCGATCGGCCCCGGTCGCTGAAGGTTCGCGCATCGCCGTCGCATCGCGATGACGATGGACGCCGGCGTGATCGATCGTCGTCGTCGGGCCGTCAGGCGGCCGCACGCTGTTAGCATGCGGGAACCGCCACGACAGGAAACGACCGCACGATGACCGACGTCCGTCCGGAGAACGCCCCGCGCAGCCTCGCCACCCGCCTGCTTGACCTGGTCGAACGGACCGGCAACCGGTTACCCGATCCCGCCGCCCTGTTCCTGCTGCTGATGCTGTCGGTCTGGGTCCTGTCCTGGTTGCTGTCGAGCGTGGAATTCGAGGCGATCAATCCGACCACGGGCGAGCCTATCCGGATCGTCAACCTGCTGGCCGGCGAGTCGCTGACCGCCTTCATGGCGAACCTGTACAAGGTCTTCATGGCGTTCGCGCCGCTCGGCGTGGTGCTCACGGCGATGCTGGGCCTTGGTGTGGCCGAGCACACCGGCTACATCAACGCGGCGTTGCGGCGGATGCTGTCGGTCACGCCGAAGTCGCTGCTGACGCCGGCGCTGGTGGCCGTGGCGGTGCTGAGCCATGTCGCGGTGGATGCCGGCTATGTGCTGGTGATCCCGCTGGGCGGCGTGATCTTCTACGCAGCGGGGCGGCATCCGCTGGCAGGCATCGCGGCGGCGTTCTGCGGCGTGTCCGGCGGGTTCTCGGCGACGCTGTTCGTGCCGTCCTCGCTCGATCCGCTGCTGGCCAGCTTCACCCAGGAGGCCGGGCGCATCCTCGACCCTGCGCTGGTGGTGAATCCGCTCAACAACTGGATCTTCACCACCGTGTCGAGCGCGCTGATCGTCGCCATCGGCTGGTTCGTCACCGACCGCATCATCGAGCCGCGCCTGGCGCGGACGGCGGTGGATGGCGACACGAAGGACCTGCCGAAGATGGAGCCGCTCACCGCCGCCGAGCGCCGCGGCCTGCTGTGGGCGACGCTGGCGATGCTGGCCGCGCTGGGGCTGTTCGCACTGACGCTGCTGCCGGCGACCTCGCCCTGGCGCGCGCCGGCCGACACGCCTGCGGTGCTGGCGGGCGGCAATGCGCTGCTGGTCGCGCAGGCCCCGGTGATGCAGTCGATCGTGGCGCTGATCTTCATCCTGTTCCTGATCCCCGGCGTGGTCTACGGCTACGTTGCCGGCACGGTGAAGACGCATCGCGACATCATCGCGGCGATGACCAAGGCGATGGGCGGCATGGCGTACTACATCGTCATCGCGTTCTTCATCGCGCAGTTCCTGGCCGGCTTCAACGGTTCGGGACTCGGCACGCTGATGGCGGTGGAAGGCGCGGACCTGCTGAAGTCGCTCGGCCTGCCGATGTGGATGACGATCATCGGCCTGATCGCGATGACCGGCATCGTCAACCTGTTCATCGGCTCGGCCTCGGCCAAGTGGGCGCTGCTGGCGCCGATCATGGTGCCGTTGATGATGCAGTTGGGCGTGTCGCCGGACCTTACGCAAGCCGCGTACCGCGTCGGCGATTCGATGACCACGATCATCACGCCGCTGATGCCGTACTTCCCGCTGATCGTGGTGTTCTGCCAGCGCTACGTGCGGTCGGCGGGCATCGGCACGCTGGCGTCGATCATGCTGCCCTACTCGATCGCATTGTCGGTGCTGTGGACCGGGCTGCTGCTGGCGTTCTGGGGCCTGGGCATCCCGCTGGGGATCGGTGCGCGCTACGACTACGTACCTGCCTGAGCGCCCGGACTGCCGGGAAAACCGTTTCCCGGCAATGGCTTGCGCGTCTGAACAGGGTAGGATGGCCCCGCGGCGGTGCACAGGCTCCGATTGACGCGCCCGGGCCGGTCGGTAATCCTCGCCCGTCTCCTGCGGTTGCAGGGGAAACCGAAATCCTGAACTACTTTTTTAGGGGGAGCCCGCATGAGCGGAGCCGTCGAGTCACCAACGCCGGAACGGATACCGGAGTTCAAGCAGGTCCTGGGTCATCCGCGTCCGCTGTGGATGCTCTTCATGTCGGAGTTCTGGGAGCGCTTCGCGTTCTACGGCATCCGCTGGGCGATGGTGCTGTACATCGTGTCCCAGTTCCACGGTGGCGACGCCTCGGGGCAGAAGCCGGCCAGCGAGATGTACGGCGCCTACCTGGCGCTGGTCTACGCCGGCGCCATCTTCGGCGGTTACGTGGCCGACAAGCTGATCGGTTTCCAGCGGTCGATCCTGCTGGGCGCGGTGTTCATGGCGCTGGGCCTGTTCCTGCTGGCCTCGCCGACCGAGCCGCTGTTCAAGCTGGGCCTGGCCACGATCATCGTCGGCAACGGCCTGTTCAAGCCGATCATTTCGACGATGGTCGGCAAGCTGTACTTCCAGGGCGATGCCCGCCGCGATGCCGGCTTCACCATCTTCTACATGGGCATCAACATCGGCGCGATGATCGCCCCGGTCATCACCGGCTGGCTGGCGCGCAAGGTCTTCGGCACCAATGAAGACCCGCATTACCAGTGGGTGTTCATTTCCGCCGGCATCGGCATGATCGTCAGCCTGATCTGGTTCTGGATGGGTCGCGGCCAGCTCAAGGGCATCGGCCTGCCGGCACCGGGACAGGAGGGCCTGGGCCGCGTCGGCCTGGTCGCGCTGCTCGGCCTGGTGGTCGGCATCCCGCTGTTCTACTTCCTGCTGACCATCGACGCGAGCGCGCTGCAGGCGATCCTGATGGCGCTGTTCGTCGTGCCGGCGGTGATGCTGCTGGTCGAAGGCGCCCGCAACGGCAAGGTCGCGCGCGACATGGTCGTGGCGATGCTGATCATCTTCGTGTTCAACGTGCTGTTCTGGATGTTCTTCGAGCAGGCGGGCAGCTCGTTCACCTTCCTCGCCGACCAGATCGTCAACCGCGACTTCGGCGACTGGGTGTTCCCGCTGGAGTGGTTCCAGTCGGTGAACTCGATCGCCATCATCACGCTGGCGCCGATCATGGCGTGGATGTGGGTGCGGATGGGCAAGAACAATCCGTCGATCCCGCGCAAGTTCGGCCTGGGCTTGATCTTCAACGGCCTGGCGTTCCTGCTGCTGATGATCGCGTTGAACAGCATGGTCGACGGCAACGGCAAGATCCCGTTCTGGACACTGTTCATGGTCTACGTCATCCAGTCGGTGGGCGAGCTGTGCCTGTCGCCGATCGGCCTGTCGATGACCACCAAGCTGGCGCCGGCGCGCCTGGCCGGCATGGCGATGGGTTGCTGGTTCCTGTCGATCGCGATCGGCAACAACCTGGCCGGCATCTTCGCCGGGCATGTCAGCGGTACCGGCGGCATGACCGTGCAGTCGGCGCATTCGGGTTACACATTCGGCTTCTGGGCGCTGGTCGGCTCGGGCGCGCTGCTGTTCCTGATCGCACCACTGGTCAACCGCCTGATGCACGGCGTGAAGTGACGCATTGGCCCGTGCGCATAGCGCACGGCTTTGCCAATGCATCCCCGCGAAGAGCCTGCCCTCGAGTGCATGAATCGGGGGCGGGGATCCAGGGAAACGGCGGCTTCGGCCGCCGTTTCTCGTAGAAGGTGACGCGCCTCACGGGCGCGCCTTTGCCGATGCGTCATCCCCGCGAAGAGCCTGCCCTCGAGTGCTTGAGTCGGGGGAGGGGATCCATGAAAAACGGCGGCCATCGGCCGCCGTTTTTCATCTGCCGGCCGCGAAGGCCTCAACCCTCGATGCGCTTGACGCCTTCCCCGGCCAGCTTGTCGATCAACTGGTCAAGCATCGCGCGCTCTTCATCGGTCAGCGGCTCCAGCATGCGCTGGTGGTACTCGATGACCATCGGCGCGACCTCGTCGTAGACCCGGAAGCCCTCGTCGGTCAGCGCCAGCACCGAGCGGCGACGGTCGTCGCCGTGGATCTCGCGCTGGATCAGCGCCCGTTCCAGCAGGCGGGCCACCGCCCGGCTGACCGCCACCTTGTCCATCGCGGTGCGGCTGGCGACCTCGCCGGCCGACAGGCCCGGGAAGCGTCCCAGCACCGCCATGACCCGCCATTCGGTGATGGCCAGGCCGAACCGGCGGTGGTATTCGCGGGAAATCGCGCTGCTGATCCGGTTGGACAGCACGCTCAACCGGTAGGAAAACAGGCGGTCGAGGTCGAAATCGGCGTGGATGGCGGGGCTGTCTGGCTGGCTCATGCTGCGCTGCTACTTGTTGTTGGTTTCAGCTGAAACTATAGAATGGGTCAAATCCCGGCAAGCCTAGCGAGGCGCCCCATGACTGCACAACCCAATTCTGGCATCCAGCCCACCACGTTCGACAATCCGATGGGCATCGACGGGTTCGAGTTCGTCGAGTTCGCCGCGCCCCAGGGCCAGGCTCACCAGCTGCACGACTATTTCCGCAAGCTCGGCTTCGTGCAGGTCGCGCGCCACAAGACGCGCGCCATCAGCACCTACCGCCAGGGCGACTGCACCTTCCTCATCAACGAGGATCCGGACTCCTTCGCCGCACGCTTCGCCGCCGAGCACGGCCCCAGCGCCTGCGGCTTCGCGATCCGGGTGAAGAAGCTGGCCGAGTGGGCGCGTGTGCAGGCACTGAAGAACGGTGCGGAATCGTTCGGCGCCGCCGACGAGCTGACCAAGGCCGTCGCCGCGCCGGTCATCAAGGGCATCGGCGACTGCATGCTCTACATCGTCGACCGCTACGACGACCAGGGCACGATCCATGATCCGGACTACGAGTACCTGCCGGGCGTGGAGCTGCTGCCGAAGGGCTTCGGCCTGACCTTCATCGACCACCTGACCCACAACCTCTACCACGGCAACATGGCCAAGTGGGCGGACTACTACGAGCGGCTGTTCAACTTCCGCGAGATCCGCTACTTCGACATCAAGGGCGCCAAGACCGGCTTGCTGTCGAAGGCGATGACCGCGCCGGACGGCATGGTGCGCATCCCGCTCAACGAGTCGAGCGATCCGAAGAGCCAGATCAACGAATACCTCGACGCCTACAAGGGCGAGGGCATCCAGCACATCGCCTGCTTCACCGACGACATCTACACCACCGTTGAAAAGATGCGCGAGGCGGGCGTGGCGTTCCTCGATACGCCGGACACGTATTTCGACGTGATCGACCAGCGCATTCCGAACCATGGCGAAGACGTCGCGCGGCTGGCGCGCAACAAGATCCTGATCGACGCCGACGTGGAGACGAAGCAGCGCAAGCTGCTGCAGATCTTCACCCAGAACGCGCTGGGCCCGATCTTCTTCGAAATCATCCAGCGCAAGGGCAACGAAGGCTTCGGCGAAGGCAATTTCCAGGCGCTGTTCGAGAGCATCGAGCGCGACCAGATGAAGCGTGGGGTGTTGTGACACCTTGAGCCCCTCTCCCTCCGGGAGAGGGGTTGGGGTGAGGGTGCGGCGGAATCCGTATCCGGCACCAACGACGGTCCCACCACAGGCGGACAGGAGGTCCGGCATGGTCAATCCACCGCTACCGACGCGGACATTGGCGAATGCAAGGCGATTGCGCAAGGAGATGACGGATGCGGAGCGCAGGTTGTGGCAGCATCTCCGTGCGGGCAGGCTGGAGGGCTACAAGTTCCGACGGCAGCATGCGCTCCATCCCTACATCGTCGACTTCTGCTGTGTGGAGGCTGGCGTGGTAATCGAACTGGATGGTTCGCAGCATGGCGAACCTGTGGACGCGGGGAGGACACGCCATCTCGAAGCACAAGGTTGGCGGGTTGCAAGATTCTGGAACAACGATGTGCTGAACCAGGTGGATGTCGTGGTCGAAGCGATCTGGAACCTTCTGTCGCGACCGACCCTCTCCCCAACCCCTCTCCCTGAGGGAGAGGGGCTCAAGCAGCGAGATGAGTGAATGAGCCAGATGCACGACAGATACCACACCGGCTTCGGCAACCACTTCGCCAGTGAGGCGATTCCCGGTACGTTGCCGGAGGGGCGCAACTCGCCGCAGCGCGTGGTGCATGGGCTGTACGCCGAGCAGCTGAGCGGCACCGCCTTCACCGCGCCGCGCGCGGAGAACCGGCGCAGCTGGCTGTATCGCATCCGTCCGGCGGCGATGCACGGGCCGTTCGCGCCCTACGCGCAGCACCGGCTGCACAGCGACTTCAGCGCGGGACCGGTGTCGCCGGACCAGATGCGCTGGTCGCCGCTGCCGATGCCGGAAACACCGACCGACTTCGTCGATGGCCTGTACACGATGGCCGGCAATGGCTCGCCCGACGCGATGCACGGCGTCGGCATCCATCTGTATGCGGCCAACCGGTCGATGCAGGGCCGCTACTTCTACGATGCCGACGGCGAATTGCTGATCGTGCCGCAGCAGGGCAGCCTGCGCATCGCCACGGAATTCGGCGTGATCGAGGTCGAGCCGCAGCAGATCGCGGTCATTCCGCGCGGCGTGCGTTTCCTGGTCGAGCTGCCGGAGGGCGAAGCACGCGGCTACGTCTGCGAGAATTTCGGCGCCGCGCTGCGGCTGCCGGACCTGGGGCCGATCGGTTCGAATGGCCTGGCCAATCCCCGCGATTTCGAAACGCCGGTGGCCGCGTACGAAGACATCGAGGGCGAATTCGAACTGATCGCCAAGTTCCAGGGCCACCTGTGGCGCGCCGACATCGGCCATTCGCCGCTGGACGTGGTGGGCTGGCATGGCAACTACGCGCCGTACCGCTACGACCTGCGCCGCTTCAATACTGTCGGGTCGATCAGCTTCGACCATCCCGATCCATCGATCTTCCTGGTGCTGACCTCGCCCAGCGATACGCCGGGCGTGGGCAACATGGATTTCGTGATCTTCCCGCCGCGCTGGCTGGTGGCGCAGGACACGTTTCGACCGCCATGGTTCCACCGCAACATCGCCAGCGAGTTCATGGGCCTGATCCACGGCGTGTACGACGCCAAGGCGGAGGGCTTCGCACCCGGCGGCGCCTCGCTGCACAACTCCATGACGGGTCATGGCCCGGATGCGGCGACGTTCGAGAAGGCATCGAGCGCGGACCTGTCCAGGCCTGACGTCATCACCGGGACGATGGCCTTCATGTTCGAAACGCGCGCGGTGATCCGGCCGACGCGGCAGGCCGCGGAGGCACCGCATCGCCAGCGCGACTACCAGGCGTGCTGGGCTGGCTTGCGCAAGCACTTCGTCCGCCCGGACTGAGTCGCCTCAGCGCTCGGCGGCTTCCAGACGCGCGTCCAGCAGGCGCTGCAAGCGAGGCGCCGCGTCCTGCGGCAGCGCCTCCAGCAGGCGTTCGCGGATGCGGGCGGCGAGCGTCGTGGCCATGCGCGCCTGGAGGAAGCGCAGTGCGTCGGCAAGCGCGTCCAGCATCGCGTCATCGTCCAGTCGCGCCTGCAGGTGCTGGCGATGGTGGCGTGCCTCGTCATCGCGTTGCAGTTCCAGCATGCCGGACAGGTAGACCTTGGCCGCGACCAGCGAGCGGCGCGGTCCGGCAGAGACAGCGACAGGGATGCCCGGGCGCGTCGCCGCAAGCGTTGGCGACTGCGGGCGCGCCGCATCGACCAGATATCCGCCGCGTACCAGCCGCTGCACCAGCAGCGGCGCATCCTCGCCCAGCAGATGGACCAGTTCCGCCAGGTCGCGCCGCCCGTCGCACAGGATCAGCGTGCGCCGTTCACGCATGCCGAGCGCGCCGGTATGGGCCTGCAGGGTCTGGCGGGCGAGGTCGGTCTTGGAAGGGCGCATGACGCAGCAAAGGAGTGGCCGCGCGCAGGCTAGTGGCGTGCGATGAAGTGCGGATGACAGCGCTTCATCGCGGTGACTTAACGCGCAAACGCTAGGATTCAGGTTTGTGCACTGGAGAGAGCCAATGAAGTCGATGTTGCCGATCGTGATGGTCGTCACGCTGTTGTCCGCCTGCCAGCGCGACGGAGCGCCCGCACCGGCGGATGCCGAACCGCAGACGACCGCGACCAGCACGCCGATGGCCGAAGCCGCCGTTCCTGCGCCCGCCGTCGACGACACGGCCGCGCCCGCCGGACCCGTGAGCCAGGCGAGCTTCCTCGGCTATGGCGACATGAAGCTGGGCAGCACCGTCGACGAGGCGCGTGCGGCGTGGGGCGGCGAACTCAATGGTGCGCCGATGGAAGGCACGACGTGCCACTACCTGTGGCCGAAGTGGATCACCCGTCCGTCCGACTTCGCTTTCATGATGGAAGAAGGCAAGTTCGTGCGTTACGACGTCGGCATCGACAAGGAAACCGCGCCCGGTGGCGGCAAGGTGGGCATGAGCGTCGATGAACTGCAGAAGCTCTACGGCGGCGCGCTGAAGGCGACACCGCACAAGTACACGCAGGGCGGCCAGTACCTGTCCATGGATGCGGGCGACGTGGCACCGACCCGGCTGGTATTCGAGGCCGATGCCGACGGCAAGGTCACCGCCTGGCGCGTGGGTCTGTCGCCGCAGGTCGACTACGTGGAAGGCTGCTCCTGAGGCATCGCGTCCGCGACCGCGGGGCGACTGGCCCTGCGGTCGAGGGCGGGCATAGAATCGCGGCACACCACACGGCAAGGGGGCGGCGATGACGGAAGCCTGGGGATATTTCGTGCTGGGCCTGGTGTTGCTGGCGCTCGGTGGCGATTCGATCGTCAAGGGCGCATCCGGGCTCGCGCAGCGCGTCGGCGCTTCTCCGTTCGTGGCGGGGCTGCTGTTGATCGCCTTCGGCACGTCGTTGCCGGAACTCGCCGTCAATGCCCGCGCGGTCTGGGTGGGGGCGCAGGATCTCGCGCTCGGCAATGCCGTCGGCAGCAATATCGTCAACCTGGGACTGACGCTGGGTGTCGCCGCCCTGGTCGCGCCGCTGGTGGTGCGGATGCGCGTGCTCTCGCCGCTGCTGGTGCTGCTTGCGCTGGCGTCGCTGGCGCTGATCGTGTTCGGCCTGGATGGCGTCATCAGCCGCACCGAGGGCGTGGCGCTGCTGATCGGTTTCGTGGCTGCGCTGGCATTCCTGCTGGTGCGCGCACCGCGCGAGGACGCCACGGTCCGCGTGGAGGTCGAAGGGTTCGCGGCCACGCACACCGTCTTGTGGATGAACCTGCTGCGCTTCCTCGTGGCCACAGCGCTGCTCTATTACGGCGCGCGGTTCGTGGTACAGGGTGCGCCGGTGATCGGCGCGCATTGGGGCCTGTCGCCGCTGCTGACGGGCCTGTTGCCGGTGGCGATCGGCACCGCGCTGCCCGAGGTCGCCGCCGCTGCGATGGCCGCACGCCGCGGCCAGGGCGACATGGTCGCCGGGCACGTGATCGGTTCCAGCCTGTTCAACCTGCTGGTGGTGGTGGGCGGCATGGCGGCGTTCCGGCCGCTGGCGCTGCCGGAGTCGTTCGTGCGGCTGGAACTGCCTGCCGCCATCGCCTTCGTGCTGGTGCTGTATCCGATGCTGCGCGGCGACCTGCGCATCAGCCGCGTGGAAGGCGGCATCCTGCTCGCCGCGTTCGTCGGCTGGGTGATCCTGGAGATCGCCCTGCTCGCGTGACCTGAACAGTGGGTCAGGCATGTGTGAACGGGTTTGTTAAACTCGGGGCGATTGCTCGCGAATGACGCATTCCCTGCAACGCAAGGCGGTTGATGATCCCTTTTCTTGAAATCCTGCTGGCGCTGCCGTTCGTGCTCGCGCTGGTGGTGGCGCTGGCGCGCGGTCTTCCGCGCGGGGCGACCGCATGGCTGGCCGGCCTGGCACCGCTGCTGGGGCTGGTGCTTCTGGCCTGGATGACGCCCAGCGTGCTGCAGGGCTGGAACGTGCGTGCCGAGCATGCCTGGATCCCGCAGATCGGATTGTCGTTCACCCTGCGCCTGGACGGGCTGGCGTGGATGTTCGCCGGCATGGTGCTGGCGATCGGTGCGCTGGTGGTGATGTACGCGCGCTACTACCTCAGCGAGAAGGACAGCGCGCCGCGCTTCTTCGCCTGCCTGCTGCTGTTCATGGGTTCGATGCTGGGCGTGGTGCTGGCGGGCAACCTGTTGCTGCTGGTGGTGTTCTGGGAACTGACCAGCATCAGCTCGTTCCTGCTGATCGGCTTCTGGTCGCACCGGCAGGACGCGCGCGAAGGCGCGCGCATGGCGCTGGCGATCACGGGTGCCGGCGGGCTGGCGCTGCTGGGTGGCGTGCTGCTGATCGGACGCATCGTCGGCAGCTACGACCTGGACGTGGTGCTGGCGTCGGGCGACCTGATCCGCGCGAGCACGCTGTATCCGTGGGCGCTGGCGCTGGTGCTGGCGGGCGTGTTCACCAAGAGCGCGCAGTTCCCGCTGCACTTCTGGCTGCCGCATGCGATGGCGGCGCCGACCCCGGTCTCGGCCTACCTGCACTCGGCGACGATGGTGAAGGCCGGCGTGTTCCTGCTGGCGCGGTTGCACCCGGCGCTGGCCGGCACCGACCTGTTCTTCTACGTGGTCACCAGCGTCGGCGCGATGACGCTGCTGGTGGGTGCCTGGTTCGCGATCTTCCAGCACGACCTGAAGGGCCTGCTGGCGTATTCGACCATCTCGCACCTGGGCCTGATCACGCTGCTGTTCGGCATCTCCACCCCGATGGCGGTGGTGGCCGGCGTGTTCCACATCCTCAACCACGCCACGTTCAAGGCGTCGCTGTTCATGGCGGCGGGCATCATCGACCACGAGACCGGTACCCGCGACATGCGGCGGCTCGGCAACCTGCGGCGCTACCTACCGATGACCAGTGCGCTGGCGATCGTGGCCTCGCTGGCGATGGCCGGTATCCCGCTGCTCAACGGCTTCCTGTCGAAGGAGATGTTCTTCGCCGAGGCGCTGGACATCGACGGCCACCGCGGCATGCGCAACGCCATCACGGTGGCGGCGCTGCTGTACGGGATGTTCGGCGTGGCCTACAGCCTGCGCTTCGTCTACGAGACGTTCTTCGGCCAGGGGCCGCGCGATCTCGACGTGGTGCCGCATGAGCCGCCGCGCTGGATGAAGATCCCGGTGGAAGTGCTGGTGGTGCTGTGCGTGGCCGTCGGCGTGTTCCCCGCGTGGACGGTGGCGCCGGTGCTGCATGCGGGTGCCGGCGCGATCCTCGGAGACGCCATGCCGGCGTACAGCCTGTCCGTCTGGCACGGCATCAACACGCCGCTGCTGATGAGCCTGGCCGGCATCGCCGGTGGCGTGCTCCTGTATTTCGGGCTGCGCCGGCTGTTCGACCTGCACGCCATCGTGCGCCGCTCGCTGGGGCGCCACCTGTTCCGCTGGAACATGGAGGCGCTGTACGCGCTGGCCGGCCGTTTCACCACCCGCATCGCCAATGGCAGCCTGCAGCGCAGCCTGCTGTTCCTGGTGCTGGCGGCGCTCGCCGCCGGCGCCGCGCCTTTCGTCGCCGGCGACGCCCCGCCATTGCAGTGGCGCGCGCCGCAACCGATGCCGCTGCTGGGCTGGCTGCTCTGGCTGGTGCTGGTGGTGTGCGCGGTCTGGACGATCCGCCTGTACCGTCAGCGGCTGCTGGCCGTCATCGTGCTGGGTGGCGCGGGACTGGTGGTGAGCCTGACCTTCGTGTTCCTGTCCGCGCCCGACCTGGCGCTGACCCAGCTGATGGTGGAAATGGTCAGCCTGGTCCTGTTGCTGCTGGGCCTGCACTACCTGCCGCCACGCTCGCCGCCGGAACGCACGCCGCAGCGCCGCCTGCGCGACATCGCCGTGGCGCTGGTCGCGGGCGGGGGCGCCGGCTTGCTCGCCTACCAGATGATGACGCGCCCGGCCGACACCATCAGCGGCGAACTGCTGGCGCGCTCGCTGCCGGAGGCTTACGGCAGCAATGTGGTGAACGTGATCCTGGTGGACTTCCGTGGCTTCGACACCTTCGGCGAGATCACCGTGTTCGGCATCGCGGCACTGATCGTGCATGCGTTGCTGCGCCGCGCGCGGATGGCGCCCGAGAAGGTCATGTCCGGCCCTCCGATCTCGCTGCCGGTGCCGGCGGACCTGGCGCAGATCATGTTCCCGCTCACGCTGACCGTCTCGGTGTTCCTGTTCCTGCGCGGCCACAACGCGCCGGGCGGCGGCTTCATCGCGGGTCTGGTACTGGCCGTGCCGCTACTGGTGCAGTACGTCATCCAGGGCGCGGCGTCGGTGGAATCGCGTTTCGGCTTCGACTACGTGCGCTGCATCGGCGTGGGCCTGCTCGTCGCCGGCCTGAGCGGCGTGGTGTCGATGGGCTTCGGCGTGCCGTTCCTCACCAGCGGCCACCTGGACCTGGAACTGCCGATCATCGGCACGGTGCCGCTGGCCAGCGCCATCGGCTTCGACACCGGCGTCTACCTGGTCGTGTTCGGTGGCGCGATGCTGATCCTGTCGATGATGGGCACCATCAAGCCCTCGCGCACGCGCGTGTCGCACCTGGGCGTGATGGAGCCGGGCGAACGCTCGACCCGCACGGGGGAGCTGCGCTGATGGAGGAGACGCCGTAATGGAACTGGCCATGGCGAGCGCGATCGCGATCCTGACCGCGGCGGGGGTGTACCTGCTGCTGCGGGCGCGCACGTTCGACGTCATCCTCGGGCTGACGTTGCTGTCGTACGCCACCAACCTGCTGATCTTCGCGGGCGGGCGGCTGGCGCCCGGCAAGCCGGCCGTGCTGCGCGAAGGCGTGGCGCCCACGCTGGCCAACTACACCGATCCGTTGCCGCAGGCGCTGGTGCTGACGGCCATCGTGATCGCGTTCGCGATGACGGCGGTGACCGTGGTGCTGTCGATCCGCAGCCGTGGCGACAACGACAGCGACCACGTCGACGGCCGCAAGGCCGAGCGCGAGTTCCTGGCCAGCGAGCAGCGCCGGCACGAGGAAGCGCGCGACGCTGCCAGGACGGACGAAGCGGAGCCGCGCGCATGAACCACCTGCCCGTGCTGCCGATCCTGATCCCGCTGTTCGCCGCGTCGATCGCGCTGTTCTTCGAGCACCGCCGTTTCGGCATGGTCCCGCAGCGCATCGTCGCCTGGGCGTCGGTGGCCGCCATGCTGGCCGTGGTCTGCATGCTGGTCGCGTCGGCGGCGTCCGGCGAGGTTTCGGTCTACCTGCTCGGCGACTGGCCGGCACGGCTGGGCATCGTGCTGATGGTGGACCGGCTGTCGGCGCTGATGCTGCTGGTCGGCCTGCTGCTCGCCGCCGCCTGCCTGCTGCACGCGTGCGCGGGCTGGGACCGGCGCGCACCGCACTTCCACGCGTTTTTCCAGTTCCAGCTGATGGGACTCAACGGTGCGTTCCTCACCGGCGACATTTTCAACCTGTTCGTGTTCTTCGAAGTGCTGCTGATTTCCTCGTACGGCCTGATGCTCAGCGGCGGGCGCGGCGAACGCATGCGCGCGGGCCTGCACTACGTCACTTTCAACATCGCCGCATCGACGCTGTTCCTGATCGCGCTGGGCCTGCTGTACGGCCTGCTTGGCTCGTTGAACATGGCCGAACTGTCGGTGCGCGTCGCGCAGTTGCCGCCGGGCGACGTGGCGCTGGTACAGGCGGCCGCCGGCCTGCTGTTCGTGGTGTTCTGCGCGAAAGCCGCATTGCTGCCGATGTACTTCTGGTTGCCCGAGACCTACACGCACGCGCCCGCGGCGGTCGCCGGACTTTTCGCCATCATGACCAAGGTGGGCCTGTATGCCGTGCTGAGGCTGGGCACGCTGAGCTTCGGCGTGTCGGGGCCGCTGGACGGCTTCGCGTGGCCGGCGTTGCTGGCGTTGGGTGCGGTGACGCTGGTGCTGGCCTCATTGGGCGTGCTGGCGGCGAACCGGCTGCGTGCGCTGGCGGCCTATCTGGTGCTGGGTTCGGCGGCCACGCTGTTCGTCGCGTTCTCGCTGCACACCGCCGGCACGGTAGGCGCGGGTTTGTATTACCTGGTGCACAGCAGCTTCGCCGGTGCCGCGCTGTTCCTGCTCGCCGACCTGATCCGCCGGCGTCGCGGCCGCGCGAGCGACCGCAAGGACCTGATCGCCGCGCTGCCGGACAAGACCGTGCCCGGCCTGCTGTTCCTGGTCGCTGCGGTCTCGCTGGCGGGCCTGCCGCCGCTGTCCGGCTTCATCGGCAAGCTGCTGCTGCTGGAAGCGGTGCCGGTTGGGCCGCATACGCTGTGGATCTGGATGCTGGTGCTCGGCACGAGCTTCATGATGCTGGTGGGACTGGCCCGCGCGGGTACGCGACTGTTCTGGCGCGTCGAGCCGTGGCCCGATGCGGGCGTGCGGAAGCTGGAAGCCTATGTCCCCGAGCAGGACCAGGTGTCGGCGCCGTCGCGCCCACTGGAGACCTCGGCCATCGTGCTGCTGCTCGCCTATGGCGTGGCGCTGGTGCTGGCCGCCGCGCCGGTACTGGACTACACGCGCGCCACCGCGGCACAGCTGCAGTCGCCCGGCGATTACGTCGAACACGTGCGCGCCGCCGCGCCGATCCTGAGGGAGCCCTGAGCATGGTGGCGACATGGCGCAAGCGCTGGCTGCCTTCGTTGCCGCTGAGCGTGGCGGTGTTCTGCTTCTGGCTGTTGTTGAACGACGATGTCAGCGCCGGACATGTCGTGATGGCGCTGCTGCTGGCGCTGCTGATCCCGCCGTTCGCGGCGCGGCTGGACCGCGAGTTCGCCCGCATCGGCCGCCTGCGCAGCGTGCCCCGCATGCTGGGCGTGCTGGCGTTGGATATCGTGCAGGCCAATGTCACCGTGGCGCTGCAGGTGCTCGGGCCGGAGCGGAAGATCCACCCCGACTTCATCTGGGTACCGCTGGACATCGACAACATCCACGGCATCGCCGCGCTGACCAGCATCATCACGCTGACCCCCGGCACGGTGTCGTCGGCGCTGTCGGACGACCGCCGCTACCTGCTGGTGCACGTGCTGAACCTGGACGATGCCGACGAGGTGATCCGCCAGATCAAGACGCGCTACGAGGCGCCGCTGATGGAGATCTTCCCATGACCCCGCAGATCCTGGTGATGTACGCCATCGTCGCGTCGATGCACGTGGTCGGCCTGGCGATGCTGCTCGCGCTGGTCCGGCTGGTGCGCGGCCCCAGCGTGCCCGACCGCATCCTGGCGCTGGACACCCTGTTCGTGTCCGCGATCGCGCAACTGGTGCTGTTCGGCATGTACCTGGGTACTGCGGTCTATTTCGAGGCCGCGCTGATCATCGCCATGCTGGGCTTCGTCGGCACGGTGGTGCTGAGCAAGTACGTGCTGCGCCGGGACATCGTCGAATGAGCTGGGTCTTCGCCATCCTGCTGGTGCTGCTGCTGGCGGTGGGCAGCTTCTTCATCCTCGTCGGTTCCTTCAGCCTGCTGAAGCTGTCGGAGTTCTTCAAGCGCCTGCACGGGCCGACCAAGGCCAGCACGCTGGGTGTCGGCTGCATGCTGATCGCCTCGGTCGGTTACCACGCGCTGAGCGGCACCGATCCCCAGCCGCGCGAGCTGCTGATCACGGCGTTCCTGTTCATTACCGCGCCCATCAGTGCGCACCTGATGGCCAAGGCCGCGCTGTCGCTGCACATGGCGGAGCGTCCGCCGATGCCGGGCGGCGAACCTCCGCAGCCGATCGATGCGGTGGACGAAGGCGCCAGGCCGGACGCCTGACCCCATCATGCGCACGGCCCTCGTCTTCGGTGCCAGCGGACAGATCGGTGACGCGTTGCTGGCGCGGCTCGATCCTGCCGAATGGCAGGTCTTCGCGGTGTCGCGCATGGCGCGTCCGTCATCGTCGGCGGTGCGCTGGCTGCAGGGCGAGTTCGCCGGCATCGAGGGGCTGCCCCCGGCCGTCGACGTGATCTTCAGTACAGGCCCGCTGGACGGATTCGCGCAGTGGTACGCGCGCGGGCTGGCCGCGACGCCGCGCGTGGTCGCGTTCGGATCCACCAGTCTTGAGACGAAGCTGGCATCGCAGGATGCGCATGAGCGCGACATCGTGGCCCGCCTGCAGGCGGCCGAGCGCGTGGTCTTCGATGCGGCGTCGGCGAATGGTGCTGCGGCTACCCTGTTGCGGCCCACGCTGGTCTATGGCGCGGGCCGCGACCAGACCCTGGCGCGGATCGCAGCGATGGCGCGGCGCATGGGGTTCTTCGTGCTGCCGCGTGGTGCGGAAGGAAAGCGGCAACCGGTGCATGTCGACGACCTGGCCGAGGCGGCACTGGCCGTGGTCGATGTGCCGGCGACGTTCGCGCAGGCGTATGCCTTGCCGGGAGGCGAAACCCTGGCCTACCGCGAGATGGTGGCGCGCACGCTGTTGGCGCTGCAGCCTCCGGTGCGGCTGCGGGAGGTGCCGCTACCGCTCTTCAAGTCGGTGCTGGCGCTCGCCCGCAAGGCGGGCATGATGGGCGGACTCACCGACGATGCGGTCGCGCGCATGCGCGATGACCTGGTGTTCGATGCCTCCCCTGCGCAGCGTGATTTCGGCTACGCGCCGCGCGCCTTCATCGTGGACGCACGGGCGGTGCGGCAGGGGTGAGTCGGTCGCGGGCGGCTCAGTACTTCCAGCCCATCTTCCGGTAGAACTTGCTGAGCACCCACACGGGGCCGATCAGCAGGTAGGTGAGGTCGGTGAGGAAGCTCGGCTTCTTGCCTTCGATCTTGTGGCCGATGAACTGCGCGATCCACGCGATCACGAACACCGCCACCGCAACGAAGAACAGTTTCTGCAGGCCGAGGAGCGCTTCCAGCCAGCGCGTCAGCCAGGCCATCGCGACGAAGATCGCCAGCATGCCGAAGCCCAGCGGGCGCGACAGCTTGTAGTAGTACATCCACGCGCCAAACATCGCCAGCGCCGCCCACATGCCGGACTTCACCCACGTGCCGAACACCGGTATGCACCACAGCAGCGCCACCACGGTCCACAGGATCGCCGGCACGGCGAAGACGTGGATCAGCTGGTTGGTCTCGTTGACGTGGTCGCCGGAATAGCTGGCGAACCAGCGGTCCACCGGACGTTGTGTGGTCGCGTTCATTCACCCCTCCCGAGGATGGCAATGCGGCAGGGTATGGAGCATACCCCAGCCCGTCAGCCGTTGCCGGGACGGCCGTCAGGCCGGCGGAGAGACGCCACCGCGGGAGCGACGTCAGTCGCGATGGAACGTGCCGCCAGCCCCGATCGCGACTGACGTCGCTCCCACAAGACCCGTCAGCTCAGTCGACGACGATGCCAGCCAGCTTCTGCAGCGCTTCCGCATACTTGGCGCGTGTGCGCTCGATGACCTCGGCCGGCAGCGACGGGCCGGGCGCGGTCTTGTTCCAGTCCAGCGTTTCCAGGTAGTCGCGCACGAACTGCTTGTCGTAGCTCGGCGGGCTGGTGCCGACTTCGTATTCGTCGGCGGGCCAGTAGCGCGAGGAATCCGGCGTCAGCATCTCGTCCATGATGTAGAGGCGACCGTCTTCGTCCGTGCCGAACTCGAACTTGGTGTCGGCCAGCAGGATGCCGCGCTCGGCGGCGAAGTCGGCGGCGAAGCGGTAGATGCGCAGCGTGGCGTCGCGCACGCGCTCGGCCAGTTCCGCGCCGACGGTCTTCACCATCGCGTCGAAGTCGATGTTCTCGTCGTGGTCGCCGACAGCGGCCTTGGTCGAGGGGGTGAAGATCGGTTCGGCCAGCTTCCCGGCCTGGCGCAGGCCGTCGGGCAATTCGATGCCGCTGACCTTGCCGGTGCGCTGGTAGTCCTTCCAGCCGCTGCCGATCAGGTAGCCGCGGGCGATGGCTTCCACCGGCACCGGCTTCAGTTTCTTCGTCACCACCGCACGCTTGGCGTACAGCGATGCGTCCACGCCGGCCGGCAGCACGCTGGCGACGTCGATGCCGGTCAGGTGGTTCGGCATCAGGTGCGCGGTCTTGGCGAACCAGAAGTTGGAAATCTGGCAGAGCATCTCGCCCTTGCCGGGAATGGGGTCGGGCAGCACCACGTCGAACGCGCTCAGGCGGTCGGTCGCGACCATCAACAGGTAGTCGCCGGTGGGCGCATCGGCGGGCAGGCGGTCGCGGGGCAGGTCGAACACGTCGCGGACCTTGCCGCGATGGCGCAGGGTGAGGCCGGGCAGATCGGATTGAAGCAACGTCGTGGGCACAAACACTCCTTGGGGAGTCCGGAAACCAGCGAGGCGGTACAGCGTCGTGGGGGCGTGCGGCAGGCCGTGCGCCCGTGCCCCGGGGCGGCCGTCTACCCGCTGCTGCGGGGCCGGGTACCTGACCGGGCCGCGTAGTGTACGGCGCTTGGGGCCGCCGTGTGCCGTAAAATGCCGCGATTGCCGGAGAAGGCGGGCCGAATGAAGCGCTGGTACGGAAAACTGCTGGGATTCGTGGCCGGCTGGCTGCTGATGCGCCATCCGCTCGGCGGCCTGGTGGGCCTGATCATCGGGCATGCCTTCGACGAGGACTGGTTCAAGCTCAGCCGCGATAACCCCTATCGCGTGTTCGGCCTGACCAGCGATGCCAGCGATGCCGAGGTCGACCAGGCCTATCGCCGGCTGATTTCCCAGTACCACCCCGACAAGATGGCCGGCGCCGCGGAAGACCTGCGCCGCCAGGCCGAACAGAAGGCCGGCGAGATCAACGCCGCCTACGACCGCATCAAGACCCTGCGCAAGCGCAAGTGAGCCCCTCCATGTCGAACTGCATCATCGCCCCGTCCATCCTGTCCGCGAACTTCGCCCGCCTCGGCGACGAAGTCGACAACGTGCTGAAGGCCGGCGCCGACTGGGTGCACTTCGACGTGATGGACAACCACTACGTGCCCAACCTGACCATCGGCCCGCTGGTGTGCAGCGCGCTGCGCAAGCACGGCGTCACCGCGCCGATCGACGTGCACCTGATGGTGGAACCGGTGGATCGCATCATCCCCGACTTCGCCGAGGCCGGCGCCAGCATCATCAGCTTCCATCCGGAAGCCTCGAAGCATGTGCACCGCACGATCCAGCTGATCAAGTCGCTGGGCTGCAAGGCCGGCCTGGTGCTCAACCCCGGCACGCCGGTCGAGGTGCTGGACTGGGTGCTGCCGGAACTCGACCTGGTGCTGCTGATGTCGGTGAACCCGGGTTTCGGCGGGCAGGCGTTCATCCCGTCGGCGCTGGACAAGCTGCGTGCCGTGCGCGCGATGATCGACAAGACCGGCAAGGACATCCGCCTGGAGATCGACGGCGGCGTGAAGGCCGACAACATCGGCGAGATCGCGGCGGCGGGCGCGGACGCCTTCGTCGCAGGCTCGGCGATCTTCAATGCGCCCGACTACAAGGACGTGATCGACCGCATGCGTGCCGCGGTCGCCGACGCGCGCGGTTGATCGTTTCTGTAGCGCCGAGCTTGCTCGGCTGGCGTCGTGCCGCACAAGGTCGCCGGCAGCGGAGCAAGCGCCGCTCCATGCGCATGGAAAAGGGCGATGGCCTGCGCCACCGCCCCGGAAGAATTGGAGGCTGATCCTGCCTCCGCCCGTCGTCCCTGCTATGACCTTCCACGTTACGGACGGTCTGTGACCGGACGATGACAGTGGTCCTGGCTGTTGTAGGAGCGACGTCAGTCGCGACCGTAGATCATCAGCGCCAGGATCCTAGGGTCGACAGCATCCCTTTCAGCCATGGCGTGCGGTCGCGACTCACGTCGCTCCTACAGGGGGAAACGCTATGCTCGCGCCTCTCCCAAGGAATCTCCCATGACCGCACCCCGCTGGCGCCTGATCCTCAACGGCAAATCCGCGGGCGATGACGACCTGCGCGCGGCCGTGCGCGCAATGCGCGAGGACGGCATCACGCTCGACGTGCGCGTGACCTGGGAAGACGGCGATGCCGAACGCTACGTCGCCGACGCGATCCGCGATGGCGTGGACACGGTGATCGCCGGCGGGGGCGACGGTACGTTGAGCGAAGTGGCCACCACGCTCGCGCATCGCGACGAGCCGGCCGAGGCGTTGCCTTCGCTGGGACTGGTGCCGATGGGAACGGCCAACGATTTCGCCACGGCGGCCGGCATTCCGGACGACGCGCTACCCGCCTTGCAGCTGGTTCGCGATGTCGCCGCGGCGCCGATGGATCTGCTGCGCATCGACGCCGACGATGGCGAACACTGGTGCGCCAACCTGGCCAGTGGCGGCTTCGGTACCGAGGTCACGGTGGAAACCGATGAAGGGTTGAAGAAGATGCTCGGCGGCCTGGCCTACCTGATCACCGGCATCGCCAGGCTCGGGCGCATCGAGCCGATGGCGGCCCGGGTCCGCGGTCCGGACTTCGAGTGGGAGGGCGAATTCATCGCGCTGGGCATCGGCAACGGGCGCCAGGCCGGTGGCGGGCAGGCGCTGTGCCCGGATGCGCTGGTGGACGACGGTCTGCTGGACCTGACCATCGTGCCCGAGCTGTCCGGCGAGGTCGCCGCCACCGTCGGCACGCTGGTCAAGGACGGCAAGCACGCCGCACTGGACCGTGTGGCCACCCGTGCGCGACTGCCCTGGGTCGAACTGGAAGCCGACCAGCCGATGACGCTGAATCTGGACGGCGAACCGGTGAAGTCCCGGCGTTTCCGCATCGAATGCGTCGCGGGCCGCGTTCGCATGCACTTGCCGGTGAGCTGTCCGTTGCGTCTGCAACGTTAGGAACGCGCTGAAAGCGCTCGCTAGCTCGTCATTCCCGCGTAGGCGGGAACCCAGCGACTTTGCCTTTCAGCGACGTCAATTCACTGGGTCCCCGGCTGACCAGACGTGCGTCTGTTGAAAGCCGCGGGGATGACGGAAACAATTCATGCGCTCCCGAGTGGCCGGCGGGTCGATGCCTCGGGTAAAGTAGGCCCGTGTCCCATCCCGCGCTCCCGCTTTCCAAAGATTCCGCACGCCTTGGCTGGCGATGGTGGCCCGTAGCCGTCGCCCGTACCGCCACCGTGTCCCGGAAGGAAAGCCCGCTTGATCTCGCACGCCCAGTTCCAGCAGTACGCTGCTGAAGGTTTCAACCGCATCCCCGTCGTCCGTGAAGTGCTGTCCGACCTGGACACGCCGCTCTCGGTCTACCTGAAACTCGCCGACGCGCCGCATACCTACCTGTTCGAATCGGTGGAAGGCGGCGAGCGTTTCGGCCGCTATTCCATCATCGGCCTGCCGGTGCGCCGCGTGGCCACCTTCCGCGGCCACACCCTGCAGATCCACGACCATGGCCAGCTGGTCGAGACGCGCGACGTCGCCGATCCCTTCGCCGAAGTCGAAGCGCTGCGCGCTGCCTACGCGGTGCCGAAGCTCGACGGCCTGCCGGGATTCACCGGCGGCCTGGTCGGTTGGTTCGGCTTCGAGTGCATCGGCTACATCGAGCCGCGGCTGGCGACCGGCGACAAGCCCGACGAACTCGGCACGCCTGACATCCTGCTGATGCTGTCGGAAGAAGTGGCGGTGTTCGACAACCTCAAGGGCCGGCTGTACCTGATTGTCCATGCCGACCCACGCGAACCGGATGCCTGGGCGCAGGCGCAGGCGCGGCTGGATGCGTTGACCACCAAGCTTCGCCAGCCCGGTTCGTACCCCACGCCGATCACCCGCGACGTGCTGGACGAGAGCCACTTCGTCTCCGGCTTCACCCATGACGGCTTCATCGCCGCGGTGGAGCAGTCGAAGGAATACATCCGCGCCGGCGACATCTTCCAGGTGGTGCTGAGCCAGCGCCTGAGCGTGCCGTTCAATGCGCGCCCGGTGGACGTCTACCGCGCGCTGCGCGCGCTGAATCCGTCGCCGTACATGTACTTCCTCGACGTCGGCGACGTGCAGGTGGTCGGGTCGTCGCCCGAGATCCTGGTGCGGCTGGAGCAGGGCGAAGTCACCGTGCGCCCGATCGCCGGCACGCGTCCGCGAGGGAAGACGCACGATGAAGACGTCGCGCTGGAAGCCGAGCTGCTGGCCGATCCCAAGGAGCGCGCCGAGCACCTCATGCTGATCGACCTCGGCCGCAACGACACCGGCCGCGTGTCGGAGGCCGGCACCGTGCAGGTGGGCGAGCAGTTCGTCATCGAGCGCTACAGCCACGTCATGCACATCGTCAGCGAGGTCACCGGCAAGCTGCTGCCCGGTCTGAGCTATGCCGACGTGCTGCGCGCGACGTTCCCGGCCGGCACGGTCAGCGGTGCGCCGAAGATCCGCGCGCTGGAAGTGATCCGCGAACTGGAACCGATCAAGCGGAATGTCTATGCCGGCAGCATCGGCTACATCGGCTGGCACGGCGATGCGGATACCGCCATCGCCATCCGCACTGCCGTCATCAAGGACGGCCGCCTGCATGTGCAGGCCGGCGCCGGCATCGTCTACGACTCCGATCCCGAGAAGGAATGGGACGAGACGATGAACAAGGGGCGCGCACTGTTCCGTGCCGTCGCCGAAGCCGCCAAGGGTCTGTGATGGACGTCGCCACCGACAATGCGAAGATCAGCCTGCGCAACGACTACAGCGAGGGCGCGCATCCGCGCCTGCTTCAGGCGTTGGCCATGGCGAGCGCGGAGGTGAATCGCGGCTACGGCCTGGATGCGCACAGCGAGCGTGCCGCAGCGCTGATCCGCGACCGGCTTGGCCGCGATGCCGACGTGCATTTCCTCGCCGGTGGCACACAGACCAACCTGGTCGCGCTGGCCGCCTTCCTGCGCCCGCACGAAGCGGTGGTCGCGCCGGCCAGCGGCCACATCGCCACGCACGAGACCGGCGCCATCGAGGCCAGCGGCCACAAGGTGCTGACCGTCGCCACGCCCGACGGCAAGTTGACCCCGGAACTGATCCAGCCCTGCATCGACGGCCACAGCGGCGAGCATATGGTGACGCCGCGGCTGGTCTATATCTCCAACACCACCGAATGGGGCACGTTGTACAGCGCCGCCGAGTTGCAGGCGTTGAGCGACTTCTGTCGCGATCGCGGCCTCCTGCTCTACATCGATGGCGCGCGCCTCGCCTCTGCGTTGACGGCGCCCGGCAATGATGTCGACCTGGCGTTGCTCGCCGCGCAAGCCGATGCGTTCTACATCGGCGGCACCAAGAACGGAGCGCTGCTCGGCGAGGCGTTGGTCATCGTGAATCCTGCGCTGCGCACCGATTTCCGCCACATCATCAAGCAGCGCGGCGCGATGCTGGCCAAGGGCATGGTGGTCGGCGCGCAGTTCGAGGCATTGTTCGAAGATGGCCTGTACTTCGTGCTGGCGACACATGCGAACGTCATGGCCGAGCGGCTGCGGGAGATCCTGCAGCAGGCCGGCGTGCCGCTGGCCGTGGATTCACCGAGCAACCAGGTGTTCCCGGTGCTGCCGGACGCGATCGTCGAGCACCTGCGGGAGCAGGTCGGGTTCGAGACCTGGGAACGGCGCGGCGACGGCACCACCGTGATCCGGCTGATGACATCGTGGGCGACACCGGAGTCGGCCATCGAGGCGTTTGCAGAGGTGTTTGCACGGCTTCAAGCGGACGGAGCAGGTCAATGAGTACGAGCGGAACCCCGAAGCCGTTGTTGGCGCGTTCGCCAGTGAGGTCCACGAACCGGAGTGTTTCCATGAATATGCGCAACCTGCTGCTCGCCCTCTCACTGATGGCATCGCCGCACGTGACGGCCCAGGTCAATGCGCTTCCACCGACGCGCCATATCCTGGTGTACGGCGATGCGCAGGCGCGTGCCATTCCGGACCGCTTCAAGATTGCGATCCAGTTCGAGGCCACGGATCCGAATCCCGACGTCGCGCGCCGTATCGTCGAAGGCCATGTGGCGGACACGCTCGCCAAGCTGAAGGCTGCCAACGTCCCGGCTGCCGAGATCGTTGCGACCTCGTTGCAGATCGGCCCAAAGCAACGCTATGACCAGAAGCTGCAGGAGCAGATCTTCGTGGGTACCCAGGTGAGCCGATCACTGACGGCGCGCTTTTCGAAACAGGCCGAGCTGGAGCGCTTCCTCTCGACCGTCGAGACGTCGCAAGCATTGAGGATTTCCGACGTGACCACGCAACTGAGCACCGAGCCGGAACTGCGCAAGGCGCTCCGCGAGAAGACCATCGTGTCGTCCCGTGAGAAAGCGGAGGTGATCGCACGTGCGTACGGTACCCGGCTGGGACCGGTCTACAGCGTGTCGGACGTGGCGCCCCAGTTCGAATATGGCGTCCGTGAGGGTGATTGGCCGGCGCGCTACGAATGGACGGGCAATGGTTCGCTTGACCGGATCACCGTGACCGGCAGCCGCCTGGATCGCGCGGGTGTCGACGTGTCGCTGCAATCCGGCTACGTGACCTACGACGACAAGATCTACACCGTATTCCTGCTGGCGGACTGACCCATGCTGTTGATGATCGACAACTACGACAGCTTCACCTACAACCTCGTGCAGTACCTGCAGTCGCTGGGTGCCGAGGTGAAGGTGGTGCGCAACGATGCGATGACCGTGGAAGAGATCGCGAAGCTCGCGCCCGAGCGCATCGTCATCTCGCCTGGCCCCTGCACGCCGAACGAGGCCGGCGTCTCGCTGGAGATCATCGAGCGGCTGGGTGCGAACACGCCGATCCTCGGCGTCTGCCTCGGCCACCAGAGCCTGGGGCAGGCCTATGGCGGCAACGTCATCCGCGCGAGCCGCATCATGCATGGCAAGACCTCGCGCATCCGCCACGAGGGCAAGGGCGTATTCGCCGGCCTGCCGGATGCCTACGAGGCCACGCGCTACCACTCGCTGGTGGTCGAGCGCAGCAGCCTGCCGGACGCACTGGAAGTCACCGCGTGGACCGAGAACGACGATGGCAGCTTCGAGGAGATCATGGGGCTGCGTCACCGCGAGTTCCCGGTGGAAGGCGTGCAGTTCCATCCCGAGTCGATCCTGACCGAGCATGGCCACGCGCTGTTGAAGAATTTCCTCGAACGATGATGATCCGCGTTGTGGGAGCGACGTGAGTCGCGAACGGACGCATCCCGCCAGCCAGGTCGCGACTCACGTCGCTCCCACGAGAGCCAACATGCCACTGACCCCACAAGAAGCCCTGCAGCGCACCATCGAGCATCGTGAGATCTTCCACGACGAGATGGTCGACCTGATGCGCCAGATCATGCGCGGCGATGTCTCGCCGACGATGACCGCCGCCATCCTCACCGGCCTGCGCGTGAAGAAGGAAACCGTCGGTGAGATCGCTGGCGCGGCCACCGTCATGCGCGAGTTCTCGCGAACGGTGGACGTCGCCGATCGCGCGCACCTGGTCGACATCGTCGGCACTGGTGGTGATGGCTCGCATACCTTCAACATTTCGACCTGTTCGATGTTCGTCGCCGCGGCCGCTGGCGCGCGCATTGCCAAGCACGGCAACCGCAGCGTGTCCTCGAAATCGGGCAGCGCCGACGTGCTGGAAGCGCTCGGCGTCAACATCGAATTGCAACCCGAACAGGTGGCGCAGTCGATCGCGCAGGCCGGCATCGGCTTCATGTTCGCGCCGGTGCACCATCCGGCGATGAAAGTCGTCGCGCCGGTGCGGCGCGAGATGGGCGTGCGCACGATCTTCAACATCCTCGGGCCGCTGACCAATCCGGCCGGTGCGCCGAGCATCCTGATGGGCGTGTTCCATCCCGACCTGGTCGGCATCCAGGCGCGCGTGCTGCAGGAACTAGGCGCGGAGCGCGCGCTGGTGGTATGGGGCCGCGACGGCATGGACGAACTGTCGCTGGGCGCAGGCACGCTGGTAGGCGAATTGCGCGACGGCGAGGTGCGCGAGTACGAACTGCATCCCGAGGACTTCGGTATCGCGATGGCGGCCAGCCGCAATCTGCGCGTCGCCGATGCGGCCGAATCGAAAGCGATGCTGCTCGGCGTGCTGGACAACCGGCCCGGCCCGGCGCGCGAGATCGTGGTGCTGAACGCCGGTGCGGCGCTGTACGTGGCAGGCGTGGCCGAGAGTATCGAGGACGGCATCGCCCGCTCGCGCGAGGCCATCGCCACCGGCAGGGCGCTGGAGCGGTTGCAGCAGTTCGCGGCGACGACGCAGGCGCTGGGCGACAAGCGCCAGGAGGCATGACGTGTCAGGCGATGGATTCGCGGCGTTGCCCGCGCCGCCGTACTACGCGGTGATCTTCTCATCGCAGCGCAACGCACACGATGACGCCGGTTACGGCGCGATGGCCGAGCGCATGATGGAGCTGGCGAAGCAGCAGCCGGGCTTCCTGGGCGTGGAGTCCACGCGCGACACCGACGGGTTCGGCATTACCGTCGCCTACTGGGACAGCGAGGACGCGATCCGCGCCTGGCGGCAGCATGCCGAGCATACGGCGGCGCGCGAGCAGGGCCGCCGCGACTGGTACGACCATTTTGAACTGCGCGTGGCCAAGGTCGAACGGGCTTATGGATGGGACCGCGCGAAGACCGTGTAGGAGGGGCTTCAGCCCCGACCGGGTACCGCCATGCGCCGAAGGCGTATCCGACGATACTGAAACCGCTTCCTGTCGGGGCTTAAGCCCCTCCCGCAGCAAACGGATGCGACAATGCGCCGTGCTGCGTTCCCTCGGCGCGGCAATCGAATCAGGATCTACATGAGCGACATCCTCAACACTATCCTCGCCCGCAAGGCGGAAGAGATCGCCGAGCGCAGCGTGCGCGTCCCGCTGGCGAACCTGCGCGCGCGCATCGCCGACGCATCGCCGACACGCGGTTTCGCTGACGCGCTCAACGCGATGATCGCGCAGGGCGACCCGGCGGTGATCGCCGAGGTCAAGAAGGCGAGTCCGTCGAAGGGCGTGATCCGTCCGGATTTCCGCCCGGCCGACATCGCGGTGAGCTATGAGTTCGGCGGCGCGGCCTGCCTGTCGGTGCTGACCGACGTGGATTTTTTCCAGGGCGCCGACGACTACCTGCAGCAGGCGCGCGAGGCCTGCACCCTGCCGGTGCTGCGCAAGGACTTCACTGTCGACCCCTACCAGGTGTACGAGGCGCGCGTGCTCGGTGCGGATTGCATCCTGTTGATCGTGGCGGCGCTGGACGACGCGCAACTGGTCGACCTGTCCGGCCTGGCGATGGAACTGGGCATGGACGTGCTGGTCGAGGTGCACGACATCGACGAACTGGAGCGCGCGTTGCAGGTGCCCGTGCCGCTGGTCGGCATCAACAACCGCAACCTGCGCACGTTCGAGGTGTCGCTACAGGCCACGCTTGATATGAAGGATGCCGTGCCGAAGGACAGGCTGCTGGTGACCGAGAGCGGCATCCTGGCGCCGGCCGACGTGGCGATGATGCGCGATGCCGGCGTCAACGCCTTCCTGGTCGGCGAGACCTTCATGCGCGCCGAAGAGCCTGGCGAGGCGCTGCGTCAGCTATTCTTTGCGGCATGACGGACGTTTCCTATCCGACGCCGCGCGCCGATGCCCCGGTCGTCGTCTTCGATTTCGACCACACGTTGTACGACGGGGACTCCGGCGGTCATCTGGTCAAGTGGCTGATCCAGCGAAATCCGCTGCGCACGGCCGTGGCACTGGCCGCATCCGTCGTGCTGGGGCCGATGGTGGCCTTCCTGCCGACGCGCCGGCGCGGGATTTCCGGCTACATCTGGATCGGTACGTTCGGCCTGCACGGGCGCCGCAGCTTCGATGCGCTGATCGACCAGTACGTGGCCAGGCATCGCGACGAGGTGCAGCAGCGCCTGCTGCCGCAGGCGCTTGACGTATTCCGCGAGCACCGCGCCGGTGGCGACCACGTGGTGGTGGCCACGGGTGCGCCGCCGGAACTGGCGCGTGCGATCCTGAGCTTCGTCGCCCACGAAGACGTACCGGTCATCGGCACCGCCGTCGGTCCGCGCCTGGGTGCGGTGGTAGCGACGCGTCACTGCCACAACGAAGAAAAGATGCGCATGCTGCGTGAGCGCGGTTATGGCGAAATCGCCGTGGCGTACTCGGACAGCAGCGCCGACCTGCCACTGCTGAAGGCGGCGCGCGCGCCGGTCGTGGTGAACCCGAAGGCTGCGCGGGTGGCGATGTTCCGTCGCGTCCTGCCGCCTGGCACGCCCATCCTCAACTGGGGGTGCAAGGAGCGGGGCGGTACCGCAGCGTAGGGCGGCCCCCGCCATCGCGAGGCGGCCGCGATGGAAATGCCGTGCGAAGCGGCTGCGGCAACATGGAAGGGCTGGGTCTAGACCTAACCCCGCGCGGATCAGATGCGCTCCGGCGCGTTCCAGTCCTTGATGAGATCGGCGAATTCGATCTCGGCGAAATCCTGGTACTCGCCCGCGTCGTAGAAGCGGCCGTAGCAGTTCTTGCAGCTCTCGAACCAGATATGCGGCTGCAGTGGGTCGACCATGCGGATCAGGTCCCAGTTGCCGATGCAGACGGGGCACTTGATCCGGTCCACCTTGTTGCATTCCTCGCCCTGCGCCGGATCGCCGGTATCGATCTCCTCCGCACGGCGCTTCAGCGTCTCGTGCGCCATCATCTCGAACCACAGACCCTTGCAGCGGGTGCAGCGATGGGCGCTGGCTTCGGGTTCGACGATGAGTTCCATCGTGCCTTGGCACTTGGGACATTGCATGCGGGATCCTGCGACATGGGGAAGCGAGGCGCCTGTTGTAAGGCGCCGCCACGATCCGGTCAACCGGGTGGTTCCTCGGGTACGCCGCCGCGCTGCGGCCCGTCGTCAGTGCGCGGGTCCCTGCAGTTGCGGAGGCGGCGCGGCCTGCGCGGGTGCGCCGCGCTCCGGCAGCGACCTGGCAGGCATGTCGCCACGCAGCAGGCCGGTATCCCGTGCGACAGGCGCCTGGTCCAGGTCGAGTTCGATGCGCGGCCAGCCCTCCCTCGTTGAAAAGCGCGCCTGTGTGCCTTCGACATCGATCGTCGCCAGGCTGCGCGACGTGATGCCCGCCGTGTGGCAGGCCTCGGTGAACTGCGACAGGCGGGCTTCGCTGGTGTAGTCGGGCAGATACCGCTTCATGGTTTCGTAAAGGGCGTGCTGTGGATGGCCTGGGTCGCGGGGCGCGGCCGGCGTTGCGGGAATGGGAGCAGGTTCCCCGCGCTGAAGGAGGGTGTCATTCCCGAAGCGCGCGAGCCGGGGAATCCGTTCGTCGTCCTGCATATCACGGTCATGGACGGTGACGATGCTGTCGGGAATCTGCTTCTGGCCGTCGTCCGCATGACGCAGGGTGAGAGGCTGTTGGCCATCGCTGGTATCGATCAGGCCAAGATTCCGTCCGCCAAGATTGAGGCCGGTGCTTTCCAGTTGCGTCGGGTCCAACCCCAGCCGGGCCATGTCGAGTTTGATCGTCGGCGGCCGTACCCAGTGTGCCGTGTCCTGGCCAACCTGTTCGATCAGGTAGGCGCCGTAATAGTTGCGGTAGTCGGCCTTGCCCTGCGCTCCGAGCGTCCTGGCGGATTGATCGAAATGGCACTGCGCCACCGGCTCGACATTGATGGCCCCGGCCTTGGGCAGGCGGGTGTCGGACATGTGCATGTCCTGGTCCAGGACGATGCCGCGGGCGAGCTGGGGGACGTACGCTTTGTCCCGCGAGACGCATCCGGTGGTGGGAATTGCCCGTCTCAGCATCTCTTCGCGGGAGATTTCGCCGTCATTGGTGTACTGGATGCGGCTGGCCAGTGCATTCCAGCCCTCTATTTCAGCGATCGCTTCGTCGCGCCGGGCAGTGCGCTGGTACAGGGAAAAAAGGGGCGTCACATCGGCGCTGCCCCCGGGGCCGGCTGCTCGAATTTCTTCTGTTATCTGGGCTGCGACGAAGTACAGGGTCTTTCTCGACTCCGCAGCGTTCAACGCATGCCCTGTTTCGTGACCCAGCGTGCTGGTGATGACGTCGACTCGATCCCGGTAATCCTGCAGGTCCGGCCTCGTGAAAGTGTCCATGCTGACGTAGACGGCCTTCTCGCTGCTGTCGTAATGCCCGCCTTCATTCACGCCTGGTGGCGTGAGGCGGATATGCTCGAGTCGCCCGGCCTCGATGGCTTGTGTCATCCGTTCCTGGAGATAAGGTGCGGTAGCGATGGCTTCTTCTATGTATGGGCGTTTGTCAGAGGGAAGCCCATCGGTCAGACGTTGCAAGTGTGGAGGCAACCTAGTCATTGCGCGGACCTCCCGAGATTCGCAGCCAGCTCGCGCACGCCCGTTCCGCCTCAGTGCCCTCATCCAGATAGTAGAGGTAGACCCCTACACCGAAACCCGTACGGTGCTTCGGAACGTCTCGGCCAAACCCCCAGGAAGGCTTGTTGCCAACGGTAGTGCGCGTCGCCGCACGTTCGTATCCCAAGGCGACGATGTCGTTGGCAAGCTCCTCAAAATCCATCGTGCAGTAGGTAGGCTTCTGGTCGGTCCATGGTTCGACTCCGTTTTCGAGCGCGATCATGATCGTCGGCGGGTCGCTCAATGCATGCAGACGGACGGTCTCTATGTAATACGTCCATCCCTCGGTCGTGACACCGAGATACTCATGGCCCTCGCGCACCCTCGGATTCTTCACCATGTGGACCCTGAAGATGGACTCCAGGTGCGCGTGCTCCATGTCGTCCGGGGTCTGCAGGCTGTCCAGCAACGCCAGTACCTGCTTTCTGAGCGTGGCGGATGGAATGGGCGGGCCGCGTTCGATCTCGATGTTGGCATCGTCAGCCACGGGCGCGGGAGGCGTCACAGATGCAGCTTCGGAGGCTGAGGGAATCGATGTCGGAGCGGGTGCCGGACTGGGTGCTGTTGGCGCGGATGCCGTCGCTGCGGACTCGGGTACCGCAGCGGCTGGAGATGGCTCGGGTGGGCGGGCTTCGCCGCAGGCTGCCAATGTGCTTGCCACCAGCGTGGAGGTGACCATGATTCGCTGAAGTGGGTTCATTTCATCGTCCTGGATGGCAATGGATGCGGCTGGATACGGGAGATCGGGCCTGCGCTTGGTCTGCATCGGCACGCCGCCGGGCGGCAAGGGGCCCAGTTCGCGCAAGGTGCGCTCGTTGATGAGGGTCAGGTCGCGAAGCAGCTGCAACGCATGCAGCGGGTCCTGGCGGAATCCAGCGACCAGCCCATTGCGTGCCTTCTGGTTGTCCATGACGTTCACGTGCTCTCCGGTGCGATGATTCGAGGCTGCAGGCGTCATCCCGCCGATAGCGAGATCCGCGTACGCTCGTCACCACTCACGCGGACGCGGACACCGTCGCCCGGGGTGTGCGATGGCTCGACCGACAACGGCACGACCTCGACCTTCGGCATCAGCCGCTTGGTGAAATAACTGTCCTTGTAGTAGCGAACCTTGCGGCACAGGATGGGGTGGGCGAGGCCCTCGTACAGCACGATCTCCTTTTCCGGTCCCATCGCCTTGAGTTCCTGCGGCAACATCAGGGCGCGCTTCTCCAGCACCTCGTTGTCCGACACGTTGCGTCCCTGGCCATGCGAGCGCGTGCGTGCGCGTCGCTTGATGGTGGTATATCCCAGCATCTCGGAATAATCGTTGGCGTCCTGCTGCTCGCGCGGCGCGTAGATGATCTGCAGCGCGTGGTTGGTGATGATGGTGCGCGACAGTTCCTTGCCGTACACAGCGTCCAACTGCGCCATCGACTGGATGATCGGCAGCAGGCGCAGGTTGTAGCCAGCCATGTAGGCCACGGCCTTGGCGATGATGTCGACGCGGCCGATGGCGGTGAACTCGTCCATCAGCAGCAGGCATTGGTGCTTGAGCGCGGGGTCGTTCTGCGGCAGCACCTTGGTGTTGACGTTGATCAGCTGACTGAAGAACAGGTTCACGATCAGCCGGCTCTCCGCCAGCTTGTTCGGCTGGATGCCGACGTAGATGGTCATGCGGCGACGGCGCACGTCGTCGAGGCGAAAGTCGTCTGCGCTGGTGGCCGCGTCCAGCACCGGATTCAACCAGGGATTCAGTGGTTCGCGGAACGAGCCGATGATGGACGCGAACGTCACGTCCGCCTGCGACAGCAGGCCCGCGAACGCGGTACGCGCCTGTCCGCTGAGGAAGGGCGCCTCCACCAGTTTCTGCAGGTAAGGCTTGAGTTCGCCGCCATCGCCGGATGCCAGGCGCAGCACGGCACCCAGGGTGGGCGCTTCCGCGGTGCGGTCGTGGTCGCGCCGCTCGAACAGGTACAGGGTGAACGCGAGGAAGGCGTTGCGTGCCTGGCTGACCCAGAACTTGTCCTTGTCGTCGCCGTCCGGATACAGCATCGCGGCGATGCTCTGCAGGTCCGACACGCGGAACGCCGGATCTGGCGACACATACGTCATCGGATTCCAGCGATGGCTGCGGCGGTCTTCGGCGAACGGATTGAACAGGTAGACCTCGTGCCCGATCGATTGCCGCCAGCCGGAGGTCAGGTCGAAGTTCTCCTGCTTGATGTCCAGCACCACCGCCGACTCGCGGTAGTCGAGCAGATTCGGAATCACGACACCCACGCCTTTGCCCGAGCGGGTAGGGGCTGCGAGGATCACGAACTGCTGCCCTGACAGGCGCAGCAGTTTCCCGTTCATCTGGCCGACCACGATGCCGTTGTCCTTGCTCGACAGGAAACCCTTGTTCGCCAGGTCGATCATGCCGGCGAAGCGCGCGCGGCCATGCAGGTTCCCGTAGCTACGCAATCTGTAGACCATCACCGATAGCGCGGCCCAGACGAGCAGCATCAGTCCGCCACCGACACCGCCCGCCGCTTTTATTCGCAACGCGTACGGCTGCACGCGTGGATGGTCGAGGTGCTTGAGGTAGTCGATGTAGGTACCGAAGCCGACCTGACCGCCATCGAGGCCGAGGAACAGCAGCGCCAGATAGCCGGAGAGGTAGAGGGCGCCCACCGCCGCGAGGGCGGCGAGCACCAGGATGATCAGAATACGTGTACTGCCCACGCGGCCCCCTGTCGTCGTTCCGTGATGTATGCCGTGATGGCGTCAGCGTCCGCCGCCTGCGGCTGCTTCCTGCTTCCCTGATGTATCGATCAGCACGTACTGGTCGTTCTTCTGCCAGCGCGGCAACCCGTCCTGCAGTTTGATGCAGGGCCGTCCGCCGCAGGAGGTGATGGTGACGTGTTGCAACGCCTCCAGCACTTCCGCATCCACGTTGGCACGCTCGGAGCGCTGCACGTTGTGCCACGCCGCGTAGCCGCTGCCCGCGACCAGTGCCAGGCAGGCCACCGAAAGTACGCCCAGCGATTTCCAGCCGAGGAAGCGTGCGTGCTGCGACAGTTGCGCCTGTTCGCGTTGCAGGTGGTCGGCCACGTGGCGAAGTCGTGCTGCTGTTTCGCCGATGCTCTGCGTGGCGGCGGGGATCTCCTGCGCGAGTGCGTCATGCACAGCGCCGCGCGCCTGGTCGGCCATTTCACGCTTGCCTTCCTCGATGGTCTTCCTGACCACGATGGCGGACGCCTGAAGTTCCCGTGCGGTCGTCTCTTGCCGTGTCGCCGCCTTGTTGCATTGCTCTGTCAGATGCGCTGCCAGCAACGCTGCGTTGGCGACGAACTCTTCCATTTTCGACGTTTCCATGGCGTCCCTAGTCATGTGGTGCGTATACGCACTGCGACGTCAGCATGATGCCAGAGATGTTCTCCATTCAAGCGAATGTGTGGTGCGTGCGCAGTCATAGGAAATTTTCCGCAGCTGCGGTTTCTTCTGTATCTGCCCTGTTGTCTCCATTCTTGTTCACCGCAGTAAAGGTCTATCTCACATTCGAGGCACCTCATTTCGGCATTCCAATTGCCTATCAACATGCTGATTTAATGTTCTAGCGAGATCTCATCAAATTGCAAAACATGGCATGTTTTATGAGGTTTCATGGCGTTTGTTAATGTCGATGGTAATTGACATAAATATGTTTACGTTTTGAATCTGGTTGACGATAAAAAAAGTGCGTGGCTATGTTTGGCGAGACGGTCGTGATGTGCGCGGATTCAATGTGCGTCACGCGTCTTGGATCACACGAGCGTCAAAGGATCAAAGGAGTAGTAACGCATGGATGCCAGTACAGAGGGCAATGCGCAGGCGAATCCTGTACCGGGCGATAGTCGCGGGAGACATTCGTGGATGCCGGCGCATACAGACGCGCATCACCACTCGGAGACATTCATCAGTGCCGTGACGCACCCATTCGGGAATGCGCATCGGGTATGTGTTTCCGACGATTTCAGAAAGGTGGCTTTGTGATCCGGAACATCGTTCTTCGCAAGATGATCATGTTGGGTGTCGTGATGGTGTCGCTGGTAGTCGCAGGATGCGCCACACCGAGGGCCGCGGATATCAACGGGCGCTGGCGGCCGGTGAATCGCTTCGCGGAAGCGCCGCAGGCCATCCCGCTTCAGCAGGCCTACATTTACCAGGCCTCGCCTGCGGACGGCACGCTCAGGAGCATGCTGGGTCGCTGGGCCAAGGACGCACGGCTCACACTGACGTACCTGCATCCGAACGACTACACGCTGCATGCGCAGGTCGCGCAGATCCGCACCAGCAGTCTGGAAGATGCCGCCACGTCGCTGTCGGCCGCGTATGCGGACCAGGGCGTGCAGGTCGTGATCGAACGTCCGCGGATCATCGTGAGCCAGGCATCGCCACCGTCGGCGGATGTCGCGCCTGCTGCGGCATTGGGCGACTGAAGGCGACGGCCCGCGCATGTTCAAGAAGAAGACGTCTTCCCCTGACATCGATCGCGCCGTGGCGCAGGGCGTAAGCTTCGAGCTGACGCTGGCCGAGCGCGCGCGCAAGAGCGAACGACGCGCTTGGCTGGTCGCGTGGTGCGCCATCGTGATGTCGCTGATCCTGGCGGGCGGGTATTTCCTGTTCCTGCCGCTGAAGGAAAAAGTGCCCTACCTCGTCATCGCCGACCCCTACACCGGCACCGCCAGCGTGGCGCGGCTGTCGGGCAACTTCCAGGATCGCGACGTCACCACCGAGGAAGCGATCAACAAGAGCAACGTCGCGCAGTTCGTGCTAGCGCGCGAGTCCTACGACTCGGGCCTGGTCGGCCAGCGCAACTGGCGCACGACGCTGTCGATGGCGGGGCCTGCCGTGGCGCCTGCGTACACCGCGCTGCACGCGGAAAGCAACCAGGCCCGGCCTTTCCGTCTTTACGGCGGCGCGCGTGCGGTCCGCACGCGCATCCTGAGCATCGTGCTGATAGGCGGGGGAGAAGGTCGTCGCCCGACGGGAGCGACCGTGCGATTCCAGCGCAGCGTCTACGAAAAGGGGCGGGGCAGCTCCCAGCCGCTGGACAGCAAGATCGCCACGATGGAGTTCACCTACAACCCCGACCTGCGCTTGAACGAGGAGGACCGGCTGCTGAATCCGCTGGGATTCCGCGTGACCAACTACCGCGTGGATGACGACTTCGCTTCCGCTGCGCTGCCGGAGCGAGAGTTCCCGACGCCACCGCCGGTAGCCGGCGGTACCGCGCCTGCTGCGGCGACGCCCGTAACGGGTGTCAATCCCGCTGGAGCGACCGCGACGGGTCCGGCGACCGTGCCGACCGAGAGCGATGTATCGACGGCGCCGCAGCCCGCGGAGCAGTCGGAGACCGAGACTGGAACCGGAGTGCCCCAACGATGAGGTTGAAGGACGTCCTGCTGCATGTGGTCGCCGTCGGCATGCTCTTCGCGACGCTACCTGCTAGCGCGCAGGTGATAGAGCAGTACACGTATGCGGCTGACAAGGTCTACCCGGTCCGCACCGGGCTGGGCATCACCACCCAGATCGAATTGTCGCCACATGAGGAGATTCTGGACTTCAGTACCGGCTTCAGCGGTGGCTGGGATATCAGCCGTCGCGGCAACGTCTTTTACCTGAAGCCGAAGAACGTCGATGTCGACACCAATCTGCTGGTACGTACTGCCGCGCATTCGTACATCTTCGAGCTGAAGGTCGTCGCCACCGACTGGCGGGTACTCGACCAGGCGCGTGCGGCGGGTGTGCAGTACCGCATCACGTTCGTCTATCCCGGCGACACCAGCTTCGCAGGCCAGGCCACCAGGCCGCAGGAACCCGATGCCGAACTGAACACCGGGGTCGAGCCGGGCCGCGCTTACCACTTCAGTTATGAATATGCACAGCGGAAGCGTGGGCCGACGTGGCTTGTGCCGACGACCGTCTACGACGATCGCCGCTTCACCTATATCCGCATGGGGGATCGCACGCGCTTCCCGAGCGGCAACTTCCCGGTCGTGTTCGCGCGCGACAGCGAGGGTGGCGATGAGTTCGTCGTCAACTCGACGGTGCAGGACGACACCATCGTCGTGCACGGCACCTACCCCTACTTGGTCATCCGCCATGGCGACAACGTGGTGGGCCTGCGCAGGAGTCCGGAATGACGAACCAGACGCCCCATGATCACCCCGAGGCAGGCCCCGAGCGGGTCGCTCCGCAGAATCCGTACCAGCGTGCGGCACCGGCTGCCGATCCGGATCTGGACGCCAATGCGCCCTACCTGCGGTCGGCTGATGTGCAGCGGCTCAACCGGAAGGCCCTGTTCTTCCTGGCGGGCATCATCGCGCTGATGCTGCTGGTGGTGTTCTGGATCTTCAGCGGCGGACTCTCGTCGAAGCAGGGCAACGTGCCTGCGAAGGCGCCGGGCGAGCAAGTCGTCATCCCCGCCGCACCGCGCGATCTGCCGGAACTTCCGCCGGAGGCGCCACCCGTACCGGTTGAACCCGACCTGCCGCCGCTGCCGATGGTCGACGACACGCCATCCACGGCGTCGATGATGGCCATGCCGTCCGGCATGCCGGGTCAGCAGGCGCCTTCGCTGCGTGACCGGCGCATGCTCGACATGGCCACCACGTTCGGTGAGGGCGGAAATCCGGACTCTGCCGCGGGCGCCGGCATGCAGGATGCCGGCATGGCCCAGTACGCCGCGTTGATGGGGCAGGGGCAGGCGCCGGCCGCACCGCGCGAGCCACCCGACGGCGTGACCAGCGCAAAGCCGCTCTACAACCCGAATACCCTGCTGTTGCGCGGCACTTACATCCGTTGCGTGCTGGAGTCGCGCGTCATCACCGACGTGCCGGGCTACACCTCCTGCGTGGTGACCGAGCCGGTCTATTCGGTCAACGGCAAGCGACTGCTGCTGCCGCGTGGTTCGAAGGTCATGGGCAGCTACAACTCGGACGCCATCATCGGCGAGCGCGCCGCCATCGTCTGGGACCGCATCACCACGCCGACCGGCATGGACGTCAACATGCGCAGCCCGGGCACCGACATGCTGGGTGCTGCCGGCAACCCAGGCCATTACTCCGCGCACTGGGCGCAGCGCATCTCGTCCGCACTGCTGATCAGCATGCTGAGCGACGCCTTCAAGTACGCCGGCGCCAAGCACGGCCCGCAAGAGACTTCGATCGTCAACGGCGCCATCGTCCAGAACCCGTACGAGAGCAATACCGCCAGGACCATGGAGCGCCTGGCCAACATGGCGCTGGATCGCAACATGGCGCGGCCGCCAACGGTGACCATCAACCAGGGCACCATCGTCAACGTCTATGTCGCCCGCGACGTCGACTTCTCTGCGGTGATGCGCTGAGCCCCTCACATGGACACGCAGAACGAGCCCCTCGCGCGCGTCTCCAACGAGTTCCTGGACTACCAGTACCAGGTGCTCGGCATCGGCGATCACATGCATTCCTCGGACGTGACCGAGATCTGCATCAACCGTCCGGGTGAGCTGTATCTTGAGACGGCCCGGGAAGGCTGGCTCAAGGCAGACGTGCCGACGCTGACCTTCGAGCGCGCGCGCCAGTTCTGCACTTCCGTCGTCAACGAAAGCAACACCGGCCAGCGCATCACCGACATCGATCCGATGGTCTCGCTGACATTCCCGACCGGACAGCGTGCCCAGTTCGTGATACCGCCGGCCTGCGATACCGGCAAGGTGTCGATCACGATCCGTCTGCCGGCGAAATTCAGCAAGTCGCTGGAGCAGTACGAACAGGACGGCTTCTTCGACGAGATCCTCGAGCAGCAGCAGGTGCTCGGCGAGCACGATCAGGAATTGCTGGAGCTGCGCCGCAGCCGCAACTACGCCGAGTTCTTCCGCAAGGCGGTGCAATACCACAAGAACATCGTGGTGGCCGGCGCGACGGGCAGCGGCAAGACCACCTTCATGAAGTCGCTGGTCAACCACATCCCCGACCAGGAGCGCCTGGTGACGATCGAGGACGCGCGTGAGCTGTTCATCCGCCAGCCCAATGTCGTCCATCTGCTGTACTCGAAAGGCGGGCAAAGCGCTAGCAACGTCACTGCGAAGAACTGCATGGAAGCCTGCCTGCGCATGAAGCCGGACCGGATCATCCTGGCCGAGCTGCGCGGCGACGAATCGTTCTACTTCATCCGCAACTGCGCGTCGGGCCACCCGGGCTCCATTACCAGTTGCCATGCGGGCAGCACCGCGCAGACCTGGGATCAGCTCGCGCTGATGGTGAAGGCATCCTCGGAGGGAGCGGGTCTTGAGTTCGAGGTGATCAAGTGCCTGCTGAAGATGACCATCGACATCGTGGTGCATATCAAGGCCCATGCCGGTCGGCGTTACATCACCGGCATCGACTTCGACCCTGCCCGTGCCTGGCGTCCTGACGTGGAGAAACGCGAATGAACTTCAAGAAACCGTCGCAAGGCCATCACGCATCGTCTGATCGCGGGAGGATCTGCTGATGCTGCCGGGCATGGAACTCATGGGCTGCACGGGACTGGCGGTGCCGCCGACGGTGATGGAGCACGTCGTGAAGGTCGAGTCCTCGTTCAATCCCTATGCGATCGGCGTGGTGGGAGGACGTCTGGCACGGCAGCCACGCAATCTTCCAGAAGCGCTGTCGACCGCGCGCATGCTGGAGGATCGCGGCTACAACTTCTCGCTGGGGCTGGCACAGGTCAACCGCTACAACTTGGCGAAGCAGGGGCTGGACAGCTACGAGAAAGCCTTCGATGTCTGTCCCAACCTTCAGGCTGGCTCGCGCATCCTCGCCGAGTGCTATTCGCGGTCGGGCAGCGACTGGGGCAAGGCCTTTAGCTGCTACTACTCGGGCAATTTCACTACCGGCTACCGGCACGGCTACGTCCAGAAGGTGTTCGCCTCCTGGCAGCGGCAGGTGGGAAGCGATACCGCGGGGGCGATCCCGGTCATCGACCGACGTAGCGTTGCCAAGCCGCAGCGAGCGATCCCGCGTGCAGCGGCGGCAAGTACGGCGTCATCCCTCGTCGCTCGCCGTATCGAGGCTGCGGCAATCGCGCACGCCGTTCCCCGTCACGCGACGCCCGGCGCACCTTCGCCTGCCGTGGTGCCGACGACAGAGCAGGCACGTGCGATGCCGCCCCCAACCATAGCGGCGTCGGCGCCGGTCATCGCCCAGGCGTCGAACGAGGCTCCCGTCACCGTACAAGCCTATTACCAGAACACCGCCGCGGTGCCGCAGGCGCCGTCGGCCGTGCAGACATCCGGGAGGGATGACGCTTTCGTCTTCTAGCAGAACCCGCCACGGATGGCATAGCGGCACGCGAAAGTGCCACCCATCGTCACCATCACCACTTGGGGTACACCATGAACCACACGCACATGATCCAGGCAAAGCAGATCTTCACTGCCCTGACCGTCGCAGCTCTTGCCGTCGCTGTACTCGCGTTTCCGGAACTGGCATTCGCACAGGATGGCTCAGGTGCCAAGACCAGCGTGACCACGTTCTTCACCAATATCAACAGCCTACTTAACGTCGCATCGATCGCCATCGTCACCATTGCGGTGATCTTCGCGGGCTATCAGATTGCGTTCAACCACAAGCGTGTCGGCGATGTCGCGCCTGTGCTGATCGGTGGCTTCCTGATCGGTGCCGCGGCCCAGATCGCGAAAATGCTGATCCCGGACGACCCCACCGCGTCCGCGATGCTGATCGGCCAAATGCTGGTCCAGCATGCATAAGAACGTGCTCTTCAGGGGGTGCACCCGTCCGCCGATGTTCATGGGCGTGCCTTACGTGCCCTTCACCATCGGCGCGGGCGCCTGCCTGTTGCTCACGTTCTACTTCAACATGTTCTTCCTGGCCCTGCTGCCGGTGGTCATCTTCGTCATGCGGCAGATGGCGCGCCGCGACGAGATGATCTTCCGGCTGCTCGGGCTGCGATGGCAGTTCCGGACCAAGGTCCGGAACCTGCGCCATCACGAAGGCATGTGGGTGTTCACGCCCAACGCGTATCGCAAGCGCTTCGACGACTCGCTCCCGGATTGACCTCATGCTCGCGCCCGACCTGTCCATCGCCGAGTTCATCCCCCTGTCCGCCCACGTGTCGCCGCACGTGGTCAAGACAACCGGTGGCGACTTCCTGCTGACCTGGCGGCTGGATGGCTTGCCGTTCGTCGGGCGCGAGGAATGGGAGCTGGAGCATCGCCACAACACGTTCAACCGCATGCTGCAGACGCTGCGGGCACCTGACTTCGTCAACGTCGCGTTCTGGGTGCACGACCTGCGGCGCCGTGGGAGCATCCGCTCCGGTGCGCGTTACGCACAGACCTTCAACCAGGCGTTGTCGGACCACTATTTCGAAACGCTGTCCGCACAGAAGATCATGCAGAACGAGCTGTATCTGACGATGATCTATCGCCCGATCGTGATGGGGAAGAAGTTCGTCGAGAAGTCGACCAACGTCCCGCGATTGCAGGCCGAGCAGGAGCAGGCGGCAGGCAAACTGCTGGAACTGGCGGGCAACGTCGAGGCGGTGCTCAAGGACTATGCGCCTGTCCGGCTGGGCATGTACGAGTCGGATGCCGGTGGCGTCTTTTCCGAGACGCTGGAGTTCTTCGGCTTCTTGCTCAACCGCATCTCGGAGCCGGTGCCGGTGCTGAACGCGCCTCTGTACGACTATCTCGCGGTGAGCCGCCACATGTTCTCGTCGAAGACCGGCGACTTCGTGGTCAGCACGCCAGACGGACAGAACCACTTCGGCGCGATTCTGAACATCAAGGAATACACCGACGGCACGTGGCCCGGGATCCTCAACGGGCTGAAATACCTGGATTTCGAGTACGTCATCACCCATTCGTTCAGTCCGATGGGGCGCCAGGACGCCCTGAAGGTCCTGGACCGCACCAAGGGCATGATGATCTCGTCCGGCGACAAGGCCGTCAGCCAGATCATGGAGATGGACAACGCCATGGACCAGGTGGCGTCCGGCAACTTCGTCCTGGGTGAGTACCACTTCATCCTGACGCTGTATGCGGAAGACCAGCAGCGTCTGTCGCACAACCTGGCGGTCGCGCGGGCTGAGCTCTCCAATGCGGGCTTCGTCTCGACGAAGGAGGATCTTGCCGTCTGCTCGTCCTTCTATTCCCAACTGCCCGGCAACTGGCGTTACCGCACACGCCTGGCCAACGTCAGCTCGCTGAACTTCCTCGGCCTGTCGCCGCTGCACAACTTCGCCACCGGTAAGCGCGACAACAATCCATGGGGAGAAAGTGTCACCGTGCTGCAGACCACCAACGGGCAGCCGTACTACTTCAACTTCCATGCGACGCATCCGGCCGAGAATTCGCTGGGTGAGAAGGCGATCGCCAACACCATGGTCATCGGCAAGTCAGGCACCGGCAAGACGGCGCTGATCAACTTCCTGCTCAGCCAGGTGCAGAAGTTCGATCCGGTGCCCACCATCTTCTTCTTCGACAAGGATCGTGGCGCGGAGATCTTCGTGCGTGCCTGCGGCGGCAACTACCTGGCGCTGGAGAACGGACAGCCCACCGGCTTCAATCCCTTCCAGTGCGAACGTACCGACGGCAATGTGCAGTTCCTCGCGGGCCTGGTCAAAGTGCTGGCGGGAAAGACCCACTACACCGCGCGTGAAGACGAGGACGTCTTCCGGGCCGTCGAGGCCATGCTCGACATGCCGCTTCATCTGCGGTCGATGACCAACTTCCAGAAGAGCCTGCCCAACATGGGCGATGACGGCCTGTATGCGCGCCTGCGCAAATGGACGGCCGGCAACGCATTGGGCTGGGTGTTCGACAACCCGGTCGATACCATCGATCTGAGCCGTGCCAGCATCATCGGTTTCGACTACACCGATGTCATCGAGAACGCAGAGATCCGCGTGCCGGTGATCAACTACCTTCTGCATCGGCTGGAAGAACTGATCGATGGCCGGCCGCTGGTCTACGTGATGGACGAGTTCTGGAAGATTCTCGATGGCGGCGGTGCGCTGAAGGATTTCGCCAAGAACAAGCAGAAGACCATCCGCAAGCAGAACGGGCTGGGCATCTTCGCCACGCAGAGCCCCGAGGATGCGCTGGCCAGCGACATCTCGGCGGCGCTGATCGAACAGACGGCGACGCTGATCCTGCTGCCGAATCCGAACGCGGCACGCGAGGACTACATCGACGGCCTGAAGCTGACCGACGCCGAGTTCCAGGTGATCAAGAGCCTCGACGAACGGTCGCGCTGCTTCCTGGTCAAGCAGGGCCACGCCTCGACGGTGTGCCAGCTCAACCTGCGCGGCATGGATGACGCACTGGCGGTGATCTCCGCCAGTACCGACAACATAGAGATCATGCACAGGATCGTCGACGACGAGGCGCAGCACCTCGGCATCGACAAGGCCGACCTGCTGCCCGAGCAATGGCTGCCGCGCTTCCAAGAAGAGCGCAGGGGCTCGCGCAGCCGGCGCGATGGCCCTGGCGCATCATCGTCCAATCCCAAAGACCGTTCCACCGGCCCGCAGGCAACGCGTGCCATCCAACCCGGTCTCCAGCGCTGAAGCAGAGAGGACTCCCGCATGTACATGCTGACAACGCCCGCCATCACGCCCCGTCACGCAGCCATGGCCCTGCTCGTGCTGGGTCTTGGTGCCTTCGGAGACGCGCAGGCGCAATGGCGGGTCATCGACAACGCCGCCAATACGAAGCTCCAGGACGTCAATACCCGTCTTGGCACCACCAGTGCTAACGGCAATGGCAATGGCACCGTCAACGGCAACCTGCGCGAGCTGTACCAGCAGCAGGTCTTCGAGTCGTTCAATGGAAGCAACGAAGACAGCAAGGCGGCGCCAGAACCCGAGGAGAAGCTGCAGCACGCGCAGCCGACCAAGAGCGGGGTCAACATGAACGCCGACAATCGCTGCAAACAGGCCAGCAGTGGTATCGCGCAGCAGCAGTACCAACTGTGCCGCGAGATCGTGAATACTGAACTGGCGAAGTACAACTACTCGTTGAAGATGTACGAAGTCACCACGCAGCGCCAGCGCTACCTGGATGAGCTGAAGCGCCAGCGTGGCAGCATACAGAGCCATGAAGTCGGCAAGCTCCAGGACAATACCAACCGCATCCTGCTGTTGATGTCGCAGATGGAGATCGACCGCCAGCAGCAACAGACGTACATGGATGCTTACGTGGCCCGCATCGGCTATCTGCAGGAGGCCAGCAAGACGCTTGCCCAGCAGGCACTGGAGGGCAAGGGTGAAGGCGGCGGCGGTGGACTGACGGGTGTCATCGGCGGGGCGGTGGGTATCGCCACGCTGAAAGCGGCCCTCGAAATCGCACAGTCCAGGCGGCGCAACTGATCCTGGGTCCGAACTAGCGCCGCGACACAGGATGGGTCGCGGCGGCACGAAGGAATGAACATGGCAAACCTGCCCTCACTGGATAACGGATTCGCCCTGCTGCTGCGCGGCATGGAGGCGGCGATCGGCGCTGTCGAGCGTTGGGCGTTCTTTCGGCTCGTCTTCGACTGGGTGGACGAGGAGATCAACATCTTCCGCGACAACCTGCTCGGCGCGATGGCCGAGTGGATCGGCGGCATCGCGTTCGTCCTGCTGACGCTATGGGTATTGCTGCAGGGTTATCGCATAGTTACCGGCCAGTCCCGGCAGTTCATGATGGAACTGGTGGTGAAGTCGCTGAAGTGGGTGCTTATCATCACCGTAGCCACAACGTTCTCGCTGGGCAGCAGCGACATCCACCGCCTGCTCACCGATGACATGCCGACCACTATCAATCAGATGGTGACCGGTGAGGAGGAGGGCCCCGAGGATTCCATCGACGACAACCTGCAGGCGATGGAAGCCGCGATGGTGGCCATCGATGCCCTCTACACCAGCTTCGACGAAACACTGCAGGCCGCAAAGACGCGAACCATGTGGTTCACCGGCGTCGGGGTGGCCGGGCCCTCGCTGATGGGGGGCGCGATCCTGCTGATGTACAAGATGGCCATGGCGCTGTTCGTCGGACTGGGGCCGTTCTTCATCCTGTGCCTGGGCTTCGAGCAGACCAAGGGCATGTTTCAGAAGTGGGTCTGGTACGGCATCGGCACGATGTTCTCCTTGGCGGTGCTGAGCTTCACGGTCTCTATGATCTCGAAGCTGCTGGGTGCGGTAGCGGTGTCGTACGCCGCCCAGTACCTGACCATGCTCGCCGCCAGCGCCTCGCCCCAGGGCGTCAGCAGCATGGCCATGCAGCAGGGCGGCCTGGGACTGCTGATGACGCTGTTCCTGGTAACCGTGCCGCCAATGGCCGCCGCGTTCTTCCAGGGAACGGTTGGTCAGTTCATGGCGTACAACGCGTTTGGGCAGGGGCAGGCGATGCAGCCGACTGGTCCCGGCGGTGGGTATGTGCCTGCACCCGCCCCCATGGTCAATGCAGCAACGCAAACGCATAGCCCGATAAGTACTCCCACTTCCGGCCCCCGCGTCGCCTAAGGTAAATCGGCATGGCTACGATCCGCTTCTCTCATTCCCAACTGCGTACCGTATCGCAACTGCTTGTCAGCATATTCGCGTTCACCATCATGGTCTTACCGGCGTGGGCGCAGATGGCCTGTCCGCAGGGCGTCACGCCTGGCAGCTCTCAGTGCCTGCCGACGGGTGGTTTACAGCAAGCACAGACTCGCGTTCCGCAGCCAAGATGGAAGCTTACTTGGGGCGCTATTGCGATGAGTAGCAAGACGGGAGAGGTCGGCACATCTGTAGGTCGCTTCTCAAAGAGAGAGGCGCGCCGGGAAGCGATAGACAAGTGCAAGAGACTCGGCGGTCCGGAATGTGTATTGGCGATCGCATACGAGAATCAGTGCGCAGTGGTGGCATGGGCGTCGGAGTCCGGCAAGCCTACTGGCGGTGGTGCGATAGTCCAGAGTGCGGCAACCATCGGTGAGGCGACAAGCTTGGCAATTCCTGCATGTTCAAGATCACGTGGCGGTGGCGAGTGCTCGGTCGTGTATTCCGCCTGCTCGGAACCCGTGCTAATCAACTGACGCATTGATCTTATGTTGCAGTCGTTTTGTGAGGACATACGGATGATCGGGTCAATGAGCGATCGCTTGCTGCGCCTTCTTTCCTTGTTCTTGCTCCTGGGGTCGCTCGCTGCCGTACCAGCCAAAGCCCAGATGGCTTGCCCACAGGGTGTTACGCCCGGAAGTTCGCAGTGCCTCCCTACCGGCACTGGTGCGACGTCGCGTCCGCCACCTCCTCGTGCGCGCTGGATACAGACATGGGGGGCGATGGCAGAAGATGGTCTGTCGTCAAAGGTAGGAACATCGACGGGTGAATCTTCGCGTCGAGCGGCTCAAAAGGCGGCTGTAAGGAAGTGCGAGTCGATGGGTGGGAGAGGCTGCAAGGCGGTGTTCTCGTACAGGAACACCTGTGCCGTGATTGCGGAGCCTAATGAGTTGCTGCAGATGATGGTCGGACACTATCAGGATGCGCCGACGATAGAGGAGGCGACTCGTCTGGTGTTACCGCGTTGCCGGGAGGGGAATGGCGGCCACGAGTGCCGCATCATCTATTCGAACTGTGCAGAACCGATTCTGCAGAAGTAAGAATTCATGGAATCGATCAATTCGCAACGCTCGGTAAAGCTCTGGAAATGAAGGCCATGATCTTGCTTCCATCTTTGTGCGCAAGTCTGAGCACGGTAGTGCTTGCTCAGGGACATGCCTAAAAATTCATTTCTTCGATTTGCTCGAATCCGATACTTGTGAATAGCCTCTCGGCAGGTGATGGTGGAGGAGGTGAAATGGACCCCAGTGGCTAGTGTGTGAGTGATCAAAGGAATTTTGGACGGATAGATGAGTGCACATATCATTTCTGGAAGCAGGTCCCCATGGTCACCGATACTTCTTGGAATCGCTCTGTTCTCCATAACTGCGTGCAGTGATGCTGTGGACACTAAACAGCGACCCCAATACAAGGAGAACCCCAACCCGGTGCAGGCGTACCGGTTGCGCATGCACATCCATGATGCGCCGGGTCCGCTCAAGGTGACGGTCAGTGCGACGCAGCATGATGTCGTGACGCCGGAATGCCTGCCGCCGCCGAACGCCAATCCTGGCGTACACCTTTCGCCGATACCCACGAATGACATCCCGTTCCAGCTGGAGCGGGTGTCTGATGCCGAGTACACCGGCGTCTTCTACATCGATGGAATGGTCGATGAGCACTACCACGGTAGGGGCATCTGCCGCTGGGAACTGATCCAGGTGCAGGTGCAGCTGCGTGCAACGGGCGAAGAGCAGGAAACTCGATTCATCGCTAGCCTGGATCGCGAACAGGTTGAGCAGGGGGAGGGAAAGCGAACCTACTTCTGGAAAGCGCGTTATCCCCGCGTCGAAAACTTTGACGCCTTCCCTGACCTCGGTGAGAGCGACGTAGATGCCATTCCTGAAGGGAGCCGCGCTGAGTTCTTCAGCATCAGCATGGAAACCGAGGAGTTGACCAAATGACGCTCGCATCCCAGCAGTACGCGAACCTGGTCGAGCACAGCTACGATCGCGACGGCCAGATGCGCGATCTCGTGAATAAGGAGATTGAGCTTGAGGGTGTGAGGTACAAGATTCTCCACTTCGTCGACAATACGAGAACGGGCTACCAGGGCACGGTCTACCAGCACCTCGGCAGCGGCGACATCGTCGTCGCGCACAGGGGCACCGAGTTCGAGAGGCAGCGCTGGGACGATTTGATCAAGACGGATGGCGCGATGGTGTTGACTCGGGCCAATCTCCAGGCGGACGACGCAGTCGCTCTCACAAGATGGGCGCGCGACTACGCCGAGAAGCAAGGACAGTTGCCGGGAAAGCGTGCGCCCGAAGTCACCGTCACCGGCCATTCGCTGGGCGGTACGTTGGCGCAGGTCAGTGCCCACTACTACGATCTGCGCGGCGAGACGTTCAACGCCTATGGTGCGGTCAGCCTGGATCGACGGATCCCGGAAGGTGGCGATCGCGTTGTGAACCATGTGATGGCGGCGGACACTGTCAGCTCCGCCAGTCTGCATTACGGAAAAGTGCGCATCTACGCGCAGCCCGACGAGATCGGCATGCTGGCGGGCGCGGGCTACGCCAACAACGGCGCGCGACTTCTGGATCCGCGTGCGAGCCTGGTCGCCGGCATCAGGGGGTTCGGTTCGCACGATATGCACCGTTTTCTGAACGTGGATGGTGAGCAGCGCCCGGACCGCTCAGTGCTGGGAGATTTGCGGACGCGAGCACTGGCCCGTGAATATGCGCCGATGATCGGCAAGTATCGCGACGATGTGGAGGGAATGCGCGGCGCCATCACTATCACGGCACGCGGCCCCCACGGGGCGATGCGCGATGGGTTCGATGCGTTGCGTGGTGCGGTCCCGGCAGGCGAGCCCGATGCGCGTGACGAGCGCGTGCGCATGGCGTCGCTCCTGCCGGCATGGGGCACCTTCGCTGCCACTGCGCGCGCGCGATGGCAGCAACGAGAAGAGGGTGGACGGCATGGAGCTCGCCGGACCGTTCCACCCGCCACTCAAGTCCGAGATGCGCTCTCCCGCAGACGAGGTGGATCGCCTGCTCTCCAGCGCGAGGGCCAACGACCCGGATGGTCTGCGCATCGCCCTGCAGGACCTGCGGGCCTCGCCGTACGGACAGGCGTGGCAGAACCAACTCGAGAGCCATCGACAGCGACTTGCCGAACCAGCGCCACGTATGGAGTCGCATCAAAGGGAGCTGACGGCACAGGAGCGTGCATCCCTCATGCCGAACGTCGAACACAAGCCCGTGCAGATGGACATCGCACGTTGATCGCGGAACGGTTTGGTAAATCATGATTGCCCATGCACTACGAGGAACGTAGCCATGAAACGAAGCTTCAAGTTCATCATTCCGCTGAGCCTGCTGGTGTTGTTCGATCTTAGCGCGCAGTCCACCAGCGGCTACTACCAGCCGCTTTACTACCGTATGGACGATCCGTTCGTGTTCTGCACGCAGGGCCAGGATGTCAGGAAGAATCCGATGCCATGCTGGAAGCCCATGCCGCCTTTCACCGGCGCTTTCATGCTGATGCCTTATTGTCGTCCGCCGAACCCGTACGGCAAGGATTGGACCCAGGACGACACGCTGTCCTTCGCCCAGTACAAGGCCGTCTGCCCCAAAGCGATCGAGTCGGGACGTTGGGAAGGCGGTGGTCGACCGGAAAACACGCCCATCCGCCACTGACGGGTTCGATCCTTCAACAGAAGGCCTTGCCAAGGAGTCACGGACATGAAGTCGAAGCGCATGAACATCCTTTCCCCCCTGCTCGTTGCTGCCATTGCGGTCGTGGTCGTCGGCTGTGATGCCCCGGCGGAGCGCACCGCAGATGCCGCAGCGCAAGCGACGTCCCCTCAGAAAAAGGAAGACCAGATGTCGGTGCTGAAGCCACCTTCGCCGGACAGCGTGCTGTATTTCATTTGGTAATTCCTAGCCAAACCGGACCAAATCTTCGAGGATTTGGTCATGAAGCA
>NZ_DAIUEE010000008.1:0-160385 GCF_036845285.1 Pseudoxanthomonas sp.
ACCACCTGCGGCAGGAACATCTTGCCCGCGCCGAACAGGTCGCCGACCACGTTCATGCCGTCCATCAGCGGGCCTTCGATCACGTCCAGCGGTCGCGTGGCCTGCGTGCGTGCCTCCTCGGTATCCTGGTCGACGAAGGCATCGATGCCATGCACCAGGGCGTGCGCCAGCCGTTCGCGCACCGGCTTGTCGCGCCAGGCCAGGTTCTCGACGGGCGCTTCGCCCTTCCTGCCCTTGTAGCGGTCGGCGATCTCCAGCAGCCGCTCGGTCGAGTCCTTGCGGCGGTTGAGGATCACGTCCTCGACACGTTCGCGCAGGTCGGCATCGAGGTCGTCGTAGACCGGCAGGCCGCCGGCATTGACGATACCCATGTCCATGCCGGCCTGGATGGCGTGGTACAGGAATACGGAGTGGATCGCGGCGCGTACGGGTTCGTTGCCGCGGAACGAGAACGACACGTTCGACACACCGCCGGACACGTGGCAGTGCGGCAGCGTCTGCTTGATGATGCGCGTCGCCTCGATGAAGTCGACCGCGTAGTTGTCGTGTTCCTCGATGCCGGTGGCGACGGCGAAGATGTTGGGGTCGAAGATGATGTCTTCCGGCGGAAAGCCGACGTCCTCGGTCAGGATGCGGTAGGCGCGGGTGCAGATCTCGACCTTGCGTGCGCAGGTGTCGGCCTGGCCGGTTTCGTCGAACGCCATCACCACCGCGGCCGCGCCGTAGCGGAGCACCTTGCGGGCATGGTCGACGAAGGCTTCTTCGCCTTCCTTCAGCGAGATCGAATTGACCACGCCCTTGCCCTGCAGGCATTTCAGGCCGGCTTCGATCACGCTCCACTTCGACGAATCGACCATCACCGGAATGCGGGCGATGTCGGGCTCGGACGCGATCAGGTTGAGGAAGCGGTCCATCGCTTTCTCGGAATCGATCAGGCCTTCGTCCATGTTGACGTCGAGGATCTGCGCGCCGCTGGCGACCTGCTGGCGGGCGACCTCGACGGCTTCCTCGTAGCGCTCTTCCTTGATCAGCTTGCGGAACTGCGCACTGCCGGTGACGTTGGTGCGTTCGCCGACGTTGACGAACAGCAGGTCCGGCGTGATGACCAGCGGCTCCAGGCCGGAGAGGCGGGTATGGCGGACAGCATGGCTCACGCGGCCTGCTCCAGTGCAGCGGGAAGACGGCGCGGCGGCAATTCCGCGACCGCATCGGCGATCGCCTTGATATGCGCGGGCGTGGTGCCGCAACAGCCACCGACCATGTTCAGCAGGCCCGACTGCGCGAATTCCCTCAGCGTGGCGGCCATCTCTTCCGGTGTTTCGTCGTATTCGCCGAAGGCGTTCGGCAGGCCGGCGTTCGGGTGCGCACTGACGTAGGCGTCGGCGACCGTCGCCAGCGTCTCGACATGCTCCCGCAGGTCCTTCGCACCCAGCGCGCAGTTGAGGCCGATCGACAGTGGCCGGCTGTGCACGACCGAGGCGTAGAAGGCCTCGGCGGTCTGGCCGGACAGCGTGCGCCCGGACGCGTCGGTGATCGTGCCGGAGATCATCACCGGCAGGCGGGCGCCGCGCGCATCGAAGACTTCCTCGATCGCGTACAGCGCGGCCTTGGCGTTGAGCGTGTCGAAGATGGTTTCCACCATCAGCGTATCGGCGCCGCCATCGATCAGGCCTTCGATGGCCTCGCGATAGGTCTCGCGCAGTTCGTCGAAGTTGGTGTTGCGGAAGCCGGGATCGTTCACGTCCGGACTGATCGACGCCGTGCGGCTGGTCGGGCCGAGCACGCCGATGACGAAGCGCGGCTTGCCGGGCGTGGTGGCTTCGACGGCATCGCAGCATTGGCGTGCGATCTGCGCACCGGCCTTGTTGAGTTCGTAGACCAGGTGCTCGAGGTGGTAGTCCGCCTGGCTGATCGAGGTGGCGTTGAAGGTGTTGGTCTCGATCAGGTCGGCACCGGCGTCGAGATACGCGGTGTGCACGCCGGCGATGACCTCCGGCTTGGTCAGCAGCAGCAGGTCGTTGTTGCCTTTCAGGTCATGGTCGCAACCGGGGCCATGCGTGTGCGCGTGCTTCGCATCGCAGCCGTCGGCGAAGCGCTGGCCGCGATAGTCCGCCTCCTGCAGGCCATGGCGCTGGATCATGGTGCCCATGGCGCCGTCGATGATCAGGATGCGTTCCCGCAATGCGTTCGCCAGCAGTTCCGCGCGCGCGGGATTCAGCCAGGGCAGGGTGTTCATGGCTTCACCGCGGTGAGGGACAGGACTTCGAAATGGGGTGGGCGCCGTTCGCGGGTGACGGTCTCGGCATTGGCGATCTCCAGCCCGGCCTTCTCGGCGAACTTGCGCAGCTCCTTGTCGGAGAAGCCCAGGTTGACGTGGCCATAGGCTTCCACCACCGCACGATGCTCGTGCTTGCCGAGGCTGCTCAGCAGCAGGCGTCCCCCCTTGCGCAGCACGCGTGCGGCTTCCGCGACGGCCTGCGCAGGCTTGCTCGCGTACGTCAGCGCGTGCATCAGCACGACCAGGTCGAAGCTGCCGTCCTTGAAGGGCAGGGCATGCATGTCGCCTTCGCGGACTTCCACGTTCGGGAAACGGCGGAGGCGCTCGCCGGCGGCGGCGACCACGCGCGTGCTGGTGTCGATGCAGACGTAGCGCTTCGCGTGCGGCGACAGCAGTTCGGCCAGCACACCGTCGCCGGACGCGATGTCCAGCACGTCACCGGTTTCAAGCAGCGGCAGGGCCGTACGCGCGAGTGCTTCCCAAGTGCGGCCAGGGGAGTAGTGGCGTTCCATGTCGCCCGCCACGCTGTCGGCCCAGTTCTGGTCGAGGGCACGGTTGGCCAGCACGCTGGCGACGCGCTCGGCATCCTGCCGCAGCAGCGGATCGTCGCTGCCATCGCGCAGGCTGCGCCAGAGTTCGCGCTGGACCGCGTCCAGGTTGTCTTCGTCGAAGCGGTAGTAGGCGGACACGCCTGACCGGCGGTCGCGCACCAGGCCCGCTTCCTTCAGCTTGGCGAGATGGGTGGAGACGCGCGGCTGTGCAAGCTGGGTGATGGCGGACAGCTCCGCCACGGTCAATTCTTCGCGTACCAGCAGCGCCAGCAGGCGCACGCGGGTGGCGTCGGCGAAGACTTTCAGCCGGGTCGACCAGGCCTCCAGATCCATAAATATCTTCCTATCGCGATATAGAGATATTTTGGCGGCGGGATCCCGTCGCGGTCAAGCCGCGGCATACGCCCACGGATGGTCGCGGGTTACAATTGGTATCTAACACTTGGTCGAGGGGTATCCGTGGATTTCGCATTCACCGAAGAGCAGTTGATGATCCAGGACGTGGCGCGCCGGATCGCCCAGGAGAAGATCGGTCCCAGCGCCGAGCACCACGACCGGACCGGCGAGTTCCCGCTGGAGAACATCCGCCTGCTGGGCGAGAACGGCCTGATGGGCATCGAGGTGCCGGCCGAATACGGCGGCGCGGGCATGGATCCCATCGCCTACGTGCTGGCCATGGTCGAGATCGCCGCCGCCGATGCCGCGCACTCCACCATCGTGTCGGTCAACAACTCGCTGTTCTGCAACGGCATCCTCAAGTTCGGCACCGAAGACCAGAAGCAGACGTACGTGCGCGCCATCGCAGAGGGCCGCGAGATCGGCGCCTTCGCGCTCACCGAGCCTCAGTCCGGCTCCGATGCCACCGCGATGCGCTGTCGTGCCGTGAAGCAGGCCGACGGCAGCTTCGTCATCAACGGCAAGAAAAGCTGGATCACCTCCGGGCCGGTGGCCAAGTACATCGTGCTGTTCGCGATGAGCGAACCGGACAAGGGCGCGCGCGGCATCACCGCGTTCATGATCGACACCACCAAGGCAGGCTTCCACCGCGGCAAGACCGAGCCGAAGCTGGGCATCCGCGCCTCGGCCACCTGCGAGATCGAGTTCACCGACTATGTCGCCGCGGCGGAAGACGTGCTGGGGAGCGAGGGCGAGGGCTTCAAGATCGCGATGAGCGTGCTGGATGCCGGCCGCATCGGCATCGCCTCGCAGGCCATCGGCATCGCCCGCGCCGCCTACGAGGCGACCATCGCGTACGTGAAGGAGCGCAAGGCCTTCGGCGCGCCCATCGGCACCTTCCAGATGACCCAGGCCAAGATCGCCGACATGAAGTGCAAGCTGGATGCGGCCACGCTGCTGACCCTGCGCGCGGCGTGGGTGAAGGGGCAGGATCAGCGCTTCAGCAACGAGGCCGCCATCGCCAAACTGACTGCCTCGGAAGCGGCCATGTGGATCACCCACCAGGCGCTGCAGATCCATGGCGGCATGGGCTACTCGAAGGAAATGCCGATCGAGCGCTACTTCCGTGACGCCAAGATCACCGAGATCTACGAAGGCACCAGCGAGATCCAGCGCCTTGTGATCGCGCGCAACGAAACCGGTCTGCGCTGAGGCCTGGGGATCGATGGAAGGCGCCGCCGTTGGGCGGCGCTTTTTTCATGGGCGCATTTCGTGAGCCAGTGCACACGATCGCCCCCCTCTTTGGTCATGGGACGCTGGTGGGCGGCTCCGCTACAGTAGCCCGATGCGGAGGTGCGTCCTCCGTTTCCTTCCAGGAGACCCTGATGCGCAAGACCCTGATCGCCTGTTCCCTCGTACTCGCCCTCACCGCCTGCGATCGCGCCGCTTCGCCGGATGCCGGCAGCGCCACCCCCGCCGTCGCTGCGTCGACCGCCGATATCGCGGCCGAAAGCAAGCGCCTGAACGAGTGGTTCGAGAAGAAGTACGAAGAGCAGTTGCAGTTCAGCCCGATCCAGCTGACCTTCCAGGGCAGCAAGGACCTGTACGACCAGGTCGACGACATGTCCGAACAGGCCACGCGCGACCAGGTCGCCTGGCAGAAGGCCAGCGTCGAGGAGATGGAGAAGTCCTTCGGCTACGCCAAGCTCGACGATGAGACCAAGTTCTCCTACGACCTGTGGAAGCTGCAGTACGAGAACGCACGCGACGGCCTGCCTTTCATGCAGGACGGGTATGCCTTCGACCAGATGAACGGTGCGCAGGGCTTCTGGCCGACCTTCCTGATCAGTTTCCACAAGGTGGACGAAGAAGCCGACTACACGGCCTACATCGCCCGTCTGAAGGCGACCGGCCGCGCGTTCGACCAGTTGCTCGAGCGCGCGCGCGCATCCGCGGCGCAGGACATCCGCCCGCCGAAGTTCGCCTACGAGGGCGTGATCGACCAGGCGAAGAAGGTCATCACCGGCGCTCCGTTCACCGCTGGCAAGGATTCGGCGATCTGGGCCGACGCCCAGGCCAAGGCCGATGCGCTGGTGAAGGCCGGCAAGATCGATGCCGCACGCGGCACGGCGCTGAAGGACGAGGCGCGCAAGGCGTTGCTGGAACAGTTCAAGCCGGCCTACGACCGCGTGATCGCGTGGAGCGAGGAGGAACTGCCCAAAGCGGCCGTGAACGCGACCGGCGTGGGCACCACGCACAAGAACGGCAAGGCGTACTACGAGTACCAGTTGCGGCAGATGACCACGACCGGCATGACCGCCGACGAGATCCATGCGCTGGGCCTGAAGGAAGTCGAGCGCATCAAGGGCGAAATGACCGCACTGAAGGACAAGGTCGGCTTCAAGGGCGACCTGGATGCGTTCTTCACCTTCATCGACACCGACAAGCAGTTCAAGTACCCCAACACCGATGCCGGCCGTCAGGCCTACATCGACGATGCGACGCGCGCGATCGACAACATCAAGAAGGTGTTGCCGGAGTACTTCGGCCTGCTGCCGAAGGCGGACCTGGTGGTCAAGCGCGTTGAGCCGTTCCGCGAGCAGGACGGCGCGGCCCAGCACTACTTCCCGGGTACGCCGGATGGTTCGCGTCCGGGCGTGTACTACGCGCATCTGTCCGACATGAATGCCATGCCGAAGACCGAACTCGAGGTGATCGCGTACCACGAGGGCCTGCCGGGCCACCACATGCAGATCTCGATCGCGCAGGAGCTGACCGGCGTGCCGAAGTTCCGCACGCAGTACGGCGTCACCGCCTACGCGGAAGGCTGGGGCCTGTACTCGGAGTGGCTGGCGAAGGAAATGCCGGGCACCTATCGGGATCCGTATTCGGAGTACGGCCGGCTGAGTTCGGAGATGTGGCGCGCGATCCGCCTGGTGGTGGATACCGGCCTGCATGCGAAGGGCTGGACCGAGCAGCAGGCGGTCGAGTACTTCGACGCCAACAGCGCGGTGCCGCGTGCGGCGATCGAATCCGAGATCAAGCGCTACCTGATCATGCCGGGCCAGGCCACGGCCTACAAGATCGGCATGATCAAGATCCAGGAGCTGCGCAAGAAGGCCGAAACCGAACTGGGCGACAAGTTCGACATCAAGGGCTTCCACGACACGGTGCTCGGTGGCGGCGCGTTGCCGCTGAACCTGCTGGAACGTCGCGTCGACCAGTGGATCGCGAAGGAGAAGGCCAAGCAGGCCTGATCTTCGGTACTCCGGTGATGCACGGAACCCCGGCTTCGCGCCGGGGTTCTTCGTTTGTGGCTCAGTGGGCCTGGGTCAGCAGCGCAAGGTTTGCCGGCAGCCAGGCGTCCAGTGCGGTCGGCGACTGGCTGGTGAGCCGGGCGTAGTCGTCGGTGACCTCACTGAGATCGCCGGCGGCGGTCGCGACATCGAACGACGCGAACACGTCGGCGAGAACAGGCGGGAAGCCGTGCGCGCGCAGGCCTTCGACCTGCTGCGCCGGCGTGATGTCGACCACGGACAGGGACTTGCCGGTCAGCGTGGACACGCGCGCCGCGATGTCGCGGGCGGTGTACGCCTGCGTGCCGGTGAGGGTCAGGACACGATTCTCCGTGTCGCTGGATGCCAGCGCGACAGCGGCGGCGCGGGCAAGGTCGTCACGGGCGATGTAGGCGATGCCTCCGTCGCCGGCCGAGGTTGCCCATTCACCGGATGCCAGCGCGCCGGGCAGCGCATAGGCGAGGTTCTCGAAGTACCAGGCATTGCGCAGCACCGTCCAGGTGAGCGGCGACGCGGACAGCGCCTGTTCCGTGCCCCAGTGATCCGGGGCGAACGACACATGCGAGGTATCGGCGGACGGCAGCGAGGTGTACACGACGTGCTTGACACCCGCATCGGCTGCCGCCTTCACGGCGGCACGATGCTGGGCGAGGCGCTTGCCGGGTTCCATCATCGCGTCGGTGCTGACCAGCAACAGACGGTCGGCGCCGGCGAAAGCGGATGCCAGCGTGGCGGGCTGGTCGAAGTCTGCGGCGCGGACCGTCACGCCACGCGCGGCGAGATCCGACAGCGTATCCGGGGTGCGGGTGGTGACGATGAGGCGCCCGGCCGGGACCTGCAGGGTATCCAGCAGGTGGCGGACGACGGCGCCGCCGAGATGGCCGGACGCGCCGGTGACCAGCAGGGTGGGGGAGGGGGTGTTCATGGCGGCTCCTGTTTCGGTAATGGAAAGGATGTTGGTTACGCTATGGTAGTAATGGCTGCCGCGCCCACAAGCAGGGAGGCGGAAGTAACCCGGTTACCGCGCGGTAACCATGCACCGGATATCGACCATGACGCTGCACCGCCAATCCCGGATCCTCATCGAGAACTGCCCGATCCGCGACGTGCTGGACCGGCTCGGCGACCGTTGGACCGTGCTGGTTCTGCACGAGCTGGCCGGCGGTACGCTGCGCTTCACCGAGGTGCGCAAGGGCATCGCCGACATCTCGCCGCGGATGCTGGCGCAGACGCTGCGCAGGCTGGAGCAGGACGGGCTGGTGCGGCGCGAGGTCTTCCCGACGGTTCCGCCACGCGTCGACTACGCGCTGACGGCCCTGGGCGCGTCATTCTTCGAGCGCATCGAGATGCTCGCGCAGTGGGCGGCCGACCACCACGATGAAGTGCGTGCCGCGCGCCAGGCCTACGTCGCGCCGACGGGCAACGCGCCGCTCTGAGGCGTAGACGCGCGACGGAAAGCAGTCCGGATCGAAAGCCGCGTCGCCAAAAAAGGAACCCCGGCAGCGCCGGGGTTCCAAGTGTTGCAGCGATACCAGCCGCAGATCAATGGCCGGGGATCGGCTCCGGCGGCTTTCCGTCGGCGTCCTGCTCCAGCGCGTTTTCGCGGTCGCGATCATGCGCATGGTCGCGGGCCAGATACAGATAGAACGCCGGCAGTACGAACAGCGTGAACAGCGTACCGATGGTCATGCCGGAGGCGATCACCACGCCCATCGAGAAGCGCGAGGCGGCGCCGGGGCCGCTGGCGATCAGCAGCGGGATCATCGCGAACACCAGCGCGGCGGTCGTCATCAGCACCGGGCGCAGGCGGATGGCGGCCGCCTGTTCGATCGCCTCGCGCTTCGAAAAGCCCTGTTCCGACTGCAGCTTGTTGGCGAACTCCACGATCAGGATGCCGTGCTTGGAGATCACGCCGACCAGCGTCACCAGGCCCACCTGGGTGTAGATGTTGATGCTCATGCCCGGGAACGCCTCGATCTGCATCATGCCGAGGATGCCGCTGAGGATCGCTAGCACGTTGACCGTCAGCAGCGCACCACTGATCGCCATCGGGACGGTGAGCAGCATGATCAGCGCATCGCGGAAGCTCTCGAACTGTGCCGCCAGCACCAGGAAGATCACGATCAGTGCGAGTGCCAGCGTGACCAGCATCGCCGCGCCTTCCTGCTTGAACTGACGCGACTCGCCGGCGTAGTCCACCGTATAGCCCTGCGGAAGCACCTCTTTCGCTGCCTGGTCCAGGATGGCCAACGCCTCGCCCTTGCTCACGCCCGGGCGCGGCGCGAAGGTGATCGACACCGCGTTGAGCTGCTGGAAGCGCTTGAGCGATTGCGGCTGCGCGCTTTCCTTCAACGTCACCAACGTCGACAGCGGGATCAGTTCGCCGTCGCGGGTACGCGTGTAGTAGTTCTCCAGATCGCTGGCATTGAGGCGGTCGCTGCGCTGCACCTGCGGGATCACCAGGTACGAACGGTTCTGCATCGCGAAGCGGTTGGTATAGCCACCCGACAGCATCGCCGCCATGTCCGCGGCCAGCGTGCGCATGTCGATGCCCAGGGTCGCGGCCTTGTCGCGGTCGATATTGACCTCGATGCGCGGCTTGTCGATCTTCAGGTCCTTGTCCAGGAAGATGAAGCGCTTGCTCTCCATCGCCTTCATCAGGATCTGGTCGGCCAGCTCGGCCAGCTGGCTCAGCTCGCCGACGCCGCCGATGACGAACTCGCCGCCGCCGCCATCGCCGCCCGCGCTCGGCAGCGAGGGCGGAACGAGCGCGAAGATGTTCAGGCCGCTGACTTGGCTCATCTTCGGCTGGAGCTCCTGCTGCAGCACCGCGTTGGTCGAACGCTCGCGCTCGCTCCACGGTTTTAGCACGAAGCCGGCCATCGCCATCGGGCTGGCGCCACCACCGCTGCCACCGAAGCCACCGTTGAACAGGAAGTAGTCCTGCACCTCCGGCACGCCCTTGGCGATCGAAGTGACTTCCTCGGTGTAGCGCTCCACGTAATCCAGCGTGGAGTAGGGGTCCGCGCTGGCGACCGAGAAGATGAAGCCCTCGTCCTCCAGCGGTGCCGGTTCCTTGGGCGCGGTCATGTACAGGAACGCGCACGAGACCAGCACCAGCAGGCCAAACACAGCGACGACGGACTTGGTTTCCATCGTGCCGTGCAGGCGGCGCTGGTAGCCGGCATTGAGCTTCTCGAAGCGCGCATCCAGCCATGCCTCCAGCTTGCCCTTGCCGCCGTCGCCATGCGGCTTGAGGATCTTGGCGCACATCATCGGCGTCAGCGTCAGCGCGATGATGCCCGACAGCAGCACCGAACCGGCCAGGGTGAAGGCAAATTCGGTGAACAGCACGCCGGTCATGCCGCCCTGGAAGCCGATCGGCAGGTATACGGCCACCAGCGTGGTGGTCATCGCCACGACGGGCCAGGCCAACTCGCGTGCGCCCTTGATCGCCGCGTCGTGCGGCGACATGCCTTCTTCGATATGCCGGTGGATGTTCTCCAGCACGATGATGGCGTCGTCGACCACGATGCCGATCGCCAGCACCATCGCCAGCAGGGTCAGCAGGTTGATGGTGAACCCCATCAGCAGCATCAGGAACAGCGCACCGACCAGCGACAGCGGCACGGTTACCGCCGGAATCAACACGCTGCGCAGCGAACCCAGGAACAGGAAGATCACCACGATCACGATGATCACCGCTTCGATGATCGTGCTGACCACCTCGTCGATGGCGTCCTGGATCTGCTCGGTGCTGTCGTAGGGGATGGTCGCCTTGATGCCTTCCGGCAGCTGCGGGACGATCTCGTTGTCCCACATCGCCCGCACGCTCTTGATGACGTCCAGCGAGTTGGCGTCAGGGGCCACGAAGATGCCCATGAACGTCGCGGCTTCGCCGTTGATGCGGACCGAAGTGCCGTAACTCTCCGAACCCAGCTGCACGTCGGCCACGTCGCCGAGGCGCACGATCGCACCGTTCTGCTCGCGGATGATCAACCGGCGGAACTCGTCCGCATTGCGCAGGTCGGTACGCGCCGTCATGTCGATGGCGACCATCTGGCCCTTGGTGGAACCCACCGCGGCCAGCACGTTGTTGGACGACAGTGCGGTCGACACGTCGCTGGCCGTGACCTGCAATGCCGTCATCCGGTCCGGCTTCAGCCACACGCGCATCGCGAACGTACCCGCGCCCAGGATGTCGGCACGCTGCACGCCCGACACGGTGACCAGCTTGGGCTGCACCACGCGCGTCAGGTAATCGGTGATCTGGTTGTTGTCCAGGGTCTCGCTGGCGAAGGACACGTACATCGCCGCGATCTGCTGGCCCTGCTGCAGGTCGATCACCGGATCCTCGGACTCCGGCGGCAGCTGGCCGCGCATCTTGTTGACCTTGGCGGCGATCTGGGTGAGCGCCTCGTTCGGGTCCTGGTCCAGCCGGATGTACGCCTGGATCACGCTGACGCCGGCGGAGCTGGTCGAGGTCAGGTACTCGATGCCCTCGGCACTGGCGACTTCCCGTTCCAGCGGCGTGGTGATGAAGCCCTGGATCAGGTCGGCATCGGCACCGTAGTAGGTCGTGCTGATGTTGATGACGGCGTTGCGCAGTTCGGGGTACTGCCGCACGTTCAACTCGGTGAACGAGCGCAGGCCGAACAGCAGGATGAAGAGGCTGACGACGATCGCCAGTACCGGTTTGTTGATGAAGATGTCGGTGAATTTCATGCCGGCGCTCCGTCAACGGTTTTCGGGTTTGGGCTGGGCCTCGGTCACCGGCTGCACCTTGTTGTTGACCGTGACCTCGGCATCGTTGCGCAGCTTCAGCAGGCCGCTGGTGGCCACGCGCTCGCCCGGCTTCAGGCCTTCGGTGACGGCGATCAGGTCGCCGCGGGTGGCGCCGGTCTTCACGAAGCGCTGGCGCACGATCAGCTTCTTGCCGGTCAGCGGCTTGCCCTGCATGTCCTTCTCGCCCTCGGCGCGCTGGACTTCCTGGATCACGTACACCGCGTTGCCGTACGGGTTGAAGCTGATCGCCGTCTGCGGCACCACCACGACCTTGCGGGCATCGCCGGTATCGAAGCCGACGTGCGCGAACGCGCCCGGCCGCAGGTTGTACTCGCCGTTCGCCAGCGTCGCCTGCACCTTGAAGTTGCGCGTGGCCGGGTCGACCTGGGGCTCGACGGCGGTGACCTCGCCCTCGAACACCTGGCCCGGCAGGGCATCGACGGTCGCGCGGATCTTGGCGCCCGGTAGCACCTGGCCCACGCGCTGCTCCGGCAGGGTGAAGTCGAGGTAGATCGGGTCCAGCGCCTGCAGGCTGACGATGGGGTCGCCCGGATTGAGGTACTGGCCCAGGTTGATCCGGCGGATGCCGAGTACGCCGTCGAACGGGGCGCGGATGGTCTTCTGCGCGATCAGGGCGCGCTGCGCCTCGACCTGCGCCAGCGAGGTCGCCGCCACCGTGGAACGTTCCTCGGCTTCGGCCTGCGACACCAGCTTGTCGCGTGCCAGTGCCTGCCAGCGGTCGCGCTGCACCGATGCCAGCTTGGACGAGGCTTCCAGCGATTTCAGCACGGCCAGTTCATTGGCGGTGTTGAGCTGGGCCAGCACGGTGCCGGCCTTCACCGGCTTGCCGACATCGATGGACAGGCTGCGCACCACGCCGCCGGCTTCGGTGGTGACGTCGGTGCCGTTGATCGCGACGAACGTGCCGACGGCCTGCTGCGCGTCGATCCAGTCTTCCTGCTTGGCGGTCCAGTCGGTCACCGCGGCGGCGGGCTGCGGCATGTTGTCGAAGAAATCGTTCATGCCCTTGCCCATGATGGCCTTGACGGCGAATACGCCGCCGAAGATCACCAGGACCCCCAGCAGCATCAGGATCATGCGCTTGGTGGTGGAGGGCGTTTTCCGTGCGAGAGGGTCTTTCCGTGTCATGGTCGGGTCGTCTTCAATGCGGGGGAGTCAGGGGAGCGACGAGCGGGCGGCGGCGTGCTCGACACGATGGGGCACGCGATTATCACGGTTTGAGACGCCCGCCAGTAGTGGACGAGGGCCCTTGCGCCGGGACCGGGTCGGTGCGCACACCATGGACAGGGGTGCCGCGCCGATCGCTGTCGCGAAACTGGGATTACATGGCGGCGCGAGGCAGGCGCCGACAACAAGACAGCCCCGGCATGGCCGGGGCTGTCGGACATGGCACCGACGGTCAGCGCATCAGCGCGAGGCCGGCTTCTCCTGTTCCAGCAGGTATTCCTTCGATGGCTCGTCCATCCGGTCGCCCAGCAGGCGCCGGACCGCCACGAAGAACACCGGGATCAGCAACAGGCCGAGGAACGTGGCGAAGAACATGCCGCCGATCACGCCGGTGCCGATGGCATGGCGCGCATTGGCGCCCGCGCCGGTCGAGATGGCCATCGGCAGCACGCCCATGATGAAGGCGAACGAGGTCATCAGGATCGGGCGGAAGCGCAGGTGCGAGGCCGAGATCACCGCATCGCGCAGTGTCTTGCCCTGCTTGCGCTCCATCACCGCGAACTCGACGATCAGGATGGCATTCTTGGCCGCCAGGCCGATGATGGTGATCAGGCCGATCTTGAAGAACAGGTCGTTGGACAGTCCGCGCAGCATGGTGAAGGCGAGGGCACCCAACGCACCCAGCGGTACCACCAGCAGCACCGCCACCGGGATCGACCAGCTTTCGTACAGGGCCGCCAGGCAGAGGAACACCACCACGATCGACAGCACCATCAGCAGGGTGGCGCTGTTGCCGGCCAGGATCTCCTGGTACGACATGCCGCTCCAGTCGTAGCCGAAGCCCTGCGGCAGCTGCCCGGTGACGATGTTCTCCATGGTCGTCATCGCCTGGCCGGACGAACTGCCCGGCGCGGCGGCACCGTTGATGTTGACCGCGGAATAGCCGTTGTAGCGCGACAGCGACGGCGGCACCGATGCCCATGACGACTGCACCACGTTGGACAACGGGATCATCGCGCGGCCGCCATTGGCGTCGGTCTGCCGGCTGCTCGGCGAATAGATCCGCGACAGCGACTCCGCGCCGGTCCGGTAGGGCGCGTCGGCGCGCATGTTCACGCGCTTGATGCGGCCCTCATAGAAGAAGTCGTTGACGTACACCGGTGCCAGCATCAGCTGGATGCCGTTGTAGATGTCGCTCAGCGACATGCCCATTGCCTGCGACTGCACGCGGTCCACGTGCAGCTGCAGCTGCGGCGCGTTTTCCAGCGTGTTGGGACGCACGCCCATCAGGCTCTGGTCCTGCGAGGCGGCCCCCAGCAACTGGTTGCGCGCCGCCATCAGGGCGTCCTCGCCCAGGCCCGCACGGTCCTGCAGCCACATGTCGAAGCCGCCGAACTGGCCCAGGCCCTGGATCGTCGGCAGGTTCACCACGAAGATCTGCGCGCCCTTGATGCCGTAGAAGCGCTGGTTGGCCTGCTGGATGAACTCCGGCACGGTCACCTTGCGTTCGTCCCACGGCTTGAGCCGGATGAAGGCCATGCCGACGTTCTCGCCGCGGCCCAGGAAGCTGAAGCCGGCCACTTCCATGACGCCGTCGAAGCCATCCATCTGCTGCAGCGTGCCGCGGACCTGGTTGAACACCTGCTTGGTCTTCTGCAGGGAGTTGCCGGGCGGCAGCTGCACGATGGCCAGCGCGTAGCCCTGGTCTTCCTCGGGCACGAAACTGCTCGGCAGGCGGGTGAACAGGAAGCCGGCCAGCACCGTGAGCAGGGCGAACACCACCATCCAGCGCGGCGCATGCTTGATGGCCGAGCCGATGTGGCCCACGTAGGTCTTCTCGATCTTGCCGTAGTACTTCTCGAACGTCCGGAAGACGATGTTCTTCTTCTCGTGGCTGTCGTGTTCGTGCTGCTTGAGGAACGTCGCGCACAGGGCCGGCGTGAAGCCCAGCGCCAGGAACGCCGAGAAGGCCATCGAGATGGCGATGGTCAGCGCGAACTGCTTGTAGATCTCGCCCGAGGCGCCACCCTGCAGCGCCGACGGAATGAACACCGCCGCCAGCACCACGGTGATCGCGATGACGGCGCCGGTGATCTGGCCCATCGCCTTGATGGTCGCCTCGCGCGGCGGCAGTTTCTCTTCCGCCATGATGCGCTCGACGTTCTCGATCACCACGATCGCGTCGTCGACCACGATGCCGATGGCCAGCACCAGCGCGAACATCGTCAGCTGGTTGATGGTGAAGCCGATCAGGCTCAGGCCCCAGAACGTGCCCAGCAGCGCGACCGGGATCACCAGCGTGGGGATGATGGTGGCGCGGAAGTTCTGCAGGAACACCAGCATCACCAGGAACACCAGGATCACCGCCTCGATCAGCGTCTTGACCACTTCCTCGATCGAGATCTTGACGAAGGTGGTGGTGTCGTACGGCGAGAACCAGCTGACGCCCGGCGGGAAGCTGGGCTGCAGTTCGTCCATCTTGGCGCGCACGGCCTCGGCCACGTTCAGCGCGTTGGCGCCCGGCAGCAGCTGGATGGCGAACGCGCCGACCGGCTTGCCGTTGAACTGGGTGTCGAAGCCGAAGTTCTGCGCGCCGAACTCCACCCGCGCCACGTCCTTCAGGCGAACGGTCGAGCCGTCGTTGTTGGCGCGCAGGATGATCTGCTCGAACTGCTCGGGCGAGGTGAAGCGGCCTTCCGCCGAAACCGTGGCCGTGAACGCCTGGCCTTCGGGGGCGGGATCGGAGCCGACCGAACCGGCGGCGAACTGCACGTTCTGCGCACGTACCGCCGTCAGCACCTCGGTCGCCGACAGGTTGTAGCCCTGCAGCTTGCCCGGGTCCAGCCACAGGTTCATGGCGTACTCGGAACCGAAGTGCTGGGTGCTGCCGACGCCTGGCACGCGCGAGATCTGGTCCAGCACGCGCGAGGCGACGATGTCGTTGAGGCGGTTGCGGTCGATGCTCGCGTTGTCGGACTGCAGGCCCACCACCATCAGGAAGCCGGCATTGGCCTTGGCCACCACCACGCCCTGCGCGGTCACTTCACTCGGCAGGCGCGGCGTGGCCAGCGATACCTTGTTCTGCACCTGTACCTGCGCGATGTCCGCGTCGGTGCCGGTCTGGAAGGTCAGGGTGATGGAGGCCTGGCCGGCCGAACTGGAGCTGGAACTGAAGTACAGCAGGTTGTCGATGCCGGTGAGCTGCTGCTCGATGACCTGGGTGACCGAACGCTCGGTGGTCTCGGCGCTGGCGCCGGGGTAGGTCGCGCTGACCGTGACCTGCGGCGGCGCGATGGACGGATAGGACTCGACGCCGAGGTTGAGGATCGCGATCACGCCGGCGAGCGAGATCAGGATCGACACGACCCAGGCGAAGATCGGATGGTTGATGAAGAACTTGGGCATGGGGGAGGGTCCTTCTTACTCGGCCTTGCCTTGCGCCGGCGCGGGCTTGGCCTGCGCGGCCTTCGCCGCGGCAGCCTGCTCGGCGGTCACGCCCTTGGCGGGCGCGCCTTCCCGGACCTTCTGCAGCCCTTCGACGATGACCTGGTCGCCGGCCGCGAGGCCGTCGGTGACCAGCCAGTCGGCGCCGATGGCCTGCTGGGCGGTGATGTTCTTGCGCACGACGTTGCCGTCCTTGCCGATCACCATGGCGAAGGCGCTGACCGTGTCGCGCTGGATGGCGCCCTGCGGGATCAGGAACGCGCCCTTCTGTTCGCCCAGCGTGGCGCGCAGGGTCACGAACGTGCCCGGCAGCAGCGTGCGGTCGGCGTTCGGCACGGTGGCGCGCAGCGAGACGCTGCCCGTCGCCGGGTCGACCACGGTGTCGGAGAAATCCAGCGTCCCGGTCTGGTCCAGTACCTGGCCGTTGGGCAGCACGATCTGCACCGTGCGCTGGCCTTCGCCGGCCAGCTGCACCTTGCCATCGCCCTGTGCCTGGCGCAGCGCCTGCAGTTCGCTGGAACTCATCGAGAAATTCGCGTACAGCGAGTCGATCTGGTCGATGGTGGTCAGCAGCGTGGCGTCGCCCTGGCCGACGAGCGCGCCTTCGGTGACCTGCTGCTTGCCGGCGCGTCCGGCGATTGGCGCGGTCACGCTGGCGTAGCCCAGGCTGATGCGGGCGGTCTCGACGTTGGCGCGGGCCTGCTGCACGGCGGCGGCGGCGCTGCGTTCGGCGGCTTCGGCGTTGTCCAGGTCGGACCGGGAAACGAACTTCTGCGGCGCCAGCTGGCGTGCGCGATCGGCCGCCACTTTCGCATTGGCGTAGGTGGCCTGCGCCGACGCCAGGGTGGCCTGCGCGCCGCTCAGCGACGCCTGCAGCGGTGCGGGATCGATCAGGAACAGCACTTGTCCTTCCTTCACGTCGCTGCCTTCCTGGTACACCCGCTTCTGCACGACACCGGCGACGCGGGCACGCACGTCCGAGCTGCGGTACGGCGACAGGCGGCCCACCAGGTCGCGCTGCAGGGGCACGTCCTTCGGCGTGGCGCCGAGCACCACCACTTCGGGCGGCGGCATCTGCTGCTGTTCGGGCTTGCTGCACGCCGCGAGGGCCGCCAGCAGCGCGCTGGCCAGGACGAGGGAACGGACGGGGGACGTCATGGGGAAACTCCGTTTCTTTTTCTTGGAGACGTGGGAGAAGAACGCGATGCGCGGATGCTGCGGCCCGCGGGAGCGGGCGGCGGTGCGGCGTGATCGGAGGCCGGCGTAAATGCCCGCAGGAAGCCATCGACGGCGAACTCGGCCCAGCGGCGGCGCGCACGGTCGCCTGCGCGGTGGGCCACGCCGAAACGCTGCCGTTCGAAATCCATTCCCACGATCATGCTGAGCAGCAGCTCCGCGGCGTAGTGCGGATCGTCATGCCTCAACCGCCCCTGGTCCATCGCGTGCTGCAGCCAGGTGGCGAGGCGCCGGACCAGAGTATCGCAGGCCTGCTGGAAGAGATCGCGCGCTTCGTCGGGAAACTGGTGCGCTTCCGCCGCCAGCAAGCGGCTGGTCGCCGCGATGGTGGGGTCGTTGAGGTGCCGGAGGTGTTCCATCGCGAAGGCCAGCAGCGCTGCGCGTGGATCCTCCACCACCGGCGACAGCGGCACGGTGGCCAGGTCCTGGTGCTCGGCGATCACGCTGCGCAGCAGCGCCTGCTTGCTGCCGAAGTGCGCATAGAGCGTCTGTTTGGAGCAGCCCGCGCGGGCGGCGACGGTGTCCATGCTCATGCGGAAGCCCTGCTCGGACATCAGTTCACGCACGGCCTGGTGGACGCGGGCGCGACGTTGATCGGGCGCGGAAGGGGCGGGGGAAGGGTGCATGCGGACTGGACTATACCGTCCAGTTCAGAATTTTGACAGGCTTGAAAACACGGACTTTCCGTGCACAAAGCAGGTGGCTGCATTCGTAAGGCGTGCGTGAGGACGTTGGCTGCCTCCATCCGATGCCGAATGGTGGAGTGCTTGTCGGCGATCCGCCGAGCACGCATGCATCGCGCGGCTTCATGCCGGTGCCCGTTAGACAATCCCCCGCATGATTGCAAGCCGTGCTTATGACGCCTCGCAGCAAGTTTTGTCATGGCGCCGGGAGATACAATGACCATTCGACTACCACTTGTTGAGTCATTCTCTGCATGAACGCTGTGCGCAGCTCCAAAAAAGCCTCGAAAAAGACGTCCAAGCCGGAAGCCGCAAAGGCCACGAAGTCGGTGAGCCCGAAGGCGACGCCTACCAAGAAGGTGGCTGCCCGACCGGTGAAGGCGGCGAAGGCCGCGGGGGAGCAGGGCAAGGCAGTGGCGATGTCGGGCGGTGCGTTCTCGCTGTCGCCGATCCTCGACGCGATCCGCAAGCGCGTATCGGGTGCCGCCGCGCAGGCCGAGGCGCGCACGTTCGCCGAAGCTTTCTACAAGCGCATGGAAGAGGACGAGTACCCGCACCACAGCGCGGACGGGTGGGCGGCGATCGCCGCGGACACATTGGCGTTCGCGCGCAGCCGCAAGCCGGGCACCGCCAATGTGCGCATCTTCAATGCCTCGCAGAAATCGCATGGCTGGGAGTCGCCCCATACCGTGCTCCAGATCATCAACGACGACATGCCGTTCCTGGTCGATTCGGTCAGCATGGCGCTGGCGGACATGGGCGTGGGCGTGCACGTGCTCGGCCATCCGCTGGTGCGCTTCACCCGCGACAAGGCCGGCAAGGTCTCGGCGGTGGGCGAGGGCAGGCACGAATCGCTGATGCTGCTGGAAATCGACCGCCTGCCGCCGGAAGAGATGGCGCAGGTCGAGAAGCGCATCCGCGGCGTGCTGGAAGAAGTCCGGGCCATCGTGCGCGACTGGAGCGCGATGCGCGAGAAGATGCTGGCGCTGGCCGACGACATGGCGACGCGCCGCATGCCGGTGGACGACGATGGCCGCCGCGAAGCGCAGGAGTTCATGCGCTGGGCGGCCGCCGACCACTTCACCTTCTTCGGCTACCGCGAGTACCGCGTCGAGAAGGGCACCGGGATCCTTGCGGCGGTCGAAGACAGCGGGTTGGGCCTGCTGCGCGAAGGCGACACCACGCCGCCGCGCAACGTGAAGACGCTGGCCGCGCACTACCTGCCGCAGGGCGGCTCGGTGGATGCATTGATCCTCACCAAGACCAACCGCCGCTCGACCGTGCACCGTCCCGGCAACATGGACTACATCGGCGTGCTGGAGTTCGATGCGAAGGGCAATCCGATCGCCGAACAGCGCTTCATCGGCCTCTACACCTCCAGCGCCTACAACCGCCGTCCGTGGGAGATCCCGCTGGTGCGCGAGCGCCACGAGTACGTCATGCAGAAGTCCGGCCTGTCGCCCAGTGGCCACAGCGGCAAGGCGCTGCGCCACATCCTGGAGACGCTGCCGCGCGAGGAGCTGTTCCAGTCCAGCGACGAGGAACTGCACCGCACGGCCATGGGCATCCTCGGCCTGCAGGAGCGCGTGCGCAGCAAGCTGTTCCTGCGCCGCGACCGCTACGGCCGGTTCTATTCGGCGCTCGTCTACATCCCGCGCGAGCGCTTCAACACGGACGTGCGCCTGCGCATCGAATCGCTGCTGAAGGACGCCATGCGCGGTGAGTACGTCGACAGCAGCGTGCTGCTGGGCGAATCGCCGCTGGCGCAGTTGCACATCACCATCCGTCCCAAGGCCGGCGAGCAGGTCGAAGTCGACACGTCCGCGCTGGAAGCCGATATCGCCCACCTGCTGCGCAACTGGCAGGACGACCTGCGCGAAACCCTGATCACGCGCCACGGTGAGTCCAAGGGCCTGCTGTTGGCCGGTGGCTACGGTCGTGCATTGCCGGCGGGCTACATCGAAGTGGTGTCGCCGGAAGGCGCCGCGCGCGATGTCGAACACCTCGCTGCGCTCGAGGGTGCGGACGACCTGCGCCTGAGCCTGCACGAGTCGCGCCGCAAGCGTCCGGGCCAGGGCCGCCTGCGCCTGAACCTCTATCGCCAGGAAACCGACATCCCGCTCTCCGATGCACTGCCGCTGATGGAGAACATGGGCCTGCGCGTGATTTCCGAGCATCCGTTCCGGCTGGAGACGGCACAGGGCGCGCGTTACATCCAGGAGTTCGAAGTCGAGCCGTTGGGTGGGGAGTTCGATATCGAGCGGCTGGCGCCCGTGTTCGAAGATGCCTTCGCCCGCGTGTGGAGCGGCGATGCCGAGAACGACGGCTTCAACCGGCTGGTGCTCGGTGCAGGCCTGGCCTGGCGCCAGGTGGCGCTGCTGCGCGGTTACTGCAAGTACCTGCTGCAGACCGGCGTGCCGTTCTCGCAAAGCTATGTCGAGGAAACCCTCAACCGCTATCCGCTGCTCGCGCGCCTGCTGGTGGAACTGTTCGAAGCGCGTTTCGACCCGGCGACCGGCAGCGAAAGCAACGCGCAGATCAAGGACGGCCAGGACCGCTTCGCGGCCCAGCTGAAGGCGCTGGCCGGTGACGACGAGGCGACGGCGAAGACGCTCGCGCAACTGGTCGACGCCCGCGGCGGCAAGCGCGACCAGCAGGTGGAAATGGCGCACAACGCGCTGCTGAAGCTGATGGACCGCGTGTCCAGCCTGGACGACGACCGCATCCTGCGCGGCTTCATGGGCGCGATCGAAGCCACGCTGCGCACCAGCTTCTACCAGACCGGCAAGGACGGGAAGCCGGCGCATACGATCAGCTTCAAGTTCGATTCGGCCAAGGTGCCGGACCTGCCGAAGCCGCGTCCGTACCGCGAAATCTTCGTCTACGGCCCCCGCGTGGAAGGCGTGCACCTGCGCTTCGGTCCGGTGGCCCGTGGCGGCCTGCGCTGGTCCGACCGTCGCGAGGATTTCCGTACCGAGGTGCTGGGCCTGGTGAAGGCGCAGATGGTGAAGAACACCGTCATCGTGCCGGTCGGCGCGAAGGGCGGTTTCTTCGTCAAGCGTCCGCCGGTGGGCGGCGACCGCGATGCCGTGCTGGCCGAGGGCATCGCCTGCTACAAGCTGTTCATCCAGGGCCTGCTGGACATCACCGACAACATCGTCGGCAACAGGATCGTGCCGCCGGTCGACGTGGTGCGCCACGACCAGGACGATCCGTACCTGGTGGTCGCCGCCGACAAGGGCACGGCGACGTTCTCCGACATCGCCAACGGCCTGGCCATCGCGCACGGCTTCTGGATGGGCGACGCGTTCGCCTCCGGCGGCTCGGTGGGCTACGACCACAAGGGCATGGGCATCACCGCGCGCGGCGCGTGGGAGTCGGTCAAGCGCCACTTCCGCGCCATGAACCGCGACAGCCAGACCGAGGACTTCACCTGCGTCGGCATCGGCGACATGTCGGGCGACGTGTTCGGCAACGGCATGCTGCTGTCCGAGCACATCCGCCTGCTGGCTGCGTTCGACCACCGCCACATCTTCCTGGACCCGAACCCGGATGCGGCGAAGTCGTTCAAGGAACGCGACCGCATGTTCAAGGTGCCGCGTTCCAGCTGGGCCGACTACGATGCCAAGCTCATCTCGAAGGGCGGCGGCGTCCATCCGCGCAGCGCCAAGTCCATCGAGATCACGCCGGAAGTGCGCGCATCGCTCGGCATCGCCGACGGCGTGAAGTCGATGACGCCGAACGAATTGATGAGCGCCATCCTGAAATCGCCGGTCGACCTGCTGTGGAATGGCGGCATCGGCACCTACGTCAAGGCGGCCAGCGAGACGCATGCCGACGTGGGCGACCGCGCCAACAACGGCCTGCGCGTCGATGGCCGCGACCTGCGCTGCAAGGTGGTGGGCGAGGGCGGCAACCTGGGCCTGACCCAGCTGGGCCGCATCGAGGCCGCGCAGCACGGCGTGCTGCTCAATACCGACTTCATCGACAACTCCGCCGGCGTGGACACCTCCGACCACGAGGTGAACATCAAGATCCTGCTCAACGGCGTGGTGCAGGGCAAGAAGCTGTCGATGGAGGCCCGCAACAAGCTGCTGGCCGACATGACCGGTGAAGTGGCCGAGCTGGTGCTGTGGGACAACTACCGCCAGAACCAGGCCATCAGCCTCATGGAGCGCATGAGCGTGTCGCGCCTGGGCTCCAAGCAGCACTTCATCCAGACGCTGGAATCGCAGGGCCTGCTGGACCGCCAGATCGAGTTCCTGCCGTCCGACGCGGAGCTGGCCGAACGCAAGGCGCGCGGCCAGGGCCTGACCCGTCCGGAACTGGCGGTGCTGCTGTCGTACTCCAAACTGGTGGCGTTCCAGCAACTGCTGGAATCCGACATCCCCGAGGACCCGTACCTGTCCAAGGAACTGCAGCGCTACTTCCCGCAGCCGCTGCAGAAGAAGTACGCCTCGGAGATGGAGAAGCACCGCCTGAAGCGCGAGATCATCGCCACGGCGGTCACCAACACCACCATCAACCGCATGGGCGCCACCTTCCTGCTGCGCATGCAGGAAGACACCGGCCGTTCGCCGGCCGAAGTCGCCAAGGCTTTCACCATCACCCGCGAAACGCTGGACGCGCGGGCACTGTGGAACCAGATTGACGCGCTGGACGGCCAGGTGCCGGAATCGGTGCAGATCGATGCCCTGCAGGTCATCTGGCAGGTGCAGCGCAACTTCACCCGCTGGCTGCTGACCCGGCAGGGGCCGATCCCGGCGATCGCCACCGCGGTGGAGCGCTACCACGACGGCTTCAACGAGATCCGCGCGGCCGACGGCGTGCTGCCCGATTCGCTGCGTCCGGCCTACAACGCCAGCCTGCAGGCGTGGAAGGACAAGGGCCTGCCGCCGGCGCTGGCCGGCCAGATCGCGGCGCTGCCGTACCTGGAGCCGTCCTGCGACATCATCGAACTGGCGCGCGCACGCAAGCTGAAGCCGGTCGAGGTGTCCAAGGTCCACTACCGCCTGGGCGAGGCCTTGCACCTGCCGTGGCTGCAGGACCAGATCGAGGCCCTCAAGGTCGATGGCCGCTGGCACGCGGTGGCGCGTGGCGTGCTGCGCGACGAACTCGCCGCGCACCAGCGCACGCTGGCCAACCAGGTGCTGTCGCTCCCGGGCGCCAACGCCGAGGCCAAGGTCAAGGCGTGGCTGGGCCGTGACGACGCGGCGCTGCGCTTCACGCTCAGCATGCTCAACGAACTGGCTGCGCAGAAGACGCTGGACTATCCGACCGCATCGGTCGCTGTACAGCGGCTGGGGCAGCTTGCATCGCAGGCCTGAGCATGGGCCGTGGATGACGGAACGGGGCGGCCTTCGGGCCGCCTTTTTCGTGGCTGCCGTCCATGGCAGCCACCCGGTGGGCCAACGCTGCGTGTTGTCGAAAAATGCTCCCGGCGTTTTTTTCTGTACGCTGTGCAGGCCCGACGATGGAGCCACGGATGTCCGACCCCCGTATCGCCTTTCTCGCCAGCCCGACGCCGGAAGCGCAGCAGGCCCTGGCGACGCTGCAGCGCGAACACGGTGCGCACGCGCCGGACCAGGCCGACGTGCTGTGCGCGCTGGGTGGCGACGGCTTCATGCTGCAGACGCTGCACCGGCATGGCGCCCTCGGCAAACCGGTGTTCGGCATGAAGCTGGGGACGGTGGGGTTCCTGATGAACCACTACCGGTCCGACGACCTGGTCGAGCGGATCGCGGCGGCGGAGCCCGCCAAGCTGCGGCCACTGGAGATGCAGGCGCTGACCGAATCCGGCACGTCCACCGCGTCGCTGGCCTACAACGAAGTGTCGCTGCTGCGCCAGACACGGCAGGCGGCGCATATCTGCATCGATCTCAATGGCGAGATGCGGCTGGACGAACTGATCTGCGATGGCGTGCTGACCGCAACCCCGGCCGGCAGCACGGCCTACAATTTCTCCGCGCACGGTCCCATCCTGCCGCTGGGCTCGCACACCATCGCGCTGACGCCGATCGCACCCTTCCGCCCGCGCCGGTGGCGGGGCGCCATCCTGAAGGCGGACACCGAAGTGCGGTTCCGCGTACTGGACCCCTACAAGCGACCGGTCAGTGCCACGGCCGATTCGCACGAGGTCCGCGACGTGGTGGAGGTCACCATCCGGGAATCGCGCGACCGCACGGTCACGTTGCTGTTCGATCGCGAACACAATCTCGAAGAGCGCATCCTCAGCGAACAGTTCATGACCTGACCGCGTTGTCCCGCCGGACATCGTGGTTTCGCCGCATTGCGGCTTGCCGGGTCATGTCACGCATGCTATCCAGCGCCACGTAGCGGTCCGGTTCGCATCCACCCGGGGAGGGGTCACGATGCAGAAGACGTGCGTGATGGCGTTGTGCGCCTTGATGGCGGTGGCCGATGCCGCTGCCTGCAACCTGTCCACGGGGACCACGCCATTCGCGGCGGGCGAACGGCCGTCGTCGCCTGCGGATGACGGGGTGCTGAAAGCCCCGGTGCTGGAACTGGTCAGCGTGACGCGCGGGGTGGATGGGCGTGCTTCCTGTGATGCCAGCGGGCTGCTCACGCTGAACGTGGAGTGGCCGCGGGGCACCGACTACAAGGTGCGCGACCTCGGATTCGAGTTCCGCGTCGTCGACGGGGTGGATGCGTTGTCCATCTTTCCGTCGCAGCCGGTGAGCGGTCGGGTGGACGGACGACGCAGCGAGTTCGTTTTCCTCTGGCGGGATGGGCCGCCTTCGCAGCAGTCGCGCATCGACCTGACCGTGGAAGTCCGCGCGGTGACGGCGGACAACCGCCGGGGACCACCGGCGCAGCTGCGCGTGGCGTCCGCACCGGGCGGATAGCGCCTGCCGTCTCACGCCTTGCGCCACGGATCGCCGATACTGTGCGCATGGCCGACAATACCCCCCGCCTGCTGACGGTCGCCGTCACCTCGCGCGCCCTGTTCGATCTGGAAGAAAGCCACGCGCTGTACGAACGCGAGGGTGTCCAGGCGTACAGCGATTTCCAGCGCCACCACGAGGACGACGTGCTGGCGCCCGGCATCGCCTATCCGGTGGTGCGCAAGCTGCTGGCGCTCAACGTCGGTGCGCCCGCCGAGGCGCCACGGGTCGAGGTGATCCTGCTGTCGCGGAATTCAGCGGACACCGGCCTGCGCATCTTCAACTCCATCCAGCACTACGGCCTGGGTATCGTGCGCGCGACGTTCACCGCCGGTGAGCCCACCTGGCCTTACGTGAAGCCGTTCGGCACGGATCTGTTCCTGTCGGCCAATCCCGAATCGGTGCGCCGCTCGCTCGAACACGGCATCGCGGCCGCGACCATCCTGCCCGCCGGAGCGCCGCAACAGCGCCATGAACACCAGCTTCGCATCGCCTTCGATGGCGACGCGGTGATCTTCAGCGACGAAAGCGAGCGCATCTCGCGTGAGCAGGGCGTGGAAGCCTTCGGCAAGCACGAGCAGGAACGCGCCCGCGAACCGCTGTCCGGCGGGCCGTTCCGCAATTTCCTGTCGGCGCTGCACCAGTTGCAGCAGGTGTTCCCCGCGGATGAGCGCTCACCGATCCGCACCGCGCTGGTCACCGCGCGTTCGGCGCCCGCGCATGAGCGCGTGATCCGCACGCTGCGGGAGTGGGGCGTACGGCTGGACGAAGCGCTGTTCCTGGGTGGACGCCACAAGGGGCCGTTCCTGGAAGCGTTCGGCGCCGACATCTTCTTCGACGATTCCCAGCACAACATCGACAGCGCCCGCCATCACGTCGCTGCCGGGCACGTTCCCCACGGCGTCGCCAATCCGTGATGCCTGTCGCGCCGCGCCTGTCCGGGTGGCGAAAACCTCCCCGATAGCTTGAGCACAAGCGGTTTCGCAGCATCGCGGAGCGCAGTGGGGGGAGTGCCGTGTGCCTGGATAAACGGGAAGGACGCCTGCATCTGGTCCATCGCAGGCGTGAGTGGGACAGCCAACGGGTCATGGAAGAGAAGATCTACGATCTGGGCCTGCCGGTCGCCGGCAGCCGCGTCATCCGGCACGGGGGCGAAGGACCCGATTTCTGGGCCTACGTGGATGATGGGCGCCATCTGCACTACGTCAGCTACTGGCTGCCTAACAAGATCCGTGTCATGAGGCTGCCGCGATCTTCGTCCGGCGACCTCCAGGTGCTGTCGCCGTACTACGCGCGCATCGGCAACGCGCTGTATTGCCGGGGCGCACGGGTGCCGGACGCCGACGCGGACCAGTTCCAGCTGATAGCGGAGACCCGGTTCGCGCATGACCGCGAGCATGTCTATGCGTTCACCATCACGGAAGGCCTGGACATGCTGGAACATGCGGTCCGGCCGCTTCATTTCCTGCCGCGTTGCGAACACTTCGCGGACCATCGCGACTTCTACTGGCAGAGCAGCTGGACGGGAAAGATCGAGCGGGTGAGCCGTTACGCGAGGATCGATGCGTACGAGAAGCGGACCGTGCTGCGGGCATGCCTGTGGCAGGACACGGATGCGCAGACCGATGAAGAACAGGCGGCGCGTGACGCGATCCTCGACAGCGTACGCACCCTGGACGACCTGTTCCGCTTGGCGCTGCCGCGTGCCGATGCGGTCTGGGCCGCTGCACGGCCAGCGCAGGTCTGACGGCTCGGTGGCAGGGCGATCAGAGCGGCAGCCGGATATCCGTCAGGCGCCAGCGCAGTCCCTGGCGGGTGAACACGAGCACCACGGGATTGCCCTGCTCATCGTGGACCGTGACGGTGAATCGCGACAGGGATTCGTAGTGGTGCGCCGCGCCTTCCAGTGGTTCGGCGGGCACGGGCGGCGCATAGGTGTCGCCCCCGACCGTCTCGCCGATCGCGCGTTTCCACGTGGCACGGCCCTGCAGCACGGCGGCGATGCCCATCGGCGTGACCAGCGTATCGACACCGCGCCCCAGCACCTGGTTGGCGATCGACAGGGCGGCTGCACCGAACAGGTTGGACGACACCTCCGGCCCGGCCTTGCGGGCCAGATAGTCTTCGACCTGCGCGCGCAGGTTGACCCGCAGCGACGGGAAGTCGACATGCCGTTGCAGCTTCGCCGTGTCCTGCTCCGCCAGCGCCGTGCGGATGCCGTGGATGGCGAGATAGGGGCCTGCGACCACGTAGGTCGCCAGTCCCAGCAGCACGGCCAACGCCGCACCGCCGACAAGCCACTTCTTCATCGGTGACACCTCCACGTCAGAACTCCAGGTCCAGCGCCGCGCACAGGTAGTCGACGAAGGGTCCGAGCGTCTTCAGGTCCCCGGCCAGGGCCTGCCGCAGGCGCGGACCGGTCATCGTGGCATCGTCCAGCGAGCGCCAGAAGACGAAGTTGCGATGCTTCAGGTCTTCGATGAATTCGAAGTCCGCCGGGAATCCGCGCGGCGCGCGCACCAGCTTCTCGCTTTCCTCGAAGTCGAAGCGGCGACGGAACGCCGGATCGTGCGCGGCCTTCTTCCAACTGCCCGGGTTGTCGAGGATGAACTGGCGGACGCGGCGCTGCGTGTCCGGTTCCGGATGCCACAGCCCGGCGCCGACGAAACACTCGCCCGGTTGCAGGTGCAGGTAGAACGACGGCGCGGGGACCTGCTTGTGGCGCTCGTGGAACAGGCGCGCGCCCTGCCAGGACTTGTACGGCGATTTGTCGTTCGAGAAGCGCGCATCGCGGTAGATGCGGAACAGCGACCCGCCGACGGTCTTCGGGTCCGCGCGGAAGTGCAGGCTGACCGCGGCCAGGTCCGGCTGCAGGTCGGTCAGCAGCCGCAGGAACGGCTGGCGGACGTGGTCTTCGTACTGCGCCTTGTGGTCGTTGAACCAGGTCTTGTCGTTGTGGCGCGCCAGCCCGCGCAGGAACTTGAAACTGGCATCGGAGAAGTAGGTGGCCATGGTCGCCATTCTAGACAAGCCGGTGTCATGGGGCCGACAAGGCCGCCCTCGATGTCCGCTTACAGGGTTGCCTGGATCTCGTCGCGCCACTGCTGGATCCTGTCCAGCAGCGCCAGCCGGTCGGCGTTCCCGGACTCCGCCTGCCGCAGGTGCGCGACTTCGGCATCGAAGGTCTCGAAGCTGTATTCCGACAGGCCGCTGTCGGTCGTCAACCGCTGGCGGCGGTAATCGTCCCAGCGCTGGCGTTCATCGGCGGACAGGGTCCCGGGCCAGTTGCGCGCACGGTAGCGGAACAGCAGTTCCGGCAGCCGCGCATCGCGGAAGCCGAAATCGCGCTGGCCCAGCAGCGCGGGAGGCGTGGTGCGCACGTCGGTGAAGCGGCGCTTGTCAGCGTCGGCCAGGAAGCCGTCGTACAGCGAACCATCGACATCGCCCGCCTGGAAACTGCGTTCCGTGGAGAACACCCGGCGCACCGTTTCGGCCAGATCGGGACCGGCCTCGCGCAGGATCGCGGCATGGCGCTCGCAGCGCGCCGGATCGATGCCCAGCCGGTCCATGTCGGCCGGCCGCAGGTGCGACCAGGCGACCAGCGCCGGCGCGCGGTTCAGATGGACTTCCTTCAGCGGAATGCGTTGCTCGCCTTCGGGCAGGTCGGCCGCGGGTGTGTAGAGCCGATCGGCGATGTCGTCGGGCGACATCGACAGCAGCGGCGCCGGGTCGCTGTCCAGGTCGAACACCACCACGCGGTTGTCGATGCGCGGATGCCGGGCCAGCGGCAATACCGGCGCGGCGCACAGCCGGCTTGCGGGATAGCGTTGCGACACGTGCAGGACGGGCAGCATGGCCGTGGTGTCGAGCAGCCGCGCGGCGAAGCGCTTGTCGCGCAGCTGCAGCGCGTAGTCCCACAGGCGCGGCTGCACCTGCCGCATCAGCCTGGCCAAGCCGATGGTGGCGTACACGTCCGACAGCGCTTCGTGCGCGTCGCCCTCGCGGACGCGGTTGGCGAGCGCGAGCTGTTCCAGCTTGAACGAGGTGGCGCCGTCTTCGCGCTTTGGCCAGACGATGCCGTCCGGTCGAAGCGCATGCATCAACCGCATCACGTCCAGCAGGTCCCAGCGCGAGTTGCCGCCGCGCCATTCGCGCTCGTAAGGCTCGTGGAAATTGCGGAACAGGCCATGGCGCACGAACTCGTCGTCGAAACGCAGGCTGTTGTAGCCGAGCGTGCAGGTCTCGGGGCGCCCCATCTCGTCGGCGATGCGGGCGAAGGCTTCGGCTTCGTTGACGCCATCGCGCAGGGCCTGTTGCGGTGTAATGCCGGTGATCAGCGTGGCGATGGGCGAGGGCAGCAGGTCGTCCGCGGGCTGCACGAAGAAGCTGATCGGCTCGTCGATGACCTCCAGCGCATGCGTGGTGCGCACCGCGGCGAACTGCGCCAGGCGGCTGCGACGCGGGTCGGCGCCGAAGGTTTCCAGATCATAGAAAAGAAAGCTTCCAGCCATGTGCGGTCCTTTCCCTGCAGGTCATTGTGCCGTGCCGTCGCAACGGCATCGTTCAATGCGCGCTGGCCGGCCGAGGGGGGTGCGATCGTGGAAGCGGGAGCATGCGCTCACCCCGCTGCGTCCTCCAGCACCGGCAACAGGGTGTCGACGTCGGCATCGACGGCCTTCCAGTCGACGCCGTCCAGCGACGCCAGTCCGGCGGTATGCCGCATCAGCAGGTCGCGCTGCACGTGGCTGCGATGCTGCGCGACCGCGTACGGAATCCGCATGAAGCTGACCATCGTGTAGTGCGGGACGAAGCGCTGCGGGTGGCGCTGCTGCAGGGCCAGCTCCAGCTCGCGTTGCAGCAGGAAGCCGCTGTCGTCCACCTTGTCGCGCATCTCCACGTAGTTCTCCAGCGCCATCTCCTGGATGGCGAGCGCATTCGGCTTGCGCTCCGCCTCGAACGCCGCAAAGGCGGTATCCAGGGTGGTGTTGGCCTGCAGATGCCGCGCCAGCGACACGCAGTCCTCGAACGCGCAGTTCATGCCTTGGCCGTGGAACGGCACCATCGCGTGGGCCGCGTCGCCCAGCAGCACCGCCTGGCCGCCAAGATGCCAACGGTCCAGGTACAGCGTGGCCAGCAGGCCGGTGGGGTTGGCTTCCCAGTCCTGCTCCAGGTCGGGAATCAGCGGCACGGCATCGGCGAAATCGCGCAGGAACAGCGCCTTCGCATCGCGGCCGTTGCGCACGCTGGCGAAACTCGGGTCGCCCTGGTTGGGCAGGAACAGCGTCACCGTGAACGTGCGCTCGTCGTTCGGCAGCGCGATGCACATGTAGTGCCCGCGCGGCCAGATGTGCAGGGCATTCGGCTCCATCATGAAGCCCCCTTCGGCGGACGGCGGGATTTCCAGTTCCTTGTAGGAGTGGTCGAGGAACTCGGTGCGCTCGCCGAGATCCTCCTGGTGCTGCATGGCGCCACGCAGCGACGATCCCGCGCCGTCGGCGCCGATCAGTGCCGTGAACCCGACGTCACGGAATCCTCCGGCCTGTTCATCGGCGAAGCGGGCGACGGATGCATCGAAATCGACGGCATCCAAACGGCGATCGAAATGGAGCGTCGCGCCGGCCCTCTCTGCCAGGTCGAGCAGCGTGATGTTCAGGTCGCCGCGATGGATCGACCAGATCACCTCGGAATCGTCTCGGCCATAGCGCTGCAACTGCTGGCGACCGTCCAGTGCATGCACCATGCGGCCGCGCATCATCACCGCCTGGCGCATCACCGCATCGTCGGCATCGGCCATCCGCAACGCGTGGCGGCCGCGTTCGGTCAGCGCCAGGTTGATCGAGCGACCACCGGCGTAGCCCTGCACGCGCGGATCACCGCGTTTCTCGTAGACGTCCACGCGCCAGCCGGCGCGCGCCATCAGGGTGGCCAGCAACGCACCGGCCAGGCCGGCGCCGATGATGGTGATGTGTCGCGATGTGTCAGTCTTGTCCAATGGCATGATCCGTCATCCCCGCGAAGGCGGGGACCCAGTGACTTTGCTCTGCCCGGTGATGTCCGTCCAGAGATCGTTCCAGTAGGGATTGGACGTTTCGATCAGCCGGATCTTCCATGTCCTTTCCCACTTCTTGAGTCGCTTTTCGCGGGTAATCGCAGCTCCCATCGTTTCGTGCAACTCGTACCACACGAGTAGCGTAATGCTGTGCCGGCAAGTGAAGTCCGATGCCACGTGATTACGATGTTGCCAGATACGTCCCACGAGGTCGCTGGTAACACCGATGTAGAGCGTTCCGTTGCGTCGACTTGCCAGGATGTAGGTCGCCGGTTGCTTGTCCATAAGCGTCCGTCGTAAAGCGAAGTCGCTGGGTTCCCGCCTGCGCGGGAATGACGGTTTCCACTTTCACCGGGATGTTCAGAACCCCCGCCACGTCTCGACTTCCTCGACGAAGCGGAGCAGGTCCATGTAGCGGTTGTAGAGCGGGGCGGGCGAGATGCGGATCACGTCCGGTTCGCGCCAGTCGCCGACGGTACCGACCGACAGCAGGTACTCGAACAGTTCGCGCCCGCGCTCGCGGCCGCCGATCACGCGCAACGACAGCTGCGCGCCGCGCTGGGCCGTGTCGGCAGGCGTGATGATCTGCAGCACATCGGACAGCCGCGCCCGGATCAGCGCTTCCAGCAGGCCGGTGAGCTTCAGCGACTTGGTCCGGATCGCGTCCATGCCGCCGGCCTTCTCGAACACCTCGAGCGACGCACGCAGCGGCGCCAGTCCGAGGATCGGCGGATTGCTGAGCTGCCAGCCTTCGGCGCCAGGCGTGGGTACGAAGGCTGGGCCCATGCGGAAGCGGGTTTCCTTCTCATGGCCCCACCAGCCGGCGAACCGCGGCCGGTCCGTGTTGGCGTGTCGCGCATGCACGAAGCAGCCCGCCACGGCGCCGGGACCGGAGTTCAGGTACTTGTAGTGGCACCACACCGCGAAATCGACGCCGCTGTCGTGCAGCCGCAGCGGCAGGTTGCCGACCGCGTGGGCCAGGTCGACGCCGACCACGGCGCCCTGCGCATGGCCGAGGCGCACGATTTCGGCCAGGTCGAACGCCTGCCCGGTGCGGTACTGGATGCCGGGCCACAGCACCAGCGCCAGGCGTGGGCCGTGTTCGGCGATGGCGCGCTCGATCGCGGCCATCGACAGCGTGCCGTCGGGCTGGTCCGGTTCCACCTCGATCAGGTCGGTCGCGGGATCGAAGCCATGGAAGCGCACCTGCGACTCCATCGCATGCCGGTCGGAGGGAAATGCACCGGCTTCCATCAGGATCGCCGGCCGCTCCGCGGTGGGGCGGTAGAAGCTGACCATCATCAGGTGCAGGTTGGTGGTCAGTGTGTTCATTGCCACCACTTCCGATGGCTCGGCGCCCACCAGCCGTGCGAGCGGCTCGCGTACCAGTTCGTGGTACGTCATCCACTGTGCGTTGCCGGTGAAGTGGCCTTCGACGGCTTCGTTCGCCCACTTGTCCAGCGCCTCGTTGAGGTGGACGCGTGCGCCCTTCGGTTGCAGGCCCAGCGAGTTGCCGCAGAAATAGATCTGGTCGTTGTGCTTGTGGCGGGGAATCAGGAACTCATTGCGCAGTGCGCGCAGGGGATCGGCAGCGTCGAGGGCGATGATGTGGGTGCGGGACAGCGGGTCGGTCATCGGGTCGGAGGTGTTCGATAGGGTGTAGGAGCGAAGTCAGTCGCGACCGTGGAGTGTCGGCGGATCTGACGTCGGATGTGCTGATTTCCCAAAAAGCTGATGAAGGCCTGGGTCATGCCGGACCGTGCGGTCGCGACTGACGTCGCTCCTACAGGGAGCGTCATCACGCAAACCTCGAGGCCGGCAGGCCCAGCCATTCCAGCGCGGTGCCGTGATACAGGCGGGTCTGCTGCGCGATGTCCAGGCCCAGTGCGGCGATGCCGGCGCCGGGTTCCTGTTCGCCCAGCGGGAACGGGTAGTCGGTGCCGAGCATCACGCGCTCGTGGCCGACGGTGTCGAGCAGGTAGCGCAAGGCGCGCGGATCGGCGACCCAGGAATCGAAATACACGCGGCCCAGATAGTCGCGCGGATTGCGCGGGTTGTCGGTGGCCACGAGGTCCGGGCGCATGTTGAAGCCATGCTCGATGCGGCCGATCGTGTAGGGAAAGCTGCCGCCACCGTGCGCGAAGCAGACCTTCAGCTGCGGCAGTCGTTCCAGCACGCCGCCGAAAATCAGGCTGCACGCGGCGCGCGATTGCTCGGCGGGCATGCCGACCAGCCAGGGCAGCCAGTACTTCGGCATCGAGGCGGCGCCCATCATGTCCCAGGGGTGCACGAGGATCGCGGCGCCCAGTTCGCTGGCGGCCTGGAAGAAGTCGAACAGCTCCGGTGCGTCCAGGTTCCAGTCGTTGACGTGGCTGCCGATCTGCACGCCCTGCAGGCCCAACTGGTCCATGCAGCGTTCCAGTTCCTGCACGGCCAGTCGCGGCGACTGCAGGGGCACGGTGCCGATGCCGGCGTAGTGGCGCGGGTAGTCGCGGCAGGCGACGGCGGTGTGGTCGTTGAGTGCCTGGTGCAGTTCCAGCGCGTGGTGCGGCTTGGCCCAGTAGCTGAACATCACCGGGACCGTGCTGATCACCTGTACCTGCACGCCGAAGCGAGCGTAGTCGGCGATACGTTCCTCCGGATCCCAGGTCTTGGGCCAGATCTCGCGGAAGAACTTGCCGTCCTTGTAGATACGGTGGCGGCCGTCGTCGCCGTGGTGGATCACCGGGAAACGCACATCGCCGTACTTGGCCGCGAGGTCGGGCCAGTCGCGGGGCAGGAAATGCGCGTGGGTGTCGATCTTCAGCATCGTCGGATTGTAGGGGCTGCCTGCAGGGGATTCGCGCTGCAGTGCCGCGACGGAGCGGAAACGTGCGAGGCGTCGACGTTCATCGTTCCAGCGCGTCGGAGACGCGCTCGCAGGCGGCGATCAGGTCGTTGACCAGGCGGCGATCCACTTCCACGTGGCCTTCGTACTCGGCCAGGTTGCGCAGGTCGTGCGCCTTGGCCAGCACCCTCCACACCTCCGGGCCGAGTCCGAGGGTATGCGGCAGCACCTGGAAGACGATGTAGCGATGGCGCGCACGGAAGCCGGCGCGTCGAAGCGCGGCCAGACTCAGCGCATGGGCGGCGTTGTAGGCCAGGTCGAAGCGACTATCCAGCGACAGCGCGTCGTTGTGCGCATCGGCCAGCCGCGCCAATCCCGAACGCAGCAGCCCGGCGGTTTCCTGCTTGTCGGGAGGCTCGGCGCTGAGCGGTCCACCGTGCGTGGCCAGCTTCTCAAGCGGCGAGGTCATCGTCGCTCCCGATCAGCCATTGCCGCGGTTGTTGCAGCAGGCGGGTGACGAAGCTGTTCCCCGCATCGATCCGGGTGCGCAGTTCGTCGCGCGCATAGACCGTGGGATTGATCTGCCGGCCCAGCCGCTCCGCCACCGGGTGCAGGGCCAGCATCACCTCGGCATAGGCCAGGTCGTCGGCGATCACCATCAGGTCGATGTCGCTGCGGGTGGTGTCGCTGCCCTTGGCGATCGAGCCGTAGAGGAAGGCCGCGTGGATGCGGTCGGCCAGTGGCGCCAGCGCTTCGCGCAGCGGCTCGGCCAGGCCGAAGGTCTTGCGGACGATGGAGGCCAGTTCGTCGTGGATCGGCGCGTCGGGATTGGCGCGGTAACGCTTCTGGTTGCCGACGTGCTCGACGGTCAGCAGTCCGCTGCCGGCCAGCCGGGCCAACTCGCGCTGGACCGCGCCGCTGCCGGCGCCGGTGGCCTGGATCAGTTCGTTGACCGCGTAACTGCGGCCCGACTCGCCGAATAGGCAGGCCAGCACGCGTTGCTGGGTGGTGGTGAAGAGCGCGCCAGACAGGCTGGCGCTTGCGTAGCGCGCTGCCGCCTCGCTGACTCTCCCGGATCGGGGGGTGTTATTCATGCCCATATCGGGCACGATAATGCCCATATTGGGCAGATGCAAGCCGCGGTGTGGGCATAGCACCGCATTGGCGGATCGCCGATCACAGCGCTACTCCTGCGACCATGCCCGCCTTGCTTTGCGCAACTCATCAATCGTTGGCGGGTCTGGATTAAGTGTCTGGCCATGCATCTCGGCCAGTTCCTTGAGCCGTGCGCGCGTTTCGGCCAGCGTGGGAACCTGCATCGCCTTTCGATCCTCGTCGGTGACGACATCGTCAGCAACGGGGTACAGAAACATCCCCTTGTCATCGGAATGGGACTGGGTGCCGTACCACTGCGGCTGGAGCTGCGAGGCCATGATCCTGTCCCACGAGGCCGCCGTCAGCCAGCGATACTGTTTTTCTTCCGGTTCCAGCGACATCGCGATGGTCGACAGGGCATGAGCAAGCCGGAAATCATCCAGGCTCTGGCCATGCTGGTACACCATCGCCGCATGGTAGTAGTCCACGGCACTCTGCATTGCGCCGGCGCGCATGAGCTCCAGAACGCGTTCACGACGTTTCCTGTCTTCCGGGAGGAGAATCGTCCAGTCAATCTCGGCAGGCTTCGAACGGGCGGCCTGGTCAGCTTCATAGAGGGAGGCGAGTTCCTGGTTCTGGGCTAGCGTTGGCGTCGCCAGCAGCAGACAGAAGCAGGAGAAGAGACTGCGTGAGGGAAAACGCATGGGGCGGCCTCGGTCCTTGAGGAGTCGGGTCAAGTGATGTCGGCCTGCGAATCCGCCTGCATTTCGTAGCGGCCCGGGCGGGGATTCAGGTGGCCGCAGGCCTTGCAGGTGCGCAGGTCGTCGTTGCGGTAGAAGGCCTCGAACACGCGGAAGAAGTCCTGTTCGATGTCGTTGAGGTGGAAGTACTCCTCGTACACCTTGGCATTGCAGCGTTCGCAGAACCACAGCAGGCCGTCGTCCTCGTGCGGCAGGCGCTTGCGCTCGATCACCAGCCCGACCGAGCCGGGCATGCGTTGCGGCGAATGCGGCACGCGCGGCGGCAACAGGAAGATCTCGCCGGCGCGGATCGGGATGTCGCGGACGGCGCCGTCCTCCTGGATCCGCAGCACCATGTCGCCTTCCAACTGGTAGAACCACTCCGGACCTTCATCCCAGTGGTAGTCGGTGCGTGCGTTCGGCCCGCCGACGACCATGACGATGAAGTCGCCGTCGTAGATGACCTTGTTGCCGACCGGCGGCTTCAGCAGGTGACGGTGCTCGTCGATCCAGGCCTGGAAGTTGAGCGGGTTCGGCAGCATGTCAGCGGCGCTCCGGCAGGTGCGCGATGCACTTCAGTTCGATGGAGATCGGCGTAGGCAGGGCGGTGATGCCCAGCGTGGTGCGGCAGGGGGCAACGGTGGCATCGGGGAAGTACTCGGCCCAGACCCGGTTGTAGCCGGCGAAATCGCCTGTCATGTCGGTCAGGTACACGGTCACGTCCGCCAGATCTTCCCAGCGCGCACCACTGGCGTCGAGTACGGCGCGCACGTTCGCAAAGACGGCATGCGTTTGCGCCTCGATGCCGGCGGGAATTCCGTTCGTGGCCGGCTCACGTGGGCCGATGCCGGACAGGAACAGCAGGTCGCCGACGCGCCGCGCATGCGGGTAGTGCCCGACGGGCTTGGGCGCGCCATCGGCCTGCACGACCTCACGCATCGCGCTTGCCCTTTGGCGGCACGCCGGCGAGGGCACGCTGGTAGGAGGGCTGCAGTTCGTCCTGCGCCGCCACGTCCATGCCGAGTTCGCGAACGCGCCCGTCGAACAGGCTGTAGACCCAGCCATGGATGGCCAGCGGCTGGCCACGCGCCCACGCATCCTGCACGACGGTGGTCTGGCAGACGTTGAACACCTGCTCGATGACATTGAGTTCGCACAGGCGCGCATGGCGCAGCGATTCGGTATCGACCTGCGCCAGCAGGGCCTCATGCTTCAGTGCCACGTCCGCCACGTGGCGCAGCCAGTTGTCGGCCAGGCCCACGCGCAGTCCGGTCATCGCGGCATGCACGCCGCCGCAACCGTAGTGGCCCACCAGCAGGATGTGTTCCACCTTCAGGATATCGACGGCGAACTGCACCACCGACAGCGCATTGAGGTCGCCGTGCGACATGACGTTGGCGATGTTGCGATGGACGAAGACCTCGCCCGGGTCCAGGCCCAGGATCTGGTTGGCCGGCACGCGCGAATCGGAGCAGCCGATCCACAGGTAGCGCGGCGACTGCTGTTGCGACAGCCGCTTGAAGAAACCGGGATCCTCCTGCTTGATGCGGGCGGCCCAGTCGCGGTTGTTCTGCAGCAGCTTCTCGAGTTCGGAAAGGTCGGACATTCGGTTCGGTCATCCTCAGCGCAACGCGACGCAGACGTTCTTGGGTTCGGTGAAGAAACGCATGGCCTCCAGGCCGCCTTCGCGGCCAAGGCCAGACGCGCCGGCGCCGCCGAACGGCGTACGCAGGTCGCGCGTCATCCAGGTGTTGATCCAGACGATGCCGGCGCGCAGCTGCGCGGCCAGGCGATGGGCGCGGTCGAGGTCGCGCGTCCACACGGTCGCCGCCAGGCCGTAATCGCCGGCGTTGGCCAGGGCCAGCGCGTGGGTTTCATCCGCGAACGGCTGCAGGGTGACCACCGGCCCGAAGATTTCTTCGCGGTTGGTGGACGCCTGCGGTCCCAGGCCTTCGATCACGGTCGGCGCGATGTACCAGCCCGGCCGGTCCAGCGCGTGACCACCGCTCAACACGCGGCCGCCTTCGAAACGCGCCCGCGCGATGCATCCCAGCACCTTGTCGAAATGCGCCTGCGACACCATCGCGCCGAGGCGCGTATCCGGATCGTCGAGCGGTCCGGCCTGCCACGTGGCCGCGCGTTCGACCAGCATCTCGCGGAACTCGTCGTAGATCGCCTGCTGCACCAGCAGGCGCGAACCGCACAGGCAGATCTGCCCGGCATTCTGGAACGCGGAGCGAAGCAGGGTGTCGAGGTGCGCGCGCCAGTCGCTGTTGGCGAACACGAGCGTGGCGTTCTTGCCGCCCAGTTCCAGCGAGACCTTCTTGAGCTGCGGCCCGGCCAGCCCGGCGATGCGTCGGCCCACCGGCGTACTGCCGGTGAAGGAGACCGCCTTGATCGCGGGATGCATCACCAGCGGTTCGCCGATCGCCGGGCCTGTGCCGTGCACGATGTTCAACACGCCGCGCGGCAGGCCGATCTCGGCCGCCAGTTCGCCAAGCATCGTGGCCGTGGCCGGCGTGATCTCGGACGGTTTGGCGACGACGGTGTTGCCGGCGGCCAACGCAGGCGCGATCTTCCAGGTGAACAGGTAGAGCGGGAGATTCCATGGCGAAATCGCCGCGACCACGCCCAGCGGTTGCCGCAGGGTGTAGTTCAACCCGGCCTCGCCGTGATGCGATTCGCTGGCGAACTGGGTGGCCGCATGCGCGAAGAAGCGAAGGTTGGCGACGGCGCGCGGAATCTCGATGTCGCGGGCCAGCGCCAGCGGCTTGCCGGTGTCGCGCGACTCGGCAGCGGCGAAGGCGTCGCGCCGCTGTTCGAGCGCATCGGCCAGGCGTTCCAGCCAGCGCGACCGCTCGCTCGTCGTCAGTCCCGACCAGGCGGGGAAGGCGGCCTCGGCCGCCTGCACGGCCAGCAGCACGTCGCTTTCGCTGCCATCCGCCACCTCGGCATAGACGTCGCCGGACGCCGGTTCGAACACGGGGCGCCAGGCGCTGCCGGGGCGCGGTTCGCCGTCGATGAAGTGGCCGAAGCGGTCCATGCCCACTAGCTTAACCCGGCTGGCAAGCCCCCCGTCCCGCAGGCTCAGATGGACTGCATGCGGCCGCCGTCCACCGCCAGGCTGACGCCGGTGATGTAGCCGGCGGCGGGCGAGGCGAGGAAGGCGATGGCGGCGGCGATTTCACCCGCATCCGCGAAGCGGCCGGCCGGCACCGTGGCGAGCATCGCGGCGCTGACGGTGGCTTCGTCCTTGCCTGTCGCCTTCACACGGTCATGAAGGATCTGTTCCAGGCGCTGCGTGCGGGTGTAACCGGGCAGCACGTTGTTGACGGTGATGCCGTCGGCACCCAGCTCCTTCGACAGCGTCTTGGCCCAACTCGCGACGGCGCCGCGGATGGTGTTGGAGACGCCGAGGTTGGCGATGGGTTCCTTCACGGAGGTGGACACGACATTGACGATGCGCCCCCAACCGGACTTCCGCATGCCAGGTACGACGGCCTGTGCGAGTGACTGGTTGGCGAGCAGGTGGCGCTGGAACGCCGCCAGATAGTCGTCCGCTCCCGCGTCGATGGCGCGCCCGCCGGGCGGACCGCCGGTGTTGTTGACCAGGATGTCGACGGGCCTGCCGGCGACGAGCGCATCGACCCTGTCCCTCAGCGCGACCGGGTCCGACACGTCGGCCACCAGCACGCCATGTCGCTGCGCTCCGGCAACAGGCAAGCCTGCGGCAACGTCCGCAAGCACGTCGGAGCGGCGCGCCAGCACGGTGACGTCCGCGCCGAGCAGGGCGAGTTCATGCGCCGCTGCACGGCCGATGCCTTCGGAGGCCCCGCAGACGAGGGCATGCCGGCCGGTGAGGTTGAGGTCCATGCGTGCTCCTGGGTCGGGATGCGTCGAGTTTAGCGGCGCGGGATGTGGGAGCGACGCAAGTCGCGATGCTTTCCTGGCGTTCCGCTTCACGACTTACGTCGCTCCCACGCCGTCCTTGCGGCGGGCCAGTCGTCCGCGCATCAGGTCGGATACGGCCACGTTGTCTTCGCCGCCAAGCTGCTGCAGTGCTGCGGCGGCACCCTCGACATTGGCGGCCGGATGGTTCTGGCTCAGTTTGAACTTCAACTCGACGCGTTCGACGTCGAAGCGGAAACCGATGATCCCGCGCAGCTGTCGGACATGGTCGTCACGATCGTGCTCGAAGCGCCAGTCGTTGCCGACGCGCGCTTCGTTGACCTGGCTGAGGCGGTCGACGATCGAGGCCAGCGCTGCGGTGTCCTCGGTCGTTTCCAGGACGCCATGCAGGTGCGCGACGGCATAGTTCCAGGTCGGTACACGGGAGTTCTCTTCCTTGTCCGCGTACCATCCCGGCGACAGATAGGCATGCGGGCCGTGCACGATCAGCAGGGCAGGACCGGCATGGCGTGCCTGTGGATTCGGCTTCGCCCAGTGGCCTTCGATGATGATCCGGTCGCCGTCGCGTGCGTAGAGCACAGGGAGGTGGCTGACGACGGGCGCGCCATCGGCCACGGTGACCAGGGTGACGAAGGCATCGCGGGCGATCAGCCTGTCGAGTTCCGCCAGATCGGTTTCGACGAACGCACGCGGCGTGAACATGGGCGGATCAGGCGCGCGCGCCGAGCGACTGCACCATCTGCGGCACCAGCGCGGCATCGTCGTCGCCCTGCGGCGGCCGCACACCGGTCAGCGAGAAGCCGCGCGCCAGCGCGTCGTCTTCATCCAGGCCGTCGAAGGCGACGAACTCCGCGTCAAACAGCGCCGCACGGGCGCTGTCCTCGCTGTCATAGGCGAGGGTGTTGCCGTCGCTGTCCAGTACCTCGGCGGTCCCGGCTTCCAGGACATGCAGGCGCGCCCAGATCAGCGTGCGGCCGAGCGAGGCGAGGTACCAGTCTTCACGGATGGACGGGTTCATGCGAAGGCCTCCGCCCACAACGCCAGCAGGCCGGCCATCGCCAGCCCGAACATGATCACGCACAGCGAGATGCGGGCCGGCGTGGCCAGGCCGGACAACGAGGTGTCGGCGATCCGGCGGTAGTCGCCGGCCAGCAGCCAGCGCAGCGCCACCGGCTTGAGGAAGGCGCCTTCGCCCCATTGCGCGCCGAGCGAACCGTGGCGGTCGCGGACGTGCACCAGGGTCAGTGGCCAGAAGATGACGAATGCGCAGAAGCCGGCGATGGCGACGCCGACGAAGCAGAGAGCGAAAAAGAGGATCACCGAAGGTCACTCCAGAGAGGGTTTCCGTCGTCCCAGCGCACGCTGGAACCCATCTTGCCCGCGCCGGGCAGGTACGTGGCTGCAAGCGGCAATGGATTCCGGCATGCGCCGGAATGACGAGGTTGTTCAGAACTCCGCATTGCCCGGTGCGCGCGGGTAGGCGATGGCGTCACGGATGTTGGACAACCCGCAGACGTACACCACCAGCCGTTCGAAGCCGAGGCCGAAGCCGGCATGCGGCACCGAGCCGTAGCGGCGGAAGTCGCGGTACCAGCCGTAGTGCGCCGGATCCAGGCCGAACTGCGCCATGCGCGCGTCCAGCACGTCCAGGCGCTCCTCGCGCTGGCTGCCACCGATGATCTCGCCGATGCCGGGCGCCAGCACGTCCATCGCGGCGACGGTCTTGCCGTCGTCATTCAGGCGCATGTAGAAGGCCTTGAAGTGCTCGGGATAGTTGGTCACCACCACCGGGCGGCCGACGTGCTGCTCGGTCAGCCAGCGCTCGTGCTCGGTCTGCAGGTCCAGGCCCCATTCGACCGGGAACTCGAACTTCTGCCCCGACTTCTGCAGCAGGGAGATCGCATCGGTGTAGTCGATGCGCTCGAATGGCGAGTTGACGAAGGCTTCCAGCCGGGTCAGCGCAGTCGGTTCGACGCGCTCGGCGATGAACGCCAGGTCGTCGGCGCGCTCGCTGAGCACGGCACGGAACAGGTACTTCAGGAAGTCCTCGGCGAGTTGCGCGTTGGCGGCCAGGTCGTTGAAGGCGACTTCCGGTTCGATCATCCAGAACTCGGCCAGGTGGCGCGTGGTGTTGCTGTTCTCGGCGCGGAAGGTCGGGCCGAAGGTGTAGACCTTGCTCATCGCCAGCGCGTAGGCCTCGGCGTTGAGCTGGCCGGACACGGTCAGGAAGGTTTCCTTGCCGAAGAAATCGCGCGAGAAGTCCACCGCGCCTTCCTTGTCGCGTGGCAGGTTGACCATATCCAGCGTCGATACGCGGAACATCTGGCCGGCGCCTTCGGCGTCGGACGTGGTGATGATCGGCGTGCTGATCCAGAAGTAGCCGTTCTCGTGGAAGAACCGGTGCACCGCCTGCGCCAGCGAGTTGCGGATGCGGGTGACCGCGCCGAACAGGTTGGTGCGCGGGCGCAGGTGGGCGAACTCGCGCAGGTACTCCAGCGAATGCTGCTTGGGCTGCATGGGGTAGGTGAGGGGGTCTTCCACCCAGCCCACGACCTCGACCGACGACGCCTGGATCTCGAAGCTCTGGCCCTGGCCCTGCGAGGCCACCAGCGTGCCGGTGGCGACGACCGCGCAACCGGTGGTCAGGTGCTTGATCTCGGATTCGTAGTTGGACAGCGAGTCGGGCGCCACCACCTGGATCGGCGCGAAGCACGAGCCATCGCTGACGTTGACGAAGGACAGGCCCGCCTTGGAATCGCGCCGCGTGCGCACCCAGCCGCGCACCGTGACTTCGCCGCCGGCCGGGAGCTTGCCCGCCAGCGCATGTTCGACGCTCACCACCGTCATGGCTTGAATCCTTCGATAACAGACTTATTAATGGAACGCGGAGTTTACAAGAGCCGCGCAGCCCTCGGCATGCCGGCGGCTATAATCGTCCGCGCCGCACAGGAGACACGCATGGCCATCACCCTGACCCCGGTTGCACTCGAACGCGTGCGGCGTTTCGTCGAGCAGACCCCGTCGGCGTTGGGCCTGCGCTTCGGCGTGACCCGCACGGGCTGTTCGGGCTGGGGCCACGTGGCCGACCTGGCCCGCGACGAGCGCGAGGGCGACACCGTGTTCGAATTCGCCGGCGTGAAGATCTATGTGGACGCCACCAGCCTGTCGCTGGTCGACGGTACCGAGATCGACTTCGCCAAGCAGGGCCTGTCCGAGACCTTCATCTTCCGGAACCCCAACGCGGCTGCCGAATGCGGCTGCGGCGAGAGCTTCACCACCGCGGCCGACGCCGCCTGACACGTCGGGGGCTGGTTGCCCCTAAGTGATTGACCTGTCATACTTTCCGGCTCCCGGAGGCCCGTCAGGCCACCGGTTCCTCGCTCCACCGTGTCCGTTCCCGGCGTCGGGGGGCTGTACCGTCCAGCCGTTTTCCATGGCTGGACCCACATCCGAAAGGTAAAAACGATGCGTCACTACGAAGTCGTATTCCTGGTCCACCCGGACCAGAGCGAGCAGGTGCCGGCCATGATCGAGCGCTACAAGGCGCTGATCGAGGGCGGCAACGGCACCATCCACCGTCTGGAAGACTGGGGCCGCCGCCAGTTGGCCTACCCGATCCAGAACCTGGTGAAGGCCCACTACGTCCTGCTCAACATCGAAGCCGACCAGGCCGTGCTGAACGAGCTGGTGGAAAGCTTCCGCTTCAACGATGCGGTGCTGCGCAACCTGGTCGTCAAGCGCGATGGCCCGGACACCGAGCAGTCCCTGATCATGAAGAACAAGGACGAGAAGGGCGACAAGCCCGAACGTGGCGAGCGTCGCCGCCGTGACGACGAAGAAGGCGAGGCCCCCGCTGCCTCGACCGATTCCGACAACGCCGAAGCCGCCTGAGGAGCACACCCATGTCCAAGTTCTTCCGCCGCCGCAAGTTCTGCAAGTTCACCGCCGAAGGCGTGAAAGAGATCGACTACAAGGATCTCAACACCCTGCGCCAGTACCTGACCGAGAACGGCAAGATCGTGCCGAGCCGCGTCACCGGCACCAAGTCCCGCTACCAGCGTCAGCTGTCCACCGCGGTCAAGCGCGCCCGTTTCCTGGCGCTGATCCCGTACACGGACAACCACGACGTGTAATCCAGGGCCTCCCCGCACGGGGAGGTTCCTTTTCCCACTGTCATTCGGACAGCCAATCGCTGCAGGCCCGTCCTGCTAACGAATACGGAGCAATACGATGGAACTGATTCTTCTGCAGAAAGTGACCAACCTGGGCGTCCTGGGTGACAAGGTCAACGTGAAGCCGGGCTACGGCCGCAACTTCCTGGTGCCGCAGGGCAAGGCCGTGCCGGCCACCGCTGCCAACGTCGCCGAGTTCGAAGCCAAGCGTGCCGACTACGAAGCCAAGGCCAAGGCCGTGCATGACGACGCCGAAAGCCGCGCCGCCAAGCTGCAAGGCGCCAGCGTCACGATCACGGCCAACGCCGCGACCGAAGGCAAGCTGTTCGGTTCGGTCGGTCCGCGCGACATCGCCGATGCCTTCACCGCCGCCGGCCTGCCACTCGAGAAGAGCGAAGTCATCATGGGCGAAGGCGCGTTGCGCAACGTCGGTGAGTACGAGATCGTCGTGAAGCTGCACGCCGACGTGCAGACGACCGTCAAGGTCGTGGTGCAGGCCGAAGCCTGATCCACCCTGCGCATCATCCGTGATGCCGACAGACGGGCGCCGAAAGGCGCCCGTCCTGTTTTCAGGGGCTGAGCGCGTCTCAGGCAGTGAGATTCCCACCGGTTATCCACACACTTATCTGCAACACCCCCGGGCATGGACTGCCTACCATGTCCGGCCGTGCTGGCGTTCGCCCCGCATGCGCCGCAGGAGTTTGCCCCGCACATGTCAGCACGCACGAATTTCCGTTCCGATTCCCATGATGCGCGCATCGAACAGCTGCGCGTGCCGCCGAATTCCATCGAGGCGGAACAGGCGGTGCTGGGCGGCCTGATGCTGGCGCCGGAAGCCTACGACCGCATCAACGACAAGCTGACGCCGAACGACTTCTACCGGCGCGACCACCAGCTGATCTACCGCGCCATCGGCGAACTGGCCGAGCGCAACCGGCCGTTCGACGCGGTGACGCTGGGCGAGTGGTTCGAATCGCAGGGCCACATGGAGCTGGTCGCCGGCGGCGCCTATCTGGTGGAACTGGCCAGCACCACCCCGTCGGCTGCCAACATCACCGCCTATGCCGAGATCGTCCGCGACAAGGCGGTGATGCGGCAGCTGATCGAAGTCGGCACCGAGATCGTCAACGACGCGTTCCAGCCCGAGGGCAAGGAAAGCGACGAGATGCTGGCCGTCGCCGAGCAGAAGGTGTTCGCCATCGCCGAGCAGGGCGCGCGCGGCCGTACCGACTTCGTGGCGATGAACGATGCGCTGAAGGACGCGTTCGAGGTCCTGCGCGTGCGTTCGGAGAGCGGCGGCACGGTCACCGGCCTGCCGACCGGCTATACCGAGTTCGACATGATGACCGCGGGCCTGCAGCCCACCGACCTGGTGATCCTGGCGGCGCGTCCGGCCATGGGCAAGACCACCTTTGCGCTGAACATCGCCGAGTACGCGGCGATCAAATCGAAGAAGGCAGTCGCGGTCTTTTCGATGGAAATGTCGGCCGGCCAGCTGGCCATGCGCCTGATCTCGTCGGTCGGGCGCATCAATGCCACGCGCCTGCGCACCGGTTCGCTGGAAGACGAGGACTGGAGCCGCGTGACCAGCGCCATCCGCATCCTCAAGGACCAGGCCAAGGTGTTCATCGACGACACGCCGGGCCTGTCGCCGGACGTGCTGCGCTCGAAGGCGCGACGGCTGAAGCGCGAGCACGACCTGGGCCTGATCGTCATCGACTACCTGCAGTTGATGTCGGTACCGGGCAACAGCGAGAACCGCGCCACCGAGATCTCCGAGATCTCGCGCTCGCTGAAAGGGCTTGCGAAGGAGCTCAACGTGCCGGTGCTTGCACTGTCGCAGCTCAACCGCTCGCTGGAAACGCGTACCGACAAGCGTCCGGTGATGGCCGACCTGCGCGAATCGGGTGCCATCGAGCAGGACGCCGACATGATCGTCTTCATCTACCGCGACGATTACTACAACAAGGAAACCTCGCCGGACAAGGGCCTGGCCGAGATCATCATCGGCAAGCAGCGTTCCGGCCCGACCGGCTCGTGCAAGCTGCGGTTCTTCGGCGAGTACACCCGCTTCGACAACCTGAGCCACGACAACATCGGCGCGTTCGAGTAGCACCCTCCGCGCTCCTCGATGCGGCGCGGCTACAATCCGGGAATGCCAGAAACCGACCTCATCGACGTGACGGACACTGCGACCTCGTTGCGCCCGGAAGCCAACGACCGGCCCACGCGCGTCCGCGTTGACCTGGATGCGCTGAGCCATAATTTCCATGCACTGCAGGCCCATGCGGGCGTCCCGGTCATGGGCATCGTCAAGGCGAATGCCTACGGGCACGGGTTGGTGCCGGTCGCCCTGCATCTGCAGGCGCAGGGCATCGGTCAGCTTGGTGTCGCGCTGGTGGAAGAAGGATTGGCGCTGCGTCGTGCCGGCGTGACCGTGCCGATCCTGGTGCTGGGCGGCATCCATGCACCGCAGGTCGGCCAGTTCCTGGCCTGCGACCTGGAGGTGACCGTGTCGTCCATTGCCAAACTGCGGCAGGTGGAAGAAGCGGCGGCCGCGCTGGGCCGAAACGCGGTGATCCACCTCAAGGTCGATACCGGCATGGAGCGCATCGGCGTGCACAGCGACAACGCGGGCGCGTTCATCGAAGCGGCGGTGGCGTCGCGGTGGTGCACCGTGAAGGGCATCTACTCGCACCTGGCCTGCGCGGACGATCCCGCTTCGCCGATGACCGTCGAGCAGCGTGAGCGTTTCCTGCATGCCTGCGCACATTTCGATCGACTGGGCGCGCCGATGCCGATCCGCCACCTGGCCAACTCCGGCGGCGTGCTGCACTTCCCCGACACCTGGCTGGACATGGTGCGTCCGGGCATCGCGCTGTACGGCGTGATGCCCGATCCCGCGTCGCGTCCGACGGTCGCACTGAAGCCGGCGCTGTCGCTGGTCTCGAAGGTCGTCTACTTCAAGGTGGTCAAGGCGGGCCGCACCGTCAGCTACGGCGCCACCTGGACCGCAGTCGCCGATACGCGGGTGATCACCGTGCCGATCGGCTATGGCGACGGCTATCCCCGCTCGCTGTCGTCGCGCGGTGAGGTGCTGGTGCGCGGTACACGCCAGCCCATCATCGGCCGCGTGTGCATGGACCAGTTCATGGTCGACCTGGGACCCGGCGGTACGGCGTACAACGAGGATGAAGTCGTCCTGATCGGCCGCCAGGGCAGCGATGCGATTTCCTGTGAGGCGGTCGCGCAGGCGGCCGGCACCATCCCGTACGAGATCCTGACCGGGCTCAATGCGCGCATTCCGCGCGAATACATCGGCGCTGCATCCGGTGGTCAGCCGCTCGCGTAAGACCTGGTCGTCCCTCCTGGTTTTCCAAATGCCGAATGCCATCGTCTGGTTCCGTCACGACCTGCGCCTGGACGACAATCCGGCACTGCGCGCCGCGCTGGACGAGGGATTCACGCCGATACCCGTGTATATCCACGCGCCGGCGGAAGAAGGCGAGTGGTCACCGGGCGCCGCCTCGCGGGCGTGGCTGCACCGTTCGTTGACAGCGCTGGATGCGGACCTGAGGCACCGTGGCTCACGCCTGCTGATTCGGCAGGGCCGCAGCGCCGGGATGTTGCGGGTGTTGATCGAGCAGTCCGGTGCCACGGCCGTGTTCTGGAACCGCAAGTACGAACCCGCCACGCAGCGGCGCGATGCCGCGATCAAGCAGGCATTGCGCGCGCAGGGACTGCGCGTGGAGAGCTTCAACGGCAGCCTGTTGATCGAGCCGTGGGACATCGCGACCCAGCAGGGCCAGCCCTACAGGGTGTTCACGCCGTTCTGGCGCACCGCACTGGCGAAATGGCGCGTGCCTTTGCCATGGGATGCACCGTCGCAATTGCCTGCGGTGGACGCTCCCCTAGAAGGGGAAGCGCTTGCGGCGCTGGCGCTGCAACCGCGCCTCGGCTGGGACACGGGTTTCTGGGAATCATGGGTGCCGGGCGAGGCGGGCGCGCGGGAGGCGTTGGAGGTCTTCGTCGACGGTGCGCTCAACGGCTACCGTACGGATCGCGACCGCCCCGACCGCATCGGCACCTCTCGCCTGTCGCCGCACCTGCATTTCGGGGAGATCGCGCCGTGGCGCATCACTGCCGAACTGGAGCGCGCACGTACCGCCGCCAACAGTGCCGACATGGACGGGTATATCCGCGAACTGGGCTGGCGCGAGTTCGCCTACCACCTGTTGCACCACTTCCCGCAGACCACCAGCCAGAACCTCAACCCGCGCTTCGAGCATTTCGACTGGGCGAAGGTGGATCCAGCCACCCTGGAAGCCTGGCAGCGCGGCCGCACCGGGGTGCCGATCATCGACGCCGGCCTGCGCGAGCTGTGGGCGACCGGCTACGTGCACAACCGCGTGCGCATGATCGTGGCCAGCTACCTGACCAAGCACCTGCGCTACCACTGGTCGCACGGAGCGCGCTGGTTCTGGGACACGCTGGTGGATGCGGACCTCGCCAACAACACGCTGGGCTGGCAATGGGTGGCCGGCACGGGCGCCGACGCGGCGCCTTACTTCCGCGTGTTCAATCCGGTGACGCAGGCGGAGAAATTCGACCCGAAGGGTAGCTACATCGCCCGCTGGGTGCCGGAACTGGCCGAGATCCCGGTGCCGTTGCGCTTCGCGCCGTGGCAGAAGCCCGACGTCCTCGCGAGGCTGGCCCCGGACTATCCGCGACATCCCGTCGTCGACCTGGCCACGGGCCGCGATGGTGCGCTGGCGGCCTACCGCAAGACCGGCGACTGAGCCGCGTTGACGCCTTTCGCCACCGCGTGCTTCACTCGGTGCGGGAGAGGAGGGCAAGCATGGCCACGAAAAAGACGCCGGCAAAGCCGCGTCGCGAGCCGATGTCGCGGGTGGATACCGCGTGGTTGCGGATGTGCCGTCCGACCAACCCGATGATGATCACCGGCGTGCTGATGTTCGACGAGCCGATGACGCTCGACAAACTGAAGCAGGTGATCAGGAAGCGCTTCCTCGCGTACCCGCGCTTCCTGCAGAAGGCGGTCGATACGCCTGCCGGTGCGTCATGGGTGACCGATCCGGACTTCGACCTCGACTGGCACGTGCGTATTTCCGCGCTGCCGGGCCGGCATGATCCGAAGTCCGAAAAGAAGGCGCTGGAACGCTTCACCAGCCAGATGGCGTCCACGCCGCTCGACAAGACCAAGCCGCTCTGGCAGTTCCACCTGATCGAACGCTACGGCACCGGCTCGGCGCTGGTCGCGCGCATCCACCACAGCTATGCCGACGGCATCGCGCTGGTGCAGGTGCTGCTGTCGTTGACCGATACCAGCCGCAAACCCGATGCCGGCAAGGACCTGCGTTCGGCCTGGCTGAAGAAGGACGGTGCGGACGTCGTGCGCCGTGTCGGCGCCATCGACCGCTACATGCAGATCGGCGGCAAGGTGCTCGGCAAGGGCATGGAGATGATGCAGGACCCCACGCTGGCGACGATGCTGGCGAAGGAGGGCGGCGAGATCGGACGCGAGCTGCTGCATGCGCTGTCGCTGTCCGATGATCCGCCCACCTTGCTGCGGGGCAAGCTGGGGGTCAGCAAGCGCGTGGCCTGGGCCGAACCGCTGGACCTGGAGGAAGTGAAGGCGGTCGGTCGCGCCTGCGACTGCACGGTCAACGACGTGCTGATGGCGGCCGCGGCCGGTGCACTGCGCAGCTACATGATCGAGCGCGGCGAACAGCTCGACGGCGTCACCTTGCGGGCTACCGTGCCGGTCAACCTGCGACCGCTCGAACATGCCCGCAAGCTGGGCAACCATTTTGGCCTGGTCTTCCTGGACCTGCCGGTCGGCGAAGACAACCCGATCCGCCGGCTGGAACGTGTTGCAGAGTGCATGCGTGACCTGAAGAATTCACGCCAAGCCATTGTCGCCTTTGGACTTCTTGCGGCGCTCGGCATGGCGCCCGCGGCGATCCAGGGCGTCGCGCTGGAGTTGTTTTCGCGCAAGGCCACCGCAGTGGCGACCAACGTCCCCGGCCCGCAGCAGCCGCTGTACATGGGCGGCTCGCGCCTGCGGGACATGATGTTCTGGGTGCCGCAGACGGGTTCGATCGGCATCGGCGTGTCGATCCTCAGCTACAACGGTCGCGTGCATTTCGGCCTCATCGCGGATGCCAAGCTGATCCCCGATCCCGATGCCGTGATCCGCCGCTTCGGTCCCGAGTTCGACAAGCTGCTGTACCTGTCGCTGATGGGGGACTGGGAGCAGACCCTGGACGCACCCACCGCCCACGCGCTGCTGTCCTGATACCCGACGCCGGCTGAATGAACAGGGCTCTAATCGCAAGAACTGAACAGTTCGCTGGTTAGGCTTGCCCCCGTTCCAGAGTTACCCCCGCAGGCCACCCAGGAGGATTTATGAATACGATGCTGAAGAGCGGCGCCCTTGCGGCACTTACGGTCACGATGCTGGGCGGTTGCGCCAGCTACACCGGGCAGACCAACGACCCCAACGATCCCAACCGCACGCGCAATGGCGCGCTGATCGGTGCCGGCATCGGCGCGGTGGCGGGCCTGCTCAGCGGTGGTGATGCCACCGAACGTCGCCAGCGTGCGCTGGTCGGTGCGGGCGTTGGCGGACTCGCCGGCGGCTCGATCGGTGCCTACCAGGATCGCCAGGAAGCCGAGCTGCGCCGCCAGACCGCCGGCACCGGCATCGACGTCAGCCGCGATGGCGACGTCATCAAGCTCAACCTGCCCGATGGCGTGACCTTCGATTTCGGCAAGGCCGACCTGAAGTCGCAGTTCTATCCCGCGCTCAACAACGTCGCCTCCACGCTGCGCGAGTACAACCAGACCATCGTGGAAGTCAGCGGCCACACCGACAGCATTGGCACCGATGCAGTCAACCAGCGCCTGTCCGAGCAGCGTGCCGCGTCGGTCGGCAACTACCTGATCGGCCAGGGCCTGCAGCGCGAGCGCTTCGAGATCGTCGGCATGGGCAAGCGCTACCCCATCGCCAGCAACGATACCGAGTCGGGTCGCGCGATGAACCGCCGTGTCGAAGTCCGCGTGCTGCCGGTGCGTTCGTAAGCCGTCACCGCGAAATGATGTATCGCGAACGGGCCGCTCCATGCGGCCCGTTTCCGTTTCAGGCCAGGCTCGCGCAGTCGGCGAAGGTATCCGTCGCGCGCACCAGTGCATCCGTGATCGCCGGCTCGGTGGCACTGTGGCCAGCCAGCACCATCTCCAGGCGCGCTTCGGGCCAAGCCTGCGCCAGGTCCCATGCGCTGCGCGGAGGGCAGATGATGTCGTAGCGGCCTTGGACGATCACACCGGGCAGGTGGCGGATGTGGTCCACGTGCCGCAGCAACTGGCCGTGTTCCAGGAACGCGTTGTGGCGGAAGTAGTGCGCCTCGATGCGCGCCTTCGCCAGCACCTTGTGCGGATCCTCGGCCGCATCGGCGCCGGGATCGTGGATCAGGGTCGCGGCGTGATCCTCCCAGCCCAGCCAGGCCAATCCGGCTTCGAGCCGCGTCGCCTCGTCCGCGCTGTCCATGCGACGCCAATAGGCCTCGATCATCGTGTCGCGCTCGTCCGGCGGGATATGCGCCTCGTAGCGCGCCCAGCGCTCCGGGAAGATCCAGCGCGCGCCGCCGTCGGCCTCGTTGAACCAGCGGTTCTCTTCTTCGCGGCCGAGGTAGATGCCGCGCACGATCAGCCCGGTGGCGCGTCGTGGATGCGCCTGCGCGTAGGCCAGTGCCAGCGTCGACCCCCACGAACCGCCGAACACCAGCCAGCGATCGATACCCAGACGCTCGCGGATCGTCTCGATGTCGGCGACCAGGTGCGCGGTGGTGTTGTCGCGCAGCTCGCCGAACGGCGTGGAGCGGCCCGTTCCACGCTGGTCGAACAGCACGATGCGGTGCCGCGCCGGATCGAAGAAGCGGCGATGCACCGGCGACAGGCCGGCGCCCGGTCCGCCGTGCAGAAAGATCACCGGGATGCCGTCCGGATTGCCGCATTCCTCCACGTACAGCGTGTGCAGCGGATCGACGGGCACGGTGTGCGTGCGATAGGGGGTGATCTCGGGATACAGCGTGCGCATGGGGCAGGGTCCGTGCGGGGGCAGTCGAGCATAGCCAGCCACACCACGTCCGTCAGCCCGCAATGGACCTGCCTGTCAACCCGTTCCCCCGGTCGCCATCCGTTGCGACAATCGAAGTCCCTCCCGGTGCATCGGGATTTCCAGTACGGACGCAATGCAAGACCGCAATCCCCAGATCGCCCAGCACATCGCCGCCACCATCGCCGCCGAGATCGGCGCACAGACCTCGCAGGCCAAGGCCGCCATCGCCCTGCTCGACGAAGGCGCCACCGTGCCCTTCATCGCGCGCTACCGCAAGGAAGTCACCGGTGGCCTGGACGACACCCAACTGCGCAACCTCGAAACGCGCCTGACCTACCTGCGCGAACTGGAAGACCGCCGCGTCGCCGTGCTCGCCAGCATCGAGGAGCAGGGCAAGCTCACCGACGAACTCCGCGCCGATATCGAAGCCGCCGACAGCAAGGCGCGCCTGGAAGACCTGTACCTGCCCTACAAGCAGAAACGCCGCACGCGGGCGCAGATCGCGCGCGAAGCCGGGCTGGAACCGCTGGCCGACGGTCTGCTTGCCGATCCGACCCAGGTGCCGGAAACGGTCGCCGCCACCTACATCGACGCCGAGAAGGGCGTCGCCGACGCCAAGGCCGCGCTCGATGGTGCGCGCGCGATCCTGATGGAGCGCTGGGGCGAGAACGCCGCGCTGGTCGGCGAGCTGCGTGGCTGGATGACCGAGGTCGGCGTGATCCGCGCGAAGGTGGCCACCGGCAAGGAGAACGAGGGCGCGAAGTACCGCGACTACTTCGACCACGCCGAATCGCTGGCGAAGATCCCCTCGCACCGTCTGCTGGCGCTGTTCCGCGCGCGGCGCGAAGAAATCCTGCAACTCGACCTGGACCCCGGCATGGAAGCCGAGGCCGGCCACCAGCAGGCCGAAGGTCGCGTGGCGGTGCATGCCGGCGTGTCCGCGCAGGGGCGTGCCGCCGACAAGTGGCTGCTGGACGCCTGCCGCCTGACGTGGCGCGCCAAGCTGCACATGCACCTGTTGCTGGACCTGTTCAACCAGGCGCGCGAAAAGGCCGAGGCCGAGGCCATCACCGTGTTCGGCGACAACCTCAAGGACCTGCTGCTGGCTGCACCTGCGGGTCCGAAAGCCGTGCTCGGCCTCGATCCGGGGCTGCGCACCGGCGTGAAGGTCGCCGTGGTCGACCGGACCGGCAAGCTGGTCGACACCGCGACGATCTATCCGCACGAACCCAAGCGCCAGTGGGACCAGTCGTTGCACGTGCTGCGCGCGCTGTGCACGAAGCACCAGGTCGACCTGATCGCGATCGGCAACGGCACCGCCAGCCGCGAAACCGACAAGCTGGCCGGTGACCTCATCAAGCAGGCGTCCGAGCTGAAGATGGACAAGATCGTCGTCAGCGAAGCCGGCGCCTCGGTGTACTCAGCCTCGGAGTTCGCGGCGAAGGAATTCCCGGACCTCGACGTCAGCATCCGTGGCGCGGTGTCGATCGCGCGCCGGCTGCAGGATCCGCTGGCGGAGCTGGTGAAGATCGAACCGAAGGCGATCGGCGTCGGCCAGTACCAGCACGACGTCGACCAGTTCCGCCTGGCGCGCGCACTGGATGCGCGTGTCGAGGATTGCGTCAACGCGGTCGGCGTGGACGTCAACACCGCCTCGGCCGCGTTGCTGACGCGCGTGTCCGGCCTGTCGTCGACAGTGGCCGAGAACATCGTCCGCTTCCGCGACGAACACGGCGCCTTCCGCAGCCGCAAGGCGCTGCTTGACGTGCCGAGGCTGGGCGAGAAGACGTTCGAACAGTGCGCCGGCTTCCTGCGCATCGCCGATGGCGACCAGCCGCTGGACGCCTCGTCCGTGCACCCGGAAGCCTATCCGGTGGTCGAGCGCATCCTCGCCGGCAGTGGCCGGCAGGTGAAGCAGATCGTCGGCGACACGGTATTCCTGCGCGCGGTGAAGGCCGAGCAGTACACCGATGACAGGTTCGGCGTGCCGACCATCCGCGACATCCTCAAGGAACTGGAGAAGCCCGGCCGCGATCCGCGTCCGGAGTTCAAGGCCGCGCGGTTCGCCGATGGCGTGGAGGACATCAAGGACCTCCGTGAAGGCATGGTGCTGGAGGGCGTGGTCAGCAACGTCGCCGCGTTCGGCGCCTTCGTCGACATCGGCGTGCACCAGGACGGCCTGATCCACATTTCCGCGCTGGCCGACCGCTACGTGAAGGATCCGCGCGACGTGGTGAAGGCCGGCGACATCGTCAAGGTGAAAGTGCTGGAGGTCGACGTGGCGCGCAAGCGCATCGCATTGACGCGACGTCTGGATGACGCTCCCGCACCGCAGGTGCCGCGCGAAGCACGCGGCAACGACCCGCGTCCGCCGCGTGGTCCCGACCGCGGCAACCCGCGCGATCCGCGACGCAATCCGGCGCCGGCCAAGTCCGGCGCACCGCCGGCCGACAACGCGCTGGCGGCGGCGTTCGCCCGCGCCCGCGACAAGCCCTGACGCGAACACGGGACATCGGCACCGGCCGATGTCCCGTCAGCCCGGGTCAGCGCTTCTTGCGTGGCTTCTGCACGGCGGTGGCCTTCGACGCGGACGCCAACAGCTCCGCCGAAGCGACCATCGAGTCCAGGGCGCGCTGCACGCCCGTGCCCGCGCCTTCCCGCAACACCTTCTCGATGCGTTCGCCTTCCAGCTTGCGCACCGTCTTCTCGTCTGGCTCGGGGAACGCTTCACGCAACGCCACGAGCGCGCTGCCGATCGCGATGTCGAACAACTGGGTGCCGTCCAGCCATTCCACGCCATCGAATTTCTCGTGCAGCGGGCCCGGTTCCGGCCACCACGGATCGATGTCGGGGATCAGCGGCGGCAGGCGTTCGTACAACAGGTCCAGCGCCAACCGTACGCCCTGGCAGCGCCCGGCGAAGCGGCCAAGCACGTCGCGCGCATGCTGGCCGATCAGGCGGATCGCACCCAGGTCGAGTTTGGCGAGCGGAACATCGGTCGTCGTCAGCACGGCTTCCATCACGCGCTCGTCCCACAGCAGCGTCCAGTACAGGCGCGAGTTCATGCAGCGGATGCGTTCCGGGCGCGACAGCCACACGGCCAGGTTGCGGTAGTAGGACTTGATCTCCTCGAAGTGCGCTTGCCCGCTGGCCGACGACAGGAAGCCGTTGCGCCACACATGCCCCGCGGGCAGGCCACTGTCGTTGAACAGGCCGATCAGGTTGACGTTGACGAAGTGGTGCCAGGTCGCATCGGTCACCACCCGACCGACGCCGGCGCGGTGGCCGTCGTAGGCGCAGATGCCACCGAAGGTCTGCGACTGTGTCGGATCCTTGCCGGAGCGCGTGCCGCCGAGCACGCTGTTGGTGGAAATCAGCTCCGGCAGCGGGCGCGGGCCGCCGTCGATGGCGGTGGGATACTCCGCGCCGAGGGCGCCGCCGAAGTTGAGGTTCGCGCCGGTCGCGGAGGGCTCGACGCATTCGCCTTCGTGCGGATGGTCGGGCATCACCCGGATCACGCCTCGCGGTCCGCACAGCAGCGGATGCGGGTAGGTGTAGCGGAACAGCCCGTTGCGCCGCGCGTACATGCGGGGCTGGATCGTCTGCGGCACATCGTCGGACTGGTCCGAGAACGAGGACGTGCCGGGCGGCCGATTGGTGTCGTTGCGGCGCGCCCCGCCCATGCTGACCTCATCCAGGCCGCCGACGCCGGGCGTGGACTGCCACAGGCGCATGCCGCGTGCGCGCGGAATCGCGTGGCACAGGGCACGTCCCAACGAGCCGTGATCGCCGGTGGCGAAGACGCCGCCGCCTGCGTTCATGAACTGCGTCACTGCACGCAGTTCATTGTCGGACAGGCGATCGGACGGATACCCGGCGCCGCGACCGCCGAAACTGCCGTCGATGCCGAACAGGAACACCGCGTCGTACATGCCGGTGCCGAAGTGTGCGGCGTTGTCGAACTTGAAGGAGGGAATGCGCTGGGCGATGCGGGTTTCAGCCGACATCAGCTGGCTGCCGGCCACCGCATTGATGTGGGCCAGGGTGATCTCGAAGCGCGCGTGGCGACCGGGCATGGCGAGCAGCGAGCGGACGAACGTGGACAGGCCGAAGTCGCCTTCGGAAAAATCCAGTCCGCCATCTGCGACCAGCAGCAACTTCACCGTGCAGGGGCGCAGGAACGGCCAGTAGATCTCGGGGTTCAGGCGCCAGTCGTCGCGGAAACGTTCGCGCAGCTCCAGATGGCGCAGGTTCTCGAGCGTGAGGGGTGTGTCGATGGTGGGCATGATGCTGTCCTTGGCTGATGGCTGGGATCCCTCCTGCATGAAGGACAACGCCCGGCCACCGGCACGACGGACACGCACGGGCGCGCAGCGCGCCCTGTTCACGAAAAATCAGGGTTTTCCTACAGCCGTTCGCCGGTGATGCCGATGTGTCATCGGCATGCCGCCTGCGCGGATCAGCGCGTCGCGTACGGCGCCAGGTAGCGGTTCAGGCCTTCCGTGCGCAACCGCGTCGCCGCCGCGGCCCAATCGACCGGCGTGCCGGTCTTCAATGCCTCCAGCACCGCCACGACCGACAGTTCCACTTCCGGCAGACCGGCCGCACCTGCGGCCATGCGCCGCTGTTCGATGGCATCGAACAGCACGGCGTTGGCCTCCGCGTACGACAACGGCGCCGTCGCGCCATGCGCATCGCGCCATGCCGGCGTTTCCAGGACACCGTTGACGTGCGAGAGGATCAACCATGTCGCGCGGCCGACCAGTTTCAGGTTGCCCGGCTGCACGCTGGTCATCGTATTGCCGACCACGCGGCCAAGCTTGGCCATCACGCCCGTGGAATGCGCGTTGAGCAGCATCTTCAGCGTGATGGTCTGGTCCAGTTCGAACGCATCGCGTTGCGGCACCGTGATCGCGATCACCGGCACCGGGCGGGGCAGGGCAGCGACATCGCGCAGCACATCCGACGCCAACGGGCGTGCGGACACCGAGAACAGCACCAGCTCCGCGCCGGCCGCGGTGGCGGCCTCCAGCCATTGCGTGTTGGCGACCTGGTGCGCTTCGTCGCCAAGCAGGATCAGCGCGCCGGAATCGCCCGCAGCCGGTGCGTTGCGCTGCATGTTGGCCGGCGAATACGACAGGTCGTACAGCGCCTGCTGTTCGTCGCCGGCGTTGGACAGGCCGCGCAGCGCGGCCTCGCGCAGGTAGGGGTCGGGAATGCCGGTTTCGAACGGCGGCAGGTACAGCGCCTTGTCCAGGCCGTGGAAAGGCCGGTGCAGCAGCGCCTGCCACGCCTGCGACGCATCGGTGGCCGGCGTCCATACCTGGATCCACGAGCGGCGCTCGGTGGCGTCGACCGGATCGAGCGGGCCCAGGCGGAACGTCGGCGCGCGTTCGGTGACGTCCACGAACACCGGCATCAGCGCACGCGTGGCGAGGTAGGTGCTGCGATGGCCACGGGCATAGCTGGCGGCTTCGCGCTCGGTCCAGGCGGCGAGCTTCGGTGCAGTGGCCGCAGCGGTCTGCTGCAGCACGCCGAAGCCGCGCAGCCGGTCGGCGACGCTGGCTTCGCTGAAGCCCAGCGATGCAAGTTCGTCGGTCGTCAGTACGTCGCGCAGCAGCGCGCGCGTGGCGTCTTCCAGTACCACGCCCAGCACGTAGAGGCTGGTTGTCGTGGCCTGCATGCGGGTGGAGCCGGTGATCGCCTGCGGTCCGGTCGGCAGCGGGATCTTGGTGATGCGCGCATCGTCCAGCACGCGACGACTGCGCTCGAACGGACGCAGCACGTCATCGGGATTGTTGTAGACGAACCAGGTACGCCGCGCATCGGCGCCTGCCTGGTCGGCGGCGGCCAGCGCCGTGCCGATCACCGCGGAGGTCTCGCCGCCTTCGGTGACGGCGAATACCAGATCGTCCGGCTGGATGCCGTTGTCCTGCAATTGCAGGCGGCCGATCTCGGGAATGTCCTCGAACCCTTCCAGCGAGGCGATCAGCGCGCGGTCGCCGCCGGTGATCTCGCCGCGCACGCGCTCGCCCAGGCCGGGATAGCGTGCCTCGATCTTCGCCATCGCCACGGTCTTCGCCGTGCGCTGCCAGAACGGACGCCACAGTCCGCTTTCGATGGTCTCGGCCAGGCGGCCGGTGGAGCCGGTGCCGTAGAAATACAGGCGATGGCCATCGCGCAATGCACGCGTGATGTCGCGCGATGCCGCTTCCAGCGTCGCCAGCCGCACCGGATCATCGGCCACGCCCCGCAGCGCGTTTGCAATGTCCTCATCCACCGACAGCAGCGACGACAGGCCATCGGCCGTGTCGGCGGCAATGCGTGCACTCAGGTCGAAGCTTCGCGGATGGCGCTGTTCGGTCAGCAGGCTGTGCAGCTGGAACTGCTGCTTGTTCGCCACGAAGTCCTGCGACTGCGCCGACGGCGATATGCCCAGGCGGTTCGGTGCGGGCTGGGCGGCCGCGGGGGCCAGTACGCCGGCCATGACAAGGAAGGACATGCTGCGCATGATGCGTTTCGCCGTACGGGACATCGGATCCCTCATCTGACAACGGAAGATTGCGCCCGTACCGGCGCAAGATCCACTTGCGCGGCACCGGACGCAGGCTGCTATCGTCGTGACAACGATAGCAAACGGTCGAGACACTATGCCCCGGTTCCCCCGTCCGCTGCACGCTGCACCGCGCCCGGTCGTGCGCGGCCTGGCGCTCGCGCTGCTCTGCGTTGGCGTGATGGCACCCGGACGTTCCGCCGAAATCGCGGCTTCCGGGGCCGGCTGCGACTGTGCCGCCAGCGCCCCGCGGCTCGGCATCGACGTACTGCTTGAGCAGCGCTTGGACCTGCTGCGTGGCAAGCGCGTGGGGCTGGTGACCAATGCCACCGGCGTTGACGGACAGCTGCGCAGCAGCGTGGACCGGCTCAGCGCGCATCCCGGGTTCACGCTCGTGGCCTTGTTCGGTCCCGAACACGGTGTGCGCGGCGATGTACAGGCGGGCGACAAAGTGGCGTCCTCGCGCGATGCCGTCACCGACCTGCCGGTGCACAGCCTGTACGGCGAACACCGCGAACCTACGGCGGCGATGCTGGCCGGCATCGACGTGCTGGTGTTCGACATCCAGGATGTCGGTACGCGCTTCTACACCTATCCCTACACGCTGGCCGGGGTGATGCGCGCGGCCAAGCGCGCCGGCATTCCCGTCGTCGTCACCGACCGCCCCGATCCCATGGGCGGCGTGCGGGTTGAAGGCCCGGTGCTGGAACCCGCGCTGGCCTCGTTCGTCGGCATGTTCCCGATCCCGCTGCGCCACGGCATGACGTTGGGTGAACTGGCCTCGCTGTTCAACGCCGAGTTCGGCATCGGCGCCGAACTGCATGTCGTGACGATGCAGGGCTGGCGGCGGGGCGAGGAACCGCTGCGCGGCGCGCTACCGTGGGTGCCGCCGTCGCCCAACATGCCCACGCCCGATACCGCGCTGGTCTATCCCGGCACCGGCCTGCTGGAGGGTACCAACGTATCGGAAGGGCGAGGCACCACGCGGCCGTTCGAAACGCTCGGTGCACCGTGGGTGGATGCGCGTGCGCTGGCGGATCGGCTCAATGCCATGCAGCTGCCCGGTGTGCGTTTCCGAACCACCTGGTTCACGCCGAGCTTCTCCAAGCATGCGGGCCAGGCCTGCGCGGGCGTGCAGCTGCATGTCACCGACCGCGCCACGTTCCGTCCGGTGCGCACCGGCATCGCCGTGCTGAAGGCGTTGCACGACCAGCATCCGAAGGACTTCGCGTTCCTGCCCGGCGATCCGCCGTTCTTCGATCGCCTGTCCGGCGTGCCGTGGCTGCGCGGGGCGATCGCACGTGGAGACGGCATCGATGCCATCGAGGCCCGCTGGGCGCCTGCGCTCGAACAGTTCCGGGCAGTGCGGCAGCGCTACCTGTTGTATCCGGAGCGCGGGCAGTAGACAGGGCGTGCCGCGGGCGCGACGTCAGTCGCGATGGCGCGCTACGGATGGCTTGTCGCGACTGACGTCGCTCCCACGACAACCGCCTGGACTCAGGCCAGGCGCTTGCGGGTCCGGCTGCGGCGAGCGGGATTGCCGCTGTCCGCGTGGATCGGTGCCGCGGGACCAAGATCCTGCTGCAGGCGCTCCAGCGACGACAGCGTATCGACGTAGGCGATGAAGTGCTGCAGGTAGCCTGGCGACACCTCGCGCATGAGGTGAAGGGCGCGGTGGACCAGCACGCCGGAGTTGAGTGGACCGGCATCGGCGGGCACATCGTTGAGCGACGCGCGCAGCTGGCTGTCGGTACGCACCTGCGTCCATACCCGGCGCGCTTCCTCGAGTGCGGCCGGCGCCTGGCCCGGCGATGCCGTGACCGTCGCAGCCGGCGTTTCCGCTGCCGAGGTGCGCGCCTGCAATGCTTCCACCAGCGCGCGCAGAGCGCTCACTTCGGTGGCTGGGGTGGCCGTGGCGTCCATCGGCCGCGGCGTGGTCCAGCCGGCGAGATCGTCGGCATACGCAGTGAGCAGCCCGGACAGGCGCGCATCAAGCATGCGACGCACATCGCCGGCTTGCGTGTTCGCCCGCGCCGCCAGCGCGTCGATGAAAGCGAAGCGCACCGGATCCATGCGTTCGGCGCCGCGTGCACGCCAGGCTTGCAGCTGCGCGGCGACGGACAGGGCGTCGCCATCCATCAGGGCGTCGCCTTGCGCTTGGCGGGACGCGGGATCGGTGCGATCTCGACGCGGCGGTTGCGTGCGCGGCCGTCTTCGCTGTCGTTCGCGCTCACCGGTTGCTCGGCACCGAACGCGGCAGCGAACACCGACGACGAAGGCACGCCATCGGCGATCAGCGTGCGGGTGACGGTCAGCGATCGCTGCGCGGACAGTTCCCAGTTGTCGGCGAACAGCCGGTTGTTGCCGCTCACCTGGCGGTCGTCGGTGAAGCCGCTGACCATCAGGATCTCGTCGCGCGTACGCAGGTAACCCGCCAGCGGCGCAGCCAGCCCCTTCAACAGCTCGCGGCCTTCCGGCTGCAACTGGTCCGAATTCAATGCGAACAGGACGTTGCCGCGGATGCCGATGCGGCCGTCCACCAGCGTCACGCGGCCTTCCGCCAGCGGCTCGGCCAGCGCATCTTCCAGCGCCTTGCGTTGCTGCGCTTCCAGCTCGCGCCGCTTCACTTCCTCGTCCAGCCGCTGCGACAGCTGGGCATGCACGGCGATCACCCCGACCAGCACCAGCACGAACGCGCCGAGCAGTACCGACATCAGGTCGCCGAAGCTGGCCCAGACAGGCGCGCCGAGATCGGCGTCGTCTCCGGTCTCGACGCTCACGCGGCTTCCGCCGGCTGCGCGCCGCCCAGTTGCTGCAGGTCCAGCGTGATCTGCCGCTGCGCGGACAGGCTGAGGTCGATGACCTCGCGCGCCTGCGCCACGTAGTAGGCCAACTGGTCGTCGCTGCGCGCCAGCGAGCGATCGAGCGCGCCTTCGATGCCCTGCAGGCGGACCAGCAGTTCCTCGTTCGACTTGCCGAACAGCTGCACCGCCGTGCCGAGGGCGTCGCCGAGGCTGGCGACTTCGGTGGCGCCGGCGGCGACCTGCGCGGCGATGCCGCCGAGCTTGCCGGTTTCGGCTTCGACGTGGTCGGTGAAGCGCGTCCCGACACGCTCCAGGAGATCCGCGGAAGTCGCCACCAGCGCATCGATGGCGCCGCGCTGTTCGGTGGACGCGTGGTTCACGGCGTCGAGCAGTGTCTGCAGCGTGTCCATCAGCTGGTTGCGTTCCTCCAGCATGGCGGTGTCGCGGACCATGCTGTCGGACAGCTTCTGGCGCAGTTCGGCGATGACGTCGGCGGCGGCGCGCGGCGCCTCGGACGCGACCTGCACGAGTTGCGAAATCTCGGCGATGGTCTGGGTGGAATGCGCCTGCGCCTGTGCGGTGATGTCCTGCGCGCTGCGCGACAGCGCGTCGCAGATCTCCTGCTGCAGCTGCGCGGTGCGCGCGCCGGCCTGTTCCCACTGCGTCTGCAGGGTGGCGCCGGTAGCCGCCAGTCGTTCGGCCCAGGCCGCAAGACGCTGCTCATCCTGAGCGACGAGCGCCTGCTGGACACCGGCATGCGACGAAGCGATCGCGTCGAGGAGCGACGCGGCGTGGCGCTGCATGTCGGCGGCATTGGCGACCAAGGCCTGCTCGTTGCGCGCGGCGATACCGGCGCTGGTGGTTTCCTGCTGTGCGAGCGCCTGCTCCCAGCGGTCCGACAGTGTTGCGGCGTTGCGCTCCAGCTGCGACGACACGCCGTCGATCAACGCGGAGGCGCGCGCGTCGAATGCACTGGACAGACGCTCGGTCAGCGTCTGCATGTCGCCGGTGAGCGCGGCGTTCGAGCGCTGTTGCTGCTCGAGCGCCGAGGTCCAACTGGCGGTGGCGGCCGAAGTGGCGGCACCGAAGCCGGCATTCAGGCCCTCAAGCTGGCGCTGCACCGCTTGGTTGACCGTGTCGTGCATCGCCGCGGCCTCTCGCGCCAGCCCGGCAAGGGTCGCTTCGGTCGAGGGTTGCAGCGCCGCGACCACGGCACGCGCGCTCGCGTCGACGCCGGACTTCAAGGTCTGCTCGAACGCCGCGGCCCATTGCGCCTGCGCCGCCTCGGTGCGTTCGTGGAACGCCTGCTGGTGGGTGGCCAGGCGTTCGCCGGCCGCTGTGTTCTGGTGTTCGATCGACGCGACCATCGCCTGCAGGCGTTCGACCAGGTCCGGCATCAGCGCGGCCTGCTGCTGCAGCAGGCGGAAGGATTCCTCGCGCTGGAAGGACTGCGAGTGCACGTGCAGGGAGGTCGCGATCTCGGCGTCGAGCAGATGGACCGCGTGCAGCCGCTCGCGACGGCAGAGCGCGGCGAGCAGGCCGAGCACGGCCGAGGCCGCCACGCCGGCGATCGAGGTGCCGAAGGCGAAGCCCAGGCCCTTCACCGGCGCCGCGAGCGAGCCGCGGATCGCGTCGAGGTCGGTGGCGCTTTCCAGCGCCAGGCCGGTACCACGCAGCGTCGCCATCATGCCCAGCAGCGTGCCGAGCATGCCGAGCAGCACCAGCAGGCCGACCAGGTACGGCGTCAGGGACGGGGCGGGCAGGGCGACGCGTTCGCCTTCGATGCGCTGGCGCACCGACGGACGCAGGCTTGTATCCAGCGACGACAGCCATGCCGCCAGCCCATTGCTGGCGGCCGAGGTGTCCGCGACGGCGCGCAGCAGGGTGTCGGTCGCTTGCCGGTAACGGTGCAGTTCGATCGCGCCAGCGAGGTAGCACGCGCCGATCACCAGCGTGACCACCACGCCCAGCGTATGCGTGCCGATGTAGCCGGCCCCGATCCAGGTGACGATGGCGAGGCCCAGCAGGAACAGGGGCGCGAGCAGGAAATGTCGGTTCATGGTGTTCCGGAAACAGGTGAAGAACGGAGCGCCGCCAGCAGCGCGTCGATGGGATGGAAGCGGACGTCCAGCTCGGCGAGCAGGACGTCCTGCAGGTCGCGGCGGAACGTGGCCAGCCACGCATCGCCGGGCGCGTCGGCGTTGGCCTGCTTCAGCCGGTCGAAATGCCGGCCGAGCAGGGTGGGGGTGGTCACGAGGAGGCTCTGCTCGCGCGGGCTGAGGGTCATCTCCATGACCGCGTCGACCTCGGCCAGCCGCGCCTGATCGGCCGAACCTTTCGCCAGCGCGTCGCGCAGCCGTCCACGCAGCTGACCCGTGGCGGCCTGCATCGACCGTTGCAGGTCCAGGCAATGGCGGTGGAACGGCGCGATGTCCCCGCCCGGAAGCGCATCCAGCTTGTCGCCACGCAGGATGGCGGTCGTCAGTGTTCCGCGCACGCGCGCACAGGCCGCCGCTTCGCTGTCGGCGGAGATCGGATCGGCGCCGGACACCGGGGTTCCATCAAGGGCCCGGGACAGCGCGATGGCGCGGTTCCAGTCGAGCCACTGGCCCAGCCGTTCGGACAACGCGGGGCCTGCGGAAGGGATATCGAGGTCGCCCAGCCGGGCCAGTCGTCGGACGAAGGCGGGGGCCGAGACGGCCGCCCGTTGCTGCGGTAAAGCCACGATGACGCTCAAAAGACGGCGATTTTACAGGAAGCGCCAAGCCGGCTGGCCTGCGAAAGGCGGATTGGCCGGTAATCTGAGCCGAGGCCCCGGGGCCAACAAGGAAAAAGCCGGAACCTCGCGGTTCCGGCTTCTCTTCAAGATGGGGTGGGTGGAGGCTACAAGATTGAAGCATTAAATCTTTTGAAATCATGCGATTAGAGATGAGCGTGAATAGGTTGCAGGTGATGCCAGCGCTATGGCTACCCCGATGCGAGTGCTCCCTTTGGAATCGAACCGCCGTCCCGCTAGGGTTGGCACGTAAGGCAAGCAGCCGCGCTCGGCTTCGCGCTCGGTGGAATGACGCATTTGATGCGTCTGAACCGACTCACGGGACCATTGATCGATACAGCAATACGCGTGCCCGACGGTCGATTGTTCTTTGTGCTTGCCCGCCAATTGCGGCAAATCCTATGCAGAGAAGTGATGCGCAATGCCCTGGCGCGCAAGGCGCGGTTGGGTCTGAACGGGCTGGCGATGTGGCTGCATGACTACATCGCGATGCATCTGCGCTCAGCGCCAGAAAAGCGGGAATGCTTGCGGACGCTCCAGCGCTCGACACTGCAATGGCCACCGTTCTATACATAGCTACGGACAGCCATCGCCCGGTTGAAGGATAGACCCGGTCCGCCAATTATCGCGGATGGTATTGGCCAGCTCGATCGGTTGGTGATTGCGGCGAAGGCATCCGCCCGAGTGACGTTCCGTGCGTCGAAATGTGCGCTAACCAATTGTATAAAACGACTACGATCTCAGTCTAAGCGCCACGAGAATGATTGCTTGAAAGGGTGTCGAGCAGTCTCCGGCTCTGACGGTCATGGACGGGCATGATCGCCCCCAGTTCTTTGCTCATTTTTCCATTGACACTCGGCAATTTTCCGGTCGGAATGGAGGCTTAACTATCGGAGCACTACATGATGGCCTCCAGCGTCCCCAAGCTTGCTGCAACCAAGAAGAATAGCAAGGCGCTGGAAGAAAGCACCCGTGAGCATGTTCTCGGCCATGGAGAGTTCGCCAAAGAACTCGCCGAACTAGCCAAGGAAATCAGGAAGATTGCGGCGAAGGCGCCGAATGAGGCGACGATCGCCACCAACTTTGAGTTGAAGCTTTACGGCCAGATGAAGCGCCGTTTGCAGGTGGAATTCGAGCCCGTAAAAGAGCAGGCAATTGACACGAAGCGGCATGTCAAGAAAGGCCGCCTGGATTCTCGCATTGGCGCTTTGGTCATCGAGTACAAGCAGAAAAGCCAACTCGACACCCCCAAGGGCCAATCGAAGGCCAACTCGCAGATCAAAAACTACTTGGAGCACTTACCCGACGACTTCAAGCGCGGGGCGGTAGGCGTTCTGACAGACGGGTGGCGGATCAAATTCGTGTCCTGCAATGAGGACGACTCCTTTACGGAGACGGCGTTTGAGGACCTTTCAGGGGCGCATCTGCTGCGTATTATTCGCGGTGTGTTGTCGCTGGAAAAGAAGGCGCTGACGCCTGACAACCTTATTGCTGGTTTTTGCTTGGACGGCGACCCTAGCCCGGCCAAGCAACTGGCGTCAGCTCTTTACAACGCCTTGCAAGGCCACCCCACGGGCCGTTCCAACATGCTCTTCCGTGAATGGAAGGCCATCTTCCGTTTGGCGCATGAAGATCAGTCCAAGCAGAAAGCCATCGAAGAGCGGCGCACTGCACTAGCAGAGGCGTTGAATATCTCCATTGGCAAGGGCGACAACGACACTGAATACAAAGTGCTGTATGCCATCCAAACCTCATACGCAATCATCGTCAAGGCTATCGCGTTCAAGGTCTTGTCCAGTATTCGGGCCAATGAAACCACGGAGTTCGCGGCGTTGGCCGAAGGGTCGACAGAAACGCTTCGGTCGCACCTTAACCGGTTGGAGAGCGGGGCCATCTTCCGCCAAGAGGGCTTCGGAAACTTGTTGGAAGGCGATTTCTTCGCTTGGTATTGCACCAGCGAGCAGTGGGACAAGCACATTGGTGCGGCCGTCAAGAAGGTGTTCACCATCCTCGCGGAATATGAAAACCACCACATGTTCGACGGTGGGCACGTGCAGGACCTGTTCAAGGATCTGTATATGGCGATCATCCCGGACAAGGTTCGGCATAGCATGGGCGAGTTCTATACGCCGCCATGGCTAGCAGAGCAGACCATTCTGGAAGCCTTGGGGCCTAATCCGCCGAAAAAGTGGACCGCACTGGATCCATGCTGCGGTAGCGGCACCTTCATCACTGCGCTCATCCGCTTGGTGCTGGAAGAGACTAAGGCTTTGCCCAGCGCGGCGAGGTTGCGCGACGTGCTGTCGAGAGTAAAGGGTATAGACCTCAACCCATTGGCCGCACTGACTACACGCATCAACTATTTCGTCAATCTTTCGCACCTGATTGGCGAGGACGACGAGTTCGATGTGCCGGTGTACCTCGGTGACGCATCGTATGTGCCAACGCCGAAGAAGATTGGCGAGGTGCAGTGCCTGGAATACATCATCAACACAGAGAAGGGTCCGCTGAACCTGGTGCTCCCCAAGAGCGCGGTGGCAGATGTCGCCCTGTTCTCCAAGACCATGACGCGATTGGAGGCCTACATTGATAGCGAGAACGAAGCGGCCGTGGGCAGGGAACTGCGCGGTATTGTTTCTGCCAGCGACCTGACCACGGAGGTCAAGCAAGAAATCGCTAGGCTGTCCAAGAACCTCGTGGACCTGCAACGCAACAAGTGGAACGGTATTTGGGCGAGGATCATCAGCAACTTCCTGACCACGGCCAATTTGGGCCGTTTCGACGCCATTGTTGGCAATCCGCCGTGGATCGACTGGAAGAACTTGCCTCAGGGCTACCGTGAGCGGATCAAGCAGTTGTGTATCGACCGCCGCTTGTTTTCAGGTGACGGCATCACGGGTGGTATCAACCTCAATGTCTGTGCGTTGATTTCCAATGTGGCGGCGCAGAACTGGTTGAAGCCCACCGGAACCATTGGCTTCCTCATGCCCGAGAATCTGATTTTCCAACAATCCTACGAGGGTTTCCGGAATTTCTATCTGGACGACGACAAGCGTCTGTTCTTCCAGCGCTTTGTGGATTGGAATAAGGCAGGCAAGCCGTTCGCCCCCGTCGGGCATCGGTTCCTAGGCTTCTTCATCGGCAAATCCAGGCGTAACTACGCTCAGGGTGTGCCAGTCATCCAATTTGAGAAGAAGCCTAACGACAAGTCAAAGAATATTCTTTCCCTGAAAAACTACATCCATTGCCAGCGCTTCTCCGATATCGAGCACATCTTTGAGCGCACGGAGTTGGTAGCGTTGACTACCGGAGCCAGCACCGCGTTCTCCTACGCGAACGATATGGACGAGGGGCGTAAGTTCGCGCTGTTGGTCGGCGCGTGCCCGTATCTTGGGCGCGAGGGTGTCGAGATTTTTCCGCAGGAGCTATTCCTGCTAACTGTCGACAAGACAAAAAAAATACGTAAGGGCTGTGCATATGTGAGCAACTATCAGAGCGACCGCTCCAAGCACAAGATTGCGGCGGGTAACTTCCTGATCGAAACCGACCTGCTTTATCCGCTGGTCAAGGGCACCGACATCGAACGTTTCCACATTGAGCCGTCCCAGTATGTCGTGCCGTTCCCATACGACGACAATGCGCGGGCTCCTATTGAAAGCGAGCGACTGACCAAGTTGGCCCCTAATCTAATGGCGTATTTCAGTGCCAACAGGTCTACCTTCGAAGATCAAACAAATTACAACGACAAGATCATTGGCGAGAAGCACAAGAACGAGTTCTACGCGTTAGCCCGCGTCGGCAAATACTCGTATGGCAATCACTTTGTAGCGTTCCGCGACAACACTAAATGGCAGGCGGCTGTGGTGTCGACCTTGCCCGTGCCATGGTCGAAGGAGGGCAAGCGTCCTGTCTTTCAAAACCACGCCGTCTCCATTTCCCAGCGTGCGGACGGTGAGTTCATTACCAACGATGAAGCTCACTACATCTGCGCCATCTTCAATGCCCCCCTCGTGTCGCAATTCATCCTCAATTCCAGCGACAGCCGGACCTTCAAGATCAGGCCGCCCGTGAAAGTCCCTCCCTACGATCCTGAAAACAAGAAACATCAAAAGTTGGTGGCCCTATCCAAGCAGGCGCATATCGACTACGCGGATCCCAAATTGATGGCAAGGCACGATAAAGATCTTGATCGCGCCTACCTGGACCTGCTCAAAGCATCAGCGGTACAGAAATAGGTGCTCTGCGGGCGAGCACTTGGCGGCTGAATAGCCTGGCGACGGCCACGCTGAAAGGCGTCGGTGTGTCCCAGGCTTTGGCCTTTCGCCTCTTTGCGGCGGTAGCCTTGTTCGCCTCTTGCCGCTTCCATTGGACATGGAGTTCACGTCTCTCCGGCATGCGTCCTTGTGGGCGACGGGCTCCCATAGCGGCGACTCGGGTGACTACATCCTGCTAGATGCCCGTAGTTTGGTGTGCGGGTCGGCCGGCTCACATAGGTCACCAGCTCTCCGGGCATAACACTGCGCGGGCACCGCCGGTGATGCCCGCTGCCGTGGAGTTCGCACTTGGCGCGAGCAGGCCCGAGGGACGGGCAAGAAAAAAGGGCTTTGGCATGGGAGCCATCCTGGAAAAGATACCTGGGAGGTGGCCATTCCTGGTGCCGAAGCTGGCAAAAACCCTTTTTAAAACAGAGGCTTGAAACTGCCTCTTTTTTGGATGGAGATGGCGGTATCGGTTAGGTGTGCAACGGTATGCGGCGTGGCGGTAACTGTTTTCGCGGTAGGTGCGTTACCGCCATTGTTACCGTCATCGTGAGCCGGAGTGCAAAAGACATTCTCGGACTACTGCGGGCACAAAAAAGGCCGGAAGCCTTGATCTTGCTGGGCTTTCCGGCCTTTTGTGGTCCTTCCTGGACCGTGTAATGGTGGAGGTGGGGGGAATTGAACCCCCGTCCGAAGGCACGCCATCCCCGGTACTACATGCTTAGCGCTCCGTTAGGTCTCGTTCCCCGACAGCACGGCGCGCAAAGCGCATCCGGGAACCAGCCTGTTTTGGTTAAGCCATGACTGACAGGCAGCCGTCACAGCCGGTTCCGTGATAATGACCCTACATCCACGAGCACGGGCACAAGTGGGTTCGGGGCTTACGCCTTAAGCGGCGAGAGCGTAGTTGTCGTCGTTGGCAACTAGAGTTTTGCCGCTGGATTTACGAGGAAAGCTGCCCCCTCGGCATGCACCAGGTAACTTTGCAACCCCCGTCGAAGCCAGTGCACCCCCGGGAGCCAGAAACAACCTGACGACGCGAAGTGTAAGGGTGGGGTGGGGCCGAGACAAGGTTCACGGAGGTCCGGGGTCAACCAGGCTTCACGTGGCGGCGCCCGATGTGGGAGCGACGTCAGTCGCGAGCTCTCGGCCCAGAGCGCCTGTGCAATCAGTTGTCGCTGGCCCGCTCACCGGAAGCGATCGCGACTGACGTCGCTCCCACGACCGACTCAGGCTTCACGCATCCCGGTTGTGTCGGCGCATCACGCGCGACTTCTCGCGTGCCCAGTCGCGGTCCTTCTCGGTGGCGCGCTTGTCGTGGGTCTGCTTGCCCTTGGCGAGCGCAATCTCGGCCTTCACCTTGTTGCCTTTCCAGTACAGCGAGGTCGGCACCAGCGTGTAGCCGTCGCGTTCGACCTTGCCGATGAGGCTGTCGATCTCGTTCCGGTGCAGCAGCAGCTTGCGGGTGCGACGGTCGTCGGTCACCACGTGGCTGGATGCCTGGATCAGCGGGGTGATCTGCGCACCGAACAGGAAGATCTCGCCGTGGCGGATGATCGCGTAGGCCTCGGTGATGTTGGCGCGGCCGGCGCGGATCGCCTTCAGCTCCCAACCCTGCAGGGCGAGGCCCGCCTCGTAGCGATCTTCGAAGTGGTATTCGTGCCGCGCGCGCTTGTTCAGCGCGATCGTGCCCGTTGCTTTATTCTTGTCCGGTTTCTTTGCCATCCGTCCTATTGTCGCCGAAGGCGGAACCCTACGCGAGCCACATGCATACGATCCGCCGCAGCGCCCTGGTCGAACACTCGGCCACCCGGATGTTCGACCTGGTCAACGACGTGGCGGCCTACCCGCGCCGGTTCGACTGGTGCAGCGCCGCCGACCTGATCGAACGGGACGAGCAGCGGTTGGTGGCGCGGCTGGATCTGGGGCTGGGGTCGCTGCGGACCTGGTTCACCACGGAGAACACGCAGGACCGCCCGCACCGCATCGACATGAATCTGGTCGACGGTCCGTTCCGCAAGCTGCATGGGCGCTGGGATTTCCATGCGCTGGACGAGTCGGCGTGCAAGGTCACGCTGACATTGGAATTCGAGCCGTCCAGCCGCCTGCTGGCGCCAGCGATGGCGCTGGGGTTCCAGGGCCTGGCGGATCGCATGGTGGACGACTTCGTGCGTGCCGCCGATCGCGGGGAATGACATGCGCGTGGAGGTGATCCGGGCATGGCCGCACCGGTTCGATTCGGTCGTGCTGGAGCTTGCCGATGGCGCTACCGTGGCCGATGCGCTGGCAGCCAGCGGTTTCGGGGATGGCGCGCCCGCCGTTGCGATCCATGGCGTGAACGCCACGCCCGGGACGGTGCTCGATGAAGGCGACCGCGTCGAAGTGCTGCGGCCGTTGCTGATCGACCCGAAGGACGCGCGCCGGCGTCGGGCGCGCGGTTGAGTCGGTCCCGCCTCAGCGGCGGCGACCGCCCTTCTTCTTGTCCTTGGCGAGGTTGGGGCCGAACTTGCGCACGTCGCGCGAGAGCTGGAGATCGGCCTCGGGGAAGTACTCGCCTTCCCAACTGGCGAGCACGTCGCCGTTGAAGATCAGGGTAAGGTTCTTGATGTCGGTGGTGCCGCGGCGGTTGGTGCGGTTGCTCGCGGTGTAGTCCCAGCGGTCGGCATGGAACGGGTCGGCGATCGACGGGCTGCCGAGCAGCGACTGCACCTGTTGCTTGCTCTGTCCTGCCTGCAACTGGTCCACGGCCGTTTTCTCGATCAGGTTGCCCTGGTAGATCGGCTGCTTGTACAAGATGCCGCAGCCGGCAGTGGCGGAAGCGAGGACGGCAACCAGCAGGAATTTGCGCATTGGGACAGGTACGGTGGGAAACCGGGCCGATGATACACTCCCGCAGACCGCCGCAACCGAGCTTCAGGCAGCTGGCGCTAAACCGAGAGTGAACGGAGACGCCATGGAATCGCAGGACCTTCGCAAAGTCGGCCTCAAGGTCACCCATCCGCGCATGCGCATCCTCGAGCTGCTGGAGCGGAAGAGCAGCCAGCATCACCTGAGTGCGGAGGACATCTACCGCCAGTTGCTGGACCACGGCGACGAAATCGGCCTGGCGACGGTGTATCGCGTGCTGACGCAATTCGAAGCCGCCGGCCTGGTGCTGAAGCACAACTTCGAGGGCGGGCAGGCCGTCTACGAGTTCGACCGCGGAGGCCATCACGACCACATGGTGGACGTGGACACCGGCAAGATCATCGAGTTCGAAAGCACCGAGATCGAAAAGCTGCAGCGCGAAGTCGCCGCCAAGCACGGCTACGAACTCGAAGAGCACTCGCTGGTGCTGTACGTGCGCAAGAAGCGCTGACGACAGGAAATTTCCTGCTTCAGGATGTGGGAGCGACGTAAGTCGCGAAGCAGCATAGGTAACGCCTCATCGCGACTTACGTCGCTCCCACAGTAAGCAGCAGGATTGTCAGACCGCATTCGCCAGCAGCCGCTTGGCCGCTGCATGGGCTTCCTTGCTGACTTCCACGCCACCCAGCATGCGGGCGAGCTCTTCTTCGCGCTGTTTCGTACCGAGCTTCTCGACCGCGCTCTGGGTCATGCCGTCGACCGGGGCCTTGCTGACACGGTAATGGGCGTGGCCCTGCGCGGCGACCTGCGGGAGATGGGTGACGCACAGGACCTGTCGCTGGGCGCCGAGGGCACGCAATTTCTGGCCGACGATCTCGGCCACGGCGCCGCCGATGCCGGTGTCGACCTCGTCGAAGATCATCGTCGGCACGGCATCCAGACCCAGTGCGGCGACTTCGATCGCCAGCGAGATGCGGGCCAACTCGCCGCCGGACGCGACCTTGCGCAGCGGGCGCGGCGGCTGGCCTGCATTGGCGGAGACCAGGAAATCCACGCGCTCGGCGCCGGCCGGGTCCGCGCGCTCGCCGTCCTGCGGCTCCAGCACGATCTCGAAGCGGCCACCGCCCATGCCCAGTTCGGCAATCAGCGCGGTCGTCGTGTCGCCAAGCGCTTTCGCGGCCCGCTGCCGCGTGCGGGTCAATGCCGCTGCAGCAACGTGCCACTGGGCCTTGGCCGTATCGATTTCGCCATTGAGCTGGAGCAGGCGTTCGCCGGCGCCGCGCAGCGATTCCAGCTCCGAGGCCAGGCGGTCGTGCTGGTCCTGCAGGCCATCCAGCGGCACCCGGTGCTTGCGCGCCAGGTCGTGCACGCGTGCAAGCTGGCGTTCCAGCGCATCGAACTGCAGCGGCTCGCCATCGAGGTCGTCGCGTACCTGACCGAGCATCGACAGCGCTTCTTCGATCTGGATCGCGGCGCCGTCGAGCAGGGCATCGACGGAGCGCAGGCGCGGCTCGTGTTCCGCCTGCCGGGCGAGGTCGGCACGGACCTGCTGCAACTGTCGGGTCAGCGACGGGCTGTCGTCCCCGGCCAGTTGCCCGAGCGCCGCGTCGCAGGCCTGGATCAGGCTGGTGGCGTGCGCCTGCCGGCGGTGGCTGGCGACGAGGGTGTCCAGGGCTGCTGGCGAAAGGTCTTCGCGCTGCAGTTCGGCCAGTTGGTGCTCAAGGTAGTTGAGCCGGTCGGACACGTCGCCCTGGCCGGACAGGTGTTCACGCTCGCGAAGCAGGGCGGTCCACTGCCGTGCGGCCTCGCGCACCGCGCCGCGTTCGCGGTCGTTGCGGGCGTAGGCGTCCAGAAGCTCCAACTGGCTGTTGCGGGCGAGCAGGGCCTGGTGTTCGTGCTGGCCATGGATTTCCACCAGCCGGCCGGCCAGGTCGGCCAGCTGGGACAGCGTCACGCTGCGCCCGTTGATCCAGGCGCGCGAGCCGCCGTCGGCGCGGATCACCCGGCGCAACTGGCACTGGCCTTCGTCGTCTAGCTCGTTGTCCGCCAGCCATGCCTGCGCCGGCGACCCGGCAACGGCGGTGAACTCGGCGGACAGCTCTGCGCGCTCGGCGCCGTGACGGACCACGCCGCTGTCGGCGCGCAGTCCGGACAGGAAGCCCAGGGCATCCACGAGCAGGGACTTGCCGGCGCCGGTTTCGCCCGAAATGACGGTCATGCCCGCGCCGAACTCCAATTCGGCGGTCCGGACGACGGCGAAATCCTTGATGGCGAGATGTCTGAGCATGGGGCGGATTGTAAGCGGTGCCGGCTCAGCGTCTGAGACGCCCCGGGCATGTCGGCTTGCAAAGGTGCCGGCACGACGTTATCTAACAGGCATGAATACCCCGTCACCTCCGCTGGATCCGCGCGCCCGCCAGCTGCTGCGCACGCTGATCTCGCGGTACATCCGCGACGGCGAGCCGGTGGGATCGCAGACCCTGGCACGGCACGCCGGGCTGGAAGTCAGTCCGGCGACGATCCGCAACATCCTGTCGGAACTGGAGGAGGTCGGGTTGTTGAGTTCGCCGCACACCTCGGCCGGCCGTATCCCGACCGCTCAGGGCTACCGGGTGTTCGTCGACAGTCTGGTGCAGGTGAAGTCGCTGGGCGACGGCGAAGTGGCACGCCTGCGCGCGGAGTTGTCGGCCGGTGCCGGGACCCAGGCGCTGCTGGGGAACGCTTCCGAACTGCTGTCGGCGATGACCCATTTCGTTGGCGTGGTCAGCGTGCCGCGGCGAGAGCAGTTCGCCTTCCGCTACATCGATTTCGTGCCGCTGGACGGGCAGCGGGTGATGGCCATCCTCGTCTTCGCCGACAACGACGTGCAGAACCGGGTCATCGAGACGCGGCGCGCCTATGAGCGCTCCGAACTCGAGCGCATCTCCAACTACCTGAACACCCAGTTTGCTGGCCGGCCCCTGTCGGAGATCCGGGCCAACCTGCTGCGCGACCTGCGCCGGGCGCAGACGGAAATGGAAGGCCTGCTGGCCGAATCCATCGAGCTGGCGGAGCAGGCATTGGCACCTGCCGGTGATGACGTGGTGCTGGCCGGGCAGACCCGGCTGATGGGCGTGCAGGAACTGTCCGACCTGGAACGGCTGCGCGACCTGTTCGAAGCCTTCGCCCGCAAGCGCGAGATCCTGCAGCTGCTCGAGCGCACGATCCGGGCGCCGGGCGTGCGCATCTTCATCGGTGAAGACACCGGGCTGGCACCGCACGATGGCGTGTCCGTGGTCACCGCGCCGTACATGGCGGGCGGGCAGGTACTGGGCGTGCTGGGCGTGATTGGGCCTACGCGGATGGCCTACGACCGGGTCATTCCGGTGGTGCAGGCAGCGGCCGATGTGCTGGGCGCGGCCTTGAATCCCGAATCCACGGCCCCATAGGTTCCCGGTCGGGCGGCTTGACCTGCCGCCAAGGAACCGAAATGAACGAACAGAACGACCGCGACGATACCCAGGGCCTGCCGCCCGAATCCCCCGATACCGACGCCGCGCTGCTGGCCGAGCTGGAAACGCTGCGCAACGAGCTGGACCAGCTGCGTGCCACCACGCTGCTGGAGCGCGCGGACCTGGAGAACCAGCGCAAGCGCGTGGCCCGTGATATCGAACAGGCCCGCAAGTTCGCCAACGAGCGCCTGCTGGGCGACCTGCTGCCGGTGTTCGACAGCCTGGATGCCGGCCTCGCCGCCGCCGGCGCCGAACCCAACCCGCTGAAGGACGGCCTGGAGCTGACCTTCAAGCAATTGCTCAAGGTGGCCGGCGACAACGGCCTGACGCTGATCGATCCGGCCGGCGAAGCCTTCAACCCGGACCATCACCAGGCCATCAGCCAGGCCGACGCACCCGGCGCCGCGCCCGGCAGCGTGGTGCAGGTATTCCAGAAGGGCTACGTGCTCAACGGGCGCCTGCTGCGGCCGGCGCTGGTCGTGGTGGCAAAGCACGACTGAATGCCCCGGCGGGGGCGCTTGAACGGCGCCATCGCATCCCTATATCGGGACCATCCACCCGGCCAATGGCCGGATCCAAACAGAATTCGCGAGGAGCGACATCCATCATGGGCAAGATCATCGGCATCGACCTGGGCACGACAAACTCGTGCGTGGCGATCATGGACGGCGGCAAGGCCCGCGTCATCGAAAACTCGGAAGGCGACCGCACCACGCCTTCCATCGTGGCCTACACGAAGGACGGCGAAGTGCTGGTCGGCGCCTCGGCCAAGCGCCAGGCCGTGACCAATCCGAAGAACACCTTCTACGCGGTGAAGCGCCTGATCGGTCGCAAGTTCACCGACGCCGAAGTGAAGAAGGACCTCGACCTGGTGCCGTACGACATCATCGCGCACGAAAACGGCGATGCCTGGGTGCAGACCAGCGACGGCAAGAAGCTGTCGGCGCAGGAAATCTCGGCGCGCATCCTGGAGAAGATGAAGAAGACGGCCGAAGCCTTCCTCGGCGAGACCGTCACCGAAGCCGTCATCACCGTGCCGGCCTACTTCAACGACAGCCAGCGCCAGGCCACCAAGGACGCGGGCAAGATCGCCGGCCTCGACGTCAAGCGCATCATCAACGAACCCACCGCCGCCGCGCTGGCCTATGGCCTGGACAAGGGCGAGGGCGGGGCGGATCGCAAGATCGTCGTCTATGACCTGGGCGGCGGCACCTTCGACGTGTCGATCATCGAGATCGCCAACGTCGATGGCGAGAAGCAGTTCGAGGTGCTGGCCACCAACGGCGACACCTTCCTGGGCGGCGAGGACTTCGACAAGCGCGTCATCGACTACCTCGTCGAGGAGTTCCAGAAGGACCAGGGCATCGACCTGCGCAAGGACCCGCTGGCCCTGCAGCGCCTGAAGGACGCGGCCGAGCGCGCCAAGATCGAGCTGTCCAGCGCGCAGCAGACCGAAGTGAACCTGCCGTACGTCACCGCCGACGCTTCCGGCCCGAAGCACCTCAACATCAAGCTGACCCGCGCCAAGCTGGAAGCGCTGGTCGAAGACCTGGTGAAGAAGACCATCGAGCCGTGCCGCATCGCGCTGAACGACGCCGGCCTGCGCGCCAGCGACATCGGTGAGGTCATCCTGGTCGGCGGCCAGACCCGCATGCCGAAGGTGCAGCAGGCGGTGGCCGAGTTCTTCGGCAAGGACCCGCGCAAGGACGTCAACCCGGATGAAGCGGTCGCCCTCGGCGCCGCGATCCAGGGCGGCGTGCTGGCCGGCGACGTCAAGGACGTGCTGCTGCTCGACGTGACCCCGCTGTCGCTGGGCATCGAGACGCTGGGTGGCGTGTTCACCAAGATCATCGAGAAGAACACCACCATTCCCACCAAGGCCTCGCAGACCTTCTCCACCGCCGAGGACAACCAGTCCGCGGTGACGGTGCACGTGCTGCAGGGCGAGCGCGAACAGGCCCGCTTCAACAAGTCGCTGGCCAAGTTCGACCTGTCGGGCATCGAGCCGTCGCCGCGCGGCATGCCGCAGGTGGAGGTGTCGTTCGACATCGACGCCAACGGCATCCTGCACGTGTCGGCCAAGGACAAGAAGACCAACAAGGAACAGAAGGTCGAGATCAAGGCCGGTTCGGGCCTGTCCGAGGACGAGATCGCGCGCATGGTGGCCGATGCCGAAGCGCATCGCGAAGAGGACAAGAAGTTCCAGGAACTGGTGCAGACGCGCAACCAGGCCGATGGCCTGCTGCACGCCACCCGCAGCGCCATCACCGAGCACGGCAGCAAGGTGCCGGGCGACGTGATCGGTCGCGTCGAGTCCGCCATCGCCGAACTGGACACGGCGATGAAGGGCGACGAAAAGGCGCAGATCGAGGCCAAGGCCAAGGCACTGGAAGAAGCCGCGCAGTCGCTGTACGCGGCGGCGGCCTCGACCGACCAGCCCGGCGGTGGTCCGGCCGGTGGTGACTCCGCCTCCGCCGACGACGTGGTCGATGCGGAATTCACCGAAGTGAAGGACGACAAGAAGTAATTCCGCAAACGGGATGCGGCGAACGGGAGACGTGGCCTGCCACGGCCTCCCGTTTTGTCATCCGGCGACCCAGCGAGACCAGCCAGACAGCACATGAGCAAGCGCGATTACTACGAAGTCCTGGGCGTGGCCCGGGATGCCAGCGACGATGACCTGAAAAAGGCCTATCGCCGCTGCGCGATGAAGCACCACCCCGACCGCAATCCGGGCGACGCAGCGGCCGAGGCCGCCTTCAAGGAATGCAAGGAAGCCTATGAAGTGTTGTCGGACGGCGCCAAGCGCCGCACCTACGACGCCCACGGGCACGCTGCATTCGAGCACGGCATGGGCGGCGGCGGTCCGGGCGGCCCGGACATGGGCGACATCTTCGGCGACATCTTCGGCAACATTTTCGGCGGTGGCGGAGCGCGCGCCGCACGGCGCGGTGCCGATGTCGGCTACGTGATGGAACTGGACCTGGAAGAGGCGGTCGCCGGTGCGGAGAAGCGCATCGAGATCCCCTCGCTGGTCGCATGCGAGCCCTGCAACGGCTCCGGTTCGGCGGACGGCAAGATCGAGACCTGCGGCACCTGCGGTGGCCGCGGCAACGTGCGTATGCAGCGCGGCATCTTCGCCATGCAGCAGGCCTGTCCGGCCTGCGGCGGGCGCGGCCAGACCATCAAGAATCCCTGCACCAGTTGCCACGGCGCTGGCCGCATTGAGGAAGAGAAGATCCTGTCGGTCAAGATCCCCGCCGGCGTGGACAACGGTGACCGCATTCGCCTCACAGGTGAAGGCGAAGCCGGCCCTCCCGGCACGCCGCCAGGCGACCTGTACGTGGAAGTGCGCGTGCGCGAGCACGAGATCTTCCAGCGCGACGGCGACGACCTGCACTGCGAAGTGCCGATCCGCATCTCGCAGGCCGCGCTGGGAGACACCGTGCGCGTGCCGACGCTGCATGGCGAAGCGGAGATCCGGATTCCCGCCGAAACCCAGACCGGCAAGCTGTTCCGCCTGCGTGGCAAGGGCGTGAAGTCCGTGCGCAGCCGCAGCGAGGGCGATCTGTACTGCCGCGTGGTGGTGGAGACGCCGGTCAACCTGACGGCCGAGCAGCGCGAGTTGCTGGAGAGGTTCGAGGCGACCTTCGGTGGCGAGGAAGCGCGCAAGCACTCGCCGAAGTCGGCGACGTTCCTCGACGGCGTCAAGGGATTCTGGGACCGCATGACGTCCTGAGGGCCGACCGTGCCGGCTTGCTTCTAGAATGGGGCTCCTTCATGGAGCCCATTTCGTGTCCGGACCCCTCATCGGTATCGTCGGCAGCGCCGGCGCCTACGGCCGCTGGCTGCAGCAGTTCTTCCGTGCACGGATGGGGTTGGAGGTCATCGGCCACGATCCTGCCGACGCGTCGTCCTTCGACGAGGCGGAACTGGTCCGTCGCGCGGACGTGCTGGTGTTCTCCGTACCGATCCGCCACGCCGCGGCCTTGATCGCCCGCCATGCGGACCTGGCAGAAGGAAGCGAGGAAGGCAAGCTGTGGCTGGACGTCACGTCGATCAAGGCCGTGCCCGTCGCCGCGATGCTGCGCTCGCGGGCGGAGGTGGTCGGCCTGCATCCGATGACGGCGCCGCCGAAGGCGCCGACCTTGAAGGGCAGGGTGATGGTGGTCTGCGACGCGCGGCTGGACCGCTGGCGGCCGTGGTTGGACGAATTGCTGTCCGCGTTGGAAGCCGAGTGCGTGCGCGCCACGCCGGAACAGCACGACCGGGTGATGGCGCTGGTGCAGGCCATGGTGCATGCCGCGCATCTGGCCCAGGCCGGCGTCCTGCGGAAACAGGCCACGCAGGTCGGCGACCTGGCCGCCGTGATGCCGTTCCGCTCGGCGTCCTTCGAGATGGATGCGGCGGTCATCGCCCGCATCCTGTCGTTGAATCCGGCGATCTACGAGGACATCCAGTTCGGCAATCCCTACGCGGGCGAGACCCTGCTGGCGCTGGGGGCGCAGATCACCCGCATGGCCTCGCTGGTAGGCGAGGGCGGCGACGCGGCGCGCGAGGCGTTCCGCCGCGAATTCCTGCACGACAACCGCGACGCCATCGCGTGCGCGACCCTGGCTGAAGGCAACTACCGCTACGAGCGGATCGGCTACCTGCTGGCCGATCTCGCCGGTGTGCGGGCGATTGGCGTGCACCTGCCCGAAGACCGGCCCGGTTCGCTGCGTGCGCTGTTGGACGTGTTCGAACGTCAGTCGGTCAGCCTGTCGTCGATCCACTCCTCGCGCACGCCAGAGGGCGAGGTGCATTTCCGCATCGGATTCGATGACGGCGTGGACATGGCGGCACTGCAGCGCGCAGTCGACGAGATCGCCACGCGCGAACTCGGCCGCGTCCTCCCGCAGTCCACCACGTAGCGACTGCGTCAAGACGCTCCGTGCGCACGTAAACCTGTTTACTCGACAACCGTGAGACGACAGGCCTAGCATCGAGTCGCGTCGGGCGGTGTGAGGTTTCGCCCGCGCATCGTCCGCAGGGAGTGACGGAGATGGTTCACGACAAGAAGCTGGTATCGCTGTCCTCGATGCGGCCTGCGGCGCCCGTGATGGCCGAAGAGGATGCGGTCGCGCTGCTGACGCGGATCGTGGCGGCGCAGGGCGAGATCGCTTCTGCCGGCCCGGATCCGCAGGACGTGGTCGATGCGATCACATACCGCGCGCAGGAACTGACGCGTTCGGCGGGCGCCGTGCTGGAGATCCGCGATGGCGAGCAGATGCGCTACTGGTCCGCCAGCGGCATCGCCGGCAACCAGGTCGGTCTGGTGCTGCCCGTGGCGGGCAGCCTGTCGGGACAGTGCCTGGAGGAAGGTCGCGTGCTGCGCTGCGACGACAGCGAAACCGATCCGCGCGTCAATCGCGAGGCCTGCCGCCGCGTCGGGCTGCGCGCAATGCTGGTCGCGCCGCTGTATTTCCGTCGACAGGCGGTGGGTGTGCTGAAAGTCGTTTCCACGATACCCGGCGCCTATGGCGAGACCGAGCAGCGCACGCTGGACCAGCTGAGCGCGCTGGTGGCCGCCAGCCTGTACAGGGCGATCGAACACGCGCAGATGCGTGCGGCGCTCGAGCACAGGAAAGGGCAGGGCGATCGCGAGCGCCAGCAGGTCATGGAAGCGCGCGCGCGTCTGGAAGCGGTGCTGGAAGGCGGGCAGCTGAGCGCGGCGCTGCAGCCCATCGTGCGTCTGGACGATGGCGCGACCGTCGGCTACGAAGCCTTGGCGCGGTTTCCGGTGGAATACGACATGTCGACCGGACGCTGGTTCGAGGAGGCCGCCCGCCATGGCATGAGCATCGAACTGGAACTGGCCGCGGCGCGCGTCGCGCTGGACCAGCTCGCGCGCATTCCCTCCGATGCTTACCTGGCGATCAACGTGTCGCCGGAAACGGTCTGCAGCGACAGGCTGAAAGCCCTGCTCGAAGCACGCGAACCGCACCGGCTGGTGCTCGAGATCACCGAGCACACGCCCGTTGAAGACTACACGCGCCTCAATGCGTGTCTTTCCGCCCTGCAGGCAGTGGGCATGCGCATCGCCGTCGACGATACCGGCGCCGGATTCGCCAGTCTCCGCCATGTGCTGCGGCTGGCCCCGGACATCATCAAGCTCGACGTCACGCTGGTGCGCGAGGTCGACCAGCGGCCCCGCATGCAGTCGCTGATCGCCGCGCTGCTGACGTTCGCACGCGGGACCCGCGCCGAGCTCGTGGCCGAAGGTGTCGAAACGGCCCAGCAGCTCGAAACGCTGAGGCAGCTCGGCGTGCCTTACGCCCAGGGTTACCACCTCGGGCATCCCCGGGTGCCGTGAGAACGGCGCAGTGCGATGCCGCGGCGGCCGCGGCTGGCGGTACCATGCGGGCATGGACACCTCACCGACACGTCTCCTGATCCACGGCGCCTCCGGACGGATGGGCCAAGCGTTGATTCGCCTGGCGGCAGAACAGCCCGCCGGCTACCAGGTGGTCGCAGCGGTGACGCGGCGCGCGCCGTCGCCCCGCGTGGTCGATGGCGTGCCGTACTTCGCCGCCAGCGAACTGGCGGGGGTGCCCGTATTCGATGTCGCGGTCGACTTCAGCCTGCCGGACGGCTTCGACCCCATCCTTGCCCTGTGCGTCGAGCGTGGGACGCCCCTGGTATCGGGTACGACGGGCATCTCCGATCGGCAGATGGCGGCGCTGGCGCACGCGGGCGCGCGCATTCCGCTGGTGTGGGCGACCAACTTCAGCCTCGGCGTTGCCGTGCTCACCGATCTGGTGGAGCGGGCCGCAGCGGCATTGCCGGGATGGGATGTCGACATCGTGGAGTCGCACCACGTCCACAAGAAGGATGCACCGTCGGGCACTGCGCTGACGCTCGGAGAGGCCGCCGGCAGCGCGGGCGCGCAGGTGCATTACGCCAGCCTGCGAGCGGGCGACATCGTCGGTGAGCACGCTGTGCAGTTCACGGGTCTCGGCGAGCGCATCGAGCTGGTCCACCGCGCGACCCACCGCGATGTATTCGCGCGCGGCGCCTTGCACGTTGCATCGAAGCTCGCGGGCCGGCCCGCCGGCAACTACCGGGTGCGCGACCTGCTCGATTGAGCACGCGATCTGTCCTGGACAGCGCGGCGGAAACCTGAACAAGGCATCCGCCAGCGGTCTGCCAATGGTCTGGCGGGAAAAAAACGGTGGCGCTGAACAGGCCATCCCCGTACAATTCGCCCTCGCCTGTTACCCATCGCCACGGACCGGATAAACGCCGCGTTCGCGGTTTCTTGCAGCCGCAAGCCGGTGGGACAGGGTTCCTTCACCCCAAGGCGAACCCCGTGACACGACCCGCAATTCTCGTACTCGAAGACGGCACCGTATTCGAGGGCGAATCCGTAGGCGCAGCCGGCCTTTCCGTCGGCGAAGTGGTGTTCAACACCGCCATGACCGGTTACCAGGAAATCCTGACCGACCCGTCGTACGCCCGCCAGCTCGTCACCCTGACGTACCCCCACATCGGCAATACCGGCTGCACCGACCAGGACGACGAGGCCGCCAGGGTCTGGTGCGCCGGCCTGATCGTGCGCGACGTGCCGCGTCGCCCCAGCAGCTGGCGCAACCAGCAGGCACTGCCGGAATGGCTGTCCACGCGTGGCATCGTCGCCATCGCCGGCATCGATACCCGCAAGCTGACCCGCGTCCTGCGCGAGCGCGGCGCCCAGAACGGCGCGCTGATGGCCGGCGACGACACGGATGTCGAGAAGGCGCTGGAAGCGGCGCGCAAGTTCCCCGGCCTGAAGGGCATGGACCTGGCGAAGGTGGTCACCACCGACAAGCCCTATGCGTGGCGCGATGGCCAGCTGGACCTGGACCGCAATGCCTTCGTGCAGGCGCCGGCGAAGTTCAAGGTCGTGGCCTACGATTTCGGCGTGAAGCACAACATCCTGCGCATGCTGGCCGAGCGTGGCTGCGAGGTCACCGTGGTGCCGGCGCAGACCAGCGCCGCCGACGTGCTGGCGCTGCAGCCGGATGGCGTGTTCCTGTCCAACGGACCGGGCGACCCGGCGCCATGCGACTACGCCATCACCGCCATCCGCGAATTCATCGCGAAGAAGATCCCGACCTTCGGCATCTGCCTGGGCCACCAGTTGCTGGCGCTCGCCGCCGGTGCGCAGACCATCAAGATGGGCCACGGCCACCATGGCGCCAACCATCCGGTGCAGGATCTCGACAGCGGCCGCGTGATGATCACGTCGCAGAACCACGGCTTCGCCGTCGATGAAGCCTCGCTGCCCGCCAACGTGCGCGTGATCCATCGCTCGCTGTTCGACGGCACCAACCAGGGCATCGAACTGACCGACGCTCCCGCGTTCTCCTTCCAGGGCCACCCGGAAGCCTCGCCGGGGCCGCACGACGTCGCACCGCTGTTCGACCGGTTCATCCAGTCGATGGGCGCGGCGCGCTAGACCGACGCTTCACCGAACCGCACCACCTGTGTCTACCGGCCGCACGCGGCGCATCGCGCGCGGCGGCCACGCGAAGAACCGAGGACAGCATGCCCAAGCGCAACGACCTTAAAACCATCCTGATCATCGGCGCAGGCCCGATCGTCATCGGCCAGGCCTGCGAGTTCGACTACTCCGGCGCACAGGCCTGCAAGGCGCTGCGCGAAGAGGGGTACCGGGTGGTGCTGGTCAACAGCAACCCGGCGACCATCATGACCGACCCCGAGATGGCGGATGCGGTGTACATCGAGCCGATCAACTGGCAGACGGTCGAGAAGATCATCGCCAAGGAGAAGCCCGACGCGCTGCTGCCGACGATGGGGGGCCAGACCGCGCTGAACTGCGCGCTGGACCTGGCCGACAATGGCGTGCTGGAGAAGTACGGCGTCGAGCTGATCGGCGCCAAGCGCGACGCCATCCGCATGGCCGAGGACCGCGAGCTGTTCCGCGTGGCGATGGGTGAGATCGGGCTGGAATGCCCGAAGGCCGCCGTCGCCCACACACTGGAAGAGGCGCTGGAGATCCAGACCCGCGTCGGCTATCCCACCATCATCCGGCCCAGCTTCACGCTCGGCGGCAGCGGTGGCGGCATCGCCTACAACCGCGAGGAACTGATCGACATCGTGACCCGCGGCCTGGAACTGTCGCCGACCACCGAGGTGCTGGTGGAAGAGTCGGTGCTGGGCTGGAAGGAGTTCGAGATGGAAGTGGTCCGCGACACCGCGGACAACTGCATCATCGTCTGCTCCATCGAGAACCTCGATCCGATGGGCGTGCACACCGGCGACAGTATCACCGTCGCGCCGGCGCAGACCCTGACCGACAAGGAATACCAGCGCCTGCGCGATGCCTCCATCGCGGTGCTGCGCAAGATCGGCGTGGATACCGGCGGTTCGAACGTCCAGTTCGGCATCAATGCGCAGACCGGCCGCGTGGTCGTCATCGAGATGAATCCGCGCGTGTCGCGCTCGTCGGCGCTGGCCTCCAAGGCCACCGGCTTCCCGATCGCCAAGGTCGCGGCCAAGCTTGCGGTCGGCTACACGCTGGACGAACTGAAGAACGAGATCACCGGCGGCCTGACGCCGGCTTCGTTCGAGCCGGCGATCGACTATGTCGTCACCAAGATCCCGCGCTTCGCGTTCGAGAAGTTCCCGCAGGCCGACGCGCGCCTGACCACCCAGATGAAGTCGGTGGGCGAGGTGATGGCGATGGGCCGCACCTTCCAGGAGTCGCTGCAGAAGGCGCTGCGCGGCCTGGAGACCGGCAAGGTCGGCCTTGACCCGACGGGCCTCGATCTCGCCGACGAGGACGACCTGGCCAAGCTGCGCCGCGAACTGAAGGCACCGGGTCCGGAACGCCTGTTCCATGTCGCCGATGCGTTCCGCGCCGGCATGACGGTGGAACAGGTGCACGCGCTGTCGTTCATCGATCCGTGGTTCCTCGACCAGATGGAGGAGATCATCGCGACCGAGCAGCAGCTCGCCGCCGATGGCCTCGGGTCGCTGGACAAGGCACGCATGCGCCGCCTGAAGCGCATGGGCTTCTCCGATGCACGGCTGGCGCAACTGGCCGGCACCGACGAAGCCGCCGTGCGCGTGCTGCGCAAGGCATTGGGCGTGAAGCCGGTGTACAAGCGCGTGGACTCCTGCGCGGCCGAGTTCGCCACCAGCACGGCGTACCTGTATTCGACCTACGAGGACGAGTGCGAGGCGCAGCCGACCGATCGCGACAAGATCATGATCCTCGGCGGCGGCCCCAACCGCATCGGCCAGGGCATCGAGTTCGACTATTGCTGCGTGCACGCGGCGCTGGCGCTGCGCGAGGACGGGTTCGAGACCATCATGGTCAACTGCAACCCGGAAACCGTCTCCACCGACTACGACACCTCCGACCGCCTGTACTTCGAGCCGCTGACGCTGGAAGACGTGCTGGAGATCGTCGAGCTGGAACAGCCGAAGGGCGTCATCGTGCAGTACGGCGGCCAGACGCCGCTGAAGCTGGCGCGCGCGCTGGAAGCCAACGGCGTGCCGGTCATCGGTACCAGCCCGGACTCCATCGATCTGGCCGAGGACCGCGAACGCTTCCAGCAACTGGTCGACAAGCTGGGCTTGAAGCAGCCGCCGAACCGCATCGCCCGCAACGACCAGGAAGCCCTGCTGCTGGCGCGCGAGATCGGTTATCCGCTGGTGGTGCGCCCGTCCTACGTGCTGGGCGGCCGCGCGATGGAAATCGTGTACGGCGAATCCGACCTGGCCCGCTACGTGCGCGATGCGGTCAAGGTCTCCAACGATTCGCCCGTGCTGCTCGACCGCTTCCTCGACAATGCGGTAGAAGTGGACGTGGACATCATCGCCGACGCGGAAGGCCACGTGCTGATCGGCGGCGTGATGGAACACATCGAGGAAGCCGGCGTGCACTCGGGCGACTCCTCGTGCTCGCTGCCGCCGTACTCGCTGTCGGCGAAGACGCAGGACGAACTGCGCCGCCAGGTAGTCGAACTGGCCAAGGCGCTGAAGGTCGTCGGCCTGATGAACACGCAGTTCGCCATCCAGTCCAGCGAAGACGGCAACGACGACATCGTCTACCTGCTGGAAGTGAACCCGCGCGCGTCCCGCACGGTGCCGTTCGTGTCCAAGGCAACGGGCATGCCGCTGGCCAAGATCGCCGCCCGCTGCATGGCCGGCATGACGCTGGCGGGGCAGGGCGCGACGAAGGAAATCGTGCCGGACTACTACTCGGTCAAGGAGGCGATCTTCCCGTTCGCCAAGTTCCAGGGCGTCGATCCGATCCTCGGCCCGGAAATGCGCTCCACCGGCGAAGTGATGGGTGTGGGCCGCAGCTTCGGTGCCGCGATGGCGCGCGCGCAGGAAGCCGGTGGCATCAAGGCGCCGCCGGTAGGCAAGGTGTTCATCTCGGTGCGCGATCCGGACAAGAAGCGCGTGCTGCCGGTCGCCCAGGAACTGGTCAGTCGTGGCTACCGCATCGTCGCCACGGCGGGCACCGCCGCATGGCTGGGCGAGCACGGTATCGCCTGCGAGCAGATCAACAAGGTGCTGGAGGGCCGTCCGCACGTCGTCGACCTGATCAAGAACGGCGAAATCGTGTATATCGTCAACACCACGGAAGGACGCCAGGCGATCGCCGACTCCTTCTCGATCCGGCGCGAAGCCCTGCAGCATCGCGTCACGTATTCAACCACTGTCGCCGGCGCCAAGGCGCTGGTGCATTCGCTGGAATACCGCGGCACCGGCCCGGTACTGGCGTTGCAGGAACTGCACAAGGAGCTTCAAGGGTGAGAGCACCATTGACCATGCAAGGCGCACAGCGCCTGCGCCAGGAACTGGACCTGCTGAAGACGGTCAAGCGTCCGGAAGTGATCGCCGCCATCGCCGAGGCGCGTGCGCACGGCGACCTGAAGGAAAACGCGGAGTACCACGCCGCACGCGAGCAGCAGGGCTTCATCGAAGGCCGCATCAAGCAGCTCGAGGGCGAGTTGTCGCACGCGGAAATCATCGATGTCAGCAAGCTCAACGCCGGCTCGCGCATCGTGTTCGGCGCCAAGGTGGCGCTGGCCGACGTGGACACCGATGAAGAGAAGCGCTACCAGATCGTTGGCGACCTGGAGGCCGACATCAAGCTGGGCCTGATCGCGATCTCCTCGCCGCTGGCCCGCGCCCTGATCGGCAAGCACGAAGGCGACAGCGTCACGATCGACGCGCCAGCCGGCCAGCGCGAGTACGAAATCGTCAGCGTTTCCTACGCCGACTAAGCAGACCCTGATGGCCCAGGCCACCCTGCTGTTGCCCGCCCGCACCCGCCTGGTCGGGCAGGTGTTGCCGCCCGACATCGCCAAGGCGCTCGGGCGTGCCGACCGGAGCGACGGTGACACCGGCGAGCGCGCGCAGGTGCGGCGCCAGTTCCAGCTGGTGCCGGACCATTGGCCGGTCGCTGCACTGACGCGACAGCACGATGCACGGGACGCCGCCGGCGCAACGTGGCTGCGCGCCGATCCGGCGCGCGTATCGCCCGACATGACCGGCGCCCGCATGCTGGCCTATGGCGAAGCGCTCGCACTCACCGACGAGGACACCGCGCAGTTGCTGCCGGTGCTGAAGCCGCTGTTCGGCGATGCCGGCATGCTGCTGGATGCACCGGATCCCGCACGCTGGTACCTGCGCCTGCCGGTGGATGCGAAGCTGCCCGCGTTCGTGCCGGCCAGCGACGTGCTCGGCGACGATCTCTTCGCGCACCTGCCGGAAGGCGACGTGGGTCGACGGTGGCGCGCCCTGCTCAGCGAGACGCAGGTGCTGCTGCACAACCACCCGTGGAACGCGCATCGCGTGGCGCAAGGCAAGCCGCCGGTGAACTCGCTGTGGTTCTGGGGCGGCGGCGTGCTGCCGGACGCCGTGCTGACGGGGTTCCGCCAGGTGAAGGGCAACGACGTGCTGCTGCAGTCGCTGGCGCAGGTGGCCGGGGTCGAAGCGGGGCATGCGAATGGCGAAGGCGGTGTCGATGCCTTGATCGACCTGCGCCACCTGCGCAACCTCGACCTGCTGTGCCGGGACGCGCTGCGCCCGTTGCTCGACGCGCTCCGCAAGCGCGAACTGGATGTGTTGAACCTCGATTTCGAGGATGGCGCGCTGTTCTCGTTGCGTCGCGAACAGCGCTGGCGCCTGTGGCGCGGCCCCCTGCAGCGGCTGGATACGGTGCGCCCGGACCACGTTCCGGCATGACGTCTTCCCCCAGTATCCGGCGTCGCGCCATCGCCGCGAACGGGCAGTGGCCGGACAGCGTGCCGCCCCTGCTGCGGCGGATCTACGAAGCCCGTGGCGCCCTGACGGTCGATCAGGCGCAGCCGCGACTGGCGCACCTGCTGCCGCCCGACCTGCTGGGTGGGCTTGGCGAGGCGACGGCGTTGCTCGCCGACGCCATCGCGCAGGATCGCCACATCGTCATCGTCGGCGATTTCGACTGCGATGGCGCCACCGCCTGTGCGGTCGGCGTGCGCGGGCTGTGCCTGCTGGGTGCGCGACGGGTGACGCCGGCGGTGCCCAACCGCATGGTCCATGGCTACGGCCTGTCGCCGTCGCTGGTGGACGAACTGGCCGCGCTGCAACCCGATCTGCTGGTCACGGTGGACCACGGTATCGCCTGCCACGCCGGTATCGCCGAAGCAAAGGCGCGCGGATGGCAGGTGCTGGTCACCGACCATCACCTGCCGGGCGAGCGACTGCCGCCGGCCGACGTCATCGTCAATCCGAACCTGCGCGGCGATCCGTTCCCCAGCAAGATGCTGGCCGGCGTCGGCGTGATGTTCTACGTGCTGCTCGCGTTGCGGCGGGTGTTGCGCGAGCGCGGCGCCTTCACGGACGTCGTCCCCGACCTGTCCACCTTGCTGGACCTGGTCGCGATCGGCACCGTGGCGGACCTGGTGCCGCTGGATGCCAACAACCGTGCCCTCGTCGGTGCCGGCCTGCGCCGCCTCCGGTCGGGGCAGGGATGCGCAGGCCTGCAGGCGCTGATGCGCGTGGCGGGACGCGACCCGGCGCGCCTGACGGCCGCCGACATCGGCTTCGCCATCGCGCCGCGCCTGAACGCGGCCGGGCGGCTGGAGGACATGGCGCTCGGCATTGCCTGCCTGCTGACCGACGACGCGACCCAGGCCGATGAAATGGCGCGCGTGCTGGAAGGCATCAATGCCGAACGTCGCGGCGTGCAGCAGCAGATGGTCGACGAGGCGCAGGCCGCGCTGGCCCGTATCGAACACGCGGACGACGGGCCGGTGCCATTGGCGCCGTGCCTGTTCGATCCCGACTGGCATCCCGGCGTGGTAGGCCTGGTTGCGTCCAAGATCAAGGAGCGGCTGCATCGGCCGGTGATCGCGTTCGCGCCGGCGGAACCCGGCAGCACCACGCTGCGCGGTTCGGCACGTTCGATCCCCGGCTTCCACATCCGCGATGCGCTGGCGGCGGTCGATGCCCTGCATCCCGGCCTCGTGCAGCGCTTCGGCGGCCATGCCATGGCGGCCGGACTGTCGCTGGACGAGTGCGCATTGCCGCAGTTCCGTGCCGCCTTCCACCAGCACGCCGCGGCCATGCTCGACGACGATCTGTTGCGCGAGGAGGTGTTGAGCGATGGCGAGCTTGCCCCAGGCGAACTGGATCGTATGCACGCCGACGTGCTGCGTAGCGCCGGGCCCTGGGGACAGGGCTTTCCCGAGCCGGTGTTCGATGGCGTGTTCGATGTACTGGACTGGCGCGTGGTCGGCGAGAAGCACCTGAAGTTCTCCTTGCGCCAGGCGGGTCACCCGTCCGCGTTGAACGCCATCCAGTTCAACGGCTGGCACGACATGCAGCCGCCGGCCCGCGTCCGGGCCGCCTACCAGTTGGATACCGACGACTGGAAGGACCGTCGCGGTATCCAGTTGCTGATCCGCCACTGGACGCCAGCGGACTGAAAGTCCGTCGAGCCGCTACGCGGCGCGCGTCGCAGGCACCTGCGGCAGGCGTTCCACCGCATAACTGGCGACCAGTCCGATGGCGCCGCTGCGGACGGCCTCCTCGGGCGCTTCCAGCAACGCCTGCAGCGTGGCGTCGGCAGGCAACGCGCGTCCCCACAGGCCGGCCCAGGCGTTGCGACGGTCCTTGGCGGCGTACAGGGCGCGGTCGGCCATGCGCAGCGCGTAGTCCCAGCCGCTGGCGGTGTTGTCGAAAAACGGGAACGGCGCGAAGCCGAGCGAGACGGTCAGCGACCAGCGCTGTCGTGGCGCCAGTTCGTGCACTTCGCACAGCGCCTCGTGCAACCGGGCCGCGACGGTGCAGGCCTGCGCTTCGGTAAGGTCGGCGCATGCCATCAGGAACTCCTCGCCACCCCAGCGGGCGATGACGTCGTCCACGCGGCCCAGGTCGCGCAGGCGGCACGCGAGCGCCACCAGCACCTGGTCGCCGGCATGGTGGCCGAAGCTGTCGTTGACCTGCTTGAAGTGGTCGATGTCGATCAGGAACAGCACGTGACGGGTGCCGGCCGCCGGGCGTTGCGACGAGATCGCCTTCATCGCTTCGGTGGCGGCCCGCCGGTTGCGCAGGCCAGTGAGCGGATCGGTGGCGCTGACCTTGTGCAGCTGCCGGTTCTTCCGACGCTGCAACAGGCCGAAGCCGACGCCCGCCAGTACCAGCAGCACCAGCAGGGCGATGCCCGAGCGGCGCAGCTGCGTGGACTTCTCGTCGTTCAGCACGCGGATCTGCGCCTGGTGGCGCATCGTCTCCAGTTCGCGCTGCGCGGCGGCGCTTTCGCTGCGCGCCTGCAGGTCCGCCAGCAGCTCCAGCCGTTGTTCCTTCAGCGTCTGCATTTCCAGTGCATGCAGGCGTGCGCCGACGGCCATGGCGTCGTCCGCCTGTCCGAGCGCGGCGTGCGCCGCGATCCAGGCGCGCAGCACCTCGCGCTGCTTCTGCGGTTGCGGCGTGCCGTCCACGTTCGTCCAGGCGCGTCGCGCGGTGGCCAACGCGCCGGCGGTGTCGCCCGACATGCGCTGCAGGACCGACAGCTTGGCGAGCGATCCGGCCAGGCCGGGTTTGTCGGCGCGGGTCTCTTGCATCTGGATCGCGGCTTCGAGCACGGGACGGGCCTGTGCGAGGCGCCCCTGCGCGACCCAGATGCCTGCGCGCTCGGCACGCAGGCGCTCGGCCACCGCCTGCGCCTGCTTGCGGCTGGCCATGGCTTCGCCTTCGTCGATCACCGCCAGGGCTTCTTCGGTCCGGCCGAGCCGGACAAGATTCAGTGCGTGGTTGTACAGGATCAGCGGATCTTCCAGACCGACCGATCGAGCGGCACCGAGCGCCTTGCGGTGGTAGCCGTCGGCCACCTCCGGGGAATCGAGGTAGTCGGCATGGATCAGGCCGAGGTTGCTCAGCGTGGTGGCCTGGAACAGGGCCGCTTCGTCGGCCGGCAGTTGCGCGGCGAGGTGCTGGGCGCGCAGGTACGCTGCTTCGGCGCGATGGATCTGGCCTGCGCCATGGAAGACCGAGCCGGCCTGCGAATAGGCACGCGCGCGGAACGGCACGGCGAGGGCGGGGTGCTGGTGCACGAGGCGTTCCATCTGTGCGCCGGCATCCACCGCGCGCGTCCTGTCGCCGGCCAGGCCGGCGGCGATGCCAAGGCAGCTGAAGATCTTCACTTCATCCTCGACCGTCAGGTCGGGCTCGCGCAGCAGCGACTCCGCCAGTGCCACCGCGACGGGTGGCGCATCGCGGCGCAATTGGAGGCACCGCGTCACCTGGCTGGCGCGATCCTGCGCGACCGGCTGCGTGCCCTGGGCGCGCGAGGACGGCAGGCCCAGCAGCAGTGCCAGGCCCAGCAGGCACGTCAGCAGCGGAACAGGCACGGCGGCGGGAGTCGGCATGAGCGGACGGCTCTCGGGAAGGACGCCTGCGCAGCGATGCAACTTCTGTTCCATCGGGCGCTCCGGCGCAGGCCTCCAGTGTGCCTCTGGTATCCTTGCCGGCCGATTCCGTCCCCCCCGCCCATACCCCATGATCGAGCTGAATCCCATCCGCCAGCGCATCGCCGACCTGCAGGACAGGCTGGCCTCGCTCCGGGGGTATCTTTGACTACGATGCCAAGCGCGAGCGCCTGGAAGAAGTAAACCGCGAGCTGGAAAGCCCGGACATCTGGAACAACGCCGAGTACGCCCAGCAGCTGGGCCGTGAACGGTCGCTGCTGGACAAGACGGTCAACGGCATCCGCGACATCGAGGAAGGCCTGGCCGGCGCCAGCGAGTTGCTGGAACTGGCGGAGATGGAGAACGACGAAGACACCGCGCACGCCGTGGTCGCCGACGTCGAGCGCTATGCCGTGCACGTGGACAAGCTGGAGTTCCAGCGCATGTTCTCCGGCAAGATGGACAGCTCCAACGCCTTCGTCGACATCCAGGCCGGTGCCGGCGGCACCGAGGCGCAGGACTGGGCGGAAATCCTGCTGCGCATGTACCTGCGCTGGTGCGAATCGCGCGGCTGGAAGACCGAACTGATGGAAGCCAGCGGCGGCGACGTCGCCGGCATCAAGTCGGCCACGCTGCGGGTGGAGGGCGACTTCGCCTACGGCTGGCTGAAGACCGAAACCGGCGTGCACCGGCTGGTGCGCAAGTCGCCGTTCGATTCGGACAATCGCCGCCACACCAGCTTCACCTCGGTGTTCGTGTCGCCGGAAGTCGACGACAACATCGACATCGACATCAATCCGGCCGACCTGCGTACCGACGTGTACCGCTCGTCCGGCGCCGGTGGCCAGCACGTCAACAAGACCGAGTCGGCGGTGCGCATCACCCACGTGCCGACCGGGATAGTCGTGGCCTGCCAGACCGGCCGCAGCCAGCACCAGAACCGCGACAACGCGATGAAGATGCTGGCCGCCAAGCTGTACGAGCTGGAAATCCAGAAGCGCAACGCCGAGCGCGATGCCGTGGAAGCGACCAAGTCCGACATCGGCTGGGGCAGCCAGATCCGCAACTACGTGCTGGACCAGAGCCGCATCAAGGACCTGCGCACCGGCGTGGAGCGTTCCGATACGCAGAAGGTACTGGATGGCGACCTGGACGAGTTCGTCGAGGCCAGCCTGAAATCCGGCCTGGAGGCCGGTTCGAAACGCATCGACGCCTGAGCGACCCAAAGCTCCCTTGTGGGAGCGACGTGAGTCGCGAAGGTTCACCGAGAAAGTTCGCGACTCACGTCGCTCCCACGTCCAGGAACACGATAAGAACCGATGACTGACCACACGCCTCCGCAGGACGAGAACAGCCTCATCGCCGAGCGTCGCGCCAAACTGACCGCGCTGCGCGGGCAGGGCATCGCGTTCCCCAACGACTTCCGTCGCACCGACTACGCGGGTGACCTGCAGACGCAATACGACGATGCCGACCTGTGGACCGCCGAAGCGCTGGAAGGTGCCGGCCGCCGGGTGAAGCTGGCGGGTCGCCTGATGGCCAAGCGGGTAATGGGCAAGGCCAGCTTCGTGCAGATCCAGGACGAATCCGGGCGCATCCAGCTGTTCCTGCAGGCCAACACGCTGGGCGACACCTACGACGCGTTCAAGGGCTGGGACATCGGCGACATCGTCGGCGTGGAGGGCGTGCTGACCCGCACCCGTACCGGCGAGCTGTCGGTCAAGGCCGATGCCTTCCGCCTGCTGACCAAGTCGCTGCGCCCCTTGCCCGACAAGTGGCACGGGCTGTCGGACGTCGAGCAGCGCTATCGCCAGCGCTATGTCGACCTGATCGTCACGCCGGAAGCGCGCGCCGTCTTCATCAAGCGCTCGCGCATCATCCGCGCGATCCGCGAATGGCTGGACACGCGGCGCTTCCTCGAGGTCGAGACGCCGATGATGCATTACATCCCCGGCGGCGCCGCGGCCAAGCCGTTCACCACCCACCACAACGCGCTGGACCTGGACCTCTACCTGCGCGTGGCGCCGGAGCTGTACCTGAAGCGCCTGGTGGTCGGTGGCCTGGAGCGCGTCTACGAGATCAACCGCAACTTCCGCAACGAAGGCGTCAGCACCCGCCACAACCCGGAATTCACCATGCTCGAACTGTACGAGGCCTACGCTACGTACAACGAAATCATGGACCTGACCGAAGGCGTCATCCGGGACGTCGCCCACGAAGTGCTGGGCACCGGGCAGGTGGCGTGGGACGGCGAGGACATCGACCTGGAGCCGGCATTCCGCCGCTGGCGCATGGATGAAGCCGTCCGCCACCACAACCCGGACATCAGCCTCGCCGACTGCACCGACCGCGATGCGCTGGTGCGCCATTGCGAGCGCCTGAAGATCCACGTCAAGCCGTCGTACGGCTGGGGCAAGCTGTTGCTGGAGATCTTCGAGAAGACGGTGGAACACACCCTGGTGCAACCCACCTTCATCACCGACCATCCCGTGGAAGTGTCGCCGCTGGCGCGTGCCAACGACGATGCGCCGGGCTACACCGACCGCTTCGAACTGTTCATCAACGGCAAGGAGATCGCCAATGGCTTCTCCGAACTGAACGATCCCGAAGACCAGGCCGCGCGCTTCATGGCCCAGGTGCAGGCGAAGGAGGGCGGTGACGATGAAGCCATGCACTTCGACGCCGACTATATCCGTGCGCTGGAAGTGGGGCTGCCGCCGACCGGGGGACTCGGCATCGGCATCGACCGCCTGGTCATGCTGCTGACCGGTTCGGATTCGATCCGCGACGTGCTGCTGTTCCCCTACATGCGCCCGGAAAGCCACGGCTGAATCGCAAGGCCAGGCGCGTCAACAGAGTGACGCTCCGGGGCAGCATACGCACCCGTCCGGATGACGCGACGGGTCCACCGGGGGCGCGAACGTCCATCGCCCGGCCCCGCATTCCGGCACGCTGCCCGCCATGGAGGGACGGGAAGGCCGTCAATCCGTGATGGAGGTCAACGTGTTGAGTCCCGACAGGCCGCTGCGACGGCTGGCACGGTTCCTGCGTGGTTTCACGCGCAGGACGGTCAATTTTCCGCCGTCCGCGCCGATAGAGATCAGGGGAGGGGGCCCCGTGATTCGCATCGGTTCCCTTCGTGGATCACGGACCCCGCCCGGGACCGTGCCGCCGAACAGGACTGCCGACATGTTGGATGCGAGCCCCGCCACCGCCGGAGTATCCTTGCCCGACAGCCACGTGATGTGGCCCCAAGGGGTAGGTAACGCTTTGAACATCGTCATCGTCGACGATCAGACGTCTGCGCGCACGATGCTGCGCCATGTCATCGAGGACATCGCGTCCGAGTTGGCCGTCCACGATTTCGGCGATCCGCAGGCGGCCCTGGAATGGTGCGAGAAGAACCGCACCGACCTGCTGCTGCTGGACTACCGCATGCCTGGCATGGACGGGCTGGAGTTCGCCCGCCGCTTCCGCCGGCTGCCGATGCACCGCGACATCGCGATCATCCTGATCACCGTGGTCGGCGACGAGCCGATCCGCCAGGCGGCGCTGGAAGCCGGCGTGATCGATTTCCTGGTCAAGCCGGTCCGCCCGCGCGAGCTGCGCGCGCGTTGCCGCAACCTGCTGCAACTGCGCCAGCAGTCCGAGAACGTCAAGCAGCGCGCCCTGTCGCTGGAGCAGCGCCTGCTGTCCAGCATGCACGAGGTGGAAGAGCGCGAACGCGAGACCCTGTCGCGCCTGGCGCGCGCCATCGAATACCGCGACAGCGGTACCAGTGCCTATCTGGAACGCATGGCGCACGTGGCCGGCCTGATCGCCGAACAGCTCGGCCTGCCGGAAGACGAAGTGCGCACCATCGAGATGGCCGCGCCGCTGCACGACATGGGCAAGATCGCCATCCCCGATTCGGTCCTGATGAAGGCCGGGCCGCTGACCGCCGAAGAGACCGACGTCATGCGCCGGCATCCCAAGATCGGCCACCAGCTGCTCTCGGGAAGCCAGAACCGCTTCATCCAGGCCGGTGCGCTGATCGCGCTGCGCCATCACGAGCGCTACGACGGCAGTGGCTATCCGGATGGCCTCGTGGGCGAGCAGATCCCGTTGGAAGCGAGGATAGTGGCGGTGGCGGACGTGTTCGATGCGTTGATTTCGCCGCGGCCGTACAAGAAGGCATGGGAGAAGGACGCCGCGCTGGCGTATCTGTATGCCCAGCGTGGTCGCCTGTTCGATCCCGCATGTGTCGACGCGCTGATCCGTGGGCGGGCGCGGCTCGATGACATCTGCGAACGCTACTCGACGGTGCAGAACCGTCCAGGGATGGAGTGAGCCATGACCAATCCCCTCAGCTGGATGAAGTCCCGCCTGGCGCACCGTGGCGACAGTGAGCACGGCCAGGCCGCCATCCGCATCGCGGTCATCTCGATCATCCTGTTCTATGCGCTGCTGCCGTCCTCGCGCGCGGCGCTGCCGGCGGGCGAGTACACGATCGTCCTGACGATCATCACGTCGGGCCTGATCAACGGGCTGGGCATCTTCGCGTGGCTGCTGGTGCAACCAGGCCAGTCGCACGTGCGTCGCGGGCTGGGCATGATCGCCGACTATGGCCTGCTGGCCGCGGCGATGAACGGCATGGGCGAGCCGCTGTCGTGGGCCTACGTCGTGCTGATGTGGATCACCGTCGGCAACGGCCTGCGTTACGGCAACCGCTACCTGGTGGTCGCGGTGGCGATGGCCAGTGCCTCGTTCGCCGCCGTGGTCGCCATGAACGACTACTGGCGGACCAACCTCACCCTTGGCGTGGGCCTGGTGCTCGGCCTGATCGCCGTGCCGATGTACCTCTCCGGCCTGTTGCGCGACCTGACCCGCGCGACCGACGAGGCGCGCCGCGCCAACGAGGCCAAGAGCCGTTTCCTCGCCAACATGAGCCACGAGTTCCGCACGCCGCTCAACGGCTTGGCGGGCATGTCCGAACTGCTGGCGACGACGCGGCTGGATGCCGAACAGCGCGAATGCCTGTCGACCATCCAGGCCTCCACGCGCACGCTGCTGGGCCTGGTCGAGGACGTGCTCGACATCTCGGCGATCGAAGCCGGCAAGGTCAAGCTCAACGTCGTGGAGTTCTCGCCGCGCGAACTGGTGGAGAGCATCGGCCTGATCCTGATGCCGCAGGCGCGTGGCAAGCAGGTCCGCTACGAAGGCACCGTCGATGACGCGATCCCGCTGAAGCTGCGCGGCGATGCCGGCCACCTGCGCCAGGTGTTGCTGAATCTCGCCGGCAACGCCGTCAAGTTCACCGACGAGGGCGAAGTCCGCATGGTGGTCACCCCGGCATTGGTCGAGGGCAACCGGATGCGCCTGCGCTTCACCGTGACCGATACCGGTATCGGCGTGCCGGTCGCCCTGCGCGAGCGGCTGTTCGAGGCCTTCGAACAGGCCGATGGCAGCCTGTCGCGTCGCTACGGCGGCACCGGCCTGGGCACGACCATCGCCAAGGGACTGACCGAGGCGATGGGCGGCACCATCGGGTTCGAAAGCCATGAGCAGCGTGGCAGTTGCTTCTGGGTCGAACTGCCGTTCGAAGCCGTGCCCGAGCGCGTCGTCGTGCCGGCGGTGCACGGACATGCGGAGTGGCTGGAGGAAGCGCCCGACACCGCCAGTGCCGAGAACATCATCGCGTTCTCCGATCCATTCCTGCGCCACCGCGCACGCGTGCGCAGCATGCAGATCCTGGTGGCCGACGACCACGAGGCCAACCGCATGGTCGTGCAGCGCCTGCTGCAGAAGGCCGGCCACCGCATCACCTGCGTCAATGGCGGCGAGGAAGTACTGGATGCGCTGGAGTCGGCATCCTACGACGCCGTCATCTGCGACCTGCACATGCCCGGCCTCAGCGGTCTCGACCTGTTGAAGCAGCTGCGCGTGATGGAAGCCGGCAGCGGCAGCCGCACGCCGGTGCTGATCCTCAGTGCCGACGTCACGCCCGAATCCATCCAGCGCTGCGAGCAGGCGGGCGCACGCGCGTTCCTCGCCAAGCCGGTCGTCGCGACCCGGCTACTGGATGCGCTCGCCGATATCGCCACCTCCGGGCGCGTCACCGCGACCGCCGTTTCGTCGATGCCCGCACGGACGGAAGTCTCAGACGGCGTGCTCGATGTCAGCGTGCTGGACGAACTGACCGCGCTCGGCATGGGCGATGCCTTCGAACGCGAGTTCATCGGGCAGTGCCTCAACGACGCCGACGGATGCATCGGCGCCATGGCGCATGCCATGGAGCGTGGCGATGGCGAGCATCTCCGCGAACACGCGCACGCGCTGAAAGGCGTGGCCAGCAATCTCGGCCTGGTGAAACTCGCTGCGGCCGCAGGCGAGATGATGAGCCTGGCGGACTGGCAGATCACGCGCGAATGGCGGCACCGCCTGGCGGCACTGAACTCGCACCTCAGTCACGGCCGTGCCGCGCTCGATGCGCGGCAGCGTGTGCGCGGTGCGACGGAAAAAGGCAACGAAGGTTCGTCGTCCTGATGCGATGGCCAGCGGCCGGGCGCGATGGCCGACAGCATCTCCCGGGTCGCACGGCAGTGGCGGGTCTCTGGCGAGTACGGTGACCCGGACTCGCCCTTGAAGGCGCTCTGCGCGCTTCAACCCCCTGGTTTTCCCCTGTATGTCCCGGTGTTGCTACAGCAGACGTGCAGGGAGTGGTCAGGCGGCGCGGATGGACCGCTTTTCCTGCGCGCGGACGATGCGCTCCATCATCTTCAGCGACTTGTCGCCGAGCGTCAGGGCCGTATCCACCCACACTTCGGTGATGCCCATCAGTTCGTCGTAGCCCACCGGCTGCGCCAGGTTGCGGCAGGCGTTCAGCGCCAGGTGCGCATGCGGCGAACGACGCTGCTTGTCGATGATGGTCTGCACCGCCGCGGCGCCCTGGCCCTTCGGCACCAGCACGTCGACCACGCCCATCCTGTACAGCTCGTCGCTGGTGTAGATGTTGCCTTCCAGGATGATCTTTTCGGCGACCTGCGGCGACACGCGCTTGCACAGGAACGAGTAGGCGCCCATGCCCGGGAACAGACCGAACAGCACTTCCGGCAGGCCCATGTCCACGCCCTCTTCGGCCACGATGGTGTGGCAGGACAGCGCGATTTCGAGGCCACCGCCCAGCGCATCGCCCTGGATCAGTGCGATGGTGCGGACGTCGCCGCCCAGGCCGGTGTTGAGGTGGTGGACACCATCGATGCAGCGGCGCGCATAGCTCAGCAGGCGGTCGCGGTTGTTCTCGCGGATCAGCTGGGAGAACAGCTCCAGGTCGCCACCGAGGTTGAAGGCGTTCGCGTCGGAGGCGATCACCAGGTGACGCAATTTGCCGGGCTGGCGCTGGGATTCGCGCAGGGTGATCGAGTTGGTGAAGCTCAACACGTCGTCGAGCATCTGGCTGCGGAAGCACGGGCGCACGCCGGGTGCGACATCCGAATGCATGTAAAGCCAGTGCGCATCGCCGCTGGGTTCGGATTCGACGCGAATGGTGGGGAATGCACGGGTGCGCTGCAGTTTTTCGACGTTGTTCATGGGGAGCTCCTTGGAGGGGTTTCTTGCCCGCGTGGCAGGGGAAGCGGGTGACGGATTAATGTGACGCAAGTGGCATCACGCGCCGATCCTACACCTGAACGAATAATTAAAATCCAGTGCACACACGCGCTTGCGGCAAGTCGCGGCCTCCCGACGGCCCCGAGTCTCCATATTTGTGACGAGCGTCTAGAATCGGACCCTAAAGTCCTGAACCAAAAGGAAAAGGCCGGCACAGGGCCGGCCTTTCCGAGAACGCTGAACAGGGTTCAGGCAGTCTTGGCGGGTTCGCGAAGTTCCTTGCGCAGGATCTTGCCGACGTTGGTCTTCGGCAGTTCCGTACGGAACTCGATGTGGCGCGGCTGCTTGTAGCCGGTGAGGTTGTCTCGACAGAACGCTTTCACCTGCTCGGCGGTGAGGGCAGGGTCCTTCTTCACGATGAAGACTTTCACGGCCTCGCCGGACTTGTCGTCGGGCACGCCGATCGCAGCGACTTCAAGCACGCCCTCCAGGCCCGCGATCACGTCCTCGACCTCGTTCGGATACACGTTGAAGCCGGAGACCAGGATCATGTCCTTCTTGCGGTCGACGATGTAGAAGAACCCATTCTCGTCCACCTTCGCCATGTCGCCGGTGTGCAGCCAACCGTCCGCGTCCATCACGTTCGCCGTTTCCTCGGGGCGCTGCCAATAGCCCTTCATCACCTGCGGACCCTTGATGCACAGTTCGCCGACTTCGCCCGCCGGCACGACGTTGCCATCGTCGTCCTTGAGGCATGCATCGGTGGAGGGCACCGGCAGGCCGATGGCGCCGTTGTACTCGTGCAGGTTCATCGGATTGATGCAGGCGGCCGGCGACGTTTCGGTCAGGCCGTAGGCCTCGATCAGCGTCACGCCGGTCACCTTCTTCCACTTTTCCGCGACCGCACGCTGCACCGCCATGCCGCCGCCGAGGGTCATCTTGAGGTTGGAGAAATCCACCTCGTCGAAGCCCGGCGTGTTGAGCAGGCCGTTGAACAATGTGTTGACGCCGGTGATCGCGGTGAAGCGCGTGGCCTTCAATTCCTTCACGAAACCCGGCATGTCGCGCGGGTTGGTGATCAGGTGGTTCAAGCCGCCCAGCTTCATGAAGACCAGGCAGTTCGCCGTCAACGCGAAGATGTGGTACAGCGGCAACGCGGTGATGATGACTTCCTGGCCGTAGTCGAGTCCCGTGCCGACCCACACGCCGGCCTGTTGCATGTTCGCCACCAGGTTGCGGTGCGTCAGCATCGCGCCCTTGGCCACGCCGGTGGTACCGCCGGTGTACTGCAGGAAGGCGATGTCGCCCGAATCGATGTCGATATCCGGCAGCGTGTGCAACTGGCCGAGCGTCAGCGTGTCCTTGAAGCGCACGGCGCCGGGGATGTCGTAGTCCGGCACCATCTTCTTCACGTACTTCAGTACGAAGTTGACGATGGCGCCCTTCGGGAACCCGACCATGTCGCCGAGCGCGGTCGTGACGACCTGCTTGACCTGCGTGCCGGTGAGGGCCTCCTGCGCGGTCTTGCCGAAATTGTCGACCACCAGCAGCACGCTGGCGCCGGAATCGACCAACTGGTGCTTCAATTCGCGCGGGGTGTACATCGGATTGACGTTCACCACCGTCAGGCCGGCGCGCAGCACGCCGAAGATCGCGATGGGGTACTGCAGGCAGTTCGGCATCATGATGGCGACGCGGTCGCCCTTCTTGAGTTTGAGTTCGCCCAGCAGGTAGGCGGCGAACTGCCGGCTGAGCTTGTCGATCTCGCCGTAGGTCAGGGTCTTGCCGAAGTTGCGGAACGCAGGGCGGTCGCGGTATTTGCCGATCGCTTCATCGAAGACGGATACGATGGAGCGGTACTGCTCCAGGTCGATCTCGTGCGGCACGCCTTGCGGGTAACTCTTGAACCACGGACGTTCCTGACTCATCGTTCGATTCCCTCCCCAGGGTCTTCGGGTCGCCTCGCGGCGTTCAATGGGTGAACGCCGGAGATGGCGCCTGCTGGGAGCATACCGTTCCGGATGGAAAAGGCGAAGGTTTCGATGGCGAAGACCGGATTCATCGCGCGCGGGTGGCTGTTCGCCTGCGTGCTGGCGCTGGCCGCCTGTGCCGGCGATATGCCGGAAGCGCAGTTGCGGCAGCAGTTCGATGCGATGCAGGCGGCAGTGGAGGCCGGCAAGGCGGGCGATTTCATCGACGGCGTCAGCCCCGATTTCGCCGGTGAAGAAGGCATGGACCGTGCTGCGTTGCACAACATGATCCGTGCGCACGCACTGATGAATGCGCGCATCGGCGCCACCACCGGACCACTCGAGGTCAAGGTGGATGGCGAGAACGCGGAGATCGCCTTCAATGTCCTGCTGACCTCCAGCAGCGGACGCCTGCTGCCGAACCAGGCCGGCACCTATCGCGTCACGACGGCCTGGCGGCGTGAGGGCGGCGACTGGCGCGTGTACCACGCCCGCTGGGAACGCGGGCAGTGATCACTTCACCGGCGTGAGCTTTCCCGGCGTCCAGCGATAGCGCAGCGTCTTGGACACGGTCGGGCAACAGCGTGGATCGTTGGGGCCGGGCCATTTCGTCTTCAACTGGATGACGCCATCGGCCACCGTCATGCCTTCCACCATGCCCAGGGCGTCCTGCGTCTCGCCGGCCGGCGCATAACGCGCACCCTGCTTCGCGAGCACGGCCACGCCATGGTGCCAGTAGGTGGGACCGTACAGGGTCCAGAGGACGACGATCTCCGACTGGCCGTCGCCGTCGAGATCGCTCACGACCACATCGCCTGCTTCGTAGCTCTCCTGCGGATTGCTTGCGGCGGATTGCTTGCCAGCGACGAACTGCCCGGCGATCCGTTTCGCCTCGTCCTGGTCGGGCGCGGCTGCGAAACCAGGGCTGGTCGCCAGTGCGCCGAAACACAGGCAGGCGCACACGAGGAAGCGCTGGAGGCGTCGATTCACGGCAGGTCTCCCATGGCCTCCGACAGGAGACCTTCAAGAGAGCAACGCAGCGACTGCGCGGAACCGGCAACACGCCGGCTTGCCCGAGCGCGGCGGGGACGGGATCATCAGGGCATCCAACAGGAAAACAACACCATGTCGATCCGCTGGACACTCCTGGCGTGCCTGTGGCTGGCCGCCGGCACCACGCTCGCGCAGGAAGCGCTTCCTTACCAGACGCCACCCGCCGAGATCCTGCAACTGGCGGACGTACAGCGTCCACCCAGCGTCGTCACCGATAGCGGCAACACGCGGCTAGTGCTGTTCTATCGGGATACGTTCAAGTCGCTGGCGGAACTGTCCGACGAGGAGCTGCGCCTGGGTGGCCTGCGGGTCAATCCGCGCACCAGCATCGCCAGCGCCACCGCCTATTTCAACAATCTGCAGGTGCAGGAACTTGCGGGAAGCACCGCACGGCAGGTGACGGGCCTGCCGCCGGCGCCACGCCTGGCCAACTTCGTCTGGTCGCCTGATGAAACACGGCTGGCGTTCACCCACACCACGCGTACCGGCGTCGAAGCCTGGGTGCTGGACCTGGCGTCGGCGCGTGCGACGCGCCTGACCGAGGCGCGCGTGAACGGCAACATCGGCAACCCGTTGACCTGGTTCCGCGACAACCAGGCGCTGCTGGTGCGCATGCTGCCCGTGCAACGGCCCGCGCTGATCGACACGTCGCGTGAGATACCCACCGGCCCCACCGTGTCCGTCAGCGATGGCAGCAAGGCGCAGAACCGCACCTACCAGGACCTGCTGAAGAATCCGCAGGACGAGGCCAATTTCACCGTGCTGGCGACCTCGGAACTGCATCGCGTTCCATTGAAGGGCCGGGCGACGCTGTGGCGCGGCGCGGGCATGTACACCGGGGAATCGTTCTCGCCGGACGGTCGTTACGTGCTGCTTCGCACGTTGCGGAAGCCGTTCTCGTACCTGGTGCCGTATGGCCGCTTTCCGTACCGCGCGGAGGTGGTGGAAACCACCGGCAGGGCGGTCGTTACCGTCGTCGACGCGCCGCTCGCGGAGAACCTGCCGAAGGGCTTCATGGCAGTGCGTGCAGGCCGTCGGGATATCGAGTGGCGCGCCGACCAGCCGGCGACGCTGGTATGGGCGGAAGCGTTGGACCAGGGCGATCCGTCGCTGGACGTGCCGTTCCGCGATGAAGCCTTCGCATGGGAGGCACCGTTCAGTGCATCGCCGCGCTCGATCTTCAAGACCATCGATCGCGTGCAGGGCGTGCTGTGGGGCGACGACCGCCATGCCATCGTCACCGACTACTGGTGGAATACGCGCAATACGCGCACCTATCTGTTCGATCCTTCGCAGGCCGGTGCGCCCCTGCGCGAACTGGCCAGTCGCAACTACCAGGACCAGTACAGCGATCCGGGCCGGTTCGAGACCCGCCGCAACGCCGCTGGCCAGCGCGTGCTGGCGCTGGATGACGGCCATGCGCACCTGATCGGCGAGGGCTTCACGCCGGAGGGCCAGTTCCCCTTCATCGACCGCATGGACCTGGCGACCGGCAAGAAGGAGCGGCTGTACACCTCGCGCCTGACCGGCCAGAAGGAAGCGATCCAGGCGGTACTGGATCCGCAGGCCGGCACCGTGCTGGTGCGGCTGGAATCGCCGACCGACTTTCCGAACTACTACATCCGCCATCTCAAGCAGCGCATCGCGCCGGTGCAGGTGACGCGCTTCGAAAATCCGTTCAAGGGGCTGCAGGGCGTGCACAAGGACGTCCTGACCTATACCCGGGCTGATGGCCTGCCGCTGACCGGCACGCTGTACCTGCCGGCGGGCTACGACCGTGCCGCGAAGACACAGACGCTGCCGCTGGTGATGTGGGCCTATCCGGCGGAGTACAAGGACCGCGACAGCGCCGGCCAGAACACCACCAACCCGAACGAGTTCATCTTCCCGAGCTACGGTTCGCCCATCTACTGGGTGACGCGCGGCTACGCGGTACTCGACGATGCGGCGTTCCCGATCGTCGGCGAGGGCGAGGAGGAGCCGAACGATTCCTTCGTCACCCAACTGGTGGCGAATGCGAAGGCAGCGATCGATGCCGTGGATGCGCTGGGCTACATCGACCGCACCCGCGTGGCGGTCGGCGGACACTCCTACGGCGCCTTCATGACCGCGAACCTGCTCACCCATTCGGACCTGTTCGCCGCCGGCATCGCGCGCAGCGGCGCCTACAACCGCACGCTGACGCCGTTCGGTTTCCAGCAGGAAGAGCGCAACTACTGGGAAGCGCCCGCGGTCTACAACGACATGTCGCCGTTCATGCACGTGGACAAGATGAAGACGCCGTTGCTGCTGGTGCATGGCGAGGCGGACAACAACTCCGGCACGTTCACGATGCAGAGCGAGCGCTACTTCAACGCATTGAAGGGATTCGGCGCGCCGACCCGGCTGGTGCTGCTCCCCAAGGAAAGCCACGGTTACGCAGCGAAGGAGTCGGTGCTGCATCTGCTCTGGGAGCAGGACCAGTGGCTGGAGCGCCATGTGAAGCAACGCAAGCCGGCGGGCGCAACTTCCAAAAGCTCGCCGCAATAGCACCAGACCTTCACCTTGTAGGAGCGAGGTCAGTCGCGACCGCATGGCCAACCGCCACGCGAGAAGCCGGTGGTTCTCTTTCCGGGTGCGCTGCGGCGCGTTCTTGCCCCTGCATGGGGTAATGCTGTCGGGGCGCGGTCGCGACTGACGTCGCGCCTACAGGGGAGCGCCCGCCCACTGTTTCCGGTGGGCGGGCGCCACGCGTTACGCCGTCTTTCGCGCCGCCAACTGGCGAAGCACGTAGTGCAGCAGGCCGCCGTGCCTGAAGTACTCGACTTCCTTCGGCGTCAGCATCAGTACCTTGACCTTGAACTCGACCGTCTTGCCGTCGGGCTTGCGGGCCGTGACGCTGGCGACCTTCGCCGCGCCGTCCTGCAGGCCGGTCACGTCGAAGACTTCCGAGCCATCCAGGCCCAGCGACTGCGCGTTCTCGCCGTCATTGAATTGCAGCGGCAGCACGCCCATGCCGACCAGGTTGGAACGGTGGATGCGCTCGAAGCTCTCGGCGATCACCGCTTTGACGCCCAGCAGGTTGGTGCCCTTGGCGGCCCAGTCGCGCGACGAGCCGGTGCCGTATTCCTTGCCGGCGATGACAACCAGCGGCACGCCGTCGGCCTGATACTTCATCGAGGCATCGTAGATGGACATCTTCTCCGGCGGGGTGCTGCCGAAGTACAGCGTGTTGCCGCCTTCCTCGCCGCCGAACATCAGGTTCTTGATGCGGATGTTGGCGAAGGTGCCGCGGACCATGACGTCGTCGTTGCCGCGACGGCTGCCGTAGCTGTTGAAGTCCACCGGCTGCACGCCGCGCGAGATCAGGAAGCGGCCCGCGGGCGACTCCTTCTTGATGTTGCCGGCGGGCGAGATGTGGTCGGTGGTGATGGAGTCGCCGAACAGGCCGAGCACGCGCGCACCGTGCACATCGTCGATGCTGCCGATCTCCATCGACATGCCGTCGAAGTAGGGCGGGTTCTTGATGTAGGTGGACTCGCCATCCCACGCGTACAGGTCGCCATCGGGCGAGGCGATGGTGTTCCAGCGTGAATCGCCCTTGAAGACGTCGGCGTAGTTCTTGGCGAACATCTCCGGCCCGATGGTCTTCGCGATGAAGTCGCCGATCTCCTGGTTGCTCGGCCAGATGTCCTTGAGGAAGACGGGCTGGCCATCGCTGCCGGTTCCCAGCGGCTCGGTGGTGAGGTCGATGTCGGTGGTGCCGGCGATGGCATAGGCCACTACCAGCGGCGGGCTGGCCAGGTAGTTCATCTTCACTTCGGGATGCACGCGGCCCTCGAAGTTGCGATTGCCCGACAGCACGGACGCCGCGACCAGATCATCCGCAGCGATCGCCGCCGACACGTCATCCGGCAGCGGACCGGAGTTGCCGATGCAGGTGGTGCAGCCATAGCCGACGACGTAGAAGCCGAGCTTCTCCAGGTCGTCCAGCACGCCGGCTTTTTCCAGGTAGTCGGTGACCACGCGCGAACCGGGGCCGAGCGAAGTCTTCACCCACGGCTGCGCCTTCAAGCCCTTGGCGGCCGCATTGCGCGCCAGCAGGCCGGCACCCAGCATGACGGCGGGATTGGACGTGTTGGTGCAGGAGGTGATGGCGGCGATCACCACATCGCCGTCCCGCAGCTTCCGGCCCGTGCCCGTGGAGGGGGAGGATTCGTGCGCCGCTTCGTGCGCCCCGACCGCCGTTCCGCCGCCGCCTTCGTTCTTCAGCCGGTCTTCCTGCACCAGGTCGATGCGCTTGCGGCGGGCATCGGCGAACGGCACCAGGTTGTCGCGGAAATTCTCCTTCACGTCCTGCAGCAGCACGCGGTCCTGCGGGCGCTTGGGGCCGGCCAGCGACGGCTTCACGTCGCCCATGTCGAGATGCAGGGTGGCGCTGTACTCGGCGTGCGGGCTGTCCGGCGTATGCCACAGGCCTTGCGCCTTGGCGTAGGCCTCGACCAGTGCGATCTGTTCTTCGCTGCGACCCGACAGGTGCAGGTAGTTCAGCGATTCCTGGTCGACCGGGAAGATGCCGCAGGTCGCGCCGTATTCCGGCGCCATGTTGCCGATGGTGGCGCGGTCGGCCAGCGGCAGGTGCTGCAGGCCATCGCCGAAGAACTCGACGAACTTGCCGACCACGCCCAGCTTGCGGAGCATCTGGGTGACGGTGAGCACCAGGTCGGTCGCGGTGGCGCCTTCCGGCAGTTTGCCGGTCAGCTTGAAGCCGACCACCTGCGGGATCAGCATCGACGATGGCTGGCCCAGCATCGCGGCTTCCGCCTCGATGCCACCGACGCCCCAGCCCAGCACGCCGATGCCGTTGATCATCGTGGTGTGGCTGTCGGTGCCGAAGACCGTGTCGGGGTAGGCGATGGCCTGGCCGTCCTTCTCGCCGGTCATCACCACGCGGGCGAGGTTCTCCAGGTTCACCTGGTGGACGATGCCGGTGTTCGGCGGCACCACCTTGAAGTTGTCGAACGCCTTCTGGCCCCAGCGCAGGAAGCCGTAGCGTTCCTTGTTGCGCTGGAATTCGATCTTGCCGTTGAGGTCCAGCGCATCCGGGCTGCCGAACACGTCCACCTGCACCGAGTGATCGATGACCAGTTCCGAGGGAATCAGCGGATTGATCTGGTCCGGGCTGCCGCCCAGCTTCACCACGGCGTCGCGCATCGCGGCCAGGTCGACCACGCAGGGCACGCCGGTGAAGTCCTGCAGCACCACGCGCGCCGGCATGAACGCGATCTCTGTATCCGGTTCGGCCTTCGGGTCCCACGTCGCCACAGCCTCGATGTGGTGGGCGGTGACGGTCTCGCCGTCCTCGTGGCGCAGGAGGTTCTCGAGCAGGATCTTCATCGAGTAGGGCAGGCGGGCGATATCGAACCGCTTGCCCAGCGCGGGCAGGCTGGAATAGACGTAACGGCGGCCACCGACTTCGAGGTCGGCGCGCGTGGAAAAGGTATCGGTCATGCGGAAGCTCCTGTCGCGGGTTGCTAGCGGTGACGCGGTCGGGCTGGTCGTGGCGGGCATGCGTGGATGTGCAGGCATCCTGGTTGCTGCGGGGTGATGCAGAGCGGCGCCCGGTCGATGCGCGCCGCCGCTTCGGGGCGACCAGTGTAGGCCGGCCGGTGTGGCGGGCGTGTCATCGGTCGGGCAAGCCTCACGGGTTCTGCCAGGTGTTCTTGAGCATCTGCAGGAACCGCTCGGCGGCGGGCGAGAGCATCGCGCCACGCCTGCGCACGATGCCGATTGTACGTGACACCACGGGGGGCGCGATCTCGCGGGTCACCAGAATGGAGTGTTCCTGCTGCGGCGTGGCCATCCGTGGCAGCACCGAAATGCCGACGCCCGCTTCGACCAGGCCGAGCGAGGTCGACAGGTGCGTCACCTCGTAGAACCAGCTGAGCTTGAGGTTCTCGCGCGCGAGCGCGCCATCGAGCAGGGTGCGGTTGCCGCTGGTGCGATGCACGGTGATCAAGGGGTGCTGGGCAATGTCGTGCCAGGTCACGCGGCGCTTGGTCGCCAGCGGATGATCGCGCCGGCAGGCGAGTACGAAGGGATCTTCGACCAGCGAGTCGAATTCAAGCTCGGGATCGGACGCGCCCATGAAGTTGATGCCGAACTCCACCTCGCCGCGTTCGACGGCCTGCAGACCTTCGGTAGCCGGGATATCGAGGATGCGGAAGCGGACGCTGGGATGGTCCTCGTGGAAGCGCGCGATGACGCTCGGCAGGAAGTAGAACGCTGCGGTCGGCAGGCAGGCGATGGTGACCTGGCTGCCGCGGCCGTCATCGACGCCGCGCGAGGCGAACAGCGAGCCGTCGAACTCCTCGATCATGCGGCGCACCAGCGGCAGCAGGTTCTGCCCGACGGCGGTCGGCGCGACGCTGCGCGTGGTGCGTTCCAGCAGCGGCGCGCCGACCGCGCTTTCCAGTTTCTGGATGCGCCGGCTCAGCGCCGGCTGCGAGACGTGCAGGGCCTCGGCGGCGCGATGGAAGCTGCGGGTCTCGGCGACGAGCAGGAAAGCGCGCAGATCGAGGATTTCGCAATTAATGCTCATAACGTATCAATTCTCCGAAAATTAGCATTTCACAGATCAATTCAGGTCATGCCAGTATCGCAACGAATCGATTAATTGATTCGATATTCATATCAATCTGCGGCCCTTATGTCCAACGATCTCTTCAGCGTTCCCTGTGTCCTGATGCGTGGCGGCAGCTCGAAAGGGCCGTTCTTCCGTGCGTCGGACCTGCCGGCGGATCCCGCCGAGCGGGATCGCCTGCTGCTGGAGATCATGGGCGCCGGGCATCCGCTGCAGATCGACGGCATCGGTGGCGGCAATGCGCTGTCGAGCAAGGTCGCCATTGTCGGCCCACCGACCCGGGCCGACGCCGACATCGATTACCTGTTCGCCCAGGTACGCCTCGACCGCCAGCTGGTCGACACCATGCCCAACTGCGGCAACATGCTGGCCGCAGTGGGTCCGTTCGCGATCGAGTCGGGCATGGTCGCCGCCGGCGATCCCCGGACCGAGGTGCGCATCCACAACGTCAATACCGGCAAGGTGATCCTGGCCACCGTGGAGACCCCGCAGGGTCGCGTGCACTACCGCGGCGAGACCGCGATCGCCGGCGCCCCGGGCACCGCGGCGCCGATCTCGCTGGCGTTCCTCGACGCCGCCGGCGCCCGAACTGGCAAACTGTTGCCTACCGGCGAAGCCAGCGAATGGATCGATGGCGTCGAGGTGAGCTGCATCGACTGCGCGATGCCGATGGTGATGCTCGAGGGTGCGGCCCTGGGCGTGACCGATTCGGAGTCGGTGGCCGAACTCAACGCGAACACCGGGATGCTGGCCCGTCTGGAACGGATCCGCATCGAGGCCGGGCGCAGGATGGGCATCGCCGATGCGGCCGATCGCGTCATCCCCAAGCCCGTGCTGCTGCTGCCGCCCCGGGCGGGCGGCGTGCTGCAGGTGCGCTATTTCATGCCCCACCAGTGCCACAGCGCGCTGGCGATTACCGGTGCGGTCGGTATCTCGACCGCGTGCGTCACCGACGGAACGGTGGCGCAGCGCATGGCAGGCAGCCTCTCGCTGCCCGGCAGCGTGCGGCTTGAACACCCGAGCGGTTGCCTGGACGTGGCACTGCACAGACCCGCAATGGATGCCCCGATCGTCGCCAGCGTCGTGCGGACCGCACGGCGGCTGTTCGAGGGCCGCGTCTTCGCCAGCACGGATCCGCGGCGCAACGCACAAACGCCATGGAGTTCGGCTGCGTGAACTGAAAGAGTCGGGCAGCCGCCCGGTCCAACGCCATCACCATCCTGGGAGGGATCGATGTACAAGCGTCTCATCACCGCCGTGCTTGCGGCGGCCATCGTGTGTGCTGCCGGTTGCAGTGGCAGCCACGGGCCTGCTGAAGCCGAGTCGGTACGCATCAGCGTCGGCTCGTACAACCTCAACAACCTGCCGTTCTTCATCGCCGATGCCAACGGGTATTTCGAAGACGTGGGCCTGAAGGTCCAGACCGAGAACTTCGCCCAGGGCGGCTCCAAGGTGCTGCAGGCACTGGTCGCCGGCTCCACCGATGTCGCGGTCGGCTTCTACGACCACACCATCCAGATGCAGGCCAAGCAGAAGGATGTCGTCGCGTTCGTGCTGCTGTCGCGCAACTCCGGGCTGGTGCTGGCCGGTCGTCCCGACAGCACGTTCGATCCGGCCAATCCGGCATCGATCCGCGGCATGAAGGTCGGCATCACCGCGCCCGGCTCGTCGTCCGACTTCTTCATCCGTCACTACCTCGCGCGCAACAACATCCCGGTCGACGACATTTCTATCATCGGCGTCGGCTCGGGCGCGGCTGCGGTCGCGGCGTTGCAGCAGAGCAAGATCGACCTGCTGGTGAATTACGACCCGGCCGGCACGCTGCTCGTCGAGCGTGGCGTCGGCAAGATCCTCATCGATGCGCGCAGCGATGAGGGGGCGCGCGAAGTCTATGGCGGCATCTATCCGACCTCGGTGATGTATGCGCAGCGGTCGTTCCTCGACAAGCGCCCCGAAGCGGTCGAGAAGATCGTGCGCGCCGAACGCATGGCGCTGGCGTTCATCGCCGACCACACCTCGGCGGAAGTCGTGGCTGCACTGCCGGACAAGTACATTTCCGGCGACCGCGACACCTATGCCAAGGCGGTCGAACAGGCCCGTGCGATCTTCACCCGCGACGGCCGGTTCGAGCCGAAGGACCTGGAAACGCCGCTGCTCGTGCTGCGCGAGTTCAACACCGATGTCGCCAATGCCGACATCGATCTCGAGAAGACCTACACCAACGCATTCGTCGACCGCGTCGCCGCGGACGCGAAGCAGTAAGGAGGTTCCATGGCTATCGCCAGTGTTACCCGCATCCGGGACGAAGTCCCGATACCGACCCCGTCGCGTTCGATGGTATCGGTCGATAACGTCACGATGTCCTTCGGTGATTTCACTGCGGTGCGCGACGTCGACATCGACGTCGCCGACGGCGAGTTCGTCGCCATCGTCGGACCGACCGGCTGTGGCAAGAGCACCATCCTGAATGCCGTCGCCGGCCTGCTGGGTCCGACCAAGGGCGGCATCCGCATCGACGGCAAGCCGGTCAGCGGCGTGCAGGAATCGGTGGGCTACCTGTTCCAGCAGGACGCGCTGTTGCCATGGAAGACGGCCCTCCAGAATGTCGAACTCGGTTTGCGCTTCCGTGGCGTCGACACGAAAGAACGCGAGCAGCGCGCGCATGCCTGGCTGGCGAAGGTCGGCCTCAAGGGCTTCGAGCACCGCTATCCGCACCAGTTGTCGGGTGGCCAGCGCAAACGCGTGCAGATGGCGCAGGCCCTCATCGTCGAACCCAAGGTGATACTGATGGACGAGCCGTTCTCCGCGCTCGACATCCATACCCGCCATCTGATGCAGAACGAACTGCTGCGACTGTGGCAGGAAGACCGTCGCGCGGTGATGTTGATCACGCATGACCTCGAAGAGGCGATCGCGCTCGGCGACCGTGTCGTCGTGCTGTCCTCCGGTCCGTCGAGCCGGGTGGTCGAAAGCTTCCAGGTGGACCTGGAGCGGCCGCGCAATGTCGCGGAAATCAAACTCGACCAGCGGTTCACCGACCTCTATCGCGATATCTGGGCCTGCCTGCGCGGCGAAGTGGAGAAGAGCTATGCACGCCAAGACTGACCGCATCATCCAGATCATGCTCGTCGTCGGCGTGTTCGGCGGCTGGCAGGCCGGCGTGTCGGCCGGCCTCATCGATCCGTTCTTCTTTCCGGCGCCATGGGAAATCGTCCGGCAGATGGTCACGTGGTTGCTGGACACCAGCTTCTACAAGCATGTCTCCATCACCCTGACCGAAACGGTGCTGGGCTATGTGATCGGCACCGCACTCGGCGTCACCGGTGGCGTCTGGCTTGGCCTGAGTCGGCGTTCGGCACGGATCCTCGATCCTTTCATCAAGGGTTTCAATGCGATTCCACGCGTGGTGCTGGCACCGATCTTCGTGCTGTGGCTCGGCCTGGGCCTGTGGTCGAAGGTCGCGCTGGCGGTGACGCTTGTGTTCTTCGTCACGTTTTTCAACGCCATGCAGGGCGTGCGCGAGGTGAACCCGGTAGTGCTGGCGAATGCACGCATCCTCGGCGCGAATCGTCGTGACCTGCTGCGTCATGTGTACTTCCCGGCAGCCGCGAGCTGGATCCTGTCCTCGCTGCGCACGTCGGTTGGCTTCGCGGTGGTCGGCGCGATCATCGGCGAGTACCTCGGTGCGTCCGCAGGTCTGGGCTATCTGATCGCGCAGGCCGAAGGCAACTTCAATGCGGTCGGCGTGTTCGCCGGCATCATCATCCTGGCGGGCTTCGTGTTGATCATCGATTTCTTTCTCGACATCGCCGAGAACCGCTTGATTACCTGGCGTCCCAACGCCTCGCGCGAAGCCACGAGTTGACGACCGGCGTTCCGGCGTGCGCTGCGCCGGGACGTCTTCGACACCCGTCCCCCACGTCCGGGTGCGCTTCCGCGCCGGTACCCCCTCGTCGGCACCGGCGCCTTCCTTCCGAATTTCTGCCCGTCGCCCGCCGGCGGGCCTGTCTGCGGCCGCCTGCAGCGAGGGCGTGCCGTGCCTGGAGATTGCACGATGCGCATGTCGTTCCGCCCCCGTCCCACCGCACTGGCCGTTGGCCTGCTGCTGGCTTCGTCCACCGCCTCCGCACAGACCGCGCCGAGCGAACTGGAAACGCTGGTTCGCCAGCAGGCCGAACAGATCCGCCAGCTCGAAGCGCGCCTGGCGGCGCTCGAAACCGGCACGCCACCGGTCGCCGCACAGGCGCCGGCTGCCGCCGATCCTGCGCTCGTCGAGCGCATCGCCAAGGTCGAAGCCGCGCAGGCCAAGGCGCCAGCGGTCAGCTGGTCCAAGGGCGCGCCGCAGTTCACCAGCAGCGACGGCCAGACCACGTTCCGGCCGCGAGGCCGCGTCTTCGTCGACGCCTCCAGCACCCGCGGCTCGGACTTCGACGCGCGCAACATCACCGGCACGGAGATCCGCTCGGTGCGCCTGGGCGTCGAAGGCAGCTACGGCAAACTCGGTTACGCGGTCGAGGGCGATTTCGCCGACAACGGCGTGGCCTGGAAATCGGCCTACGCGACCATCGGCCACACCGCGTTCGGGCGCGAGGCGGACCTCACCATCGGCAACCGGCTCAACGACCGCGGTATCGACGGTTCCAGCAGCACCGCCAATACGCCGTTCCAGGACCGCAACGTGGTCGGCACCCAGGTCCTGCCGCAGCGCGGCCTGTTCGGCGTTGGTCTGACCGAGCGCGTCTACGGTGACAACTGGCACGGCAGCCTCTCGGTCGCCGGCAACGACCTCAACAACGTCGGCGACAGCAACGATTCGATGACCGTCGCCGGCCGCGCGCACTGGAATCCGGTGAAGGGCGAGGGTCGCCTGCTGCATCTCGGTGCCTGGGGCTTTTACGAGGACATCGCACCCAACAGCACTGGCGTGTTCCGCAGTTCGGCGATTTCAGGGCATCTCAACGATCTGGTGAAGATCGCGCCCGGCACGCTCAACGGCGCCACCCACGGCCACGGCTACGGGGTCGAACTGCTCGGCGTGCGCGGCCCGTTCTGGGGCTATGGCGAGTGGGGCACGCGCGAAGTGTCGGGGCTCGGTGGTGGTGGCCGCTATGCGGTGACCCACGATGCCTGGGCGCTCTCGGCTGGCTGGTTCCTGTCCGGCGCCACCCCGTCGTTCGCGGCGAAGACCGGCACCTGGAGCCGGGTGAAGATCGCGCGTCCCGTCACTGCCGGTGGCCCTGGGGCCTGGGAGCTCAAGGCCCGCTACGAGAACGTGGACTACGCCGAGCTGCCTACGGGCGGTACCGGGGACGCGCTGACCGCCGGCGTGAACTGGTATCTCAACGATTTCAGCCGGGTCATGCTCGATGTGGTGCGTTGGGAGACCGACAACCGCAGTGGCGCCTACCGCGGCGAGGACCGCGGCACCACGTTCAACGCCCGCTTCCAGCTGGCGTTCTGACGGCCCCGTCCAGCGTCATCGCGATTCGAACGGGCCGGGTTCGCATGAATCCGGCCCGTCGCGTTGTTGGCCTGAGGCTTGAGTATGTTTGTTCAGGTACGTATAATTCGCGCATACTTTCCGGAGGTCCCCGATGGAAGCCACCGTCGCCGAGCGCGGCCAGATCACCTTGCCGAAAGCCGTCCGTGATGCGCTGGGCCTGAGCAAGGGCAGCGTGCTGAAGGTCGAACTGGAAGGTAGCCGCATCGTGTTGCGGAAGAGCGTCGACGACGCGATTTCGCGCGTGCGCGGCAAGTTCGCCCTCGACGCCGACGGTGCGCCGAACGAATGATCGCCGTCGACGCCCCTGTCCTGATCGAGCTGTTGACCGATGGCGCGCGCGCCGATGCGGTCGAAGCCGGCCTGCGCCAGAGTCTCGGCAGTGGCCGCGTGGTCGTCTGCGATGCCGCACTGGCGCAGCTCTGCGCCTCATTGCGCAACGGCGCCGATGCGCTGGCGGCGCTGGAGGAGATGGGCGTGCATTTCAATCCCGTCGAAGCCAAGTCCGCGCTGCGCGCCGGCGAAATGCAGCGCCGGCATCGCCAGCGCGATGGCGAGGCAAGGCCGATCGCGGACTTCCTGGTCGGCGCGCATGCGCTGCTGCAGTGCGACGGGCTGATCACCTTCGACACCGCCTTCCATCGCGACTACTTCAAGGGCCTGAAACTCATCGTGCCCGCCACCGAATAAGCCTCAACCGTTTTCCTTTCCACCGCACCATCGAACGACCGGAGCCACCCATGTTGGAAGCCTATCGCCACCACGTAGCCGAGCGCGCCGCGCTGGGCATTCCGCCGCTGCCGCTGTCGGCCCAGCAGACGGCCGAGGTCATCGAACTGCTGAAGAGCCCGCCGGCCGGTGAAGAGGATTTCCTGGTCGACCTGATCACGCACCGCGTGCCGGCCGGCGTGGACGATGCCGCCAAGGTCAAGGCGTCCTACCTGGCCGCCGTCGCGTTCGGCACCGAGAAGACCGCGCTGTTGTCCCCGAAGCGCGCCACCGAACTGCTGGGCACCATGCTGGGTGGCTACAACATCCATCCGCTGATCGAGTTGCTGGACAACGCCGAGCTTGGCGCCACCGCCGCGGAAGGCCTGAAGCACACGCTGCTGATGTTCGACAGCTTCCATGACGTGCAGGAAAAGGCCGAGAAGGGCAACGCGCACGCGCAGGGCGTGCTGCAGAGCTGGGCCGACGCGGAATGGTTCACCAGCAAGCCGGAAGTGCCGCAGTCGCTGACTATCACCGTGTTCAAGGTGCCGGGCGAGACCAACACCGACGACCTGTCGCCGGCGCCTGATGCCACCACGCGCCCGGACATCCCGATGCACGCGCTGGCGATGCTGAAGAACAAGCGCCCGGACGCCCCGTTCGTGCCGGAAGAAGACGGCAAGCGCGGCCCGATCGCCGAGATTCTGTCGCTGAAAGACAAGGGCCATCTGGTCGCCTACGTCGGTGACGTCGTCGGCACCGGTTCGTCACGCAAGTCGGCGACCAACAGCGTGCTGTGGTTCACCGGACAGGACATCCCGTTCATCCCGAACAAGCGCTTCGGCGGCGTGTGCCTTGGTTCCAAGATCGCGCCGATCTTCTACAACACCATGGAGGACGCCGGCGCGCTGCCGATCGAACTCGATGTGTCGCAGATGAACCATGGCGATGTGGTCGAACTGCGCCCGTACGACGGCAAGGCGCTGAAGAACGGGCAGGTGATCGCCGAGTTCCAGGTGAAGTCGGACGTGCTGTTCGACGAAGTGCGTGCCGGTGGCCGCATCCCGCTGATCGTCGGTCGCGGCCTGACGGCCAAGGCGCGCGAAGCGCTGAAGCTGCCGGCGACGGAGCTGTTCCGCCAGCCGCAGCAGCCGGTCGACAGCGGCAAGGGCTTCTCGCTGGCGCAGAAGATGGTCGGCCGCGCCTGCGGCCTGCCGGAAGGGCAGGGCGTGCGTCCGGGCACCTATTGCGAGCCGAAGATGACCTCGGTGGGTTCGCAGGACACCACAGGCCCGATGACCCGCGACGAGCTGAAGGATCTGGCCTGCCTCGGTTTCAGTGCCGACCTGGTGATGCAGTCGTTCTGCCACACCGCTGCCTATCCGAAGCCGGTGGACGTGAAGACGCACCACACGCTGCCGGAGTTCATCTCCACCCGCGGCGGCATCTCGCTGCGTCCGGGCGACGGCGTGATCCACAGCTGGCTCAACCGCATGCTGATGCCCGACACCGTCGGCACCGGCGGCGATTCGCACACGCGCTTCCCGGTCGGCATCTCGTTCCCAGCAGGTTCTGGTCTGGTCGCATTCGCCGCCGCCACCGGCGTGATGCCGCTGGACATGCCGGAGTCGGTGCTGGTCCGTTTCAAGGGCGAACTGCAGCCGGGCGTGACGCTGCGCGACCTGGTCAACGCGATCCCGTACTACGCGCTCAAGTCCGGTCTGCTGACCGTGGCCAAGGCGGGCAAGAAGAACATCTTCTCCGGCCGCATCCTCGAGATCGAAGGCCTGCCGGACCTGAAGGTTGAGCAGGCATTCGAGCTGTCCGACGCCTCGGCTGAGCGTTCGGCCGCCGGCTGCACCGTGCGCCTGAACAAGGAGCCGATCATCGAATACCTCACCAGCAACATCACGCTGCTGAAGTGGATGATCGCCGAAGGCTACGCCGACGCCCGTTCGCTGGCCCGCCGCATCAAGAAGATGGAAGCCTGGCTGGCCGACCCGCAGCTGCTTGAGCCGGATGCCGACGCCGAATACGCCGCCATCATCGACATCGACCTGGCCGACGTGCACGAGCCGCTGCTGGCCTGCCCGAACGATCCGGACGACGTGAAGACGCTGTCCGAAGTCGCCGGCACCGTGATCGACGAAGTGTTCATCGGCTCGTGCATGACCAACATCGGCCACTTCCGCGCTGCCGCCAAGCTGCTGGAAGGCAAGCGCGACATCCCGACGCGCCTGTGGGTCGCGCCGCCGACCAAGATGGATGCCTCGGAGCTGACCAAGGAAGGCGTCTACGGCACGTTCGGCACCGCCGGCGCGCGCATGGAAATGCCGGGCTGCTCGCTGTGCATGGGCAACCAGGCGCAGGTGCGCGAGGGCGCGACGGTGTTCTCCACCTCGACCCGCAACTTCCCGAACCGCCTGGGCCGCAATTCCAACGTGTTCCTGGGCTCGGCCGAGCTGGCTGCCATCTGCTCGCGCCTGGGCAAGATCCCGACCAAGGCCGAGTACATGGCCGATATCGGCGTGATCAACGAGAAGGGCGCCGAGATCTACCGCTACATGAACTTCGACCAGATCGAGGAGTACCAGGACGTGGCGAAGACCGTCGCGGCCTGATCGGCGGGTGGAAACGAAAAGGCCCGGCAATGCCGGGCCTTTTCTCTCTTGCGCGCGCCGTCAGGACAACCAGTCTTCCACCGCGTCCAGCATCTGCCGGCGGCTGAAGACGAAGTCCCACATCGTGCCGCCCATCTGGCGCCACAGGACCGCCGAGCGCACGGCGGCGAGCAGGATCGCGCGGATCTCCGCGACCACGCCAGGCTGCCCGAGGTAATGCGGGTTGCCCTGGACCATCACGCGTGGGCGCAGGTGGCTGATGGTGTCGGCGTACAGGCCGCCGAGCGACGAGAGGACGTCGGGGTGCGCGCTGCCCTGCTGTTCCGCGCGTGGGGCGATCTCCGCCAGGCCGCGTGTCACGGCGTGCACCGTGTCGTCTTCGCGGACGAACCGGCGCTCGAGTTGCAGCACCGACATGGCCAGGCGGGGCAGGCCATCGTCCTGCGCCTCTTTCGCCAGATAGCCGCGCAGGACGCGCAGGCCCGGTGTGATGTCGCCCACGCGGCCGTATACGGCCAGCGGCGTCGACGCGTCGATGCGGAACACACTGTCCAGCACGGCCTGCACGGCGGCACCTTCGGACTGGCCGGTGTCGGCGATGCGGCGCACCTGGTGGAGGGCCTGCGCCAGCCCGGCAAGGGCCAGCACGCGGTCGGAATATCGATTGCTCAAGCTGCTTGCTCCGCAAGTTTCATTTCAAGGGGTGCATCCGTCCGTGCGATGACGGCGCCACCCAGGCATTCGTCGCCAGCGTAGAGGACCAGCGACTGTCCCGGCGTGACGGCGCGTTGCGGCTGCAGGAACCGCACCGACACGCTGCCATCCTCGCGGACGTCCACCTCGCAGGCTTCGTCGGGCTGGCGGTAGCGTGTCTGCGCCGTGCAGCTGAAGCGATCCGCAGGCGGATGGCCGGCGATCCAGTGGGCGTCTTCGGTCCACAGCCGCGTGGACATCAGGTAAGGACTCTGCGTGTCCTGGTCGACGTACAGCACGTTGCTGGCGACATCCTTGCCGACGACGTACCACGGTGCCTGTGGACGGCCGCGCACGCCGCCGATCTGCAGGCCTTCGCGCTGGCCCAGGGTGAAATAGAACACGCCCGGATGCTCGCCGATCACCTGGCCCTGCGGATCGCGCATCTCACCCGTGCGCGCAGGCAGGTAGCGCCCGAGGAACTCGCGGAAATCGCGCTCGCCGATGAAGCAGATGCCGGTGGAATCCTTCTTGTCGTGGGTCTGCAATCCCGCCTCGCGCGCCATGCGGCGCAGGTCGGTCTTCTGCAGCTCACCGATCGGGAACAGCGTCGCCGACAGCTGCGCCTGGCCCAGCTGGTGCAGGAAATAGCTTTGGTCCTTGCCGCGGTCCACACCGCGCAGCAGCCGCCAGCGGCCGCCCTGCCGGTCCACGCGGGCGTAGTGGCCGGTGGCGATCTTCTCGGCGCCCAGTTCCCGGGCCGCGTCGAGGAAATGCTTGAACTTCACTTCGCGATTGCACAGCACGTCCGGATTCGGCGTGCGGCCGGCGGCGTACTCGGCAAGGAAGTGTTCGAACACGCCCTTCCAGTACTCGCCCGAGAAATCGCGGAAGTGGAAGGGGATACCCAGACGGCCGCAGACCGCGACCGCATCGCGCCGGTCGTCCTCAGAGCGGCAATCGCCGCTGCCATCGTCGGCCCAGTTCTGCATGAAGAGTCCCGCGACAGGTTCACCCTGCTGCACCAACTGCAGGGCCGCGACCGACGAATCCACGCCACCGGAAATACCCACGACGATGCGCGGCGCACTCATGCGATCTGCTGCAGCGTGGACAGCGGAGAGCGGCGACCCGACAGGTAGTCCTGCACGACCTGCCATACCAGCGGACTGCGGTGCCGGTCGGACTGGGCCTGCAGTTCGGCTGGGGTCAGCCACAGCGCCTGGACGATGCCGTCATCGAGTGGCCGCTCGGGCAAATGCCGCACCGGATCGGCGGCAAACGCGAAGCGCAGGTAGTGGCGCCCCGTTTCCGCCTTCCACTGGTAGGCACCGATGAATGCCGTGGGCGCGACCTCCCAGCCGGTTTCCTCCAGGGTCTCGCGGCGGGCGGCTTCCAGCAGGCTCTCGTCCGGCTCCAGGTGGCCGGCGGGCTGGTTGAACACCAGTCGGCCCTGCGCACGCTCTTCCACCATCAGCAGCCGGCCGTCATGGACGACCACCGTGGCCACGGTGACGTCCGGTTGCCAGAAGCGTCCTTCGCGGTAGCTCACTTACAGCTCGTCCTTGTCGCCGGAGAGTTGGATCTCCTGGTTGTCCGCCGTTTCCGACGCGATGTCCATGGCCGCTTCCAGCGCCGCCGCATCCACACTGTCGGGCAGCTTGATGACGAAATACAGCACGTCGCCCGAAATCTCCCAGCTGCCGATCTTCTTGCTGCGGCTGTCGGCGAGTAGCGCCAGCGCCTTGCTGCCGTCGATCCCGTCCGCCGCCACGCGACCGGCGGGCGAGAAGACTTCGCGCACGCTGATGCCATTGACCTGTTCGGCACGGCCGGAAACGAACACCAGCTGTGTGCGGTTTTCCTGCTTGTAGGAATACGTGACCTTGTAGTCGCCGTCCTCGTCCACCTCGAACTGGATGCCGCGGGCCTTCAACCGGGCATCCACCGAGGCATCGGCGGCATGCGCCGGCATGGCGAGGGCGGCGGTGCACAGCAGCAGGGCGGCAGGCAGTCGGAACGGCATCGGTTTCATGGGCGGCTCGTGGAGGAGGGATGGCGCATTGTGGCCGGCGTCACGCATGGCGTCCATGCGTGCAAAGGCGGCGGGCGCATATAATTGGCGCATGCCCCGCAAGAACGAAAACGAACGCGACCACGGCCTGATGGTGGAGACCAGCCGGCCCGAGGTCGCACCGCCGCCCCTGTACCAGGTCCTGCTGCTCAACGACGATTACACCCCGATGGATTTCGTGGTGACGGTGCTGCAGCAGTTTTTCGTCATGGACCTGGAGAAGGCCACCCAGGTCATGCTGCACGTGCATACCCGCGGTCGCGGCGTCTGCGGGGTGTACACCCGCGAGGTGGCCGAATCCAAGGTGGCCCAGGTCAACGAGTTTTCCCGTATGAACCAGCATCCCCTGCTGTGCACGATGGAGAAGTCCTGACGGGGACCGGCGCAGGGATGCCGGACGGATACGGGGGTGGGGGCATCGCCGCAGGGAACAAGGCAACGATCCCTGAACACTGAAATCCGGTAGGGTGATGGAAAACCGCCCGCCAAGCCGCATATTGTCGGCATAGGCCCCGGAGGCAACCATGTTCAGCAAAGATCTCGAGCAGACCATCGGCCAGTGCTACAAGCGCGCCCGTGAAGCTCGGCACGAATTCATGACCGTCGAGCACCTGCTGCTCGCCCTGCTCGAAAATCCCTCGGCGCAAGCCGTCCTGAAGGCGACGGGCGCCGACGCCCATCGCCTGCGCGCCGACCTGGAGCAGGCCATCGAGGCCTCGGTATCGCGGCTGGCGGAAGACGATGGCCGCGACACGCAGCCGACGCTCGGCTTCCAGCGCGTCCTGCAGCGCGCCGTCTACCACGTGCAGTCCTCGGGCAAGAAAGAGGTTACCGGCGCCAACGTACTCGTCGCGATCTTTGGCGAGAAGGACTCGCACGCCGTCTACTTCCTCAACCAGCAGGACGTGACCCGTCTCGACATCGTCAATTACCTGTCGCATGGCATCGCCAAGCAGGGCGAGGAGAACGATGCCGTCGGACAGCCGGAGAGCGAGGGCAAGGCCGAGGGTGGGGAAGGCGAGGGCAAGGGCGATGCCCTGACCGAGTTCGCCAGCAACCTGAACGACATGGCGCGCCAGGGCCGGATCGATCCCCTGGTGGGTCGCGGCGACGAAATCGAACGGACCATCCAGGTCCTGTGCCGCCGCCGCAAGAACAACCCGCTGTATGTGGGCGAGGCCGGCGTGGGCAAGACGGCGCTGGCCGAGGGCCTGGCCAAGCGCATCGTGGAAGGTGAGGTGCCGGACGTGCTGCTGGACGCGGTCATCTATTCGCTGGACCTCGGTGCGCTGGTGGCCGGGACCAAGTATCGCGGCGATTTCGAGAAGCGCCTGAAAGGCGTGCTGGCGTCGATCAAGAAGATCCCCGGCGCCATCCTGTTCGTCGACGAAATCCACACGATCATTGGTGCCGGATCGGCCAGCGGCGGCACGATGGACGCGTCGAACCTGATCAAGCCGGCGCTGGCGTCGGGTGAGTTGCGCTGCATCGGTTCGACCACGTTCCAGGAGTACCGCGGCATCTTCGAGAAGGACCGTGCGCTGGCGCGCCGCTTCCAGAAGATCGACATCGTCGAACCGACCGTGGGCGAGACCTACGAGATCCTCCAGGGCCTGAAGCCGAAGTACGAATCGCATCACGGCGTGACCTATGCCGACGATGCGTTGCAGGCGGCGGTGGACCTGTCGGTGAAGCACATCGGCGATCGCCTGCTGCCTGACAAGGCCATCGACGTCATCGACGAAGCCGGCGCACGCCAGCGCCTGTTGCCGGAAGGCGCGCGCAAGGAACTGATCGACGTCGAAGAGATCGAGACGATCGTCGCCAAGATGGCACGCATCCCTGCGAAGCAGGTGTCCTCGTCCGACAAGGACGTGCTGCAGCACCTGGAGCGCAACCTGAAGATGGTCATCTTCGGGCAGGACCCGGCGATCGAAACACTGGCTTCGTCGATCAAGCTGGCACGCAGCGGTCTGGCCAATCCGGAGAAGCCGATCGGCAATTTCCTGTTCGCCGGACCCACCGGCGTCGGCAAGACCGAGGTGACCAAGCAACTGGCGTTGCAACTGGGCATCGAACTGGTGCGCTTCGACATGTCCGAGTACATGGAGCCGCATTCGGTCAGCCGCCTGATCGGCGCGCCTCCGGGTTACGTCGGCTTCGACCAGGGCGGCCTGCTGACGGAGAAGATCGTCAAGACACCGCATTGCGTGTTGCTGCTCGACGAGGTGGAGAAGGCGCACCCGGACATCTTCAACATCCTGCTGCAGGTCATGGACCGCGGCGTGCTGACGGATACCAACGGTCGCGAAGCGAACTTCAAGAACGTCATCCTGGTGATGACCACCAATGCGGGTGCCGCGCAGGCGTCGCGCCGCACCATCGGCTTCACGCAGCAGGATCATTCGACGGACGCGATGGAAGTGATCCGCCGCAGTTTCACCCCGGAGTTCCGCAACCGCCTGGATGCCATCGTGCAGTTCCAGGGCCTCGGCTTCGATCACATCCTGCGGGTGGTGGACAAGTTCGTGATCGAACTGGAAATGCTGCTGCAGGAAAAGCACGTCAGCCTGTCGGCCACGCCGGCGGCGCGCGACTGGCTGGCCCAGCACGGTTTCGACCCGCTGATGGGCGCACGGCCGATGGCCCGCCTGATCCAGGACAAGGTGAAGCGTCCGCTTGCCGACGAGTTGCTGTTCGGCAAGCTGGTCGACGGCGGCCGCGTCAGCATCGATGTCCGCGATGGCGAACTGATGGTCGACGCGCAGGCGGAGCCGGAGCGGTTGCTGCCGGCGACGGTAGCGTGATCTCCCGTTGCCCGTAGTCGGTTGAAACGAAAAGGCGGCCCAATGGCCGCCTTTTCACTTAGCCCGTACCCGTTCAGCGCGACGCACGCTTCTTGCGTTTGGCGAATTCATCGGCTGTCATCGTCTCCACCGATGCGACGCGGCAGGTGTCGCGCGAGGTTCTGACCCGTGTGTCGACTGCGCAGAGGCGGTTGGGCTGGCCGCCCGTGCTGATGTCGATGCGTGGCGTGATCAGGATGGAGTCGCAACTGTGCTGGAATGCGACCTTGTAATGGTCATCCCCGTTGCGGAGAAAGAACTGCTGGCCTCCACCGGCACGCACGATCTCCTGATCGTTTCCCAGGTCCACGCAGTCGGTAATGGCATCGCCGGCGAAAGCGGCCACGGGGGCAATGGCCAACGCCAGCGTCAGCAAGGTTGAAGGGGCGCGAAGGAGGCTCATGGTGGCTTTTTTCCGGTCTGCGCCCGGGAGTGGACGCTGCGCCATGCTGAAGCCCGCACGCTTCACGCCGAATCTGCCTTAGGTCGGCGTGACTACCGGCCCGGTGCCGGTAGTCATGGAGCGGGGCATGCATCCATAACGAGAAAAGCGGCCAATGGCCGCTTTTCAATCAATCGCTTGTCAAGCTTATTTCATGCGATAGGTGATTCGACCCTTCGTGAGGTCGTAGGGGGTCATTTCGACCTTCACCTTGTCGCCGGTCAGGATGCGGATGTAGTTCTTGCGCATGCGGCCGGAGATGTGGGCGATGATTTCGTGCCCGTTTTCCAGCTTGACCCGGAACATGGTGTTGGGCAGCGTCTCGGCAACGGTGCCTTCGAATTCAATGGAATCGTCTTTCGACATGTATGCCTGTGCTGTGCCGCAAGGGATGGCGGGTGCCATGAAGCCGCGCATTGTACGCCAGCTACGCCCCGGGTGCAAAAATTCCGTTATGGCGCCGGGGCTTGCGACAGCGAACTGGCGGCCAGCGCGCCGAATCTCCCGGTCCAGGCACCTTCCGTGGGGGGCAGGTCGACCAGGCCGGCGACCTGCTCCAGGAAGGTCTCGCGGGGTACGAGGCTCCCACCCAGCGAATGCAGGTGGTCGTTCTCCACCTGTGCGTCGATCAACGGCCAGCCCCATTCGCGCAGGCGCACGGCGAGCGCAGCGAGCGCGACCTTCGATCCACCGGAGCGGCCACTGAACATGCTTTCGCCGAAGAACATCCGGCCAATCGCCACCCCGTAGATGCCGCCTACCAGGTCGCCACCGTCGAAGACCTCGACCGAATGCGCGTGCCCCTGCCGATGCAGGTCGATGTAGGCCTGCCGCATGCCCGAGGTGATCCAGGTGCCGTGCTGCCCCGGTCGCGGCGCCAGTGCACAGGCGCTGATGACCTGCTCGAAGCAGGTGTCAGCGCGGATCTGCCAGGTGCTCTGCTTCAGTGCGCGGCGGAAGCGGGACGACAGGCGCACGCAATCGGTGCGGAACACCATGCGGGGGTCGGGCGACCACCACAGCGGCGGCTGCCCCGGCGAAAACCACGGAAAGATGCCGTGCCGGTAAGCATTGAGCAGGCGCGGCAGAGAAAGGTCGCCGCCGATCGCCAACAAACCGTCGGGGTCGCGCATCGCGCTGCCGGCGGGCGGGAAGGGCGCGTGTGGATCGGAGGGAAGGACGAACGGCCGTTGGCGCATGCCGGGATTGTAGGCGGCAACCCGCGGGCGTGACGCAGCGCCTACTCCCGGCGTTTGAACGGTGTGTGCACCCGCAGGGTATCGGCGTAGCGGCGGACGGCTACGGCCTCTTCCGTACACCAGCGCGCCAGCGCCTCCGAGAAGTCCGGGAGCGCGATCCAGTGCCGCGAATGGACCAGGGTCGGCAGGAAGCCGCGCGCGATCTTGTGCTCGCCCTGCGCGCCCGGTTCGAACCGCGTCAGCCCTTCGCGCAGGCAGTAGTCGATGCCCTGGTAGTAGCAGGTCTCGAAGTGCAGTCCCGGTACGCTGGACACCGCGCCCCAGTAGCGACCGTACAGGGTGTCGCCACCGCGCAGGCACAGGGCCCCGGCGATCGTCTGCCCGCGCTGCTCGGCCAGGAACATCACCAGGTTGCGCGGCATCGCCGACGCGAGATGCCGCAGGAACGCGAAGGTCAGCGCGGGCGAGTTGCCATAGTCGTGGAAGGTCTGCCGGTAGAAGTCGAACATGGCCTGCAGGTCGGCCCGGCCTGCCTCGTCGCCATGCACGGTGCGGAACGTCACGCCGGCGCGCTGCACTTTCGCGCGTTCCTGGCGGATGTTCTTGCGGTGCTTGTGGTCGAAGTCGGCCAGGAAGCCGTCGAAGTCGCGCCAATGCCCCGGATTCAGCCAGTGGTACTGCACATCGATGCGCGGCAGCCAGCCGTCGGGAAAGCGGGCGTCCTCCGTCGCCGTGAGGAAGTTGACGTGGGCCGAGGAGAGGCGCTGCCGTGCCGCGTGCTGCTCGATCGCGGCCAGCAGGGCGCCACGATGGTCGTCGTCCATAGCCAGCAGCCGTGGTCCGGTGACCGGCGAGTAGGGCACGCCGCACAGCCACTTCGGGTAGTAGTCGAGTCCGTGCTGCGCGTACGCGTGCGCCCAGGCGTGGTCGAACACGAACTCCCCGTGCGAGTTTCCCTTCAGGTAGCCGGGCGCCGCCGCGACCAACCGGTCTCCGTCCCACAGCGTGGCATGGTGCGGTGTCCAACCCCAGTCTTCGCGCAGGCAACCGTGGGCTTCCAGGCCTTGCAGGAAGGCATGGCAGACGAACGGGTTGCGCCCGTCGTGCAGTGCGTCCCAGGCGGGCGAGGGCACATCGGCGAGCGAGGGAAGGAAGCGGACGTCGGCCATCGGTACCGATGCTACGGACGAAGGTCCAGCAGGTCGATGGTGGGTGGATTGAACAACCGCATCGGCAAGCCGACCTCGCCCGTCCCGACCGTGGTGTAGACCCGCACGCGACCCGCCGGCGTACGCAGGTACTGTTCGCTGCGGTCGAAGCCGTAGCGGCTGGGAATCACCTGCTTGTACAGCCAGGGGATGCGGATCTGGCCACCGTGCGTGTGACCCGCCAGCACCAGCGTGGCCCGGGTGGGATCCAGCCCGATCGCGCTGTCCGGGTTGTGGGTCAGCACGAGGGTGGGAGCGCTGCCAGGCATCACCGGCAGGAATTCTGGATCGTCCTTGCCGGCCCAGCGATCGCCCAACCCGGCCAACCGAAAGCCACGCAGCGTCACCATCCGGCCTTCGATCACCTCGACGTTGTGCGCCGTCAGCGCGGCGCGCAGCTCTACGTCGATGTCTGGCCCCGGCGCCTGCTGGTCATGGTTACCCAGCACCGCATACGCCGGCAGACGCAGCCCGGCAAGCGGCGCGAACATCGCCTGCAACGACGCGCCGTCGGGTTCGTACGTGAAGTCGCCGGCGATCGCCACCGCATCGGCCTGCAGCGTGTTGATTCGGTCCACCAGCCGTTGCAGGTAGGCGGTGTCCTTGTAGACGCCCAGGTGGAGGTCGCTGATCAGCACCAGCCGCGCCGTTGCACCCGTGCCGGACAGCACGGTTTCCTGCACCCGCATGCGCTGCGGCTCGACGAAGCGCGCCCACGCGAACAGCAGGCAGCCCACCAGCATCAGCATGACGAGCCAGCGGCCACGCCGTGTGCGCAGCCGCCACACCAGCCACGCCACGCAGGGCCAGACCAGCCAGCTTCCGTAGAACAGGCCGTGCTTGATCAGCAGCGTGTCCATCCGCGGAGGGGCCGTAGCCCGGCTCAGCCGTCCTTGTCGAGGAACCGCTCCGCGTCCAGCGCCGCCATGCAGCCGAAGCCGGCCGATGTGATGGCCTGGCGGTAGTGCTGGTCGGTGACGTCGCCGGCCGCGAACACGCCCGGGATGGTCGTGGACGTCGCATTGCCCTCGATGCCGGAGCGGATCTTCAGGTAGCCGTTGCTCATGTCCAACTGGCCTTCGAACAGACCGGTGTTGGGGGTATGGCCGATGGCGACGAAGAAACCATGTACATCGATGTCGCGCGTGCCGCCGTCCTGCACCGACCTCACCCGGATGCCGGTGACGCCGGCATCGTTGCCCAGTACTTCGTCGACGGTGTGGTGCCACACCGGCTCGATCTTGCTGGCCTGGATCTTGGCGAACAGCTTGTCCTGCATGATCTTCTCGGCGCGCAGCGTGTCGCGGCGATGCACCAGGTAGACCTTGCGGGCGATGTTGGACAGGTACAGGGCTTCTTCCACGGCGGTGTTGCCGCCGCCGATCACCGCCACGTCCTGGTCACGGTAGAAGAAGCCGTCGCAGGTCGCGCAGGCGGACACGCCGCGTCCCTTGAACTTCTCTTCCGACTCCAGGCCCAGGTACTTGGCGGTGGCGCCGGTGGCGATGATCAGCGCGTCGGCGGTGTATTCGCCGCTGTCGCCGATCAGCTTGAACGGGCGCTTGGACAGGTCGGCGGTATGGACGTGGTCGAAGATCACTTCGGTTTCGAACCGTTCCGCGTGCGCCTGCATGCGCGCCATCAGGTCCGGACCCATCAGGCCGTGGGCGTCGCCGGGCCAGTTGTCCACTTCCGTCGTGGTCATCAGCTGGCCGCCCTGTTGCAGACCGGTCACCACGACCGGCTTGAGGTTGGCACGGGCGGCGTAGACGGCAGCGGTCCAGCCGGCGGGGCCGGAGCCCAGGATCAACAGGCGGCAGTGCTTCGAAGTGCTCATGTATACTCGCGAAAAGGTGGTGATCGGGCAGGCAACGACGCGCTGGCGCATCGTCCGCAGGCACATAGAGTGGCGTTGCGTATCCGGCGAATCAAGGCACGCAGATGGAAAGCGGTGATGCAGGCCGTGCCCGGGATCGATCAAACGAAGACGCTGCGCGACCGCGCGGCGTTTTTGCTATCCGGGTTCCGCCCATCGCCGTCCGTGACCGGATAGCCCCGCTGTTGCGGGACACACGATTCGTTTACTATCAATCACTAACAGAAATTTCCTAAGGTCTGGTCCAAAGGTGGCGAAGCAGCTCCCGGACAACGGCAAATCCAAGGCTGGCAACGCGGCCGCGCGCAAGCAGGCGGCGCCGCCGAATCCTCGCCGCCAGCGGTTGTGGCGCGATCTCGCGCTGATCGCCATTGCGCCCTTGCTGCTGTATCTGCTGGCCAGCCTTTTCACGTTCTCGCCGCAGGACCAGAGCTGGTCGCAATCCGGCAGCATCACCGCGCCGGTGCACAACATGGGGGGTCTGGCCGGCGCGTACCTGTCGGCACTGTTGCTGTCACTGTTCGGCTACGTCGCGTTCGTGCTGCCACTCATTCTCGGCGCCATCGCGTGGATCGCCCTGTTCGGCCTGGATACCGACGGCGATGGACAGCCGGACCTGGGGCCAGCCTTACGCCTGATCGGCATGGTGGCGTTCCTCATCTCGGCAACCGGCCTGTTGTTCATGCGGGGCGTGCCTGCCGAAGCGCTCACGGACGGGGCGGGCGGCATCCTCGGCACGCTGGTCGGCAAGTCGTTGCTGAAGCTGTTCGGCGGACTGGGCGGCAACCTGTTCCTGCTGGTGCTGTTCCTGACCTCGGTGACGCTGGCGACCGGGCTGTCGTGGTTCGCGGTGATGGAGCGCATCGGCAAGTATGTGTTGATGCTGCCGGACCTGTTCCGTCGTGGCAGCCAGCAGGCCAACGAGTGGCAGCAGACCCGCGCGATGCGCGAGGAGCGCGAGGTCGTCCGCAAGACCGATGCCGTGGCCCGCGCCAAGCGCGAGCCGGTCAAGATCGAGCCGCCCGCGCCGGCGGTGGTCGAAAAGAGCGAACGCGCGAAACGCGAGCAGCAGATCCCGCTGTTCCACGGCACCGGAGGTGACGAATCCGGCCTACCGCCGCTGTCGCTGCTGGACGATCCCAAGCCGCAGACCAAGGGCTACTCCGAGGAGACGCTCGAGACCCTGTCGCGGCAGATCGAATTCAAGCTCAAGGACTTCCGCATCGACGTGCAGGTGGTCGGCGCCTACCCGGGTCCCGTCATCACGCGCTTCGAGATGGAGCCGGCACCGGGCGTGAAAGTCAGCCAGATCAGTTCGCTGGACAAGGACATCGCCCGCGGGCTGTCGGTGAAGTCGGTGCGCGTGGTCGATGTGATCCCCGGCAAGTCGGTGATCGGCCTGGAGATCCCGAACACCAGCCGCGAGATGATCTTCCTGTCGGAACTGCTTCGGTCCAAGGAATACGACAAGTCCGGCAGCCCGTTGACGCTGGCGCTCGGCAAGGACATCGCCGGTCGCCCGACCGTGGCCGACCTGGCGCGCATGCCGCACCTGCTGGTCGCCGGCACCACCGGCTCGGGCAAGTCGGTGGCGGTGAACGCGATGGTGCTGAGCCTGCTGTACAAGGCCTCGCCGAAAGACCTGCGCATGCTGATGATCGACCCGAAGATGCTGGAACTCAGCGTCTACCAGGGCATCCCGCACCTGCTGGCGCCGGTGGTCACCGACATGAAGGAGGCCGCCAACGGCCTGCGCTGGTGCGTGGCGGAGATGGAGCGCCGCTACAAGCTGATGAGCGCGGTGGGCGTGCGTAACCTGGCCGGCTTCAACAAGAAGGTCAAGGATGCGATGGACGCGGGCCAGCCGCTGATGGATCCGCTGTTCAAGCCGAACCCGGACCTGGCCGAAGCGCCGCGCCCGCTGGAGCCGATGCCGTTCATCGTCATCTTCATCGACGAATTCGCCGACATGATGATGATCGTCGGCAAGAAGGTCGAAGAACTCATCGCGCGGCTGGCGCAGAAGGCACGCGCCGCCGGCATCCATTTGATTCTGGCCACGCAGCGGCCATCGGTGGACGTGATCACCGGCCTGATCAAGGCGAACATCCCGACCCGCATCGCCTTCCAGGTCAGCTCGAAGATCGACTCGCGCACCATCCTCGACCAGTCCGGCGCGGAGACGCTGCTCGGCCACGGCGACATGCTGTACCTGCCGCCAGGGACCGCGATGCCGGAGCGCATCCACGGTGCCTTCGTCAGCGACGAGGAAGTGCATCGCGTGGTCGAACACCTCAAGGCCAGCGGCAGCGCCGACTACATCGAGGGCGTGCTGGAAGAGATCCAGACGATGGGCGACGGCATCGAGGTCGGCCCGACCGGCCTGCCGGAATCCGGCGGCGGTGGCGGCGACGAGTCCGATCCGCTGTACGACGAGGCGGTGAAGATCGTCACCGAGAGCCGGCGTGCGTCGATCTCCGGCGTGCAGCGCCGCCTGAAGATCGGCTACAACCGCGCCGCGCGACTGATCGAGGCGATGGAAGCGGCCGGCGTGGTGACGCCCCCCGAACACAATGGCGACCGCCAGGTCCTGGCGCCGCCTCCGCCGCGCTGATCCAGCGCCGTGAAAGCTGGTCGTGGGAGCGACGTCAGTCGTGATGGGGCGTAGTGGCAGCTCAATCGCGACTGACGTCGCTCCTACAACCGCCGGGCGCCCACCCCCCGTTCAGTTTTGTCCGGCCACACTCCGCCCAACGTCATCCACCCCGGAACGCACCATGCTCCGCACCGCACGCTACGCCTTGCTCACCACCGCCCTGTTCGCCACCACGGCCTTCGCCGGTGCGCGCGATGAGTTGAAGACGTTCACCACCGGCCTCAAGGGACTCGATGGCCAGTTCACCCAGAAGGTCTACGACGGCGGCGGCAAACTCAAGGAAAGCTCGAACGGTCGCGTCGCGCTGTCTGCACCGCGCCTGTTCCGCTGGGAATACAACAAGCCGTACGAGCAGCTGATCGTGGCCGATGGCAAGCAGGTGTGGGTCTACGATCCCGACCTGCAGCAGGCGACCGTGCGCGAGCAGGGCATCGAGGAAGAGAACAGCCCGCTGGCCGCGCTGATCGACCCCGGCAAGCTGGACCAGCAGTTCAATGTCGCCGAGGCCGCAGGGCAGGGTGGCGTGCAATGGCTGACGCTCACGCCGAAGCAGGAAGGCGACGCCAGCTTCCAGACCGCGCGCCTCGCGTTCACGGGCGGGCAGCTGGTGAGGATGGAAGTGAAGGATGCCGTAGGTCAGCGCACCGAGATCAGCTTCAGTGGCTGGAAGCGCAACCCGACGTTCGCCCGCGGCACGTTCGCGTACGCGCCGGCGAAGGGCGTGGACGTCGTCGGTGGTCCGTAACCGGCTTCCATGGCCGGGACGCTAGAATGGGCGCGTGCCCAGAGCGTCCCGTCCTTCCCCTGATTCGCCCGACCTGTTGAGCGTCGACACCAGCGCGCTGCGGCCGCTCGCCGAGCGCATGCGTCCGCGCACGCTCGACGAGATGGTCGGTCAGCGGCGACTGCTGGCGCCGGGCAGCGCCCTGCGCCGCGCGGTCGAATCCGGCCACGTGCATTCGATGATCCTGTGGGGGCCGCCGGGCTGCGGCAAGACGACGTTGTCGTTGTTGCTGGCGCGCTACGCCGATGCCGAGTTCAAGGCGATTTCGGCGGTGCTGTCGGGCCTTCCCGAGGTGCGGCAGGTCCTGGCCGAGGCGGCGCAGCGCTTCGCCGGAGGGCGGCGCACGGTGCTGTTCGTCGACGAGGTGCACCGCTTCAACAAGGGCCAGCAGGATGCGTTCCTGCCACATATCGAACGCGGCACCATTATCTTCGTCGGTGCCACCACCGAGAACCCCTCGTTCGAACTGAATTCGGCGTTGTTGTCGCGCTGCCGCGTGCACGTGATGGAAGCGGTATCGCCCGATGACATCCGCCAGGCGCTGCGCGCCGCGCTGGAGGATACGGAGCGGGGGCTGGGCGGGCTGGCGGTGCAGGTCGACGACGAGGCGTTGCTCGAAATCGCCACCGCCGCCGATGGCGACGTGCGTCGCGGGCTTACCCTGCTGGAAATCGCCGCCGAACTGGCTGCCGACGAAGGCGGGCACATCACCCCGCAGACACTGGTGCAGGTGCTGGCGGACCGCACGCGCCGTTTCGACAAGGGCGGAGAGCAGTTTTACGACCAGATCTCGGCCCTGCACAAGTCGGTACGCAGTTCCAATCCCGACGGCGCCGTCTATTGGCTGGCGCGCATGCTGGATGGCGGCTGCGATCCTGCCTACCTGGCACGGCGGATGACGCGGATGGCCGTGGAAGACATCGGCCTGGCCGATCCGCGCGCGCTGCAGATGGCCATCGATGCGTGGGATACGTACGAGCGGCTCGGCAGTCCGGAAGGCGACCTGGCGCTTGCGCAACTGGTGATCTACCTGGCCAGCACGGCGAAATCGAACGCCGGGTACATGGCCTTCAACGCGGCCAAGGCCGATGTGCGCGAGTACGGCACGCAGGACGTACCGATGCACCTGCGCAATGCGCCGACCAAACTGATGAAGTCGCTCGGCTACGGTACCGGCTACCAGTACGACCACGATGCGGAAGGCGGCATCGCGCTGGACCAGACCGCATTCCCGGATGCGATGGGTGAGCGCACGTACTACGCGCCGGTCGAGCGCGGGCTGGAAATCAAGCTGAAAGAAAAACTCGACCGCCTGCGCGCTGCGCGCCAGGCGGCCCGCCGGCAGGCCGGTCGCGACGACTGAGTCTTTCCAGAGGATACGACGCATGCCGGTGCAGGCCTGGGTGTGGTGGCAGCAACTGTTGCTGGTGATGGCCGGTGGCGCATTGGGTGCCGCGGCGCGGTACTGGCTGGGTGGCGTGCTGTTGCGGCAACTCGGTAGCGGATTCCCGTGGGGCACGTTCGCCGTGAACATGATCGGCTCGCTGGCCGTCGGGTTCCTCGCAATCTGGCTCGAAGGCCGAGGCCCATCGGCGTTGTACTGGCGTGCCTTCCTGATCGTCGGCGTGCTGGGCGCGCTGACCACGTATTCCGCCCTGATGGTGGAGTGCCTGCTGTTCGCGCGGACCGACCGGCATGGCGCCGCGCTGGGGTACCTCGCCATTACGCTGTTCGCCGGATTGCTGCTGGTGTGGCTGGGTGCACGCCTTGCCGACATGGTCCGTGCACCTGCCTGGTAGGCCGTCAACACGCGTCGGCGGCATGTCGGCCACCTGCCTCTCCATGCGACCGCTGCCATTCCGGACGGACGAGCGGTCTTTGGCAGAACGAAAATTTAACCTTGCGCGCGGGCACGGCTAACGATTGCCGTGCAAGTGTGACCCGCGTCGCTTTTTAGGGGCTTCCCCTGGGTCCCGGAGCGACGACAAGGAGACTCAACATGTGCACACGCAAGACTCTGATCGCGTCGGCGGTACTGCTGGCGCTCGGCATGACGGGACAGGCGTTCGCCCAGCAGACCAACACCGAGAACGGGGATGGCGATGACATCCTGGTCAATCTCGATGCGGACATGAGCAACCACAGCACCAACACCGACAACTCGAACAACAGCGACAACTCGGACAATTCCGACAGCTCCAACCACAGCGACAACAGCACGCACGACGGCGACAACCGCAACAACCGCGGTCGCGCCAGTGCGGAAGGCTACGGGTCCACCGCCGCCAACAATGGCAGCACGGCGACCTCGACGTTCTCCAACTCCTTCAACCACAGCAAGGCCGTCGCGGAGACCCGCCTGGAAGGCAGCGTCTCGGGCGTGATCGTGCACGATATCGGCAACGTCGCCCGGAACTGGGGCAATGCCAACGGCGGAAGCGGCGGTCGCGGCGGTGCCGGCCATGGCGGCGACGGCTACGGTGGCGAAGCCGGCGGCGGCAGCGGCAGTGGTGGCGACGGCGGCAACGGTGGTGCCGGCGGTAACGGCGGCAGTGGCGGCAGTGCCAGCATCGGCGATGCGACGGCGGGCGATTCGTCCAACGGCAGCGCCAGCATCGGCGACGCGACGGCCGGGAACGGCGGACGTGGTGGCAACGCCAACGATATCCGCGGCGCGAATGGCGGCGATGGCCGCGGCTGGGGCGGCGGAAGCGATGCGACGGCCGGCAATGGACGGGGCCGTGGCGGCGACGCCGGTGGCTGGGGCGGTGATGGCGGTGGCGCGACCGGTGCATCCGGCGGCGATGCCGGCAGCGCCAGTGGCGATACCGGCGCGATCGCAGGCGCATCCGGTGGTGATGCGGGGGCCGGCAGCGGTAATGTCCGCGAGCGCGGCGCCGGTGATGGCACCAGTGGTGACGGCATGGCGACCGGTGGTGCGGGCACGTCGGGCGACGCGACCTCGACCGGCGGTGCGAGCACCGCGACGGCGGGCGCCGGCACCTCCGGCGATGCGACCGGTACCGGCGGCGCCGGCGTGGGTACGGGCGGTGCTGGCTCCGGCACGGGCGGCGACGCGATGGCCAGCGGTGGCGCAGGATCGGGCACCGGTGGTGCAGGCGGCACGTTGACCGCGACGGCCGGCAACGGAGGTAATGGCGGCGATGCCAGCAACGGCGATGCCACCAACGGCAGCGCTTCGTCCAGCGCCAGCAACGGCGATGCCACGGCCGGCAACGGCGCCAGTGGTGCGGTCGGCGCGACCGGCGGTGCTGGAGGTGTCGGCAACGGCGGCGACGGCATGGGCGGCGACGGCAACGGCGGCGTCGGCAACGGTGCAACCGGTGGTGCAGGCGGCGCAGGCGGTTCCGTGGCGGTCGATGCCGGCACGTTCGACATGTCCAACACCATGTCCAGCGTCGGGCAGTCCGCCGCCGGCATCATGGTGGCGGCGCAGAACAGCGGCATGGCCTCGCTGATCCAGCAGGGCATCACCGTGCAAGCCAACCTGACCGTAGGCCCATAAGCGCTCCGCGGGTGACCTGGCCTTCATCGGCCGGGCACCGCACGCGGACGCAGGCGCCCCGCTGACCGGCGGGGCGCCGATGGCCGCGTGGTGGACGCATGGCAAGGGAGACCGACCATGCTTACGCACCACCAGGCCGGGCTGCGCTTGGCAGCCTGGGGATTGCTCGTCGTCGCGTACGGGGCGGCGGCGGAAGACGCGACACCACCGCTGCACGTTTCACCGACGCTCGATGCCGAACTGCCGACGCCCGACGTGCCCGCCATCGCCGTCAGCGAACTCGGTCGCGCGGTCGCCGCCGACCGGCTGTCGATCCTGCGCGGAGGCGATGCCACCCACACCGACAATCTCATCCAGGTGGATGGCTCGGTCGACGGCAACACGGCGCACCACATCACCAGTGGCACGAACAGCATCGCCGATGGCGCCTTCACCAACGCCAGCGGCATCAACACGGTCATCCAGAACACCGGCAGCAACGTGCTGATCCAGAACGCGATGATCGTCAGCGTCGATTTCACCGGCGGGCCGCCATGAACCGCCATGCCCGGCACAGGCGATGGCTGGCGTGGGCGGCACTGGCCGGCGCGCTTGCCGTGCTTGGCGGTGCATCGGCGGCGACCAGCGACCTGCGCGTGCCGGGCGGCGCGTACAGCGTGCGCTTGACCAGCCTGAAAGAGGGCCGCTTCAGGACCACGCTGCCGCAGCAATACGACTTCAGTTGTGGCTCCGCCGCCACCGCGACGCTGCTGACCCATCAGTACGGGCATCCTGTCAGCGAAGTGGACGTGTTCGTGCAGATGTACAACAACGGCGACCAGGCGCGCATCCGCAAGGAAGGCTTCTCGCTGCTGGACATGCGCCGCTACCTGCGGTCGCAGGGCTACGAGGCGGACGGCTTCGAACTGCCGCTGGACAAGCTGCAGCAGGAGAACGTACCGGCCATCGTGCTGCTCAACGACCGCGGCTACCGCCACTTCGTCGTGGTGAAGGGCCTGCGCAACGGCCGTGTACTGCTGGGCGACCCGGCACGCGGGACACGGGCGATGCCGCGCTCGCGCTTCGAGGCCCTGTGGGACAACCGGGTGATGTTCGTCGTGCACAACCAGCGCGACCGCGCCCGCTTCAACCAGGCCCGCGACTGGCAGACCGCACCTCCGGCGCCGCTCGACATGGGAATCCAGCGCGATGGCCTGCGCAACATCACCGTCCCACGGCGCGGTCCGGGAGACATCTGACATGGACTGGAACGCGCACGGGCCATCGCGCTTCGCGATCCTGCTGACGGCACTGCTGTCTCCCGCGGGCGTGTGCGGGCAGGGCAGCGAACTGGGCGCCGAGTGGCAAGCGGTCGATCCCGGCCGGCTGGCGCAGATGCGCGGCGGCTTCCAGATGCCGTCCGGCCTGATGCTGTCGTTCGGCATCGAGCGGGTCGTTTTCCTCAATGGCGAACTGACCGCGCGCATCGCCGTGCAGATTCCGGACGTGGCCCGCATCACCCCGGAGCAGGCGCAGGCGCTGGCCGACTTCAATCGCGGGCTGGTCGTGCGGATCGGCGACGGCAACCGCTTCGATCCGGCGCAGGCCGCCGGTGGGCTGGTCATCCAGAACACGCTGGACGACCAGGACATCCGCACGCTCACCCGCGTCGAAGTGGGCGTCGACACGCTGGGTGCTTACCAGAACCTCAATGCCAGTGGCGCGTTGACCGATGCGCTGATCCGTGCGCCCGGCGGGCCGTGACACGCGTGCCTGCACCTCGCCACCGAACCGAGACAAGGGGAACGCCATGAAAGGGACGTCGTTCATCGAAGTGGCACCACTGGCACTGGCCGTGGGCCTGGGTGTGCAGGCGGGGCAGGCGCGGGCACAGGAGCCGCCGGTTGCAGCAGCCCCGCCCTTGCCCATTCCCACGCAACCCTACGAGATCACCGCCGACGCGCGGCTGGATGCCCTGCAGCGGCAGCTCAACGAACAGACCCAACGCCTGCAGCAGATGCGCGAGCTGATGCAGGCGCAGGAGCAGCAGATCTTCAGCCTGCAGAATGCGTTGAACGACGAGATCCTGGCCAATGCACGCGCACGCGGCGCTCCCGCGCCGGTCATCGTGCCGTCGTTGAACCAGGCGCCGACGTTCCGCGATGCGCCCGCGGGTTCGCCAACCTACATCGTCGTCGGTCCGGCACCGGCATCCGCTTCCACACCGGCGACAGGCGACGCTGTGGCCACCCAATACACCGGCACGCAGGCCGCACAGGCCGCACAGGCGCAGACTGCACCGGCCACCGCCGGCGATGCACAGGCGCCTCAGCGTGTGGGGCAGGCGCCGGAGAGCGATTCGCGGCCGCCGGAAGTCGCGCAGATCTTCGACCAGCCCGGCGTGCTCACGCCCAAGGGCAAGCTGGTGCTGGAACCGGCCATCCAGTACGGCTATTCCGCCAACGACCGGGTGGCGCTGGTCGGCTACACCATCATTCCCGCGATCCTGATCGGCCTGATCGACGTGCGCCAGGTCAAGACCACCACGGCCGTCGCCACGCTGACCGGCCGCTACGGCCTGAGCAAGCGCATGGAACTGGAAGCCAAGCTGCCCTACGTCTACCTCCACAGCGACACCGTGAGCCGCGAGATCTTCACCGGCTCCGCGCAGGACCGCGTGTTCAATGCGCGCGGCAGCGGCCTGGGCGACGTGGAACTGACCGGCCGCTACCAGCTCAACCGTGGCGGCGCCGACAAGCCGTTCTACATCGCCTGGCTGCGCTACAAGAGCCGCACGGGTCGCGACCTGTTCGACGTGACCACCGACTGCGTGACGCGCTGCGTTGCCAACACCACCGGCACCGGCCTGCCGCTGGACCTGCCCACCGGCAGCGGCTTCAATGCGGTGCAGCCCGGCGTGACCTGGCTGTACCCGTCCGATCCCGTGGTGTTCTTCGGCAGCCTCAGCTACCTGCACAATTTCAAGCGCAGCGATGTGTCGCGTCGCGTGCTGGGCGGACAGACCGAGTTCCTCGGCGACATCAAGGCCGGCGACATCCTCGGCTTCAATCTCGGCATGGGTCTGGCGCTCAACGAAAAGGCCGCCATCAGCCTCGGCTACGACACCAGCATCGTCGGCAAGACCAAGCAGAACGGAGAGGAGGTCGCCGGTGCGGTGCGCACCACGCTCGGTACGCTGCTGCTCGGCGGCACCTACCGCTTCAGCGATCGCATGTCGCTCAACGTCGCACTCGGCGTCGGCATCACCCGCGACACGCCGGACATGACCTTCACCGCGCGCTTGCCGATCAACTTCTGAGCAGGCGCATCAGCCGGCCCGGCCCTGCCACCACAGCCACAGGGCAGCGGCCAGCAACAGCCATTCGACCACCGCAAGCGCCAGCGTCGCGGGCTCCACCGGCCACCAGCGCAGCAACCCGATGCCGCGGTAGAGCACGATCGGCAGATACAGCGCCATGGCCAGTACCAGGCCGGTCCGGAATTGCTGGCTCCATGCGAACCACGCGAACAGGAACGTGAGCCCCACCTGCAGGCCGCCGTAGATGGTCAGGTATTCCACCTGGCCGGACCGGCTGAGCGAGGTGTAGCCCACGGCGGCCGCCGTGCGCGCCGGTGCGAACGTGCACCAGCCCGCGAGCAGCAGGTAGATCGCGGCATTGAGATAGAGGTAGGCCGCCGTCATGGGGCATCTCCGCGGGAACGAGAGCTTCTTCTCGCATGGCGTGGGGTGATGGGGCAGTGAACGCGGGGAGAATCCCCACGGCAAGCGGCGGTGTCCTCCGATCACGCCAACCTCCGGAGCGGCGGGATGCTGCGGGCTCCTTCCTGCAGGAGCGCGTCATGTCCCGGTCCATCCATGGTGTGTGGCGCATCGCGCTGGCGTGCGTGCTTGTCTGCCCGAGCGTCTCCGCCTGGGGCAGCGATCCCGTCCACAAGTGTCGTGGCCAGGACGGGCAGACGCACTATCAGGCGGCGCCCTGCACGGCGACCCAGCGGACCGAATGGGTACGCGAGTTTCCCGTCGATCCACCCGCGCCGGCGGCCACTGCGCGCATGCCACCGGCCTCTCCCGCGCCGGGCCATGCGGATCGTCCGCGCCGGCTGGGCGGCAGCGGCACGCGCCGCCGGCAGGCGTCACCGACCGGTGCCGTGATTTCGATGCACCGCGATGCCGTTGCCTGCGAGCGCGCGAAGCAGGTGCGGGACCAGGCGCATGCGCGCCTGGGACTGAAGCGCGATTTCGCGACCAGTCGCAAGCTCGACGATCGCGTCAGCGAAGCCTGCCGCTGACCGCTGGGATCAGATCGTGCGCGAGAACCGGGGCGCTTCGGGTGCCGGTGCCGCCGGCAGGTAGCGGTCGAAGCACATCGCGATCACGCGCAGCAGCAACCGTCCTTTCGGCGTGGCCTGGAAGCCGACCCGCGTGAAGGTCAGCAGTCCATCGTCGGCCAGCGCCTGCAGGCGGGGCAGGGCGGCGGCGAAGTAGTCGGCGAAACTGATGCCGAAGCTGCGGCCGATGCGAGCGTAGTCGAGGCGGCCGTGGCACATCAGTTCCTGGATGACCTCGGCACGCAGCACGTCGTCGTGATCCAGCGGCATCCCGCGCCAGACCGGTAGGCGACCATCGTCGATGGCGCGCTCCCAACTGGCGATGTCACGCGGATTCTGGCTGAAGCTGTCGCCGATATGGCTGATCGAACTTACCCCGAAGCCGATCAGGTCGCTGTCCGCATGCGTCGTGTAGCCCATGAAGTTGCGGTGCAGGTCGCCGCGTTCCTGCGCACGCGCCAGTTCGTCGCCGGGCAGGGCGAAGTGGTCCATGCCGATGTAGACATAACCCGCTGCCACGAGACGCTCGATCGCGCATTGCAGCAGTGCCAGCTTCTGCTCCGGATCGGGCAGATCCTCCGGGGAGATGCGTTGCTGCGGCTTGAACAACTGGGGCAGGTGCGCGTAGCTGTAGACCGCGATCCGGTCGGGACGCGCGCCCACCACGATGTCGAGCGTCCGCTCGAAGCCCTCGCGCGTCTGTTTCGGCAGGCCGTAGATGAGGTCGATATTGACCGAGCGCATGCCATGGTCGCGGCATGCGGCCACGATCGCCAGCGTCTCGTCGACGCCCTGGACGCGATTGACCGCCTTCTGCACCTTGGGATCGAAGTCCTGTACGCCCAGGCTGGCGCGATTGAACCCCACGCGCGCAAGTTCACCGATGTCGGCAGGGGTGACGAAACGCGGATCCAGTTCGATGGAGAAATCCATCGTGCCGGCCGCCGCAAAGCTGAACTGGCTGCGCAACTCGGCCACGCAGTCGGCGATCTGCGCGGGAGTCAGGAAATTGGGCGTGCCGCCACCGAAATGCAACTGCACCACCGGCCGCCCGCTGTCGAACAGCGGCGCCATGTGCGCGATCTCGCGGTACAGGTAATCCAGGTAGAGGTCGCTGCGTGCCTTGTCGCGCGTGATCACCCGGTTGCAGCCGCAGTAGAAGCAGGGGCTAGTGCAGAACGGGATGTGTACGTACAGCGACAACGGTCGCGCGTGTTCCTGCCGGTTGGTCGCTGCGGCGTGGTCGCGCAATTCCTGTGCACCGAAGGCGGCACTGAACTGCGGTGCTGTCGGATAGGAGGTATAGCGCGGACCCGGCGTGTCGTAGCGCCGCAGCAGGTCCGCATCGAACAGCGGGGAGGGGGAGACGATGCCCATGGCGCACAGGCTAGGGTGCGCCTCGTTCCGCTGCATTGATCGGGATCAATTCACGCGTGAATTCGGCGCGGGCGTCTCCGTCGCATCGGGAATCTCGGGCAGCAGCTCCAGTGCGGTCGGCGTGGTGCGCAGCATCGGATGGAAGCGGGCAGCGGACAGCAGCCGGCGCGCCTTGAACAGGCGGCGGCCACCCGCGACCAGCGCCAGCGCGCCAAGCGTGACGGCAAAGAACAGCGGCAACGCTGCTGGACCGAACCGCTGCATCAGGACACCCGCGACCGCCGGACCGATCGCGGCACCGATCCCGTTGAGCAACAGCAGCGCACTGCAGCCGGCCAGCAACTGCTCACCCGGCAGGCGATCCAGCAAGTGTGCGACGGCCAGCGGATACAACGCGAAGGCGAGCCCGCCGAACAGGAAGAACACTGCATGCGCCTGGGCCTCGAAGCGCAGCACGAGCAGCGCGGCAGATCTGCAGGATGTGCGTCCGCGGCGCGACGGCCAGCGTCGGCGGCTGCAGACGCGTCGCGCTGACCGGCAGGATCGCCAGCGCGAACAGGATCGCCACCACGCTGAACAGCACCGGGCTGCGCGGCGGCTGCAGGTCCAGCAGCAACTGGCCTGCCGCCAGCGCAAGCAGCGAGACCACCATGTACACGCCGAACACGCGGCTGCGATGCTCCGGTGCCGCCTGAGCGTTCAGCCAGCTTTCGATCACCGTGCACAGCCCGACCAGCGCCATGCCGGTGACCACGCGCAACAGCATCCATCCCGCGGGTTCCATCCAGAGCGGATAGACGAGCACGGCGGCTGCGGCGAGCGCCGCGTGGAAGGCGAACGCACGGATGTGGCCCACACGGCGGATCAGCGGCGGCGCCGTGAACGTACCGAGGAAGAACCCGACGAAGTAGCCCGACATCACCAGGCCCGTGGTGCTTTCGCCCCAGCCCTCGGCCTGGCTGCGCATCGCCAGCAGCGTGCCCAGCAGGCCGTTGCCGCCCAGCAGCAGGGCGACGCTGGCGAGCAGGGCGGTGATGGGAAGCAGGATGCGTAACACGGTGGGCGGACGATTCCATGCAGGGGCGCCGTGGATGCTAACAACCCGATGCTGAGCCGGCGGTTCACACGCGCCGTTCGCCGGCAAGGCCGTACCGATGCGATGCGGCCTGCAGGCCATCGGGTATCCTTCCTGCAGACGCCGTCGACGCGCCGCAGGCAGGAGATCCCGATGAGTGAACGCAAGGTCCCGGGCATCGACGACTACGAGGGCGCGGCAGGCGGTTGGGGCGCGCTCGCCGCGGTCGCTCGCGCGGTGAAGAGCCAGATGGCGGTCGGCCGCGAGACGTCCGCGCTGCGCCGCGTCAACCAGCCCGCCGGCTTCGACTGTCCCGGCTGCGCCTGGCCGGATCCGCGCCACACCTCGTCGTTCGAGTTCTGCGAGAACGGCGCCAAGGCGGTGTCGTGGGAAGCCACGGGCAAGCGCGCGACACCGTCCTTCTTCGCGGACCACACTTTGTCCGAGTTGTGGGAGTGGAGCGACCACGCGCTGGAGGACGAAGGACGCCTGACGCATCCGATGGCCTACGACGCGTCGCTCGACCGTTACGTCGCCATCGGGTGGGACGAAGCCTTTGCCCGCATCGGCGCTGCCCTGCGCGCGCTTCCGCATCCGGACATGGCCGAGTTCTACACCTCGGGACGCACCTCAAACGAAGCCGCCTTCCTGTACCAGCTGATGGTGCGCGAATACGGCACCAACAACTTCCCCGACTGCTCCAACATGTGCCACGAAGCGACCAGCGTCGGCCTGCCCGCGTCCATCGGCGTCGGCAAGGGCACGGTGACGCTGGAGGATTTCGAGCATTGCGATGCGCTTTTCAGCTTCGGCCACAACCCGGGCACCAACCATCCGCGCATGTTGTCCACGCTGCGCGAAGTGTCGAAGCGCGGCGTGCCCATCGTCGCGGTGAATCCGCTGCGTGAACGCGGCCTGGAGCGCTTCACCTCGCCGCAGCACCCGACCGAGATGCTGACCAACACCGCCACGCCGATCGCGCAGACCTATTACCAGGTCAGGATCGGCGGCGACATCGCGCTGTTGAAAGGCATGATGAAGTGGCTGTTCGCCGCCGATGCCGACGATATCGCCAATGGCGGCGCAGGCGTGCTCGACCATGCCTTCATCGCTGAGCACACCGATGGCCTGGACGCGCTGCGCGCCGATATCGAGCGGACGGCATGGGACGAGATCGTCGAGCAGTCGGGCCTGTCGCGCGAGGACATCGCCGACGCGGCACGCATCTACGCCGGGGCCGAGCGGGTGATCCTCTGCTACGGCATGGGGATGACACAGCACCGGCGCGGCACGCAGAACGTGCAGCAGATGGCCAACCTGATGCTGCTGCGGGGCAACGTAGGCAAGCAGGGCGCCGGCATCGCGCCGATCCGCGGGCATTCCAACGTGCAGGGGGACCGCACGGTCGGCATCACCGAGAAGCCGACGCAGGCGCTGGTGGATGCGATCAAGCGGCGTTACGGCTTCGAGTTTCCGCTGACGCATGGCCATGATGCGGTCGAGGCGGTGCGCGCGATCCGCGATGGCCGTTCCAGGGCGCTGGTGTGCATGGGCGGCAACCTGGCGGTGGCCATGCCGGACCCGGACACGACGATTCCCGCCATGCGCTCGCTGGACCTGGCAGTGCATGTCGCCACCAAGTTGAACCGGTCGCACCTGATTCCGGCGAAGCAGGCATTCCTGCTGCCCTGCCTCGGCCGCACCGAACGCGACGTGCAGGCCAGCGGGCCGCAGTCGGTGACGGTGGAGGATTCGATGTCGATGGTGCACGCGTCGCAGGGCGGCCTGCCGCCGGCGTCGGAGCACCTGCAGTCCGAACCCGCCATCGTGGCCGGCATCGCCAAGGCCACGTTGCCGCAGTCGAAGGTCGACTGGGAGGGCCTGGTCGGCGACTACGACCGTATCCGCGACGACATCGAGGCCGTATTCCCGATGTTCGAGGACTTCAACCGGCGCGTGCGCGAACCCGGCGGCTTCCGCCTGTACGTCGGCGCATCCGAACGCGACTGGGGCGGGCCGGGGAAGAAGGCGCAGTTCCTCGTGGCACCCGGCCTGGCCGAAGACCCGGCAGCGGACTCGACGGACGTGCTGACCTTGACCACGATCCGTTCGCACGACCAGTACAACACGACGATCTACGGCTTCGACGACCGCTATCGCGGTGTCAGCGGCAGGCGCGATGTGGTGTTCATGAACCGGCACGACATGCAGGCGCGCGGCCTGCAGCAGGGCGACCGCATCGACGTCGAATCCCGCATGCCGCGCGGGAGCGCGGCAACGCACACCGTGTCCGGTTTCATCGCGATGGAGTACGACCTGCCACGCGGCTCGGCCGCGATGTACTACCCCGAAGGCAACCGGCTGGTACCGCTGGACAGCCATGATCCCCAGTCGGGTACGCCGGCCTACAAGTCGATTCCGGTACGGGTGAAAAAGCGGCACGTCCCGGTCGACCATGCCGATTGACCGCATTGCGGGGACGGCGAGACGCGAGGTTGTCGACGCCACCGGCGGCATGCGGACGACGCGACAGGACCTGCTGGCCGAAGAAGTCCCGCTCGCGATCCACGCCAACGGCGAACCGCTGGCCGTGATGATGGTGTCGCCATGCGACCTGGAGGACTTCGCTTGCGGCTTCGCGCTCACCGAACTGGGAATCGCCCGCCACGACCTGCTGTCGGTGGACGTGCAGTCGCTGCTGGAAGGCATCCGGCTCGACCTGGCGACGCGCCACCCGTTGCCCCGGCACGCGCTGGACCCGCAACGCTGGCTGCCGGGTCGCAGTGGATGCGGCATCTGCGGCCACCGGCATCTGGAAGAGGTCGTCAGGCGTCCCGAATCGGTGGGACAAGGACCCGCCATCGCGTCATCGGCACTCGAAGTCGCATTGGCGGCGCTGGGAAAGCAGCAACCCGTGAACGCGTTCACCGGTGCCCTCCATGCGGCCGCATGGGCAAGGCCGGATGGCACGCTGGTGCTGGTCCGTGAAGACGTGGGCCGTCACAACGCGCTGGACAAGCTGATCGGCGCGATGCTGCTGGGCGGTATCGATGCAGCATCGGGCTTCGCGCTGGTCACCAGCCGGGCCAGCTATGAAATGGTGGCGAAGGCCGCGACGGCCGGCATGCCCTTGCTGGCAGCGATATCGGCCCCCACCGCGCTGGCCGTGGACCTGGCGCAGGGCTGCGGGCTGACCCTGGTGGGCTTCCTGCGCCGCGATCGCCATGTCGTCTACAGCCATGCAGGACGGCTCACGGCGGACTGAATCGGCCGCGCCTGCCGCCGCCCGGCAGCGACCCGCGGGAACGGATGGCCTTCGTCGCAGCCGTTGCGCCATGGCCTCCGGTCCATTCCCGGGCCTCAACGTGACGGCTCCTTGGCCGATAATCCCAGTCGGCAGGGCCGTATCCCTGTAAGGGTTGACCCATGGCGGATACCGTCCCCGACGCAGCGCCCCCACCATCTTTGCAACGCAAGTTCACCACAGCCGTCATCCTGGCCGCCGTGTTGCCCGCCGTGGGTCTGGGGCTTGCGGATCAGGTGGCGGCCTACCGGAGCCAGGCCCAGTACCTGCGTGATCGCGTCGAGGTGACGGCCGCGTTGAGCGGTGCGGCGGTCGACGAGTTCGTGCAGGCGAAGCTGTCGAGCGTAGGGCTGCTCGCCGACCTCGGAACCGTGAAGGTGGAAGGGTGGGGCGCGCGTCTGGAGGAGTTGCGCGAACGCTATCCGCACTTCATCAGCGCCTTGGTCACGGACGGGAACGGCAAGGTCCTGGCCATGTCGCCGGAACCGCCGGCCGACACGCCATCGTCGGGGGTGACGGACAGGGAATACTTCCGGGTGCCCCAGCGTTCCCACCGGCCCTTCGTGTCCGACGCATTCGTGGGCCGTCGCCTCGGGAATGACGCCCTGGTCGCGGTCTCGGCGCCGCTGATGGAAGACGGAAAGTTCATGGGTGTCGTGGAGGGATCGATTCCGGTCAGTTCCTTCGTCTCGGTGCGCACCTCGGGGATCCAGCGCCGCGGCATGGAGGTGCTCATCGTGGATCGCAGCCGCCACGTGATCCACGCGTCCGACGGTATTCCGTACACGTTCCTCCAGGATGTCAGCGATCGCGTTGCATCCGTGGATCCCGCATCCGGGCGGCGTTCGACGCCTGCCGTGTTCATGACCGGTGTCCTGCGTGACGGGCGGGGCGCCTGGGTTTCGCAGGCGAGGCTGGAGGCCGGCTGGACGCTGATCATCTTTGCGCCCGAAACGGAACTCTGGAGCTTCCTCTACCGCAGGGCACTGACGTCTTTCGGGATCATGTCCCTGGTCCTGCTGGGCGTCTGGTTCGCCTACCGGTGGCAGATGAGGCGGTTCAATGCCGCACTGAGAAAGCTCGTCGAGTCGCTGGGAGGATTGGCGGCCGATGGCAGGAACACGATCTCGCGGATCGCGTCCCTTCCCGACGAGTTCCAGCCACTCGGACGCGCCATCAGGGATCTGTCGTGGCGCCTGGAGAGCGCCAATGCCGACCTGCAGGCATCCTTGATGGAGCAGCGGAATCTCGCGCTTTCCCTGCAGGAATCCCTGCAGCGGACCGAGTCGGAAGTGACGGCCAGGACGGCAGAGTTGCGCGCCGCCGTGGAGGAGCTGGATCGACTGAACCAGACGGATGCCCTGACGGGCTGCCTGAACCGGAGAGGGCTGCAGAAGTGCCTTGCTTCGTGGAGCGATGAGCACGGAGAACTGGGCGGGGCCGTCACGGTGATCGCGTTCGACGTCGATCACTTCAAGGCTTACAACGATCGGTATGGTCATGCCGCGGGAGACGCAGCCCTGCGCCGCCTGGCGGGAGCGGTATCCGGACTGCTGGAGGATTCGCTCGGCTGCCTGGTCCGCTCGGGAGGCGAGGAATTTCTGCTGATAGTGCCGACGGCATCATTTCCGGAAACCATGTCCCTGGGCGGCGCCGTCTGCGAGGCCGTAAGCCGGCTGTCGATTCCTCACCAGGATTCGGCCTATGGCGTGATGACCATCAGCGTGGGGCTGGCGCGGGGCAGGGTAGGAGAGGACCTGGCCACCATCCTGATGGCGGCGGACGACGCCTTGTATCGGGCAAAGCATGCTGGGCGCAACCGGGTGGAAAGCTGAGCGTCCGGCCGGTTCTGGTTCCATGCCGCTGTCGAGCGCGACGAAACGAAGCCGGGCGTATGCCGCTTCCTGCGGATGGCGACTTTCGTGATCGCCGCAATGTATGGCTTGGAGATGGCTGCCGGAGGCGAAGCGATCCATGCGATGCCGGATCGGTGTTGTTGGTCGGGTAGCAGCTACAGCTGCAGTTCAAGCCGTGTGTCGGCTGCCAGCGCAGCCGACCAGCGGCCGGGGCCGTCAGCGCGCAGGTCATACAGGCCGAAAGGCGTCACCAGTGCCGCACGTGCGAGGGAGCCGTCGGCCTCCAGTGCGATCACGTGCAGCGTGTGCCCGGGCCAGGCGGAGGCGGTCGCGAAGTGCTTGTCCAGCGCGTCGTTGGCGACGAGTTCGCCCACGCAACGACCATGCTCCAGACGGAATGTTGCGAGGCCACCAACAGGCTGCCGCCCCAGGCGACCGCTATAACGCGGTGAGCGCACCGGGCACGTCACGGATTGCAAACCCGACGGCTGTGGACGAAACGGAGCCGCCAACAGGATCGCGGTCGATTCGATCGACGACACCCAGCTCGCGTTCGACAGCACGCTCGCCACGGTATCTTCTTCCGGCCACACCACGAGTGCGCTGCGTGCGCCGTCGGTCACGCCGGCGTGGTGAGCGATGCGCGCACCATCCGCGTCGGCGCCCACGCGCCACCCCAGTCCCACCTGGTAGTTGCGCTCGCGCACCGGATCGCCGTTCTGCAACCGTGCCGGCTGCAGCATCGAATGCCATGTCGATCCGGAGATCACCTGGCCGTGCAGGACGCTGCCGCCGAAGCGCGCCACTGCCTCTGGCGTGGCCGCCAATCCGCCGCCGGGCCAGGTGTAGCTGAAGTCGCGCAGGGGCAGCAGGCGAGGCGCGCCGTCGCCGATCTCGTAGAGACGCGATGCATTCGGCCCGCGGCCGCTGGTGTCGGCCTGGATACCAAGCCCGGGGACGACCCGGGTCGCGACGTAGTCGAGGAAGGACCGACCGGATTGCGCCTCGATGACCGCGCCGATCAGCGTGTATCCCCACGACGAGTATTCGTAGGACGTGCCGGGACGTGCAAGCAATGGCCGACTGGCGAAGATCCCGACCGCATCGCGCGAGGTCGCGTAGTGGACGCCGCCCCGATTGGCATCGATGGCCTGGTAGTGGGGAAGCCCGGAGGTGTGTGCGGCCAGTTGACGGACACTGATCGGCTGCCAGCCGTTCTTGAGCCAGGGCAGCATGCTTGCTACCGGCGCGTCGAGATCGAGGCGCCCTTCCTCGGACAGCTTGGCGACCGCCGTGGCGGTGATGGCCTTGGACACACTGGCAAGACGGAACACGGTGTCGCGTTGGACGGGCAAGCCTGCGGCGACGTCGCGACGGCCGGAACAACCTGTCCAGACGATCTCGCCGCCGCGCCAGACGGCCGCGCCCATGCCGGGTACGCCGTTGGTGGCGACGAGGGCATCGAGCATGCGTTGCGACGTGGCGATGGCTGGATCGGCAAGGGCGGTTCCGCAGGAGTCCGCGGCATGCGCCGCCACGCTGGTGGTTGTCATGATCGCAACGCAAACGGCCGCAAGCGGACGGAATCGACGGGCGTGCGGGGGGAGATGCGAAGCGGGCATACGGGGGGACTCCTCGAAGGGAGTACGACTGTAGTGCCATGTTTCGTCGCGGGCACGCGACGTCCAGCCAACCGTGCATCGCGCGCGCCGAAGCGGGGCCGCGCGCATGTCGCCACTCAGCGTGGCGGTGTTCCGGCGTCGTGAAGGCGCGTCAACAGTGCATCGATGTAGGTTCGGCTGACCCGCAATGGAGTGCCATCCTTCAGGCGCAGCACGGCATCGCGATTGGTCAGCGGTTGCAGTTCCGCGATCTGGTCGAGGCGAACGATCGCGGAGCGGTGGATACGGACGAACTGCGCCGGATTCAACCGTGTTGCAAGTCGATGGAGTGATTCGCGCACGATGTAGGTGCGCGAGCCGGCGTGCAGCGTTGCATAGTCGCCATCGGCGTCGATCCATTCGACCTCGGCGGCACGGACATAGACGGCACGTCGACCGATGCGCACCGAGAATCGCTCCAGCCACGCGTCGGGATGCGGCGATGCCGGGACATCCACCTGTCCACGACGTCGCCATGCCAGCAGTTGCCGGGCGCGTTCGAGTGCTTCCGCGAAGCGGCTGTCGTCCACGGGCTTGAGCAGGTAGTCCACGGCATTGAGCGAGAAGGCCTGCACCGCGAAGCTGTCGTGTGCCGTCAACAGGATCGCGAGCGGGCGATCGGCAGGCGCCAGCGCGGTCAACACGTCGAGCCCGCTCATGCCGGGCATCTGTATGTCGATGAAGGCGAGGTCCACCGGCTGCGCGCCGAGTCCGTTCAGGGCCGAGGGACCATCGATGTACTCGCCGGCAAGCACCAGATCCTCGCAGCCCGAGAGGCGCGCGATCACGCCGCTGCGCGCCAAGGGTTCGTCATCGATCACGGCTACCCGGATCATGTCGTCACCTCCACGCCGATGCGCAATGGCAGCGACAGTGCGACGTGGTAGCGTCCATCATCGCCCTGGCCGGCATGCAGTTCATACGCCGCCGGGTAGAGCCGTGACAGACGATCGTCGATGTTGCGCAGGCCCACCGGCTCGGTGCGATCGGTTCCGGACGCGTCGATACGCTCGTCTCCGGGCGGAAGATCGTTGCTCATCCTGACATGCAGCATGCTCGGGCTACCGGTGATGTCGATCTCCAGTCGACCGGGACCACGCCGCGGTGCGATGCCGTGCCGGATCGCATTCTCGACCAGCGGCTGCAGCAGCAGGTAGGGCACGCGCGCACCCAGCAGTCCTGGTCCGACCCGCCATTTCAGTTGCAGTCGATCCCCCAGCCGCGCCTTCTCGATCTCCAGATAGCCTTCGGTCAATGCCAGTTCCTCCGCCAGGCTGACCTCATGCGCATGCCCAAGATCGAGGGTCGCGCGCAGGAAATCGCCGAGGCGGGCGAGCATCTGGCGCGCTTCTTGGCCTTTCTGCTCTGCCACCAGTGCCGAGACCGCATTGAGGGTGTTGAACAGGAAGTGCGGTTGCAACTGATAGCGCAGTGCGCGCAGTTCCGCATCACGCGCCAGCGACTGGGCCTCCAGGCGATGGGCGTGCTCCTGCTTGAGCTCGGCGTAGTAGGTCACCACCGCATGTATCGCGCAGAACGCGATCAGTGTCAGCCAGGCACCTTCAATGCCGCGAAAGACCAGCCACCAATTGAAGTCAGGCGACCGCGGTCCCGCGATGGCCGCCTGCAGTCCGATATTGAGTACGCGCGTGGCGAGCGTCATCAAGTACGTGGCCATCAGCAGCGTCAGCGCCACGACCCAAAGGGGCTTCCCGCGCGCCCACAGGTGACGCTGCAACAGCGTCAATGGGATCACCCACAGCACGAAGGTCATCAGGAACAGGGTCCGCGAGACCGTGGCGACGCCGTGCCCCAGACTGGGAACCGCCATCAGCACCAGGCAGGTCGCCAGCGGCAGGCCCGCCAGCAGCGGCAGCCAGAGCGGAGGCAGGTGGTGGGTGTGGGGTGTGATCGCCGTTCTCCGAACTGGATGAATATCCGTGGTCATGGTGCCAGTACCTCATCGCTTTGCCGAGTGGTTCCTGCGGCATGTACCGGCAATCTTCGCCCGTGGATCCGCATGGCAGCTGCGCATTCTTGTCGCTCGCATCAGGTCGGGACCGCCGTGATCGTGGTGCAGGCGTCCGGCCGCGCGATCGGCCGACATGCGCCGCGCCCCGACTGATGCGCAGCGCGCCAGTCGGCACATTCGCAAACCTCGCTCCGTCAAGCAGCTCGAGGGTCGATTCTTCTATGTCTTGCCTTTGACTCGCTGGGCGCTCTTGCGGATGGAAGCAAACCTGCTGCTTGCGGAACACCGGTAGTGCGAGCGTCTGCAAGATATCCAGTTCAAGCGGGCATTCGGCGAGCCTGGCTGCGTTTTCCACGGAGAGTGCGTTGAGCCGGTCAACCGGTGCGCCAGTCCGGTGAGCGGAATCCGGGAAACGATGGATCATTTGTCTACCTGTTCAGTAATCGACCGTTCCCGATATCCGGGTTGCATGGGAACGATCCGGCGGCGGGAGTTCCGGGCGGAGAAATCACTTGGCCACGGGAGCGGACAGGACCTTCCAACGACCGATTTGAGAAATTCCTGATTTTCGTAGGGTATCTGTACCCAGGGTAGGCGCGTGTCGCGCAACTTGCGTGGACGTATCAATGGGTCCGCGCGTGATCAATCATTGGAGAAAAACGTGATCAAACAGAAGGCATCGGCTATCGCAATCATCACTGCTGCAGGCCTGTTGCAGGCCTGCTCCACGCTGGGTGCATCTTTCGCAGTCAGTGACGAAGCCCTGGTTCCCAGAACCGAAACGGCGATCGGCTTGCCAAGCAGTCAATTCACCATATCGGACCGGGTGAATGAAGGCGTGACCGCCCGCTACAAGGTCGTGACGAAATCCGGAAAACAGTACAACTGCTTCGTTGGCGGATCGCTTACCGGGATCGGAAAATCGGTCTCCGAAGCTGTCTGCAAACCGCTGGATGGTTCCGCGCCTTCGCAGCCGTCGGACAAGAACTGCGACGCGTTGAGTCGTGCCGCAGGTCGTTGCTAGACCTGCATTGTGCTCGCCGCAACCGGCCACGCGTAATGCGCCCTGGTTGCGGCGACAAGGCTCATCGTCTCGATTCCGGAAGACTGCATGGCGCCCATGCCCGGTCACGGGGCACGCAGGTTCTCACCATGCTGCCGGCATTTCCGTCTGGCCTTTCACAGGTCAACGGCGGGTCATGGCATGGATCGCTTGAAGTCTTGGGGGGCACATGAAGCGTCGGATACTCCTGGCAGGTTTGGCGCTGGTCTGTGCGCCAGCGGCGGCACGAGACTGTGGTGAAGGACTGAAGCGGGAACTCCTGGCTCGGTTTGAGGTGGACCAGCACGCGCGAAAGGCATTGAGCGCCACACCAGCTTCCGGCGTGGCGCAAGATGCGGCGCTGCGCATTGATGCGGAGAATACGGCTTTCATGCGAGACGTCCTTTCCGCGTGCGGTTGGCCCAAGCGATCCGAGTTGGGCGACGAGGCTGCCAAGGCGGCCTGGCTTCTCACCCAGCACGCCGACATGGACCCTGAGTACCAGGTTCTGGCATCACGTCAGCTCAAGTACGCCGTGCTCGCCAACGAAGCCGAGCCGCAGCGCCTCGCACTCCTCGTCGACCGCAACCGCCGGCTCAATGATCAGCCGCAGGTTTATGGCACGCAGTTCTTCCGCGACTCCGTTGGCCCGGTACGGTTCTTCGACATCGTCATGCCCGCGCAGTTGGATCAACGTCGCAAGGGAGTCGGTCTTTCGTCGTTCTATTGCTGGGCTCAGAAGATCTCCGCGATGAACCAGAGGGCTCCTGTGCAGTGGCCTGCAGGAGTCCTGTTCCAGCCCGAGGAATGCGTTGATGCTCCGCGACAATTCAGCCAAGGCTGACGCGACCCGCTGCAACAGCGACACGGAGAAGCGTCTTGCCATGCCGCGCGGGTGTGATGGCTGGGCGCCTGACCCGTCACTTCATTGCGTCAGGCGCTGGCCGCCACGGAGAGTTCACATGTCCCTTCTGACAAATATCGCCTTCACGGCCTTCAGCTTTCTGGTCTTTGCCCAGCCTGCAATGGCAACCCATAACCAGCCCGGGGACGTCGCCGATCTTCATGATGTGGTTGAAAAGTTCCGTGCATCGATCATCGGCAAGGACAAGGAAACGTTCGTGGGTCTTTTTTACTCTGACGACCCCGGTCACGTGGTTTGGCGGTCGGTGACCGATGACGCGAGGGTGGCACGAATCCAGAAGACGAAGCCGGAAGAGCGCAAGGCCCACCGTGAGCCTGAAAGCAACTATCTGACGTTCATTGACGGGATTGCGAAACCAGGTGCAAAACCGAGAGAGGAAATCTTCCGGGACATCGTCGTGGATACGGATGGTGAAATCGCATCCGTGAATTTCGACTATTCCTACCTTGCAGACGGCAAGGAAACAAATTGGGGGCGCGAGATGTGGCATCTGGTCCGTACCGAGGACGGATGGAAAATCATCTCCGTGATCTATTCGGTGCGAGACCCCGTTTCGCGGCCATGAGGCAGGACCTCATGAGAGCGGTCATCTGCGAGCGGTACGGAGGTCCAGAAGTTCTGCGGATCGCAGAGATTGCCAAGCCCGAGCCTGCCGAGGACGAGGTCCTCGTCAGGGTCCACGCGGCGACCGTCACGTCTGCCGACCGACGCCTTCGAAGCATGGACATGCCGCAAGGGTTCGGACTCATCGCCCGTGCGATGTTCGGAATCACCAAGCCCCGGAATACGGTACTGGGAAGTGAATTCTCCGGTCAGATCGAGTCGACAGGCACGAAGGTCACCCGGTTCAGGCGTGGAGACAAGGTGTTCGGTTCCAGCGGCGCCAGTCTGGGCTGTCATGCGGAGTACCTGTGCATCAAGGAGACAGGCGCTGTCGCACTCAAACCCCTGAACCTGGATCACCGCCAGGCTGCCGCGCTCTCCTTTGGCGGCACCACGGTGCTGGACTATCTGCGCAGGTCGCAGTTTCTGCCTGACGAGCGAATCCTGATCAACGGAGCATCCGGTTGCGTGGGCAGCGCCGCAGTCCAGCTCGCCAGGTATTTGGGTGCCGAAGTAACGGCGGTCTGCAGTACGAGGAATGCAACCATCGTGAAGTCGCTCGGAGCACAGCGTGTCATCGACTACACGATGCAGGACTTCACAGCCAACGGCGATACGTACGACGTCATTCTTGATGCCGTCGGAAACTGCTCGTTTCACAAGGTCTCGAAAAATCTGAAGGGCAGGGGACGATTGCTGCTGCTGGCACCGAACGTGCCGGATCTCCTGCACGTTCCCGTCGCCGCAATGACGACCACGAAGCGGATAATCGCGGGGCCAGCTTCGGAAACGCCGGAAGACGTCGGTTTGCTTGCGAGCTTGGCGTTCAGAGGGACGTTCATGCCTTTGATGGATAGGACCTATTCGTTGGATGACATCGCTGCCGCGCACGAGTACGTGGATACGGGACGCAAGCGGGGGAGTGTGGTGGTGGACCTGATGTGCAGGGCTTCGACCCCGGGGCCGGGGATTCGCTGTTCGAAGCACGATGAACAATGAAGGCCAAGGCCCAGCAGAGATGGCAACGAGGTACCGGGCAGGGCGACTGTCGCTCCGGCACGCCCCCAGAGAAGGCAGGGAACCAGATGCGTAAACAGGCGGCCCGCATTGCAATAGCCGTTCTCCTCACAGGGCTCGTATTCCTTGGGTTTCCCTTGAGCGGGTCCGCAGAAGGTCGGTGCCCTCCTGGCATGTTCGAAACCGGGTCGCGTGATTTCATCGCCTGTGCACCGATTCCTGGTTATGGCGAGCAGCAAGGCGAGGAAGGGCGGCAAGGTATGACCGTGATCCAGATGGTATGGGCTGACCGGTGGGGCGCCTATGCATCTGAAACAGGAGGAAGTGGTCTGGGAGTGGTGAATGGCCGAGCCTCCAAAGCGTCGGCCGAAAGGGACGCCGTACTCGATTGCAAGCAAGTGGCAAAGGAGCCAGAGAAGTGTTCCGTGCATCTTTCCTTCTACAACCAATGCGCGGCCTACGCTTGGGGTGGCGGGCGCGGCATAGCGGCGTCGGCGGTAGACGAAAAGACCGCGATCCTTGAAGCAACACGGCTATGCGATTCCGCATCAGGCGTGGAGTGCATGATCTACCACAGTGGCTGCAGCTTTCAGGAAGCCGTTCCACCGTAGGTGGCGTTTTCGCAAATGGCATGTACGCGCAGCCGAAGAGTGGCCTCGCAGGAAATACGATTGAATATCTGCAACGAACAGGAATAAGGCATATGAAAAAGCTGTTGATCCTCGCGAGCACTGCAGCTTTCGCGCTGGCGGTGGCATTTCCTGCCGGCGCGTGTCCGATCGGCATGTTGTTTAACGGGAGTGGCTGTAGTCCTCCGTATGAGTACACGGGGTGGGATCTATTACGTGACCGTCGGGCTGCAATTGATGCCATCGGCTCTGATTCAATCTTCAATCGTGGCCCTCCGGCTCCGGGTCTGACCGCAGAGGAAGCGGAAGCATTAGAGCGCGGTATTCTGGAAGCAGAGCAAGAGAGGCAAAGAAAGCTCGCGGAGCTTGAAAATGGAGTATGGAATGTCGATTCCACTTCCACGCCGGAGGGAAATTTATGCGCCGCAACGTTCTCCATGTTTACGAACAGTTTCAAAGAAGGCGTAATAGGTGGTCTTGTCACCATCGTGGGGTTTCAGCAACCAAAGCAAGATGCGTGGCTTATGTTCTACGGCGCCAAGATTCCAAAGCCACGATCCGTCAAGAAACTGAGCATTACTCTCCAGCAAGATGATGAGCCTGCACAGACCCTGCAAGTATTCAATTTCACGGAAACAAGGGACGTCGGCGCGATCGTGTTTGCTGTCCCCGGGTTGACAGCGTTAGTAAATGGAATGAGCGATGTGCAAAGGTTTAGGTTGTCCGATGGCAGGAAAGTTCTACTGGATATCGAATGGCACAGCGCGGCACCGATCATCGAGAAGCTCAAGCAATGCGCAAGGTAGCGCGTCGCCACCAGGGCGGGGCAGGGATATTGCGCACATCGCGATGTTTGATCACGCCGCAGTCAAACGCATGGAGACCTGAATGTTCACGAGGCGCGACTTCCTGATTGCATCTGCCATGGCGAGCGCGCTTGTGGCTGTTCCTTCCGCCGCAGTTCCTGCTTCGCGCCGCTTCGATGCGGCAACGCGACTTCGGGCGCTTGAAGTTGGCCAGGCGCGCCTGGGCGTGTGTTTCCTTGACACGGGTTCGGGTGAAGTCAGTGGAAACCGCATGGAGGAACACTTCGCCCTGTGCTCGACGTTCAAGCTGGCGCTTGTCGCTGCCTACCTCCGCGAAGCGGACCATGGCCGGATCGATCTTGATGAGATTGTCGCCTACTCGGAAGCCGATCTTTTGCCCTGGGCGCCCGTGACGCGCAAGAACCTCGCGAAAGGCGGCTTGAGCATCGCTGCACTGGCGCAAGCGGCCCAGGAGATGAGCGATGGTGCTGCCGCCAATCTTCTGGTCAGGCGCCTCGGCGGGCCGTTCGCGGTCACTGCCAAGATTCGCGAGATGGGCGACACCGTGACCCGGCTTGACCGCTATGAGCCGGATCTGGGCCTCGTGCTATCGGCCGATCTTCGCGATACCACATCGCCATCGGCGATGGCGAAGCTCGTCCGGCACGTTACAACAGGCGACATCCTGCAGCGTAGTTCGCAGGAGCGTCTCTTGCAGTGGATGCGGAACACGAACACCGGTCCCAATCGGTTGCGCGCCGGCCTGCCCAGAGAGTGGCGTACCGGAAACAAAACCGGAACCGGCCGCGTGGAGGGAACGACGAACAAATGCAACGATATCGCGATCACTTTTCCGCCGGGCAGGGCGCCCGTCATCATTGCGGCCTACTTCGATAGCGGCGAGTACACGGAGCAGACCGAGGCCAAGCATGAGGCCGTTCTCGCCGAAGTTGGAAGGATCGCCGCCCAATGGGTCGTCGGTTAGTTGCTCAAGAGGCCATGGGACTCAAATATTTGGTGAGCACATCCTGACAATTCATTCGAGCCACGCCGCCCCGCGGCCGGGCTTGATTCAGGCGTTGACGACAATGGAGATACATGGCGTGTGGAAGAAATTATTTATCGCTCTGGCGTTGATCTCACCCAACGTCGCGTTCGCGCAGCGAATCGCGTTCTCGTTTGACGATGGATTTGATACCGGCAAGGAACCCGAGGCCCGCCAGTTGAACTCGGCGCTGGCAACTGCGCTTTCCCGGAATGGCGTGAAGGCGATTTTCTTCGCAAGCGGACTCCGCGTTGACAATGAGACCGGGCTCGAGCTTGCACAGGAATGGACTCGGCAAGGCCATGATCTGGCGAATCACAGCTATAGCCACCGAAACTTCCACAACTCCTCGGTGACTTTGGCGTCGTTTATGGAAGACGCTGAAAAGAATGAAGCGCTTCTGTCAGGGCTGGCCGGGTGGAAGATGCGCTACCGGTTTCCGTACCTCAAGGAAGGCGACACCGCAGCGAAGCGGGACGGCGCGCGCGCTTGGCTGGCACAGCGGGGGTATCGGTCCGGTGCGGTATCCATCGACACAAGCGACTGGTATTACGACAAACGGCTCCGCGAGTGGATAGCGAAGAACCCTGGGCGACACCCCGCGGCTTTTCAGGAACCCTACCTCGACCATCTGCTGGACAGGGCCAACACTTACGCGGCGCTTGCGAAGGAGGTGGTCGGTCGGGAGATAGACCACGTCATGCTATTGCACACGAATCGCATCAACGCCTACTTCATATCGGATGTCATCGCCCGGTTTCGCGCCGCAGGCTGGCAGATAATCGAACCCGAAGCCGCCTATGAAGACCCGGTGTACCTTTCGGCACCCGATGTGCTGCCGGCAGGAGAAAGCCTTGTGTGGTCGCTCGCAAAGCAGGCTGGCAAGCATGGTCTTCGCTACCCGGCAGAAGATGGCGTGTACGAAGAAGCAAAACTGGACGAGCTTGGGCTGTAGCCGGAATTTCGGTGGCGACCGATCTTGCTTGGCCATCTACTGAAGATCGTTATCTACTGAAGATCGAATCTGAAAAGCGTGGCTCGTGGGTTTTCACAGTCCGCATCGGGGCTGACAGCCACACAAGCGCCATGCCAGCCATTGCTTGGCCAAGTGCCACCACCAGCCCCAATCCGACCTTGACATAATATGCATTATGCGAAATGTAGGACGTAAACTGAACCCGCCGGGAAAGGCCCGGAAAACCGCCAAAACCGTTGCCGTGACTGCTGTCTGCTGGAGAGCAACCGCCCCTGCGATGGCGGACAAATCACTCTATTGCCGCCAACAATCGCCCTCTGATCGTAGATCGGCACACAAAGTGCCACCGGCTCGAACTTTCCTCTCACAAAACACCCCCGATTCATAGAATCTGCCACCGAACCATGACCGTAGCAGGATCCGAAGGATTGATATTTGAGCTAGGGATGTCCGGTGCTGAGGAGATAATTCTGCGGACAATTGCCCTCAGCTCCTTGGGAAATGCTAACAAACTACCGCTCCCCTGAAATGTACACAGGTACGACGGTGCACTCGGAGCTGTTGTTGATCGCAAAGAAGTTTGGAGCCCCTAGGCAGAATCATTGTCTTTAGACGTAGAAAATACTGCCGTGCAGACAATTTGGTACATCAGAGGAGGAAACTGCGTGCGCCACGCCAGACTGACCACCGAACCAAACGAAGTTGATCAGTAAACCGACGACCAGTCTCACTGGCCCGGCCAGATTGATCAGTTTACAGGCCGGTTATCGCCTCCCAGTGATGCCTGCTTCCATGGCGGCTCGCAGCATGTCCTGGTAACAGCCCGAATGCAGTGCGCCCATGACCGGTGAGGGCTTGGAGATTCCGGTCTCACTCGGTGCATTGAGAAACGACCCCAGCGTCCACGGCAACACCACCAGGTTCTTCATGTTGAAGCGCGTGGGCTTCCACAGGCCCGCAATTTTCAGATGCTCTGGGTCTTCCAGCAGGAAACAGCCTGCAGTGACGGGGCGGGGCTTCTGTGAAGTCCCGTATGCGACCCGCAGCAGCGGTGGCTCCCTGCCCTCCATGACGGAGACCACCAGTGCTGGGCGCTCCTTCATCGTGGGGTCTTTCGGATCGTAATTGGGGAAGTGACACCAAACGATGTCCCCAGCCTTGGGCAGCCTGGGCCAGGACGTGGACATTACAGGCCCTGGATCAAGCTGGACGTGGGTTCATACTCGGCTTCAAGATGCCCATGGCGGGCACGGATGGCTTTCATTGCCTTGGCGGAAAGCTCCGGGGCATCTTCCGGCAAGGTGGGCAACACGTCCTCGCGCAGCTTGGCCAGCGCGTAGTTGATGAGTTGGGTTTCGTTGAAGCCCAGCTTTGCGGCCATCGCTTTGACGGTCTTGCGCGTCACTGTGTTCGGCGTGTCCTTTTCCTTGAACTTCATGAGTAGTTGCGGCGCGGACATCGGAGCCCCATATGTATATATTGTATATATACATATTCTCAAGTCAGAACGATCACGTCAAGTCCGCCGCCGCAATACCGGTGACCGCTCGGCCGTGATCGGTTTGGGTGGTCAAGAGTGTCGGTGCCCGCAGAAACTCCGCACTTTCGAGGCAAAGAGTTCTGCTTTGAGCGAACAGATGCCGCGCATGTCGGCTTCCCGCCGCATCCGTCAGCATGCAGGTGGTCAAACCCGGCTGATTTCGGCCAGTTCTTCATCGAGGATTTCGCCGATGCTCTTGGCCGACACCTTCCCCGTCAGCTCGTAGTTGATGCGCCCACCCAGCAGGCCCTTGATTTCCGCCCATTGCTCAGGCGTGAAGTCTGGAGCGCCTTCATCCGCTTCGGGCCGTATAGCGCTTTGGATTGCGCCTTCTTCATTATTTGGTTCTGTCTGCATGGATCAGATCCTCGCTACTAATCGGTCGAAACTTTAGCGCGCTTTCTTGAGGTCGGCGCTGCTCGCTTTCCAGCGAGCGTCCGTTGTTTTTGTGGGATCTCGCTTCGGCGCAGGGCAGCTTCCAAGGCTGCAGGAAAATCCTGCAGCTTGGCCAATTGCGCTTCCAGCGCATCAGCTCGAGCACGTTCGATGCCGGCATCCCGATTTGCATCGGTAGCCAAGGCTTTAGCCTGCTCAGCAGCTTGGAATAGTAACTTCTCCGCAGCGGCATGCTCTTTGGTAGCCGCATTCAGGCGGATCTGCAGCTCCTTGTTCTCCTGGCGAGCGCGATCGATCTCGATATGGGCTCGATCCTCGACGGCTCGAACATGCTGGCTTAGGCTCTCACGCTCAGCCCTTGAAGAATCCTGCAGCTCCTGGAACCTCGTTTCTACGGCTTGACGAGCGGTTTCGAGCGCCGTTCCTTTCGCCATTTCAGCGTCGCGCTGCCGGGACATTTCTTCCACATGTCCTTCAAGTTGACTGACAAGACGCTGCAACTCGGCCGCCTGAGTCGAAGCCAGACGCTCCGCATGTGTGGCCACCGCCACTATGTCCCGGAGAGCTGCAGCCTCGGCCTCAAAATCTTCCCGTTCCTGGCGCAGCGTGTCCCGCACTCCCTGAAGGGCGTTGCGCTCGTGGGTAAGGGCTTCGGCCGCGGTACTACGAGCGTGCTCAAGTGCCAAGGCCCACCACTCCCCTGCCAAGGCCATGACGGCTTCCGGTGCGTCCGGGATACCAATGCGCCGATGCTGAGCTTCTAGACGCACGCCAAGTCCCTGCCACCAGGTCTCCAGCCATCGGGTGACCGTGTTCGGCGAACCGGTGCCCAAGTGCGCGCGGATACGCTCGACGGTGGGTCGGTCGCCTGCAGCGACGATTTCGTCTGCTGCGGTATGGACGTCGGATTCGGTAATGCCTCGAGCCATGGATTGCCTCCTACTGGGGCACCCTGCCCCATTGATTCCGTACTCACGATAAGTGATGATTATCGCCACTAAACGCCATATTTCGTTGTATATATTACATAGTCGCCCCTGCAAAACTCCAGCAACCCGCATGAGCGTTCACTCTCACGCACCTGG
>NZ_DAIUEE010000009.1:0-159819 GCF_036845285.1 Pseudoxanthomonas sp.
TGGCCAGCGACTGGTGCACGTGCATGCCGCTGCCGTTGTCGCCGACGATCGGCTTCGGCATGAAGGTCACGGTCTTGCCGTTGCGGTGGGCGACGTTGCGCACCACGTACTTCATGCGCTGCAACTCGTCGGCCTTCTGCACCAGCGTGTTGAACTTGGCGCCGATCTCGCACTGGCCGGCGGTGGCGACTTCGTGGTGGTGCACTTCGACTTCGATGCCGACCTGTTCCAGCGTCTTGCACATCTCGGCGCGCAGGTCGTGCAGCGAGTCGGTCGGCGGCACCGGGAAATAGCCGCCCTTCACGCCCGGGCGGTAGCCGCTGTTGGCGCCGTCGTAGCTCTTGCCGCTGTTCCAGGCGCCTTCTTCGGAATTGATCTTGAAGAAGGTGTTGCCCATGTCGTTGGCGAACTGCACCGAGTCGAAGATGAAGAACTCCGGTTCCGGACCGAAGAACGCCACGTCCGCGACGCCGCTGGCCTTCAGGTGGGCCTCGGCGCGCTTGGCGATGCCGCGCGGATCGCGGGTGTAGCCCTGCATGGTGGCCGGATCGAGGATGTCGCAGATCAGGACCAGGGTCGGGTCGGCGTAGAACGGATCGAGGTAGGCGGTGCTGGGGTCGGGCAGCAGCACCATGTCGGACTCGTTGATGCCCTTCCAGCCGGAGATCGAGGAGCCGTCGAACATCTTGCCGTCCTCGAACAGCGAGGCGTCCACGATGCTGACCGGGAAGGTGACGTGCTGTTCGATACCGCGCATGTCGACAAAGCGCAGGTCGACGAACTCGACCTTGTGGTCCTTGATCAGCTTCTCAACGTTGTCCATCGACATCTTGGAACCTCGGGTTGGAATAAGAATGTGTCTTGATAGAGCAATCGCCGTGCCAACCCCGAAACGCGCCCAAACCATTGATTTACATGGACCACCCTGACGCTTCCGCCACATGAAATCCCTTATTTGGTGCGCTTTGTGCGCATCACGAACCAACGCGGTGCGTCGTCGTTTCCACTATTCTTTGCCGCCTCCCCCATGTCCCGCCCCCGCCCATGACCGACCTGCTCGCCGCGCTGCTGCTTGGCATCCTCGAGGGCCTGACCGAATTCCTGCCGGTCTCCAGCACCGGCCACCTGCTGATCGCCCAGCACTGGCTGGGCGAGCGCTCGGACTTCTTCAACATCGTCATCCAGGCGGGCGCCATCCTGGCGACCACCCTGGTGTTCCGCCGCCGGATCTGGGAGCTGACGACCGGCTGCTGGCGCGATGCCGAGGCCCGCGACTATTCGATGAAGCTGGCGGCCGCCTTCCTGGTCACCGCACTGGTCGGCCTGCCCGTGCGCCTGGCCGGCTGGGAACTGCCGGAGACGGTCACCCCGATCGCGTGGGCGCTGATCATCGGCGGCGTATGGATGCTGGTGGCCGAGCATTTCGCGGAAAAGCGCGGCGACGTGGCCACGATCACCTGGAAGGTGGCGATCCTCGTCGGCCTGGCGCAGGTGGTGGCCGGCGTGTTCCCCGGCACCTCGCGCTCGGCCGCCGCGATCTTCATGGCGATGCTGGCCGGCACCAGCCGGCGCTCGTCGGCGGCGGAGTTCGTGTTCCTGCTGGGCATCCCCACCATGTTCGCCGCCAGCGGCTATGCGTTCCTGGAGCTGGTCAAGGACGACGCGCTGGGCAGCGAAAACTGGGGCGAGGTGGCGCTGGCGTTCGCCGCGGCCACCGTCACCGGTTTCGTGGTGGTGAAGTGGCTGCTCGGCTTCATCAAGGCGCACCGCTTCACCGGCTTCGCGATCTACCGCATCGTGCTGGGCGCGCTGCTGCTGTTGCTGATGCCGGCAGGCAGCTGAATGCGGGGCGTCCGCCGCCTTCACCCCGTTCCAACCTCCGGCGCGTTTGCATAGCCCACCTTCAGGAGAACGCCATGAAACGATTGCTGTTGCTCGCACTGCCCCTGGCCCTGGCCGCTTGCGCGAAGCCCGCCGATCCCGCCACGGCCCCGGCCGACGCCATCCCCGCCTCCACGCCCGCCGCCACCGCGCAGGCAGCCGATACCGGCTTGTTGCCGAAGTACCACTGGAAGCTCAGCGAAGCGAAAGACGCGCAGGGGCAACGCATCGCGGCGCTGTTCGCGCGCCCCGATCAGCCGGTGCAACTGGATTTCCGCGATGGCCGCGTGGGCGTGTCCAACACCTGCAATCGCATGGGCGGCACCTACACCCTCGCCGATGGCTCGCTGACGGCCGGACGCCTGGTCTCCACGCAGATGGCGTGCACGGACAGTGCCGTGATGGCGCTGGACCAGGAAGTCGGCAAGCGTCTGGAAGGCACGCTCGCGCTGGCGACCACGGACGGCGAGACGCCCACGCTGACGCTGACCACCGCCAGCGGTGATGTCCTCACCTTCACCGGCGAACCCACGGCGGAAACCCGCTACGGCGGCGCAGGCGAGCGTGTATTCCTGGAAGTCGCGGCGGAGACGAAGCCGTGCAGCCATCCGCTGATCCCCGACAAGCAGTGCCTGCAGGTGCGCGAGGTGAAGTACGACGACAAGGGCCTGAAGGTCGGCACGCCGGGCGAGTTCCAGCACTTCTACGACAGCATCGAGGGCTACACGCACGAGCCCGGGATCCGCAACGTGCTGCGCGTCGATCGCTACACGGTGAAGAACCCGCCTGCCGACGGGTCTTCGAATGCCTACGCGCTGGACATGGTGGTCGAGTCGGCCAGCGAGAAGAAATAAAGTCCGTCGCACGAAGCGCGCCTCCCGCATGGCGCGCTTCGTGACCATCCGTCAGCCGCTATAGTGGCGCGTCGCCGCACCAGACGCGCCCTCATGCACCACCCCGCAAGGAACGCTTCGCCTCTTCCCTGGATCGCCGTTGCCCTGCTGGCCGCCTCCGCGCTGCTGATGTGGTGGCCGGCGCTGCGGACGCCGTTCTGGGGCGACGACTACGTGTTCCTGCACGCCGCGCACGCGACCAATGCGGCGGGCGCGCCGTGGTGGTCGGATTTCTGGCCGTCGTCGCCGCCGCGTTTCTGGCGGCCGCTGTCGCAGGAAGGCTACTGGCGCTGGATCGACGCATCGCTGGGCGGCAGCGCCCATGCCGCGCACGTGGTCAGTCTGATGCTGCATGTGCTGGCCACGCTTGGCGTCGCGCTGTTCGCCTTCCGCCTGGCACGCGCCTGCCGCTGGCCGCATGCCGGCCGCATCGCTGCGCTCGCCGGCGCCGTGTACGGGGGGCTGACCCTGCACCTGCTGCCCGTACATTGGGCGGCGGCGGCGAACAACGCGATGCTGACGCTGTTCACCAGCCTGCTGCTGGCGGCCTGGGTCAGCGCGCGCAATGACACTGCGGGCGTGGTGCGTCATGTGTTGCTGGCCTCGCTGTCGGTGTGGTTGGCGCTGGCGCTGCTGAGCAAGGAGTCGGCGGCGCTGACGCCCGCACTGATGCTGGTGGTCGCCGGCTTCGTCGCCACGCGCCGGCTGGATCGCGGCGAACTCGTCGCGTGGCTGGCCTGTGTCGCGGTCGTCGCGGTCTGGCTGTCGCTGCGCTCGCGCTTCACTGCGAATACCGATGCTTCGTACGCGATGAGCCTCGGCAGCCACGTCCTGCGCAATGCGGCGTCATTCATGGCGTGGCTGCTGAATGTCCCGCGCGAAGCGATGCGCATGGCGGTCGCGGGCGAGCGCATGCAGGGCCTGGCCTGGATCGCGGCCACCGCGCTGCCGATGCTGGCCGCGTGGGCGATCGCCGGCTGGCGCGGCCGCACCCTGCTGACCCGCATGCAATGGGGATGCGTCGCCGCATTCGCCGTACTCGCCTACGCGCCGTACTTCCTGTTCGCATGGAACAGCTACGAGTACTACGCCGCCATCGCGGCGATCCTGCCCGTCATCGTGCTGGCGCGCTGCGTGGCCGCCGACGGCGCCGCGCTGCCGATCGCGGCATTGATCGCCGTGTCGTCGTGGATCGCGGTGGAAGGCACGCGCCGCCTCGACCATCCCGGCCTCATCGGCCGCGCGCACTGGGCCGAAGCGACCCTGCAGTCGCTGGAACAGCAACCGGTCGCTGCGCCCCTGTCCGTCAGCGTGGCGGACGACCAGCGCTTCTACGCCATCGGCCAGATGGGTTTGGCATGGCGGCTTGGCCTTCCGCCGGAACAGATCCACGTGGCGCGGGAATGCCCGGCGTCGGGTACGTGCCTGGTCATCGATGCCGACGGGCAATGGCGCTGGCGGCGCGACGCCGACTAGGACGTCGCGCACGCCGCAGGACGCGGCGTGAGGTCAACCGCGCAACGCGGCGTTCAACGAATACGTGCCGTACACCAGCGCCTCGCCCAGCACGTGCCCCTGCATCGCGCGCTCGACATCAGCGGCGGTGAAACGCGCCGGCAGGTCGAGCGTGCCGACATCCAGCGCGAACAGGCGGAAGAAATACCGGTGCGTGCGCAGGTCGTTGAACGGCGGATACGGACCGTCGTAGCCGTAGTAGTCGCCGCCCATCTGCGCATCGCCGGCGAACCAGCCGGTGTAGTCGTTCAATCCCTGGCGTGCGCCGGCAGGCCCCGCCGGCTGCTGCTTGCCCTTCGCGGTGATGCCGTCGCTGCAGCTGCCGGCTGCGATGTCGCGCACGTCGGGCGCGATGTCGGCCATCGCCCAGTGGATGAAATGCGCGCGCGGCTGCTCGACCGGGATCTGCACGTCATCGCGACCGACGGTCCCGGGCACCGTCGGCGCATCGGGGTCGATGCACAGCAGGGCGAAGGACTTCGTGCCTTCCGGCACGCCGTCCCACGCAAGGTGCGGATTGCGGTTGGCGGCAAAGCCATCCGGCTGGCCCATCGCGAATTCGGCCGGGATGGGTTCCGCTTGCTCGAAACTGTCGCTCCACAGACGCATGCGTCGCTCCTGCAAGAAGGGAAGGGGATCAGGCTTCCGGATAGCCCAGGCGTACCGCGACCGGCGCCAACGCGGCGAACGGACCGGCCAGTGCCTCTGCGTAGTGGCGCCAGTGGCCTTCCGGGAAGCGGCGCGCGCCGGACGAGGGCGGCAAGGGCAACTGCACGCCCAGCGCCTGGCCCAGCGCCTGTGCGACCGCACCCGCGTCATCCTTGATCGCGTCCATGCGGATCAGGCGACTCGGGAACAGGTCCTGCTCGTGCAGGTCGGCGATCTGGGCGAACAGGCCCGCCAACCAGTCGGCACCGACCTGCAGGTCGTCCAACGCGAGCGGCGCGGGAGATCCGAAGGCCAGCCAGTCGAGGAAGGCGTCGCGCGGGTCGCGCACGGCCACGATCAGCAGCGCCTCCGGCAGATACGGGCGCAAGGCATGGAGGAACGCGTTGTCCCACATGAGCAGCCAGTCGATCACGCCGGTATCCACGGATCGCTGCGGCAATGCTCCACGCCAACCGGCGATCAGGGCTTCGCCCGACAGCTCGCCCGAGAGCAGGCGCGCCGGTGCATAGAAATTCTGGAACCCGTCATTCGGCGGCTGCGGCAGGAAACGGTCGCCGCGCAGCCTTTCGCTGACGAAACCCAATACGCCACCCAGCGATTCGACCACGGTGCCCGGTGGACCCCACAGCAGGATCGGACGCAGTTGCGCCGCATCGGGATCAAATGACGCCAACGCGGGCCACGGCGCCTGCGCACCACTCTGGTCCCACAACGGCAGGCGCGAGGGTGCGAGTTCATGCGCCAGCGCGGTCCAGCCGGCCACCGCTTCCGCGTACTGCCCGGCGCGATCGCGCACGAACGCCTGCCAGCCGCGCAGGCTGCGCTGCTGGTTGGGATCTTCCGCCTTGCCGGCCAGCTCACCGACGCGCGCGATCGCCGCCATCGGATCGCGGCGCAGCAGGCCTTCGACGATGCGCTGCTCGCCGCTCGCGCGGCCGGGATCCAGCTCGACGATGCGGCGCGCCACCGCTTCGGCGGCCTCCTCGTCGCCCGCCGCATCCAGCACCGACATCTGCGCCTCGAGTGCCGGAACATGCTGCGGCATGGCGGCCACCCAGCGTTCGACCACCGCGCGGGCCTCGGCGCTGCCGACGGCTTCGAACAACAGGCGCGCCAGCCACAGGTCGTGCGCGTCCGACGTGGTGGCAAGCGCGGCATCCAGGGTGTTGCGCGCATCGTCCTGCGCGCCCAGGCGGCGCCACGCCTCGATGATCGCCAGCACCGTGTCGCGGTCGCGCGGCTGGCCGGCGAGCGCGATGCGCAGGGCCGCGAGGGCTTCATCGTTCTGGCCGGCGGCCAGGCGCAGGTGGCCGATGTAGCGATGCAGCGCCGGCGCATTGTTCAGCGCGACCAGCGGCACCAGTTCGTCGGCCGCGTCGGCAGGCCGGCCCTGCCGGCGCATCAGGTCGGCGATCAGGCTGCGCAGGCTGTCGGAACCGGGCACCTTCTCGATCACGCCGCGGAAGGCCTGCTCGGCGAACGCCCAGTGGCCCAGCGCCATGTGGATGAAGCCCAGCGCATAGCGCAGTTGCACATCATCCGGCGCCTCGTTCATGGCGACGGTCACGATCTTCAGCGCGGTGTCCGCGTCGCCGCGACGCAGGGTGACCATGCCGTTGATCGCGGCCAGTTGCGGATGGTCGGGGGCCACGCGCGCCGCCAGCCGGCTGAGGCGCTCGGCTTCGTCCAGGTCGCCACGACCCAGCGCCAACTGGCCCTGGATCATGTAGGCCGTGAACTGGTTGGGATCCAGCACCGTCGCCTGGCTCAGCGCCGCCTGCGCGTCCTCGTTGCGGCGGCTGCCCACCAGCACACCGGCGCGTGCCAGGTGCAGGTCGGCGTTGTCGGGCGCCAGCGCGATGGCACGGTCGATGGTCGCCAGTGCGGCCTCGGGCTGGCCGCCCTGCATCTGCGCGGTGGACAGCCAGCGCAGCGCCTGCGCGTCATCGGGGCGCTCGGCCACCAGGGTCTCGGCAGCGCTCAGGGCGTCGGCCACGGCGCCACGGCGCAATGCATCGAGGATGGAGTCGTACATGGGGCTACCAGCGTTCGGTCAAACGCCGATTGTACCGGGCGTTCTCCGCTCAGGCGGCGCTGCCGGCCAGCCGCTCGGCCACCCAGCGCTCGGCATAGCCGTCGCCGGCGGCGTTCTCGATGAAGGCGCAATGGCCGCCCCACGGCGCGATTTCCAGCGTGGCCTGCGCCGGCAAGGCCCAGTCGCGGAAGGTGTCGAAGGGAATGACCGGATCGTCCTCGGCCATCAGGATGTGCGTCGGTACGCTGAGTCCGGCCAGCCGCGTACCGGAGATCGCATAGCCGTCGAAGTAGGCGTCCAGCGTGCCGAAGGCGGTATGCCGCTGCACCAGCCAGTCGGTCAGCGCGCGGATGTCGAGCGCCAGCACCGTGTCGTCGAAATCGTGGCGCTGCGGGAACAGGCTGCGCTTGCGCTCCAGCGAACGGCGCCACTTGCGCGCGAAGTACCAGTCGTACAGCGGCAGTCCGTTCTCGATGCTGTCCATCGTCGTGGCCGGATCCAGCAACGGGCAGACCGCCGCCACGTGCGCCAGCGCCAGCCCGGCCTGCGGCGCGCGCAACGCCAGCCGCAGCGCGAAGTTGCCGCCCAGCGAATAGCCGGCCACCCGCATCGGCACCTCGCCGGCGAAGCGTCGCGACACATCGAGCGCGGCGTGCACCACTTCGTCCAGACGGTTGGAGTGGAACAGGTCTTCGTTGAGGTGGTGGGTATCGCCGTGGTCGCGGAAGTTCAGCCGGAACACGTCGAAGCCGCGCGCCAGCAGTTGCGCGGCCGTCAGCCGCATGTAGCTGGAATCGGCGCTGCCTTCCCAGCCGTGCAGCAACAGCACCAGGCCTCGCGAGGTGCGCCCGGACACCTGGCTGTGGAAGCCCTGCAGGCGCACGCCATCGCCTCCGTCCACGATGTGCTCCAGCGTCACCGCCCCGCTGCCGGCCAGCGCGCGCAGCCCGCGCCGCTGGCGCAGCCCACTGGAACCCAGCACCGATTGCAGGTGCGGATTGCGCAGCCAGCGCGGCGGTCGGAAATCGGCGGCAGTGATCATGGGGTCATCGCGGCAACGTCGGCACGAGCGTGGCACCGGTGGATGGAGTATTCCCTCGAATACGTCGCAATGCCGTCAAGCCGGACGCTCAGGCCTCGGCCATGGCCTGCACGATGCGCTCGCGCGACAGGTCGGCGATGCGCCGGCGGCCTTCGACATCGGCGCTGCGGATCGGTTCCAGGAAGCAGATGTCGGCCGTGCGCGCCGGCTCGCCCAGCAGGCGCACGAAGTTGGCGAAGAAGCTCTCCTTCGGTCCGAACGCCACCACCGGCTGCGCGCTGCCGCGCGTGCCGTACCGCAGCGCCACCGGCTGCACCGGCACGTCGGCCTCGACGGCGGCCAGGAAGATGCGCGCGTGGAACGGCCCCACCGTGTGGCCGTCGCGGGTACGGCCCTCGGGAAACACGCCGACCGGGCGGCCTTCGCGAAGGCGCTGCATCATCGCCTGCAGCACGCCGCCCAGCGACTCCTGGCTGCCGCGCTGGTGGAAGATCGTCTGTCCCTGCGCCGCCAGCCAGCCCACCACCGGCCAGCCCCGGATCTCCTGCTTGGCGACGAAGCCCATCATGCGCTGGCTGTGCAGCGCCTCGATGTCGATCCAGCTGACATGGTTGGCCACGAACATCGTCGGGCCAGGCAGCGGCGTGCCGATCCGGCGCAGGCGGAACCCGAAGATCCGCATCAGGCCGCTGGACCACCAGCGCACCGCCACCTCGCCGATGCTTTCCTCGCCCACGCGAACCCATGCCAGCAGCGGCGACAGGCACAGCAGGGTGATCGGCAGGAAGACCAGCAGGTGGATGAGCAGCAACGGCACGCGGTACGCGTAACGGAATACCCGTGCCACGCCGCTGCCGCCAGCAACATGAACAGGGGGCGGCGTCATGCTGTCACGATAACAGGAGTCGGGCAGCAGCAGGGAGGGCGCCAGCGGCCCGCGCCCACGGCTCACCCCTTGGCGACCGGCACCACCGCCAGAGTCAACCGGGAGACGCAGACCAGTTTGCCGTCGTCGTTCTCGATGCGGATTTCCCACAGTTGCGTGCTGCGGCCGACATGCAGCGCCCGTGCGGTGCCGGTGACCACGCCACTGCGCATCGCGCGCACGTGGTTGGCGTTGATCTCCAGGCCCACCACCATCTCCTTCGTCGTGTCCACGCACAGGTTGCCGGCCACGCTGCCCAGCGTTTCGGCCAGCGCCACCGACGCGCCGCCATGCAGGATCCCGTACGGCTGCACCGTGCGCACGTCCACCGGCATGGTGCCGCGCAGCCAGTCCTCGCCCGCCTCGGTCATGACGATGCCGAGGTTCGACACCAGCGTATTGGCGGCATGCGCGTTGACGGCAGCGAGATCGACGGGAGCACGGAAAGCCATGGCATGAGGCATCGGAGAAAAGAAGACCCCGATTCTACGCATCACTTGCAGGAGGGGCTTCAGCCCCGATGCTTTTTCGTCTGGCGGATCAGGTGCGCAACATCGCGGCTCGTCGCGGAAGAGCATCGGGGCTGAAGCCCCTCCTACAGGATCGGGACCAGTCCCGCGCCGAACGCGGTCAGCACGCGCGTGTACAGCCACTTCGCGCCGACGTTGACCTCGGGGAAGTCGCCCACCGAGACATAGCAGCGATGGAACGCGGGATCCTTCGGGGTCACCGGCAACGGACAGTCCGGGCCGGGCTGGAACTCGTAGCTGGTCGCGTAGCGCCACGGCCAGATGTCGAAGATCGGCAGCGCCTCGGACACCTTGCCCAGGCTGTAGTCCAGCCCGGAGAACACGGGCGGCTTCGCGCGCGGCGCGATTACCCACGCGTTGCGCGGCGACATGTCGCGGCGGATGCTGTCCGCCAACGCCTGTGCGAACGCGGGGTCCTGGATCACCACCGCCGCCTCGGTGTTGTAGTTCTCCGAGCGCGGATCGAAGTTGTGCGTGCCGATCACCGCCGTGCCGCCGTCGATCACCATCGACTTCGCGTGCAGGCCCATGCGCACGCCTGCGCGCTTCAGCGGCAGCGGTTCGGAACCGGCGCCGCTGCTGAGGAACGACGGCCGCGATTCGGTGCGCTGCAGGCGGCGCGTGGTTTCGCCGGGCGACGCGCCTGACGACGATCCGCCGGACGAAGGCCCGATGGAACCCGATGGCCCGCGGATGCCACTGCCGCCATCGCCGCCGGGCGAGGTCAGCGGCGGTCCCTCCGGCATCATCGCGGCGTAGTCGACCGGCGCATCTTCGGGAAACGGCTTGTACTCGTGGATCCGGAAACCGAACTCGCGCAGGTAGCGGCGCTTGTACTTGAACGACATCGAATAGACGATCGGGTTGTCGGTCGCCGCCAGGCTGTTGGTCGACACCACCACCTGCGGCGGCGGCTGGCGCTTGCGCATGTCGCGGAACATCGCCTGCGCCTGCTTCGACATCACCAGGTACGGCGTCTGCAGCAGCACCTCGTGCTGCGCGCCGCGGATCAGCGCCTCCAACTCGGGCGCGGCGGGCGCGTCGTCGTCGCGGCGTTCGCGGCGGTGCTTCTGCGGCAGGTCGGCGATGTAGCGCACGGCGCCGACCGCGAATGCCGGCTCGACGAAGCGCGCCCGCATCACGGCGGGATCGCTGGCCTGCGCGCTTGCCTCCTGCACGCGTTCCGGCCGCAGGTAGCGCGGCACCGGCATCGCCGGCACGCCTTCGTCCAGCAGCGTCCGGCCGACATCGTTGAGGCGCTCGGCGGGCACGCTGCGCCTGGCGTCCCAGAACGCCTGGAAGTTGGTGGCCATCGCGGCCGCTTCCGGTCCGGCGACCAGCACGTCGCGGTCGCGGAAGTTGTACTCCGCGTCCCAGTCGAAATAGTCGTCCTGGTAATTGCGTCCGCCGCTGATGCCGATGCGGTCGTCCACCAGCAGCAGCTTGGTGTGCATGCGCTGGTTGAAGCGGCGGAAGCAGCACAGCACGCTGCCCGCGTAATCCAGGTAATTGAGCTTGGCCTTGCCGAAGCTGGGGTTGTAGATGCGGATGGCAAAGTTCCGGTGCGCGCCGGACAGCGCAGCCAGAATCTCCAGGTCGGCGATGGCGGACAGCTGGTCGATCAGCACGCGTACCTGCACGCCGCGCCGCGCCGCCGCGAGCAGTTCGTCCAGCACCAGCCGTGCGCTGTCGTCCTTGTCGAAGATGTAGGTCTGCAGGTCGATGCGTTCGCGCGCGCTGCGGATCAGGTTCAACCGCGCCAGCAGCGCATCCGAACCCTGGTCAAGGATCACCGCGTAGTGGCGCGGCGCCGCCGGGGTGGACGCGGCGCCCGCCTGGCCCGCCAGGTCGTACAGCGGCGAGGGCAGCGCGCAGGCGTCGGCCTGCGTGCAGGCGACCACCGACGACCGCGCGGCGACGGCGATGCCGGCGGCACGGTCGCGCTGGCGGTCGGACAGGCTGGCGCACGCCGTCCCCAGCAGGGCAAGGCACAGCACCGCGCAGCGCGCGGCCATGGCGGGAAAACGGCTGTTCACGGGGCCTTCGCGCTCCGGACGCGTGCGCGCAGCACGAACACCACGCGGTCGCTGACCGCCAGCATCCAGTCGTCCATGTCGTAGTCGCTGCGGCGCACCGCACCTGTGGCCACCACGTCGCAGTCCACGGCGGGGCGGGCGCACGTGGCCGCGGCCACGTCCAGGCTGCGCGGCCGGCTGATGCCCTTGATGCTCAGATCCCCTTCCAGCGTGCCGCCGTCGTACAGCAGCATCGGGTCGTACGGTTTGGAGGTGAAGGTCACCACCGGATAGCGGTCGGCATCGAAGAACTTCTCGCTGCGCGCCCAGTCGCCGTAGCGCGGGTGGTCGACGATCTCCACCTCGCGCGTGTACATGCGCAGCCGCACCTGCTGGCGGCCGTCCGGCAGGTGTTCGACCGATCCTTCATAGCGCGGGAACAGGCCGTCGAGCACCTGTCCCCAGCGCGTGCGCAGTTCGAATCCCAGCCGCGTGTGCGCGGGATCGAAATCGTTCCGCCCCTGCGCCCACGCGGGCGCCGCGCACAGCAGGGCCAGGCACAGCAACGCCAGCCAGGCGGCCAGCGGCAATTCCGACTTCATGGCCACCAGAAGGCGGAGAGCTGCGCCACGCCCGGTTCGATGGCCACGTCCAGCGGCAGCGTCAGCACCACCACGCCGGCCGGCGGCATGCCGCGGTATTCGCTGGTCACGCCGGAATACATCAGTGCCGCCAGCTGCTCGAGGCCGGGATTGTGGCCCACCATCAGCAGGCGCTCGGCCTCGCGGTGCTGGTCGGCCAGGTCGGCCAGCGTGCCGGGCGTGGCTTCGTAGATGCGCTCTTCCAGGCGCTGTTCCACGTACCCGATCGCACCCAGCACGGCTTCCAGCGTCTCGCGCGTGCGGCGCGCGGGCGAACACAGCACGCGGTCGGGCACCAGGCCCTGTTCCTTCAACCAGCGCGCGGCGGACTCGGCCTCGGCCAGGCCCTGCGGCGACAGGGGACGGTCCAGGTCGGACTGGCCGGTGGTGGCCGGTTCGGCATGGGCGTGGCGCAGCAGGATCAGTTCACGCATGGGACAACGACTCCTTCGGGTTTGGCCTGATCAGGCCTTCTTGATCCATTTCAACAACGGTTCCCAGTCGGCCTGGTGCTCGCGCACCTGTGCCGAGCGGTAGTCGAACAGGCTGCGGCCCAGGCCGGCCATCACCACGTAGGCCTGGGTGTCGCGCAACTGGGTGATGACCGGATACGGCCAGGTCTTCAGCATCTCCACCGCCTGCTGCGACGCGTTCGTCCACGGCTTGCTGCGGTTGACCACCAGGCCGACCGGCAGCTTGCGCTTGTGCACGCGCGGCACCTTGGCCATGGTGTTGAGGAAGCCGACCGTGGCCTCGATGTCCAGCGCCGACGGCAGCACCGGCACCACCACGGCATCGGCCTGCTCCAGGAAGCTGTCCAGGTCGCCGGCCATCGCGCCGGCCGGGGCATCGATCACCACGCGCTCGGCGTCTTCCGGCAGCCAGGCCTTCCAGGCGCGCTTGCCGCTGGCGTCGATCGGAAGGACGGCGGTTTCCAGTTCCGCCCGGCGTTCGGCCCAGCGGGTGGAGGAATGCTGTGGATCCACGTCCACCAGCACGGTGCGCTTGCCATCGAGTGCGAAGTACGCGGCCAGATTGGTCGCCAGGGTGGTCTTGCCCGCGCCGCCCTTGGAGCTGGCGACCAGAATCGTCTTCATGCGCGCACCTCGTTGCTGGAGAACCCGGAGGGTACACCGCGACAAGTGAAGCGGGAACCGGCGTGTCCGGCCCTGCGACCCGGTGTCGCGGGCCTTCCGGCTCCCCGTTCCGTACGGCGCTTGCTATCGTGCCGGTCCCCACGGACCGGACGCCCCATGAACGAGCTGCAGGACCTGACCGCGCTGATCCGCGCCAACACCCCGCTGATCGTCGTCGAGACCCAGGACGAGGCCCGCGTGGTGGAGCTGTTCCGGCAGGCGCTGGGCCAGGTGTGGCGGGCGCTGTTCCGCTGGAGCATCACCGAGGGCCTGCGCCGGCTGGACATGGACCGCGAGGACGACGCCGTCGGACCGCCCGACGCCAGCGCCGCCCTGCAGGCCATCAAGCAGGCCGAGCAGCGCGGCATCTACCTGCTGCTCGATTTCCACCCCTACCTGGGCTACGCCAGCAGCCAGCGCCAGCTGCGCGACATCATGCAACGCCGCCACAGCCTGCCGCACGTGGTGGTGCTGGTCGGCGCCAGGATCGAACTGCCGGCCGAACTGGAAGCCCTGGCCGTCCGTTTCAACCCGCGCCTGCCCGACGGCCCGGCACTGCTGAAGATGGTGCGCGAGGAAGCCGAGCACTACGCCCGCGAACACGGCGGTCGCCGCGTGGAAGCCGACGGCGAAGCGGTGAAGCAGATCGTGCGCAACCTGCAGGGCCTGAGCTTGGTCGATGCGCGCCGCATCGCCCGCCAGCTGATCTTCGCCGACGGCGCGCTGACCGCCAGCGACCTGCCGGCCTTGAACAAGCTGAAGTTCGAGCTGCTCAACCGCAGCGGCCACCTGCACTACGAATACGACACGGCGCGGTTCGCCGACGTCGCCGGCGCCACCCGCCTGAAGCGCTGGATCGAACAGCGCCGCGCGGTGTTCGTCTCGGGCAACCCACCCCCCGGCCTGGACCTGCCCAAGGGTGTGCTGCTGCTCGGCGTGCAGGGTTGCGGCAAGTCGATGCTGGCCAAGGCCACTGCCGCCGGCTTCGGCGTGCCGCTGCTGCGACTGGATTTCGGCACGCTGTACGACAAGTACCACGGCGAGACCGAGAAGAACCTGCGCGCCGCGCTCGCCTCGGCCGAGCAGCTGGCGCCGTGCGTGCTGTGGATCGACGAGATCGAGAAGGGCCTGGCCAGTGGCGGCGACGAGGACGGCGGCGTCTCGCGGCGTGTGCTCGGCTACCTGCTGACCTGGATGGCCGAGCGCAAGGCCAGCGCCGGCAGTGGGCAGGCCGGCTCCCAACAAGTATTCCTGGTCGCCACGGCGAACCAGGTGCAGGACCTGCCGCCGGAACTGCTGCGCAAGGGCCGCTTCGACGAGATCTTCTTCGTCGACCTGCCTTCGCCCGACGCGCGCGTCGAGGTACTGCGCGTGCACCTGTCGCGGCGTGCACTCGACCCGGAAGGCTTCAACCTGCCGGCGCTCGCCGCCGCCGCGAACGGCTTCTCCGGGGCGGAACTGGAACAGGCCATCGTCTCCGCGATGTATGCCGCGCATGCCGAACAGAAACCCCTCGACACCGACCTGGTGATGCACGAGATCCGCAGTACCCGCCCGCTGTCGGTGCTGATGGCCGAACAGGTGCAGTCGCTGCGCGAGTGGGCGCGGGAGCGGACGGTTCCCGCCGATTGATGGCGTGCTTCCTGCAGGAGCGACGCAAGTCGCGACCGCACGCCATCAGACCGATGGCGCATCTGCATTACCACACCGCCACGATGCCCTCGGCAATCGCGCGCCACGTCGCGCTCCGGCTGCCCACGATGTCCATCGTGTGCGCCAGCAGGAACAGGCCGATGATCGGCAGGTACGGGCCCTTCACCACCGGCTGGCGGTAGCGGAACTTCGCCAGCAGCATGAAGCCCAGCAGCGTGGCGTAGAGAAAGACGATCACCAGCAGGATGCCCTGCATGCCGCCCACCAGGTACAGCCCCAGCCGCGCCAGCCCGGGCGTGGCGGTGGCCAGCGCGGCCGCCACCACATAGGCGACATGCTGGTGCAGGTGGCGCCGACGCCACACGGCCAAGGCGTAGACCACGAGCAGCAGCAACAACCCGTTGACCGGCTGCGCCAGCATCGACAGCGCCGCGTTCCGCGACATCTGCGTGAGGCCATGCTCGAACGCATGCTTCATCACCGGCACGGCGGTGATTGCAAACAACGCGATGAGAGCAAGGGAACTCCAGCCCAGCCACCGATGCAGGTCGGCACGCTCGGCGCGTATCAGGAACGGCTGCACTGTCAGCAGCACGAACCACGCCAGCGCCACGACGACATGCAGATGGATCACCCTCGGCACGGCCACCAACGCCGTCGCACGACTGAAGTAACCGAAGAACGGCGTATCCGGGACCGGCGGCGTGAAGCCGGCGATGACCAGTGCCAGCAGCACCAGGAAGAAGAAGCCGATGTTCCGGTAGGGGCGCCCCGTCTGCGCCGCCGTGCGCCGCATCTCGCCCATGCTCGCTTCCCTCACGCGCCACCCCACTGGAATGTCTATCCAGGGATACACGCGAAAGCTGCGCAATTCCGGCAAGCGTGAAGCGAGATGTCGTGGTAGCGACGTCAGTCGCGAACGGTCGACGGCGTCTTCAGTGCCTGCGGTTGTAACAGGCGCTCGACGCGTCCGTGTGGTACGGCCCGCCATTCCGCCTGATGTCTTCGTCCGTCTGGCCCGCCCCTCCACCCTGGCAGACATGCGCGCAACCACCTCCAACGGAGGACATTCCCCCGTTCGACTCGCATGAGATCTGGCACCGATCGGACAGCGCGCAACGCTGGGCGAGCGCCCTCAGTTCGCATGCCCGCTGCGAGGACAGCCGGCCGTCCTCCTTGATCCACGAGACGTCGCATGCCGGATTCACCCCATGTTGGCGGCTCGTCATACAACCCGCCGACACGAGGACGGATACGCAGGCCACGCCGATGACGGCGCGCAGTCGATACGCGCGCATCGTCAGCGCGTCAACTCTTGTTCTTCTCATCCCACGCCATCGGTTCCCACAGCTCCACCTTGTTGCCTTCCGGATCCATGATCCAGGCGAACCTGCCGTTCTCGTGCGATTCGGGGCCTTGGAGGATCGGCACGTCGGCGGCGCGCAGTTGGTCGAGCAGCGCATCGAGGTCATCGACGCGGTAGTTGATCATGAAGGCGCTGTCGCTGGGACTGAACCACTGGCTGTCCTTGTCCGCCACCGTCCACACCGTCAGCCCCTGGTCGCCGGCGGTGTCATCGGACCAGCGCAGCACCGCGCCACCCCATGCCTCCAACGGCAATCCCAGGTGCGTGTGGTACCACGCCGCCAGCGCCGCGCTGTCGTGGCGGCTCTTGAAGAACACCCCGCCGATTCCCGTCACCTTCGCCATTGCACACGCTCCCCGGCATCGCCCCGATGCCCTCGATCTTCCCACGCGTCATCGGCGCCGCGCAGCGCGACCTACTTTCCCCAGCGCCAGCGTGGCGGCTCGCCTTTCACCCAGCACACCGCGATGAGCAGCAGCAGGGTCGCCCACGTCCCGGCCATGAAAGGAACGAGATGGCGGTCCGGCGGAAAGACCAGGAAGGTCGCGAGCAGCGATGCGGCGGCAGCGCCATAGACCAGCCATCCCTGCCATGCCAGCGGCAAGCCCCATCCCCAGCCATAAGCCTTCGCACGGAACCAGTAGCGTTTCGATGCCATGTGATCTCCTGTGTCGCCCGACGGGCCGCGATCCGCGCAGCACGGCCGCGCATCGATCCGCAGCGCGGGCCAAGCGTAGCACCGCGTGCCGGAGGCCCGTCGCCTTGAACGGGCCTGCATCACGCGACGCGTGCGCAATATGCGCCGCCGCGGTTGCAACATCGCGCATGCATCTGGGATGCTCGACCGTCGTGGCAGGACACGCGATCGCCCGCTTCTCCGTGGTTGCAACGGGAACCCCGGCGGCGCGGGGCGGTCGACATGAAGCGAAGGAACGAAGGGAACGCGATGATCGAGTTGCAAGACGTGCAGCGGCACTACGCCATGAGCGGGCAGACGGTGCGGGCGCTGGCGGGGGTGGACCTGCATATCGGCCAGGGCGAATTCGTCGCCATCACCGGCGCGTCGGGGTCCGGCAAGTCCAGCCTGCTGAACATCCTCGGCTGCCTGGACCGGCCCAGCACCGGCACCTATCTGTTCGAAGGCCGCGACGTCGCCACCTTCGACGACGAAGCCAGCAGCGACCTGCGCAACCGCCGCATCGGCTTCGTGTTCCAGAGCTTCCACCTGCTGCCGCGACTGACCGTGCTGGAGAACGTCATGCTGCCGCTGCGCTTCCACCGCCAGCCGCCGCCGGGCACGCACGAACGGGCGTTGTCCCTGCTCGACCGCGTCGGCCTGGCCGAACGCCGCGACCACCGTCCCAGCGAGCTGTCCGGCGGGCAGATGCAGCGCGCCGCCATCGCCCGCGCGCTGCTGCTGCAGCCCGCACTGCTGCTGGCCGACGAACCGACCGGCAACCTCGACTCCAGGAGCGCGGCCGACGTGCTGGCGCTGATCGACGAAGTGCATGCTGGCGGCCAGACCGTGGTGCTGGTGACGCACGACCACGACATCGCCGCGCGCGCCCCGCGCCAGGTGAAGCTGCGCGACGGCAAGGTGGAATCCGATGCGCTCCAGTAAGGCGTTGTTGATCGCCGTGGTGCTGGCGACCGCTGCACCCGCCCACGCCGTGGTGCTGACCGGCGAAGTGCGGGCGATCGACGCGCAGCAGATCCTCACCCCACAGTCGAACAGCGCACCGGTGGTCATCCGCTATTACGTGCCGGAGGGCGAACGGGTGAAGAAGGGCGAAGTGGTGCTGCGCATCGACCCCGGCCAGTCGGCCAGCCGCATTCCCGACCTGGAGGCGCAGATCGAACAGGGCCGCGCCAAGGACGCCAAGGACATCGCCGAACTGCAGGTCAAGGCGGTGACCGCCGAGATGGCGCTGGTGGATGCGGAAGCCGAACTGGCCACCGCGAAACTCGATGCCACCATCCCGCCCGACCTGATCTCCGGCCTGGACTACGACCGCCACCAGGGCGAGCTGGACCGCACCACCCGCGAAGTCGCGCTGAAGCGCAAGGACATGGACGCCGCGCGCACCGCCGTGCAGCGGCGCATCGAAGACGGCCGCCTGCAGCTCGACAAGCTGGTGGTGCAGCGCGACTACCACGCCGCGCTGGTGCGCACCTCGGAAGTGGTCGCCGACCGCGACGGCGTGGTCGTACACGGCTTCAACAACAACTGGATCGGTGGACGCATCGACGAGGGTGCTTCGACCATGCCAGGTAGCAAGGCCGGTGAAGTGGTCAGCAGCGGGCGCATGGACGTGCGCGCATGGGCGCTGGAACCGGACCGCCGCGGCCTGGCCGTCGGCCAGCCGGTGGAACTGGCATTCGATGCCGTCCCCGGGAAGAAGGTCGCCGGCCGCATCGCCTTCATCTCCGGCGCGCCCGACCGCCGGCCGGAATGGGGCGAGGGCCGCTACTTCACCATCGACATCACGCTGGACGCGCACACGCTGGCGCTGATGCCGGGCATGAGCGTGCGCGTGATCGCGAAGCCGGCCGACGCATCGTCGCCTGCCAAGGGGAAGGCGCCATGAGGCAGCGCGTATCCGTTCTCGCGCTGGCCTGGCTGGCCGGCCTGCCGGTCGCGCACGCGGCCACGCTGCGCGTCGACGGCGAGGTCTACGCGCAGCGCAGCGCGCAACTGGTGCCGCCCGCGGTCGACCGCCTGTGGCAGTTCAACCTCACCCAGCTGGCGCCCGACGGCAGCACGGTGAAGAAGGGCGAGATCGTGGTCGCCTTCGACACCAACGAACTGGTGCGCCAGCTGGCCGAGAAGCAGAGCCTGCTGCAGGAAAAGAAGCGCGAGCTGGAAAACCTCACCCTCGACGTGGCCGAGCGCGAACGCAGCCAGCGCCTGGCCACCGCCGAAGCCGAAGCCGAACGCGACAAGGCCGCGCGCAAGACGCAGCAGCCGCGCGAGCTGATCGCCGCGCTGGAGTACGACAAGCTGGTGGAGGACCGCCGCCGCACCGAGCGCCGCGCCGTGCTGGCGCAGCAGGCCGAACGCGCCGCCGCCGAACAGCGCCGGGCGGAGCTGCGCCTGGTGAATGCGGAACTGGAGCAGGCACAGGCCGATGTCGATCGCCTGCAGACCTCGATCGCCGCGCTCAACCTGCCGGCGCCGCGCGACGGCGTGATCATGCACAAGAGCAACTGGAACGGCGAGAAGTTCGACGTCGGTACGCAGGTATGGCGCGGCCAGACCGTCGCCGAAATCCCCGACCCCGCCACGCTGGCCGTGCGCGCGCAGCTGCCGGAGCGCGACCTGCAGCGGGTGAAGGAAGGCGTGCGCGCGCGCATCGTGGTGGAAGGCGGCGGCGGCAGCGCCTACCACGGCAAGGTGGCCGGCGTGGGCCGCGCCGTGCGCAGCAAGTCGCAGGTGCAGCCGGTGCCGGTGCTCGACCTGGAGATCCGCCTGGACGATGCGAAGGCCAAGCTGCGTCCTGGCCAGGCGGTGCGCGTGGAACTGACCGTGCCTGATATCGCCGGAGGTGCGAAATGACCCGCGTCATGCGACCGATGATGGCGCTGGTACTGGCCGCGTCGCTGGCCGCCTGCGGCCGCGACGAGACGCCAGTGGCCAGCGAGACGGTGGTGCAGGGACCCCTGGTGATCCGTGTGCTGGGCGAAGGCGAACTGCGCTCGGCCAAACCGACGCCGCTGAACGTGCCCGGCAAGAACTGGGCGCAGCGGCAGGTGGAATGGATGGTGCCGGAAGGGTCGCTGGTGAAGAAGGGCGATGTGCTGGCCCGCTTCGTTTCGCCCGAGGGCGAGCAGCAGCTGGCACAGGCGATGATCGACCTGCAGCGCAACGCGCTGGCGCGCGCCGCGAAGGAAAGCGGGCTGGAATCGACGCAGGGCCGCGTGGAAGTCGACCTGTCGCGGGTCGCCGTCCAACTCGGCATCGCCCAGCGCTATGCCGATGCCGACCTCAGTACCGTGGCGCGCAACCAGGTACTGGACGCGATCGAGGACAAGGAGTACCTGCAGGTACGGCAGGGCGTGCTTCAGTGGCAGCGCGACCAGTCCGACGTGCGCGGTGGCGCCGAACTGGCGGTGCTGGACGCGCAGCGCGCCACCTTCGACATGAACGCGAAGACGCACAGGGACGACATGGACGCGCTGGAGCTGCGCGCGCCCAACGACGGCGTGCTGCTGCTGGCCGCCAACTGGTCGGGCGACAAGCCCATGGTCGGCGCCAACCTGCGCGCGGGCTTCGAGTTCGGCAGCCTGCCGGACACCTCGACGATGGAAGTGGAGATCGACCTGCCGCAGATCGAAGCGCAGGGCGTGCAGGCCGGCGACGCGGTGGTGCTGCATCCGCTCGGCCGCCCCGACCAGCGCATCGACAGCACGCTCTCGTGGGTGGCCAGCGCCGCCAAGGTGCGCAACCGCGAGAGTCCGGTGAAGTTCCTCTCGATGCGCGCGCCGATCCCGGCCGACGCGATCGAACGCTACCGCCTGATCCCCGGCCAGCGTTTCGCCGCCTCGGTGGTGCTGCTCGACGCGAAGGACGCGATGGCGGTACCGAACGTTGCCATCGAACAGCGCGACGAGCGCCACTGGGTGCAGGTGAAGCAGGGCCGCGACTATGTCGCGCGCGAAGTGACGCTGGGCGTGCGTGGCACCGCCCGCTCGCAGGTGCTGACGGGACTGAAGCCCGGCGACCAGGTGCGCTTGTCGCAGGTCGAGGTGCCCGCGCCCGGCGATGACGCCGGGGACAAGGGCAAGACCGACGCCGAGGGTGGCGACGGCAACGGCGACGATGCCGAAGGGAAGACCGCATGACCGGCCTGTTCAACCGCCTGCCCACCGTCTGGCGCGAAGCGGTGGAGGAACTTTGGCGACGCCGCCTGCGCACGCTGCTGACGCTGCTCGGCATGATCTTCGGCGTGGGCGCCATCGTGGCGATGCAGGCGGTGGGCGAAGGCAGCCGGCGCGAAGCGCTGCGGCTGGTCGAAGGCCTGGGCCTGCACAACCTGATCGCCGAGGCGAAATCGCAGGACGAGGACACGTTGAAGGAAACGCGCGAGCGCAGCCTGGGCCTGACCGTCGCCGATGCCGACGCCGCGCTCAGCGTGGTGCCCGGCGCCGAACGCCACGCCGCGGAGAAGCAGGTGCGCACGCACACGGTGTTCAGCGACAGCGGCCGCAGCGATGCGCAGGCCAGCGGGGTCAGCGCGGCGTGGTTCGACCTGTCGTCGCTGAAGATCGCCGACGGCCGCGCGTTCACCGCCGACGACGAAGCCGCGCTGGCCGCCGTCGCGGTGCTCGGGCACCAGGTGGCGGCGGACCTGTTCCCCAAGGGCGACGCGGTAGGCGGGCTGATCAAGGTCAACCACGTGTGGCTGGAAGTGATCGGCGTGCTGGCCGACCGCGACCTGGGCCAGGAGGATTTCGAAGGCGTGCAACTCGGTTCGGAAAGCAACCGCATCTACGCGCCGCTGGCCAGCGTACGCGCGCGCTTCCGCTTCCAGCCGCAGGAGGACGAAGTGGACCGCTTCCTGCTGCGCCTGGACGATCCGCAACGGCTCGCCGCCGGCGCCGGCGTGCTGTCGGCGGTGCTCGACCAGCGCCACGCCGGCATGGCGGACTACCAGCTGATCGTGCCGCAGCAACTGTTCCAGCAACACCAGCAGACGCAGCGCATCTTCCAGGTGGTGATGGGCGCGATCGCCGGCGTCAGCCTGCTGGTGGGCGGCATCGGCATCATGAACATCATGCTGGCCAACGTGCTGGAGCGACGCCGCGAGATCGGCCTGCTGCGCGCACTCGGCGCGCGTCGCCGCGACGTGATCGCGCAGTTCCTGCGCGAGGCCACGGTCATCTGCATCGCCGGTGCGGTGCTGGGGCTGGTGTTCGGCGGCGTGCTGGCCTACCTGATCGCCACGTTCGCCGGCTGGCAGGTCGCCTGGGCGCCCTTGCCGATCCTGCTGTCGGCCGGCTTCTGCGCCGTGGTCGGCCTGGGTTTTGGCGTGTATCCCGCACGACAGGCAGCGCAGCTGGATCCGATCGCGGCGCTGCGGCACGACTGAAGAAGCGATTCGTCACGCGGTCGTAGGATGGGTGGAGCCGAAGGCGGCTCCACCCATCCTACGTGTCAGGTCAAGAACACCGACGTCACCGCGCACGCCGATAGTGCATGGCAACCGCACCACAGCGCAGCGGCGATGCGGAGACCAAGTCGAGCCGGCGCGTGCCCGGCAATCCACCCTGATACAGCGTCGGACCATGGCCGGCGATTCGCGGATGGACGAGGAAGCGGTACTCGTCGATCAGGTCCAGCCGGTCCAGTTCGGTCGCCAGCAAGCCGCTGCCGAGCAGCACGCCGGCCGGGGTCGCGTCCTTGAGCGCCTGCACACCGGCGCGCAGGTCGCCGGCGATGCGGTGGCTGTTGGTCCAGGGAAAGTCCGTGCGCGTCGACGACACCACGTACTTCGGCTTGGTCTCCAGCTTCTCCGCCCACTCGCGCAACGCCGGTGGCGCGTCGACGTCGCGACGGGCGACCGCCGGCCAGTAGTCCTCCATCATGTCGTAGGTGACGCGGCCCCACAGCATCGCGCCGTGGTCGTCCATCAGCCGGGTGAAGAAGGCATGCGTCTCGTCGTCGGCGATGCCTTCCTGGTGGTCGACGCAACCATCGAGGGTGAGGTTGAGGCTGAAGGTCAGGATGCCCATGCGCGTCTCCGGGTGGGTGGGTGCATCGGTCGGATCGGGTGTCGTCACTGCCCGGCATCAGGGTGCGTGCGCACTCCGCTGACGGGCTGACACGAGATGCGGCTTCAGTTCGCGCCAAGGGTAGCGACGTTCCTCCGGCCACGGAAGACGGAACACCGGTGGACGCTTGCGCGCGAGGATCGACGCGATGAGCCAGTCCTGGTCGAACCCGTCCCAGACGCCCGCCGTCGACCAAAGATTGAGGTGGACCACCGGATGCACTTCGTCGAACAGGATGCGTTGCAACTCGGTGATCGCGAAAGGCGAGCGCGAGCAACATCCCGCGACGCGCTCCCAGTCCGGCTCGGTATCGAGGTAGAGTTCGCTGAGCGCGATCCAGATGGGCCGGCGGATCTCCAGTTCTTCCGCCGAGAATTTCATGCGTCACTCCGACGCGGGTTGACGGCACGCCCCAAGCGCTTCTCGTCGAAGCCGGCATGAAGAATTCCGCGTGGCCGGCGTTGTCCCATGGCGCTCATCGTCGCTTGCGAAGGACCAGAGACCATCCCCATGAGACGAACATGCAGAACGCGAGCAGGAGAAGCCACCGAACCACGAGTCCCTCCCACGATGTCCCGAAGAGCCAAAGACGGGAAGCGCAGGTCAACGGATCGTCCACGTCGTGTGCGAATGCGGTACAGGACCGGGCCATGCGGGCGTGATGCCACCGGACCAGCGCATAGGCAGACGCCGAAAGAACGACAAGCACCGCGAACAGTCGAAGTGCGCGGCTGGCAATCGGCTTGATGCGGACCAGTCCATCCATCCTTCATGCTCCCTCAGAGGCAGAGTTGCTCCTCGCAAGGCTTCCGATCGTTGTCCCCATCCATCATGACGCCCGGGCAGTGGTCGAGGAAGTAGACGGCCTCGGCGCACGATCGCATCTGCGAGCAGTGTTTGCGCTGGTCGCATCGGAAAGCAGGCTCCCGCCCGGTCGCGGCGTCGGTGGCCAGGTCACGGCGTGCCTTCGCCGCTGGATTCATCTCCCAGTACAGAGCGCCGATGACCTGATAGGCGGCAATCCCGACCACCGACACGACGACGAGCGGTACCAGGAAGACGAAGACGGACCCGGCGGACGCTGCTTCGCGTGACGCGTGGCTGGACTGGCGCGACGGTCGGCCGGGGAGGCCCACACCCACCGCTCGCTGCTTGCCGTTCTTGATGACCGTCGTGAAAGAAACGAACTCACCGACCTGGGGGCGCACGCCCCTTGGAAACTCGGAGATATGCACGAAAATCTCCTCGCCCGTGCCCGACACCTCGATGAATCCGAAGCCCCGTTCGTCGTTCCACGTCTTCAGCATGCCGCGGTCGTGCATGGTGCCCTCCCGGATGGTGTGACCCGCAAGTGGATCAACCCATCCTGCGCGCCGTGTCGGGACGCTTCGCCCGACACGGACGCCGCGTCTTCCAGGTCATTTGGTGGGCGGTGGCGGCGCCTCCGCCAGCGTTCCCGTGCTGTAGTGGCCACCCGCGGCTGCGCAGTCGATGTCGCGCGACGGTTCCCACTTGATGGCCGTGCCGGTGACGACCGGCCTCACGAACCGCCATGGCCAGAAGCCGAACCGCTGCGAGCCGTTGTAGTGGATGACCGCATCGGCGCCTGCCGCCTTCGCATCGGCGATGACCATCGGAAGAATGTCGTTGACGCTGCCGTAGCTGCCCTTCCCGTACTTCAGTTTCCTGAGCGTGGTGTAGGTGTAGTCGGCGGGCGGCGTCCCTGTGAACAGGCAGATTCCGCCACTCTGGCTTTGCGGCTCAGGTGCAGGATCGGCGGTCTGGGCGTTACAGAGGTGCGCAGCGCAGACCAGCGCGATGCCGATCATCAGTTTGCCGAACATAGTGGAATCCCCTTTCCTTTTGTTTTACTGCGTTGTTGAGATTGTATGAGAAGCGTCGTCTCGCCCCTGACGGCTGTCATGCCGTGCCGTGAATCGGGTTTGGCTCGAATGAGTTGTTATGTTGCTGGCAGTAGATCTGTGTTTGCCATGTTTTCGCCGAAATCGAGAACACGGCGATGTTCGCGCTCATGGCATGGGCGGCAGAGCGTAACAAGGTTGGCCCGCTGGTGTGTGCCGAAGTTGGATGCGTAAACGATGTGGTGGACATGCAGCTCAACTCCTGTGGCACCGCAGCCGACACATGTGAACTTGTCCAAGATCCTAATAGTCTTTGCGACTTCCGCCCAGTTGCTGGGGTAGCCCCATCGATGAGGTCTATCAAGGTGTAGCAGTTTTCGACGATGCGCGCGGATCATCTTGAAAATCTTGGAGCGGTTCGATGTATCAGCAACCAGCCGGTTAATCCAACTAGATAGTGCAGTCTCTACCTCGTGCGTCGGATCGCTGAGAATGCGGCTTGCCTTGTCATGAATCCAAGCGGGTTTAGGCAATAACAAATCTAGTTGCGCTCTCCGTACAACCCCGCGCTCAAGCATTTGGCGCGCTTCGTCATAGGCGAACTCAGCAACCTGCTTGTACTTGTTTAGATCGTTCGTGCAACGTCCGCAAACACAGACGCGCCGTGAGCTATAGCGAAGATTCTGGAAGCTCTTGAGACAGATCTTGCAAATTTTCACGCAGTCTCCCCAGCAACATAACGCTTGCAGACCCGATCCAAGGGATAACAACGCGGATATTCATCGCGTGACAAGGGCGCGTCAAGACAAGAGGCTTGTGGCATGCACGGACGCGGCGCGCTTCCGCTACCCCGGGTCAGCGTGCCGCTTGTTCGTCCAGCACGATGCAACAGCAGGTCAGTCCGCGGCGATCTCCACCGCTGTGCCGTTGACACGGATGCCGTCGCGTACATCGGTGGGGACTTCCACCTCCAACAGACTCGGGCGCCCGATGTCGTGACCCTGGTGAACAGTGAGGGCACGGCTCGCGGGCAACTGGTTGCGATCTGCGAGGTACGCACCGAGCGCGGCGGCCGCAGCGCCAGTCGCGGGATCTTCCACCACACCACCCGGCGGGAACGGGTTGCGCGCATGCACCGTGTGCTCGTCCTCGCGCCAGACCAGATTGATCGTGGTCCAGCCGCGTGCGGCCATCAGCGCAGCGAGTGCGTCGAAGTCGTAGTGCAGGTCGGCGAGTCGCGCGCGCGACGCGGCGGCGATGATGGGATGCCACGCGCCGGCATACGCGAGTCCGGGCGGCAAAGCGGGATCGAGTTCGTCGCGGCGCCAGGCGAGCGCCGCGAGGAGCACATCGAGATCCGCCGCGTCGAGCGGTGCGGTATGCGGCGGCACGCTGGTCAGCGTGGCGGCGAAGCCGGCATCGACCGTCACCGGCACGCGTCCGGCCTGCGTGTGCAGCACGAAATCGCCGGGACCCTGCGCACGCGCCTGCGCGACCATCGCCGCGATGGTCGCGTGACCGCAGAAGCTCACTTCGGCCAGTGGACTGAAATAGCGCACATCGAGATCGCCATCCGCACGCGGCGACAGGAACGCCGTTTCCGAATAGCCCACGTCGGCGGCGATGCGCTGCATGGCGTCATCGCTCAGGCCACGCGCATCCAGCACCACGCCGGCGTGATTGCCGCCGGCCGGATCGGTGGTGAACGCGCTGTAGCGCAGGATCGCGGGCGTCATGGCATTTCTCCGACGGCAGCGGCGGGCGGATCCAGGCGCACCACCAGATAGCGCAGGAAGAACTGCGTCAGCGGACCCACGCCGAACGCGAACAGCAGCGTACCGACACCGGCAACGCCGCCCAGCAGCACACCGATGATCAGCACGGTGACTTCGATCAGCGTGCGGATGCTGCGGATCGACCAGCCGGTGCGGCGCGCGAGTCCCGTCATCAGGCCATCGCGCGGACCCGGACCCAGCTGCGCACCGATGTACATCGCGGTGGCGACCGCGCACAGCACCACGCCGGCTACCAGGTAAGCGCAGCGCAGTGGCAGGCCTTCCGGCGTATCGAGCAGGGCGAGGTTGAGGTCGGCGAACGGGCCGAGCAGCAGCGTATTGGCGACCGTACCCACGCCCGGCATCTGCCGCAGCGGAATCCACGCCAGCAGCACGCCCACCGCGGTCAGCACCATGACCATGCCGAACGACAGCGGCAGATGATGCGAGACGCCGAGATGGAAGACGTCCCATGGCGACGCACCGACCGCGCCTTCGATCATCAGCGCGATGGCCAGGCCGTACAGCCACAGGCCGACGAGGAGGCGCAGCAGCCGTTCCGGCAGGCGGCCGGCTTTCAGTTGCGCAAGGGGACCAAGGTTGGCGAGTACGGCGGGCGCGGCGGGCGGTTTCATGGGTCCACCATCCCTTGGATTGGCCCTTTCTTCCAGAGCCAATCCTGCGATAGTGGCCCCATGGATCGTTCATTGGCCCCGGATCGTCTTGCCACGCTGGTCGGCGACTTCCCGCGCGCGCCCGCCTATCGCGGCCTGCGTGAGGCCTTGCAGGAACTGATCGGCGACGGCCGGATTCCACTTGGCATACGCCTGCCCAGCGAGCGCGCCGTCACCCGGGCACTGGGCGTGTCGCGCAACACCGTCACCCGCGCGTACGCGGACCTCGTGGCGGCCGGCTTCGCCACCGCACGGCAGGGCGCCGGCACGTATGCCGCTGTGCCCGTGGACCGGCGGCGCGCGCACGACCACGCGCTGCATGCCGCCGACACGACCCAGGCGATGGACGGCGTCATCGACCTCAATTGCGCGGCCGGTGGCGCCACCCCGGGCGTCGCGGCGGCGTATGCCCGCGCGATGGTCGCGCTGCCCGCGTACCTGGCCGGCGATGGCTACCTGCCGTCGGGCCTGCCGGCGTTGCGCGGACTCGTCGCGGCGGGCTACGCGCAACGCGGCCTGCCTACCGCGCCGGAACAGATCGTCATCACCTCGGGCGCGCTGTCGGCCATCGCCATCGTCGCGCGGGCGCTGTCGCGGCCCGGCGATCGCGTGATGATCGAATCGCCGGTGTACTCGAATGCGATCGACGCGCTGCGCCTCGGCGGCGGGCGCCTGGTCAGCGCGCCGATGGCCGATCCGCTCGGCGACGACGGCTGGGACCTGGCCTCCATCGAAGCGACCCTGAGGCAGACCGCGCCGCGCCTGGCCTACCTGATTCCCGATTTCCAGAATCCCACCGGCTTCCTGATGCAGGATGCGCAGCGCGCCCGCTACGCCGCGGCGCTGCATGCGACGCGCACGGTCGCCATCATCGACGAAACCCTGCAGTCCACCTGCCTGTCGGAGACGCCGATGCCCTTGCCGTTCGCGGCGCATTCGTCCGGTGCGTACACGATCGGCAGCGCATCGAAACTGTGCTGGGGCGGCCTGCGCGTGGGCTGGATCCGCGCGCCGCGCGAGGCCGCCGACCGCATCATCGCCACGCGCGTGCAGATGGACCTCGGCAGCTCGCTGTTCGACCAACTGGTGGTGGCGGAAATGCTGGGCGCCGACACCTTCCTCGCAGTGCGTCGCGAACAACTGCGACAACGGCGCGATGCACTGGCGCAGGCCCTGCGCGAACACCTGCCCGACTGGCGCTTCCGCCTGCCCGACGGCGGCCTGACGCTGTGGGTGCGGATGCCGCACGGCAGCGCCACGCAACTGGCGGCGGACATGGAGCGCCAGGGCATCCACCTGGCGCCCGGCCCGGTCTTCAGCGTGGAAGGCGGCGCGGATACCTGGCTACGGATTCCCTACGCCAAACCGGAAGAACAACTGGTGCAGGCGGTGCGGGCGATGGCAGAGACCTGGTCTGCGCGCCCGCAGGAACACACGCCGCATCAACGCCGCGCGAAGCGGTTGATCGCGTGACGCCCTATCACTCCAACCGCTGCACCACCCACGCCCACATCGGCAGCGTCGCCAGCGACAGCAGGATGCCGTAGCCGACCAGCGCGGCGGCCAGGCGAGGGGCGAGCTGGTGCGAGATCGCCAGCGCGGCGGCGGTGATCATGGTCGGCATGGCCGATTCCAGCACGTTGGCCTGCAGCATCTCGCCGCGCATGCCGAACGCGAGCGACAGCGGCACCGCGAGCGCGGGCATCACCAGCAGGCGCAGCAGCAGGCCGACGGCGAGCGGCTTCAGTTCGTCGCGCGGCAACTTCAACTGCAGGGTCAGGCCGACCGCCAGCATCACCAGCGGCAGCATGGCGTCGGCCAGTTTCTGCAGCGCGGAGGCGATCCACGCCGGCGGCTGTTCCGGCATCAGCGTCAGGCCGAACAGCAGCGCCCAGACCGGCGGGAATTTCATGATGCGCAGGACGATCTCGCGTGCGGTCGGCGGCGCGTCGCCGCCGTAGCGCGCCAGCACGTACAGGCCGAACGTCGACAGCAGGATGAAGGTGCCGAACTGGTCGTAGACCACGGCGTAGGGCAACGCGTGTTCGCCCAGCAATGCGCGCACCATCGGATAGCCGATGAAGCTGCTGTTGCACAGCGCCACGCACAGCAGCAGCACGGCGTGCTCGTCGCGGCGGAATTTCAGCAGGCGCGTGGCCAGCGCCACCAATGCGACGGTGGCCAGCGTCAGCAGCCATGGCGTGACCACCACGCCCAGCAACGAGGTGTCCAGGCGCAGGCGCGGCACGTAGGTCAGCATCGCCGCCGGCAGGCAGACGTACAGCACGACGCGATTGATGACATCGCCCGCGTTGTCGGGGAAGGCGCGCAGGCGCGCGAACGCCATGCCGAGCGCCAGCATGGCCAGGATCAGGGCGAAGGCATCGAACGCCATGGTGCAGCGGGAGACGACGTGGGGAGCGCAGGATCGCACAGTGGTGCGCACCATGCTGCCGGACCTTCGTCGCAGGCAATCAACACCGCCATTCCTTACTCGTCACCCCGGCGCAGGCCGGGGCCCAGCGACTTCGCTGCTAGATGAGGAAAATCGCTAGGTTCCGGCCTGCGCCGGAATGACGGTCTCCATGGATGACCATCGATCCACACCCCAGGGCTTATCATGGCCGCATGACGAACCCCGCCTTTCCCATGGCCTCCGGCCCGATCACCCTCGACGGTCCCGACGGCGCGCTGGAAGCCCATGTCGACTGGCCGGAAGACGGCGAGCCGGTGAAGGCCATCACCGCGATCGTCTGCCATCCGCTGCCCACCGAGGGCGGCACGATGCACAACAAGGTCGTGGTGATGGCCGCGCGCAGCCTGCGCGAACTCGGTGCGGTGACGGTGCGCTTCAACTTCCGGGGCACCGGCGCTTCGGGTGGCCTGTTCGACCATGGCGATGGCGAAGTGGACGACCTGCGGGCGGTGGTGCAGTGGGCGCGCGAACAGCGGCCCGGCGCTCAGCTGTGGCTGGCCGGTTTCAGCTTCGGCGCCTACGTGTCGCTGCGCGCCAGCGCGGACCTGCAACCGGATGCGCTGCTCTCGATCGCGCCGCCGGCCGGCCGCTGGGACTTCGCTTCGATCGCGCCACCGACCTGCCCGTGGCTGGTGATCCAGGGCGAACAGGACGAGATCGTCGAGCCGCAGGCGGTGTACGACTGGATCGACAGCCTGAAGCAGCCGCCGGAACTGATCCGCATGCCGGAGACCAGCCACTTCTTCCACCGCAAGCTGATGGACCTGCGCGGCGCCATCAAGCACGCGATGAAAGGCTACGTGCCGGCGTGATGGCGGACGACGCACGCAACGCGGCGACCACGCCGTCGCAGGTGTACGCGCGCGGCGCGGCGCAGCGCCAGTGGCAGGACGATCCGGCGCAGCATCCCGCGCTGGCGCAGCTGGACCGCATCCACACCGCGCTGCTGGCGGAACCGGCGTCGCCCGGACTGTTCGGGCGCCTGTTCGGCAAAGCGCCGGAGACCGTGCAGGGCCTGTACTACTGGGGCGAGGTCGGGCGCGGCAAGACCTTCCTGGTCGACCTGTTCTACGACACCCTGCCGCTGCCGACGTATTCGGTGTCGCAGAACAAGGCGCACGGCGAGGGCGGCGGCAAGTACCGCACGCACTTCCACCGCTTCATGCGCGGCGTGCACGAACGGCTGCATGAACACGCCGGCGAGAGCGACCCGCTGGCGAAGATCGTGCGCGAGGTCCGCGGCAAGCTGCGCGTGCTGGTGCTGGACGAGTTCTTCGTCACCGACATCGGCGATGCGATGCTGCTGGCACGGTTGCTGGAGCGCATGTTCGTCGAGGGCATCACCCTGGTGACCACGTCAAACACTGCGCCAGAGAACCTGTACAAGGACGGCCTGCAGCGCGCGGGCTTCCTGCCGGCGATCGACCTGTTGCAACAGCACTGCGTGGTGCTGCGCTCGGACGGGCAGGAAGACTACCGCCTGCGCGCGCTGACACGGTCGCCCGTGTATCGCACGCCGCTGGACCGCGACTCCGATGCCTGGCTGGCCTCGCGCTGGCGCGAGCTGACCGGCGGCGAAGACGCGCAAGCCGGCAACATCGAGATCGACAGCCGCAAGATCCCGGTGCGAGGCCGCGGCAAGAGCATCGCCTGGTTCGATTTCGCCGCGCTGTGCGAAGGCCCGCGCGGCACCACGGACTACATCGAGGTCGCGCACGAGTTCAACACGGTGCTGCTGGGCGACATCCCGACGTTCGACCGCATGAACGAGGACGCGGCGCGCCGCTTCGTCAACCTGATTGATGAGCTGTACGACCGCCACGTCAACCTGGTCTGTACCGCCGCCACCGCACCCACGACGCTGTACACCGGCACCCGGCTGCAGGGCGCGTTCGAACGCACGGCCTCGCGCCTGATCGAGATGCAGAGCGCCGAATACCTGGCCACGCCGCACAAGGCCTGAGCCATGGAACGCGTGCCCGCTGCGATCGCCGACGCACTGCAGCGGACGATCGCCAATGGCGGCCGCGTCTGCGTGCTGACCGGTGCCGGCATGTCGGCCGAGAGCGGGATTCCCACGTTCCGCGGCACGCACGACAGCCTGTGGTCGCGCTTCGATCCGATGCGGCTGGCAACGACAGAGGCGTGGCGCGAAGATCCCGCGCTGGTGTGGGGCTGGTACCGCTGGCGGATGCAGCTCGTCCGCGACGCGCAGCCGAATGCCGGCCACATGGCGCTGGCGGATCTCGCGCGTCGCGTACCGCTGTCGCTGGTCACCCAGAACGTCGACGACCTGCACGAACGCGCCGGCAGTGTCGTCGACGCGCACGTGCACGGCAGCCTGTTCGCCCTGCGCTGCTTCGCCTGCGGACGCGCGCATGACGGTCCACTCGACGACTACGCGGACGGCGCGCAACGGATCGAACCGATGCGCTGCGCCGCCTGCGGCGATCGCATCCGGCCGGGCGTGGTGTGGTTTGGCGAAGCGCTGCCCGACGACGCATGGAATGCGGCAGTGGACGCGGCCACGCGCTGCACGCTGATGCTGGTGGTCGGCACGTCGGGACTGGTGTATCCCGCCGCCGGCCTGCCCGCGCTGGCACGACGCCACGGCGCGACGGTGGTGGAGATCAATCCGGAACCCACCGCGCTGTCGGCGGACGTCGACCATGTCTGGCGGGCGACGGCGGCGGAAGCCTTGCCGCTGCTGGTCGGTTGAATCCGTACGCCGAGGTTTGCCAAGCGCAAGAATTTTCCGCGAGATCCGCCACTACGGTCTTGACGATCTCATCCCGTGAGAACACCGTGCCCCACTCTCCTTGCCAGAGCAGCCCGACGCACGATCACGAGCAGTTCGAGTGGGATTCTCCTTCCATGATCCCTGTGATTTCTTATTGCCAGGAACAGATCTGTGTGTGGATTCTGTATCGAAGACATGTACTTCAATGGGCAGGCGTCAGGCTCATTCTTCGCTGAGCGGAGCATCCGCCTGATGGAAGCGGCAGACTGGCATTCTTGCTACACGGCGCTTCACGATCCGAGCGATATCGAGATGTTGATCGCCTTGGGGCGGGAGTTTGATGGGTATATCCACTGGACTCGCAATCAGGCCATCAGCCATCAGATTCCGCTCCAGAAATGGCAAGCGCTCGTAGAGCCACTGGCGGAAACCGTCCCCGACGCCGTCTTCCTGCACATGCTCGGCGACTTCAATTTTGTCCCCTGCGACCTTTCCGGACATCAGGCTGCCGCAGACTCATTTCTCGGGGAGGTGGTGAATCGCTACTTCATCGTCGAGAACGATCACTACAGGCTTGAAGGCGACTGGTCGCCATGGACGCCCCAGGAAGAGCCGGTCCGCCTGTTCTGGGCTTACATCTGCGTCGTTATCAGCGTAGCGGGTGGGCATGGCAAGCGATGGCTGTATGAACTGGCATTCGCGGCTACCAAGCGCCCGCCATTGTTCATTGGAATGGAGCTATGGATCCAGCGGCGCGCTTTGACCTTACTCGTGATGTCCGACGGCCCCGGTGTTTTCAATCCGAGAGAACCGGTCAGGTCAGCGCTGGTCCAATGCGCACACGCGGCGGTCGCTCGCAAGCTGGACGACCTTGAGAGCACACTGGTTGAGCTACATAATGTTGAACGAATCGAGTCATAGGCAACACTATGGAGAACACCGGACATGGCGAACAATCACGATTTTCTGGATCAAGTTCAACGATACATTTCCGAGCACAGGAGGGATGGACTAGCCGCCTACAACATTTCCGGCATCTACGATCTCCTCCCGGGGACGCAGCCAAGTACCACAGACCTTGCATACAAATGGCCAGAGTCGTGGCCAAACGCCTCTAATGCTGGTGTGTATGCGATCTTCGGTTCTGACATGACACTTTTGTACGTTGGCAAGAGCTCCATGAATAGCTTCTTGGGTGCTCGCCTCAGCTCCTACTTTGGCTACACACCGGAGCGCACATGTCGCATCAAGGGCGAGTGGAGCATAAGCCCGCGCTATCTAATGACGGTGGCGGTGCCTGACGACGCAACATGGGAAGCTCCTGCACTCGAGGAATTCCTGGTTCAGCGCCTAAATCCATCACTCAACAAGAATGGGCGCTCTTCGTAGCGCGCCCTGGAAATTCATTCACACCGATGTGACCTCACTGCGCGGCTTGAACAAAACGATGGCTCATCTCGGTTGGCGCATGTCACCACGTGCGCGACGAGCGCTGCATCGCCATCGACCTGCTGGTGGCCGGTACGCGACCCGAGGTCTACGGCCCGCCCGCCACGCCCCCGTTCGATGAAGCGACGGCGCGGGCGCGGTTGCAGGAAGCGCTGGGTCCGGTGCGGATCACGCGGTGATGGCTTCGCCCCCTCTCCCCCGCTGCGGGGGAGAGGGTTGGGGTGAGGGGGAAGGCGCGATGTGAGGTACCCGTTGTGGGAGCGACGTAAGTCGCGATGGTCTATCGGTAAAGCTTCATCGCGACTTACGTCGCTCCCACGACGGGGACTATTGCAACTGGCGCCGCACGAACGCATCCACCGCCTTCGTGTAATCGGACGGCACCCCCAGCTCGCGATTCACTTCTCCATGCGAGAGATCCTCGGGCTGCACCTCCATCGCCACGCCCAGTGACTTCCCCTTCTCCACCATCGCGCGGCCTTGCGGGCACGCATCCTGCCGCCGCGACGAGCAGACAAACAGCATCGGCACCGCGTCGCGGGTGAGCTGGTGGTACGGCGAGGCGGCGATCCAGTCGGTGGGATTCCTGCCGAAGGCGGCATCGTAGATGCGTCGCAGTGGCGGGTTCTTCATCGTCAGCGGCACATCCAGCGCGCCACTGTCCAGCGAGACCACGCCGCGCGGCTTCGTTGCGCCCGCTGCTCGCCACAACGTGGATGACGCACCGACCAGCGCGGCGAGATGCGCGCCGGCGGAGTGGCCCATCAGCAGCACGCGCGACCCATCGCCCTGCCACTCGGGGGCGCGCCTCTGCACCGCCGCCAATGCGCGTGCGACATCGCGGGCCTGGTCCAGCGGCGCGGTGTCGGGACGCATGCGGTAGTTGGTGGAGATGAGGATGTAGCCCTTCGGCAGCCAGTACGCGGCCTTGTTCTCGACCACGCCGGGATTGTCCTTGTTGCCGTTGGCCCAGCCGCCGCCGTGCACGAACAGGATGATCGGCGCGTTGTGCGGCCGCTCGGGCAGGTAGACGTCGAAGCGCTGGCGCGGATCGTCGCCATAGGCGACGTCGCGCAGCATGCGTGCGCCGGCAGGCAGCGAAGGCGTGCGCGTCGCCGGCTGGCGCGAGGTCTCGCGTGCTTGCTGCAGGCGTTCGCGGAAGGTCTGCGCCGCCAGTGGAAACGCGGTCAACAGGGCACAGGCCAGCAAGCCGGCGCGGAGCAACGGGATCAGCGTCATGGGGGGTCACCTCGGGAGAGGCAACGCGCCGTCGCCAGCGGGGTTGACGCCACCCGGACGCTCACTGGCCGCGAACCAGTCCGCCCGGCGACAATACGCGCCCCTCGCGGCCCCACGCCGCCCGCCAGCCGAGTCCCATGACCGCCTTCGTTACGCCCGACCGCATCCGCAGCCTGTTCGCCCAGGCCATGTCCGACATGTACCGCACGGAGGTGCCGCTGTACGGCGACCTGATCGAGCTGGTGGGCGAGATCAACGACGCGACACTGCAGCGGGATACCGCGCTGACCGCGCGCCTGCAGCGCAATGCGGAAACCGAGCGCCTGGACCTGGAACGCCACGGCGCCATCCGCGTCGGCACGCCGGCCGAACTGGCGATGCTGGGTCGCGTGTTCGCGCTGATGGGCATGCACCCGGTCGGCTACTACGACCTGACCGTGGCAGGCGTGCCGGTGCACGCGACCGCGTTCCGTCCGCTGACCGAGGACGCGCTGGCCGCCAATCCGTTTCGCATCTTCACCTCGCTGCTGCGGCTGGAGCTGATCGCGGACGAGGCGCTGCGTGCGGAAGCGGAAAAAATCCTCGCCCGGCGCGACATCTTCACCGCCGGCGCACGTTCGCTGGTGGCGCAGGCCGAACGCGATGGCGGACTGGACGAGGCCGATGCGCAGCGTTTCGTCGCCGAGGTGCTGGAGACCTTCCGCTGGCACGGCGACGCCACCGTGCCGCTGGACACCTACCGCGCGCTGCTTGGCCTGCACCGGCTGGTCGCCGACGTGGTCAGCTTCCGCGGCCCGCACATCAATCACCTGACGCCGCGCACGCTGGACATCGATGCCGCGCAGGCGGCGATGCTGGAACGCGGCATCCAGGCCAAGGCGTTGATCGAAGGCCCGCCGCGCCGCGCGGTGCCGATCCTGCTGCGCCAGACCAGCTTCAAGGCGCTGGAGGAACAGGTCGCCTTCCCCGACGCCACCGGCACGCTGGTGCCCGGCAGCCACAGCGCGCGCTTCGGCGAGATCGAACAGCGGGGCCTGGCGCTGACGCCCGCCGGCCGCGAACTCTACGATCGCCTGCTGGCACAGGTGCGCCAGACCGGCGGGGCCGGCAACACCTCGGCGGACTATCCGCAGCGGCTGGCCGAGGCGTTCGCAGCCTTTCCCGATGACGAAGCCACCCTGCGCCGCGAGGGGCTGGGCTATTTCCGTTACCGCCTGACCGACCGCGGCACCGCCCTGCCCGCCAGCGAGCGCGCGGCAATGACACCGGATGCGCTGGTCGACGCCGGCTTCGCCGTCGCCGATCCGATCGTTTACGAGGACTTCCTGCCGGTCAGCGCCGCAGGCATCTTCCAGTCCAACCTCGGCGGCGGCGAACAGCGTGCCTACGACGCACACGCCAACAAGGACGCCTTCGAGACGGCGCTGGGCGCGACGATCCACGACCCGTTCGCGCTGTACGCACGGGCGCAGGACGCCTCGATCGCGGCGCTGCGGGCGTGATGCCTCTCCCCTCGCCCTGCGCCAGCGGGGAGAGGGTGCCGAAGGCGGGTGAGGGGCGAACGGAGTCGGACACTGGACGCGTCGGTTCGAAACAACGGTCCCGGTATCGAAGGGCCTGACGTGCGCAGCATCATCGCGCGCGCCCCTCATCCGCCCTTCGGGCACCTTCTCCCCGCCTAGCGGGGAGAAGGACTCGATGAGGAAACCGTGAAACCCGCGTCCTGCCGACGCCCGCTGTTCCACACTACATTTGGTGTTGACGCCTCCGGATACCCCCACTATCTTGTGGCTGTCGGTTCCGGGGGTGGCTAGCCTCCGGATGAAAAGGGAAGCCGGTGACGCCTCGCGCCACTCCGGCACTGCCCCGCAGCGGTAATTGGGAACGACCCCGCCAACAGCACTGAGGCCACGCCTCGGGAAGCGGCGGACTAGGAGGAAGGCCTGCCTTCCGCGCCCATGAGTCCGAAGACCTGCCGACAGCCGCGCGTTGCACACCGCGCGGTGCCGGCCGCGGAATCTCCGGGGGGAGAGGGCTGGCGAAGCAGGGCGCCCGCAGTCCGTCTGCGTGGTCTCGCTCCCTGCGACGCCGCTTCCCCACTGTGACTCTCCATCCGGCCATGCGCGCCCCCGCGAGGGACGGGCCGCCGCGTGCACCACGCATGGAGGAATCTCGTGACCCAGATCGACAGCGCCGTCGCCGACGCCGGCACCACCCCGTCCCAGAAGGACGCCTTCTCGCTGACCCCGCCGCCCACCGCCACCGCGATGAGCGTGACCAAGCGCAACGGCGGCCGCGAGCCGGTGGACCTCAACAAGATCGTGCGCGCCGTGCAGCGCAACTGCGAAGGCCTGCACGCCATCGACCCGATGCGCGTGGCCACGCGCACCATCTCGGGCCTGTACGACGGCGCCAGCACGCGCGAACTGGACGAACTGTCGATCCGCACCGCCGCGCTGCTGACCGGCGAGGAACCCGAATACAGCCGCCTGGCCGCACGCCTGCTGGCCGGCTATATCACCAAGGAAGTCGCCGGCCAGGAGATCCACGCGTTCTCGCAGTCGGTGACGCGCGGCCACGAGGTCGGCCTGATCAACGACCGCCTGCTGAACTTCGTGCAGACCAACGCGCGCAAGCTCAACGACGCGCTGGACGCCTCGCTCGACCTGCACTTCGACTACTTCGGCCTGCGCACGCTGTACGACCGCTACCTGCTGCGCCACCCGCACACGCGCAAGGTCATCGAGACGCCGCAGCAGTTCTTCCTGCGCATCGCCTGCGCGCTGAGCGAGGACGTGCCGGAAGCGCTGGCGCTGTATCGCCGCATGGGCAACCTGGACTACCTGCCAAGTTCGCCAACGCTGTTCAACAGCGGCACCACGCACGAGCAGCTGTCGTCGTGCTTCCTGCTCGATTCGCCGCAGGACACGCTGGAATCCATCTATGCGAAGTACGGCGACATCGCGCAGCTCAGCAAGTTCAGTGGCGGCATCGGCGTGAGCTACACGCGCGTGCGTTCGCGCGGCTCGCTGATCAAGTCCACCAACGGCCACAGCAACGGCATCGTGCCGTGGCTGAAGACGCTGGATTCCTCCGTCGCGGCGGTCAACCAGGGCGGCAAGCGCAAGGGCGCGGCCTGCGTGTACCTGGAAACCTGGCATGCCGACATCGAGGACTTCCTGGAGCTGCGCGACAACACCGGCGACGAGGCGCGCCGCACGCACAACCTCAACCTGGCCAACTGGGTGCCGGACCTCTTCATGAAGCGCGTCGAAGCCGACCAGGAATGGTCGCTGTTCGATCCGCGCGTGGTGCCGGAACTGACCGACCTGTATGGCGCGGCGTTCGAGCTGGCGTATACGCAGGCCGAAACCCAGGGCAAGGCGATGAAGACCATCCCGGCCCGCAAGCTGTACGGCCGGATGATGCGCACGCTGGCCGAGACCGGCAACGGCTGGATGACGTTCAAGGACAAGTGCAACGCGGCCAGCAACCAGACGCTGCGCGCCGGCAACGTGATCCACCTGTCCAACCTGTGCACCGAGATCCTCGAGGTCACGTCGGCGGAAGAAACCGCCGTGTGCAACCTGGGTTCGATCAACCTGGCCAAGCACTTCGACCGCGATCCCGACACCGGCCGCACCTGGTTCGACTACGACAAGCTGGCCGAAACCGTGCGCCTGGCCGTGCGCCAGCTGGACCGCGTGATCGACCTGAACTTCTATCCCATCGAGACCGCGCGCCGCGGCAACCTGCGCTGGCGTCCGGTCGGCCTGGGCTGCATGGGCCTGCAGGATGTGTTCTTCAAGCTGCGCCTGCCGTTCGACAGCGACGAGGCGCGCGCGCTGTCGGCGAAGATCGCCGAGACCATCTACTTCCACGCACTGGAAACCTCGGTGGAACTGGCGCAGGAACGCGGTCGCCATCCGTCCTTCGCCGACACCCGCGCTGCGAACGGCGAACTGCAGTTCGACGCCTGGAACGTTACGCCCGAGAACGTGGAGCGCTGGGACGCGCTGCGCGAGCGCATCAAGGAGCACGGCCTGCGCAACTCGCTGCTGATCGCGATCGCGCCGACCGCGACCATCGCCTCGATTGCCGGCTGCTACGAATGCGTGGAGCCGCAGGTGTCGAACCTGTTCAAGCGCGAAACGCTGTCGGGCGACTTCCTGCAGGTCAACCGCTACCTGGTCGACGAACTGAAGAAGCTGGGTCTGTGGACGCCGGAAACGCGCGACGCGATCAAGCTGTCCGAAGGCTCGGTGCAGGGCCTGGCGCAGGTGCCGGACACGCTGCAGCAGATCTACCGCACGGCGTGGGAAATCCCGATGCGCTCGCTGATCGACATGGCCGCCGGCCGTGGCGCCTTCATCGACCAGTCGGCCTCGCTCAACCTGTTCATGGAAAGCCCGAACATCGGCGCGATGTCGTCCATGTACATGTACGCGTGGAAGCAGGGCATCAAGACCACGTACTACCTGCGTTCGCGCCCGGCGACGAAGATCGCCAAGACCACGGTCAGCACCGTCGCGGCCACCGAACCCAGGCGCGAGTACACGCCGACCGAAGCCATCGCGTGTTCGCTGGAAAACCCGGAAGCCTGCGAGGCCTGCCAGTAAGCCGACCCCCTGCGTCGGCTTTTGCCGACGGACCTTGGAACAGGAACACGGATGTTCCCGGCGCATGGATGCGCCAGCCTCACGTGCACGGCCCCCTCCCCCGCATGCGGGGGAGGGTTGGGGTGGGGGCAGACCGAAGCCGCAGGAGGCGAACCGACGCGCCCTTCCCCACCCTCCACGCGAACCGACGCATACCCGCTTCGCTCGCCCCCATCCCAGCCTTCCCCCGCATGCGGGGGAAGGAGCAGAACAGGAACACCGCACCATGTCCGCACACCCCAAACAGATGCTGCTCGATCCCGGCTTCGAACTGACGCTGCGCCCGATGCGCTACCCGCAGTTCTATGACATGTACCGCGACGCCATCAAGAACACATGGACGGTGGAAGAGATCAACTTCCAGATCGACATCACCGACCTGCATGCGAAGATGACGCCGGCCGACCGCCACCTGATCCACCGGCTGGTCGCCTTCTTCGCCACCGGCGATTCCATCGTGTCGAACAACCTGGTGCTGAACCTGTACCAGCACCTCAACGCGCCGGAAGCGCGCATGTACCTGTCGAGGCAGTTGTACGAGGAAGCGCTGCACGTGCAGTTCTACCTGACCCTGCTGGACAACTACCTGCCCGACCCGTCCGAGCGCTTCAAGGCGTTCGCGGCGGTCGAGAACATCCCGGCGATCAAGAAGAAGGCGGACTTCTGCTTCAAGTGGATCGACAGCATCCAGGACATGAAGCGGATCGAGACGCGCGACCAGCGCCGGCAGTTCCTGCTCAACCAGATCTGCTTCGCCGCCTGCATCGAGGGCCTGTTCTTCTTCGCCGCCTTCGCCTACGTGTACTACTTCCGTTCGCGCGGCCTGCTGCCCGGCCTGGCGAGCGGCACCAACTGGGTGTTCCGCGACGAGAGCTGCCACATGGAGTTCGCGTTCGAATGCGTGCGTACCGTGCGCGAGGAAGAGCCGGAGCTGTTCGACGACCGCATGCAGCAGCAGGTCTACGACATGCTGGAAGAGGCGATCGAGTGCGAAGTGCAGTTCGCCGAGGATGTGCTGTCGGGTGGCGTCGCCGGCATCTCGACGCGCGACATGCGCCAGTACCTGCAGCACTGCGCCGACCAGCATTTCGCCAAGCTCGGCATGCCGAAGCGCTACGACGTGCGCAACCCGCTGCCCTTCATGGAACTGCAGGACGTGCAGGAGCTGACCAACTTCTTCGAACGCCGCGTGTCCGCCTACCAGCTGGGCGTGCAGGGCGAGGTCGGCTTCGACCACGCGTTCTGAGGCGCCTCCTGTTGCTTGTTGTAGGAGCGACGTCAGTCGCGACCGCAGCAATGAAACCCCATGGCGCTGCATTGCCATGGGTACGTATCCGACAAGCACTTCATGGCCCGGAGATCCCTCAGATCTCCGGGCCTTTCATTCGGGCGGTCGCGACTGACGTCGCTCCTACAACAGCCGCACGAACTGGCGCCTACTTCGCCTTGTGCCGGTTGAAGAAGTCGATCGGCGCCAGCACCGATTGCAGCCACTGGCTGGGCCGGCCCATGCCGTGGCCGGCGCCGGGCAGGCGCACCATCTCGACCTCGACACCGCGCAGCTTCAACGCGCCGAACATCTGCTCGGTCTGGCTGATCGGCGTACGGAAATCCTGTTCGCCGGTGATCAGCATCGTGGGCGTCTTCACCTGGCCCGCCAGGCTGTAAGGCGAACGCGCGAAGTAGAGCTCCGGCTTGTCCCACGGCGTGGCACCCATCCAGTGCTTCATGAAGAAGGACGGCAAGTCGGCGGTGGTGACCTGGTCGGTCCAGTCCACCACCGGCCGCAGGGCCACGGCCGCGCGGAACTTGTCGGGTTCCTTGCCGATGCCCCACAGCGTCAGCACGCCGCCGCCGGAACCGCCGCCGATGAACAGGTTCCTGCGGTCGACGTAGGGCCGCTTGGCCACTTCATCGACGATCGACATCAGGTCGTCGTGGTCCTGGCCCGGGTAGGCGTTGGTGATCGCATTGGCGAAGCGGTCGCCGTAGCCGATCGAGCCGCGCGGGTTCGCGAACACCACGATATAGCCCGCCGCCGCGTACAGGCTGTGGGTGATCGAGAAGAACGGCCCGTAGTCGGTATTCGGTCCGCCGTGGATGTCCAGGATCAGCGGATAGCGCTTGCCGGCCTGGAAGCCGGGCGGAAACGCGATCCAGCCCTGCACCGGCAGGCCGTCGGCGCGGCTGGCCACGGTGACTTCCTCGATGCGTGCGGGTGTCCTGCCGTCGGCCCACGCGCGGTTGAAATCGATCGCGCCGGTCTCGCCATCGCCGCGGCTCACGCCCAGGCCGGCGGGACGGTCGGTGAAGCTGGTCGTGTAGGCGAACGTACCCTGCGCGGCCGAAAACTGTCCGCCCGACGACGGAAGATAGAGGCGCGTACCACCCACCACCTCCACGACCGGGGTGCGCGCACCGCTGGCGGCATCGATGGTCGCGATGCGCTGCACGCCGCGGTCGTAGTACAGCGTGTGCAGGGCGGCGCTGTCTTCGCGCCACGCGATCCCCGCCACCGGGCGATCGAGGTCGGCGGCCAGGGCGTTGATCGGCGCATCCGGCGTGGGCGTCGTGGTCCACAAGCGCGGCATGTCGTAGAACGCGGTGGACGCTTCGTTGCCGACGAAGGCGAGGCGGCGACCGTCGGGCGAGACTTCCGGACCGTACTCGCTGCCGGCACGCGACGTCAGCCGTTTCTTCGGCGCCTTGCCGGCGACGTCGTAGAGATAGAGATCGCTTTCGAGCGGCCCGTTGATCGGGTCGACGGTATGGCTGCCGACCACGTGCCTGCCGTCCGGCATCCAGGCGATGCCGGTCCTGTCGATCTGGTTGGTGTCGCCCTTGGTCATGCGGGTGACGGCGGCCGTCGCCACCTCCACTGCATAGAGGTGATTCGCGCCGGGCTTGCTCTCGCCGGCACCGTCGAAACGCCAGAACAGGTCGGTGATGACTTTGGCGTCCGCCGCTGCCTCGGCGCCCTTCGGTTTCTCCGGCATGCCCGGGATCGAGACGGGCTTGGCCTCTTCCCGGCCGATGAAGGCGATGTGCGATCCATCGGGCGACCAGCGCAGGTTGCCCGGCGCCAGTTCGCCGGTCGTCACGGGCTGACCCACGCCCTCGGCCAGCACCATCACGAAGATCTGCGGCTTGTCGATGGACGTCGCGACATAGGCGATGCGACGGCCATCGGGCGAGAACACGGCCTCGCGCGGACCGATGTCGCGCGCCACCAGCAGGCGCCGGTCGGTGATCGCGCCCTGCGCATCCAGTTGCGCCAGCCACAGCTCGCCGGTGCGGCGATCCTGGGCGCGGTCGAACGCGGCGCGGGTGAACAGCACGCGCTTGCCGTCCGGTGCAACGACCGGATTGGTCACCATCGACAGCGCGTAGATGTCTTCCGGCTTGATGGGTTCCTTCGCAAAGGCGGGTACCAGGCAGGCGGAGGCGAGCGTCGCGACCAGCGCGAAAGAGAGGGTGGTCTTCATGCCCGCAGCCTACCTGCGGCCGCTCGGTCCACGCAATGCGAGGCCCAAGAGTGCTAAGCGATCCTGGGACGGCCGGCTCTTTTGTAGGAGCGACGTCAGTCGCGACCGCACGACATGGTTGTCCGTCGGATCGCGGTCGCGACTGACGTCGCTCCTACACCAGCCCATGACATGCCCGCGCTATCCTCCCATCGGGAGTACGCACACCGGAGCACCGCCATGACTGACCTTCCCAACGCCGAAGCACGCCCCATCGAGGCGCGCCTGCTGCACATGGTCTTCCCCGACCACACCAACCACCTGGGCACGCTGTTCGGTGGACAGGCGCTGGCGTGGATGGACATGTCGGCCTTCATCGCCGCCTCGCGTTATGCGCGCACGACCGTGGTCACTGCGCGCTCGGAACAGGTGGACTTCAACCAGCCCATCCACAAGGGCGACCTGGTGGAAGTGGTGGCGCGCGTGGTCAAGGTCGGGCGCAGTTCGATGAACGTCGACGTGGAAGTCATCACCGAGAACCTGCTGACCGGCGAACGCAAGCTGTGCACGCGCGGCCACTTCGTGATGATCGCACTCGATCCACTGGGCCGGCCGACCCAGGCACCGCCGCTGGCGCCTGCGATCGCGCAGGACTGACCGGTTTTCCCCGCTGGTGGACGCGCTCGCGACGCGCTAGTGTCGCTGCGGGGATGGCGCCGCGCTCACGCGGCGCGCCAACACGGGGGTTGAACATGCATCGTTTCGCGTTGCTGGCGCTCGTCGCCGGTAGTCTGGTGCCGGGCGCCGTCCACGCGCAGGCGGTGCCCGATACGCAGCAGGGCTACGCGTTCTGCAGCGTCACCGACACCAGCCGCGCGCAGGCCACCATCTGGGCCTCGCCCGTCGTGCCGGTGACATTCGGTGCCGACGATCCCGGCGGCTTCAGGCGCGGGATGGACCTGGCGGGCGAGTTCCTGGCGCACGTCGGCACCCTGGGTGGCCAGGGCAACAAGATGTGCTCGGTGACGGCCAGCCAGGACGAAGCGCGTGCGCTCCGCGAAGAGCAGCGCTCGATCTGGGACAAGCGCCTGTACTTCGTGAAGATCGGCGAGTGGCGCGAGGTTGCCTGGACACCAGCGGCCTACGCGCCCGCCACCCGCCTTGCGAACACGGCGCCGGTGATGCGGCATTTCCTCTGCCAGGCCACGCAGGTCGACATCCCGGACCGCAGCGACCGCAGCCGCACGGTGACCAGTGGCGTGTTCGCCATGCCGGTCTCCGGTACGGACGCGCTGCAGGCCATGCATGCGCAGGCCTCCGCTTACAGCGCCGAGTTCCAGTCGGTGGTAGAGGCGCATGGGTTGCCGGTGCAAGGCAGCTGCACGCCCTACGACACGGCGAACGAAGCGCAGCACGCGTACCAGCAGCTGGTGCGTCTTTTCAAAGGCTTCAACATGAAATACACCGAGGTGGCGTGGCGGCCGACCGGACGGCCCGTCGCGGCAGCGACCGTCACGACGCCGGCAGCCATCGCGGCACCGCCTGCGACCAAGGGTCGCCTCGGGGTCCGCATCGACGCGATTTCACCGGAGTTGGCACAGGGTCTTGGCCTGCCATCGACACAGGGCGCCTGGATCGTCGAGGTGGTGCCCGGCAGCGTGGCGATGCGGGCCGGCATCAAGCCGATGGATGTGGTGCTGGACATCGCTGGCCAGACCGTCGTGGCGCCTGCCGACCTGCCGGCGGCGGTCGGCCGGCTGCAGCCCGGCGTCGAAGCGCCACTGCGCATCTGGCGCGACCGCCAGGCACACACGCTCACCATCACGCTGCCGCCGGCCGACGTCGCCACGCCGGATACCGGCACCACGACACCCACCGCACGCACCGATCATCACTACTACTGCAGCGCGCAGGTATCGACCACCCATCCGACGCCGCTCGTCCTGCATGCGCCGTTGCGCGAATTCCCGGGCACGCCGACCGGTACGGCAACCCTCGCGACCACGCTGACCGCACTGCTCGGCAGCGTGAAAACCAGCAACCCGGTCTGGATCGATTTCGAGCCGGTCGCGTGCTATCCGAACGGCGAGGTGTTTCCCGGCGAGGTGTTCTGTGTCGCCAGCGCCCACAAGCGCCTGCGCAAGCTCTCCCAGGTTGGCGCGATGTTCTGCAACGCCTCCCGTGAGCAGGCCGAGCGCCGCTGGCAGGACATCGAGCAGGCCGGCGGTGCCGTCGCCAGACCATTGGCGTGGCCCTGACGATGCGCGCGCAGCCACGGCGCGCATGCTCAGTCCGTAGCCTGCTCCGTCCCGAGGTGACGATCGATCGCGATTCCGCCTGATGCCAGCGCAACCTGGGTAGGCGCGTCACCCGATGGCGTGACCGGCCGCGTCAGGTCCCACAGGAACCGCACGCGGAAGCCCGCCGCCGCCGCGTCCTGCGCCGACCACAGCACGCAGTAGTCGCGCGCCAGGCCGCAGACGTGGACGTCCTCGATGCCGCGCTCGCGCAGCCAGCCGGCCAGGCCGGTGCTCGGTCGCGTGCCGTCCGGGCCATGGTTTTCCCGGAAGGCACTGTACGAATCGACCTGCGGACGCGTGCCCTTGCGCAGGATCAGGTCGACCGGCGTCCAATCCACGCCCGTCGCCAGCGCCGCGCCCGGCGTGCCCTGCACGCAATGGTCCGGCCACAGCACCTGCGGCTGGCCGTGCAGCATGATCGTGTCGAACGGCGCGCGTCCTGCGTGGCTCGAAGCAAAGGAGGCATGCCCCGGCGGATGCCAGTCCTGCGTCGCCACGACGGTGCCGTATCGGCGGGATGCAAGCAGTGCGGCGATGCCCGGCACGATGGCATCGCCGTCATGGCAGGCCAGCGTGCCACCCGGCATGAAATCGGGCTGCAGGTCGATCACCAGCAGGGCAGTGGAAGCGGGCAACGGGGAAGACATTGCGGATGCATGTGCGCGGAGGGCATTGAAGCCTAACAGGCATGCCGCCTTACGACCTTGCGCGAGTCCAATGACGACCCGTCCATTGCAGGCCCCGGCACCGACCGGGGCCTGCCGCTTCTCATGCCGCCTGCGCGGAGGCGCTGCGCAACACGCGTGCCGCCTGCACCATGCGTTCCAGCGCCGCGCGCACCTCCGGCCAACCGCGCGTCTTCAGGCCGCAATCGGGATTGACCCAGATCTGCTCGGGCGCCAGCACCGCACGCGCCTTTTCCAGCAGGTCGATCATTTCGCCGGTGGTCGGGATGCGCGGCGAATGGATGTCGTACACGCCCGGTCCGATCTCGTTGGGATAGCGGAACTTCACGAATGCGTCCAGCAGTTCCATGCGCGAGCGCGAGGTCTCGATGGAGATCACGTCCGCGTCCATCGCCGCCACCGCATCGATGATGTCGTTGAACTCGGAATAGCACATGTGCGTATGCACCTGGGTGTCGTCGGCCACGCCCGCAGCGGTGATGCGGAAGCATTCCACGGCCCAGTCCAGATAGGCCCGCCAGCCGGCGCGACGCAGCGGCAGGCCTTCGCGCAGGGCCGGCTCGTCGATCTGGATGACGCGGATGCCGGCCGCTTCCAGGTCCAGCACTTCGTCGCGCAGCGCCAGTGCGATCTGCCGGCAGGTCTGCGCACGCGCCTGGTCGTCGCGCACGAACGACCACTGCAGCACCGTCACCGGCCCGGTCAGCATGCCCTTCATCGGCCGGTCGGTCAGCGATTGCGCGTACTGCGACCAGCGCACCGTCATCGGCGTGGGACGCGATACGTCGCCGTAGATCACCGGCGGCTTCACGCAACGCGAGCCGTAGCTCTGCACCCAGCCGTTCTTGGTGAACGCGAAGCCGTCGAGCTGCTCGCCGAAGTACTCGACCATGTCGTTGCGCTCGAATTCGCCATGCACCAGCACGTCGATGCCGATCGCTTCCTGCAGGCGCACGCAGCGCTCGGTTTCCTCGCGCAGGAAGGCCTCGTAGTCGGCATCGGTCAACTTGCCGCCCTTGTGGCGCGCGCGCGCGTCGCGCACTTCATGGGTCTGCGGGAACGAACCGATGGTGGTGGTGGGATACGCGGGCAACCCGAGCAGCGACGCCTGCGCGATGCGGCGTTGCGGATACGGCGAGTCGCGATCGATATCGCCCGCCTCCGGCGACGCGAGCCGCGTCGCGACCTCGGGACGGTGCACGCGTGCGGACTGCCTGCGCGATTCGATGCGGTCGCGCGCCAGCGCCAGGGCTGCATCGGCGGCGCGCGGATCCCGCAGCGCATCGGCGAGCAGGCGCAGCTCCTCGATCTTCTGGCGCGCGAACGCGAGCCACGACTTCAGGTCGACCGGCAGCGCTTTCTCGCCCGCCAGGTCGACCGGCACATGCAGCAGCGAGCACGACGCCGACAGCCACAGCGCGTTGCCGGCCACGTGGCCCTGCGCGTACCTGGCCAGGATCAAGGCGTTGTCGAGGTTGGTACGCCAGATGTTGCGGCCGTCGACCAGTCCCGCCGACAGCACGCGCCCTTTCGGCAGCTGCTTCAGCACCTCGTCCAGCTGTTCCTTGCCACGCACCAGGTCGACGTGCAGGCCGTCCACCGGCAGCGCGCAGGCCAGCGGCAGGTTGTCGCCGAGGCGGCCGAAGTACGTGGCGAGCAGGAGCGACGGCCGCTTGCCCTTCGCCAGCACGGCGTACGCGCGCAGATATGCATCACGGGTCGCCTCGCCCAGATCGAGTACCAGACAAGGCTCGTCGATCTGTACCCAGTCGGCGCCGGCGTCGTGCAACTTCGCCAGCAGGTCCGCGTATACCGGCAGCAGGCGGTCGAGCAACGCGAAGCGATCACTGCCATCCACCGTCTTGGCCAGCAGCAGGAAACTCACCGGCCCCAGCAGCACCGGCCGCGCGGCATGGCCGGCGGCACGTGCCTCCAGATACTCCGCCACCGGCTTGTCGCCGCGCAGACGAAAATCCTGGTCCGCGTGCAGCTCCGGCACCAGGTAGTGGTAGTTGGTGTCGAACCACTTGGTCATTTCCAGCGCACGCAGGTCGGTACCGTCGCGCTGCACGCCGCGCGCGAGTGCGAAGTAGCCTGCGAGCGGATCGGCATCCGCCAGCGTGCGGTAGGCATCAGGAATCGCATCGAACAGGAACGCGATGTCCAGCACGTGGTCGTACAGCGAGAAGTCGTTGCATGGCACGACATCGGCACCGGCATCGCGTTGCAGCTGCCAGTGGCGATGGCGCAGGTCGCGTGCGGTGTGCTGCAGATGATCGGCGGTGGTGTCGCCGCGCCAGTAGCTTTCCAGGGCGGATTTCAGTTCGCGCTTCGCGCCGATGCGCGGGAAGCCGAGGGTGGTAACGGTGGTCATGGTGCGTGTCCTCATGCGTGGCGGATGAGGAACGAAGGAACCGCGCACCGGACCGGAACCCGCCACGCCAGCGACCTTCGCCCCCGCGGGCGAGCCGGAGTGCCGAAGTCGGGCGCAGGAGGACGCATCCGGGCAGGCGCGCACGGATGCGGGCTCCGGCCACCTCCCCTCGGAAGCTCCAGGTCAATCGGAGGACAGTCGTGTCCTCCGGCCAGGGCAGGTCTTCGGACTCATGGACGGGCGCGGGTGCGCTGGCCTACTTCCCGCCGCTTCCCGGTCCGCGTGGACCAGTGCTGTTGGCGAGGTTCGTTTCCAAATACCGCTGCGGGGCAGCGCCGGAATTGGCCCATGGAACAGGCCGCACCGGCTTCCCATTTAATTCCATCGCTTCATTGGGATGAAGCGATGGAAACCTTGGCGGGGACGAACGTTACGCCCGGCACCGGCGGTGCGTCAAGCGCAGCGACAGGATCTGCCCAATGCGTAGTGCGGCGGATGTCGCCTGCGTCGCCACGTCACGGCATGCCGCTGGCCGTGGCACGGCAGGTCAGGCCGATGCTGACGGTGGCGCCATTGGGAAGCGCCGGAATGACGACACCCGACTGCAGGCCACTGGCCGTCAACGACGCTGGACAGCTGGCACCACCGGTCGCCGAACAGGTGGGCGCGGCCAAGCCGGCGGCGGTGCAGTCCAGTCCCGCCACCACCGGATCGCTTACGACCACGTCGTGTGCGGCGGCAATACCGAAGTTGCGCACCAGCAGCGTGAAGATGACTTCATCGCCGCGGACCACCGTGCCGGCGGAAGCCGTCTTGGTAATCGACACATCGGTCTGATTGCTGTCGTTGTTGTTGATCGTGCAGGTCGCGGTATCGCCCGCGGCCAGCGCGATGCTGTTGCCCGACACCGCCGCACCGCCGTTCTTGACGCAGCTGTAGGTGCTGGCGGTATAGCCGGTGGGCGTTGCGCTTTCCGACAGCGCGTACGTGCCGGGGTTGACCGTCGCGTTGGTCACCGCCGTCGTGCCGGTCGTGCCGCTGATGTTGCTCGGCCCCGCGGCCGACAGCGTCCACGCCGTCGGCAGTTGCGTGCCGCCGTTGTCGTTGGTCACGGTCTTGACCAGGGTCAGCGTGGCCGGGCGGTCGTTGTTGTTGATCGTGCAGGTCGCGATATCGCCCGCGGCCAGCGTGATGCTGTTGCCCGACACCGCCGCACCACCGTTCTTCACGCAACTGTAGGTGCTGGCGGCATAGCCGGTGGGCGTTGCGCTTTCCGACAGCGCGTACGTACCGGGGTTGACCGTTGCATTGGTCACGGCCGCTGAACCCGTCGTTCCGCTGATGTTGGTCGGGCCGGCGGCCGACAGCGTCCACGCCGCCGGCAACTGCGTGCCGCCGTTGTCGTTGGTGACTGTCTTGACCAGGGTCAGTTGCGGCAGGCGGGTGTTGCTGAAGGTGCAGGTGATGGCCGTGGCCGTGCTGCCCACCCTGATCGTGCCACTGAGCGCGTTGGCGGTGTAGGTCAGCGCGTTGCCTGTGCCCGTGTTGCCGGTGCAGGTCAACGTCTTGATGTAGCCCGCCGCCGCGCCGACGTTGAAGGCTTCGGTAATGGTATAGGTCCGTCCCGCCACCACGCCGTAAGGTGTCGTACCGGTATCCGTTTCGTTCGCGGTGTTCGCCACGGCAACGAGGGCGGCACCGCCGCTGGGTGCCGGTGAGCCGGTCAGGGAGATCGTCACCCTGTCGTTGACCGCAGCATTGGCCCAGGTCTTGCTCAGTGTCAGCGGGATGAGCAACGTATTGGTGTCACTGTCGGTGTTGTCGCTCGAATTGACGTCGGTGTAACCCGTCGGCGGCGCAACGGTGGCCGTGTTGGTCACGCTGCCCGTCGTCCCGGCGTCTGCCGTGGCGGTGACGCTGAAGGTCAGCGTGCCCCCCGGCGGGAACGTGGCGATGGTCACGCCACTCTCCAGTGCCGCAACCGTCAGCCCCGCGGGACAGACCGCGCCACCGGCTGCCGTACAGCTGACCGCCGTCTTGGTCAGTCCCGTGGCCGCCGGATCCCTCACGACCGCGCCGTCGGCATACGCCATGGCGGAGGAAGTGTCCTGGTTGGTCACTTCCACCGTGTAGGTGGTGCTTGCGCCCGACAGCATCGTGGTGATGCCATCGGTCTTGGTGATGGAAAGATCCACACGCGGTCGGCGGATGGTGTAAATGGTCCGCAAGCCACCCGTGGTATCGGATGGCGCGCGAGCGGTCAGCGCGGGTGCGCCCGCCGTGCCCAGGCCGCTGTTCGCCCATTGGTAGGTGGTGCTGAACCCGTCCGCTTCGGTGCCCCCCAGCCAAGTGCCGACGTTGGTGTTGATCACCTCAGGACTGTGCACCTCGGTGAAGCCGGATACGGTCTGGAAACCGTGCGGACCGCCGCTGCGGGAGTAGCCGTTCAAGCCGAACTGCAGGACGCCATCGCCGGTGCCCGGTGCTTGCCCGGCGTCGTAGGGCGTGAGCGCCCCTCCGGAAGGACAGACCCAGTTCTGGACTGCCCGCCCACCCACATAGTTGTTCCCCGATGATGCGCCGCAATTGGCGAACACCACCGCCGAGCGCACGACGCCATTGGCGCGGTTTCCATCCATGCGCTGGAGGACATGGTTGAACTGCAACGCAGACAGGAGCGCCTCGTCTCCCGTGCGCCGGGGTGCATTGAAGCCCGAGGCAGAGACCGGCAAGGTGATGGTCAAGGTACCGGACGTGGCGCCTCCGAGCAGAGTCCGCAACTGACGCTCGTACAGCACGATTGGATAGACTTCCTGCGAGAACACCGTCAGGGGAATGGTCGCGGGAAGACTGCCCGACGAACGATGGGCGTAAGCGAAGTAGAGATCGCCCTCGCTCGTGTCCAATGGGTTGCGCAACGACAGGGAACCCCCGGGGCCACTGATGTTGAAGGTAATCTGCGCATCGGCGCCATTCGTGCTCACCATGCTCGGCGACGCCCAGTTGGCCTGCTTGGTACAGTTCTTCTCGTCGCCCAGATCGAGGCTGTTGCTGCAATGCTCGCGCTCGAAGACGGCATTGATGAAGACCACGCGGTTCTGACCGGCCTGGACATTGAAGCTGAGTGACGGCGTGCCGCCAGTGCCGGCGCCCGTGGCGGTTGCACTGTTGCCGTGGGAATAGGTGGCCGTCTGCGCCTGCGCATGTGCGCACCACAGCAGGCCGCAGAGCAGCAGCATGACGTAACCGGCGAGCGCGAGTCCTGACGCCCGGGGGCGCTCCGGCCCGCTCGCTTCCGCGTGCGTGCCGCAGTCATCCATTCCCTTCCTGCCCCTGGAACCTGTCGCCATCGTCGGCAGGGCCAGCGAACCCGGAAGCATGCGCCGGTTAGCCCAGTGACCCAGCGAAGTACTCCGCTCCCCGTCCAAGATGGATCCACCCGCCTTTCTCATCACACTCCCCGAATTGGATTGCGCATCGCGTTTCGACGATGCCTTCGCCCCGGAAACGACTGGGACAACCAGGTAGTGTCGCGATGCGGACCGGAAGCCGGACATCCGCTGGCGGATACAGCGGCGTGTTGCGATACCCGCAGGCATGCGCGGGACGCCAGGTCGACCTGGCCGCAATGCCATCCCGCCGCGTACTACGCGTGATCGCCGCAGCGTCGGGCTTGCCATCCCGGCTGACGGCGCGGCATGCGATAGCGGCAGGCATCGCTCATGGCATGCCGCTGGCCGTGACCCGGCAGGTGAGTCCGATGGTGACGGCGCCCCCATTGGGCAGCGCCGGGATGGCGACGCCGGACTGCAGCCCGGTGGGCGTCAACGATGCCGGGCAACCGGCGCCGCCGGTCGCCGAACAGGTCGGGGCTGGCAGGCCCGCGGCGATGCAGTCGAGCCCTGCCGCGGCGGGATCGCTCACCGTCGCACCGTCGGCCGCCGCAGGGCCATGGTTGGTCACCACCAGGGTGAACTCCACCAGCCCATCACTGACGACCGGATTCGGCGTCGCCGTCTTCTGGATGGAGACATCCGCGCGCCGGGGTACGTTGGTGAAGGTGCAGGTCAGAGCGTCGCCGGTCACCGGCGTCACGTTGAAGCTCGTGCCGGTGCCGCCGGGTGCCTGCCCATTGGGGAGCGTATTGGTGCAACTGTAGGTGCTGGTGTAGTTGGCCAGAATGGCGCCGGCTGCACCGGTCTCCGACAGCGTGTAGGTCGAGCCCGCGGTTGCGGCTGCATGCGTCACCGTGCCGCTTGCCGTCGTTCCGCTGCCGCTCGTCGTCTGCGGCGTCGGCGCACCCGTGCCGGCAATGGTCAGCGTGAACTGATCTGTCTCGTCCCTGCGGCCGTCAGGCAGGGCCTTGCGCAACGTCAACGCGGTGGAAGCCACGTCGGTGTCCGTGGCGGAATTGTTGTCCGGCAAGGGGTCGACCGTACCCGCGCCTGCCGTCACCGTCGCCGTGTTGACCAGGTCTCCGGTGAAGCTTGCGGGTACGGCCATCGTCAGTGCGAAGGTGGCCGTGCCGCCGACCGGCAGGTCGACGCGGGCATCGATCGCACCGGTACCGCTCGCACTGCGGCAGACCGCACCGCCTGCCGCGACGCAGGTCCATGAGGCCGTGGTGATGCCGCTTGGCAGCGCGTCCTGCACTCGTGCGTTCTGTGCGCCGAAAGTACCGTTGTTGCTCGCCACGATGGTGTAGACCACGTTCGCTCCACGCGTGTAGGTGGGGCTGTTGTCGGTCTTGGTGATCGCCAGATCGGCATTGAAGGCCTGGGGCGTTCCCAGCGGGCAGCGGGCACCGTCGTTGGAATTCGTGGTCGGGGAATTGGAAATCAGGGTCCGTTCGCCACTGACGGGATCGTAGCGATAGAAGCCACCTCCGTTGAGTGCGCCGTAGAGGCCGCCGCTGTCGGCCCAGAATGCTCCGATCGCCCCGCTGGGTCCCGGGGTACCGAGATTGGTCACGGTTCCATCGCCGGGGTTGATCGACACCAGTTGTCCGGTATTCGTCTCTACGCCATAGAACACGCCATTGGCGTAGTCGAAGTCGGCCACGTAGAGCGCCCGGCTCAGCGTGAGCGCCGTGGCCACGCGCGTGGCGACATCGATCCGGTACCACCGGGTGTCGTTGGCGCCGTCCATGACGTACAGCGCGTTGTCGTTTGCGGCAGTGAACGCACCACTGAAGTAGGCACCGGTGGTCGGCAATCCGGCCACCGCACCCAGCAGAATCTGCACGCCATCGCCGCCGATGCGGTAGAGCTCGGCGCTTGCGGCATTGGCACCGCCGTTCCTCAAGGCATAGAGATAGTTGTCGCGCGGGTTGTACCCCATGGCATTGAACGGGGTGCCGACGGGTCCCAGCGCCGGGTAGGCAAACGGATTGCTGGTGCGGTTGATGGTGTAGAGCCGGTCCGCCTGGCTGAGGTAGAGCGTGGCATCGCAGGTGAACGGCGGCGGCGACGGGGCGACATTGGTGAAGGTGCAGGTCAGGTTGTCGCCCGCCACCGGCGTCACGCTGAAACTCGTGCCGCTGCCGCTGGGGGTTTGCCCGTTGGCGCGTGTATTGGTGCAACTGTAGGTGCTGGTGTAGTTGGCCAGGCTTCCAGCCGTGATGGCTTCGGACAAGGTGTAGGCCGTCCCCGGTATGGCCGCAGCCAACGTGGCGACTTCGGTGGGGGTGGTCGTGCTGCCGGTCGTGGTGGCGGTGACCGTGGTCGCGCCGGCGGTGATGTTCAACGTGAACTGGTGATCGCTGGCAAGACGTCCGCTGGGCAGCGCCTTGCGCAGGCTGATGCGGCTGGACTGCGCCAGGACCAGGCTACCGGTGGCCACGTCGTTCGCGGTGTTGAAGTCGTCGTTGGCCGGGTCGGCATCGTTGTCGGGCACGCTGCGGCCCAGCCGCAGGGTGGCGCTATAGGTGCCTGCGGCGGTCGATGCATTCACCGTCACGGGGAACGTGAACGACACACTGCCACCGCTTGCACCCGGCGTGGCGGCTGCGGCCACCGCCGTGGTGATGGCGCAGGTCACGACCTGGCCGGCGACGGTGCAGCCCGGCACTGCGGTGGCGGTGAAACCCGCCGGCAGCGTCGTGGCCAGGGTGAACCCATCTGTCCCTGCCACCGCACCCGGGCCGTAGTTGGTACCGGTGACGGTGAAATTCAGTGCCTGACCCGGATAGCTGTAGTCGAGGGGGGTGGTGACCACGCTCACGCCGATGTCCGGCAGGCCGTTGACGTTGAGCGTGCACGAAGCGTCCTGCTGGTTGCTCAATGCAATGCCGGTCAGACAGGTGCCCGACGTGACGTAGCTGTTGGCCGCCACACCCGTGGGCGCCCGGCTCACCTCTGCCCGGTAGTTGCTGCCAGGCAACACGTAGATCTCGCGCCCGTTCTGGAAGACATTGGTGTTTGCTGCCGCAGACGCATGCGGTGTGCGGTCCGCGCCCGACATGCCTGCCCCGTTGTCCAAGCCGGTCCCAAGCGTGCCCCGGGTCAGGTTGACCAGCCAACCCGCGCCCCCCAGCGCCCGCGACCACGCGAAGTCGGTGAAGGTCATGACCGCCGAATGCCGCGCCTGCAGGAAGGTGCCGCAGAACACGTTGATGCCGTCCCAGCCCACACCACCTGCCTGCAGGTACAGGCCCGACGTCACGCTGTCCGCCGTGTTGGGACAGAAGGGTCCGCGCAGCACGTGTGGCGCGGTATATTCGGGTACCGTCTCGTTGACGCCAATCTGCACTGGCGTCTCCGCAGCGGCGGTATTGACCTGCACCCATGAGTTGGCATTGAGGACAAGGGGGCGACAGATCAGGCGGAGGGAGGACGACCACGGGAACTGGTTGCTCCAGTCGCGGTCGTAGCCGGACATGCGCTGCGCAATCTGGCCTGCCGGGCAATACCCGTCTTGTTCCGTGCCAGGAAACGGGTAAACGGACGACCGGACATCCGGGAATCCATTGGGGTAGCGGTCCTGCACCGTGACCGTGCTGCCATCGGTGGTGATGCCTCCGCAGTACAGACCGACCCGGACGGTCATGCCCTTGGCCGAGCTAGCGAACTCATTGGTCATGGCCTTGTCGCGGTGGTACCCCCCGCGCAGCACCGTGCCCGCCGGACAGCGCAAAGGTCCGCTGCCGATGTCGCCCTTGTTGGAGCCGATCGTCCCGGTGAACGTGGTCGCCTGCTCCACGCCGATGCCGGCCTGGGCGTGCGCCTTGGGCGCCAGTACGGCCATGCACACGGCGGCAGCGAATGCCAACGCAAGGTGGACACTTTTCATCAGTTCATTCCTCTTCCACTTCTCAAGCGACTCGGCCACCGAACGGCACCCTTCACGGAGTCCATCCAACAGCCGTATCCACGTTCGCGCCGCCTGTCATGCGATCCCCGGGTACCGCGCGACAGTCCGCGCAACGGCACGACCTCCAGGCACTGACTCGCTTCGTTGCCGTCAGCGAGTAACCCTTCACAATTCGCGCACCTTCGCCGGAACCGGACACCGCGCGCGCTGTTCCAGCTCGCGCGGGCAGGGTTCCGGCGCTTTCGTTCGTCAACCTGCATGCCACCCGTTCTCCCGGAGCCAAGCCGCGTGAGTCACTCCCTGCCGTCTTCGTTGCCACGCCGCCAATGGCTCAGGGCCACCACCCTGTCAGCACTGGCGGCAGCCACCTGGCCCCACGTGGCACGTGCCGCCGCCTGCGATGACGCCGCGGGCTGGATTCCGCCCGATGCCTTCCTCGCCGACCTGCCCCGCCTGATGCATGCGCTGCGCGTGCCCGCCATCGGCATGGCGGTGGTGGAGCGCGGCGAGGTGGTGTGGTCGCGCAGCCTTGGGGTAATGAATGCGGAAACACGCACGCCGGTGGCCGACGACACGCTGTTCGAGGACGCCTCGCTCAGCAAACCGGTGTTCGCCTACCTGGTGCTGCAGCTGGCCGACCGGGGCGTGATCGACCTCGATGCGCCGCTGGTGCGCTACCGGCGGATGGACTACCTGGCCGACCACCCGTGGGTGGACCTGGTGACCGCGCGCGACGTGCTGCGCCATTCCACCGGCCTGCCGAACTGGCGCAAGGATCCCGCCACCGAGAAACTGGTGCCGGCGGTGAAGCCGGGCACGCGCATCGACTACTCGGGCGAGGCGATCTTCTGGCTACAGCTGGTGATCGAGACACTCACGGGCGAAAGCCTGGACGAATCGATGCAGCGCCTGCTGTTCGGACCGGCCGGCATGCGCGACAGCAGCTACACGTGGAGCAGGGACCTCGCCGCGCGTTCGGTCTACGGCCATCGCGCCGTCGAGGACGAAGAACCCGGCATGCCGCCGCAGATGCTGCGCGACACGTGGAACGCGGCGCAGGTCGTCGCCGACCGCTGGGGCAAGCCGCTGTCGGCATGGCGCTACGACGATGCCGTCCGCGCGCTGCCCGAGGTGCAGGCGATCACGCCGAAGGGACTGGTGAACTGGCCTGGCGACATCCTTGCCAACGCCGCCGCCAGCCTGCGCACGACGCCGGTCGACTACGCGCGTTTCATGGCGGCGATGGTGCGCGCGCAACGCGAGCCATGGCAGATCGCCGACGCGACGCGTACCGCGATGCTGACGAAGCAGATCGACGTGCCCGGCCGCTGGACCGACAAGGGCCTGGGCTGGAACCTGGAGGCCACGCCGCGCGGCCCGGTGTTCTACCACTCGGGCAGCAACGGCGGCATCTTCAAGAACTTCGCGCTGGGCGACGCCCGCGGCCAGCGCGCGCTGGTGGCGCTGACCAACGCCGGCAGCGGCAACGTGCTGTACCGGCGCGTGGTGCGCGCCGCCACCGGGCACGACCTGCTGGCATTCGACCTGTGACTAGATTCCCTGGAACACGAACGGCTGCGCAGGCCTGAAGTCCTTCACCGCGTTGCCGGCGAACACGTTGCGCTGGTCCGCACCCAGGTCCAGCTTCATCACCTTGCCGGTCTCCTTCGAGAAGTCGACCTCCTTCAGGTCGACCCAGAAGGTGTTGGGCGTCAGCGCGGACTCGAAGAAGTACAGCTTGCGCTTGTGGTCGGCGACCGTGCGCCAGCGGGTGGAGGAGATGTTCGGTTCCTCCGGCGTGTTGATGCCGAACGGCACCGAGGCGTTGCGGATCACGCTGAAGACGCTGGCCAGCGCCTTCACCGGATCCTCCGCCTTGGGGATCGCGTTGATGTAGAACGAGGCGCGCGCGAAGCGGTCCGAGGCGCGGTTGGTGCCCGGCAGCATCACGGTGCCGCCGATCTGCTTCCAGTACGCATTGAGCGCGAGCTGCTGGTCGAACACCGGCGAGTTGGTCATCACCTGGAACTCGCGGCCGTGGTGGATCACCTGCTTGCCGCCGATGTACTCGATGATGGCGCTGTCGCCGCTGGCGTCGGACAGCGACAGGTGCAGCGTGGTCAGGCGGTCCTCGCCGGGCACCTTGTCGGTGACCACCGTGAACGGCTGTTTGCCCAGCGCGTCGACGGCTTCCTTCACGCTGCCGTAGTTGTCCAGCGCGTACTGCGCCCATGCGGCGATGCTCAGGCCAGGACCACGGCCGTCGTAGGCGGGGTACTCGGATTCCACCAGCCACAGCACGTTGGCCATCAGCCCGGCCTCGTTCATGCCGTCGGTGGTCGAGATGTCGTAGCCGGTGGCGATGACGCTGCCGTACCTGGAGGTCCACTTGACCGAGTGGGGCCCGGCCTCTCCGCTGCGCGCCATGCCGCGCGGGAAGATCCACAGGTTGGTGGCGACGTCGTTCTTCCAGTCCATCGAGCGGGCGGTGATGACGTCGTCGTTGGCGCCCAGGTAGACGACGCGCGTGCAGGCGTCGGCGGACGGGGCGGTGAGCGAGGAGAACAGGGTGAGCGCGAACGCGAGCGGCACGACGAAACGACGATCCATGGGGTTCTCCGTGAAAGGGGGGAGCGGGCGATGCTCGGCACCGCCCGCCCTTTATGCCAGCGGGTATGTTAAACAGCGATCCTCAGCCGCCCCCGAGATGCTGCCATGTCCCTGTGCCTGCCAACGCGCCGTTCGTCCACCCGCTTGATGCTACCCGCCGTCGCCGCGATGGCGCTCGCTGCCTGCGTCAGCACGCCTGGCCCACAGGTCTCCGGCACCGGGACGTGCAGCGATGCATCGCTCGGGTGGGCCGTGGGCCAGCCGGCCGATGAAGCCAACCTCCGCCGCCTGTCGAGCGAAAGCGGCGCAGGCCTGGTCAATCCGATCAGCCCCACCACCGTCGTGAAGCACGATGCGCGCAACGACCGCCTGCGCGTCTACATCGATGCGCAGAACCGCATCACCGCCGCGCGCTGCGAATAACGCCGCCGGTTCCAGATGCCTCGCGACCATATCCTCACGCTGTCCTGCCCCGACCGCACCGGCATCGTCTACCGGGTGACCGGCCTGCTGTTCGACGCCGGCTGCAACATCCTGGATGCGCAGCAGTTCGGCGACGACGAATCCGGGCGTTTCTTCCTGCGCGTGCATTTCGACCTGCCTGCGACGATCACCGCGGACGGGCTGCGCGCGCGCTTCGCACCGCTGGCCGATGCGTTCGCCATGGCGTGGCAACTGCACGACGCGCGGCGCAAGGCGCGGCTGATGGTGCTGGTCAGCAAACAGGGCCACTGCCTCAACGACCTGCTGTTCCGCGTGCACAGCCGGCAGCTGCCGGTGGACATCGCCTGCGTGGCGTCGAACCACGACGACTTCGCAGCGCTGGCGCAATCCTACGGGGTGGCCTTCCACCACCTGCCCGTGTCGGCCGACAACCGGGGCGAGCAGGAACGGCGCATCCTCGACCTGGTCGAGCGCGAGCACATCGACCTGGTGGTGCTGGCCCGCTACATGCAGATCCTCTCGCCCGAGCTGTGCGATGCGCTTTCCGGGCGCGCCATCAACATCCACCACAGCTTCCTGCCCAGCTTCAAGGGCGCCAAGCCGTACCACCAGGCGCACGCGCGCGGGGTCAAGATCATCGGCGCCACCGCGCACTACGTCACGCGCGACCTCGACGAAGGCCCGATCATCGAACAGGACATCGCCCGCGTGGACCATGCGATGACCCCGAAGGACCTGGTGCGCATGGGCAGCGACATCGAATCGCTGGTACTCGCACGGGCCGTGCGTCGCCATGTCGAACACCGCATCCTGTTGAACGGGCACCGCACGGTGGTGTTCCGCTGAGCGCGGAACCCGGCGCTGGTCGAGGCCAGCCTGTCGTGGAAGCGACATGTGCCGCGAAGCGCTTCCAGGGGCGAGACGGAAAGCACGCGACTCGCGCCGCTTGCACAGGATGAAGGCTCACCTCATGCCTTCGCATCATTGGACGCGACGTGGGCGCGCGCTAGCATCGTGTTCCCCACGCACGCCGGATGCCGCCATGTTTCGCGCCCCTCGCCTGTTCGCCGCCCTGCTGGTCGCCACCGCCGCACTGGCGGGCACCGACGTCCAGGCCCAGGACGCCACCGCGTTCGCCGCGCTGGAGCGCGCGCAACCAGAGCTGGTGCAGTGGCGCCGCGACCTCCACCAGCATCCCGAACTCGGCGAGCAGGAAATACGCACGGCGCAGCTGGTCGCCGACCACTTGCGTGCGCTCGGCCTGACGGTGCGCACCGGCGTCGGCAAGACCGGCGTGGTCGCCGTGCTGAAGGGCGCGAAGCCCGGCCCGCGCATCGCGCTGCGTGCCGACATGGACGCGTTGCCGGTCACCGAACAGACCGGCCTGCCGTTCGCGTCGACGGTGAAGGCGGACTACCGCGGCCAGCCGGTCGGCGTGATGCATGCCTGCGGCCACGATGCGCACGTCGCCATCCTGATGGGTGTGGCGCAGGCGCTGGTCGCGGCGAAGGACGAACTGCCGGGCGAGGTGATGTTCGTGTTCCAGCCCGCCGAGGAAGGCCCGCCGGTCGCGGGCGAGGTGTTCGGCGCGGCGCTGATGCTGCAGGAAGGCGTGTTCAAGGACTTCACGCCCGACGCCGTGTTCGGCCTGCACGTGTGGGCCGGCCTGCCGGTCGGCAGCGTGGGCTACCGCAGCGGCCCGTTGATGGCGGCGGCGGACGAGTGGTCGCTGGTGGTGAAAGGCAAGCAGACGCACGGCTCGCGGCCGTGGGACGGCGTGGATCCGATCACCCTGGGTGCGCAGATCCTGCTGGGCACGCAGAGCATGATCGCGCGCCAGGTCAACATCGCCACCAGCCCGGTGGTGCTGACCGCCGGCCAGTTCCAGGCCGGCGTGCGCTTCAACATCATCCCCGACGAAGCGAAGCTGGTCGGCACGTTGCGGACTTTCGATCCTGCGGTGCGCGAGGACGTGATCGCGCGCTTCCGCCGCATCGCCAATGATTACGCGCACGCCAGCGAAGGCACCGCGGAACTGCAGGTGGTCAACAACGCGCCCGCCACGATCAACCAGCCCGCGCTGACGCAGCGCGTGCGCCCTTCGCTGGAGAAAGCCGTCGGTGCCGCGAACGTGCTCGAGATGCCGCTGGTGACGGTGGCGGAGGATTTCTCCCAGTTCGCCAACACCGTGCCGGGGTTCTATTTCTTCGTCGGCTCGACCTCGAAGAACCTCGATCCCGCGACCGCGCCGATCAACCACTCGCCGCAGTTCCTGCTCGACGAACAGGCACTGGAAACCGGCAGCAAGGCGATGCTGCAGGTGGCGTGGGATTATCTGCATACGCCTTGATGCAGACGTCTCCTTTGTAGGAGCGACGTAAGTCGCGACCGCACGAATACCGCTCGATCCAGGAATCTGTGATCGCGCATGAGCGATGGAAGCGCGAACCCCAGAGGCTTGCGAGTGCAAGCCGTGCGGTCGCGACTTACGTCGCTCCTACAAAAATGGCGCGGTCAGAAGGCCGCCACCCACACCCGCAACGGGTGCTGCGGATCCGCCAGCAGGCGGATCGCCAGCGCGATCGACACCGTCACCAGCAGCGGCTTGATGATGCGCGCGCCCTGCTTCATGGCGAAGCGCGAACCGAGCTGCGCGCCGAGGAACTGGCCCGCGCCCATCAGCAGGCCGACCTTCCACAGCACCGCGCCGTTCGCGAGGAACACCGCGAACGCACCGAGGTTGGAGCCGAAGTTGAGGAACTTGGTGTGCGCCGTGGCCTTGAGGATGCCGAAGCCGGCCAGCGCCACGAAACCCAGCATCAGGAACGAGCCGGTGCCTGGCCCGAACACGCCGTCGTAGAAACCGATCGCCGGCACGAAGGTCAGCGCGAACACCTGCGGTCGCATGCGCTGGTGGCGGTCCACGTGGCCGATGTCGGGCTTCAGCCCGAAGTAGATGGCGATGCCGGCCAGCAGGAACGGCAGCGCCCACTTCAACCATTCCACCGGAATGACCGTCGCCAGCAGCGCACCGCCGACCGCGCCCAGCGCCGCCGTCAGCACCATCGGCAACTGGCCTTTCAGATCGACATGTCCGTGCCGCCCATACGCCCAGCTGGCCGAACCCGAACCGAACAGCGACTGCAGCTTGTTGGTGCCCAGCACCTGCAGCGGCGGAATGCCGGCCAGCAGCATCGCCGGGATGGTGACCATGCCGCCGCCACCGGCGATGGCATCGATGAAACCCGCCAGCATGGCGGCGAGGAACAGCAGCAGGAGCACCTGCAGGGCGAGGTCGGGCATGGGGTTCCACGGGAGTCGGTGCGTGCTCGCCTGCAGGCCAGCCCGCGAGGCGCCTTCCATTTTACGAACAACGCGAGGTCGAAATCCGTCATCCCCGTGCAGGCGGGGACCCAGTGCCTTCGCTCTGTGCAGCGCCGGCCACAGGATTTCCGCACCGGAGCGACGAAGCCGCCACCATTGCGGTTAGCATCGCCGTATCCCGTCCGGAGTCCGACACGATGCGCCACGCACGCCTGCTCGCTGCTTCCCTGCTGACCACTGCACTGGCGGCCGCCCTTCCCGCCGCTGCCCAGGACGCCACCACGCAGCGTCCCGAGGTCGCGGCCGCCGGCATGGCCGCGCAGCAGCAGGTGATCGACTGGCGCCGTCATTTCCACCAGTACCCGGAACTGTCGAACCGCGAGGAACAGACCGCCAGGCGCGTGGCCGAGGAACTGCGCAAGCTGGGCCTGCAGCCGCGTACCGGCATCGCCCACCACGGTGTCACCGCCGTGATCAAGGGCGGCAAGCCGGGGCCGCGCATCGCGCTGCGCGCCGACATGGATGCACTGCCGGTGACCGAGCGCAACCACCTGCCGTTCGCCTCGAAGGCGACGTCGACCTACCGCGGCGAGACCGTCGGCGTGATGCACGCCTGCGGCCACGACGCGCATACCGGCATCCTGCTGGGCGTGGCGAAATCGCTCGTCGCGATGCAGGACCAGCTGCCCGGCGAAGTGCTGCTGGTGTTCCAGCCCGCCGAGGAAGGCCCGCCGGCCGGCGAGGAAGGCGGTGCGGAGCTGATGCTGAAGGAAGGCGTGTTCAAGGAATTCAAGCCGGAAGCAGTATTCGGCCTGCACGTGTTCTCGTCGATCCCGGTCGGCCAGATCGGCGTGCGCCAGGGGCCGCTGATGGCCGCTTCGGACAGCTTCACGCTGAAAGTCGTCGGCCGACAGACGCACGGCTCACGGCCGTGGGGCGGGATCGACCCGATCGTGGCGATGGCCGACCTCATCGGCACCACCCAGACCATCGTCAGCCGCCGCACCGATATTTCGAAGTTGCCGGCGGTGGTCAGCTTCGGCGCCATCAAGGGCGGCATCCGCTACAACATCATTCCCGACGACGTGGAAGTGGTCGGCACCATCCGCACCTTCGACGACGGCATGCGGCAGAAGATCTTCGCCGACCTGAAGAACGTCGCCACGCATGTGGCCGCGGCGCACGGCGCGAAAGTGGAGGCCAGCGTGCCCGACAACGACGGCAACCCGGTCACCGTCAACAACCCCGAACTCACCGCGCGCATGCTGCCCAGCCTGCAGGCCGTGGTCGGCACGGACAACGTCATCACGCCCTCGCTGCAGATGGGCGCGGAGGACTTCTCGTTCTACGCGCGCGAAGTGCCGTCGATGTTCTTCTTCGTCGGCAGCACGGCGAAAGGCACCGATCCGGTCACCGCGCCGAGCAACCATTCACCGGAATTCATGCTGGACGAAGGCTCGCTCGACGTTGGCCTGCGTGCCCTGTTACAGGTCACATTGGATTACCTGCACGCACCGGCAGGCTGACGCCCCGTTGCCGCGCGCCGGGGGCGGGACCACAATGCCGCGCCCATGAATGTCCCCTTCCACCTGCCGCCCTCCGCCATCCAGGCCGTCCTCCACGGCGCGGCCGCCACGCGTGGCGGCCTTCCGGCATGAGCCAGGCCCTCGCCCGCGCACTGGCGCTGTTCGACGACTGCGTGGCGATGGCGCCCGCGGAGCGCGCGGCCATGCTGGCCGGACTCGCCCGCGAGGAGCCGGACACCCATCGCGCACTGCAGATACTGCTGGCGGCGGATGACGCGCTGCAGGACGCGGGCGAGCACGACCTGCTGCCGAAGGCGTCGATCGACGTCCTGCCTGCGCGCCCGGGCATGCGGGCCGCGCCCGACGTCGATGCGGACCAGCGCATCGGCAGCCGGCTGGGGCCTTGGCGGATCGACCGGCTGCTGGATTCCGGCGGCATGGGAACGGTGTACGAGGCCTGGCGCGACGACGGCCAGTACGACCAGCGCGTCGCGTTGAAGTGCATCCGCAGCGAACTGACCTCGCCACGCCTGATCGACAGTTTCCGCCGTGAACGCGATGCGCTGGCCGCCCTGGAGCATCCGGGCATCGCCACGCTGTTCGACGGCGGCGTCGAACCCGACGGCCACCCATGGTTCGCCATGCGCTACGTGCAGGGTGCGCAGATCGATGCCTGGTGCGACGCACGCGGGGCCGGACTGCAGCAGCGCGTGGACCTGCTGATGCAGGTTTGCGATGCGCTGGCGTACGCGCACCAGCGCCGGGTGCTGCACCAGGACATCAAACCCTCCAACCTGATGGTCACCGACGCGGGTCAGGTGCAGGTGCTGGACTTCGGCCTGGCCGCGTCGCTGGCCGCCACGGACGTCCTGCCGCGGATCGCCGCGTCCGACAGTTACACGGCGCCGGAAGCGATGGCCGGTGCGATGCCCGCGATGACCATGGATATCTGGTCGCTCGGCATGCTGATGTACCGACTGCTGTGCGGTGCATTGCCGCATGCCTCGCAGCCCCTGCTGTCGACCGTGCTGGAGCGGGAGAAACACGGCCGCCCGCCACCGATGTCGCGGCTGGCCGCACGGTCCCCGGCATCGGGTGCGCGGGTCCGCGGTTTCGGCGATGCGGGCGCGCTGGCCCGCGCTCTGGCCGGCGACCTGGATGCCATCGCGGCGCGCTGCGTCGCACCCGATCCCGCCGCGCGCTACGCCACCGTCGCCGCGCTGCGCGACGATCTGCAGGCGTGGCGCCAGAAGCGCCCGGTACAGGCGCGCGGCGCCGGTGCGCTGTATCGCGCCGGACGTTTCCTGCAACGCCACCGGCTGGCCGCTGGCCTGGCCGGCGTGATCCTGATGGTGCTGGTGGCGGGTACCGGCCTGGTCGCCTGGCAACGGGATCGCGCGGCACGGGAAGCGACCGCAGCGCTCGCGCTGTCGCAGGTGTTCGAACAGATGCTCGGCAACGCCACCCTGTCGGGACTGGGCGATACCCCGATGTCGTCGGGCGCGCTGCTGGCCGATACGGAACGCCAGGTACGCGCCCTGCCGCTGCAGGAGCATCCGGTGGTGCTGGCGCGCGGCCTGTCGTTGCTGGCCCGCAACTACAGCGTGGTCGGCGACTACGACCGCGCCACGCGATTGGCTGCCGAAGCCGCCGGCCTGCAGGGCGACGATCCGCCCGGCCTGGCTGCCGCGCAGGCGACCCTCGCCGCCTTGCTCAACCTGCAGGGCAGGCCGCGCGAAGCGCAGGTTGCCGCGCGCGAAGGACTCAAGGACATCGCCAACGCGGGCGCCCTGCCGACGCGCCTGCAGCTGCTGACCGAGCTGGCCCGCAGCCAGTGGGACCTGGGTGAACAGGATCTCGCGCGCCACACGCTGGACAAGGCGCTTGCGCTCGCCGGGGACCATCGCCTGGCCTCGGAGCAGGCGGAATTGCTGACGCTGCGTGGTTACTGGAACACGCGCCTGACCCGCTTCGCGCAGGCCGATGCCGACCTGCGCCACGCGATCGCGCTGGCCACGCCGTCCTACCCCCTGGTGGCCAACGAAGCCCGCCGCGTCCTTGCGCAGAACCTGCTCGTGCAGGACCGCGTCGACGATGGCCTCCGGATCGCGGAAGAACTGCTGGCCGACTATCGGCGGAGGTTGGGGGATTCGCATCCGCTGGTGGGCCGTGCGTGGCGCGTGTTGGCCAACCTGCAATGCACGGGGGGGCAGCTGGAGGCTTGCGCGGCGTCCATCGACCACGCCGAGCGGATCGTCCGGCTGCACTTCGGCGACCAGCATCCTGAGTTCGCCGATGTCCTCCGGGTACGCTCGGTACTGGGCATGTTCGGCCGATCCGGTACGGACGACGCCCTCACGAGTTTGCGGCGTGCGGAAGCGCTGCTGCTCGCGGCTTACCCACCGCAGCACGAGACGGTGTTGCGTGTCCGCCAGATGCTGGCCCGCCGCCTGCTGTCGTCCGATCCAAAGGGAAGGGATGAATCCATCGCGCTGATGGAAACGGTGATGGCCGACCATGCGAAAGGCCGGATCAGCCCCCAGCCGATCCTCCGGATCACGCTGGCGGAAGGGCTGTTGAAACGTGCCGGCGCTGGCGACCTGCAGCGGGCGCGCGAACTCGTCGAGCAGAACGAGGCCGCATTGCGCGCCTATCCGCCCACCTACAGCATGGTCTTCTACAACCGCTACCTGCTCGCCTACGTCACCTATCTGGAAGGCGATGCGGTGCGGGCCGATGCGCTCCTCGAGCGCCTGGCGATCGATATCCAGGAGCATGTGGCGACCACGAACAACCGCTTCACCCTGCGCGATGCCCTGATGCTGCGGGCGATGATCGTCCTGCGCCGCGGCGACCTCCCGGCGGCGCGGACCCGGCTGGCGGAAGCGGTGGCGCGCACGGAGGCCATGTTCGGGCCGGAACATCCGGCCGCGCGACGCACGCGCGCGCAACTCGATGCGCTGGATCGCACAGGAACCTTCCAGCTGTTGCGCTGAACCTCGCCGGGTCAGCGATGGTCGCCATCAAGGTAGTACCAGCGCTTCTCCAGGCGGACGAACCGGCTGAGTTCCTGCATGCGCACCGCGCTGCCACCGCCGATGCGGTAGCGCGCGACGAATTCGACTTCGGCCGTCTCCGGCCCGGTGACGCGGTGGTCCTTCACGGTCAGACCCAGCCACGTGGTCTTCGCAGCACCCGGTGCGTCCAGCCCAAGTTCGTCCGGTCGCGTGTCCGGATGCCAGGTCGTGCGCAGGTAGTCGGCATCGCCGACGACGTAGGCGCTATAGCGCGAACGCATCAGCGCTTCGGCGTCCGGCGCCGCCTCACCGGCGTGGTAACGGCCGCAGCAGGTGGCGTAGTCGCGGCCCGTGCCGCAGGGGCAAGCGTTCATGGCTTGGCTTTCTGTAGGAGCGACGTAAGTCGCGACCGTATGTTTTCCGACAACAGAAAAGCGGACTTTCTGCAGTCCGCCGGGCAATGGGACATAGATGTCGTGCGGTCGCGACTTACGTCGCTCCTACAACAGCCGCAGGCACTCAACGCTTGCCGTGACCCGTCTCGATGAAGCGCAGGAACTCGGCGCGCGTGCGCGCGTCCTCGCGGAAGGTACCCAGCATCTTGCTGGTCACCATGCTGACGCCGCGCTTGTGTACGCCGCGCGTGGTCATGCATTCGTGCGCGCCGTCGACCACGACGGCCACGCCGCGTGGTTGCAGCACGTCCTGGATGCACTGCGCGATCTGCGCGGTCATCTTCTCCTGCACCTGGAAGCGGCGCGCGTACACGTCCACCACGCGCGCCAGCTTGCTGATGCCGACCACCTTGCCGTCGGGCAGGTAGCCCACGTGCGCGCGGCCGATGATCGGCGCCATGTGGTGCTCGCAATGGCTTTCGAACTCGATGTCGCGCAGCACGATCATCTCGTCGTAACCGGCGACCTCCTCGAACGTGCGCGCCAGGTATTCGCGCGGGTCCATCTGGTAGCCGCTGAACCAGTCGCGGTAGGCCTTGGCGACGCGCTTGGGCGTGTCCAGCAGGCCTTCGCGCGAGGGATCCTCGCCCGCCCACTCCAGCAGCACACGCACGGCGTCCTCGGCCTGCGCCTGGCTGACCTTGCCGGATTTGTCGTCGGACTGGCTCATCGGATCGATTCCTGCGGGGGGCGTGGAGGATAACGCATCTGTCTTGCCGGCCCTCTACGGCGCAGATCGCCCTGCGGATGCGGGCGGCGCCTTGCCGGATGCGGCGGATGGCAGCGCCGCAGGCGCCGGCCCGCCGTCCGGCACTCGCCAAGCTGCGCGCACGGGCGCACCCTATGCGCCGGTCCACCACCGTGGCGGGCGATCCCGCTCTCTTCCCGTAGTACCTGTCCCGGAGTTCCTCCATGCTGCGTACGCTGTTGCTGTCTTCCGCCATCGCCGTCGCCCTGTCCGCCTGCGGCGACCGCCCTGCTCCCGAATCCGCCATGCCCGCCACCGCCGCCACGCCCGCCGAGGGCGCGAACCCTCTGCTCACCGCCAGCGCGCTGCCGTTCCAGGCGCCGCCGTTCGACAAGATCAAGGACGCCGATTACCAGCCGGCCATCGAGGAAGGCATGCGCCAGCACCTCGCCGAGGTGCGCACGATCGCCGACAACGCCGAGCCGGCCACCTTCGCCAACACCTTCGAGGCGCTGGAGCGCAGCGGCGCGCTGCTGACGCGCGCAACCACCGTGTTCTTCGCGATGACCGGCGCCAACACCAACCCCGCGCTGCAGGCCGCCGAAGAAGCGCTGGCGCCGAAGCTGGCCGAGCACGGCGACAGCATCCACCTGGATCCCAAGCTCTTCGCCCGCGTGAAGTCGGTCTACGACCAGCGCGACACGCTCGGGCTGACGCCGGAGCAGAAGACCGTCGTCGAGCACACCTACGACGGCTTCGTGCGCGCCGGCGCGCAGCTCTCCGATACCGACAAGGCCGAGCTGCGCACACTCAACAGCGAGGAGTCCTCGCTGACCACCGCATTCGGCAACAAGCTGCTGGCCGCGGGCAACGCCGGTGGCGTATTCGTCACCGACAAGGCGAAGCTCGACGGCATGGACGAGGGCGCGATCGCCGCCGCGGCCGATGCGGCGAAAGCCGCCGGCAAGGACGGCCAGTGGCTGCTGAGCCTGCAGAACACCACCCAGCAGCCGTCGCTGGGTTCGCTGAAGGATCGCGCACTGCGCGAGCAGCTGATGGCCGCCTCGCTGGGCCGCGCCGAGAAGGGCGACGGCAACGACACCCGCGCGACCATCCAGCGCCTGGCCGAACTGCGCGCGCGCAAGGCGCAGCTGCTGGGCTTCCCCAACTACGCCGCCTACAGCATCGCCGACCAGATGGCCGGCACGCCCGAGGTCGCACTGAAGCTGCTCACCGACACCGTGCCCGCCGCCACCGCGCGTGCGCGCGCCGAGCTGGCGAAGATCCAGGGCGTGGTCGATGCGCAGAAGGGCGGCTTCACCGCCGGCGCGGCCGACTGGGACTTCTACGCCGAGCAGGTGCGCAAGGCCGAGTTCGATCTGGACGAGTCGCAGATCAAGCCCTACTTCGAGCTGGACCGCGTGCTGAAGGACGGCGTGTTCTTCGCCGCCAACCAGCTGTACGGCATCACCGCGAAGGAGCGCAAGGACATTCCCGTCTATCACCCCGACGTGCGCGTGTTCGACATCATGGACGCCGACGGCAAGCAGCTGGCGCTGTTCTACCTGGATCCGTTCAAGCGCGAGAGCAAGCAGGGCGGCGCGTGGATGGGCAACTTCGTCGAACAGAACGGCCTGACCGGCGACATCCCGGTGGTCTACAACGTGGAGAACTTCACCAAGCCCGCCGCCGGCCAGCCCGCGCTGCTGAGCTTCGACGACGTCACCACGCTGTTCCACGAGTTCGGCCATGCACTGCACGGCTTCTTCTCGAAGACGCAGTATCCCAGCGTGGCCGGCACCAACGTGCCGCGCGACTTCGTCGAGTTCCCGTCGCAGTTCAACGAGCACTGGGCGCTGGACCCGAAGGTGTTTGCCAACTACGCCAAGCACCACCAGACCGGCGAGGCGATGCCGCAGGCGCTGGTCGACAAGATCATCAAGGCGCGCACCTTCAACCAGGGCTATGCGACGACCGAGTACCTGTCGGCGGCGCTGCTGGATCTCGCCTGGCACCTGCAGCCGGCCGGCGCCGGCAAGCAGGACGTCGACGCGTTCGAGAAGCAGGCGCTGGCCACGTACAAGGTCGATCTGGCGGCGGTGCCGCCGCGCTATCGCACCAGCTACTTCAGCCACATCTGGGGCGGCGGCTACGCGGCCGGCTACTACGCCTACTTCGGCGCGGAAGTGCTGGACCATGACGCCTTCCAGTGGTTCCGCGAACACGGCGGCCTGACTCGCGAGAACGGCCAGGTCTTCCGCGACAAGGTGCTGTCGATCGGCCACTCGCGCGACCTCGCCACCGCCTACCGCGAGTTCCGCGGCAAGGATCCCAGCGTCGAACCGCTGCTGGAACATCGCGGGCTGAAGTAAGCCCATCGCCCGCCATCTCCCCGCATGCGGGGAGATGGCGAGGTGCGACGATCACGCCGCGCCGTCGCGTGCGTCGTCGAGCAGGAAATCCCGCAGCAGGCACGCACTCGGTCCGATGCGGCGGCCATGCACCAGGAAGATCTCCAGCCGCGAGCCCGCGCTGTCGGTGACCACGTCACCCTGCACCGGCACCTCGACGGCTTTCTCTTCCGTCGTGACGGTCACCGAGCGCAGGCTGGGCGGATAGACCACCCAACGGTACTGATCCAACTCTGCGACCGTCGTCGGCATGCGATAGCGGCACAGACAGGCCGAGCCTGGTTTCCAGCACGCGGTGACCACGGCACGCGTCAGCCCCGGCGCGGGCGAACGCCTGTTGCTGGGCGAATGGCTGGGCCGCATCGCCGCCACGCCGCGAACACCGCATCGCTGACCGATCACCACTCAACCGCGTGACGCCTGGACCTGATCGTTGAAGGCGCGCACATGCGCCACCAGCGCGCGCAGTTTCGGCGGCGGGTTGTGGCGGCTGGGGTAGTAGAGGAAGAAGCCCGGGAACGGCTGCACGTAATCCAGCAGCACGGGCACCAGCGCCCCGTTCGCGATCCAGGGCAGGAAGCAGTCTTCCGGTGCGAAGGTGACGCCACCATCGGCGAGCGCGGTACGCAGCATCACCTGCAGGTCGTTGGTGGTGACCTGCGGCGCCACTTCCACCGCAAACGCGCGGCCGGACTCGCTGAACTCCCAGCGGTGCGGCGCCACCTCAGGCGCACGGCGCCAGCCGATGCAGCGGTGTGCCGCCAGCTCACGCGGATGCATCGGCGTGCCGTGCCGCTGCAGATAGGTCGGGGATGCCACCGCTATCTCGCGCTGCGGTCCCCCCACCGGGACCGCGATCATGTCCTGCTCGATCACTTCGCCCAGCCGCACGCCGGCATCGAAGCCAGCCGCGACGATGTCGAACTCCTCGTCGGTGACGGTCACATCCAGCGTGATGCCGGGGTAGGCCTCGGCGAAGCCTGCCACCAGCGGGCCGGACAGGAAGCGCTCGGCGATGGAGGTGACCGCCACGCGCAGCAGGCCGCGCGGCGGTCCCTCACCCAGCGCGTCCTCCAGTGCACTGCCGATTACCGCCAGCGGCATGGCGATCTGGCGATGCAGGCGTTCGCCGACTTCGGTCAGGCGCACGCTGCGGGTCGACCGCTGCACCAGCGCGATCCCTACGCTGTCTTCCAGCCGGCGGATCGCCTGGCTGACCGCCGAGCGGGTGACGCCCAGCCGATCCGCGGCCGCACGGAAATTGCCGGCTTCGGCCACGGCGTGCAGCACGCGCAACAGATTGAAATCGGGTTCCATCGTCCAGTCATGCTAACCAATCCGGTTAGCGGCGGGCGGATTCCCTCGACAGCGACCGGGGACTACGGTGTTCGCACACCCCCGTCCGGAGATGACCGCCATGACCACCCCTTCCGCCGATACCCTGCGTCGCCGCGCCCTGAGCGCCGCCCTGGCCCCGAGCCTGCTCGCCGCCTCCAGCCTCGGCGCCACGGACGCCGCCGCCCCGGCCGACGCGCCCCATCCCTACGTCGGCATGTGGGTCACCACCGATGGTCGCGTCCGCCACGAACTGCTACCCAATGGCCGCTACGACGAGGCCCGCGGCCAGCGCGAGAGTGCCTACCAGGGGCGCTACACCGTCACCGGCCACCACATCGACTACGTGGACGACACCGGCTTCACCGCCGACGGCGAATTCATCGATGGCGTGCTGTACCACGGCGGCATGGTGCTCCGCCGCGCTTCCGTGCCCAAGCACCCGGGCACGTCCCGCGACGCCGACTGATCCGACCACACCAAGGAGATTCCTCATGTCCATCCGCACCCTGCTCCGGCGCGGCCTGATCGCCGCCGCGATGCTGAGCGCACCTGCACTGGCCACCGATACGTCGTCCACCATGGAACGGGAGAACACCGCACGGACGCGTGCGGCGTTCGAGGCATGGCGTGCAGGCACCGGCACCGTCTTCGACCTGCTCGATCCACAGGCCGTCTGGACCGTCGCCGGGCACAGCCCGGTGTCCGGCACCTACCGGTCCAAGCAGGTCTTCATGGACCGTGCCGTCGCGCCGATCACCGCTCGCCTGGCCACCCGCATAACGCCGGACGTGAAGCAGGTGATGGCACAGGGCGACGCTGTCACCGTGCTCTGGGACGGGACGGCGACCACCGTCGACGGCGACACCTACCGCAACAGCTATGCGTGGCACATGGTCTTCGACGAAGGCCGCATCGTCCATGTCACCGCCTTCCTCGATACGTGGGCGCTGCAGCAGTTGATGGAGTGACCGCCGCACGACACGGGTCCGCCGGCGCGAACCGGTGCATCAGCGCGACGAAGACGTGCCGCCTCACTCCGCTGCGACTGGCGCGCCCATGTTGCCCTTGCTGTACATGCCCGAGCGGTCGAAGCAGCAGGCGCGGCGCTTGCCGGAGGCAAGCATGTCGCAGGCGGTGGCGATGCGCTTCACGCGCGTCTCGGCCTTCTTGCCCGAGGTGATCCAGTGGATCCAGTCGCGGCGCGCCACCGGCGTCAGGCTGCTCCAGACCGCTTTCGCTTCCGGAGCAGCGGTGAGCGCCTTGCGGAGGTCGGGAGGCACGACGGGTTCGGGTTCCTGCTTCGCCGGTGCGATCACCAGGTCGACCGCGTCGCCGGCTTCGACGCCGGCCGCAGTGCGCAGCGCCTTCTCGACCTTCAGCCAGTGGCTGCCATCGCCATCGGGTTCCAGCGTGGCCTGGAACGGCTGGCCCGCAAACGTGCCCTCCACCGTCGTCATGCCGCGCGTCGGCAGCGTTGCGCTGACGGCTTTCGGCAACACCAGGAACGTCCATGTCGCCGCTTTCGGCTGGGCGGGGCGGCGCAACGTGGCGGTGAACCGGATCGGCTGGATCGGCGTGTTCATCGGCGCATGGTATCGCCGTCGCGAGCGCGGCATTGTGCGGACATTCCATGTTGTGAACACCATGCAGCGGCACCATCACGCGATGTTTCCGCAGGCATGCCTAGAACGGAACCTCCACGAGCATTCCGGGAGGCTGCCATGCCCCAGATCCAGCGACACGATCCGCTGCCCCTTCACGCCATCGACGTGGTCGCGGTGGATCCCGCGCTGCTGAACTTCGGCATCGATGTGTTCCAGGCCGTGATGAACGGCGCGATGCCGGTCGGCGAATACGACGGCGACGATCTCGCGTGCACCGGCATGAACGTCATCGCGCGCCAGATCGGCGGGCACGGCCTGACGCTGGAAGAAGAAGCCTCGGTTGTGCTGCGCGTGATCGCCTTCGGCGACCTGATCAACCAGGCCGAAACCGACAGCCGCATTGCCGGCCACATCGGCGCATCGGCCGACGGCTACCAGATCACACCCGCGTTCCTGCATGCCGCCGCGGGTGCCGACATCGTCCGTCGCGTCGATGGCGGTTTCGGCTACGACCTCGACAGCATGGCGGCGCGCCTGGTGCATTGAACCGCACACCGCCTTCGCCCGCGCCCGGCACCATGCGGCTCCCCACGTCTGTCGGCCGCTTCACGATCAGTCGGGTGCTGTAGGCCCTGCGACTGGATCAGCTGTCCGCCATCATCTCCAGCTGCGTCAGGTACAACCGCAGGTCGAACTCCAGTTGGTGGTAGTCCGGTTCCATGTGCGTGCACAGCTGGTAGAACGCCTTGTTGTGGTCGGCTTCTTTCAGGTGCGCGAGTTCGTGCACGGCGATCATTTTCAGGAAGTCGGCGGGCGCATCGCGGAACACGGTGGCGATGCGGATTTCGCGGCTGGCCTTGAGCCGGCTGCCCTGGACGCGCGAGATCGTGGTGTGCGTGCCGAGTGCGTGCTTCATCACCTGCAGCGTGCTGTCGTAGACCACTTTGCCGAGTGGCACGGAGCGCCGCAGGTACCGCTCCTTCAGTGCCTGCACGTAGTCGTACAACTGGCCGTCGCTGCGCACGGCATGCGGCTCCGCATACTTCTTCGCCAGCATCGGCCGCAGCCCGTCCTGCGCGATCAGCGCGCGCACGCGCGTCTGCAGGTCTTCGGGATAACCGGCGAGGTACTTCAAGGGTTCCATTGAGCGGCGGCGAGGATGCGATCGGTCGTGGGGCGACGGGTATGATGGACCCTCGGACTCCAGCACGAAACCGCGACATGGCGAAGGGAAACCCCCTGCAGGAACAGCTGCTCAAGGCCGGCCTGGTCAAGAAATCCAAGCTGGCCGAGGTGGCGCGCGAACAGAACAAGGCCCGCCACGGCAAAGGCCCCGCCGCGCCCAACGAGATCCAGCGCGAGGCCGAACGTGCGCGCGCCGGGAAGGCCGAGCGCGACCGTGCGCTCGAAGCCGAGCGCAAGGCGCAGGCACGCCATGCCGAATTGCGCGCGCAGGCGCGCCAGATCGTCGCCGACCGCAAGGTACCGCGTACCGGCGAGATCGAATATCGCTTCCCGGTCGACGGCGTCATCCGCACCGTGCTGGTCAACGACGATCTGAAGAAGAAGCTGGCCGCCGGCGCGCTGGTCATCGCCCGCGTCGACGAGCGCTACGAGCTGCTGCCGCGCGTGGCCGCCGACAAGGTGCGCGAGCGCGACGCCGGCATGATCGTCCTCGACCACGGCCACGGGATGGACGCCGCCGTGTCCACCTCCGAGGACGACGACTACTACGCGCAGTTCAAGGTCCCCGACGACCTGATGTGGTGACGGCCGGCCTGCCGCGCGGGGCTTGACGGCCCGTGTAGGGTGGAAGAAGACCCCAGCGGAGACCGCCATGCAGCAGCACGAACTCGATGCCCTCTTCGACCAGCAGGCCGCCGGCTACGACGCCCGCTGGATACGCATGGCGCCGATCCGCGAGAGCCTGCTGTTCCTGATGGAAACCGTGTTGGCGGACCTGCCGGAGGACGCCCATCTGCTGTGCGTCGGTGCCGGCACCGGCGCCGAGATCGGGCACCTGGCGCGGCGCTTCCCGCGCTGGACCTTCGTCGCGCTGGACCCCTCCACGCAGATGATCGCCGCCTGCCGCGGACGCGCCGAGCGCGAGGGCTTCGCCGACCGCTGCGGATTCCATGCCGATGTGGTCGACACGCTGCCGGAGGCCGCCGCGTTCGATGGCGCCACCTGCCTGCTGGTCTCGCAGTTCCTGCTCGATCCCGCCGTGCGCACCGCGTTCTTCGCGTCGATCGCGCGCCGTCTGCATCCCGGCGGCACGCTCGCCTGGGCCGACCTGGCTTGGGACACCGGGGCCGCCGATTACCCCGCGATGCTGAAGCTGTGGATGGAAACGATGTCCGGCGCCGGCCTCGATGCCGCTGCGCTCGAGCAGATCCGCGCCAACTACGCCCGCGATGTCGCCATCCTGCCGCCCGACCGCGTCGCCGCGCTGGCGGAGGCCGGCGGCTTCCTGCCGCCGCTGCGCTTCCACCAGGCCGGCATGATCCACGGCTGGTGCGCACGCACGCCGCGGTAGGCTTGCGCCGCTGCCCCGTTCCGCCAACGCCACTGCCAAGGAAGCTCGCCATGCGCCTGACCTGCCTCTCGCTCGCGTGGTGCCTCGCCGTGTCGCCCGCGTTGGCGCTGGATACCTCCACTGCGGTGTCGCCGCCGGTCGACGAGACGGGCACGCTGGCCGAGGCGCCATACCGCATCGCCATTCCCGCCGACTGGAATGGCGAACTCGTCGTGCTGGCGCACGGCTTCGAACCGGTCGGCGTGCCACGCGCGACGCCATGGCCAGCCGATCCCGCCACGCCGATATTCACTTCGGCGCGCTATGCGGTGGCGCAGAGCGGCTACGCCACGCAGGGCTGGGCCGTGCGCGATGCCATTGCCGACAGCGAACGCTTGCGCGCGCATTTCGTGCAACGGCACGGATATCCGAAGAAGACCTGGATGGTCGGCTTCTCCATGGGCGGCGGCATCGCCATCGCCAGCCTCGAACAGCAGGCCGCGTACTACGACGGTGCGCTGTCGCTGTGCGGCGCCAACCTGCCGGGCGATGTGCTGGCCAATGACCTGTTCACCTCGCTGGTCGCATTCGACGCGCTGTTCCCGCCACGCGAGGGCGCCCATCGACTGTCGGATCCCGCCGCGCCCATGCTCGACCAGGGCGCGGTGATGGACCGCGTCGACGCCGACCTGCCGCGCGATCCTGCGGCCGCACAGCGACTCGCCGCCAAACTGGAGGTGTCGGTCGAGTCGCTGCCCGGTACGGTCGGCCTGCACTACCTGGTGATCCGCGACCTGATGACGCGCGGCGGCGGCATGCCGGTGGACAACCGGCTGGTGCGCTACACCGGGTTCGGCGACGACGACGCGTTCAACCGCCGCGTGCCGCGTTATGTCGGCGATGTGGCGGCGATGGACTACGTGGCCGCGGCGCCGGCACTGTCGGCCCGGCCGCAGAAGCCGTTGGTGCTGCAGTACAACGCCGACGACCCGACCATCAACCCGCGCTTCCGTCCGGTGTATGTGCAACGCGCTCAGGGCGCTGCCGTCGCGCCGCTGACGCTGCCGGACGTGCCGGGCGGCCACTGCCGGTTCTCGGAAGACCAGGTGCGCGACGCGTTCCGCGTGCTGACCGAGTGGGTGGAAACGGGGAAGCGGCCGAACGGCTGATCGCGACCGTCATCACCGCAGTGAAACGAAGGCACACCCGCCGGGCACGCCGGCCGGTGCGCCGCCGACTTACTTCGCCTGCTGACCGGCTTCCCGTGCCGCACGATCGATCGTGTCGGCGACCACCTTGGGCTGCGTCATGAAGACGGCGTGGCTGGCGGAAACCTTGGTGATGCGCGCCTCGATGCGTTCGGCCATGTGGATGAGCATCGCCTGGTCGAAGGCCTTGTCTTCGGTTGCGATCACGGCCCAGCTGGGCTTCGTGCGCCACGCCGCATTCGTCAGTGGCGTACCGAAGGCGGACATGTTGATCGGCACCTGCGAGTCGCGCAGGAAAGCGGCGTCGGCATCGCTGGTGTCGTGCGCGAAACCGGCCTTGAACTTGGCCGGGCTGATGAAACCGTAGCCATCGGCGCTGGTCTCGATCACGAACTCGGGTGTCGGCGCGAACCCTTTGTACTGCTGCGCGGTGGTTTCACCCGCGTCCGGCGCCAGCGCGGACACATAGACCAGGCCGGCCACCTTGTCGTGCACGCCGGCCTCGGTGATGACCGTGCCGCCCCAGGAGTGCCCGACCAGGATGGCAGGACCGTCCTGGCGGTCGAGCACGCGCTTCGTTGCGGCCACATCGTCGGCGAGCGAGGTCAGCGGGTTCTGCACGATCGACACGCGATAGCCGCGCGCGGTCAGGGTGTCGTAGACCGGACGCCAGCCGGCACCGTCGGCGAAGGCGCCGTGCACCAGCACGACGTTCTTCACCTGCGTGCCGTGGCCACCGGATGCGGCGTCGTGGGCCTGGGTGGCGGGCGAGAGGGTGGCCGCCAGTGCGGTCGCGAGCAATGCGGGGATCAGCTTGAACATGGTCGTGTCCTCGGGTTTGGTGGGTGTGCGGCGTTGTGGCCGGCAGGGCTACTTTGCCGCGCACCTCCGAACTATCGGCCGCATTAAGTACGGAAAACTTGATTGATCGTACATATCGTCCCGCGCCAGCAGTGCGGCGACCGGCACCCGCGCCTACCGCGCGGTGAGCCAGGCGACGGCGGCGTCGAGCACGCCCCGGCCGGCGGCCGTGCCGAGATCGAACTGGTACTCGTGCGCCAGCGGCGGTGCGTAGTCCGCTGGATAGAACACCTCCGTCACGGACACGCCTTGCCGGTGCAGCGCCTGCGCCATGGCCCTGGACTGGGGTTCCAGTGGATCGGCATTGCCCGCGCTGATGAAGGTGCGGGGGAATGCCGGCGTCAGGTGCGGTGGCAACGACATGGTCCGGAAGCGCTCGTCTTCCCGCCAGTCGCGCCGTCCGCTGTATGCCCACGCCGCGGCGTTGACGAACCATCCGGCGACGCCGCCCCCCTCTCCCATCTGGCCGAGGTCGTAGACGCCGCAGAACAGCAGCGCACCGGCGACCTGTCCGGCATCCACACCAGGGGAAATCTCCAGCAGGCGGGCATACGCCGGGTTGGTCAGCATCGCGGCCGTCTGGGCGGCGATCTGCGACCCGGCACTGTCTCCTGCCAGCACGAAACGGTCCGCGTTGATGCCCAGCTGCGTGCGGTTCGCACTCAGGTAGGCAAGTGCGCGGTTCGCCTGTCGGATCGGGGCGGGGTAGGTGGCTTCCGGCGCGATCGTGTAGTCGACGTTCACGACGGTGAAGCCACGGCCCGCGAGGATCTTGAGGTAGTTGGCGATGTCGTCGCGGCGCCCCGACACGAAGCCGCCGCCATGGAACCAGACGATGGTGGGCCGGGTCGCGTCCACGGTACGGCCACGATAGATGTCCAGCAGCGCATGGCTGTCCGCCGCGTCGTACACCAGTCCGCGGGTGACGCCGACATCGTCGGGCACCCGCGGCGCCAGGCGGGCCGCTGCTTCCTCGGCACCACGATCGAAGAGGTAGCGCGTGGCCAGCACGCTGGGCCACGGCGTGACATACACCGCACCGATGACGCCCGCCAGGACGAGCAGGAGGAGGGAGACGATGAGCTTCCGGATCATGACCCAGACTCCCTTCGAGGGTGGGCGGTAGCTTACGGCACCCTGCGGACAGGGCGGACCGCAGTCGATGCGCCTGCCGTCCGGTGCGTCGATCCTCTCCGGATCAGGACGACACCAGCGTTTGCGCCGCACCGTTGCTGGCGCCGATGTCGCCGATCGTGGCGAGGTCGATCCCCTCGATGCAGGCGAGGTTGTAGCCGTATTCGTTCGGCACGCTGCGGCGCTGGTGGTGGGTATAGATGCCGCACACGCTGCAGAACCAGTGCCTGGCGATCCTCGTGTTCCACTGGTAGAGGCTCAGCATGTCCTCGCCGCGGACGATGCGCAGCCGGTCCAGCGTGACGCCGGCCATGATCGCGCCGCGGCGGCTGCACATGGAACAGTTGCAGCGACGGATGTTCTGGTGGCCGTCGATGAGATCCACTTCGAATGCGACGGCCCTGCAGTGGCAGGTGCCCGTTACGGTGTGCATGGAACGTACCAGGTGTGGTGGCTGCGGCCTGCGACCCTAGCACGCGAAACAGGATGGGATTCCCGCGCGACCGGCATGCGACGCGCATCGTGCGTGCGCTTCCGCCCGCACGCCAGCCGATGACGGATGCGGTCGTGTCATCGCCGCCCCACGCATGGATGCATGGCCGGAAACACCGCGGCGCGCATCACCGTCCGTCTGATCGCAAGCGCCTGCATGCATTACGGCGTACGGGACATGCCGACGAACGGCGCCGGATACCGTGGATCAGCCGTGCGGCGGCTGTTCGGCAACGACGCGGATCAGCGCCGACTGGCGTTCCAGCATCCAGCGCGTGGCCCAGCCGGCACCTGCATCAAGCGAGCGCACGGCCACCTGGTCCTGGCGGACGCCCTTGCCACTGACGAGGATCTTCGCGATCCATCCCTGCCGTTCCGGCGCGATCCGCACGATCGGATGACCGTGGCAGATCAAGGTCCTGTGCCGGTCGCCGACCTCCCAGGAAAATCCTTCCGGCAGCGGGGCTGAGGTACGTGTACTCACGGCATGCTCCAGCGGGCGCGGCGTGCAGCGTCACACGCATGCCGTGCGCTTCGCGTGACGAAGCCGCGCATGCATCCCGTGGCATCGGGTTCATGCACATGATCGCCACGCGACGACAGCACGCACACGATGCTCACCCTGAAGCGCGCAGGGTGGTGCCACCTCGGCATTCGGCCGAGTCGGAGAAATTCCCATGGGCAACACCCCCAACCCGCAGACGCCGCAACCGCCGAAACGCGATCCGCAACAGGATCCGCAGGGCCAGAAAGCGCAGCAGGAAAATCCGGTCCGGAAGAACGACCAGGACCGTCAGCGCAGCCCGCAGCAGGACCAGAAACGCGAGCAGGACCAGAAGCACTGATCCGTCGGCATGTGCGTCAGAGGAGAGCCCCGCATGGGGCTCTTCTTTTTTGCAAGGGATGGAAGATCGCGTGGCGCGATGTCAGCGCCAGCTCGCCTTGCGCGACGGCGGCGGCGGCGTGGGCGTCGGATCGATGGTCGGCACCAGCAGCGACAGGCGCGCCTTGGCGAAATCGCCGCTGCCGTCGACATCCAGCTTGCCCACGGTATTCGAAGTGATCAACCCCGTATCGAGGTACACCTCTTCACCGGCAGCCACGCGGTGGCGCGGACTGCACACCTTCGACGGCACCTGCAGCACGCTGATGCCATCGCGCTGCCATTTGGTCTCCGGTACCAGCCGCCGGACGATGGAACCGTCCACCCAGACATCCACCGAATCCGATTGCACCGACCGGCACTTGCCGATCCCGACATCAAAAGCCATGCACCCTCCTACAGGGCGGTATGCGTCAACGTGAAAAGAAACCCGCGCGCTTCGAGCAATGCGCGCATGCGCCGTTCGGCCGGCACGCGATGGAACTGGCGTCCGGCCCACAGGCTGAAGCACGGACGGCCGGTGGTGTGGCCGTTGCCGGTGGAGCGCCGCGACACCGCGATGTCCGTGGACTCGCAGGCCGTGGCCCACATCACCCGCAGATCGCCGGGACCGATGGACTGTTGCGGCCCCAGGTGAAGAATGAAGACCTGGACTTGCTGGTTCGACACTTCCGCCTCCTCGGCACGCGCGTGACCGCGCTGGTCAAGCCGAGAGGGAGAAAAATCGGCCCGCGGGAGGGCGGAAGGGAACTGCCCGTCAGCGGGACAGGTATACGCCGTTGGGGCCGGGACCGCAAACGCGTGAAAGGCATCACGTCATGCGCAATGCGGTATCGCAGGCGATTCACCGCGAAAAAACGGGATCGCGCAAGCGCCAGCCCAGCCCCGACCAGCGGCTGGCATGGCGCGACAGGGCTTCGCGGATCACCGCCTCGCTGCCGGCGACGTGCAGTTCGCGGCGGGCGCGGGTGATGCCGGTGTAGACCAGTTCGCGCGAGAGCACGCGGTTGCCACGCGCGGGCAGCAGCAGCCACACCGTATCGAATTCCGATCCCTGCGCCTTGTGCACCGTCATGGCGAACGCCGACTCGTGCGCAGGCAGCGCGGCGGGATGGAACGCACGCGGCTGTGCCGGATCTTCGCCGGGGAACCACGCCACCAGCGCGCCACGGTCGTCGCGCAGGCAGATCCCGATGTCGCCGTTGAACAGGCGATGGCGATAGCTGTTCTCGGTGACGATCAGGAGTTGCCCGTGGAAATGACCGGGACCGCCACGCGGCGTACCCGCGCCCGTCTCCACCAGCAGGCGCTCGATGCGCGCATTGAGCGTGCGTGCGCCCTGCGGGCCTTCGCGCACCGCGGTGAGCAGGCGCAGCCGCGTGGACTGCGCCAGCGCATCGGCCGGCGTCGCCGCATGGGCCAGCGAGCGCCAGTGCGCGAGCAAGGCCTCGCGTTGCACGTCGAGCGGATCGGTCAGGCCTTCGTGGAAGCGCACGTTCGACAGCCTGCCACCACGCAGCAGGTCGAGCGCGGTCTCGGCATCGCCTTCGCGCACGGCGGCGGCGAGCGGTGCGAGTTGCAGCGCTTCGCTCTGGCGCCAACTGCGCTGCAGGTGCACGCGTGCGCCGGGGAACTTGGGGAGGAAAGTCGCTGGGTCCCCGCCTTCGCGGGGATGACGGGGGGAGGATTCGCCATGCAACGGGTGAGGGTCGAAGGATTCGCCGAGCAATGGGCGCAGTGCGTCCGCGTCGTCCTGCGCCAGCGTGTCGCCATCGCCCGCGGCGCCGAGGATCGCGGCCAGCACGTCGCCGGCTTCCACCGACGGCAACTGGTCGGGATCGCCCAGCAGCACCAGGCGCGTGCCGTCGGCGACGGCGTCGACCAGCTTGGCCATCAGCGGCAGGTCGATCATCGAGGCTTCGTCGACCACCACCACGTCGAACGGCAGCGGGTTGTCGCGATGGTGACGGAAGCGTGGCGAGTCGGGAATCGTGCCGAGCAAGCGATGCAGGGTCGTGCCCGTCGAGGGCAATGCAGCGAGCAGGTCGGTGTCGATGCCGGCGGCGGCCAGCGCCTGCACCGCGTGGCGCACGCTCTCCGCCATGCGTTCGGCCGCGCGTCCCGTCGGCGCCGCCAGCGCGATGCGCGGCGGCGCACGACCGGCGCGCCGTGCCTGCGCCGCCAGCAGCACCAGCAGGCGCGCGGTGGCGGTGGTCTTGCCGGTACCGGGACCGCCGGTGACCAGCAGCAGCGCATGCCGCAGTGCCAGCGCGGCGGCGCGCGCCTGGTGGTCGGCGTGCGTGGCCTGCGGGAACAACGTGGCGAACAGCGACGCCAGCGATGCGGGATCGTCGGCCGGCAGTGCGCGGCGTGCGATGCGATGCAGGCCCAGCGCCAGCGCGCGTTCGTATTCGCGGTAACGCCGCAGGTAGAGCAGGTCGCCTTCCAGCACCAGCGGCACCTGCGTATCCGCTTCATCGGTCGCATCGCGCGGCGTGCCGACCCAGCGCGAGGCAGCGAGCTGCGCGCGCCAGTCGTCGCCGTCGGGGAAGGCGATATCCGCTTCGGCGTCCAACAGCGCCTGCGGCGATGCCAGCGACACGCCCGCATGGCCCTTGGCGACCGCCAGCGACGCGAGCGCGGCGGCGGCGAGCACGCTGTCCGGGGTGTCGCGGTCGAGCCGGCGCAGGCTCTGCGCGAGCGCATGGTCCAGCGTGCGCAGATGGCCGCCCTGGTAGAGCGCATCGAGCAGGCTCATGCGGCGGCTCCCTGCGGTGCGCCGGCGAACAAGGCATCGAGCGCATGCACAAGCTCGGGCGCGAAGCGCTGCGCATGCACGCCGGGCGACGGCTGGCGCGTCAGGTCAACGCCGCGACAGAACAGGTAACGGATGCCGCCGAAATCGCGCGCATAGTCGTAGGCGTCACCGAGACGGAAGCGCAACCAGCGGTGCAGCGCCAGCGTGTAGATCAGCGCCTGCAGGTCGTATTCGCTGTGCGCCATCGCCTGCTGCATGGCCGCGGCGTCATAGGCGGGCAGCTGGTTGGACTTGTAGTCGAGCACGTACCAGCGCCCGTCGTGCGCGTAGGTCAGGTCGATCAGGCCGGTCATCAGGCCTTCCAGCCGCGGCCGCGCGCCGAAGGCCGTGCGATGGCGCAGCACGCCGTGGCGATGCAGCAGCGCGAGCAGGGCCGGCACGCCGGTGGGCTGCATGGCGAAGTGGAATTCGATTTCGGCGCGGCGCCATTCCGTGGGCAGGTCCGCGAGACGCACGCCCTCGGGCAGGGTGGTACCCAGCGTGTGGCCGACCAGCGGCACCAGCACCTCCAGGCCATCGGCGATTTCGGCCTCCGCATACCCGCCTTCGCGCAAGGCGTCGGCGATGACGAGGTCCTGCCCCGTGGGTGCGGCATCGCCCGGTTGCCAGTGGCGCCATGAAGCGAAGTCGGCGTGCTCCAGCGCGCCGTGCATGACCACGCCGAAACGGCTGCCGGCGAAGCGCGGATCGACCAGGGCAGGCGCGGCGGCATCGCGTGGCGCCTCGTCGAGGTCCGATGCCGGTGCTTCATCTTCGCCACCGGGATCGGCCTGCGTGGCCGCGGCCAGCGGATCGGCACCGCCGTCCGCATGCGCCAGCTGGGTGAAGCTGTAGACCCACCAGTCCGGCGCGATGCGGCGCGCGGCGATGCGCGCGGGCGCCACGACCGTCTCACGCTCGGGCGGCAGGCGCGGCGGCGGCGGTTCGGCCGGGCCTTCGACGATGCGCACGTCGGCATGCGCGCCAAGCAGGGCGAGGTCGACGATCAGCGGCGCAAGGCGGCTTTTGGCGAGATCGGCGACGTCGCCGGCGGCGATCCACAGCGCATGCTCCGCGCGGGTCAGGCCGACGTAGAGCAGGCGCGCGTCCTCGGCGACCGACTCGCGGCGCGCGGCGTCACCGGCGGCTTTCCACGCGGGATCGTCCTTGTCGAGCTTCCATTGCAGGACGCGCTGGGCGCCGTCGTGCACCACGCGATAACGGCCGCTGTCGGGACGCGAGGTCCCCAGGCCGGCGAACGGCAGATAGACCAGCGGATATTCCAGTCCCTTGCTCTTGTGCAGGGTGACGATCTGCACGCGCAGCGCATCGGATTCCAGACGCAGCAGCTGCATCTCGTCGTCCGCATCGGCGTCGGCCATGCGGGCCTGCAGCCAGTCCAGCAACCCGTGCAGGCCGAGCGTGCGCGCCGCGGCTTCCTGCAGCTGCTCGCCGAGTTGCAGGTAGTTGGTCAGGCGGCGCTCGCCGTCGAGCAGGCCGAGCAGGCGTTCGGCCTGCGCCGCGCACAGCTCGGACACCAGCGCGAACGGGCCGCCGCGCTGCCAGCGTTCGCGCCACTGCAGCAGGCGCAGCTGGTGCAGGCGTTGCGCCTCGCCGTCTTCGTCCAGCGCAGCGAGCGCGGCCGCGTCTTCGCCCAGCAGCACGGTGGCGAGCGCGGTGCGCAGGCGGCCATGGTCGGCCGGATGCAGCAGCGCCAGCAGCAGCGCGCGCAGCTCGGTGGCTTCGGTGCTGGCGAACAGGCTCTGCTTGCCGGCCGCCACCGCAGGCACGCCGGCGCGGGCGAGTGCCTGCTGCACGCGGGTGGCCTCCTTGTGGTTGCGCACCAGCACGGCAATGTCGCCGGGACGCACGGGCCGGCCGTCGATGCGTGCATGTCCGGCGCGCGCATCGGCGAGCACGCGCTGGATGTCGGCGACGCAGGCGGCGGTGGCGGCTTCGCGCGACCGGTCGGCATCGAACGCGCCGCCGGCTTCGTTGCGCAACAGGCGCAAGGTCAGTGCGGGTGCGGCGCGGTCGCCGTGGCGGTAGTCGTCGTCGGTGCGCTTGCCGCCGGGTTCGACCGGTTCGAAGCGGATGTCGGGATGCGCGAAGGCCTCCTGACCCGCCGCGTCCGCACCGTCGTAGAGCGCGCGCACCGCGCGCAGCACGGCTGGGCGCGAGCGGAAGTTGTGCGCCAGCCGCGGCGCTTCGTCCGCTGCGCGCCGCGCGAGCAGATAGGTCGCGACATCGCCACCGCGGAAGCCGTAGATGGCCTGCTTGGGATCGCCGATCAGGAACAGCGCGGGCGTCTCGCCCAGCGCGCGGACCTCGTCGGAATCGCCGAACACGCGCGCGAAGATCCGCCACTGGCGCTCGTCGGTGTCCTGGAATTCGTCCACCAGCGCGACGCGGTACTGCGCACGCAGGGCGGCGACCAGCGCCTGCCGCTGCGGGCCATCGAGCGCGACGGCGACGCGTTCGATCAGGTCGTCGTAGGTCTGTACACGCCGCGTGCGCTTCAGGTCGTCGAGCCGGCGGCGCGCATCGTCGCGCAGGCGGTGCAGCAGCAGGATCGACTGGCTGCGTCGCCATTGCGTGTAGCGCTCGTGGGCAGCCGCGTAGTCCGCGATCAGGGGCTGCAACGGCGAGAGCGGCGTCTTTCCTGCGTAATCCTTCTTGGTGCCCTTCGTCAGTGCGTCCAGCGTCAGCTTGACCAGCTTGTCCTGCATGGGGACGTCGAGCGCAGGATGCTGCACCCATGCCATCAGCTGACGATGCAGCAGCGACAGCCAGTCCGATTTGTAGGAGATCTTGTTGAGCATGCCTCCGTCCGCGGCCGTGAGCAGTGCCGTGAAGTACGCATCGCCTTCTGCTGACATGCCTTCCGCGAGACGTGTTCGTGCATCGGCCAGCAGCGACACAACGTCATCGCCCGCCGTGGGCGGTGGTGCAGGCGGCAGCAGCGGCAGCGGACCGCACAGCGCGGGCAGATCGTCGGCCAGCGCGTCGGGGCCGCTCCACAGGGCGGTCAATGCGCCGACCGTCGCCGGATCGGCCGCGTACGTGCGCCACAGGTCCGCCGCGAGATCCGCATGCAGCGCGCGCGTGTTGCCGAGCAGGTCGCTGGCCTCGAAGCCCTGCCCTGCATCGAGCGCATGCTCGCGCAGCACGCGCGCGCAGAAGCCATGGATGGTGAAGATGGCGGCGAGATCGGTTTCCTCGGCGGCGGTACGCAGGCGGCGTGCCAGTTGCGTCGGCGTTTCCGCGCCAGCCGCGAGATGACGATCGATGACGAAGCGCGTCAGCGCGACCTCGTGCTGCTCGTCGTCGCGCGGCGGCGTACCGACCAGGTCGGCGGCCATTGCCAGCCGTTCCCGGATGCGCTTGCGCAGCTCCTGGGTGGCGGCCTCGGTATAGGTCACCGCCAGCACCTCGCCCATGCGCAGGCGCTGCTCGACGATCAGGCGCGTGAACAGCGTGGCCAGCGTGTAGGTCTTGCCGGTGCCTGCGCTGGCCTCGATCAGCTGCACGCCGTCGAGTGCGCGCGTCAGGTAAGGCTCGCAGGCGGGATCGAAGGCGTTCATGCGGCGTCCTCCGCGGATGCGCCACGCAGCGCGCCGTAGACACGCAGACTGGTATCGATGAAGTCCGCCATGCCGTCGGCATCGGCGAGCGGATCGCGACCGCGGAACGCGAGCTGGATCGCCTCGCCCGTGCTTTCGCCCCAGCGGTAGTCGCCCGGATACCAGGCGTCGCGCGCCGCGGCCTCGCGCAGTGCGGGTTCGGCGGCATGGATGGCCCACCCCGTCGCCGGGGCGAACGGCAGCGGCGCGCGCAGGCCGTCGCGGCGCAACGCCAGCAGCATGCGCAACGCGTCCTGTGCGTCCGCAACCGACCGCGCAGGCGTGACGTAGGCGCGAATGCCCTCGTCGCCATCGTGGATCTGCACCAGCGGGATCGACAGCCCCGCCGCATTGAGCAGCAGCGCGTCCAGGCCGTGTCGGATGACGGCCGGTCCGTTGAGTGTGCCGATCTGCACGCGTGCCAGGCCATGCGGATAGACATCGGCGATGCGGCCGTGCACGCGCACGCCGTCGATCACCGCCTCGATGCGCGGCGCGCCGAGGTCGTCGGCCGCGACCAGGCCGCGCCATTCCACATGCGCGCGCCACTGTGGCTGCAGGCGTGCGACCTGTTCGGCTTCGTGCACCAGCAGCATCAGGCGGCGCAGCTCGGCGTCCGGCCCCGGTGCACGCCCGTTGCCCCGTTGCCACGGGAACAGCTGCTGTTCCGCCAGCCTCGCGCGCAGCGTGTCGGCGTGGATGGTCTCACCGGCCAGCACGGCGGCGAGCACGGCCTGGCCATCCGGTTCGCTCAGCGCGTCATGCTGCCGATGGCGGCGGTCGTGGCTGATCCAGTCGGCGAAGGCCTGCGCATACGGCTCCACCTCGGCGAATACCTGTTCTGCGGCGTGTTCGCCCAGCGGCCCGGTCGGCACCTGGCCGCGCGCGCGCAGGCGCGTGTAGAGCGCGGACGGCGTGCGTGCCTCCTGCGGACGCGCGACGTCGAGCAGCCAGTCGAACACCTCGCGCCGCAGCCGTGCGCGTTCGCGCCCGCGGATCGGCGCGACCAGCGGCTCGGTGTCTTCAGCGACATCGATCGGGTCGGGCAGCCGCAGGCCGAGGCGGTGCGCGAGGAAGGCGCCGGCCGGATCGAGCAGGAAGCGTCGCAACGTGTCGAGCGGCAGGTCGTGTTCGTCTTCGGGTGCAGGCAACGGCCCGTCGACCCATGGCGTCGACGCGCCACGCGCGGCATCCACGCGATCGGCTGCGGGACGCCAGGCGGCGCGGTAGCTGAAGCGGCGCGGTTCCTCGGCGCTGCCGAACGCGGCCGGCGCGAACGGCTGCAACGTATGGCGGACGACGAGCTTCGCCTTCGCTGCCGGATCGGCGTGGTAGCGCGCCGCGACATCGAGCAGTTCGCTGACCAGCACCGACGGTTCGCGCACGCTGCCGTCGCGCGGATCGGCGCCGAGGTAGCTGACGTAGAACACGTCCTGCGCGGCGGCGAACAGCTGCAGGAACAGGAAGCGGTCGTCCTCGCGCGTGGAGCGGTCGCCTGGCTTCCGCTTGCCGGCGTGCAGTTCCGCAGTGAGCTTGTTGAGGCCGGCCGCAGGATCGCGGCGCGGGAAGTCGCCGTCGTTCATGCCGAGCAGGCAGATGGCGCGGAACGGCAGCAGGCGCATCGGCACCATGCGGCCCACGCTGATGCCGCCGGTGAGCAGCGGCGCGCGCGTGTCGGCCTGCGAAAGCTGGTCGCTGAAATGCGCACGCACGACCTCGGGCGGCACGACGCCGGCGTAGCCCGCCGTCTCCGCATCGCGGGCGAAGCGGTCGATCAAGGTGCGCAGGCGCTCCAGCGTGCGTTGCGCGCGCGGTGCGCTCGGCTGTTCCGGCAGCAGCGCGGCGATCAGGTGCAGCAGGCGCTCGCGCCAGCGCGCGGGCGTCGCCGCCTCGCCGAGCACGCGGCGCTGGCGGGCGAGCTCGCGCAACAGCCGCACCAGCGTGTCGAGCGCAGCGAGCGCACCGCCCTCCAGTTCCGGCCACGGTGCGACCCCGGCGATGGCGTCGTCGGTACCGCTGGCGTGGCCCAGCAGCAGGCGGTCGAGCGCGAACTGCCAGGTGTAGGCGTCGTCGGCCGGCGCATCGGATGCCGCGCGATGATTCGCATCCAGCCCCCATCGCGCGCCGGCCTCGCGCAGCCAGCCATGCAGGCGGTCGATGGCATCGGTGTCGAGGCCGGCGGCTTCCGCCACCGGCGCGCTGGCCAGCAGGTCCAGCACCTCGTCCAGGCCGAAGCGCGACAGCGGCAGGTCGAGCAGGCGCAGGAACACCTCGGCCAGCGGCTCGTTCGCCAGCGGACTGGTATCTGCCAGCGCCCACGGCAGCGCGTCGTCGTGGCCGCTGCCGCCGAACACCGCATCGAGGTAGGGCACGTAGGGATCGATGTCGGGCGCGAGCACCGCGATGTCGCGCGGCTGCAGCGGCGGATCGAAGCGCGGGTCTTCCAGCAGCGCACGCAGCTGGTCGTGCAGCACCTGCAGTTCGCGCAGGCGCGTGTGGCAGGCGTGCACCTGCAGGCTGGGATCGGCCAGGTCCGGCGTGGAGCGCGAGGGCGGCGATGCCGGCGCACGGCGATGGAACAGGTCCGATTGCAGCCGGTGCAGCAGCGTGTCCGGGCCGTCGGCGGCGAGCGGATCGGCGTAGACGTCGATCTCGGCGCGCGGATGCACCACCTCGTAATCGCCCAGCAGCGCCATGAAGTCGCGCCCGGCCGCGCCCCACGCCTGCAGCAGCGGGTTTTCCTGCACATCGTCGGCGAACAGCTCGGCCTCGCCTTCGCGGCGACGCTCGCGCAACGTCTGCAGGTCGCCCCAGTAACCGCGTGCCGGCGTCGGCAGGTAGAAATGCAGCGTGCCAACGCGCGCCTGCGTGGCCAGCACGCGCAGCACGTCGGGCGAGATGTTCAGCGTGGCGAAGACGAGCAGGCGCTTCGGCAATCCCTGCGGCAGCGGGCCGTCGTCGCGGCCGAAGCGCGCGAGGTAGGCGTCGATGCGGCGGGCGCGATAGTCGCGGCCGGCGGCGACGGCACGCCACAGCCGCGCCTGCGGATCGTCGCGGTCGGCGCCCGCTTCCCAGCGCAGCAGCCAGTCGCGGCGCCACGCCTGGTATTTCTCGTACACGCCGGCCAGTTCGCCGGCCAGCTGCCAGGGCTTCAGCGGATCGCCATCGGCCAGCCAGCCGTCGAGCGCGGCCAGCGCGGGATCGCGGCGCAGCGCCGGTTCGTCGAGCGCGGCGTACAGGCGCCACTGCAGCGAGGCGGCATCGAGGTCGTCGTCGCCGGCCGGCCCGAGGTTGGTATCGAGCGCGCGGGCGACGAATTCGCCGGGGGTGAGGAATTCCAGGTTCGCGGCGATGCCGTACTCGGCGGCCAGCGTGGCCTGCAGCCAGCGGCGCATCGCCACCTGCGGAATCAGCACCACCTCCGGCGCCAGCGGCGATTGTCCCGGCATGGGCCGCTTCAACTCGTCGGCCAGCAGGGCCGCCAGCAGCCCCAGCACGTTGGACGGATAGAGGCGGAAGTCGGGCGTGGCGGACGTTGTCATCGTTGTCCCCATTGTGCCGGATGACGGTCGCAGCACCCGAGACGCCACGGTTTGGGCCACAGCATCCCGCACGAATCGCGCATGTGGATACGGCATGGGCGCGACATGGGTGCCACAATAATCAAACTGCGCGGTACGGTTTATGTTCAGCCGCTGGCCGCGAAGCTACGCCGTTGTTTTTCCGTTAACCCTCCTGCTGGTCCGCCGACGACGCCCATGACGCCTGCCGACGCCCCTGCCGTGCATCTGTCCGGACTCCGCCTCGATCGCGGTGGCCGCACGATCCTGCGCGGCATCGACCTGACCGTGCCCCGCGGCAGCATCGCCGCCGTGCTCGGCCCGTCCGGCAGCGGCAAGTCGACGATGCTCGCCGCGCTGACCGGCGAGCTGCCGCCCGCAGCGGGCACGGTGGAGGTGTTCGGCCAGCCCGTACCGCACCGCAGCCGCGCGCTGCTGGAGATGCGCAAGGGCATCGGCGTGCTGCTGCAGGGCAACGGCCTGCTGACCGACCTGACGGTGGCGGAAAACGTCGCGCTGCCGCTGCGCACGCATACGACGTTGCCGGATGCACTGATCCGCCGGCTGGTGGAATTCAAGTTGAATGCGGTCGGCCTGCGCGCCGCCGCCGATGCCTATCCGCGCGAGTTGTCCGGCGGCATGGCGCGCCGCGTGGCACTGGCCCGCGCGCTGGCGCTGGACCCGCCGCTGATGATCTACGACGAGCCGCTGACCGGGCTGGATCCGATCGCCTCGGGCGTGATCATGAGCCTGATCCAGCGCCTCAACGACACGCTGGGGCTGACCAGCATCATCGTGACCCACCACGTGCACGAGACGCTGCCGATCGCCGACCAGGCGATCGTGATCGCCAACGGTGGCCTGGTGTTTTCCGGCACGCCGGCGGAACTGGAAGCCTCGTCGGATCCGCTGGTGCAGCAGTTCCTGCGCGGCGAGCCGGACGGCCCGATCGCGTTCGACACGGTCAAACGCGGGGAGGCAGCGTGATGGGATATCCCGAAGCACTCCCGATGCGCCCCCTCCCCTGCGAAGCGGGGGAGGGCTGGGGTGGGGGCAAAGCAGTTGAGCCAAGTGCCGGATTCGCCCCCATCCGCCCTTCGGGCACCTTCCCCCGCAAGCAGGGGAAGGGCGCGCCGCACCGGGAGGAGGCCGCCTGATGCCTTTCGTTGCCGCCATCCGCTCGCTCGGCCGTGCCGGCCTGTTCTCGCTGTCGGTGCTGCGCGCCTCCACGCCGACCCGCGACTTCTTCGCCGAACTGACCCGCGAGATCTACAAGATCGGTGGGCGCTCGCTGCCGATCATCGCCGTGGGCGGGGCGTTCGTGGGCCTGGTGCTGACGCTGCAGGGCTACCGCACGCTGACCACGTTCGGCGCCAGCGATGCGCTGTCCACGCTGCTCGGCCTGTCGCTGTACCGCGAACTCGGCCCGGTGCTGACCGCGCTGCTGTTCATCGGCCGCGCCGGCAGCTCCATCGCCGCCGAGCTGGGCCTGATGCGCGCCACCGACCAGATCAAGGCGCTGGAACTGATGGCCATCGACCCGGTCGCCAAGGCCGTGGCGCCGCGCTTCTGGGCGGCGGTGCTGACGGTGCCGCTGCTGACCGGCTTCTTCTGCTCGCTGGCGATCAGTGCCAGCTACTTCGAAGCCGTGCACGTGCTCGGCCTCGACAACGGCACGTTCTGGTCGGCGCTGCAGAACAGCGTCGATTTCTGGGACGACTTCGGCGTGGCGCTGCTGAAGTCGGCCGTATTCGGCGGCACCGCCGCGCTGGTCGCGGCCTACGTGGGCTTCCACGCCGAGCCGACCATCGAAGGTACCTCGGTGGCCACCACCCGCGCGGTGGTGAACGCCTCGCTGCTGGTGCTCATGTTCAATTTCGTCATGTCTGCATTGCTGTTCAGGAGCTGACCCATGTCCATCCGTGGACCCCGCCTCGAATTCGCCGTCGGCGCCTTCCTGCTGCTGGCCCTGGCCTCGCTGCTGGTGCTGGCGCTGGCCTCCACCAACAAGCGCTTCGGCGTGGGCGGCGGCAGCTACGAGCTGACCGCACGCTTCTCCAACCTGGGCCAGCTGCGCAAGCAGGCGCCGGTGAAGATCGGCGGCGTGGTGATCGGCCAGGTGGCCGACATCCGGCTGGACCCGGTCAAGTTCGACTCGCTGGTCACGCTGTCCATCGACAGCCAGTACAAGGACCTGCCGGCCGACACCGCCGCCGGCATCTTCACCAGCGGCCTGCTGGGCGAGAACTACATTGGCCTGTCGCCGGGCGGTGACCCGGAGGTGCTGAAGCCGGGCGAGGAGATCGCCTTCACCCAGCCCGCCGTGGATCTGCTGCAGCTGGCCGGCAAGTACATGTTCAGCGGTGGCGCCAACAATGCCGGTGCAGGCTCCGGGGAGACCCCGGCCAGCGGCGAGACCGCCGCTCCCCCCGCTAAGGAAGAACCCACACCATGAAGACCCTGATCAAGCCCTCCCTGCTGTCCGTCGTGCTGTCGGCCGCGCTGCTGGCGTCCGCGCCGGTCGCCGTGTTCGCGCAGGCCGCGGCACCGGCCGCCGCCGCGAAGCAGAACAGCGCCAGCCAGGTCGTGCTGGGCAGCAGCACGCGCATCCTGACCACGCTCGACCAGCGCCGTGCCGAGTTCAAGTCGAATCCGGCGGCGCTGCGCCAGTTCGTCACCAGCGAGTTCAACACCCTGTTCGACGGCGATTACGCCGCTCGCTTGGTGCTGGGCGTGCATGGTCGGGGCGCCTCCGACGCCGACGTGAAGCTGTTCGGCCAGGCCCTGACCGAGCGCCTGTTGTCCGCGTACGGCGCGCGCCTGGCGGATTTCAACGCGCGCCTGAAGGTGCGGGTGAAGTCCGAGTCGCCGCTGCCCGGTGGCCGCGGTGTGAAGGTCGACACCGAATTCGTGCAGACCGACCAGACCGTCACCCCGATCACCTTCTACGCACGCAATGTGGGCGGCCAGTGGAAAGTGTTCGACGTGCTGCCGGAAGGCGTGTCCTTCGTGCAGACCTTCAAGACCCAGTTCGACACGCCGCTGCGGCAGAAGTCCATCGCACAGGTGGCGGCGGACCTGAAGTCCGGCAAGCTGCAGGTCAACGGCAGTGCCGGCGGCAACTGACGCCAGCATCCGTCGGGATGGCGACGCGCTCGTGTTCACGGGCGCGCTCGACCGTGCGGCGGCCGCCACGCTGTGGCCGCAGGCTTCGGCGCAGCTGGCGGGTGCGCAACGCATCGTCCTGACCCATGTCACTACCGTCGACAGCGCCGGGCTGGCACTGTTGGCCGAACTGGCCGCGCGCCTGCGCGCCGGCGGTACCGCTCCCCGCTTCGAAGGACAGCCCCCGGGTCTCGCCGATCTGCAGGCTGCCTACCGTTTGACACCGGAACTGGATTTTCCGGCGTAACCCCACCCCGCAGTTTCCAGGAATCAGGATGAATCTGTTCCGCCTCAGCACCGTGGTCCTGCTGGCCGCCCTGGCGACGGCGTGCGCGTCCGCACCCGCGCCGTCGACGCACGCGCCGACCGATGCGGTGGTGATCGACGGCACCGTCGCCGCCCCGCTACCGCCGGAGCCGCCGATCGATCCGGCCACCATCGACGCGCCGCTGCCGCCGTCGGCGGCGCAAAGCGGCGCGGTCTCGGCGGCGGAGGACGACTTCGCCGAGATCTACGGCGGCGGCGTCTACGACCCGGTCGCCGATCCGACCCTGCCCGCACCCGCGCAGGCGCCGGTGTCCTACGACCCGTGGGAGAAGTTCAACCGCAAGGTGCACGCCTTCAACAATGCGGTCGACCGCACGGTGGCGCGACCGCTGGCGCTCGCCTACGTCGCGGCCGTGCCACGGCCTGTGCGGTTGGGTGTCGGCAACTTCTTCGACAACCTGCGCCAGCCGCTGACGATGGTGAACCAGCTGCTGCAGGGGCGTCCGCGCGACGCCACGCAGACGTTCGGCCGCTTCGTGCTGAACTCGACGGTCGGCATCGGTGGCATCTTCGATCCCGCCAGCGAGCTGAAGATGAAGCGCCGCAGCGAGGATTTCGGACAGACGCTCGGCACCTGGGGCTGGAAGCGCTCGCGCTACGTGGAGTTGCCGTTCTTCGGCCCGCGCACCGTGCGCGACGTGCTCGGCCTGGCCGGCGACATGCCGCTCAGTCCCACACGTTACGTGGAAGACGACAAGACCCGCATCTTCCTGCAGGGCCTGAACCTGGTGGACACGCGCGCGCAACTGCTGTCGCTGGACAGCCTGCGCGAAGGTGCGGTGGACGACTACGCGCTAGTCCGCGATTCGTGGCTGCAGCGCCGCAACTACCAGATTGAAAGCCATCGCTCGCAGAAGCAGACCGAAGAGGAACTGCCGGAGTACCTGCAGGACGAGAACACCCCGACGGTGCCGGCCGATGCCATGCCGATGCCGGAGATCAGCGGCGGCGGTTGAAGCGGGATTGGCGATGCGATGAACGAAAACGGCGCCTCAGGGCGCCGTCTTCTTTTTGCGGTTCCCCTCTCCCTGCGCAGCAGGGAGTGGATGCCGAAGGCGGGTGAGGGGCGAGCGGGGAGGGAAAGATTCTGCGCACGCAGGAAGACCGCGCCTGCCCCCTCCTACGCCCTCCTGGCACCTTCTACCCCGCACGCGGGGAGAAGGCTGATCCTCTGCCCTCATTCCGCCTCGTCGCCACCCAGCAGCTTCTGGGTTTCCTCGCCGGGCAGCGCTTCGACGCCGCGCAGCTGGCGCTCGATCGCACGCGTACGCACGCCGGCCTGCTTGATGCTGTTCTGCACCGTGTCCAGCTGGCTGTTCGCTTTCTCCAGCACGGTGGCGAACTTGCCGAACTCGGTCTTCACCGCACCCAGCAGCACCCGCACCTCGCTGGAGCGTTTCTCGATGGCCAGCGTGCGGAAGCCCATCTGCAGGCTGTTGAGCAGTGCCGCCAGCGTGGTCGGACCCGCGACGACGATGCGGTGGTCGCGCTGCAGCGCATCGACCAGGCCGGGACGGCGGATGGTTTCCGCATAGAGGCCCTCGGTGGCGAGGAACAGCACCGCGAAGTCGGTGGTGTGCGGTGGCACCACGTACTTCTCGTTGATCGACTTCGCCTGCACCTTGATCGCGCGCTCCAGCTGCGTGGCGGCGATTCGCATCGCGTCGGTATCGCCGCGTTCCTGCGCGTCGATCAGCCGTTCGTAGTCTTCGCGCGGGAACTTGGCGTCGATCGGCAGCCACACCGGCACGTCGTCGTCCTGGCGGCCGGGCAGGCGGATGGCGAAATCCACCGCTTCGTTGCTGTCCGGGCGCACCTTCACGCTGCGCGCGAACTGCTCGGCCGTGAGCACCTGTTCCAGCAGGTTCTCCAGCTGCACTTCACCCCAGCCACCGCGGTCCTTGACGTTGGTCAGCACGCGCTTGAGGTCGCCGACGCCGGTGGCGAGCTGCTGCATTTCGCCCAGCCCCCGCTGTACTGCTTCCAGCCGCTCCGATACGAGCGAGAACGACGCGTCCAGCCGTTGGGTCAAGGTGGCTTGCAGCTTCTCGTCCACCGTCGCGCGCATCTGCTCCAGCTTCTGCGCATTGTCGGCCTGCAGTTCCTTCAGCCGACCTTCCAGCGTGGCGCGCATTTCGCCGATGCGCTGCTCGTTGCGCTGGGTCAGTTCGTTGAGCCGCTGGCCAAGCGCGTCGGCGAAGCGCTGTTGCGACTCGGACGCGTCCAGTCGGCCCTTGCGCGCGTCCTCGCTCAAGGTGTCGCGCAACACGTCCAGGCGCTGGTCGGTGCGCGTGCTCAGGTCGGCGAGGCTGCGGGCGAAGCCGTCGATGCGCACTTCCTGCGCGCGCGACAAGCCTTCCAGCTGGTCGCGCAGTTCGCCGCGGCCCTCGCGCTGCTCATCGCGCAGCGCGCGCTCAAGCAGGTCGCCGATGCGCGCTTCCGGTCGGCGCAGCACCAGCACCGCCAGCAGCACGACGGCCACGGCGACAAGGGCGAGCAGGACAAGGAGGAGGGTCTGGGAATCCATGTGCACAGTGTAGCCGTTGGCGTCTCAGCGCCTGCGCCGGCCGCGCGGCGTCACGGCTGCGGACCGGTGCGTTCGGACGAGGAACTGGACGTGTTGTTCGGCCTCCAGGACGTACACCGCCGCCCGCAAGTCTTCGCCCCCGCGCGGCGGTCGTCTCTCCAGGCCGGGTGCTTCCCCGCGTGGTGCGGCGCCGATTGCCAGCGCCAGCCCCGGCCGCTTAGGCTGCGGGCGGTCGCGCGGCCCCGTGCTGCGGATCATCCCCCCATCCCGCCTGCGCTGGCGCACCGCCCGCGCGCTGTTCCGTTGACGCAACACGAGGAGTTTCCATGACCTGGCTTCGCCGCAAATCCATCGACCGGATCACCGAGCACGAAGAAGGCCGGCGCCTGGTCCCCACGCTCAGCTGGCCGCACCTGGTGGCGCTGGGTATCGGCGCGATCGTCGGCACCGGCATCTACACGCTGATCGGCGTGGGTGCCGAGAAGGCCGGCCCGGCGGTGCTGATCTCCTTCGTCGTGGCCGGCGTGGTCTGCGCCTGCGCGGCGCTGGCCTACGCCGAACTGTCGACGATGATGCCGGCCGCCGGCAGCGCCTACACCTACAGCTATGGCGTGCTGGGCGAATCCATCGCCTGGATCGTCGGCTGGAGCCTGATCCTCGAATATTCGCTGGTGGTCAGCACGGTGGCGGTCGGGTGGTCGGGCTACTTCGTCGGCTTCCTGGAATGGGTGCAGCAGAATTTCGGCTGGAACGTCACCCTGCCTGCGGCGCTGTCGGCCGGCCCGCATGCTGGCGGCGTGCTGAACCTGCCGGCCATCGTCATCACCTTCCTGGTCGCGGGCATGCTGATCGCCGGCACGCGCGAGAGCGCCACGCTCAACGCGATCCTGGTGGTGTTCAAGCTGATCGCGCTGGCGGTGTTCATCGCAGTCGCACTGCCGGCATTCAATCCGGAGAACCTGCAGCCGTTCATGCCGTACGGCTTCCCGAAATCGATCGGGCCGGATGGCGTCGAGCGCGGCGTGATGGCGGCGGCCGCGATCATCTTCTTCGCGTTCTACGGTTTCGATGCGATCTCCACCGCCGCCGAGGAAACCAAGAACCCGGGCCGCGACCTGTCCATCGGCATCATCGGCTCGATGATCGGCTGCACGCTGATCTACCTGGTGGTCGCGGTGGCCGCGGTCGGCGCACTCAGCTACACCGTGTTCGGCCAGAGCGCCGAACCACTGGCGCTGATCATGCGTGAACTCGGCCACGGCACGGCCGCACTGGTGATCGGCATCGTGGCGATCATCGCGCTGCCGACCGTGTTGCTGGCGTTCTTCTACGGGCAGAGCCGCATCTTCTTCGTGATGTCGCGCGACGGCCTGCTGCCGCGCAGCCTGTCGAAGGTCAATCCGCGCACCGGCACGCCTGTGGCGATCACCGTGTTCACCGCCGTGCTGGTCGCGGCGCTGGCCGGCGTCGCGCGGCTGGACGAAATCGCCGCGCTCGCCAATGCCGGCACGCTGGCGGCCTTCGTCGCCGTGGGCGTGTGCCTGCTGGTGCTGCGCACGCGCGAACCGAACCGTCCGCGCGTGTTCCGCACGCCGCTGGCGTGGCTGGTCGGCCCGGTGGCGATCCTCGGCTGCCTGTACCTGTTCTGGAGCCTGCCGCACCGCACGCAGCTGTGGTTCCTCATCTGGAACGTGGTCGGCATCGTCGTCTACCTGGCCTACAGCCGCCGCAACAGCATGCTGGCGAAGGGCGGCGACGCATGATCCGTAGCGTGCGCTGCGCGCACGACCCGGATCGTCTTGGGATCCTGCGGTCGTGCGCATGGCGCACGCTACGTCCATACGCCTGCGTGTGCAGTGTCGGCGCTTCATTCCCGGCGCCTGCGGCACTAAGATGCCGCGCAGGCACACCATCCCCCGGGTTACCACGTTGATCATCCATCCCAAAGTCCGCGGCTTCATCTGCACCACCACCCATCCGCTCGGTTGCGAGCTCAACGTGCGTGACCAGATCGCGGCGACGCGCGCGCAGGGCGTGCGCAGCGATGGACCGAAGAAGGTGCTGGTGATCGGTGCGTCCAGCGGCTACGGCCTGGCGGCGCGCATCAGCGCGGCGTTCGGGTTCGGCGCGGACACGCTGGGCGTGTTCTTCGAGAAGCCCGGCAGCGAGAAGAAAGCCGGCACTGCGGGCTGGTACAACTCCGCCGCGTTCGACAAGGCAGCGAAGGAGGCCGGGCTGTACAGCCGTTCGATCAACGGCGATGCGTTCTCCGACGAGGCGCGCGCCCAGGTCATCGAACTGATCCGGACGGAGATGGGCGGCCAGGTCGACCTGGTGATCTATTCGCTGGCCTCGCCGGTGCGCAAGCTGCCGTCGACCGGTGAAGTGAAGCGCTCCGCGCTGAAGCCGATTGGTGCTCCGTATACCTCGACCGCGGTCGACACCAACAAGGACGTCATCACCCACGCGACCATCGAACCGGCCACCGAGCAAGAGATCGAGGACACGATCACCGTGATGGGCGGCCAGGACTGGGAACTGTGGATCGATGCGCTGGCCACCGCCGGCGTGCTGGCCGACGGCGCGCGCACGGTCGCCTTCAGCTATATCGGCACCGACATCACCTGGCCGATCTACTGGCACGGTGCGCTGGGCCGCGCCAAGGTGGACCTGGACCAGACCGCGCAGCGTCTGGACAAGCGCCTGAAGAAGACCGGCGGTACCGCGAATGTGGCGGTGCTGAAATCGGTCGTGACGCAGGCCAGCTCCGCGATCCCGGTGATGCCGCTGTACATCAGCATCGTGTTCAAGGTGATGAAGGAGCTGGGCCTGCACGAGGGCACCATCGAGCAGCTCGACCGGCTGTTCCGCGACCGCATGTATCGCACCGACGGGGCGCCGGCCGAAACCGACGACGAGAACCGCCTGCGCCTGGACGACTGGGAACTGAAGCCCGAGGTGCAGGACCAGGCCAAGGCGCTGTGGCCGCAGGTCACCAGCGAGAACCTGTTCGAGCTGACCGACTACGCCAACTACAAGCACGAGTTCCTGAAGCTGTTCGGCTTCGAACGCAGCGATGTGGACTACGACGCCGACGTAAACCCGGACGTGCAGTTCGACTGTATCGAGTTGTCGCCGGAGGGTTGATCTCCCTTGCGTGGCGCAAGAAAAAGGCGGGCTTCGGCCCGCCTTTTTCATGGGTTGCTCATGGGATGTGGGAGCGACGTAAGTCGCGATGAACCTGTGCAGCGATCTGCCATCGCGACTTACGTCGCTCCCACATCAGACTCTACGGGCACTTTGGTCCCAGCGCGCGGATACGCATGCCACGGATATGCACGGCATTGCCGTGGTCCTGCAGCGCGAGGTGACCGCGACGCACCTTGGCGAACGCTGGCTGGCCAGCGAACTTGCTGGTGGCTACGCGGCGCTTCCAGTCTTCGCTGTCCGCGTCGTAGGCCGCGACGCGCACGCCGTTGAGCCAGTGCTCCACGCGCGGGCCGCAGGCGACGATGCGCGCGTGGTTGTAATGATCGATGGTGCGCAGTACGTCACGTGCCGGAGCGACCAGGTCGTACACGGCACCGGCACGATGGCTTGGCACGATGCGGTCTTCCGCCTCGCGGTCGTCGAGCAACTGGTACTCCACGGCGCGCGCCCACACCGGCGACGCATCGACCGCGCGATAGAACAGCCCGCTGTTGCCGCCGGGCGGCAGGCGCCACTCCAGTTCCAGCTCGAAATCGCCGTACGTGCCGGCGCTGATGATGTCGCCGCCGCCGGCCTCGGTCAGTGCAAGTTCGCCGTCACGGATCTGCCAGCGCGGATCCAGCGTGGCTCCGCCGACACTGCGCCATTGCGATGCGTCGGCGAGCGATTGCCAGGGTGCGGCCGGCGTGGATGCGCAGCCGGCCAGCAGCGCGGCGAGCAGAACCGGAACGATCCGCAGGCCGCGCGCGTCCTGCATTGTCAGTCGACCACGCGGCAGAACACCGCCTTCAGGTAGCGCGACTCCTGCACGTGCGCCATGAAGGGGTGGTCGGGACCGGCGCCGGCGACCTTGAGGATCTGGATGGTGCGGCCGGAGAAGTAGGCGGCGCGGCGCAGCATGTCGAGGAACTGCTCCTCGCTGACCAGGCCGGTGCACGAGAACGTGGCGAACAGACCGCCGGGTTTCACCACGCCCAGCGCCAGCTTGTTCATGTCCAGGTACTTCTTCAGCGCCGCGATCACCTGCTCGCGGTCGCGCGTCATCTTGGCCGGGTCCAGGATCACCACGTCGTACTGCTCGCCACGGTTCGCCGCGTCGCGCAGGTACGGGAAGATGTCGGCCTGCACGAATTTCGGCCGCGTGTTGTTGAGCTTGGCGTTGCCCTTGGCGATCTGGATGACGTCCTGGTCGATATCCACGCCGATGACCTCGGACGCGCCGCGCGCCGCCGCGTACACGGCGAAGCCGCCGGTGTTGCAGCACAGGTCGAGCACGCTCTTGCCCTCCACCTGCCGGCTGAGCCACTCGCGGTTCTCGCGCTGGTCGGCGAAGAAACCGGTCTTGTGCGCGCCCGCGGGATCGGCGCGGAACTTCACCCCGTACTCGGTGATGACGGCGGCTTCGGTCGTCGTATTGCCGTGGAACTCGAAGCTCTCCTGCTTCTGCACGTGCTCGTCGGCGAAGCTGTGGAAGCGGCATCCGGGGAACTGTTCGCGCAGCGCCTCGTAGATCCATTCGCGATGGCGGAACATGCCGGCGGCGAAGAATTCGACCACGATCAGATCGCCGTAGCGGTCCACCACCAGGCCGGACAGGCCGTCGCCTTCGGCATGCACCACGCGCCACGCGTCGGTGGTGGCGTCCAGCTTCAGCACCTCGCGGCGGAGCGCCACGGCGTCGGCGATCTTGCGCGAGAACCAGCCGGCGTCGATCGGAATGTCGGAGTGCGTCTCCAGGATGCGCACGGCGATGCGCGAATGGCCGTTGTAGAAACCGCGGCCGATCCATTCGCCGTCCACGCCGACGACTTCGACGACGGTGCCGGGCTTGGGCTTGGCGGTCGGCTTTTCGACCAGTTTCTGGAAGATCCACGGGTGGCTGGAACGCCAGGCGTTCTTCAGGCGTACGGTCGGGTTGGGCGTGTTCATGAACGCATTTTACCCGTCCGGTTGACCCAGCCGGGCGCCATCCGGACAATCCGCGCCAGAAGGGGAGTAGCTCCCAACGTGCCGGCCGTCATTTCGAGCAGCGATGCTCCGGTCCCACGGCAGCCCACCGGGCTGTGAGCGAGACCTTCGCCGCGATGGCGAAGGCATACCCTGGATCCCCGTTCACCGGTTCCCGAGATGTCCGCACCCGCGGCCGTCCTCCACTTTTTTCGGGAATCTCGATGGAAACGATTGGCAACCCCTGGTTGTGGGCCGGCTTCGGCGGCCTGGTGGTGATCGCGCTGTTGGTCGATCTGGTGCTGATGCGCCACGGCGGGCCGCACAAGGTCACGTTCAAGGAAGCGATGTGGTGGAGCCTGGGCTGGGTCGCGCTGGCGATGGCCTTCAACGGTGGCCTGTGGTGGTACGTCAACGAGACCGCCGGTCTGGTCGAGGCCAACCGTGTGGGCCTGGAGTTCCTGACCGGCTACCTGGTCGAGAAGGCGCTGGCGGTCGACAACATCTTCGTGTTCCTGATGGTCATGACCTACTTCGCCGTGCCGGAGGAACAGCGCCAGCGCGTGCTGGTGATCGGCATCCTGGGCGCGATTGTCTTGCGCAGCATCCTGATCTTCGCCGGCGCGGCGCTGCTGGCGAAGTTCCACTGGCTGCTCTATCTGTTCGGCGCGTTCCTGCTGCTGACCGGCATCAAGATGTGGTTCGCCGCCGGCAAGGAGCCGGACCTGGAGAAGAACCCGGCGCTGCGCTGGATGCGCGGCCACCTGAAGCTCACCGATGGCTACCGTGGCGACAGGCTGAGCGTGCGCGAGAACGGCACGCGCTGGTTCACCCCGCTGTTCGTGGTGCTGGTGCTGATCGGCGTGACCGACGTGATCTTCGCGGTGGACAGCATCCCGGCGATCTTCGCGATCACCTCGGACCCGTTCATCGTGCTGACCTCGAACGTGTTCGCGGTGCTGGGCCTGCGCGCGATGTTCTTCCTGCTGGCCGGCATGGCCGACCGCTTCCACCTGCTGCCGTACGGCCTAGCGGTGGTGCTGGGCTTCATCGGCACCAAGATGCTGCTGATCGATGTCTACAAGATCCCGGTGCCGTGGGCGCTGGGTACGGTAGCGTTGATCCTGGGCGTGACCGTCGCGCTGAGCCTGGCGCGGCCGCAGAACGCCGACCCGGTCGCCTGACGCGGCGCCGGCAGACCATCCCGCCTGCGGGATGGTCTGTCCATCGGCGTCCGGGCTTGCATTCGCGCCGGGCGCCGCCAGAACTGGACCATGGACCTGCATCCCGACGACCCGGCGTTCGATCCGGAATCCCAGCAGCGCTACGACCGCAAGCGCATCCTGCGCGCGCTCAACCTGAGCCTGGCGTTCGTGCTGCTGCTGGCCATCGTGTACTCGGCGCAGAACAGTTTCGACGTGCGCGCCTTCACCATCTCGCCGCTGTCGATGGAAGGCCTGCTCGGCATCCTGACCGCGCCGCTGCTGCACGGTTCGCTGGAGCACATCGCGGCGAACGCATCGGCGCTGCTGATCCTCGGCACGCTGGCCGGCGCGGTCTATCCACGCGCGACGTTGTGGGCCATTCCACTGGTGTGGCTGGGTTCCGGACTGGGTCCGTGGCTGCTGGCCGAACCCGGCACGCATACGCTGGGCGCGAGCGGACTGACCCACGGCCTGATGTTCATGGTCTTCATGCTCGGCCTGTTACGCCGCGACCGTGCGGCGATCGCCGCCGGCATGATCGCGTTCCTGTTCTACGGCGGCATGGTGCTGACCATCCTGCCGCGCGAAGCCGGCGTGTCGTGGCAGGCGCACCTGGGCGGCGCAGTCGCGGGATTGATCGCCGCATTCCTGTTCCGTCGCCTCGACCCCGAACTGCCGCGCAAGAAGTACAGCTGGGAAATCGAGGAAGAGGAAGCCGCCGCGCACAGCGACGACGAACTCGAACTGCCCGCGCCGCGCGAGGTGCCGCTGTTGTGGGTACGCCCGGAGCAGCCGGAAGAGGAACAGCGTGGCGTCGTGCTGCGTTTCCCGCCACGGGATCCGCCGACATCGTGATGATTTCTGTGGCAGCGACGGACGCCTCGTGCACGTAGCGTGCGCCATGCGCACGACTGCGGTTTCGGTCAGGAATCATGAGGTCGTGCGCATGGCGCACGCTACGAACAACACGGGCGCCCTGGGGCGCCCGTGTGTCGATCGCGCGTCTGCGCGGATCAGTCGATGGGACACAAGGAACGGGCAGGCCGTGCTGGGCTGCCTTTTCTTCTTGCGGATGATGGATCGGCGCTCTTTCGCGACTCACGTCGCTCCCACGAAGGACACCTGGTGCACGTAGCGTGCGCCATGCGCACGACTGCGGTTTCGGTCAGGAATCATGAGGTCGTGCGCATGGCGCACGCTACGAACAACACGGGCGCCCTGGGGCGCCCGTGTGTCGATCGCGTGTCTGTGCGGATCAGAACTTCGCGCTGAACTCCACGCCCACCGTGCGCGGCTCGTTGATGAAGCCGGTCAGGTTGTTGAAGTCGATGCCGCCGACGATGCGGCGCTGGTCGGTGATGTTGCGGCCGAACAGGGCGACCTCGTAGTCGCCGTAACCCCAGCCGTAACCGATGCGCAGGCCACCTTCCAGCGACGACTTGCCGGTGAACTCGATGGAGTCGTACAGGAAGAAGTTCACCTCGCTGCGGTACGCCCAGTCGGTGTAGACGTACAGTTCGCTGCCTTCGCCCATGCCGATGCTGTAGCGCGCGGTGACGTTGTGTACCCACTTCGGTGCCTGCGGCAAACGGTTTCCGCCAATGTAGTAGCGGCCCGTCGGGTCGTCGTTCTCGTCCAGCACCTCTTCGTCGGTCACGGTGCATGCCGCGCAGACGGCGACGTTCAGGTTGTCGTCCTTGATCTCGGTGTCGTTGTAGCTGCTGCCCAGCGTGACCAGCAGGTTGTCCAGCACGTAGGCCTGAAAATCCAGCTCGAAGCCCTTGCCGACCGACTTGTCGGCATTGACCAGGATGTTGGCATTGGCCGCACCGCCCACCGCGGTCAGCTGCTGGTCCTTCACGCGGTAGTAGAAGACACCTGCGCTCATGCGCGCACGCTTGTCCCAGAAGTCGGCCTTCACGCCCGTCTCGAACGAGGTGACGGTTTCCGGCCCGGCGACGGACTTGCCGTTGAACGCGCCCGCCGCCTGGATGCTGCTGCCGCGGAAGCCGGTGGCCGCGCGCGCATACAGATTGACGTCGTCGTTGACGGCGTAGGTGGCCGACAGGTCCCAGTTGAACTTCTTGTCTTCCGGCGAAGCGGACAGATCGCCATCCGGTTCCTGCGCCGCCAGCTGCGCCAGCGTGCACTTGCCGGCCAGCACGCAGGCGGCGAAACCGGTGTTCCAGTAATCCTCGACCGTCAGCTTCTTCTCGTCGACGGTGTAACGCAGGCCGGCACGCAGCTCCAGCTTGTCGGTCGCCTGCCAGGTCGCTGCGCCGAACACGGCCCATGCGTCGTTGGTCTGGCGGATGCGCTGGTAGCCGTCCTGCGCGCTGTTGTTGAGCGAGTCGTAGCTGAAGCTTTCGACGCGGTAGTCTTCCTTGAAATAGAACAGACCCGCCTGCCAGTTCCACGGTCCGGCGTACTCGGACTCGATGCGGAATTCCTGCGTCCACTGCGAATGGTCGGGGATGCCGTCGGCGGTCTCGGAAGCGAAGGGAAGCTCCGGCGTGAAATAGGGGCCGGAGCCACCATCGATGTCGCCGCGATTGATCGTCTCGACGCTTTCGTAGCCGGTGATCGAGTACAGCTTGTAGTCGCCTACATCCCAATTGAGTCGTGCGCTGGCACCCTGCGACTCCAGCTCGGAGTAGTTCAGGCCGTCCTGCGATACCTTGTCCTTGTCGAAGCCGGGGACGAAGTTGTTGGTGCCGGGATCGATGATGTTGGCGCGGAACAGGCGCGCGGTGCCGTTGAGCTTGCGTGCATGCGCATTGAGCAGCGCCTCGAAGCCATCGCCTTCGTACAGGAACTGCACGCGGCCCGCGGATTCGTCATAGCCCTCGAAACCATCGTTCGGGCCGGGATAGGTATTGGTCACCCAGTCGTCGCGACGCTGGTACAGCACCGACGCGCGTGCCGACCAGTTCGGACTCAGCGCTCCACCGACAGCACCTTCGACATTCCACATGTTGTCGCTGCCCACGCCGACCTTGCCGTAGCCGCTGGTTTCCTGCGACGGCTTGGCCGATTCGAACTTCACCACGCCGGCCGGCGTGTTGCGACCGAACAGCGAACCCTGCGGGCCGCGCAACACTTCGACCTGCTCCAGGTCGAACAGCGGAAAGCCCTTCAGGATCGGGTTTTCCTGCACCACGTCGTCGTACACCAGCGAGACCGGTTGCGAGGTGTTGAGGCGGAAGTCGGTGTTGCCGTAGCCGCGGATGTAGAAGCGCGGGAACGCACGGCCGAACGAGGACTCGATGTTCAGGCTGGGGACGCGACCGGACAGGAAGCGGATGTCGGCACCCCCGGACGCCAGCACGCCGAGTTGTTCGCCGTTGATCGTGCTGATGGACACCGGCACGTCCTGGATGTTCTCGACCTTGCGCTGCGCGGTGACCCGCACGGTGTCGAGCGTGGCGGCTTCCTTCTCCGCTGCAGGGTTGGCGTCCTGCGCGAACGCGGTGCCGAAAGGCAGCAGGGCGGCGATGGCAAAGGCAAGGCGATGCGGCCGGATGGCGGCCGGGCGGACTGGGGACATGGCGGTGGCTTTCCGAGTGGGTGGGGTTCGGGGCGCCTGGCGGCGCTAGCACCCGGATGTTGCATTACAGCAACAGGGGGAGCAATGGCCGGAAGTCCCGCTTTCGGCCATCGCGCCGATGCCCGCCGACCTGCGGCTGGCCACGTCATGGCCACGCACGCCGGCGTGCCTTTGGCACTCGCCGCGCCCCGGATGGGCGTTCCTTCGTCCGTGTCGCCCCTTCCGCCGGAGGCGGGCCGGGCGTTCGCCCGCGCTGAAGGGGCGCGGCAGGCGGCGACGGGGGAAGCGCCCCTACGCCAACGCGGGCGTCCCCGCCTTCGCCCGGCGCGCGATCAGATGATCCAGGCTGGCCTGGCCGGGACCGGCGAACAGCAGCCACACGAATACGGCCACGTACAGCACTTCGTCCAGTTCGACGAACCCGTCCAGCGTGGATATGCCGGGCAGGACCACAACGGCCAGCGCCACCAGCATGTTGAAGATCATCGGCAGCATGGTCAGGCGTGTCGCCAGGCCCAGCATGATCAAGGCGCCCCCGATGAATTCGGTGCCCGCGCACACCGTCGCGCTGAGGGCCGGCCAGGGGATGCCCCACTCGACGAAGCGCTCGGTGAAGAACGCCAGGTTGTGCAGCTTGGCCCACCCCGTTTCCAGCCAGAAGTAACCGAACACCAGCCGCACCAGCAGCGGGCCGATCCAGGCGTGGTCATCGAGGAACGCGAGCGCGCGGGCGTACAGGGGCGTCGTTTGCATGGGAGGTCTCCAGAGGGTCAGGGGGACGGCAGGTCTGTCAGCAGGCCGTCGGTCAGCCAGCGCTTGAGCAGGCCGGCAGCACGCAGCGCCGGCACCGCACCGGGCAGGCGCGCGCACCAGTCGGCGAAGGGCGCGCCACGGGCGACGGCAGCGAGCGCCATGGCTTCGTCGCGCGGCAGGCGGCGCCAGTGCACGTCGAAGGCATGACGCCACAACAGCCACGTCGTGGCGGGTTGGCTGCGCAACGCGGGCAGCAATGCGTTACCGGCATGCGCATCCAGCAATGCGATCGCGTTGCTGCGCAGGCGTATCCGCCGCACGGCCGGGTGCAGGGACCAACGCAGCGCAGGCCAGGCATCGGGGGACAGCGTGGCCAGCGCGTCGATGCTGGCGGTGTCCGCGTCCGCGGCGTCGAACACCTCGCCCTGCGCCCATTCCAGTCGCGCCAGGTCGGCCAGCGCGGGGGCTTCCTGCGTGCGGGTCACCAACCAGCGCGCGAAGCCGGCGCCGACGTGGCGCACGGACGGATGCCGCGACGGATGCGCGTGCAGATACGCCTCCGCCAGAGCATCGAAGCGGTCCTGCCCCAGCGACGCGCGCAGGACCGGGTAGTCGTCGCCCAACACGTCCACCAGCCGCCACCGGTAGCCATCGGCATAGATGCCAAGCCTCACCGCGCGGTCGCCCTCGTCCACCGCGACGATGCCGGGCGCTTTCGCGGCATCGCGATGCAGCAGCCACGCCGCGAACGCCCGCTGGGTGCGTGCGAGCGGCATCGTGGCGGTCATGCCGCGCGATCCATCTGCACCTCCAGTGTTTCGGCAGCGAGCTGGCGTGCGATGTCCAGTTCCGTCAGCAGTTCGTCCAACGGGGGAATGTGGTCGTCGCGCTCGATCATCGCGGGCACCGAACCGAACCGGCGTACGGCGTGCTGATAGAGACGCCAGACGCCGTCCGGCACCGGTGCGTCGTGCGTGTCGATCAGCAGGCCGCTGCCGCGCGCATCCTCGCTGTGTCCGGCCAAGTGGATCTGCCGTACCGCGCCGCGTGGCAGGCGATCCAGGAACGCGACCGCATCGAAGCCATGGTTGTGGGCGTTGACGAAGACGTTGTTGACGTCGAGCAGCAGCCCGCAGCCGCTTTCGGAGGCAATGGCGGACAGGAACTGCGCTTCGTCCAGCGTGTCGTCGGCGAAGCGCAGGTAGCTGGACACGTTCTCCAGCACCAGCGCCAGGCCCAGCACATCCTGCACCTGGCGCACGCGCTGTGCGACGTGCCGCACCGTGTCCTCGTTCTGCGGCAACGGCAACAGGTCGTGGAAATGGACCTCGCCATGGCGGGTCCAGCACAGGTGATCGGACACGATGCGCGGGCGCGTCTGGCGCACCAGTCCGCGCAGCGCGTGCAGGTAGTCGCGATCCAGCGGATCGCGGCCACCGATGTTGAGCGACACGCCATGCATCGCCACCGGCCAGCGTTCGATCATCCGGTCCAGCATCCACCGGGGCCGTCCGCCGGCCACCAGATAGTTCTCGCTGACGATCTCCAGCCAGTCCACGGCCGCCGCGCCGGCCAGCAACGCGTCGTAGTGGTGGGGGCGCAGGCCCAGCCCGAACCCGTGCAGCGGCATGGTCATGGCGTGTCGCTCCGGCGCGTCAGCTGTTGGCTTTCTTCGCGTCGGGTGCGCTTTTCTGCGGCTTGGGCGCCTCGAACTTGCCACCGGCGGTCTTGCAGGCGCCTGCGGTCGATTCGGTGAAACCATGGCCCTTGCACGCGTTCTGGCCCTTGCAGGCATTGGCGGCGCTCTTGCAGGCGCCCTGGCCCTTGCAGGCGTTGGCGCCGACGCAGTGGCCAACCTTGGCCGCGCCGGCCTGGGCGGCCTGCGCCATCGGCGCGCCAAGGAAGAGGGCTGCGGCGGCGACGGCGACCGAGAGGCCGGAAAGCTTGGTGGTGTTCATGGGAATCCTCGTTGGAATGGGAAGGACGTCCCCCGACGGACCGCCGCAGGACGCATGGCCATTCCAGCGCCACCGCGCACCGGCGACCATTCCCGCGCGTTCCCGCGATATGCCCCATCGTCCAGTCGCGCCGCGGTCCGGACGTGCGCGCATGAACCGCCGGACGCACGGTCATGGCCCGCGCGGTGGGCGTGGCCTACGATGCCGGCATGGATACGCCTCCGCTCTCCGCGCTCGCCCTGATCGAGGACGATGACCGCGATGCCGTGCTGGAAACCGTGCTGGGCGCGTACCGCATGCGGGTGGAGATCACGGCCGACGTGCGTTACTGCGGCACCTGGTACGACAGCGAACCTGCCACGCACCACGGCCAGTTCCATCTGGTCACGCAGGGATGTTGCTGGATCAGCGGGGAAGCGCTGGAGACGCCGGTGCTGCTGGAGCGCGGCGACCTGATCGTGTTCCCGGCGGGCATACGCCACATCCTGTCGTCCTCGCCGGACCCGCACCTGCCCGACGCGCCGGATGCGGGCGACACCAGCATGCTGTGCGGCGAACTGGAGTTCATCACCGGCTCGCACAACCCGATCTTCGCCGCGCTGCCCCGCTGGTTCGTGATCCGCGCGCAGGACAGCAGCGCCGGCTTCCGCCAGCTGGCCCAGATGCTGGCCGACACCAGCCGCGAACGCCGCTGGGGCCGCCAGCTGGTGCAGAACAAGCTGGCGGATTCGCTGTTCACGATGGCGGTATGCGAGTACGTGCGCCAGGCGGAACAGCCGCGCGGCCTGCTGGCGGCACTGACCGATGCACGCCTGTCGCGCGCGCTGTCCGCGATCCACGCGCGTCCCGGCGAGGACTGGACCATCCAGTCGATGGCGCAGGAAGCCGGCATGTCCCGTACCGCGTTCGCCGAACTCTTCACCACGACGGTCGGCACACCGCCGATCCAGTACCTGGCGCACTGGCGCGCCACCGAGGCCAGACGACTGCTGAAGAACCGGCGCTTTTCCGTGGCGGCCATCGCCGACATGCTGGGCTACAGCAGCGAGGCGGCGTTCCGCCGCTTCTTCAAGCGCGTCGAAGGGGTGGGTCCCGGCAGCGCCCGCCGCCGGCCGGGCGGCACGTCTTAGCCACGCCGCGTGTTGGCCGGGGTTGCGGCAAGGGGCGCTATCCTGCGCGCCGGTTCCCCAGCGTCCTGCCCATGCGCCCTGCCCTTCGCCTGCTCCCTGCCCTGCTGCTCGGCCCGCTGCTGCTTACTGCGTGCGGCGGCGACAACGTCAAGCCGACACCGCCCCCCGTTCCGGTCGCACCGGCGCCAGCGGCGCCGAAGCTGAAGGTCGGTATCGCGCTCGGTGGCGGCGCGGCCAAGGGCTTCGCGCACATCGGCGTGATCAAGATGCTGGAAGCCAACGGCATCGAGCCGGTCGTCGTGTCCGGCACCAGCGCCGGCAGCGTGGTCGGCGCGCTGTACGCCAGCGGCATGGACCCGTTCCAGATGCAGAAGACCGCCTTCGCGCTGGACGAAGCGAAGATCCGTGACGTGCGCCTGTTCTCCGGCGGCCTGGTGCAGGGCCAGAAACTGCAGGACTACGTCAACGACCTGGTCGGCAAGCGCACCATCCAGCAGCTGAAGAAGCCGTTCGCCGCCGTGTCCACGCAGCTGGAGAACGGCGAGCGCACCGTGTTCGTGCGCGGCAACACCGGCCAGGCCGTGCGCGCGTCCAGCAGCATCCCCGGCGTGTTCGAGCCGGTGGTGATCGGCAAGGCCAGCTACGTCGATGGCGGCGTGGTCAGCCCGGTGCCGGTGGACGCGGCGCGCCAGTTGGGCGCCGACTTCGTCATCGCCGTGGACATCTCCACCAAGGCGCCCGGCACCAAGCCCGGCAGCATGCTGGGCATCGTCAACCAGTCCATCGGCATCATGGGCCAGCGCCTGGGCGAACAGGAACTGGCGCGCGCCGACATCGTCATCCGCCCGAAGGTCAACGACATCGGTCCGGCCGACTTCGAGCAGAAGAACAACGCCATCCTCGAAGGCGAGCGCGCCGCGCTGGCGGCGATGCCGCAGATCAAGGCGAAGCTCGCCGAACTGCAGCGCACGCGCACTGCCGCACACGCGGCGAAACATGCGCCGCCGAAACCCGACCCGCGCTGCCTGGAAGAACCCTCGCGGCTCGGCAAGCTGTTCGGCCGCGACGTGAAGTGCGATGCCACCGGCCAACCGGTGAAGCCGTAACCGGCTACGCCGTCACGCGACGCAGGTTGTCGCGCGCCCTCGCCTCCAGCGCGTCGTGGAACTGCGGCGTGCTGTAGATCGCGGGCCGGTCGAGGAAGCCCTTCAGGATCTCGCGCCGCTTGCGCCGGAACAGGAAGCCCGGCACGTAGGCGTATTCCTGGCGGATCTGCTGTTCGTACTCATCGAAGCGCGCGCGCTCCGCACCGAGGATGGACAGGTCGATATCGACGAGCAATTGCTCATCGCGTCCTGACGGCACGGCGGTATGGCGCGTCGCCATGACCAGGTCATGCACCCGCTGGGCGGACGCCGCGGCGACGCCCGCTTCGCGCAGCGCATCGCGCGCCCAGTCCGCACTGCGTTGTTCGTTGTCGTGGCCCTTGATGTCGTAGATCGCATCGTGGAACCACAGCGCGAGTTCCACTTCGTGCGGATGCTCCGCCTGCGCCTGCACGTCGTCGAACGCCGCCAGGCATTCGCCGAGGTGTTGCAGCGTGTGGTAATGGCGCCGCGGTTCGGCGTATGCCCCCTTCAGCTGCGCGAACAACGCACCGCCCTCGCCCACCGCGCCAATGCCGGCCCAGGCGCGTCGCCAGGAGGTAGTGAAAAGATCCATGGCGCAGTCTAGGACCAAAGAGGTGCAAGCGCGGGAGACTCAGGTGTGGGAGCGACGTAAGTCGCGATGACGGCACCGCGGCGGTTCATCGCGACTTACGTCGCTCCCACATCAATGTTCCGCGCGATCACCGCCTGGACGGCAATCCATGCCCGCCCACCGGCACGGTTTCGACACGGCTGTCGAAGCCGGCAATCAGCGGCCGTGCCTTGGCAATGGCCTGCTGCACGTTGGGCAGCGACGGCGAGGCCTTGTGGCTGGCCGCATCCGTCCAGACTTCGGTGATCCAGATCGCATCGGCGTCGGCGGGATCCTGTGCGATGACGTAACTCAGGCAGCCGGGCATGGCGTCGGTGCCGTCGAGCAGGATCGCGAGCAGCGCGTCGCGTTGGCCCGGCGTGGCGCGCATCGTGCCGATCAGTCCGTACATGGCGGGTTCTCCGGGAGGGTCGAGCACGTTATGGCGCGTGATGCGGACAATGCGTGTCCCCGTTCAGGCCTTCGGCAACGGCAGGCCGGCGTCGGTCTTCACCGCACGCAGCACGAAGCTGGAATTCACGTCGGCCACCCCGCTGGCGTTGAGCAGGCCATCCAGCAGGAAGCGCGAGAAGTGCTCCAGGTCCTGCACCACGACGTGCAACAGATAGTCCATGTCGCCGGTCAGTGCGTAGCAGGCCACCACTTCGTCCCGCGCCCGCACGCCGTCGCCGAACAGCTGGACACTGGCGGGGTCGTGCTTTTCCAGTTGCACGCGGACGAACGCCTGCAGGCCCATGCCGATGGCCTTGGGGTCGACGCGGGCCGCATAGCCGGCGATCACGCCGGTCGCTTCCAGTCGCTGGATGCGGCGCAGGCAGGCCGACGGCGACAGGTTCACCTGCGCGGCGATGTCGGCATTGGTGGCGCGGCCGTCGCGTTGCAACAGGGCCAGCAGGCGCAGGTCGATACGGTCGAGGGTGGGCGATTCGGTCATTTGCTGCACAGAATATCCTGTTCATGCACGATCATTGCGCCATTGGTCGACAGAGACGCAACTTTGCAAGCCTGTTGCGCGGTTCTGCCGCTAGCATCGTTCCTTCACCCGTCCGCCCTGGGAACCACCATGAACGAGCCGCGCCGCGTCGAGCACCAGCAGACCGACAAGGGCTACGTGCCGGTCTATACGACCGCCCTCGTGGACCAGCCCGCCGACTACCCGGCCGACGATCACGCCACCTGGGGCGCGCTGTACGAGCGCCAGCGTGCCCTGCTGGTCGGCCGTGCCTGCGACGAGTTCCTGCAGGCACAGGACGCCATGGGCATGACGCCGGACCGCATCCCCCGCTTCGACGCGCTGAACGACGTGCTGCGCGCCACCACCGGCTGGACGCTGGTCGGCGTGGAAGGCCTGCTGCCGGAGCTGGAATTCTTCGACCACCTGGCCAACCGCCGCTTCCCGGTGACCTGGTGGATCCGCCGCCCGGACCAGATCGACTACATCGCCGAACCGGACCTGTTCCACGACCTGTTCGGCCATGTGCCGTTGCTGATGAACCCGGTGTTCGCCGACTACATGGAGGCGTACGGCAAGGGCGGCGTGAAAGCGCACGGCATCGGCACGGACGCGCTGCAGCACCTGACCCGGCTGTACTGGTACACGGTGGAGTTCGGCCTGATCAACACGCCGGATGGCCTGCGCATCTACGGCGCCGGCATCGTGTCGTCGAAGGGCGAATCGCTGTACTCGCTGGAATCGGACGCGCCCAACCGCATCGGCTTCGACCTGGAGCGGATCATGCGCACGCGCTACCGCATCGACACATTCCAGAAGACCTACTTCGTCATCGACAGCTTCGAGCAGCTGATGAACGCCACCGCGCCGGACTTCACCCCGATCTATGCACGGCTGGAGGCGCAGGACGCGATTCCCGCCGGTGATGTGCGCGACGGAGACAAGGTCTACACCCGCGGCACCGGCGAAGGCTGGGCCGAGGGCGGCGACGTCTGACGCGCCACTTACAATCGGGCATCCCGGTTCCCATGGATGCCCGATGCTTCGACGCCTGTTGCCGCTGATCGCGCTCTGCGCGCTGTTCTCCGTCTCCAACGCTGCCTTCGCCCGCAATTGCGCGGTGACGATCGAGGCGACGGACATGATGACCTTCAACCTGAAGACCATCCGCGTGCCGGGCGACTGCGCGCAACTGCGCGTGGTGCTGAAGCACACCGGCCGCATGCCGGCGCAGGCGATGGGCCACAACTGGGTGCTGACCGAAACGCGCCACCACCGTGACGTCGGACTGGCCGGCGGGCGCATGAAGCTGGCCGACGCGTACGTGCCCCGCAACGATGCGCGCGTGATCGCGCATACGCCGGTGATCGGCGGCGGACAGACGACCGAGGTGGTGTTCCCGACGTCGCGCCTGCGCACCGGCGGCGACTACACCTTCTTCTGCAGCTTCCCGGGCCACTGGAACATGATGAAGGGCCGCCTCGTCTTCGAATGACGGGACCGGGCATGTTGATGGTCTCCATCAACGCATCGACGATCCGTGCCGACGAAGGGTCGCCGTTCGCCGTCGGTAACGCGGGGCTCACGTAGCATAGTGGCCCTGCGTGCGGCATTCGCCGCGCGCCCCGTTCACAGCAGACGGCACGCCATGAATACCGATTACCGCACTTCGCTCCCGGGCACGGCGCTCGACTACTACGACGCGCGCGCTGCGGTCGACGCCCTGCAACCGGGCGCCTGGGCCGCGCTGTCGTATACCGCGCGCGTCCATGCCGAGAACATCGTCCGCCGCGCCGATCCCGCGCGCCGCGACGATTACCTGCGCCAGCTGGTCGAACGCCGGCGCGACCTGGATTTCCCGTGGTTTCCGGCCCGCGTGGTCTGCCACGACATCCTCGGCCAGACCGCCCTGGTCGACCTGGCGGGCCTGCGCGATGCCATCGCCGACCAGGGCGGCGATCCGGCCGCGGTCAATCCGGTGGTGCCGGTGCAGCTGATCGTCGACCACTCGCTGGCGGTGGAATGCGGCGGCTACGATCCGGACGCGTTCGCGAAGAACCGCGCCATCGAGGATCGCCGCAACGAGGATCGCTTCCACTTCATCGACTGGACGAAGCTCGCGTTCAAGAACGTCGACGTGATCCCGCCGGGCAACGGGATCATGCACCAGATCAACCTGGAGAAGATGTCGCCGGTGATCTACACGCAGGACGGCGTCGCGTTCCCGGATACCTGTGTCGGCACCGACAGCCACACGCCGCACGTCGATGCGCTGGGCGTCATCGCCGTCGGCGTGGGTGGCCTGGAGGCGGAAAACGTCATGCTCGGCCGCGCGTCATGGATGCGCACGCCCGACATCGTCGGTGTGGAACTCGGTGGCAAGCCGGCGCCGGGCATCACCGCCACCGACGTGGTGCTGGCGTTGACCGAGTTCCTGCGCCAGTCGAAGGTGGTCGGCGCGTATCTCGAATTCCGCGGCGAGGGCGCGGCGGCGCTGACCATCGGCGACCGCGCGACGATCTCCAACATGGCGCCCGAGTACGGCGCGACCGCGGCGATGTTCTTCATCGACGACAACACGCTGGACTACCTGCGCCTGACCGGCCGCAGCGACGAGCAGGTCGCGCTGGTCGAGACGTACGCGAGGACCGCCGGCCTGTGGGCCGACGACCTGGCGGCCGCGCAGTACGAACGCACGCTGCACTTCGACCTGTCGACCGTCGTGCGCAACATGGCCGGGCCATCCAACCCGCACAAGCGCCTGCCGACCAGCGCGCTGGCCGAGCGCGGTATCGCCGACGAAGCCAAGCTGGAAGCCGGCAAAGTGGAGGAAGCGCAGGGCCTGATGCCGGATGGCGCGGTGATCATCGCGGCCATCACCTCGTGCACCAACACCAGCAATCCGCGCAACGTCATCGCGGCCGCGCTGCTCGCACGCAACGCGAATGCGAAGGGCCTGGTGCGCAAGCCGTGGGTCAAGTCGTCGCTCGCGCCGGGGTCGAAGGCCGTGCAGTTGTACCTGGAGGAATCCGGCCTGCTGCCCGACCTGGAGAAGCTCGGCTTCGGCATCGTCGCGTTCGCCTGCACCACCTGCAACGGCATGAGTGGTGCGCTGGATCCGGCGATCCAGCAGGAAATCATCGACCGCGACCTCTACGCGACCGCCGTGCTGTCGGGCAACCGCAACTTCGACGGCCGCATCCATCCGTACGCGAAGCAGGCGTTCCTCGCCTCGCCACCGCTGGTGATCGCCTACGCCATCGCCGGCACGGTGCGCTTCGATATCGAGAAGGACGCACTGGGTATCGATGCCGACGGCAACGCCATCACGCTGAAGGACCTCTGGCCGAGCGACGAAGAGATCGACGCGGTCGTCAAGGCCAGCGTGAAACCGGAGCAGTACCGTTCCGTCTACAACCCGATGTTCAACGTGCGCGTGGAGCACGGCGGCAAGGTCGAGCCGCTGTATGCGTGGCGCCCGCAGAGCACCTATATCCGCCGCCCGCCGTACTGGGAAGGCGCACTGGCCGGCGAGCGCACGCTGCGCGGCATGCGTCCGCTGGCGGTGCTGGGCGACAACATCACCACCGATCACCTGTCGCCGTCGAACGCGATCCTCGCGTCCAGCGCAGCCGGCGAATATCTGGCGAAGATGGGCCTGCCGGAAGAGGACTTCAATTCCTACGCCACGCACCGCGGCGACCACCTGACCGCGCAGCGCGCGACGTTCGCCAATCCGCAGCTGGTCAACGAAATGGCCGTGGTCGATGGCGCAGTGAAGAAAGGCTCGCTGGCGCGCATCGAGCCGGACGGGCAGGTGGTGCGCATGTGGGAGGCGATCGAGACCTACATGGACCGCAAGCAGCCGCTGGTCATCATCGCCGGCGCCGACTACGGGCAAGGCAGCTCGCGCGACTGGGCGGCGAAGGGCGTGCGGCTGGCCGGCGTGGAAGCGATCGTGGCGGAAGGCTTCGAGCGCATCCACCGCACCAACCTGATCGGCATGGGCGTGCTGCCGCTGGAGTTCAAGGCAGGCGAGACGCGCAAGACCTACGGCATCGACGGTACCGAAACCTTCGACGTGGAAGGCGAACGCCGACCGCGCGCCGAGCTGACGCTGGTGATCCACCGCGCCAACGGCGAAACGGTGCGGGTGCCGGTGGTCTGCCGCCTGGATTCGGACGAGGAAGTGTCGATCTACGAAGCGGGCGGCGTGCTGCAACGGTTCGCACAGGATTTCCTCGACGCGTCGAAAGCCGCCTGACCCGTTCGTCGTACCGGTACATCCCAACCACAGGAGTCCGATCATGTCCGACAACGCCACGCCCGGCACCGTCCGCCTGCACCGCGTGCTGCGCGCCCCGCCGGAGCGCGTCTACCGCGCCTTCCTCGATCCCGGCGCGCTGGTGAAGTGGCTGCCGCCGCACGGCTTCACCGGCACGATGCACGAGATGGACGCGCGCGTGGGCGGAGGTTACCGGATGTCGTTCACCAACCTCGGCACCGGTTCCAGCCATTCGTTCACGGTGAAATACGTCGAGCTGGTGCCGAACGAGCGCATCCGCCACACCGATACCTTCGACGCCCCCGGCCTGCCGGGCGAGATGCAGGTGACGGTGACGCTGAAGAAGAGCATCGTGGGTACCGAACTGAACGTCGTGCAGGAAGGCATTCCCGCCGCGATCCCGGTCGACTTCTGCTACCTGGGGTGGCAGGAATCGCTGGAGCTGCTGGCGAAGCTGGTCGAACCCGAGATTCCTGACGGCGCGTGAGCCGCCACCACAACGGAAACCTATTCCATGTCCCACGTCCCCCAGATCCGCATCCCCGCCACCTACATGCGTGGCGGCACGTCGAAAGGCGTGTTCTTCCGCCTGCGGGATCTGCCTGAGCGTGCGCAGGCACCCGGACCGGTGCGCGATGCGCTGCTGAGCCGCGTGATCGGCTCGCCCGATCCGTATGGCAAGCACACCGACGGCATGGGCGGGGCGACATCGAGCACCAGCAAGGTGGTGATCATTTCGCCCAGCACGCAGCCGGGCCATGACGTGGATTACCTGTACGGGCAGGTGCCGATCAACGAGGCCTTCATCGACTGGAGTGGCAACTGCGGCAACCTGTCGTCGGCTGTCGGTCCGTTCGCCATCGCGAACGGATTCATCGATGCGGCGCGCATTCCCCAGAACGGCATGGTCACCGTGCGCATCTGGCAGGCCAACATCCACAAGACCATCGTCGCCCATGTGCAGGTGACCAACGGTGAGGTGCAGGAGACCGGTGATTTCGAACTCGACGGCGTGACGTTCCCGGCCGCGGAAGTGCAGCTCGAATTCATCGATCCTGCGGACGAAGGTGATGGCGACGGTGGTGGTGCGATGTTCCCCACGGGTCAGCTGGTCGATACGCTCGACGTACCGGGCGTGGGCGTATTCAAGGCCACGATGATCAACGCCGGCGTGCCGGTGGTATTCGTCGAGGCGGCGGCACTTGGCTGCGACGGTACCGAGCTGCAGGGCGCGATCAACGAAGACAAGGCCGCGCTGGAGAAACTGGAAACCATCCGTGCGCATGGCGCGGTGCGCATGGGACTGGTCGCCGATGTCGCGGCGGCAGCGAAGCGGCCGCTGACGCCGAAGGTGGCGTTCGTCGCTCCACCGAAGGACTACGTGTCGTCGAGCGGCAAGCCGGTGAGTGCTTCCGACATCGACCTGCTGGCGCGCGCCATGTCGATGGGCAAGTTGCACCACGCGATGATGGGCACGGCATCGGTCGCCATTGCGACCGCGGCGGCAGTGCCCGGCACGCTGGTGAATGCCGCGGCCGGCGGCGGCACGCGCGAGGTGCTGGTGTTCGGACATCCGTCCGGCACGCTGCGCGTCGGCGCGGACGTCAAGCAGGTCGACGGCACCTGGGTGGTGACGAAAGCGGTGATGAGCCGCAGCGCGCGCGTGCTGATGGAAGGCACGGTGCGCGTGCCGGGCGACGCGTTCTGACGAGGTCCGGCCGACCTGCCGGAAGTCACCACTTGCATTGAACCCATTGCCTCGGCACGGGGCACGCGACAGCATGGACGCATGTGGACGTCCCTGACCCGACTTCGCGAACCCATGACGCTGGCGGGCGTGTTCACGCTCGCCGCCGTGGCCCTGGGCCTGCGCTTCCTGCCGGCGGAGGTGTTGCCCGCAGCAGCGGGTGCGCTGGCGGCATACGCGGTCGCCTTCCTGCTGCTGGCACTGACGCCGGAGCCCACCTGGCATCGTCGCAAACTGATCGCCCTGGCTGCGATGGCCGGTCTGGCGTTGCTGCTGGCGTCGCTCACGCCGCGATTGGGCGTTGCGCAGGTGTTGCTGGTCATCTGGGTGGCCTGTGCGGTCAACCTGATGTCGCCCCGGTGGGTGGTCGGCGTCGCGTTGTTGCTCAATGCCGCGTTCTACGCGCTGATGGTCCGTCACGAGTTCGGCGCGCCGGGCACGATGACACTGATCAACATGGGCTTTCAGGCGCTGGCCGGCCTGTGCGTCCACTACGCCCGCCGTGCCGAGGATTCCCGCGATGCGCTGGCGCGGGTCAACGCAGACCTGTTGGCCACGCGCGCGTTGCTGGCCGACAGCGCGCGCGATGCCGAACGCCTGCGCGTGGCGCGCGAACTGCATGACGTCGCCGGCCACAAGCTCACCGCGATGAAGCTCAACCTGCGTGCGCTGGCGAGCGATCCGATGCTGGCCGAACGGGAGGAAGTCCGCATCGCGCAGCAGTTGTCCACCGAACTGCTGGACGACATCCGCAGCGTCGTGCAGGCCATGCGCGATTCGCGCGGCCTGGACCTGCAGACCGCGATCCGTGCCCTGGCCGCACCGTTGCCGCGCCCGTCGCTGGTGCTGCATATCGAGGAAGGCGTGAAGGTCGATGACCCTGCGGTCGCCGAATCGCTGCTGCGTATCGTGCAGGAATGCCTGACCAACGCGGCACGGCACGCGAACGCGGACACCCTGACGGTGTCGCTTCAGAAGGGGGACGCAGGCATGCACCTGCAGATCGAGGATGACGGCAGGCTCAGAGGCATGCTGTGCGAAGGCAACGGATTCTCGGGCATCCGCGAGCGCGTGGCGGCGCTGGGCGGCGACCTGCGCCTGGGCAGCAGCGCCACCGGCGGACTGCGCGTGGACGTGAGGCTGCCCGCATGAGCGTGCGTGTCGCACTGGCCGACGATCAGGCACTGGTGCGCGCCGGCCTGCGTGCCCTGCTGAAGGCGCAGCAGGTGGACGTGGTGTTCGAAGCCGACGATGGCGCCGACCTGCTGGCGAAGCTGGAGGCGCAACCGGTGGACGTGGTGCTCAGCGACATCCGCATGCCCGGCGTGGACGGCATCGACGCACTGGTCCGGTTGCGCGGGCGCGGCGACCGCACGCCGTTCCTGCTGCTCACCACCTTCGATGACAGCGACCTGCTGCTGCGCGCGACCGAGGCCGGTGCGCAGGGTTTCCTGCTGAAGGACGCCGCGCCGGAGGACCTGCACGACGCCATCCAGCGCGTCGCCAACGGCGAGACGTTGCTGCAGCCGGTCAGTACCGATCCGGTGCGCGCGCGTTTCCGCTTCCGCGACGAGGCGCCGCCCACGGATACCTTCAGCGAACGCGAGGTCGCGATCCTGAGGTTGCTCGCCGGCGGTTATTCGAACAAGGAAATCGCCCGCACGCTGTTCCTCGCCGAGGGCACGGTGAAGAACTACGTCTCCACCATCCTCGACAAGCTCGGCACCCGCGACCGCACCCGCGCCGTGCTGAAGGCGATCACGCTGCGGATCATTTGACGCAGGCGGCTCCGTCTCTTGTGGGAGCGACGTAAGTCGCGATGCTTTTCACTCGCGCGTCATCGCGACTTACGTCGCTCCCACAACAGAACCCACTGGTCAGAACACCCACACCATCGCCGCGCCCGCCACCAGCGCCAGCATCAGGCCGGCGGACACGCGCAGCCCGTACGCCGCGCCTCCACTGATCCAGGCGATCACCGACTTCGCGGTCAGGCTCGCGGCGAGGAGAGCGAGCATCCACCAGCGCGCTTCGTCCGCTTCCAGTCCGCCGCGCGAGAACTGGTTGGCCAGCGTGGCGACGGCGGCGTGCAGTTCGGCCAGGGCCGACATCGCCGCCGCGGCCATCGCACCGCGCGGACCGATCCACGCCGCCAGCGCTGCGGCGACGAACGTCAGCGCCGCGACCAGCAACGCGAAGCCCAGCGCCTGGCCGAAACGGAACATGCGGCTTTCCGAGGTGGGCGGCTTCACCGTTTCCTCGCGACCCGCGCGCAGGCCAAGTAATCCCCCGCCCAGCAGCACCGCACCGATGGCGCACAGCTCCGGCAACAGGTCGCGCACCAGCGGCGGCGACACCGCCCACAGGATCGGCACGCACAAGCTCAGCGACGCCAGGTTGGACAGCAGCGCGGCCGCCACGGCCGAACGCATCAGCGCCGGGGTTTCCTTCGCCCGCTGGCCAAAACCGATCGTCGCGGCGGTCGACGACACGTAGCCGGCGAAGAAGCCCGCTGCCGCCAGCCCCCAGCGGTTGCCGACCACGCGCAGCACGATGTGGCCCAGCGCGCTGACTGCCATCACCAGCACCACCAGTTTCCAGATGGTGGCCAGGTTGATCGCCTCGAAAGGACCGATCGGGCGGTCCGGCAGGATCGGCAGGATCACCAGGGCCGAGGCCAGCAGCAGCAGGCCATCGAACACCTCGCGTTCGCTGAAGGTTTCGCGGGTCAGCGCGTGCAGCGGCTGCTTGGCGTACAGCAACACGGCGACCACGACCGCCACCCCGGTGGCCAACCCGGGAAACCGCAGGGCCAGCGCGCCCAGCAGGAAGGTCAGCACCAGCGTCACCTCGCTGGTCAGTCCCGGGTCGTCCTGCTGCGTGGCCCGGTAGGCCATGGCGGCCAGCACCCCCACCACGCCCAGGCCGACCGGCACCGCCACCGCTCCCAGCATCGCCGCGACCGCCGCCATCAGCGCCACCAGCGCGTGCGTGCGCAGGCCGGCGATGCGGTGTCCGCGGTCGCCGCTGCGTTCGCGCACCAGGCCGATCAGCAGGCCCAGGCCCAGGGCCGAAGACAGGGCCAGCCAGGTCTGCGGGGTCGTTTCGTCCATCCCTTGCTCCGTGTCCAGGATCGAAGGCGCGCCGATTGGTCTTGCATTGGTCTCGTCAACCCGGACAATGCGCGCCACCTCCGCCGTGGACCCCATCATGCCCGCTTCCGCTCCGTCCGCCGTCTCGCTGAGCCGCTACCTGATCGAGGAACAGCGCGCCGGCCGCATCAGCGCCGACCTGCGCCAGCTGATCGCGGTGGTCGCCCGCGCCTGCACCAGCATCTCCATCGCGGTCAGCAAGGGCGCGCTGGGCGGCGTGCTGGGCGACGCGGGCACCGGCAACGTGCAGGGCGAAGCGCAGAAGAAGCTCGACGTGCTGAGCAACGACATCCTGCTGGAAGCCAACGCCTGGGGCGGCCACCTGGCAGCATGCGCGTCGGAGGAAATGGACCACAGCCAGCCGATCCCGGACGCCTACCCGCGCGGCGGCTTCCTGCTGCTGTTCGATCCGTTGGACGGCAGCTCCAACATCGACGTCAACGTCTCGGTCGGCACCATCTTCTCCGTGTTGCGTTGTCCGGATGGCGTGACCAGGCCCGGCGACGAGCATTTCCTGCAGCCGGGACGCGAGCAGGTCGCCGCCGGCTACTGCATCTACGGACCCAGCACGATGCTGGTGCTGACCACCGGCAACGGCACCCACGCCTTCACCCTGGACCGCGAACAGGGCGCCTTCGTGCTGACCCAGCGCGACATGCGGATCCCGGAGGAGACGAAGGAGTTCGCCATCAACATGTCCAACCAGCGCCACTGGGAAGCGCCGATGCAGGGCTACGTCACCGACCTGCTCGCGGGCAAGGAAGGACCGCGCGGCAAGGACTTCAACATGCGCTGGATCGCCAGCATGGTCGCCGACGTGCACCGCATCCTGACCCGCGGCGGCATCTTCATCTACCCGTGGGACCGCAAGGACCCGGGCAAGGCCGGCAAGCTGCGCCTGATGTACGAAGCCAACCCGATGGGCATGCTGGTCGAACAGGCCGGCGGCGCCGCCAGCACCGGCCGCGAGGACATCCTGTCGCTGCGCCCCACCCAACTGCACCAGCGCGTACCGGTGTTCCTGGGCTCGAAGCAGGAAGTGGAAGCGGCGATCGGCTACCACCGGGCACACGACACTGCGGCGGCGTGACGGGAGCGGAGCCGGCGGCGGCTAGAATCCGGCCATGAGCACTGCCGCCCCCGACTTCATCGAGGTCTACCCCGACGCCCTGGATGTGGACACCTGCCGCGCCATCGTCGCGCGCTTCGAAGGCAGCGGACAGGACCAACCGGGCCGCGTCGGCGGTGGCCTCTATCCCGACCTCAAGCACAGCCGCGACATCAGCATCACCGGCCAGGCCGAGTGGCGCGACGTGGAGCAGCGCCTCAACCTGGCGGTACTTACCGGCCTGCAGCGGTACCTGCGCACCTATCCCTTCAGCCTGATCGCGCCGCTGATGCTGCAGCAGCCGGATGCGGAAGGGACGCTGCACCGGTTGCGCTACGACGATGTGGCGAACATGGACGACGCCGCGCTGATGAAGCTGGTGATGAAGGTCTTCGTGCCGGGCAAGATCAACCTGCAACGCTACGCCGCCGGCGAAGGCGGCTATCCGTACTGGCACTGCGAGCTGTTCCCGAAAGCGGCCGATGCGGAGACGCTCCATCGCCATGTGCTGTGGACGCTCTATCTCAACGACGGTTTCCGTGCCGGCGAAACCGAATTCTTCCACCAGCACCGCAAGATCGTGCCGCGCACCGGCAGCCTGCTGATCGCGCCGACGGCATTCACGCACACCCATCGCGGCAACCGGCCGCTCGACGGCGACAAGTACATCGCGACCAGCTGGGTGCTGTTCCAGCGCGCGGAGCGGTTGTACGGCAGCCGCTGAGCGGCGATCGGGCCATCACAGGCGACGTGCGTCGATGTCCGCGCGCAGGCGCCGCAGTGCCGCTTCCGCGTCGCCGACCACCACCGCGCTCGGCACGGCCAACATCAGGTTCAGCGGCAGGCCGAACTCTTCCATTTCCCAGCCTTGCGCATCGACACCGGCACGTTCGCCCAGGTACCGGGGACAGCGCCGACGGATGCGCTCGGCCAGGCTTCCGTCCTCCGGCACGTAGCCGTAGACGGGCTTGCCGCGCGCGATGGCATAGCCGACTTCGAAGCAGGTCCCGCTGTCCGGCTCCGCGCCACGAAAGAAATCGAGGTTGGCCAGCACGGCATCGGCCGCCTCCAGCAGGCCGAGGTCGGCGCGGTAGATCCACTGCGCGGTTTCCCGCGGATCACCGGTGGCATGGCCGGCGACCTGTGCATCCAACGGAAACAGGCCCTCGAAGCCGTAACGTGCGCACAGCACCTTGAGCCTTTCGCCGTGTGCCACGGCATCGGGGCGGAAGATGTCGGGACCGGCCAGGTAAAGCGACTGGATCATCGAAGGACATGCCGCAGGCGGAAGCGCGCATTGTCTGCATCGTGGCAACGCGTTCGATGTGACCGATCGTCGCAGCGATGGCGATGCGTCAGAACAGTTCGCCCTGCGACGATGGCGGGCGCGGCGGCACGAAGCGGCTGCCGTCGAGCGGCGGATGGCGCCGCCCTTCGAACCCGGACCGCTTCACCGCCAGCGCGAAACGTCGCGCCAGCAGGTCCGCGTAGACGCCTTCGCCACGGAGCCGTGCGCCGAAACGGCTGTCGTAGTCCTTGCCGCCCCGGAGCTGTTGGACCGTGCTCATCACGTGCGCCGCACGATCGGGCAGGTGCGTCTGCAGCCAGTCGCGGAACAGCGGCGCGACCTCGTGCGGCAAGCGCAGCAGTACGTAACCGGCGGCGGTGGCGCCTGCATCGCGTGCGGCATCGAGGACCGCTTCCAGCTCATGGTCGTTCACCCACGGAATCACCGGCGCGAACATCACGCCCACCGGCACACCGGCGTCGCTCAACCGCGCCATCGCACGCAGCCGGCCATGTGGCGCGGATGCACGCGGCTCCAACCGCGACGACAGCCCATTGTCCAGCGTGGTGATGGAAACGTACACGTGCACCAGCCGCTCGCGCGCCATCGGCGCCAGCAGGTCCAGGTCGCGCTCGATCAATGCGTTCTTGGTGATCAGTGAAAACGGATGCCTCGCTTCCGCCAGCACCTCGATGATGCGACGGGTCAGCTGCAGCTTCCGTTCGGTCGGCTGGTAGGCGTCGGTATTGATGCCCAGCGAGATCGGACTGACGCGATAACCCGGCTTCGCCAGTTCGCGCCGCAGCACATCCGGCGCGTTCGTCTTGGCGAAGATCTTCGTTTCGAAATCCAGACCTGGCGACAGGTCGAGATATGCGTGCGACGGACGCGCGAAGCAGTACGAACACCCGTGCTCGCAGCCACGGTAGGGATTCAGCGACTGCTCGAACGGAATGTCGGGCGACTGGTTGCGGGTGATGACGCTGCGCGCGGTTTCCTCGCGCAGCTCGGTCCGTGGCGGCGATGCGGGGTCGCCTTCGGTATCGGCGTCGTGCCAGCCGTCGTCGGTTTTCTCGGGCGTGGTCACGGCGAACCGGCCCGGCAGGTAGCCGGTGGAACCGCGTCCCTTGATGCCCGGGTGTTTCGGTGCGCCCATCGGCGCACCTTGAGGCAGCGGCGTCGCAGCGCCGGAGATCGCCGCGCCGGCCTACGGGCGGCGTTCGTCGAAGTGGGTGTTCAGTTCCATCACCAGCCGGCCGATTTCCGGGGTGATGCAGGTGTTGAACTGCGTGTGATCGGTGCAGCTGCCATCGATACGCGCCGCGCGCTCCTTCAGGCCGTAGCGCGCCAGCAGATTGCGCGCCTCGCGGAAACAGGTCTCGCCGCGCGAACCGACGCGCAGCGGCCCGTGCACCGTCATGCAATAAGTCATGGCAGTGGCCAGCGCGGCGGCATTGACCGCATACAGCGAGGCTCCCGGGGAGGACGAAGCATCCGCCGCGTTCTGCGCCCAGGCCGGACGCCCGACGACGAGGACGAGCAGCGCGGCGGATGCGAGCAGGGCGCGGTGGCAGGACGACATGCCGTTACTCCACCACATAGCCGCTCAGGCGCGCAGTGCCATCCTCGTCGATGCGCAGCGAGACCAGTTCGCGTATCGACCGGCCGCCGCTGGCCCGTGCGAGCAGTTCGACGCTGACGTAATGGCCTGCGGGGGCGCCCTGTCTGCCGTCGTGGAACTGGCGGCTCACCGACAGCCACTGGCGATCGGTCAGCATGCCGTGTCGCTGGCGCGCGGCCGTGATGCCCGCGATGAAGGCCTCGCGCGTGACCGCACGCTTCGCGACCGGCGAGGCGCCGTCCCACAACTCACCGGCCCGGCCGGCGTCGACCAGCATGGCGGCCTGGACGGCGGCATCGAGTACCGCGCTCGGGGCGAGCATGCGCGCGGCCGCCGGCGTCGCCGACGGGGATGGCGACTGTGCCCGGGCAGCGCCAGCCGGCACCGTCGCCAGCAGCACGGCCATCAAGCACGCCGTGAAGCCTTCAACGCGTGCCATGGGCCAGTACCTCCACGCGCCGGTTGGGTTGCTCGCAGGCGATCCTCGCGGGCGGCGGAAGCGCGGTGTCGCAGGCCTTCAGCGGTTGCGACATGCCTGCACCCAGCGCGGTGACCATGGCCGGCGCGACGCCATGTTCGATCAGCAGGCGGCGCACCGACAGCGCACGCTGCTGGGAGAGCGTGCGGTTGTAGGCGTCGCTGCCGAGCAGGTCGGTGTGTCCGATCACCTGCACGGACGCGACATCGCTGTCGTTCAGTTCGGCGGCGATCGCCGCGATCTGCTCGCGCCCGCCGGGCAGCAGGTCTTCGACGGCGTGGCGGTCGAAGGCGAACAGCGCATCGCCCGACAGTTCGAACCGGTTGGTCGCTGCCGCCGGCGCGGAGGCAGATACGTCCAGCAGCGCGGCGCATGCGGCGGGCGACCAGTGGAAGCTGCGCCCCGTGTAGTCGCGGTCGAACACGACCTTGTACTGGCAGGTGGTCACGCCCTGCGCCGTGCGGAAGTGGAACAGGTAGTTCCACTCGCGCGCACGCAGGCCTTCGCGGAAGTGCGGACGCCCCAGCAGATCGTACAACTGCGGCTTGGTGACCCCGGCACCGATGGCGCGCAGGTTGTCGCGGTTGGGGAACGTCCCGTCATCGAGCAGCACGTCGGCCGGATCGGGAAACACGACCTCGCCCACGTTGCCTGCAGACGAAAGGTCGCGGCTGACATGGCGCGTGCCGCACGCGCTCAACGCCAGCCCCGCGGCGCAGGCGATCCACAGCGGCACCGCAGGCCGGCGCTTGAACGACAGAAACATCAGCGGACTCCTTGGAGAGCGGAAGAGGCGGGTCATGCGATCACCACTGCAGGCCGGCGCCGACCGAGAAACCCCAGTCGCGCGTGGTATTGCCGGTGGCCTGCGCCTTGTAGACCCAGCGACCGTTGTCGGTGATCGTCGACAGGCCGAACGCCATGCCGTATTCGCCCTGGTAACCACCGAACGCGACCGACAGCATGCTCTTGCCGGGCAGGTAGGCCTGCGGCAGGCCGGCCATCGCCATCGCCGATGCGGTGCCGCCGCGATAGCCGCGTTCGAGGTTCCACATGTCGCCGTCGAACCGGGTGAAGCGGTCGTCCGTGTAGGCGTTGGCCTGGTTGATCGCGTAGTCCACGCCGGCATCGAGCTGGTTGACGTTCACCGCGTCGGTGCCGGCGATGCCGGGTGCCACGCCGCTGATCGTGCGGCCACCGATGTTCACTTCGCCGGTGGACGTGCTGCTGCCCACGTAGGCGGCGTTGTAGCCGCGCTGTGCGCCCACCGTGGTGGCCGAGCCGCGGCCGAGCGCGACGCTGTTGTCGTGGCTGGCGACGGCGCCCTGCCCGATCGCCGTGCTGTTGTCGCCGCTGGCCACGGACTGGTTGCCGACGGCCGTGCTGTTGTCGCCGCTGGCCACCGCGCCATTGCCGCCCGCGCTGGCGTTGGCACCGGTCGGCGCGGGCGCCACGTAGGTTTCTCCCTGCGTGACCTGGAACGGACCGCTGCCGCCGCGTTCGAGGTTCGTCACCCGGTTGTCGAACTGGTTCACCGTGGTGGTGAGACTGGCCACGCTGCCCTCGACATCGCCGACGCGTGTGCCCAGGTTGGTGATGTCGCCCTCGATGCGCACGATGTCTCCCTGGATGTCCGTGATGTCGCCGCGGATGTCGACCAGGTCGCCTTCGATGGTGGCGATGCGAGCGTCGGTGTAGGCGTTCGCCTCGTTGATTGCATGGGTGACGCCGCCCTGTAGCTGGCTGACGTTCACTGCGTCGGTCGCGGCGGAACCTGCGGCAACCCCGGTCAGCTGCCGCCCGCCGATGTTCATCTCGCCGCTGGAGCTGCTGCTGCCGACATAGGCGCCCTGGTAGTCGGCGCGCGCACCGACCGTGGTCGCCGAACCGGCGCCCAGCGCGATGCTGTTCTCGTGCGACGCCACTGCACCCGCGCCGATGGCGAGCGCATTCAGCGAAAGGGCCTGGGAATCGGCACCGAGCGCCATGCTGTCGTCTTCGGTCGCGCGTGCGCCACGGCCCATCGCGACCGCGTCCCGGCCATCCGATCCGGCATCCCTGCCCAGCGCCATGGCGTCTTCGCCGGTCGCGCCCTCGCCCAACTGGTTGCCGCCGCCCAGCGAGTTGACGCCGTAGTAGCGCGTTGGCGGTGTGAACCCGCTGGTGATTTCGTTGCGCACCTGGCGCAATTGTTCTTCCGTTGCGGCACGCCCCGCCGTGGCGAAGGTCGGATCGAACAGCGTCCTGTTCGACAGCCCGGCCAGGGTGTTGCTGGTACCACTCAGCACCACGTTGCCACTGGTCAATCCGCTGCCGGACAACACGGTGGTCGTGGTACCGCCGATGACGGTCAGGCCACCACTGCCGAGGGCCACGTTGGTGCCCACGGTGACGCCCGCATTGTTCAGCACCGTCTGGCCGGTGGTGACGCTGCCGGTGGCGCTCAGGTCCAGCGTGTCGCTCAGGGTGACGTCCACCACGCCGTCGTCGTCCACGCCGGTCTGCGACACCGCGATGTTCGCGTTGCCGCTTTCGAAACGAACCCGTCCGTCCGGGCCGATGTTGGCCGTGTTGCCGGCGGCGTCGGTCGCGTTCCAGCCGGCGTTGGCCACCTGGTCGACCCGTTGCAGCTGCTCTTCCGTCGCTGCGCGTCCTACCGTGGCGAAGGTCGGGTCGGTCAGCGTGGTGTTCGACAGACCGGTGACGTCATTGCTTACGCCGCTCATCACGACCGAGCCACTGGTGAGTCCATCACCATTGACCACGGTCGTCGTCGTGCCGCCGATCACGCTGAGGCCGGCGTTGCCAAGGGTCACGGTCGTACCCACCGCCACGCCCGCACCGTTCATCGTGGTATCGCCGATGGTCACACTGCCGGCCGCGGTCAGGTCCAGGGTATTGCTCAGCGTGATATCCACCACGCCGTCGTCGTCCACGCCCGTCTGCGACACCGCGATGTTCGCGTTGCCGCTTTCGAACGTCACCGTCCCGTTCGGGCCGATGTTGGTCGTGTTGCCGGCGGCGTCGGTCGCGTTCCAGCCGGCGTTGGCGGCGCTGCCTACCAGCGCAAGCTGGTCTTCGGTCGCCGCCTGGCCACTGGTGAAGTTGTCCGGATCCCACGTCGTGTTGGTCAAGCCGCCGATGGTGCCGGTGTCGCCGCTGATCACGATCGGGTTCGCGCCGCCCACCGAGATTGCATTGCCGCCGATAGCCGTGGTGCCGTTCGCATCGCTCACGCTGATCGTGCCCGCGCCCACCATGCTCGCGTTGCCCGCGCCGTCATCGACGGTCAGGCCATCGGTATCGAGCGTGCTGTCGCCGGCGGTCACGCTGTCGACGTCGAGGTCACGGTTGAGCGCAATTTCCACCGCGCCGTCATCGTCCACGCCGGTCTGCGTCACCGCCAGGTTGGCATCGCCCTGGAACGTCACCGTTCCGTTCGGGCCGATGTTCGCCGCGTTGCCGTCGGCATCGGTCATGTTCCAGCCGGCATTGGCGGCCGTGGAAACGGCGCGCAATTGCGCCACGTTGACGGCATCGGTGGCTTGCGTGCCAGCAGCGACGTTGGTGATCTGGCGCGTCTGGCCGGCGCCACCCACGCTGACCGCGGCCAGCGTGCTGGTCCAGGTGGCGGATGTGTCGGCCGAAGCCAGGCCGGTGCGCGGGTCGTAGCCCGCAACGCCCGCCGCCGTGGTAGCCACAGAGCGGCTGCCCAGCGCCACGCCGTCATCGACGCTCGCGATGGCGCGATAGCCGATCGAAATGGCGCGGTCGCCACTCGCGCTCGCGCCATCACTCATGCTCGTGGTGGTGTAGTCGCCGCCGCCAATGGCGATGGATTGCTCGCCGGTCGCTCGCGAGCCCCCGCCGATCGCCACCGCGCTTTCATCCTCCGCAGTGGCCAGCACACCGACGGCGGTCGAGGCCGCGCCGGAGGCCAGCGCGCTGCTGCCCACGGCCAGGCTGTCGGAACCCGATGCCCTCGACATGTCGCCGATGGCGATCGCCCAGTAGTTGGATGCGGTGGATCGCGTGCCGAGGGCGAGACTCAGGTACTGCGTGGCACGAGCGTTGTAGCCGATCGCCACCGCGCCTTCGGTGGCGCCGGTCCCGGTTGCCGTGGCGCCCGTGCCGATCGCGATGGTGTTCTGCGTATTCGCGCTGCTGTCGCCCACCGAGATGCTGCCGGTTGCGGCAGCCGTGGCGCCCCAGCCCATGGCGGTGGAACGCGCGCCTTGAGCTCGCGCCGCGTCGGCCGGCGCATCGGCGCCACCGATCGCGGTGGCGTCGGTAGCCGAGGCCGATGCGTTGCGGCCCACGGCGACGCTGTTGGCGGCCCCGGCCGTACTGTCGCCGACGGCGACACTGTATGTCCCCGCCGCACTGCTGCCGAAGCCCAGCGCCGTGCCAGCGACACCGGCCGCCTGGCTGGAAGCGCCTACGGCCGTGCCCTGCTGCGACGCGACGGCGCTGGAGCGGCCGATCGCCACCGCCTCGTCGGCCAGCGCCCGCGTGTCGCTGCCGATGTTGACCGCGTGGTTGTAGGACGCTGCCGTCAATCCGACGGGATTGCCGTTGGCATCGAGCTGCGCCAGCGTCCCGGCGTGATTGCCGATGGCCACGTTATGGATGCCCGTCACGAGCGCGCCCGCGCCCACGCCCTGGGCTACGTTGTAGCTGCCGTTGGCTGCCGCGTAGGCGTAGTTGCCGGCGGCCACGTTGAAGCTGCCCTGGCTCGTCAGACCCGCGTTGTAGCCCGCATAGGCGTTTCGGGTGCCGTTGGTTTCGGCGCCGGCCTGGTAGCCGACATAGGTATTCTCCGCGCCAACGCTCGTGGCGCCCGCATTGGCACCGACGAAGGTGGAGCGTGCGACGTTAGTGGCATTCATGCCTGCTTGCGAGCCGATCGCGACCGATTCCATCGACCCGTTCGCGCTGCCGCTCGAAGATGACAGCGCGCCTGCGCCGATGGCGACATCGCGCGCATTCGCGCGCGCCTCGTTGCCCATGGCGTACGCCAGCTCACCCAGGGCATCGGCGCCGGCACCCAGCGCCACGCTGTACCGGCCGGTCGCCACGGCCTGCAGGCCGATGGCGGTGGCGCTCAAACCGGTGGCCTGGGCGCGGTCGCCGATCCCCACGGACGATGAAGTGCCCGCGAGCACGTCGATGCCGATCGCGACCGCGCTCGTGCCCCCCGCCACCGCGCCCTGGCCACACGCGACCTGATCGCCCGCCGCACTGGCGTTGCCGACAGCGACACCGGTCGCCGGATCCCGGCACACGGCATCCAGCGCCAGCGCGCTGTCCGGACGGGCGCCAAGTGCCAGCAGCACCGCGGCGGCAACGGCGGTGAGGTGGCTGCGTCCTCCTGCCGATACCATGCGGACCGGCCCCACTCCTCCAGGCCGCTTGGCGAACTCCGACGCCACCACCCACTGGCCCAGCGTCGGACGCCAGACCTTGCGGAAGATCCTGTTCATGCATTCCCCCTTGCTTGCATCTCCGCGTCTTGCCGACACGCGAAAATATGTGATGGATGTCTCAAAACGCGCCTGTTTTGATCGTATTCGTGACAAGCGCGGGGCACAGGACATGGGAGCTGGGCAGGACCCCCTCCATCCACTCAGGGCGGTGCAAAGGGCACCGGACGCGACGGCATGGGCCGGCCACTAGAATCCGCACATGTCGGAATTCCTCAACGCGCTGCGCGAGGCCTGGTCCTCGCTTCCCCACCTTGGCTGGTGGATCACCCTAGCCTGGCTGCTGTACCTGGTGCCTCTGTGCACCTGGATCATCCTGCAGAAACGCGAACCGGTGGCCACACTCAGCTGGCTGCTGTCGCTGGCGCTGCTGCCCTACGTGGGCTACCTGATCTACTTCCTGCTCGGCCCGCAGCGCATCAAGCGGCACCAGCTGCGGCGCACCCGTTCCCGCGAAAGCGTCGAAAGCTACGAAGTCTTCGCGCCGTCCGATGGCAACAGTGCGGAACTGCCGATGCTGGCGCAGAAGACCACCGGGCTGCCGCCTTCCAGCGCCACGTCCGTGCAGCAGCTGGTCGACGGCTGCGCTACCTACCAGGCCATCCTCGACGCGATCGCGCTGGCCGGGAACCACATCCATCTCGAGTACTACATCTTCAACGGCGACCGCATCGGCCAGCGTGTACTCGAGGCGCTGGTGGTGAAAGCGCGCAAAGGCGTCAAGGTGCGCCTGTTGCTGGATGCCGTGGGTTCCAACCGCTTGAAGAAGCGCGCCCTGCACGCACTGGTCGCGGCGGGTGGGGAGTTCGCATGGTTCCATCCCACCCGTTTCCGGCCCTTCACCCGGCCATGGCTGAACCTGCGCACGCATCGCAAGATCGTCGTGGTCGACGGCCGCATCGCCTTCACCGGCGGCATCAACGTCACCGACGACGAAGACGAGTCCCTGCGCGACGATGCCTACCGCGACCTGCACCTGCGGCTGGAGGGCGAGATCGTGCGCAGCATCCAGCAGGTGTTCGTCGAGGACTGGGTGTACGCGACCGGGCAGCAGCGCAAGGATTTCCAAGGCACGCACCTGTGGAGCGCCAACGACGCCAATGTGCGGGGCGGCATCGCGGCGCAGGCGTTGATCTCGGGGCCGGATTCGGCCTGGGAACCGATCCACCGTGCGAAGGTGTCGGCCATCCACGAGGCGAAGCAGCGCGTATGGCTGGTCACGCCTTACTTCGTACCCGGTGAAGCGGCGCGCATGGCGTTGACGTCGGCCGCGCTGGGCGGGCTGGACGTGCGACTGGTGGTGCCCAAGGTCAGCGATTCACGGCTGGTGACGCTGGCGGCGCGCTCGTATTTTGAGGAACTGCTGGCCGCGGGCGTAAAGGTCTACGAATACGGACCGCGGATGATGCACAGCAAGGCGCTGTTGTGCGACGACGCGCTGGCGATCATCGGCAGCGCCAACTTCGACCACCGCAGTTTCCGCCTGAACTTCGAGATATCCATGATGTTCCGCGACCGCGGTGTCGCAGGCACGCTGGCGCAATGGATGGAAGGCGAGATCGCCAGCAGCCAGCGGGTGCGGCTCCAGCAGGCGCGTTCCCTCTGGCGTCACCGGCTACCGGAAGCGCTGGCCCGGTTGATGTCGCCGCTGCTGTGAAGCACGGCCGTTTTTGACGGGGGACGGAAACGGTAAGATGCGGCCACCAAGACCCGGGAGTGGATGATGCACTGGCTCTTCCTGTTGATGGCGATCGGCTGCACGTTCATGGCCGTGCGTACGACCTCGATGCCGTTGATGGTCGCGCTGATGCTGGCGTCGCTGGGCCTGTTCGTGGCCTGGATCATGGGGCGGCATGCACGCCGCCTGGGCGAAACGAGTCGCGACCCGTCGATGATGATCGACCCGGTCGAATTACGGCGCCTGCGCGAGCTCGCCGAAGCCCGTCGCAACACTGCCACGCCGCCGACGGAGCCACCGGCGCCGTGACCCTGCTCAGCGTCAACGTCAACAAGATCGCCGTCCTGAGGAATTCCCGTGGCGGTGCCGAGCCCGATGTCGTGCGTGCCGCGGAAGCCTGCCTGGCCGCCGGCGCACATGGCATCACCGTGCATCCGCGGCCGGACCAGCGCCACATCCGTACCGGCGATGTCCACGCCCTGTCGGCGCTGACCCGGGCACGCGGCGTCGAACTGAATCTCGAGGGCAACCCCTTCGCACCCGCCCGCGAGGGCTACCCTGGCTTCCTCGCGTTATGCGAGGCGGTCAGGCCGGCGCAGGCGACTCTCGTACCGGACGGCGATGGCCAGATCACCTCCGACCACGGATTCGATTTCTCCCGCGATTCCGAGCGGCTGCTCCCGCTGATGGCCGGACTCAAGGCGATGGGTTGCCGGGTCAGCCTGTTCGTCGACGCCGGCTGCGATGGTCTGGAAAGCGCGGTGCGGATCGGCGCCGATCGTATCGAGATCTATACCGGGCCGTTCGCCGAAGCCGCTGCGCGAGGCGGTGCCGTCGATGAACTTGCCCGCTGCGCGCGGACCGCTCGCGAAGCGCACGCATTGGGGCTGGGCGTGAATGCGGGGCACGACCTCAGCCAGGACAACCTGGGTGGATTCCTGGCTGGGGTGCCCGATGTACTCGAAGTCTCCATCGGGCACGCGCTGATCGGCGAGGCGCTGTATGCCGGCCTTGGCCCCACCGTGCGTCGTTACCTTGGCATCCTTGATGCGTCCGCTGGCGGAGACCAGGACTGACTGACGCCAGCCCTGGCTTCAGGACCGTCAGTTCCTCATCACGATGTTGTCCAGGCCGCTGGCCTGGGCCTGAGCGAGCGCGCTGACCAGGTGCTGGTAGTCGGCACCCTCCGATGTCTCCACCTGCAGCACGGTGCGGGGATCGTCGATGCCAGCTTCCTCAAGCCGCGTGCGCAGTTCGGCCAGCGTCACCGCCCGGTCATCCAGTGTGTAGTCGCCTGCCAACCCGACCCTCAGCACCAGATCATTGGGCGGTTCGACCGGTTTCACCGGAGGCACCCGCTGCGGAAGCATCACTTCGATGGGGCGTGACAGCATCGGAGCGGTGACCATGAAGATCACCAGCAGGACCAGCATCACATCGACCAGCGGCGTGATGTTGATCTCGGCCAGTTCGGAACGGCTTGCGGAAGCGGAGAACGCCATGGCACACCTCCTTCTGTCGGGAACCGTACCCCGGACGCTACGCCCGCGCCCGTACCGCCGCAAGAGGCTTCTTCCACGCAAAGAAAAACGCCGCCCCGGAGGGCGGCGTTCAAAGGTGTGTTGCGCGTCAGGGTTACTGCACAAAACCGATCTTGAGCATCTGCGCGTTCTTGGCGGCGGCCAGTACCTTGGCCATCACGTCGTAATGCGCTTCCGAGTTCGCCTCGATGCGCAGTTCCGGCTGGTTGGTCGGATCGCGCTGGACCTCGTTTTCCATCCGGGTCTGCAGGTCCGTCACGTTCACCGGACTGTTGTTCCAGTAAAGCGTGCCGTCGGCGTTGATCTTCAACTCGATCGGCGGCGGCGGTTCCTTGATCTGCGGCGGCGGGTTGATCACGCGCTGCGGCAGGGCCACTTCGATCGGGTACGTCATGATCGGCGCGGTCACGATGAAGATGATCAGGAGCACCAGCATCACGTCCACGAGGGGCGTGACGTTGATGTCGGCCATGGGACCCTTGTTACCACCGCTACTGAATGCCATGGCTTACTGCCCCTTCTCTTTCGTGGCCACGTAGCCGATGTCCAGCATGCCCTGACCCTGCGCGATCTTGGTGACGTCGGCGATGACGCCCATCTTGGTCGTCTTGTCGCCACGCAGGTTGAGCTTCGGCTGCGGCTGCAACTGCGCAACGCTGGACAGACGCGATTCGAGGATCTCCTTGCTGACCGGCTCGTCGCCCCAGTACAGGTCACCGTTCTCCTTGACGGAGATGGTGATCGGCGGGGTCTTCGGACCGTCGTCGTCATCCTTCGCGATCTGGGGGGTTTCGGGCAGGTCGATCTTCACCTTGTGCGACATCAACGGCGCCGTGATGATGAAGATGATCAGCAGCACCAACATCACGTCCACGAGGGGCGTGACGTTGATCTCGGCCATCGGGCCACCGCTATTACCACTACTGAAAGCCATGACGGGCTCCGTCTAGAACGTTGCGTTGACTGCTTGTACCGCCGGCTCAGCGAACGCGCGAGCCGGTGGCGAAGAAGTCGTGCAGGTCGTGCGCGAACGTGTCGAACTTGGCGATGACGGCCGCATTCGTCTTGCTGAAGAAGTTGTAGGCGAACACCGCCGGGATGGCGACGAACAGACCGATGGCGGTCATGATCAGCGCTTCACCCACCGGGCCGGCGACGGCGTCGATCGAGGCCTGGCCGGTCGCACCGATGCGGATCAGGGCGCCGTAGATGCCCCACACCGTACCCAGCAGACCCACGAACGGCGCGGTCGCACCGACGGTGGCGAGCAGTGTCATGCCGCCCTGCAGGTTGGTGCTCTCACGGGTCACGGCCTGGCGCAGTGCGCGGTCCACGAACTCGGAGCGGCTCAGCGTTTCGCCCGAACCTTCCGAACGCTGGTGGTGCGCAGCGGCCTGGGCGGCGTCGAGGGCGATCTTGGAGAACGGCTCGTTCTTCGGCTGTTCTTCCATCAGGCGGATGGCGTCCTGCGCGTTCGGGGTTTCCCAGAAGGCGCTGGTGACGCGATCAGCCTGGCCCTTCAGGCGGGTGCTGCGAAGCACGTTGATGACGGTCCAGTACCAGGACATGGCGGACATGATGACCAGGGTGAGCAGCACGACCCAGGAGACGATGAACTCGCCGGGCTTGCTGACCATCTCGCTGATCATGTGCTCGAAGCCCATCTGCGACAGGGCATTCGCGGCGTTGTTGCCCCCGGCGGCGGCGGCGAAAAGGGTTTCCTGCAGCATGACGCTTACCTTTATATAAGTGTTGATTGAGGGTGTTGCGGGTTTGAAAGCATGAAACAGTGGCCGGGGTCTATGGGTATGGGCCCCGGTCCTCCTTACAGCGTGAAGTCCACCGGCACTCGCACACGGCCCGCAGCCTTCTGGCCATTGACGACCGACGCATTGAAACGCCACTTGCGTGCGGCATCGATCGCGGCGCGGTCGAGATCACGGTTGCGGCTCGATTTCTCCACCGACACGTTGGTCACGTTGCCGCTTGAGTCCACGTCGATGATAAGGACGACCGTGCCCGTAATCCCCGCACGCGCAGCCGCAGGCGGATAGCGAGGCGGGTTCATGTTCTTCGACGAGATATCAACGCTCGCGCCGATGTCCGGCGACGGCGACGGCGGCGACGGTGGCGACGGCGGCGTTACGATATCGGTCGGACGCGGCTCGGCGATGTCGACCGGCGGGGCTTCCGGCGGCGGCGGCAACGGCGTGGTACGCGGCGGCGCCAGATTCTTGACCGGCGGCGGCGGCGTATCCTGCGGCGGCGGCGGCGGCGGCGGCGGAGGGGGCGGCGGCGGAGCGTCGACGATGACGACCGAAGTCCGGCGTTCCTTTTCCTTTTCCGCAGGCGGAGCGACCGCCGGAATCAACAGGGCAAGCAGCGCGGCTGCATGCAATGCGATCACGAAGGCAATGCCGATGATACGGGGCCAGTTGAGGCTGTTGTCCTCTTCCTGTTCCCGGTACCTGTTGATGACCAGTTGTTCAGCCATGCGCCAATTAACTCAAGGTTGATACGGGCGCCGGGGCGCCTCGTTGATTCTGGATCCTGCCGGCGTTTTTCACCGGCGGAATCCCCAGCTTATACCAATCTGACGCCCCGGTGCCATCATCCGTATGGATTTTTGGCCTTCGGTGTCAGTGGATCGTATTCACGGCAGCGCGATGATCTTCTTCGCGTCTTCCGGCTTCTTCAATCCCTTATCCAGCGCGGCGCGGGCAGCCACCTTGGCTTCCGGAATCCGGTCTTCCTGCCACAGCACGCGCGCCAGGTTGAGATAGGTATCGCCGTTGGGCGCGAGCGGGGCAGCCTTCTGCCATGCCTCGATGGCCTGCGGAATCTGCTCGGAATAATAGTAGGCCTGCGCCAACGCGAGCTGGGTCTGGTAGTCCGGCTTCAGCACACCCTTCTGCAGGCCCTCATTGACGACGGAGATGACTTCCTTCTCCTTGCCGTCCATGTTGGCGTACGTCACGTAGAGCTGGCGATATTCTTTCTCTTCCGTCAGCTGGCCGGCTGCACGCATCTTCTCGAGCGTGGCTGCCGCCTTGTCGAACTGGTCCGCCTGCTGGTACGTGGATACCAGATTGAGCTGGCCCTTCTTGTCGGCCGGATTCTTGGCGGCCATCTGCTCGGCGATCTTCACCGCTTCGGCGGGACGATCGGCGTTGACGAGGGAAGCCAACAACAGGCCGTACCAGTTGTCCTTGGGTTCGGTCGTCGATGCGATGGCCTTTTCGAGCACCGGGATGGCTTCCGCGTACTTCTCCATCTGGTACAGGGCTTGGCCCTTCTGGATCAGATCTTCCGGCTTGTTGGACTTGGTCTCGGCCAGGTAGCGGTCGAGGTTGGCCATGCCGGGGGCGAACTCGTCGTCCTGCAGCTGCAGCTGCGCCAGCATTACCATCGACTGGTAGTGACCGTTGTTGTCGAGTGCGTTCAGATCGATGACCTGCTGCAGGAGCTGCTTGGCGGTCGCGGTGTCGTCCAGGTTGTAGGCCGCCTGCGCACCGAGCTGGGCCGCCATCGCCTTGTCGTACTCGTTCGCGTTGGGTTCGGCCAGCAGTTCCTTCGCCAACGTCAGCGTCTCTGCGTCGTTGTCGTCCTTCTCGTACGCCTTGAAGAGCTTGCCGAGCTTGCCCTGCATCTTGCTGGAACCCTTGAGCTTGGGTTCCTCACGCGTCGCATCGGGATAACGCACTTCGGGCTTGCCGCTGTTCTTGCGGCCGCCGCGGTCGGCCGAGCGGGCGTCGTACGCCACGGCATCGGCAACGATGGCGCCACCAAAGGCGGCCAGCAGCATCAGGCTGAGAAGGGTTTTCTGCGGCGTGCGGTGCTTCATGTCTGAACCTCGTGGGGCCATGCAGGGGAGGAAGGATCCTTGCCGTCTGCGTGCGGGGCCGGCAAAGCTATCAGAAACCGGGGGAGGGCGGATACCGTTTCAGGTGCTGCTTCGCAGCAATACCCTGGCGTGTGTCAACCGCATTTCGGTGCGTTTCCGGCCTTCCTGGCCGCCTCGTACGTCGGGACGAGGGAGGGCGCGTCGCGTTCGAGTTCGCGGATGCGATTCGCCGGATCGGGGTGGGTCGACAGCCATTGCGGCGAGCGACCGCCACTGGCCGCCATCATGTTCTGCCACAGGCCGACGGCCTGACGGGGATCGAACCCGGCTTGCGCCATCAGGCGCTGGCCGACGACGTCGGCCTCGCTTTCCTGCGTGCGCGAACCAGGAAGCAGGAACGCCGCTTGCGCCGTCATGCCACCCAACTGGTTGACGGTGCTGGCGGCACCCTCACCATAGCGAGCACCCGCGAGCGCACCCACGATGCCCAACCCGGCCTGCGCGCCCATCTGGCGGGTGATGCGTTCCTCGTGATGGCGCGCGATCACGTGGCCGATCTCGTGACCCAGCACGGCGGCCAGCTGATCCTGGTTCTTTGCGACGGTGAAGATGCCGGTATTCACGCCGACCTTGCCACCCGGCAGCGCGAACGCATTGGGCTCCTTGTCGGTGAAGACCGCCGTTTCCCACGCGACGTTGCGCTGTGCCGGCGGCAGCTGCCGCACCAGGGCATTGACCACGCAGGTGACGTAGGCGTTCTGTTTCGCATCCCGGTTGAGGGTTTCCTTGGCCTTGGTTTCGGCGAAGGCCTGCGCGCCCAACTGGTCCAACTGCGCCTGGGAAACGCCGCCGACCATCTGCGTGCGGCCGGTAGGCGAGGTAGTGGTGGCGCAGGCCGTCAGGCCCAGCACCATGGCGGTTCCAAGGATCCGGAGTTTCATGCTCGCCCCCTGCGACATTGCGTGACACCAGAGTCTGGGCAAGCGCGTCTTAAACTTTCGTCAATCACACTAGACGGACGCGCCACCGTAAACCTGCAGGACAGCCAGCGCTATCGCATTGTTCAGGATATGGGCGGCGATGGGCGCCCACAGGGTGCCGGTCCGGCGGTAAACCCAGGCGAAGATCGCGCCCATGCCGGCGTAGACCAGGATCAGGAAGACCGTGCTGCCTACCGGCTTGCCGTTCAGTCCCGGCAGTTCGTGGACCAGGGCGAACACCAGGCTGCTGAGCACCAGGCCCAGCACCGGCCATCCGGCCCGCCACAGCCTGCCAAACAGGACGCGCCGGAACAGCAGTTCCTCGTACAACGGCGCCAACACGACGGCGAACAGGGCCAGGAACACGGGGAACCGCGCGAACCCCTCCTTGATCACGTCGAGGTTGCTGGGTTCGAGGTCCAGCCCCTGCGCGCGACCAGCTGCGCTCATCAGCGAACTGAAAAGGAAGGTCGCCAGTCCTGCCGCCAGCGCCCAGCACCAGGTGCCCGGACGACGCGATCGATTGATGGACCCGAGCCGTTCGGCCGGTGTCGCCCGGCGACGCCAGAAATACAGCACCAGGGCCGTACCGCCTGTGCTGACCAGCGTCATGACGATCAGGAAGAGGACGGGCGGCGTGCCGATCTGGGCCTGCAGCGCCTGCGCATCCAGCGAGCCTGCCTGCTGCCGAGCGAGTTGCACGCCGCGCCATGCGGCCCAGCCGAACAGGCCGAGCATCAACGTCGAGAACGACAGGGTGATGGCCAGCGCCACGTCAAGCGCGAATGCCGGCAGCACGCTGCGCAAGGGCAGGGGGGTAGGCGCCGCAGGCGCGACGTCGGGCGTGGTTCGCACGTCGCTCATTCGCGCCGCGTCAGACGTCGAGGTTCGACACCTTCAGCGCGTTGTCCTCGATGAACTCGCGGCGCGGTTCGACGACATCGCCCATCAGCGTGCTGAAGATCTGGTCGGCGGCCACCGCGTCTTCGATGCGCACCTGCAACAGACGACGCGTCTCGGGATTGACGGTGGTATCCCACAACTGCTCGGGATTCATTTCGCCGAGGCCCTTGAAGCGCTGGATGCTGCGGCCCTTCTTGGCTTCTTCCAGCAACCACGCCTGCGCGTCGGCGAATGTCGCCACCGGCTGCGCCTTGTTGCCGCGGACGACCTGCGCACCATCGCGCACCAGGCCATGCAGCAGGGCAGCGGCTTCGCGCAGCGGACGCAGTTCGCCGGTTTCGAAGGCCGACAGCGACAGCACCTGCACCAGCTCCTCGCCCATGTGCCGGCGCGTGGCCAGCAGCGCGGCGGGGCGTTGTTCGGTGGCTGGCTGCAAGGTCAGCGCATAACGCGCACTACCGATGCTGCCGCGATTGAGCTTCGCTTCCAGCGCGTCCAGTTCGTGGCGTTCGTCGACATTCCGCTGCAGGTGTTCGGCGTCGAGCGGGGTGAAGTCGATCAGCGATTCCAGCAGCACCGGATCGTAGCGGTGCGCATTGCGCGCGATCGCGTCGCGTGCGGTGGTGAAGACGAGCAGCAACTTCTCCAGCGCCTCGCCGGAAATCGGCGGTTCGCCGTCGGCGGGAATCAGCGATGCACCTTCCACCGCGTTGTTCGCGAGGTAGACGTTGAGCGCCGCGTCGTCCTTCAGGTACAGCTCCTGCTTGCCCTGCTTGAGCTTGTACAGCGGCGGCAGGCCGATGTAGATGTAGCCGCGCTCGATCAGCTCCGGCATCTGCCGGTAGAAGAAGGTCAGCAGCAGCGTGCGGATGTGCGAGCCGTCGACGTCGGCGTCGGTCATGATGATGATGCGGTGGTAGCGCAGCTTGTCCGGGTTGTACTCGTCCTTGCCGATGCCGGTGCCGAGCGCGGTGATCAGCGTGCCGACCTCGGCGCTGGCGAGCATGCGGTCGAAGCGCGCACGTTCCACGTTGAGGATTTTTCCCCTCAAAGGCAGCACCGCCTGGTTCTTGCGGTTGCGGCCCTGCTTGGCGGAACCGCCGGCCGAGTCGCCCTCGACGATGAAGAGTTCGGACAGCGCCGGATCCTTCTCCTGGCAGTCGGCCAGCTTGCCGGGCAGGCCAGCGATATCGAGTGCGCCCTTGCGCCGGGTCAGGTCGCGCGCCTTGCGCGCTGCCTCGCGGGCACGGGCCGCATCGACGATCTTGCTGGCGATCGCTCGGGCTTCGTTGGGGTGTTCCTGCAGGAACTCCTCCAAACGTGCGCCGAACGTGCTCTCAACGACCGGCCTGACGTCGGAACTGACCAGTTTTTCCTTGGTCTGCGAGGAAAAGCTCGGATCCGGCACCTTGACCGACAGCACGGCAATCATGCCTTCCCGCATGTCGTCGCCGGACAGGTTGACCTTCGCCTGCTTCGCGATGCCGTTCTGTTCGATGTAGTTGGTCAACGTGCGCGTCAGCGCCGCACGGAAGCCGATCAGGTGGGTACCGCCATCCTTCTGCGGGATGTTGTTGGTGAAGCAGAACATCGTTTCCTGGTAGGCGTCGGTCCACTGCAGCGCCACGTCCACCACGATGCCGCTGGCTTCGCCGGTGACCGAGATGACATTCGGATGCAGCGGCGTCTTCAGCTGCGCGAGGTGCTCCACGAAGCTGCGAATGCCGCCTTCGTAGTGGAAATCGTCATGACGGCCGTCGCCGCGCTCATCGACCAGCACGATCTTGACGCCGGAATTGAGGAACGACAATTCGCGCAGGCGGCGGGCCAGGATGTCGTAGTGGAACTCGATATTGCCGTGGAAGGCGGTCACCGATGGCCAGAAGCGCAGCGTGGTGCCGCGCTTCGTGGTGTTTTCGATCTGGTTCAACGGTCCCAGGGCCGCACCGTGACTGTATTCCTGGTGGTAGTGGAAACCGCCCTGGAAGATATCCAGCTGCAGCTTCTCGGAAAGGGCGTTGACCACGCTGACGCCTACGCCATGCAGGCCACCGGACACCTTGTAACTGTTGTCGTCGAACTTGCCGCCGGCATGCAGGACCGTCATGACGACTTCGGCCGCCGAGACGTCCCGACCCAGCTTGGCGCTCATCTGTGCATGCTTGCCGACCGGAATGCCGCGACCGTTGTCCGAGACCGAGACCGAGCCATCGGCATGGATCGTGACCGCCACGTGGTCGGCGTGGCCCGCCAAGGCCTCATCGATGGAGTTGTCGACGACTTCGAACACCATGTGGTGCAGGCCCGTGCCGTCATGCACGTCGCCGATGTACATGCCAGGACGCTTGCGGACTGCTTCCAGACCTTCGAGGGCGGTGATGCTGTTGGCGTCGTACGTGTTGCCGTTCGGTGCAGAAGAGGTCGTTTCGTCGGTCATTCGCTTCGTGTCGGCTGCATGGCAAACGCCGCGCCACCAGATTGGTGGACGCTCTGCGGGGGCCAAAGGATCAATGCGGAATTATAGCACTGGTGGGCACTTAGCCCTGCTTCAGGGGTTTTCGACCCGATCAACCACCCCTTGTTCCACGTGGAACAGGGTGGTCGGGATGCGGGTGTCGTCCAGGCCCGCCGGACGCTCGGTCCCCGTGATGAAGACCTGGGCACCACTTGTCAGCAGGCGTTCGAGGATCCGGCGTTGGTGGTGCCGGTCCAGCTCGGAGGCCAGGTCGTCCAGCGCGATCACCGGCCATTCCCCGCGTCGGCGGGCGAAATCCTGCGCCTGCGCCAACAGGCATGACAGGGCTGTCAGTTTGGCCTGGCCTCGAGAGAGGGTTTCACGTTGCGGAAGGCTGGAGTAGTCGATGCGCCAGTCGGCCCGGTGCGGGCCGACGGTCGTGTATCCGGCGGCACGATCCCGGTCCCGCGACAAAAGCAGCGCATCCGCCAGCGAAAGTTCATGGCGACGCCAGCCGGGCTGGAACTGGAGGGACGCAGCACCCAGGGATGGGGCCAATTCGTGCACGATGTTGGTCACTTCGCCCTGAAGCGCGTCCAGATAGCCTTGGCGGTGGCCTGTCAGCGGTTCCCCCGCTTCCGCCAGCTCGTGATCCCATGCATCCAGCTGTGCGCCCCCTGTTCCGGCCTTGAGCAGGGTATTCCGCTGTTTCAGCGCGCGCGCATACCGGCGCCACAGTGGCAGAAACCCACCTTCGCGCCCCTGTTCCACGTGGAACAAGCCCCAGTCCATGAATCGTCGTCGTGGCTCGCCTCCACCTGTCACCAAGGCGTGGCTGCCGGGTTCGAAGCTGACGACCGCCAGGGCGGCGCAGAGATCGCCCAACTGGGCGACGTTTTCTCCATCCAGCCGGCCCGCCCATGCCTGTCCGCTGTGTCGCAGCCCCGCCCGACGCTGGCGCCCTTGCGCGGACTCCCGCCATTCCACAAACACCTCTACCGCCTCGGCTCCCGTTCGCACCAATCCGTCCCGTACGCGCCCGCGGAAGCTCCTGCCGTACGCCATCAGGTGCAAGGCTTCCAGCAGACTGGTCTTGCCGGCGCCGTTGTCGCCGGTGATCAGGTTAAGGCCGGCCTCCGGCATCAGCGAGACCGACGGAAAACGTCGTAACCCGCTGGCTTCCAGGCGTGTCACCTGCACGGGGGAGAACTCCCGCACGGTGGCTGGCGCGAGCGAGGGGCGGCAATACGGGCGGCGGACAACAGCGTCATGGCTCAAATTCTAGCGTGGGCGATTGCGCCGGCCGTGGCGGATCCGTTGCAGACGCCTGAAACAACATCGCCCGGCACAGGCCGGGCGATGCATCGTGTTCCACGTGGAACAGACGGGTCAAAGACGCAGCGGCATCACCACATGGCGTGATTTCTCGCTGCTCGCCTCACGAACCAGGGCCGACGAATTGGCATCGCGCAATTGCAGGACGATATGTTCGTCGCGCAGCGCCGACAGGGCATCCAGCAGGTAGTTCACGTTGAACCCGATCGCCAGGCCGTCGACCTTGGTGTCGGCTTCGATCTCTTCCTGCGCCTCTTCCTGCTCCGGGTTGTGGGCACTGATCTTGAGCTGGCCGGGCGATACCTCCACGCGGACGCCCCGATACTTCTCGTTCGACAGGATGGCCGCACGCTGCAGGGCAGCCCGCAATACTTCGCGATCCAGCAGCACTTCCCGATCCGCACCGATCGGAATCACCGCGGCGTAGTCCGGGAAACGGCCATCGATCAGCTTCGACGTGAAGGTCACATCGTCGCGCTTGACGCGGATATGGCTGCGGCCGACTTCCAGTTCCAGCGTGCGATCGCCACCTTCCAGCAGACGCTGGAGTTCGGTGACGCCCTTGCGGGGCACGATGATCTGGCGCTTGCCGACCGGCGCGCCTTCCAGCTGCGATTCGCACATCGCCAGGCGGTGACCGTCGGTGGCGACGCAGCGCAGCGTGCGTTCACTGAGGTCGAACAGCAGTCCGTTGAGGTAGTAGCGCACATCCTGCTGGGCCATGGCGAACGACGTGCGTTCGATCAGTTCCTTCAGCGTCGCTTCGGGGACCTCGATGCGTTCGGTCGCTTCAACCTCGTCCACCGACGGGAAGTCGTTGGCAGGCAGCGTGGCAAGGGTGAAGCGGCTGCGGCCGGCCTGCACGGTGACCTTGTCACCGGTCTGGCTGACGGTGACCTTGCTGCCATCGGGCAGGGCGCGAATGATGTCGAACAGCTTGCGCGCCGGAATCGTCGTTTCTCCGTCCTGCGCGTCATCGACTGCGCTGCGGGAAATCATCTCGACTTCCAGGTCGGTACCCGTCAGCGACAGCTGCCCGTTCTGCACCTGTACCAGGAAATTCGCCAGGACCGGCAGCGTCTGCCGGCGTTCGACCACGTTGACCACTTGGGCCAAGGGCTTGAGGAAGACTTCGCGCTGCAGACTGAAACGCATGAGTATTGGAGCCCCTTCGCTTTGGATTTTTAAGACTAAAAGCTTAAAAGCTGGTGGTGGTGGTAGGCCGGAAAATCCGGGAAAACCTACATAACCACATGAATCTGTTCTGTTTTTTCTTCAACCAACCCGGTGGACATGGGGTGGTGAACCTGCAGTCAAACCTGTGGACAACTTTGAACGCTGAAACAGCACACATCTTATCCACAGATCGGCCATCCACTTGCCCACGGAGTTGTCCGTTGCCCGCCTTGATCGCCCTGTCTACAGTGGCGCTATGGCCTGCGGAAACGAACTGCAACCGAACGGCAACTCCCAACCATCAATCCGGTCCCGCGTACCGCCACAACGCGTATCCACGAAATCCCGGCATCGTGACGATCTTGTCCGGGCGGCGTGGGCGCCATCATTCTGACGTCGCGCCGCGCGCTTGAACACGTTGCCGCGTTTACTCGCTGAGCTTCCGGATCAATTTGTCCCAATCTTCCCGCAACTTGCCATCCGCTTCCATCAACGTGCGGATCTGTCGGCAGGCGTGCAGCACGGTGGTGTGGTCACGGCCGGCGAACGCGTCGCCGATTTCCGGCAGGCTGTGTTCGGTCAGTTCCTTGGCCAAGGCCATCGCCACCTGCCGCGGACGTGCCAGTGAACGCGTCCGCCGCTTGGACAGCAGATCCTTGATCTGCAGGCCGTAGTAGTCTGCCACGGTCTTCTGGATATTAGGGATGCTGATCGCCTGCTGCTGCGCGCGCAGCAGGTCGCGCAGGGTTTCCTGCGCGAACTCGGGCGTGATGGCGCGGCCGGTGAAGTTGGCGCGCGCCGCCAGCGTGTTGAGCGCGCCTTCCAGATCGCGCACGTTGCTGCGCATCTTCTTGGCCAGCAGGAAGGCCACGTCGTCGGGAATCTGCGCGCCGCGTTCGTGGGCCTTGGCCAGCACGATCGCCGCACGCGTCTCGAAGTCCGGTGGATCGATCGCCACGCTCAGGCCCCACGCCAGGCGCGACTTCAGGCGCGGCTCCAGGCCTTCCACTTCGCGCGGATAGCGGTCGCAGGTCAGGATGATCTGCTGGCGGCCGTCGAACAGCGCGTTGAAGGTGTGGAAGAACTCTTCCTGGGTGCGGTCCTTGCCGGCGAAGAACTGGATATCGTCGATCAGCAGCGCGTCGACTTGCTGGAAGCGGCGCTTGAACTGGTCCATCGATTTCTCGATCAGCGCCTTGGTCATCGCACTGAAGAACTGCTCGCTGCGCAGATAGAGCACGCGGGCCCTCGGATTCTGCCGCAACATCTCGTTGCCGGCGGCGAACATCAGGTGGGTCTTGCCCAGGCCGGTGCCCCCGTACAGCAGCAGCGGGTTGTGCGAGCGGTCGCCCGGCTTCTGCGCGGCCTGCCACGCGGCGGCACGACCCAGCTGATTGCTGCGGCCCTCGACGAAATTGTCGAAGGTGTAATGGGTGTCCATGTTGCCCGCGAACGGTTCCGACGGCGCGGCGATACCCGTGCCGCTTGCCATGGCGGCTGCGGGGGGCGCGTCGATCGCCTTGCTGCGGGACCCGATCTCCAGCGATACATCGTCGTGGCCGGCGAAATAATCCAGCAATTCGCGGATGCGGCCGAGGTAGCGCTCACGCACCTGTTCCACGATGAAGGCGTTGGGCGCGTACAGCACCATCGCATTGCTGCGCTGCTCGGCCTGCAAGGGCTTCAGCCAGGTGTGTACATCCTCGGCCGGCAATTCGGCTTCCAGGCGTTCGAGGCAACGGGGCCAGGCATCCATCAGGTGGAACAACTCGCGAGTGGGGTCGAACAGGCCATCCCGCGTTGCCGCGGGCAGCGCGGGGCGGGATCAATGGGGTCGGCCAGACTACCACCGGCGCCGGTACCCGCCAACGATCCTGTGCATAAGATGTGGATGAGTGGTCCCGGGGCACGCCATTGCGGTGCCGCGCGGGGATCCGTGTATCGAAAGGACATGAGTGGTTGACCGTAAGCTGGTGGCTCCTATAGAATTTCCGGTTCTTTCCACCCGAACTCGCCCGAGGGCCCCATGGCCACCAAGCGCACTTACCAACCCAGCAACCTCAAGCGCAAGCGCGACCATGGTTTCCGTGCCCGTATGGCCACGGCCGATGGCCGCAAGATCCTGGCCCGTCGCCGCGCCAAGGGCCGCAAGCGCCTGACCGCCTGATGGCTTGGCCGTCGATGGACGGCCGGCATCCATGCGTTCCCTGCATCGAAAGGAGCCCGCCCGTTCACGAGCGGGCTTCTTGCTGAGATGACCACGGCCTTCCCGCGCAGCGCGCGGGTGCGCGCAGGCGCAGATTACGCGCGCGTGTTCGAGCAGGCCCGCCGCACCTCCGATCCACTGATGAGCCTGCACTGGTTGCCGGGGAATGGACCGGCGCGCCTCGGCCTGGCGGTGTCCCGCAAGGTGGACACCCGCGCCGTGGGGCGCAACCGCATCAAACGCCAGCTGCGCGAACACTTCCGTCGCCTGCGTGCCACGTTGCCCGGTGGCGACTACGTCGTGGTCGCACGCACGCCTGCGGCGAAAGCCGATACGGGCCAGCTGCGCGCGACCTTCGAACGCACGCTGATACGCGCCGGTGCATTGCCGGCACCGGCACCGGGCGGCACAATGCCGCCGGGCTTGAATTCGCCTGCGCCGCCACCCACTCCTTCTTCTTCGACCAAACCGGTTTCCGACGCCGGTTGAGATTGCCTGCCTGATGAACCAGACCCGTGTATTCCTGATCTTCGCCTGGCTGATGGTGGCGACCCTGCTGTGGCTGGAATGGAACAAGGCGGATCCCGCGACCCCTGCGGTCGCCGCGCAGACGACCAAGGCGGCGGGCAGCACCGTCCCGGCCGCAGTCGCACCCGATGCGGCGTCGACTGGAAGCGTGCCGAGCGCACCCACCGTGGCGCCGATGCCGGCGGCTGCGGCACCCGGCACCGCGGCACCGCGTGTCACCGTGCAGACCGACGTCCTGCGTCTGGTGCTGGATGGCGGCAGCGTGCTGGAGGCAGACCTGCTGCATTACCCGCTCAGCAAGGTGCCTGGCAGCGGCCCGGTCCGCCTCTTCAGCGAAGACCCGCAGCATTTCTACGCGGCGGAAAGCGGGTGGGTCAGCAGTGCGGCGAAGGCGCCCGACCACCATGCCTTCAGGCCCGAGAACGGCGCCGGCGACGTCGCCCTGGCCAAGGGTGCCGACAGCGTCAGTGTGCCCTTCATCTGGCAGGGCGCGGATGGGGTGACCATCCGCCGCACCTACACCTTCACCCGCGCCAGCTACGAGATCGAGGTCCGCGACCAGGTCGTCAACGCCGGCAGCGGTACCTGGCAGGGCACGATCTACCGCCAGCTGCTGCGCACGCCGCCGCAGGTCAAGAGCGGCATGACGAATCCGGAATCCTTCAGCTTCAACGGCGCCACCTGGTGGGACGGCAGCTACCAGCGCCGCAAGTTCAACGAGGACTACCTGGAAGACGGCCGCGTCAACCAGCAGGTGAAGGGTGGCTGGATCGCGATTCCGCAGCACCACTTCTTCAGTGCGTGGATTCCGCAGGCGGACGACACCACCACCATCTCACTCGACAAGCCCGACAACGGCACGCGCGCGCTGATCCGCGAGATGGGTCCGGGCGTCAACGTCGGTCCCGGCCAGCAGGCCACGACCACCGCGCGCCTGTGGGTCGGCCCGAAGCTGGTCGACAAGATCCATGCGATCAAGGCGCCCGGCATCGACCGCGTCGTCGACTACAGCCAGTTCGCGATCCTCGCGCTGCTGGGCCAGGGCCTGTTCTGGGTGCTGAACTTCCTGCACGGCTTCATCGGCAACTGGGGCTGGTCGATCATCGGCCTGGTGATTTTGGTGAAGCTGGCGCTGTATCCGCTGTCGGCCGCGCAGTACAAGAGCTTCGCCAAGATGCGCAAGTTCCAGCCGCGCATCCAGCAGCTGAAGGAACGCTACGGCGACGACAAGCAGAAGTTCCAGGTCGCCATGATGGAGCTGTACAAGAAGGAGAAGATCAATCCGATGGGCGGCTGCCTGCCGATCCTCGTGCAGATGCCGGTGTTCCTGGCGCTGTACTGGGTGCTGGTGGAAACCGTCGAGCTGCGCCAGGCGCCGTGGTTCGCATGGATCCAGGACCTGACCGCGCGCGATCCCTACTTCATCCTGCCGGTGCTCAACATGCTGGTGATGTGGCTGACGCAGAAGCTGACGCCGGCACCGGGCATGGACCCGATGCAGCAGAAGATGATGCAGTTCATGCCGCTGGTGTTCGGCGTGATGATGGCCTTCTTCCCCTCGGGCCTGGTGCTGTACTGGGTCACCAACGGCGCGCTGGGCCTGTTGCAGCAGTGGTGGATGACCAAGCGCCACGGCGAATCGGCCACGCCGCCGAAGACCGCGATCGCGAAGTAATCCGCACGCGCTGCAATGCCACGAAGCCCGCCCTCCGGCGGGCTTCGTGTTTCCGCTACCCTGAAAGCTCTTCTGCGAATCCGCACCCATGACGCCAGCCCAGGACACCATCGTTGCGATCGCCAGCGCGGCTGGTGCGGGTGGCGTTGGTGTCGTGCGCCTGTCCGGACCCATGGCCGGCGCGATCTCGAACGCGATCTGCGCACGTGCGCTGGCGCCGCGCCATGCGCACTACGTCCGCTTCCGCGATGGCGACGGCGAGGTGATCGACGACGGCATCGCGCTGTCGTTCCCGGGTCCCGCCAGTTTCACCGGCGAAGACGTGGTCGAACTGCAGGCGCATGGCAGCCCGGTCGTGCTGCAGCAGCTGCTTGCACGCGCTTGCGCACTCGGTGCGCGCATGGCGCGACCCGGCGAGTTTTCCGAACGCGCCTTCCTCAACCACAAGCTCGATCTCGCCCAGGCCGAGGCCATCGCCGACCTCATCGCCGCCGCCGATGCGCGAGCGGCCCGTGCGGCGCGTCGTTCGCTCGACGGCGTGTTCTCCGAGCGCGTCGACGGCATCGGCCAATCGCTGCTGGCGTTGCGCGTGCATGTGGAAGCGGCGATCGACTTCGCCGACGAATCCATCGACACGCTGGGCGGCGAACAGGTGCGCGCGCGGCTGGCAGACGCGCGGCAACGTCTGGATGTGCTGATCGCTGATGCCGAGCGCGGCCGCAAGCTGCGCGATGGCGTGCATGCGGTGATCGTCGGTCCGCCGAACGCCGGCAAGAGTTCGCTGCTCAATGCGCTGGCCGGCAGCGACCGCGCCATCGTCACCGATGTCGCCGGCACCACCCGCGATACGCTGCGTGAAACGATCCGCCTGGACGGACTGGAACTGCATCTGGTGGATACCGCCGGACTGCGCGAGGGCGGCGATGCGATCGAGCGCGAAGGCATGCGCCGTGCGCGTGCGGAACTCGCCCGCGCCGACGTGGCGCTGGCGATCGTCGACGCGCGCGATCCCGACGCGGGCCGTGCGGCGATCCAGGAGGGCATCGAGGGTGTGGGCACCGTCCTGTGGATCCACAACAAGGCCGACCTGCTGGTTGATGTGCCGCCGGACACCGACGACCGCGTGTACGTGTCCGCCGCGCATGGCATCGGCCTCGACCGGTTGCATGCACGGCTGCGTACGCTCGCGATGGGATCGGCCAGCGACGGCGGCGACGGCGAGTTCTCCGCGCGCGCCCGCCACGTGGAGGCATTGCACCGCGCCGCCGGCCACGCCTCCGCGGCGGCCGACCAGCTGCACCACGAGCAGCTGGAACTGGCGGCCGAAGAGTTGCGGCTGGCCCATGATGCGCTCGGCGAGATCACCGGCCGCCTCAGCGCGGACGACATGCTCGGCCACATCTTTTCCACGTTCTGCATCGGTAAATAGTCACAGCTACGCGCAGACGCAATCGAGCGGAAAGCACGAATCGATTGAACAGCTGTGCCAGCTCCAGAGAGGACCGTGGAATCCGCTATTCTTGTGCCCTGAGTGATACGGGAGCGGGAGACAACGTGGCTTTCAACGAGGAAGAAACCCGCTTCCACCTGATCGACCCTGTCCTGCGCGGCAAGGGATATGACGACCCTCAGCGGATCAAGTTGGAAACTCCCGCCCCGGTGGAGCCGACAGGGCCGAAAGGCCGCCGTCGCAAGGGTGCGGGTCGCACGGACTATCTGTTGTGCGTGCAGGTCGGGGGCATGCCCTCGTGCATGCCGGTCGCCGTGCTGGAAGCCAAGAAGGAATCGGAAGATCCGTTGAAAGGCATGCAGCAGGCCAAGGGATATGCGGACTGCAAGCGCTTCGATGTGCAGTATGTCTTCGCCAGCAACGGGCATCTTTATGGCGACTACGACAAGCCGAGCGGGCTCCAGGCCGGTCCGCATCCCATGCATGACTTCCCCTCACATGCCGATCTGTGCACCCGCTACGCGAAGGACAAGGGAATCGATCTGACATCGGCTGCCGCAAACGTGCTGTTTCAGGCCGATAGCCCGGCATGGGCGCAGAGCCGCTACTACCAGGACGCTGCCATCCGGGCGGCGTTCGAGAAGATCATCGTGGAGCAACAGGCAGGCAACGCGCCGCGCGTCCTGCTCACGCTCGCCACGGGCGCAGGCAAGACTATCATCGCCACCAACCTGTTGTGGCGCATGGCGCAGGCAGGCATGTTGCCCAAACCCGCGCTGTTCCTGTGCGATCGCGATGAATTGCGCGAACAGGCCTATACGAAACTGAAAGCGGCTTTCGGCGGGAACGCCCGCATCGTGCAGACCGAACGCGGGCAGAATGCGGCCGCGAATGCGCGCGTCCACATTGCCACCTACCAGACATTGGGCATCGACGAGGATGGCGACGGCAGCTTCCTGACCGATCACTACGGTGAGGACGCCTTCAGCGTCATCGTCATCGACGAGTGTCACCGCTCGGCGTGGGGCAAGTGGTCGCAGGTCCTGACCCGCAACCCCAACGCCATCCACATCGGCCTGACGGCTACGCCGCGCAAGCTGAAACCCGCCAGGCGGGAAAAGCAGTCGAGGGCGGTGGAAGAGGCCGTCGCGGCGGATGACGCCATCACGGCACACAACGTCCAGTACTTCGGTGAGCCGGTGTACGAATACACCTTGGCGCAGGCGCAGGAGGATGGCTATCTGGCCGCCTGCGAGATCATCAAGCGCAAGGCCGACATCGATGCCCGCACCTTCACGCGCGAGGACGTCCTGCGCGCGGGGGTACGGGACATCAAGACCGGCAAGCCGCTGGTCGAAGAGGACCTGACGAAGGCCGAATACACGGGCAAGGACTTCGACGACGAGCTGTTCATCGACCTGCGCACGCCGAAGATGTGCGAAGACCTGTTTACGCTGCTCTGCGAGAACGGGGGGCCGGAACAGAAAGTCATCATCTTCTGCACCCGTGACATCCATGCCGACCGCGTGGCGATGCAGATGAACAACCTGTACGCGGCGTGGTGCCGCGACCACGGGCGCGAGCGCAAGGACAGCTACGCCTTCAAGTGCACGGCGGCTGCGGGCGCGGACAAGATTGAAACCATGCGTGGCAGCGGCGAGCGGGACTTCATCGCCTGCACCGTGGATCTTCTGGAAGCGGGTGTGGACATCGAGCGTCTGAACGCGGTGGTGTTCTTCCGCTACCTGCAGTCGGCCATCAAGTTCTACCAGATGGTCGGTCGCGGCACGCGCATCCACGAGGAAACGCAGAAGTACAAGTTCTGGCTGTACGACTACACCGGCGTTACCGACCTGTTCGGTACGGAGTTCATCACGGCGGCACCCAGGACCGGCGGCGCAGGCGGAGCCGGCGGGGCGGATGGTGGAGACGGGGGCGACGGTGACGGGTACGCATCAACGCCGGTGGCCGGGATCTCCCTGGGAGAAAGCGAGCGCGTGGTGGTGAATGCGCAGGGCCGCTTCATCCTGGCCAACCGCAATGGTCAGGCTACGCCGATCCCGGTGGACGAGTACCGGCGCGAGGTGATGGCGCGGGTGCTGTCCGAAGCGCACAACCTGGACGATTTCCGCCGGCTGTGGATCGAGGCGCGCAAGCGCCGCCAGTTGATCGATCATCTGCTGGGCGACAACTTCAGTCCGGACGTGATCCGGGAGGTGGACCGAATGGGCGAGTTCGACCTGTACGACTTCTTCGGCAAGCATGGGTATCACGCGCGTGCGCTGCGTCGACAGGAGCGTGGCCAGGCTTACGTGAGCCGCCATGCGGCTTGGTTCGATGGCATGGCGACGAACGCGGCCATCGTGCTGAAAGGACTGGGTGCACAGTTTGCACAGGGCGGAACCGAAGCGCTGGAAACCTCTGCTCTTTGGGACGTACCGGAGATCGCCCGTGCGGGAGGCGTTGATTCGCTTCGCATGCTGGGTAACCCGGCTGACGTGATGCAGGATGCCAAGGTGAGGTTGTTTGGCGTATGAAGCTGGCGGATTGTTGTGATTTTTACAGTGGCGGAACCCCTGAGAAGGGAAAGATCGAGTTCTGGAATGGTCAGATTCCCTGGTTCTCACCTAAAGACATCAAGTCCTTCGACTTGTCTAGTTCTCAGGATCAGATAAGCGACGAAGCGATTGAGGGATCGGCAGCACGACTCGTTGCGGCCGGAACAGTTCTGGTTGTGGGGCGGTCTGGCGTACTTGCGCATACGTTGCCGGTTGGAATCGCCAGGCAAAACTCCTCGTTCAACCAAGACATCAAGGCCCTCGTTCCAAAAGCAAGCTTTGATTCGGAATTCTTGGCTCTATTTTTGAGGGCACAACAGAATTTCGTCCTGCGTCATGGCGTAAAGCGTGGTCCTACCGTGCACAGCCTGATTGCCGGCTTTCTTGATGAGCTCGAAGTCCCTGAGTATCCGTTACCAAAGCAACGCCAGATTGCCACCAGCCTGAAAGCCCAACTATCCGAAGTTGAGGTTGCAACGCGGGCTGCAAAAGAACAGCTCAGGGAGTTGCGTCTGCTACGAAGTAGAGTGGTTGATTCGACCTTCGATAAGTTCGAAGTAACGCAGCCAATCGCGGCTACTGCGAAACTTCAGTCAGGTTTTGCCTTCAAAAGCGAGGACTTCCAACTTTCTGGTACACGGCTGCTTCGAAACACGAATATTCTCCCGGGAAAGGTCTATTGGGATGACGTAGTCCATCTAGACGAGGTTGAAGCACGTCGCTATCGGAACTATTCGCTTGCAAGGGGTGACATCCTTGTCAGCCTTGACCGCCCTCTAATATCGAGCGGCATCAAAGTAGCTCGTGTTTCCGGAACTGATCTTCCAGCGTTGCTTGTGCAGCGAGTCGGGCGATTCCTGATGAAGAAAGAATTCATTGACGCAGACTTTTTGTGGGCTTTCCTGCACTCCTCACGTTTCATTGCAGGAATATCTGGCCACGACCAAAGCCTTGGTGTACCCCACGTGTCGCCGGCACAAGTCGAGGCAATAGAAATTCCGCTATTGCCAATCGATGTGCAGAAAGAGGTCGCCCTTAAACTGAAAGAGGCGCTAGCCGAGACCGATGCCATCCATCAAGCCGCCATCGCCCAACTGGCGGAGATCGAACGCCTGCCGCAGAAGCTGCTGGCGCAAGCCTTTCCACCACAAGGAGACGTGAAATGACCGGAAAGCACTCCACACCGCATCCGACCACGTTCGACAGCATTCGCCATGTCGATGACGAGGGCAATGAATACTGGCGTGCGCGCCAGCTGGCGCAGGTGTTGGAGTACTCCGAGTACCGGCACTTCCTGCCTGTCATCGAGCGGGCAAAAATCGCCTGCGAGAACAGCGATGAGCGCGTAGACGACCATTTCGAGGATGTCCTCGGAATGGTGGCCATCGGCTCCGGCGCCCAGCGCCCTGTGGAAGACGTGCACCTGTCACGTTACGCCTGCTACCTGATCGTGCAGAACGGCGACCCTTCCAAGCCTGTGATCGCCCACGGCCAGACTTACTTTGCCCTGCAGACCCGGCGCCAGGAACTGGAAGACGACCGCAAGTTCGCCCAGCTGTCCGAGGACGATAAGCGCCTAGCGATCCGCAACGAACTGGCCGCACATAACAAGTACCTGGCGGCAGCGGCCAAGGAGGCAGGCGTGGACAGCCCGTTGGACTACGCCATCTTCCAGGATCACGGCTACAAAGGGCTGTATGGCGGCCTTGGGGCCAAAGACATCCACACCCGGAAGGGCCTGAAGAAGAGCCAGAAGATCCTCGACCACATGGGCAGCACGGAACTGGCCGCCAACCTGTTCCGCGCCACCCAGACCGAAGAGAAGCTGCGCCGCGATCAGGTACAGGGAAAGACACAGGCCAATCGCACCCACGAGCAGGTTGGACAGAAGGTCCGCCAGACCATCCAGGAACTCGGCGGCACCATGCCGGAGCACCTGCCCGCGCCCGAGAGCAGCATCCGGCAGCTCGAGACGGCCAAGAAAAAGCAACTGAAGAAGAAAGACACGTAATGGCACGTCCCAGGAAATCACCCGCCGCCAAGCCCCCCAAGGCTATCGGCAGCACGCAGTCGCTGTCCGCTTTCGTGAAGAGCATCTGCGATGTGATGCGGCGCTCGAACTGCGCCAGCGCCCTGCAATATGTCCCTGAGCTCACCTGGATCCTGTTCCTGCGCATCTTGGATGCGCAGGAAGCCCGCGATGCCGAACAGGCCGAAGTACTCGGTGCCGACTTCTCCCCCGCGCTGCGCAGCCCCTATCGCTGGCAGGACTGGGCCGCACCCTGGTCGGACAAGGCCGATCACCCGAAGACGCCAGAAGGAAAGCGACAAGGCTGGAAGCGGCAGGCCCTGTTCGCCGCAGGCGACGGCAGGCTGTTCGACTTCATCAACAAGGAACTGCTGCCGCACCTGCATGCGCTCGATATCGACTTGCGCACGGGCCTGCCGAACCCGGCGGCCACACCCAAGCAGCGCATCATCGGCCGCATCATGACGGCGGTGGAGCGCGTCCGCGTGGACGACGAAGCCAACCTGCGCGATATCCTCGACCGGGTGCACGAGATCAATATCGATCACGTGGACGACACCCATTTCTTCACCCTGTCGCAGGTCTACGAAGACCTCCTGCTGAAGATGGGCGAGAAGAACTCGGACGGAGGCCAGTTCTTCACGCCGCGCGAGGTCATCCGGGCGATGGTGCACACCGTCGACCCCTCACTGGAGCAAACGGTGTACGACCCCTGCTGCGGCACGGGCGGCTTCCTCGCCGTGGCGTACGAACACATTGCGCGGAGGCTAGGACAGGTTCCGCTCAGTACCGACATCGAAAAGCTGAAGCACGACACTTTCTTCGGCCGCGAGAAAGAGAATCTGGTGTTCCCCATCGCGCTGGCCAACCTGGTGCTGCACGGCATCGACCAGCCCAACCTCTGGCACGGCAACGCATTGACCAAGCGCGCCACCTACGCTGCGCTCTTCCAGCAGGCGCCCGCGCAGTTCGACGTGATCCTGACCAACCCCCCGTTCGGAGGGAAAGAGGGCAAGGATGCGCAGAAGAACTTCGCCTTCGAGACCGGGTCCACGCAGGTCCTGTTCGTGCAGGACATCCTGGCCGAGCTGGCACCTGGCGGTACCTGCGGCATCGTGCTGGATGAGGGCTTGCTGTTCCGCACCAACGAAAGCGCGTTCGTCGAGACGAAGCGGAAACTGCTGGACGAATGCGACCTGTGGGCCATCGTGAGTCTGCCAGGCGGCGTCTTTTCCACCGCGGGAGCCGGCGTCAAGACCAATCTGTTGTTCTTCACCAAAGGCAAGAAAACCGAACGAATCTGGTACTACGACCTGTCGTGGGTGAAGGTCGGAAAGAAAACACCGTTGACGCTTGCGCATTTCGGTTTCGCCAAAGACGGCAGCATGCTGGACGAAAAGTCCTTGCCGGCCGCGCTTGTGGCGGAGTGGCAGGCTGACGAAGCCAACGCGGGCCAGTCGTTTCCCAGCTATGCAAGGTTGTTATCGCATCGGGGTTTGCCTCAGGGCAACAGTCGTTACTCCTGGACGGTGGATATCGCCGCTCGCCGGGCAGAGGCGCGAGGGAAGATCGAGCCGTTGCTGGATCGAGCGGCGGACATCAAGGCCAAAGTGGTCGATCTGAAGGAAGCCCTGAAGCAGTCAAAGCGCGACAAGGAAAAGGCAAGAAAGATCGAGGCGCTGGAAGCCGGTATCCGCGAACAGGAAAAAGCGGCACGCGAGCTTGAAGCAGGGGCGGCGGATATCGACGCTACGGTATTTGACCTGAAAGCAGTCAACCCGAACGCGATCACCGTGATCGACGACCGCACCCCGGCCCAGATCGTCGCCAGCATTGAAGCGCAGGGACGCATCGTGGCCGAGGCACTGGGTCGGCTGAACGCTCTGCTTGCGACGCCGGCATAGCAAGATCCGGCAGATGTGCAGTAGCCCGCCAAAAGTGTGACAGACATCAAGTGTGAGCCCCGATGCGGCGACGTACTCTGGCGTCCGGGTAGGGGTACCCGGAAGGCATCGCGCCATTCCAGCCCGGACGGGGCCTGGCAGGCGGCGGGCCCGAGCTGAGATTCGCGATACCCGGTTCCGCGCTGCCGCGCGGGTCGATGGGCTGTCGACACCATTAGAAACGTACTTGGGGGAGTTGAAACGATGTCCTTGATCCAGACCACCGGGCGCCTGCGCTACGCCGTGCCGCTGCTGCTCATCGTCGCGCTGGCGGCGTGCTCGAAGGACGAGGCTGCCGCGCCTGCGGCGACCCCGGCCGCTGCGCCCGCAGCGCCGCCACCGCCCGCGGTATCCGCCCAGGTCCAGGCGATGGATGCCGATGCGCTGCGCGAGGCCGCCACCAAGGCGCTGCGCGAGAACCGCATCTACGCGCCGGGTGGCGACAACGCCATGGAGTATTACCTGGCCCTGCGCGACAAGCTGCCGAACGATCCGGGTGTCAGCAGCGCGCTGACCGACCTGATGCCGTACACGCTGATCGCCGCCGAGCAGAGCATCGCCCGCGAGGAGTTCACCGAGGCCCAGCGCCTGTCGGCGATCATCGAGAAGGCCGATCCGAAGGCACCGGCGCTGCCGCGCCTGCAGCAGAGCATCGCGGCCTCGCAACAGGCCGTTGCCCAGCGCGCCGTCACCGACGAGGCCGCGAAGACCAAGGCGGCGGAAGATGCCCGCCTGAAGGAGCAGCAGCGCTTGACCCAGGTGGCGGAGCAGCAGCGTGCGACCGAAGCTGCAGCCGCGCAGCAGCTCGTCCAGCAGCAGGAAGCCGCGCGTGCGGAAGCCGCGCGCCAGGAAACCGAACGCCAGGCGGCTGCGCAGCGGGAAGCCGCGGAGCGCCAGGCCGCCGCCGCGCGCGCTGCGGTTCCCGCCGCCGCCGCGCAGGCGCAGTCCCTGCGCGCGGTCAGCACGCCGGCGCCGCGGTATCCGCCGGAAGCGCTGCGATCGGGCACCAGTGGCGAAGTGCTCGTGGAAATCACGGTAGGCACGGACGGCTCCGTCACCAACGCACGCGTGGTACGCGCCAACCCTGCCCGCGTATTCGATCGCGAAGCGCTCAATGCGGTGCGACGCTGGCGTTTCGAGCCGGTCGACGCACCGGTCACCACGCGACGCACGATCGGCTTCAGCCCCGGCTGATCGCCGCGGCATCCGCATGACGCGAAACGCCGGCCCCGTGCCGGGCTTTTCTTTGGGTAATTCCTAGCCAAACCGGACCAAATCTTCGAGGATTTGGTCATGAAGCATTG